>NZ_JARTVN010000001.1:1424780-2642599 GCF_029625795.1 Mesorhizobium sp. WSM4989 | reverse complement strand
GATGGATGCTGAAGCGTGGTAACTCCAGTCTCCTCGGTCCGGTCCGAATGGACAACCTCTCGAAAGCTCACACCTAGAACTCCTCTTGAAAGCGTATCTAGCTTCAAAGGGCGTGTCGAAACGCGGTCTCCGGCTCGGCTTCGGTCACAAGATCGAGGACATTTACGAAGCCGCAGTGGCCCTAGGAATGCCGCCGATTGGGAACGTGAAGATGATTGCCAACAACCTTGACCTGATGAATTCTCAGCAAGATTTTAGGTACCCGTCGGGGTACAAGCTGAATGTCCCGCCGCCGAGCTTCTGCCGAGAAACGTATAACGCTCTCCACACAGCGATCGAGCCGAGGATCCCCACCGAGGTACTGAAAGCCAACCTCAAATTTCATTGGGATTTTCGGGGGAAGACTGTCATTTGGAAGGACGAATAGCCCGAGGATGATCTTCCCCATCTACGTTGGCGTTCTTATGGCGCTGCTGTCAGCATCCGCCATTGGCGGTGGCGGCAAGGCGATCTTGTTGGGATGGCCGCCTCGCTGACAATGGCCGGGATGGGCACTCGCCGGCTGGCTAGGTTCTTAGCAGGCCATAGCCGGCTGTCTGGTGGAGATCGTCTTTCAGGGCTTTGATCGTCTGTGAAAGGTCGCGAACCTTGTCCATCAGCGTCTGAATGGTCGCCCCGATGGGCTGGATCTTAACGCCTCAATCGTCGCGAGAAGCTCAAGGTAGACGTGGTTCAATTGAACTTTCTCCCTTCGAGAGCTCTCAATGGTGATCGACATGTGCGACCAGGCTCGATCAATTGCCTGTTCGCTTATCCTTCATCGACAAGCGGACGCGTGCCGCCACCTCCCTTCCGTCACGCGAAGGACCCAGCCGGCGAGACCAGACGGCGTGCGTGGCGCAATCTTCTATGTGACGAGCGGCGAGATCGCGTGTGTCCCGCCGTGATGGGATCATCTATTCGTCGAGCGCGGCGCTGGCGCCATCATCGTCGATATCTGCAAACCCTGGGATGATCCAGCAGCTTCTCCTTCGACAGCAGCCCGGCGTCCTCGAGCGCCTCGAAATCCGGCAGCTGGCGCAGCGTGTCGAGCCCGAACTGCGACAGAAAAGTTTTGGTCGTCACATAGGTGTAGGGCGCGCCCGGCTGCGGGCTGCGCGGCCCCGAGGCGACCAGCTGCTCAGCGCGCAGCACGCCGATCAGGTCACGTGACACCTCCTTGCCGAAAAAGCTCGACAGCTCGCCACGGGTGATCGGCTGGAAATAGGCAATGCACATCAAGACAAGCGCCTCCGCCTGCGACAGTTCTTTTGCTCCCTCGCCCGCTGCCGTGCCGAAGGCTGCGTGAATGGCGTCGCCAAAAACCTTTTTGGTCCGGTGCTGCCAGCCGCCGGCGACCGCGACCAGCTCGTAAGGGCGGCCGGCGAGTTCGGCGCGAATGTCGTCGATGATCAGCTCGATATTGCAGTTTTTTCCCACCACCCGCGCGAGGACACTACGTGTCACCGGTTCATTTGCCGCAAAGATCACCGCTTCGACGCGGGCCATCCATTCGCACCAGCGCAGCTCCGGCGGCAGATGTTCCAGTTCGGTGTCGAGCAGCGCCGGCTGATCGTTTGGCTTGCGGCGGGCGGACGCTTCGCTCATCGCTACAGCCCGAACAGCCGGAATGTGGGGCGGCCGGAGAGCTCGCGCACGACCTCCAGTTGCTGCAGCCGTTCGAACAGCCGTCGCGATGCAAAGCGCGACAGATTGTCCGTCGTCAGCGATCCGGACACGGCGTCTTCACTGAGCAGCAGAAAGATTACGTCGCCGGCGCCTTTGGCGCGCAGTTTCGGCGCCACCGCCAGGAGTTTTTCGGCCCGGCGCGACAGCTCGGCGGCCAACCGACAAGCGTCCGCGGCGGCCGCGACGAGCGCGATGCAAACCGCCCGCTCAAAATTCTTGTCCCCGGGCCGGATGCGCCGGCCACCGCCGGCCTCGGTGCGGAAAGATGGTCCAAAACCCTGCGCCATTAGGAGCGGCAGGGGCTGCGGCCAGCCCAGGCGTTGCGCCAGTACCAGGTCGGCGAGCCACCAGCCAAAGACTTCGGCATCGGGACGCATGGCGACGACCTCAGCGGCGATCGCCGCGGCGTCGAATGGCGCCGACCGCTGGGATACCCCGAGTTTTTCGATCTGCGTGCAAAGGTCGGCGAGCGCGGCGCCGTCCCAATGGAGGCCAAGCTGGTCGAGTATCTTCCCGAGCCGGCCGGGCGTAGCGGCGGGCGGCTGCCTGGCCAACTGCCGCCAGGCGCCAAAGACGGCGCCTGCGGGACCGGGGTCAGCACGTAGGGGACGCAAATGCCAGGCATCGCGCAAGGCGGCCGCATCCTCGGCGCGGCCGGCGAGCCGCATGCTGGAGGCGGCGCAGCGAACCGCCAGCCGCTGCCGCCAAGCGCCGGCCCAGGCTGCCTGCGCGCGGGCGAGCGTGTCGAGGGCACCCAGGGCGGCGCCGGCCCGGAAGGCGGCGTCGCCGTCACTCGGCGCGCCGGCGCTTGTGATCGCCCACGCGGGAACGGAGGGCGGCGCAGAGGAGCTGGCGGTCGCGGGATCGAGGCGAATCATAATTTGGAGAGTAAAGTGCCGGTGCGCTTTTCGCCATGATTTTCGTGCCAAAACGCACAGCCTGTCGGATCAGCACAACGACTGATAGTGTTGCATTATCAATCTCTTCACGAGTTCGTCCCTGCTAAGCCATTTGGCCAACAAGTAAGTCTCGACAGGGCACCTTTTTGCGCAGCCGGACGAAACTCCGTTCGGAAATGTGCCGGCTCGCGGCGTAGGAGCCTGCTCAGGTTCAGATGTCATGAAGGCATCTAACGCCCGATCTGCCGCGCAACTTCGGTCCCATATTCATTGCCGACGGGGTATCTGAGGGCGACGTTTTTTGCGGGTTTTTCCTGGTCGGCTTTGGAGGTGATGCTGGCGCCGATTGTCACAGGCTACTTCACTATCTGTTCCTTGACCGATGAGATCTTTTGCGCTGCGGCGCTCCCGTCTTTGCTGTGGGTCACCTTCTGACCCAAGCCCCAACGTACACACGCGGGAGTGTCCTACAAGCCATCGGTTTCGACAGATCGGATGGATTGGGCAGGCGAGCCCAAAAGCTGCGAGCTTAGAGCGGTTATAAATCGTAGTTGTAGCTGTGTAACAAACTGTGTAACAAAAAGCGCGAAAAGACTAGTATTTTCAGTATCATAGAGGTGAAAGGGAATCCCTCCCTCTCCGCCATCCTGCTTCGAGCTGCGCGCTTTCGCAGGACAAGCCTCAAATCCCTTAAGAGCGAGCGAGATAGCCTCCGAAGCCTTGGCGAAGGAGCGCGACAGTCGCCCTCAGCGATATCCGAAATAGGTCATCAGCTCCTGGGCCTCACCTGCCTCGAAACGCGAGGCGAATTCCGCAGGCAGCTTCGATCGCCAGCCGCCCCTGTAGTCGGTGATCGGTTGGTTGACCTGCGTCGAACGGCGAGCCGAATGCGCCGTGCGAACTCTTCTTGCCCTTCCCCAGACGACCGGATGCCGGTGATAGTCCAGGATGGCAGCATCGAAGGCCACATCCATGAAGCGGCATAGCCGTTCGATGGAGAGCGCAGGCGACTCGATAAAGTCCTCGTAGCGCCACAACATGGCCCCGCCCCTCTCGATGCAGAGCATCGAGGCCCTGCTGTCGGCGACCCACCTTTGGAAAGCTCTGTCGAAATCGCCCTCGTAGCGCTGCCCGAGCGATGCCACGACATCACGGCCATCGCGCGTCACCACAATGAAACGGGCGTCCGGGATCGTCTCGCGTATCTGACGGGTGTAATGAATATGCCCGGGGGTTTTCTCGACCCAGACGCTCCGGCGCGAAATCGCCGCCTCAAGCAAAAGCAAGCTTAGCTTAGTCCATCTGGCGCCTTTGTCCGAGACGAAAGCGCTTGTCTCCCGCGGAACACTGAAGACATCCGGATGCGCTGCCAATATCCGGGCGAGCAAGGTCGACCCGGTATGACCGCAACCACAGATGAATATTGAGGCCCTCGGCTTTGGAATAAGCCGTACCACACCCTTGTTCACAATTCTTGTTCCCCCGGAAAGACTTTATTCGAGCTGTTTGCCTCGAAGATTGCAACAGGAATGTTTCCACAGGAACGGCGCGGAACCACCGATCGGCGCCGTTCACATTTCAACGGCTGACCTTCGGCGATGCGCAACGAGCGCCCGCAGGGCCGCGGCACCATCGCCCGAAAATGACCGGCCGAGCATGAGCGCCAGCGTGCACGCTGGTGCGCGAGGCCGGCTTGCAGCCCTTGGACGCTGTGAGAACCATGGTCGGGGCCATCCAGGGCGCAACTTGAGAGCGGGCGTTGCGCGTCGGCTGCGGGCAATCATCGTTTGAATGCGTGATCCGGTTTGTAGGTTGGGCCGGACGAGCGTGATGCGCCGGCCGATTTTGCCTCAACCTGATCCGCCGGATTGATGCTCCGCAATCGCGCTCAAGAAGACCTCGCCGAATTCCTTGAGCTTGGCTTCGCCGACACCGTTCACCTCGGCGAAGGCAGCGAGGTCGCGCGGGCAGCGCTCGGCCATGGCGATCAGCGTGCGATCGGAGAAAACGACATAGGCCGGGACTTGGCGTTCCTTCGCCAGGCGCAGCCGCAGCGCCTTGAGCGTGGCGAGCAGCGCGGCGTCCAGGTCTTCGGCGTCCGCCGCTGCCTGGGCCGAACGCGCCTTGTCGCGCAGGGAACGGTGCCGCGTCTCGACGCGATACTCGAAGGCGATCTCGCCGCGCCCGAGCGCGCGGCCGCTCTCGGAAATGGCAAGGCCGCCATAGCCGTCCGGGTCCGGCACCAGGTACCCGCCCGCCACAAGCTGGCGGATCAGCGACAGCCACGCGGGTCGCTTGTGCGCCGCGCCGGTGCCGAAGCTGGCAAGCCTTTGATGACCTCGGGCCAGCACTTTCTCGGTCTCGTGGCCGAGCAGGATGTCGACGATGTGCGAGGCCCCGAACCGCTCGCCGGTTTGCGCGACGGCCGAAAGGATGATGCGCGCCTCGATGCTTCCGTCCGCGCGCGGCGCCTGGCTGAGGCAGTTGTCACAATTGCCGCAAGGCGAGGCGCCTTCGCCGAAATAGCCAAGCAGGACCTGGCGCCGGCATTGCGCCGTCTCACAATAGCCGATCAGCGTGTCCAGCCGGCCATGCGAGCGCCGCCTGTGCTCCGGCGAGGCATCCTCGTCGTCGATGAACAGGCGCCGCGTGCGGATGTCGCCGAGGCCGTAGAGCATATGCGCCTCGGCCGGCCGCCCGTCGCGGCCGGCACGGCCGATCTCCTGGTAATAGGCCTCGAGGCTCGCCGGCAGGTCGGTGTGGAAGACATAGGCGACGTCCGGCTTGTCGATGCCCATGCCGAAGGCGATGGTCGCCACGATGACCACGCCGGACAGCGTCATGAAAGCGTTTTGGTTCGCGTCCCGCGCCTCCTTGCTCATGCCGGCATGGTAAGCGAGCGCGGTGACGCCGTTCTTTTCGAGGAAGGCCGCCATCTCCTCTGTCTTCCTGCGCGACAGGCAATAAACGATGCCGCTCTGTCCCGCATGGCGTTCGACGAAACGCAGCAGCTGGCGCTTGCTGTCCTGCTTCGGCTCGATGGCAAGCTTGATGTTCGGCCGGTCGAAGCCCAGCACCAGCGTGTCGACACGCTCGGCAAACAGCCGCGCCGAAATGTCGGTGCGCGTCGTTTCGTCCGCGGTCGCGGTCAGCGCGATCATCGGCACTTTCGGAAAGAGGTCCCGCAGCCGCGCAAGGTCCTCATATTCGCGCCGAAAGGCTGGCCCCCATTGCGAGATGCAATGCGCCTCGTCGACGGCGATCAGCCGGATGTCGAGCCTGGCCAACGCGTCGAGCATCCGCTCGGTCATCAGCCGCTCCGGCGCCAGATAGAGCAGACGCGTCTGGCCCGAGGCGACGCGGCGCCACGCCGCGACATTGGCATCGCGATCGAGCGAGGAGTTGATCGTATCGGCGGCGACGCCGGCGAGCCGCAGCGCCGCGACCTGGTCCTGCATCAGCGCCACCAGCGGCGAGACGACGATGGTGAGCCCGCCAAGGACCAGCGCCGGAACCTGGTAGCAGAGCGACTTGCCGGCGCCGGTCGGCATGACCGCCAGCACGTGGCGGCCGCACAGCAGCGCCTCTATCACCTCGGCCTGACCGGGTCGAAAATCGTCGAAGCCGAACACGTCCTTCAGCACGCGCCGCTTCGGATCGCGCCCCTCCGCCGCAATGCCCGCCACCGATGCCCGCCCCGCCATCGCGTTTTGCATTTGAGAGTGATTCCCGGTTTCGGCTGAGGTCACGTTCTTAAGGCGCGGATCGCCCGAACGCCATCGCAACCCGTGCTGTCCGCCGTTTTTGCCTGCCGGCGCCGCCGTCTCTGCCGGAGGTGTCGGCTCCTCCCTGCGCCGCAACCCGGCGATACCGAGATGGCAGGGCAAGGCGGTCGGCAGTGTCCACTGAGCCGAGGTTAGCAAAGGCAGGGCGCGTTAGACTCCAAGCCGGCTCCATAGATCCGCAATCAATTTTCGCAGCCCGGCAGCCCGGGGTTCCCCCGGTCGGATTTCGGCCAGCGCGATGCCGCTCTCGCCCGCAATGGCATAGAGCAGCCAGGTCCGGCCATCCTCCTCGAAAATGGCCGGATCGCGCAGCCCGTTCTCCTTGCTTCTTGCCACGCCCGCCTTGCTGCGGCGAACCGGCAGGCCGGCGCCCTCGTAGTCGGTGCCGGGTCTCAGCAATTCGGTCCTGCCGCGCACGACCCAGCGCCGCCAGTCCTTGGAAAGGTCGATGCTGCCGTAAATCACGCGCTCCGGCGCGTCGCCCTTGCGCGTATAATAGACAATCAGCGAATCCCCGTTCTTCTGCACCGCCACATGCCGCGGCCGAACCCGGCTCGAGCCCGGCAGCACGACCGGCCCTTCCTCGAAACCGGAAAGACCATCGATAGATCGGCGAAGCCTGATACTGCCGGTGCCGAAAAGCCCATACCACCAGCCGTCATGCCGAAAGATCCGCGCATAGAACGGCCCTAGCGCCTGGGGACTGGGGTTGAAGCAAAGGCCGTCGACCGATGTCGCCGCAAAGGTCGTCTGCTCGCGGCCATGTCGCTCGGGGCCGTGAAAATACATGACGATGCGTCGGGTCTGCTCGTCGACATGCACGTCGGGAGAGGCGATGTGATCCCTCAGAAAAGGACATTCGCCAAGCGAAAGCACGCCGCCCGGGTGAACGCTCCAAGGACCCTGCAGCGTATCTGAATAGGCTAGGCGGATGTAGGTGCCGTTGTGATGCGCGAAATAGAGGTGATACGTTGCGAGCCGGCCGGTCGCCCACGCCGGCATCCTCACCAGCGATGGGCCGTTTATGCTGGCTCCCTCATCGCCCGGCAGCATATCGGGCGTAATCAACGGTCCTCGCCGTTCGGCTGAAAGGCCGAGCATCGACGTCATGCGTTTGCCCACTCCGGCATGTCATAGCCGAACTCGTCACAGAACCCTCTCAGCCGGGCGAGGAAGGCGGCGGGCAGGGCTTTGAGATAGGCAAGGTATTCCTCGTTCCGTTCCCACTTCTTGAGCGATGTTGCCCGTATCGGGTTGCCGGCATCCTCGCTGAAGCGGATACGCGGCCTGAGGTCGAATGCTCGCGCGATCCTCTCCTGGACCTCGTCCGGCCGAGCGATCATGTCCTCGTAACGGACATAGACGATCGCGCGCTCCGGCTGCGCCTTTCTCAGCCGCAGCAAGGCCTCGTACTCGGCCAGCCAGCGTTCGGAGGTGACATGGAACCGGCGCTCCGCCCTGCTTTCCGGATGCGAGCTGGTGAGCACGTCGAAAGGATGGCGAACGCAATAGATCAGGCCAATGGCGGCGGGCAATTTCGCCAGATGCATATGACCCCGATCCGTGCGCTTGACGACAAGGTTGGATTCGGAGCGGTCCAACATATCCAGCTGGGTGTATTTCGCTTCGGCTCGATGGACGAAGGTGTCCTCGAAACACCCCATCAGGCGCTGGGTCAGCGTCGTGCCGCTGCGCGCGCAACCGGCAATGAATATCTTCTTGTAAGGCGCCGAGCGTCCAGCAAACCAAAGCCGCCACAGCCGCTTCACATCCAGCGCCAAGCGCCGAACCTCTCTGATCGGCCGCCTGATGGCCTTGCGCAAAAAGGCTTCTGATTTTCGTGCGACGTCCATTTCCGACTTCCGCTCCCGCCGGCTTAGTTCATCCGTTGCCAAAGCTGCGGCGCGCCGTCTCTTTGGCCGATATGCCGGCAGAGTGCCAGTCCTCTTCGTTAAACCTATCTTCACCATGTTGCGGCACCGTTGTCGTCCTGCGGCAATGTTTGAGTACCGCGGCGGCGCCACCTGCGCCCAGGCAACAAACCCGCGCCTCACGGCGCGGGTTTTTCTTTGGCAACAGGAATATCGCTATAGGAAGTCGGCCCGATAAGGCGCAAAACTGTCGACCAGCCGCCCCGCTTCCAGCGCCCTGACGCCGTGCACCAGGTTGGACGGCACGATGAAGCTGCTTCCCGCTGCCAGGATCTCTGACTTGTCGTCGATGGTGACTTCGAAGCGGCCTTCGGCGACATAGCTTGCCTGGACGTGCGGATGCGAATGCAGCGCGCCGAGGCCGCCCTTTTTGAAGGCGAATTCGACCATCATCAGTTCGGCCGTGTGCACCAGCACGCGCCGTCTGTTGCCGTCGGGCGTCGGCTCCCAGGCTTTTTCGCCGGCATGTGAAAAGAGAGGCGTCATCGCTTAGCTTCCGTTCGAAATTGGCAGAATGGTCACCGCGCCAGCCAGCCGCCGTCCACCGGCATCACCGCGCCATGCATGTAGTCCGACGCGGGCGCGAGCAGGAAAACGGCAGCATCGCCGATGTCGTCCGGCCGGCCCCAGCGCCCCGCGGGAATGCGCCCGAGGATGGCGGCGCTGCGGTCGGGGTCGGCGCGCAAGGCTTCGGTGTTGTTGGTTTCGATATAGCCCGGCGCGATGCCGTTGACGTTTATGCCTTTCGCCGCCCATTCGCAGGCGAGCAGCCTCGTGAGGCCAAGCACGCCATGTTTCGAAGCGGTGTAGGAGGCGACGCGGATGCCGCCCTGGAAGCTCAGCACCGAGCCGATGTTGACAATCTTGCCGCGCCGCCCAGGCTCGGCCAGCACGCGTCTGGCAAAACTCTGGCAAAGCCGGAAGACCGTCTTCAAATTGATGTCCATCACCTCGTCCCAGTCGGCCTCGGTCAGGTCGACCGCGTCGGCGCGTCGTATGATGCCGGCATTGTTGACCAAGCCGTCAAGCGGTCCCTTCTCATCCCATATCAGGTCGAGCATTGCGGCAGCCGCGGCAGGAGCGCCGAGATCGGCAGCCACGGTTTCGAATTGGCCACCAATGGCCGCGACCTTCTCCGCAGTTTCATCCATCGCCGAGCGGCCGATGCCGATGACGGCGCCGCCGGCGCGCGCGGCCGACACGGCAATGCCTTGGCCGATGCCGGTGTTGGCGCCGGTGACGAGGATGCGTTTTCCTGCAAGGCTGAAGGCGAAAAGATCGCTCACTTGAGCTGGTCCATCGCCACCTGGTCGACGTCGATATGGTCGACATTGTCGCCGGCCATGGCCCAGATGAAAGCGCCGGTGTGTGTCTGGTCCATCTCTACCTTGCTCGAATGATTATCCGGTCGACGCAGCCGCCACGGACTTTGCGTAATAGGCCTGCCGCGCCTGCAGGCGCTCGCGGTAGCGCTGCTGGCTGGAGGTGAGATGTGCCCGCATCGCCTCGCGCGCGGCGTTGGCGTCGCCCGCCGAAATCGCGTTGAGGATCACCAGATGCTCGCGCTGCAGGCCGCGCTGGTACTCGTCGGACTGGACGAGCTCGGCCGACCAGGGCGAGGTGACGTCGCAGGGGATGGCGCGGCGGCCGAGCACGTCGAGCATCTCGACATAGAACGGGTTATTGGTGGCGCTGGCGATTGCCCTATGGAAGGCGAGATCCGCCGGACCGGTCGGCTGGCTGGCGAGCAGAAGCCGCTCGAACTCGAAGAAAGCCTCCTGGATCGCCGCCTCTTGCGCCGCGTTGCGGCGGATGGCGGCAAGGCCGGCCGATTCGATCTCGATCGCCAGCCGCACCTCGAGCACGTTGAGCGCGATCGAATCCTTGGCGCCCATATCGGCGGCTAAAACGCCGAGCGTGGTGGAGATGTGTTCGGTTACGAAGACGCCGGCGCCCTGCCGCGCCTCGACGAGACCGTCGGCGGCAAGCTTTGCCAGCGCCTCGCGAATGACGGTGCGGCTGACGCCAAAGGTTTCCGTGAGCTGCCCTTCGGTCGGCAGCTTGTGCCCGGGCGGGATCTCGCCCGCCAACAGCTGCTTGCGGATCGCCGCGACCACCGTTTCCGACAGCTTCGGCTTCCGTTCGACCCTGAGATCCGTCATGGGCCCGGCCACCGTCGCACTCCTCTATCTGAACGCCCTATTTGAGGACGCCTACTTGAAGACACTTGGCAACCACAGCGAGATCGCGGGAATATACGTCACCAGCGCCAGAACCACGATACCCGCGCCTTAGAACGGCCAGTTCGAGCGTATCGCTTCCCAGACCGTGATCTTGCCGAACTTCATGCCCTTCAAATCCTGGCGCCCGGCTCAGAGCCGGTACGCCTTCTTGGCAAGCGTGTAGGCAAGCTCGCGCGCCAGCTCATGCGCTTCCTCCTCGCGCAGCCGATGTTCGGCGACGAGCCGCGCCAGGAAGGCGCAGTCGACACGCCGCGCGACGTCGTGGCGCGCCGGGATCGATGGAAAGGCGCGCGTGTCGTCGTTGAAGCCGACCGTATTGTAGAAGCCCGCCGTCTCGGTGGTCATTTCGCGGAAGCGGCGCATGCCTTCCGGGCTGTCGTGGAACCACCAGGCCGGCCCAAGCTTCAGCGCCGGATAGACGCCGGCGAGCGGCGCCAGCTCGCGCGCATAGCTCGTCTCGTCGAGCGTGAACAGGATGATCGTCAGGTCACGCTCCAGCCCGACGCAGTCGAGCAGCGGCTTCAGCGCCGTCACATAGTCGGTCCGGGTCGGGATATCGAAGCCCTTGTCGCGGCCGAATTTCTGGAAAACAGCCGGCGAATGATTGCGCCACGACCCGGGATGGATCTGCATTACCAGCCCGTCGTCGCGGCTCATCTTGGCCATCTCGGTCAGCATCTGGGCGCGGAACAGTTTTCGCTCGCGCTCGTCTTCCGAGCCGCGGCGGATGCTGTCGAACAGTTCCTGCGCCGCCGTGTCGGAAAGATTGGCGGTGTCGGCGGTCGGATGGCCGTGATCGGACGAGGTGGCGCCGAATTCCTTGAAATAGGCGCGGCGTTTTCGGTGCGCCTCGAGATAGCCGGCCCATGTGCCGGTGTCGCATCCGGTGATTTCGCCCAGGCGATCGAGATTGGCTAGAAACCCTTCGAAATCGGGATCGACCACGGCGTCCGGCCGGTAGGCGGTAACGACGCGGCCCTGCCAACCGCTGTCACGGATCATCCGATGCCATTTGAGATCGTCGAGCGCCCCTTCGGTGGTGGCGATCACCTCGATGTTGAAGCGCTCGAACAGCGCCCGCGGCCGATAGTCGGCGCGCTGAAGAAGCGCGGCGATCGTGTCGTAGCACCGATCAGCGGTGCTGGCGTTGAGCGGTTCGTCGATGCCGAACAGGTGCTCGAACACATGGTCGAGCCAGAGCCGGGTCGGCGTGCCGCGGAAGAGATAGTAATGCTCGGCAAAGCGCCGCCAGATCGTTCTGCCGTCGGTCTCGACCGGCGCTCCGTCGAGCGTCGGCACGCCGAGCTTTTCCAGCGGCACGCCCTGGCTGAACAGCATGCGGAAAATGTAGTGGTCCGGGACGATCAGGAGCTGCGCCGGGTCGGGAAAGGGCTCGTTGAGCGCATACCAGCGCGGGTCCGTGTGGCCATGCGGGCTGACGATCGGCAGGTCCTTGACCCCTGCATGAAGGGCGCGAGCCAGCGTTCGCGTTTCCGGCGCGAACAACAGGTCCGGATCAGTCAATGCAGCCACTTCGCTCCTCCCAGGCTAACCCATTGGTAGAGTGGCAAACAACAATGTCAACATACAAAAACCAGCCAGTTGTATGATGACTTTTGCATAAAGCCCGGCCATTGTACCGGGCAGCGGCGGGTGCTACGCCGCTGCCGCCATTCCTGCCAGGCTCGACGCGCCGATCGGAGACTTCAAACCAATGAACAGCCGTCTGTCGAACGCCTCGATCGCGCAGCTGCCGGGCGCAATCGCCGTACCCCGCTACGATCGCGGCGCCGTGACGCCCGGCATCGTCCATCTCGGCGTCGGCGCCTTCCATCGCGCTCATCAGGCGGCCTATGTCGACGCCGTCCTGGCGGATGGCGATACAGGTTGGGGCATCATTGGCGTCTCGCTGCGCAGTCCCGATACACGCGATGCGCTGTCGCCGCAGGACGGTCTCTACACGCTGGCGGTGAGGGAAAGCGCCGGCGAGCAGTTGCAGATCATCGGCTCGATCCTGTCGTTGCTGGTGGCGCCCGAAGATCCGGACGCTGTGCTTACCGCGCTCACCGATCCGCGCACCCGCATCGTCACGCTGACCATCACCGAAAAGGCCTATCTAAGGGCCGCCGACGGCAGGCTCGACGAAACTCATCCCGACATCGTCCACGATCTGGGAAACCCTGGATCGCCGAAGACGGCGCATGGTTTCCTGGCCGAGGCGCTTGCGCGCCGCCGCGCCGCCGGCACGCCGCCCTTCACGGTGCTGTGCTGCGACAACCTTCCGGCCAACGGCGCCACGCTGCACAAGCTGTTGCTCGAGTTCGCGAAACTGCGCGACTTACGGCTCGCTCGACAGGGCGATGCCGGGCTCGCTCGACAGGGCGATACCGAACTCGCCAGCCATGTCGCCAACGAAGTGGCCTTCCCGTCTTCCATGGTCGACCGCATCGTGCCGGCGACCACCGACGCCGACCGCGCCCGCATCGCCGGCGAGCTTGGTCTCGAGGATGCCTGGCCGGTGATGACCGAGCCGTTCCGGCAATGGGTGATTGAGGATCGTTTCCCCACCGGGCGGCCGGCCTGGGAGAAATTCGGCGTCACCATGGTCGAGGATGTCGGTCCCTTCGAGGACATGAAGCTGAGGCTGCTCAACGGCGCGCATTCCGGCATCGCCTATCTTGGCCTGCTCAGCGGCCACGCCACCGTCGACCGCGCCTTCGCCGACCCGTCGATCCGACGGTTTGTCGACGCATTGTGGGCCGAAGCCGTGCCGACGCTGCCCCAGGATGCAGGTCTCGATACGGCCGCCTACACGGCCGAGCTCGCCCAGCGCTTCTCCAACACCGCGCTTGCCCATCGCACGGCGCAGATCGCCAATGACGGCAGCCAGAAACTGCCGCAGCGCATCGTCGCGTCAGCCATCGAATGCCTCGAAGCCGGGACCGAGTTCGTACACCTGACGCTGGTGGTCGCCGCCTGGATCGCCGCATGCGCCGCGCGCGGTGGCAGCTTGCCGGAGGGCCATTTCACCGATCCACTCGATACCGCCCTCAGCGACATCTTCGCCCGGATTCTGCCGACGGCGGAGATGACGGAGGCCGTGTTCGACCTCGCCGGCTTTGCCAAAGCTCATCCGGAGCGACAGAAGTTGATCGAGTCTGTCGCCACTCATCTCGTCCATTTCAAGCAGGGCGGTCCGAACCTGGCTCTCGCGGCGATCGGCATCGGCAAAGAACCGCCCCAGCTGGCCGAGTAGCGCGTCTGTACCGACTACTCGCCCGACCGTTCACGACCTGCCGTGTGGCATAGTCGGCCCCCGTTCGAGTTTCAGAACAGGCGCACTGCCTTGCTGACGAGATTAGAGCGGCTCGCCGTTTGCATGAAACGGCACGACACCCTGACAAGCAGGGCGGACCGTCTCCCAAACGAGAAAACGAGAAAACGGGGCAAACAAAAAAGCGGGGCAAGCCCCGGGCAAGCCCGCTCTCTTTCAGTCCATCGTAAGAGGCCGCCGTCAGGCCGGCAGCAGCGCGCCTTCCAACGTGGTGAGCTGGCTGAGAAACTGCTCGGCCTTGCTGCGGGCCTCGTCGTCCTTGGCGTCGGCGGCGTCTTCCCTGGCTTCCTGGATGCGGCGGGCGAGGTCAGCGCGGTCGATGTCGCCGACGGCGACCGCCGATTCGGCCAGCAGCGTGCAGCCGGAGGGCAGGATGTCGGCGAAGCCGCCGAACACGACGTAGCGCTCTTCCTTGCCCGCCGCGGTTTTCACCGTGACGACGCCGGGCTTGATCGTGGTCATGACCGGAGCGTGCTGCGCCATCACGGTCATCTCGCCTTCGGCGCCCGGGATGACGACGGACTCGACCTGCTCGGAAACGAGCAGCCGCTCCGGCGAGACCAATTCGAACTTGAAAGCTTCAGCCATGCCAATCTAGCGAGTAGGAATAGCGAGTAGCGAGTAGTGAAAAACTCGGCCGGCCCACTGATCCCTGTTCGCTACTCCCTATTCGCTATTCGCTTCTTTACGCCGCTTCAGCCGCCAGGCGCTGCGCCTTCTCGACCGCTTCCTCAATGCCGCCGACCATGTAGAAGGCGGCTTCGGGCAGATGGTCGTAATCGCCGGCGCAGAGGCCCTTGAAGCCCTTGATGGTGTCGGCAAGGTCGACCAGCTTGCCGGGCGAGCCCGTGAACACTTCGGCGACGAAGAACGGCTGCGACAGGAAGCGCTCGATCTTGCGGGCGCGGGCAACGGTCTGCTTGTCCTCTTCCGACAGCTCGTCCATGCCAAGGATGGCGATGATGTCCTGCAGCGACTTGTAGCGCTGCAGGATCGACTGCACCTGGCGGGCGACCTGGTAGTGCTCCTCGCCGACAACCATCGGGTCGAGCATACGCGAGGTCGAATCGAGCGGATCAACGGCCGGGTAGATGCCCTTTTCCGAGATCGCGCGGTTGAGCACGGTCGTGGCGTCGAGGTGGGCGAAGGAGGTGGCCGGCGCCGGGTCGGTCAAGTCGTCGGCCGGAACGTAGATTGCCTGCACCGAGGTGATCGAGCCCTTGGTCGTGGTCGTGATGCGCTCCTGCAGCGCGCCCATGTCGGTGGCGAGCGTCGGCTGATAGCCCACGGCCGAGGGGATGCGGCCGAGCAGCGCCGACACTTCCGAGCCCGCCTGGGTGAAGCGGAAGATGTTGTCGACGAAGAACAGCACGTCCTGGCCCTGGTCGCGGAAATACTCGGCGACGGTGAGGCCGGTCAGGCCGACGCGGGCGCGCGCGCCCGGCGGCTCGTTCATCTGGCCGTAGACCAGCGCGGCCTTCGAGCCCTGGCCGCCGCCCTTCTTGTTGACGCCCGATTCGATGAACTCGTGATAGAGGTCGTTGCCTTCGCGGGTGCGCTCGCCGACGCCGGCGAACACCGAGAAGCCGCCGTGGGCCTTGGCGACGTTGTTGATCAGCTCCTGGATCAGCACGGTCTTGCCGACGCCAGCGCCGCCGAACAGGCCGATCTTGCCGCCGCGGGCATAAGGCGCCAGCAGGTCGAGAACCTTGATGCCGGTGACCAGGATCTGCGCTTCTGTCGACTGGTCGACATAGGCCGGAGCCGGCTGGTGGATGGCGCGCATTTCGACGGCGTCGACGGGGCCGGCCTCGTCGACCGGCTCGCCGATGACGTTGATGATGCGGCCGAGCATGCCCGGGCCGACCGGCACCGAAATCGGTCCGCCGGTGTCATAGACATCCTGGCCGCGCACGAGACCTTCGGTCGAGTCCATGGCGATGCAGCGCACGGTGTTCTCGCCGAGATGCTGGGCGACTTCGAGGACCAGGCGGTTGCCGACATTGTCGGTTTCCAGCGCATTCAGAATGGCCGGGAGATGATCTTCGAACTGGACGTCGACGACGGCGCCGATGACCTGGCGCACCTTGCCGGCGGCGCCGACCCGCTTCGCCGCAACGCTGGCCGCCTTCGCCGGAGCCGCTGCCTTGGCCGGAGCGGCCGCCTTCTTGGCCGGAGCGGCATTCGCGGCTGCTGCCGGAGCCTTTGCCGCCTTGGGGGCCGGTGCCGCCTTGGCGGCGGTCTTCGGGGTAGCTGCTTTCGCCATCGTCTTTGCCCTTTTCGTCTGTCTGTTGCTCACGCCTTTGCCGCGAGGTCGATGGCCTCGGCGGCGGGGCGCGCCTAGAGCGCCTCGGCGCCCGAAATGATTTCGATGAGTTCCTTGGTGATCTGCGCCTGCCGCTGGCGATTGTAGGTGATCGACAGCCTGTTGATCATGTCGCCGGCGTTGCGCGTCGCATTGTCCATCGCGCTCATCTTGGCGCCCATCTCGCCAGCCGCGTTTTCCAGCAGCGCGCGGAAGATCTGCACCGCGATGTTGCGCGGGATGAGGTCGGAGAGGATCTCGCCCGGCTCCGGCTCGTATTCGTAGACGGCCGTGGCGCCGTTGCTCGTCTCGGCAGCGGCGGAAGCTGGGGCCGCCGGGATGATCTGCTGCGCCGTCGGAATCTGGCTGATCACCGACTTGAACTGCGAATAGAACAGCGTGCAGACGTCGAAGCCGCCCTGGTTGAACAGGTTGATCACCTTGCGCGCAATCGCATCGGCATTGACGAAGCCGAGCGTCTTGACCTCGCGCAAGTCGACGCGCTCGAGGATCAGCGAGCCGTACTCGCGGCGCAGGATGTCAAAACCCTTCTTGCCGACGCAGATGATCTTGATCTGCTTGCCGTCGGCGAGAAGCTTACGAATATGCTCGCGGGCCAGGCGCGCGATCTGGGAGTTGAAGCCGCCGCACAGGCCGCGCTCGGCGGTGCAGACGATGAGCAGATGCACGTCGTCCCTGCCGGTGCCGGTCATCAGCGCCGGGGCATCGCCGCCGCCGCCGATCGCCTGGGTGATGTTGGCCAGCACCGCCCCCATCCGCTCGGAATAGGGACGCGCCGCTTCCGCCGCTTCCTGCGCGCGACGCAGCTTCGCCGCGGCGACCATCTGCATCGCCTTGGTGATCTTCTGCGTCGCCTTGACCGAGGCGATACGGTTACGAAGGTCTTTTAATGAAGGCATGCTTCAAACCTGATCCCGTGCGTCCGGCTGCTCGTTAAGCGAAGGTCTTGGCGAAGGCGTCGATCTCGGCCTTGAGCTTGCCGCGCAGGTCGTCCGACAGCGCCTTCTCCTTGCGGATGCCGTCGAGCACGTCCTTGCCGGCCGAGCGCATGTGACTGAGCAGGCCATGCTCGAACTTGCCGACCTGGTTCAGCGCCAGCTTGTCGAGATAGCCATTGACGCCGGCGAAGATCACCGCGACCTGCTCTTCGGTCTTGAGCGGCGAGAACTGCGGCTGCTTCAGGAGCTCCGTCAGGCGCGAACCGCGATTGAGCAGACGCTGGGTGGCGGCGTCGAGGTCGGAGCCGAACTGCGCGAAGGCCGCCATTTCGCGGTACTGCGCGAGCTCGCCCTTGATCGAGCCGGCGACCTGCTTCATCGCCTTGACCTGCGCCGAGGAGCCGACGCGCGACACCGACAGACCGACGTTCACCGCCGGGCGGATGCCCTGGAAGAACAGGTTGGTCTCGAGGAAGATCTGGCCGTCGGTGATCGAGATCACGTTGGTCGGGATGTATGCCGACACGTCGTTGGCCTGCGTCTCGATGATGGGCAGCGCTGTCAGCGAGCCGTTGCCATTATCGTCATTGAGCTTCGCGGCGCGCTCCAGCAGGCGCGAATGCAGGTAGAACACGTCGCCCGGATAGGCTTCGCGACCCGGCGGGCGGCGCAGCAGCAGCGACATCTGGCGGTAGGCGACGGCCTGCTTCGACAGGTCGTCATAGCTGATGAGGGCATGCATGCCGTTGTCGCGGAAATATTCGCCCATGGTGCAGCCGGCGAACGGCGCCAGGAACTGCATCGGCGCCGGATCCGAGGCGGTGGCGGCGATGATGATGGAGTAGTCGAGCGCGCCGCGCTCCTCCAGCACCTTGACGAACTGCGCGACGGTCGAACGCTTCTGGCCGACGGCGACGTACACGCAGTAGAGCTTCTCCTTCTCCGGGCCGTTGTCGTGCACCGACTTCTGGTTCAGCATCGTGTCGAGGATGATGGCGGTCTTGCCGGTCTGACGGTCGCCGATGACCAGCTCGCGCTGGCCGCGGCCGACCGGGATCAGCGCGTCGATGGCCTTGAGGCCGGTCGACATCGGCTCATGCACCGACTTGCGCGGAATGATGCCGGGCGCCTTGACGTCGACGCGGCGGCGTTCGGTCGCCTGGATCGGGCCCTTGCCGTCGATCGGATTGCCGAGCGCGTCGACCACGCGGCCGAGCAGGCCGGGACCGACCGGAACGTCGACGATGGCGCCGGTGCGCTTGACGGTGTCGCCTTCCTTGATGTCACGGTCGTTGCCGAAGATGACGACGCCGACATTGTCGGCTTCGAGGTTCAGCGCCATGCCGCGGATGCCGCCCGGGAATTCGACCATCTCGCCCGCCTGGACGTTATCGAGCCCGTAGACGCGGGCAATGCCGTCACCGACGGACAGAACCTGGCCGACTTCGGAGACCTCGGCCTCCTTGCCGAAATTCTTGATCTGGTCTTTCAGAATTGCGGAAATTTCCGCGGCGCGGATGTCCATCAGCCGACCTCTTTCAGTGCAAGCTTGAGCGAATTGAGTTTGGTTTTGAGCGACGTATCGATCTGGCGCGAGCCCATCTTGACGATCAAGCCGCCGAGCAGCGACGGGTCGACGGTCATAGCGATGGCCACGTCCTTGCCGGCGATGCCCGTCAGCGTCGCCTTGAGTTCGGCCTGCTGCGCATCCGTCAGCGCATGCGCGGAGGTGACTTCGGCGGACGCCTCGCCACGGTGGTCGGCGGCAATCTGGCGGAACGCCTTGATCATGCCGGGCACGGCGAACAGGCGGCGGTTGCGGGCGACGACGCGCAGGAAATTGCCGACGAGGCCGGTGATGTTGGCTCTGGAGATGATCGCCCCGATCGCCTTGGCCTGATCGTCGCTGGAGAACACCGGGCTGTTGATGAGCCGGGCAAGGTCGGCGCTGCCGTTCAGCATCGCCTCGAAATCGTTGAGGTCGGCCTCGACCTGGGCGACCGAATTTTCCTGCAGCGCGAGCTCGAACAACGAGCTTGCATAGCGCTCTGCGACAGCTGAGATTGGCGATGACGATTGGGCCACGGACCGTCTTTTCTCTTGTCTGACAGGCCGCAGATTGTTGGCGCGAGCGAAAACTCTGGCTAAATCTTTGACCTTACTACGATTTTTCCAAGCACGGAGGGATGGCTTCCGCTATCCCCGGCCGAAAGTCGATTGCCGTCTAGCACAGGCCTTTTGAGACCGCAATGCATCGTCCGGCATGGTTTTCAGGCACTTTTGTCGCATCAGGCGGCGAAGGCCGAGCCTGAGCGGCGGATTAGTCACGAATTCACGGTACGAAGCCGAAGGCGAAGGCAAGCGGCAGCGCCGCCAGGGCCAATTCAACCACGATGGAAGCCCAGTTGAAAGGTGTATTGGCGCCGTCCGACATCATCGACAAAAGCCGACCGAAAGCGGTGAACAGCCATGAGAAGCCGAGCGCCATATAGAGCAGCGGCTGCGCGAGCAGGATGCAACACAGGCTGACGCCGAGATAGAAGCCCGACATGCGGCCGCGCCCTTCGGCGATCGCCGCCGCTTTCTCCGGCTTTGCCTGCAGGCGCAGGATGCGGAAGGCGAGATTCGGCGCCAGGAAGAGGACGAGGCCGATGAGCAGCGTCACGACGGCGCTCGACCATGCCAGCCACTCGCCCTGGCTCGCCGGCCACGGAAACGCGAACTCCATCTGATCCCCCTCGTAAAGTCTTGTTCTGAAATTGCCGGCATTCTAGCCGAGGAAAATCCGCGCGCCAGATGTCGGCCGGCACATTTGAAAAGACCGCAAGAGAAGAAGCGACAGAACAGCGCCCGATCAGGACAATGCGAAGTCGATCGCTGCCTCGGCATGGATGCGCGTGGTGTCGAACACCGGCATGTCGAAATCGCCCTGGCCGATCAGTATGGTGATCTCGGTGCAGCCCATGATGAGGCCGTCGATCTTTTCGTCGCGCCGCAGACGGCCGACTTCCTCGACGTAGGCGGACTTCGAGTCGGCTTTGACGACGCCTTGGCAGAGCTCATCATAGATAATCCGGTGCACCATGTCGCGGCCGGCCTGGGCGGGCACGACCGGCTGCAGGCCGTATTTGTCGGCGAGCCGCCCTTTATAGAAATCCTGTTCCATGGTGAAGCGTGTCGCCAGCAGCGCCGGGCGCTTCACGCCTGCGGCGACAACAGCGTGTCCAGTTGCGTCGGCGATATGGATAATGGGAATCGAGATGGCCGCTTGCACCGTGTCGGCGAGTTTGTGCATCGTGTTGGTGCAAATCATCAAGCCCTCGGCGCCGCCGGCCTCCAGCTTGCGCGCTGCTTTTACCAGAAGGACACCGGCGCCGTCCCAGTCGCCGGCATGCTGGCGTTCGGCGATCTCGGCGAAGTCGAACGACCAGAGCAACAGCTCGGCCGAATGCAGCCCGCCCAGCCGCTCGCGCACGATCTCGTTGAGCAGTCGGTAGTAGATCGCCGTCGATTCCCAGCTCATGCCGCCGATAAGGCCGAGGGTTTTCATAAAGCGAGCACTCCGTTGGGACTGTCTTTCTCGCTTATAGGAAGCTCTGCGGGTCGATGTCGACCTGCACCCTGACGGAGCCGCGCAGCTTCGGCCCCTCCGCCAGCATGGCTCGAATAAACCCTTGCATGTCCGCGCGCCGCCCGCCCTGGACAAGCAAGCGGAAGCGGTGGCGGCCGCCGATCAGCGACAGCGGCGCCTCGGCCGGTCCGAGCACGAAGAGATCGGAGGCTGTAGGTGCCGCGCGCCGCAAGCCCCGCGCATGGGTCTCGGCCTCGGCGCGTGTCGCGGCACTGACGATGATGCCGGCGAGCCGGCCGAACGGTGGCAGCGCGGCGCGCTCCCGCTCCGCGATTTCGCGCTCGTAGAAGGCTTCCGAATCGCCGGAGACGATCGCCCGCATCACCGGATGGTCGGGCTGGTAGGTCTGCAGCAGGCCGAGGCTCTTCTTGCCGGTGCGGCCCGCGCGCCCGGTCACCTGGCTGAGCAGCTGGAAGGTGCGCTCGGCGGCGCGCGGATCGCCATTGGCGAGGCCGAGATCGGCGTCGACCACGCCGACGAGCGTCATGCCGGGGAAGTTGTGACCCTTGGCGACGAGCTGCGTGCCGATGACGATATCGGCCTCGCCATTGGCGACGGCCTCGAGCTCGAGCCGCAGCCGGCGCACGCCGCCCAAGAGATCGGACGACAATACGATCGTGCGGGCTTCCGGGAAATGCGCCACCACTTCCTCGGCGATGCGCTCGACGCCCGGCCCGCAGGCGACCAGATGATCGAGCGTGCCGCATTCCGGGCAGGCCTCCGGCCGCCGCTCATTGTGGCCGCAATGATGGCAGACGAGCTGGCCGCGAAAGCGATGCTCGACCAGCCAGGCCGAGCAGACCGGGCAGCCGAAGCGATGGCCGCAGACGCGGCAGAGCGTCAGCGGCGCATAGCCGCGCCGGTTGAGGAAGAGCAGCGACTGCTCTTGTCTCTCCAGCGTGCGCTCCATCTGCTCCAGAAGGAGAGGCGACAGAAAACCGCCGCGCGCCGGCGGCGCGCGCCGCATGTCGATCGATTTCAGGTCGGGGAGCGCCGCCTCGGCAAAACGCGCCGACAGCACCGCGCGCTGGTAGCGGCCCTGGCTGGCGTTGACGCGGCTCTCGACCGACGGCGTCGCCGAGGCGAGCACGACCGGGAAAGCGCCGATATGGCCGCGCACCACCGCCATGTCGCGCGCATTGTAGAAGACGCGGTCTTCCTGCTTGTAGGCCGGGTCATGCTCCTCGTCGACGACGATCAGGCCTAGCTCCTTGAACGGCAAGAACAGCGCCGAGCGCGCCCCGGCGACGACGCGCACGCCACCCTCCGCCACCTGCCGCCAGACGCGTTCGCGCATCCGGGGCGGCAGGTCCGAATGCCACTCCGCCGGTTTGGCGCCGAAGCGGTCCTGGAAGCGTTCGAGGAAAGCGTGCGTCAGCGCGATCTCCGGCAGCAGGATCAGCACCTGCTTGCCCTTGTCGAGCGCCGCCGCCACCGCCTCGAAATAGACTTCCGTCTTGCCCGATCCGGTGACGCCGTCGAGCAGGGTGACGTTGAAGGCGCCGGCGGCGATCGCCGCGCGCAGCTTCTCGGCCGCCGCCTTCTGGTCCGGCATCAATTCCGGCACGGCATGGCCGGGATCGGGTGCGGCGACCACCGGCCTTGGCGGGATCATCACCGTCTCAAACACGCCTTGTGCCCTCAAGCCATCGATGACGGTCGAGGAGACACCCGCCGCATGGGCGAGACCGGAGCGCGTCCAGGCAAGCCCGCCTTCGGCCGTCTCCAGCACGCGGCGTCGCGCGTCGGTCAATCGGTCGGGCTCGGCAAGCGTGCGCTGCAGGCCTTCGATCCACGGCTCCGGGTCGAAAGCTTCCGGCGCCCTCAACAACATCCGCGCCACCATGCCGGGCGCCGACAGCGTGTATTGGGCGATCCAGTCGACGAAACGGCGCATCGCCTTGTCGATCGGCGGGCAGTCGAAGACCTCCTCGATCGGCCGCAGCTTTTTCGGATCGACGGATTCGACGACGGCGTCCCAGACGATGCCGGCGACCTGCCGCGGCCCCAGCGGCACGCGCACGATCGAGCCCGGCACCACGCGCATGCCTGGCGGCACGGCATATGTGTAGGGCCGTTCGGCCGGCATCGGCACCAGCACCGGCGCGGCCGCGACAAAGGGCGAATCTTCGATCATCGGGCGTGACCTTGCCCCGACTTTGCTCTAGATCAAAGGGGACCCCCGCATCTGCCTGGCTGGCGTCAGGCAATCCCCAAGGAGACAGCCATGAAGTTTTTTGTCGATACCGCTGACATCAAGGAAATTAAGGAGCTGCACGATCTGGGGCTGCTCGATGGCGTCACCACCAACCCGTCGCTGATCCTCAAATCGGGCGGCAAGATCGCCGAGGTCACCAAGCAGATCTGCGACATTGTCGAAGGCCCGGTCTCGGCCGAGGTCGTGGCGACCGAGTACAAGGAGATGATGGCCGAGGCCGAGGTGCTGGCCAAGATCGCACCGAATGTGGCCATCAAGGTGCCGCTGACGCTGGATGGTCTGAAGGCCTGCAAGACGATCCGCACCGAGATGAACCGCATGGTCAACGTCACGCTCTGCTTCTCGGCCAACCAGGCGCTGCTTGCCGCCAAGGCCGGCGCCTCCTTCATCTCGCCCTTCGTCGGCCGCATCGACGACACCGGCTCGGACGGCATGGAGCTGATATCGGAAATCCGCACCATCTACGACAATTACGATTTCAAGACCGAGATCCTGACCGCTTCCGTGCGTACGGTGAACCACGTCAAGCAGGCGGCTTTGATCGGCGCCGATATCGTGACCGCGCCGCCGGCGACGTTGAAGGCGCTGGTCAACCATCCGCTCACCGACAAGGGCCTCGCCGCCTTCCTCGCCGACTGGGCCAAGACCGGCCAGAAGATTGGCTGAGGCCCGAGATCAGACAACAAAAAGGCCGGGATAACCTGGCCTTTTTGTTGCATCGAATAGGGGAATAGCGCGGCGGCGCCCAGAGACCTGCTCAGGCCTTCTTGCCATTCTTGGCCAGGTCCTGGGCGATCGCCAGCCTGAGCAGATCGGCGAGCTCGCGGGCGGCGCGGTTCTCGGCGTCGATCTGCGCCCGGTAGGCCGCAAACTCCTGGCGCGGCCGGTCGAAGGAGGAAGGAATCGAGCGCTTGCCGAGCGCGACCACCGTGCCGGTCGCGGCGTCTCTGAGCACATAATTGGCGGTGAGGGTCACGGTGCCGGCCGTCGGCTCGTCCTCTTCGGTCTGCACCTGAACGATGGCCGCCGACTCGACAAGCTCGGTGACGCCGAGGTCGAGCGTATAGGCAGGCGATGCCGGCTCGCCCGAGCCCTGGCCGAAAGCGAAGATCAGGTTGTTGCGCACCTGCTGCGCAGGGCGCGTGCTGACCGGCTTGATCGATATCGAGGCCAGCTCGGCGGCGGCCCCGACCTGCGACCCGGCGGTGAGCGGCGCGCTGGAATAGAGCGGCCGCACCGTGCAGGCGGAGACCAGTGCCAGCGAGGCGATCAGGCCGCTGAGAGCAGCGCGACGCAGCAAACGCGCCGCCTGTGACTTTTCCGGATCAGGCAACGACATTGACGATCCTCTGCGGGATGATGATCACCTTGCGCGGGGCTTTACCATCGAGCGCTTTCTGCACGAAGTCGAGAGCCAGCACCGCTTTTTCGACGGCACCTTGATCCGCGTCGCGGGCAATTGTCAAATCCCCGCGCTTCTTGCCGTTGACCTGCACCGGCAGCATGATCTCGTTGTCGACGACTAGGGCCGGATCGTAGGCAGGCCAAGGCCGTTCGGCGACCATCTCGGTGCCGCCCAACGCCTCCCAGCATTCCTCGGCCAGATGCGGCATCACCGGCGCGATCACATGCACCAGGATCTCGACGGCCTCGCGGCAGGCGCCCTTCAGCGCCGCGTCAGCCTTGCCTTCGGCGACGTCGTTGAGCGGCACGGCCAGCGCATTGGCAAGCTCGTAGATGCGGGCGATAGCTCGGTTGAAGCCGAGCTTCTCGATGTCCTCGCCGATCGCCTTAAGGATCTTGTGCGCGGCCTTGGAAACGGCACCTGCCTCGCCTTCGCTCGCCGCGGCCGGCTTCACGTCGGCAAGCTGTTCGGCCGCGATCTGCACCAGGCGCCAGACGCGCTGCACGAAGCGATGCGCGCCGGCGGCACCTTCGTCGGTCCATTCGACGTCGCGCTCCGGCGGCGAGTCCGACAGCATGAACCAGCGCGCGGTATCGGCCCCGTAGCCGTCGGTGATCTCCTCCGGACTCACCGTGTTCTTCTTCGATTTCGACATCTTCTCGAGCGCGCCGATCGTCGCTTCCTCGCCGGTCGCGATCTCGATGGCGCGGCGCTTGCCGCCGGCGTCCTCGATCCTGACCTCGCTCGGCGACAGCCAGCGCCCATTTGTCGACGGACCGCCGACGCGGTAGGTCTCGTGCACCACCATGCCTTGCGTGAACAGGCCCTTGAACGGCTCGGCGAGGTTCAAATGGCCGGTCTCGCGCATGGCACGTGTGAAGAAGCGCGAATAGAGCAGATGCAGGATCGCGTGCTCGATGCCGCCGATATATTGGTCCACCGCCAGCCACTCGTCCGCCGCCTTCGGCTCGGTCGGCTCGTTCGCCCAGGGGGCGGTGAAGCGCGCGAAATACCACGACGAATCGACGAACGTATCCATCGTGTCGGTCTCGCGCCGCGCGTCGCGCCCGCATTGCGGGCATTTCACGTGACGCCATGTCGGATGCCGATCGAGCGGATTGCCCGGACGGTCGAACTCGATGTCGTCAGGCAGTTTCACCGGCAGATCGGCCTTCGGCACCGGCACCACGCCGCAGGCCTCGCAGTGGATCATCGGGATCGGGCAGCCCCAGTAGCGCTGGCGCGAGATGCCCCAATCGCGCAGGCGGAAATTCACCTTGCGCTCCGCCATCGGCCGGCCGCCGATCGTCCTCTGTTCGAGCAGCTTCGCCACCTCGTCGAACGCGCGCTGCGGCTTCATGCCGTCGAGGAAGCGCGAATTGATCATCACGCCGTCGTCGACATAGGCCTCCTCGATGATCTGGAAGGTCTTGGCGTCGCCGTCTTCCGGCATCACTACCGGGACTACGGGCAGGCCGTATTTGTTGGCGAAGTCGAGGTCGCGCTGATCGCCCGACGGGCAGCCGAAGATGGCGCCCGTGCCATACTCCATCAGCACGAAATTCGCGACATAGACAGGCAGCGTCCAACTGTCGTCGAAAGGATGGACGACGCGGATGCCGGTATCGAAACCCTTCTTTTCGGCCGTCTCAAGCGCCGCCACCGAGGTGCCCATATGGCGGACCTCGTCGATGAACTTGGCCAGCGCCGGATTGTTCTCGGCGGCTTGTCTGGCCAGCGGATGATCCGCCGCGACCGCCATGAAGGAGGCACCGAAGATGGTGTCCGGCCTGGTCGTGTAGACTTCCAGCTCGTGCATGTCGCCGCCGATCTTGGCAGAGCTTGCAGCCGCCAGCGGCCAGCGGATCAGCAGCCCTTCCGAGCGGCCGATCCAGTTATGCTGCATCAGCTTGACCTTTTCAGGCCATTCGTCGAGACGGCCGAGCGAATCCAGCAGGTCCTGCGCGAAATCGGTGATCTTGAAGAACCACTGCGTCAACTCGCGCTGCTCGACCAGCGCGCCCGAGCGCCAGCCGCGGCCGTCGATGACCTGCTCGTTGGCGAGCACCGTCATGTCTGCCGGGTCCCAGTTGACCTTGGAGGATTTGCGCGTCACCAGCCCCTTCTCGACGAAGTCGAGGAACAGCATCTGCTGGCGGTGATAGTAGTCGACGTCGCATGTGGCGAACTCCCGCGCCCAGTCGAGCGACAGGCCCATCATCTTGAGCTGCTCGCGCATGACGGCGATGTTTTCGTAGGTCCAGTCCTTGGGATGGACCTTGTTCTGCATCGCTGCGTTCTCGGCCGGCATGCCGAAGGCGTCCCAACCCATCGGGTGCAGCACGTTGAAGCCCTTGGCCCGCTTGTAGCGCGCGACGACGTCGCCCATCGTATAGTTGCGGGTGTGGCCGATATGGATCTTCCCCGAGGGATAAGGGAACATCTCGAGCACGTAGTATTTCGGCTTCGGGTCCTCGTTCCTGGCCTCGAACAGCTTCTTTTCGGCCCAGGCCTTCTGCCATTTGGGCTCTGACGTGCGCGGATTGTATCGTTCGGTTGCCATCGGATGTTTTTCACTTAAAAGCGGGTGCGCGGCGCTGGGCAAGGCCGGCAGCCGAGACAATGTCGTCGCGGTGTTCACCATGGATTGCCAGACCCGTCAACTGTGGCGATCCGGCGTTGGTGCTAAAACTATGGGCAGGATATGGACATGACGAGCCCCGTCGAACAGCTTCGCGCGGTCAAGGCGAAGATCGCAAGCGCCGAACGCGAGGCAAAGCGTGAGCCCGGCGCCGTCATGCTGGTTGCGGTCTCGAAGACCTTCGCGGCCGAAGATATCCGCCCGGTCATCGAGGCGGGCCAGCGTGTTTTCGGCGAGAACCGCGTGCAGGAAGCTCAAGGTAAATGGCCGGCGCTGAAAGCGGCGTTTCCCGACATCGAGCTGCACCTGATCGGGCCGCTGCAATCCAACAAGACGAAGGAAGCGGTGGCGCTTTTCGATGTCATCGAGACCGTCGATCGCGAGAAGATCGCCGCCGAGCTTGCCAAGGAGACCGCCAGGCAAGGCCGGGCGCCGAAACTCTATGTCCAGGTCAACACCGGTTCCGAGCCGCAGAAGGCCGGCATCGAGCCGCGCGACGCCGTCGCTTTCGTCAAACGCTGCCGCGAGGTGCACGGCCTCGCCATTGAGGGCCTCATGTGCATCCCGCCGGCGGACGAGAATCCCGGCCCGCATTTCGCGCTTTTGGAAAAGATCGCCCGCGAGGCCGGCGTCGCAATGCTCTCGATGGGCATGTCCGGCGATTACGAGACCGCGATCGCCTTCGGCGCGACCAGTGTCAGGCTGGGCTCGGCAATCTTCGGCAGTCGCTAAGCGCCTCGACACGCTGGCAGCGATCTTGTTACCGACCCGACAATCGAACGATAACGCTTCCGCCGGCGCTTGAAACGAACCGGGCCGTTCCTAACAAGCCCGCGGATGACGAGTGATGGGCGTTTCCGCCAACATTCGACGTACAGAGAACCTCTGCGCCGCTCAGTGCAGCACGAACTCCCCGTCCACTTTCCGCCACTCGTTCGGCGCGATCAGCTTCTGGTGCGTGTAGGTCACCGAATGCAGCGGGCCGTCGAGCTTGGTCTTCCAGAATTCGATGAAGCGGATCAGCACCGGAAACTCCGGCGCGATGTCGTAATCCTGCCAGATATAGCTTTGCAGCAGATGTGGATGGTCTGGGAAGTGATAAAGGATCTTGGCCGTGGTCAGCCCATAGCCGCTGAGCATCAAGTCCATTTCGAGATGATGGCGCATTGCCGTCCTCAGTTGATTCTCCTTTCCTCCCAACGCGAAACTCTGCGCCTCGTTGCTTAACCGTCTATTGATTTTCGCACATCAGACCCAAGTTTTCCATCGGAAAAACAGACGGTTAGCAGCCCTAGGGCGAGAGTGCTGACAGGCGTTTGCACTTGCCCCTGCGTCATCCCGCCGCGCGAATCCAACGTCTAATATTGCCGTCACGGCGGAACTGTTAATAATGCCGCGAATTCACGGCTGCTTCGCCGTGATGCCGTCGGCACATCAAGCCGGCGGAACGGTTTCGGAGGAAAGCTAGAAAATGTCCGATGTCCATGTCCACCGCGTCCAGCCGGCGTGGAAGAAAAACGCGCTGATCGACAACGACACCTATCTCAAATGGTATGCCGACAGCGTGAAGAACCCGGACAAGTTTTGGGGCAAGCACGGCAAGCGCATCGACTGGTTCAAGCCCTTCACCAAGGTCAAGAACACTTCCTTCGACGGCAAGGTCTCGATCAAGTGGTTCGAGGACGGCCAGACCAACGTTTCCTACAACTGCATCGACCGGCATCTGAAGAAGCGCGGCAACCAGACCGCCATCATCTGGGAAGGCGACAACCCTTACGATGACAGGAAGATTACCTACAACGAGCTCTATGCGCATGTCTGCCGCTTCGCCAATGTCCTGAAGAAGCACGGCGTCAAGAAGGGCGACCGCGTTACCATCTACATGCCGATGATCCCCGAAACGGCTTACGCGATGCTTGCCTGCACGCGTATCGGCGCCATCCATTCGGTCGTCTTCGGCGGCTTCTCGCCCGATGCGCTGGCCGGCCGCATCGACGACTGCAAGTCGACCATCGTCATCACCGCCGACGAGGGCCTGCGCGGCGGCAAGCCGATTGCGCTGAAGGACAACACCGACAAGGCCATCGACATCGCCGCCAAGGCCGGCACCAAGGTGGAAAAAGTGGTGGTGGTGCGACGCACCGGCGGCAAGACCGGCTGGGTGCCGGGCCGCGACGTCTGGTACCACGATGAGGCCGCGACCGTTAAGGCCGACTGCAAACCCGAGAAGATGAAGGCGGAGGACCCGTTGTTTATCCTCTACACATCGGGCTCGACCGGCAAGCCGAAGGGCGTGCTGCACACCACCGCCGGCTATCTCGTCTATGTTTCGATGACGCACCAGTATGTCTTCGATTACCATGACGGCGACATCTACTGGTGCACCGCCGATGTCGGCTGGGTCACCGGCCACAGCTACATCGTCTATGGCCCTTTGGCCAACGGCGCCACGACGCTGATGTTCGAGGGCGTGCCGAACTACCCGTCGCAGTCGCGCTTCTGGGAAGTCGTCGACAAGCACCAGGTCAACATCTTCTACACCGCGCCGACGGCGCTGCGCGCCCTGATGGGCGCCGGCGATTCCCATGTGAAGAAGACCTCGCGCAAGTCGCTGCGCGTGCTGGGCACGGTCGGCGAGCCGATCAATCCGGAAGCCTGGGAGTGGTATTTCAACGTCGTCGGCAACGCCAAGGTGCCGATCGTCGACACATGGTGGCAGACCGAGACCGGCGGCATCCTGATCACGCCGCTGCCGGGCGCCACCGACCTTAAGGCCGGCTCGGCGACACGGCCCTTCTTCGGCGTCAAGCCGCAGCTGGTCGATGGCGAAGGCAAGGTGCTGGAAGGCGCGGCCGACGGCAATCTCTGCATCACCGATTCCTGGCCCGGCCAGATGCGCACCGTCTATGGCGATCACGACCGTTTCGTGCAGACCTATTTCTCGACTTACAAGGGCAAATACTTCACCGGCGACGGCTGCCGCCGTGACGCCGACGGCTACTACTGGATCACCGGCCGCGTCGACGACGTCATCAACGTTTCAGGCCACCGCATGGGCACGGCGGAAGTTGAATCGGCGCTGGTCAGCCACGACAAGGTCTCGGAAGCCGCCGTCGTCGGCTATCCGCACGATATCAAGGGTCAGGGAATCTACTGCTACGTCACGCTGATGTCCGGCACGACGTCGAGCGAGGATCTGCGCAAGGAGCTTGTCGCCCATGTCCGCAAGGAGATCGGCGCCATCGCAACGCCCGACAAGATCCAGTTCGCGCCGGGCCTGCCCAAGACCCGTTCAGGCAAGATCATGCGGCGCATCCTGCGCAAGATCGCCGAGGACGATTACGGCGCGCTCGGCGACACCTCGACGCTCGCCGATCCGGCCGTGGTCGACGATCTCGTTGCCAACCGGCAGAATAAAAGGGCCTGATGAACGCGCAGTCCGCACTCGGCACCGTCAGCCAGCTATGGCGCTATCCGGCGAGCTCGCTCGCCGGCGAGCGGCTGGACACCATCTCCGTCGGCACGTCGACTGTCGACGGCGACCGGCTGTTCGGCCTGGTCGATGCCTCGGATGGCGAGATCGCCAGGCCGGACCGCGGACCGAAATGGCACAAGGTGCCGCTGATCCGCACCCGGCTGACCGAAGACCGCCGGCTCGAAGTGGCTGTGCCCGGCGGCGACTGGCTGCCGGCGCCCGACCCGGAAAGCGACCGGGTTCTTTCCGAATTTCTCGGCTTCGACGCCTCGATCCGGCCTTACTTCCGCGAGCACGCGCCGGGCTATGCCGGCCCGCTGACGGCCGAGCGATACAGCAGGACGCCGATCCATCTGCTCACCACCGCCTCGCTGGCGCGGCTGAAGGCGCTGCATCCGCAAGGCGTGCCAGATTCGCGCCGCTTTCGCCCCAACATCGTCGTCGACATGGAGCCGGTGGAAGGCTCCTTCCCGGAGACGGAATGGCTCGGCCGCAAGCTCGCGATCGGCGATCTGCTGCTCACGATCTCCGAGCCCTGCCGCCGCTGCGGCTTCACCATCATCGCCCAGGACGGCTTCGACAACGACCCCGGCATCCTGCGCAACCTGGTCCGCTACAACGCCCACAATATCGGCGTTTATTGCACCGTCGACCGGCCGGCACGCGTCGAGATCGGCGCGGAAGTGCGGTTCGCCTGACCTGCCTTGTCCCTACCGGTACAAATCTTCACGCGTCGGCGGCAGGCCGCTTGGTCCCCGCGCGCGCTTGGTGGCGACGGTCTGGAAAATCTGCGCCGAGGCGCGTTCGAAGGCGATCGAGCAGCCGGTGAGATAGAGCAGCCATAGCCGCGCTTTCGCCTCGCCGACCTCGGCGATCGCCTCGTCGAAGCGCGCATGGAGACGCTCGGCCCACAGCCGGCAGGTGCGCTGATAATGCTCGCGAAGGTTCTCGACATCATGGACGAGGAAGCCACGCGCCTCGAGATTGCCGAGCGTCATGCCGATCGTGTCGAGCTCTCCGCCTGGGAAGATGTATTTGATCAGCGCCTTGTATTCCGGGCCCTTGCGCAACGTCTTGCGGATGTCGCCCTTGCTGCGCCTGGTGATGGCGTGGTGCAGATAGACGCCGCCGGGCTTGAGCAGACGATGGACGGCCGAAAAGTAGGCGTCGTGATTGGCGATACCCAGATGCTCGAACATGCCGATGGACGATATCTTGTCGAATGCGCCGGAGAGCTCGGCGTAGGATTTGATCTCGATGGTGATGCGGTCCTCGAGACCCTCGGCGCGGATGCGCTCGCGGGCAAGCTGCGTCTGGGCCCGCGACAACGAGACGCCATGGCCGACGACGCCGTAATGCTTCGCCGCATGGATCAGCATCGCGCCCCAGCCGCAGCCGATATCGAGCAGCCTTTCGCCGGGCTTCAGCCTGAGCTTGCGGCAGATATGGTCGAGCTTGTCGACTTGCGCCTGGTCGATGCCGTTGGCGAAATCCTTGAAATACCCACAGCTATAGACCATGCGCTCGTCAAGGAAGAGCCGGTAGAAGGCATTCGAGATGTCGTAGTGATGCTGGATCGCTTCCTTGTTCGACCCGCTGACATAGGGGTTGCCGCCGGAGAGGTCGCTGCGCGCCGTCATCTGTTTTCGCGAGAACAGCACCACCGGCAGGTCGCGCAGGATCTCCAGCTTGGGCAATGATCTGAGCTTCGTCTTGAGCCTGCCCTGCGAGGGCACGGCGTAGAAGTCGAACAGCGTGCCCTCTTCGATGTCGACGGTCTTGGAAATCCACATCTCGACAAGCGTCGAGAAGGCAGGACGCCGCACCAGTTGCCAGACGATGTCCTGATCGTTGATGGCAAGCACCGGACCGCCGGCGGGCCCGATCCGCTCGCCGGTCCAAAGCCTGACCGCAAAACCCGGCTTCAACGTCTCGACGACCCTGCGTACGATCCGCGCGGCTCTGTCGGCGGCGTCCATTCCCACCTCCCAATAGGCGAACCCCGCCCTCGAGCGCCACTGTCGTCCACCGGCCCGTCGACCGCAATCCCGATCTGTTGCGCAAAAGCATCGCGCGAGGATGATCCTCGCCCGATGCACGGCCATTCCGTAGCGTCATCTTGTGTTTTGCCGCGACGCACCCCATCATTTGGCTGTGTTCAACAAACCGAAAGGAGGTGATCCGATGTCGAGTGATTTCGTTTTCCATAACGTGAGCTCAGCGGATTGCACTTCCGGGAAGCAGTCTTCCCGTTAAGGCGCGAGACGCGCGGCAGGTGACCCGAAGGGGTCGCCGCCAGGAGCCGCGTCATGGACGGAAACACGGAAGGCCGCCTGCTTCGTCAAGAAGCGGCGGCCTTTTCCTTTTCTCGCGGCCTGCCCTGTGGGTCAGCGATTGATGGTGAGCTTCTCGATATTGCGGGTGATCTGATCGAAGGCATCTGACAGTTCGGTGCCCGTGGCGGCCTCGTAAAAATGCTTCAGCGACGACGTGTCGTCGGTCGCACAGTCCTTCAATACGGATCTCGCTTGATCCCTCTCGGTCGTCGTCATCGACGGATCGTTGAGATCGAAGCCGATGGTGAAAACCTCTATGCCGTCGTGCTTCATATTCTCGCAAATGGCTTCGGCATTGGCGCGCGACCTCCGGCCCTCGTCGTCGGACGCGGACGTGCCGCGCCCGCGGGCAAAGGCGGTGTTGAACTGGCCATCCGTCATCAGGATGGCTATCTTTGCCACTTTCTTCGGATCGAAATTCGCCGGACCGGCGCCCAGGCGGGCATCGGCGATGGCCGAACGCCAGGACGGCGAAAGCATGTAATAGCCCCATTGCGCGGCAATCCCACCTGCCGTCACGCCCGCAGCTTGGAAATGACCGATGGCCGTGAGCAGCGTGTTCTGATCGGCCGTCAGCGGAACCACAGCCGCGGATGGACACACTTTCATGCGGTAGTCGCGGTTGACCTTGGCCTGATAGGTCCTGCCATTGTTGTCCTGCCTCAGCGTATACGGGCCATCCGACGAATAATCGGCATAGCCGTCCTTGTCCTTGCGCTCGGTGGCGCATTTGTCAGGCGCGGTCGTCACGGAAATGGCAAGCGGCGCATCGATCGGCGGCGGCAGCTTCGGTCCGGCCGACGTCTCGACGAAGACGGTGTCGGCGAGGCCGCCAGTGTTGACGGCCTCGGCATAGGGGACGATCGCCACCCGGACCCGAGGCTCGCTGGGATCCCGGTTCTGTCCCAGGAGATCCTTGACCGTCTGCGACGCGGCCGCCTGCAGGTCGCCGATCTTATTGGTCTTGGCGCGCTTGTTGGCCGCCATGGAGCCGGTGATGTCGAGCATCAGCGCCACCTCGATCTTCTTGTCTGAATAGAGCGCGGTGGTCGAGGCGCCGACACGCTGCATATCGCCAACGCTGAACAGCGGAAAATAGAGGCCGACATCGGCATGCGCATTCACCTGCACGGTCTTCGATGTCCTGTCGATGGTGAGCTTGTCGAGCACGATCTGTTTGGCCTGCAGGATGCCGGCCGCGCTGTTGGCGTCGAGAAATGCCTGTACCGACGCGTCGGCATCGGCTTCCTTGATGACACCAAGGGTGAGATCGCGTGCCGTCGAGGTCACAGCGGCATCGACGACGCTCTGCAGACTCGATCTCGCATTGTAGACCTGCGCGATATTGACTGCGAATCCCACCCCCAGCGCCAGCACCGATGCGGCAGCCCCAAACAGAACCGCGAAATTGCCTCCGCGATCCCGCGCAAAGCCGTCCACCCCACAAACGAGACCTTTCAACTGCCGCATCCTCACCCCCGCCTGCTGCGGCTTCGGTGCCGCTCAACGGAAGCGCTGCAGGACTTCGGCCAGACACGGCCACCCTTCTGTTCGAAAGCGCGGAGCGACAGCTAACTCATTGTTTCTGCTGGAACACGGCAGACAGGAAGGTGAATGGCGGGTAAATGGAAACGCAATAGGGAAATGCCGTTCATAAAGCGCTTACCATGAGTGGCGGAGCCATTGCGGCCCTTCCCGCTTCGGCACAGTGCGCCCTGTGCCAAAGCGGGTCAGCGCTGGTGCTGGCGCCGCAGTGAAACAGCCGCCTGGCTTACGCGAGCATCTGGGCGCTCGCGGTCCTGTCGATGCCGTGATGCGGCGGCTTGAACAGGTTGCCTTGCTGCTCATAGGTCCACACCTTGAACAGGGTAAGCCGATGCGGGCCGAAGCTGTGCAGCAGCGGCACGTCGGTGGCGTCGCGGCCGCGCGCGATCACGACGCGGCCGATCCTTGGACGATTGTGGCGCGGATCGAACGCGTACCATTTCCCGTCGAGGAACACTTCCATCCAGGCTGAGAAATCCATCGGCGCCGGATCGGCCGGCACGCCGATGTCGCCGAGATAGCCGTTCACATAGCGCGCTGGAATGTTCATCGCGCGGCAGAGCGCGATCGCGAGATGCGCGAAGTCGCGGCAAACGCCGACGCGCTCCTCATGCGCCTGCGCCGCCGTGCGGGTGGCGCGGGCATAGCCGTAGCCGAACGAAAGCCGGCTATGGACATAGTCGACGATCGCCTGCGCGCGCGCCCAGCCGGGCGGCAGGTGGCCGAACAGCTCCCAGGCGAGGTTGCTGAGGTGATCGGTTTCGCAATAGCGGCTGCCGAGCAGGTAGACGAGCACCTCGTCCGGCAGCTCCGCCACCGGCATTTCGCGCGCCAGCGTGTTGATCTCGTCGGCCTCGCCGCTGTCCTCGACCACCCCATCAAAGAGGATGCGAAAACCGCCGGCCGGCGCCGTGAAGCGGCGGCAGATATTGCCATGGCTGTCGCGATAGGTGGTCGTCGGCACCGAAGGCGAGGTGAGAAAGCGCGTCTGCCGCTTGATGTCGGCATGGCGATCCGGGTGGATGTCGAGAAGCGCGATGATCGGCGTCGCGGCATCGCATTCGATGGCGATTTCGTAGCCGAGCCTGATCAGCATCACTTCCCCTTGTTGGTGGTCTTGCCCTTGTTGGTGGTGTTGCCCTTGTTGGTGGTCTTGCAAGACTGGTTGGAGAACGCCGCAATGAGGAGCGTTGTTCCGGCGGCGAGTCGAAATGCCGGCATGCGCCTTTGCAGGCTCGGCTTCGGAGGTTAGGATAGCGGTGCGTTTCGCGCTCCCCGAAAACGATTCCCCCAGGATATCCGATGTTCCCAGGCAGAAAGTTCGCCGCTTTCCTTTTCGACATGGACGGCACGGTCCTCAATTCGATCGCCGCGGCGGAACGCGTGTGGACCAAGTGGGCTCGCCGTCACGGCCTCGACGTCGCGAGCTTCCTGCCGACTATCCACGGCAAGCGCGCGATCGAGACCATCGCCGCGCTGAAGCTTCCCGGCGTCGATCCCGTCGTGGAAGCCGATGCGCTGCTCGAGGCCGAGGCGGCCGACCTCGAGGGCATCGTTCCGATTCCGGGTGCTGTGGCGTTTCTCAAGTCGCTGCCGCCGGGGCGCTGGGCGGTCGTCACCTCGGCGCCGCGGGAACTCGCGCTGCTGCGTATGGCGGCGGCCGGCATTCCGGTGCCCGCCATCATGGTCTCGGCCGAGGACGTCACCCGCGGCAAGCCGGCGCCCGACTGTTTTCTTTTGGCGGCAAAGCGTCTCGGCGTCGAGGCGCGCGATTGCCTCGTCTTCGAGGATGCCCCGGCCGGCATCGCCGCGGGCGAAGCCTCCGGCGCCTCGGTGATGGTGATCAGCGCCACGCATGTCCATCCGGTCGTGACGCAGCACGCCAGCATCGCCACCTACGATGCGCTCGGCGTCGCCACCGACGACAATGGCTGGATGATCATCGAGCCGCAGCGCGACGCGGCCTGATGCATGTCGCGGTGTGCAGCGGTTTTGCGAAGACGACAGCACGAACAATGACTTAAAGCGCGTCGCCTGAATCCGCCTCAGCGCGACGCGCCTTGAGTGTCATTAAAAATCAGTGGCCAGACCCTTCACCTCCCAGTCGCCGTAGCGCCCGGGTTCCTTGCCGCCGCGTCCGCCGAACTCTTTCGGCAGGCGGGCTTCCGCCTCGCGGTATGCCTTCCGCCTGGCTTCCGCTTCCGCCAATGCGCGCTGCGCCTCAGGCGACAGCGTCCTTTGCGGCTTGGCGCCTGCGGTTTTGTTGGGTTGATCGGTCATGCGATGCTTCCTGCCGATTGAAACGGGGACCGGCCTTTCCCATCATATAGCCATGACAATGGCAGGATCGACCCCTATTCGCCACCACGCCAGACGGAAGAGACGATGAATACGCTTCGCACCGCCATGCTCCTTGCTGCGATGACCGCGCTGTTCATGGGCGTCGGCTTTCTGATCGGCGGCACCGGCGGCATGGTGATCGCCTTGCTGTTAGCCGCCGGCATGAACCTGTTCAGCTACTGGAATGCCGACAAGATGGTGCTGTCGATGAACCGCGCCATCGAGGTCGACGAGAGGAACGCTCCCGAATATTATGCGATCGTTGAGGCGCTGGCCAAGCAGGCCGGCTTGCCGATGCCGAGGACCTATCTGATCGACAGTCCGCAGCCGAACGCCTTCGCCACTGGCCGCAATCCCGAAAACGCCGCTGTAGCCGCATCGACCGGCCTGCTGGAGCGGCTCAGCCACGAAGAGGTCGCGGCGGTGATGGCGCATGAACTCGCCCATGTGCAGCATCGCGACACGCTTACCATGACGATTGTCGCGACGCTTGCCGGCGCGATCTCGATGCTCGGCAATTTCGCCTTCTTCTTCGGCGGCAGCCGCGAAAACAACAATCCGCTGGGCTTCGTCGGCGTGCTTGTCGCCATGCTCGTTGCGCCCTTTGCCGCCATGATCGTGCAAATGGCGGTGAGCCGCACCCGCGAATACGAGGCCGACCGGCGCGGCGCCGAAATTTGCGGAAATCCGCTGTGGCTCGCCTCGGCGCTCGACAAGATCGCGCGCGGCGCCGAGCGCATTCCCAATCCGGATGCCGAGCGAAATCCGGCGATGGCACATCTGTTCATCATCAATCCGTTGCACGGTGAGCGCATGGACAATCTGTTCTCGACCCACCCGAGCACAGAGAACCGCATCGCCGCCCTGCAGCAGATGGCGCGCGAGATGAGCGGTGCCGCCCAAGCCGCGCGGCGCGAAGCCCCTGCGCCAGGCCAGCCGGACGAGCCGCAGGCAGGACCATGGAGCCAGCCGGCCGAGCCGGAGCGGCCGAAGCGCAATCCCTGGGGTCGCAACCCGACCGGCCCCCGCGGCACAGGATCCAAAGATCCGTGGTCGTGAGCGGAGCGAAGCGCCGACCGCAAACCCAAGGCAGAGGTGACGCAAGTGCGAGCGAAACGGTCGCCGGCCTCGCGGCGCGCAAGGCGGCCGCCCGCCTGCTTGCCGCCGTCATCGATGCCCATACCCCGCTCGACGGCCTGACCGACAACGAGCACGGCCACCCGCAATACAAGGCGCTCGACCAGCGCGACCGCGCATTGGTGCGCGCCATTCTGGTCACGGCGCTGCGCCACCGCATGACCATTGCCGGACTGCTCGCAAGGCGTCTGGAAAGGCCGTTGCCGGCCAACGCCACCGTGCTCTCGCACATCCTGCACGTGGCCGCCGCGCAGATCCTGTTTCTCGACATCCCCGACAGCGCCGCCGTCGACCTCGCCGTCACCCACGCCAAGTCCGACCCACGCACGCTGCGTTTCTCCGGTCTCGTCAACGGCGTGCTGCGCTCGCTGGCGCGTGCCAAGGGCGCCGAGCTGGCGCCGACGCTCGCCGCGACGACCGAGGCGCCCCAGTGGTTCGCAGACCGACTGGCCACAGCCTATGGCGCCGCCAGGGCGGAGGCCATTCTTGCTGCCCATCGCCATGAGGCTCCAGTCGATTTCACCGTTAAAACCGACCCTTCGCTCTGGGCGGAGAAGCTGGGCGGCATCGTGCTGCCGACCGGCACGGTGCGCGTCGAGAAGCTGCAGACCGGCGTCACCGATCTGCCCGGCTTCGCCGACGGCGCCTGGTGGGTGCAGGATGCGGCGGCAGCCCTGCCCGCGCGCCTTTTCGGCGCCATCGAGGGACAACGCATCGCCGATCTTTGCGCCGCGCCCGGCGGCAAGACGGCCCAGCTGATCCTCGCCGGCGCGAACGTCACCGCCGTCGACAGTTCAAAGAACCGGCTGGCCAGGCTGGGTGAGAACCTAAAACGCCTCGGCCTTTCGGCCGAACTGGCGCACACCGACCTGCTCGACTACCGGCCGGCGGAGCCGTTCGACGCCGTGCTGCTCGACGCGCCCTGCTCCTCGACCGGCACCGTGCGCCGGCATCCCGACGTGCCGTGGACCAAAACCATGGCCGATGTCGAGAAGCTCGCCACGCTGCAGCGGCGCCTGCTCGCTCACGCCGCCACTCTCGTCAAACCGGGCGGACGGCTCGTCTTTTCCAATTGCTCGCTCGACCCGATCGAGGGCGAGGAGCTTTATCGCGTCTTCCTTGCCGGAACTCGCGGCGTGATCGCCGATCCGATCCAAGCGGGTGAATTCGCCGGCCTCGATCCCTTCCTCACGCCCGATGGCACGCTGCGCACCACCCCCGCCGATTTGGTGCTGAATTCACCGGGGGTTTCGGGGCTCGACGGCTTCTTTGCCGCCCGGATGAGAAGGACGATTTAGGACGTTATTGCATAAATCTTGCCGACTTTTTTAGCGATGCCCAGGTCATGGCCGCGTGAAGGGGTTCACTTCGTGGAATCCGCCTTCGCATAAGTTCTTGAATCATATAAGCTTGTGCTTAGGGGCTGACGACTATCAGGAGGGGTTTTGGCACTTGCTGCCGGCAGCACGACGCGTCTTTGGACGCTTGTCGCGAGGGAGTTCTGGCGCAAAACGCGCCGGCGCCTTCGTGCCGGCCCTATCTATCGCTGGCGTTATTCCGGCCGCACGCCCGAGCGCGTCCTCATCGCGCCGCCGGATCTGAGGCTCGCCGACCCGCAGATCGCGCTCGAAATCTACTATGGCCGCTATCCGCTGTCCGGCCACATGGTCGAGACCGGCGGCAAATCGCCTTTCCAGATCAATGTGCCCAATCGCGGCTGGCAAAAGTCGCTGCACGGCTTCCGCTGGCTGCGCCATATGCGCGCTGCCGGCACCGAGCTCGCCGCCGCCAATGCTCGCGCCCTGGTCTCGGACTGGATCGTCATGCACGGCAACCAGATATCGGGCGTCGCCTGGGAGCCTGGCACGACAGCCAAGCGGGTGATTGCCTGGCTGCAGCATTCCTCGGTCGTGCTGCAAGGCGCCGAATTCCCGTTCTACCGCGCCTTCCTCAAATCGCTCGCCATGCAGATCCGTTATCTCAGATCGATGGCGCGCGAGATGCCGGACGGCAAGGACAGGCTGCGCGCTCGCATCGCGCTCGCCTTCTCCACCCTGTCGCTACCCGCGCCGGCCTCGGCGCTGCGCGCCGCCACGCGCAACCTGGCCGAGGAGCTCGACCACCAGATCCTGCCGGACGGCGGTCACATCTCGCGCAACCCGATGACGGTGCTGGAATTGCTCGCCGACCTTCTGCCGTTGCGCCAGACCTATGCCAACCAGGCGGAGGCGCCGCCGCCGGCGCTGATCAACGCCATCGACCGCATGCTGCCGGCGCTGCGCTTCTTCCGCCACCAGGACGGCAGCCTTGCCCGCTTCAACGGCATGGGCGCCACCATCCACGATCGCATCGCCACCATCCTGCGTCATGACGACACGGTCGGCGCGCCGCTGCTGCACGCGCCCCATTCCGGCTATGAGCGCCTGTCGATGGGCGGCGTCACGGTGATTGCCGACACCGGCCTGCCGCCGCCTGTCGACATCTCCAACGCGGCGCATGCCGGCTGCCTCGCCTTCGAGCTTTCCTCCGGGCGCCAGCATTTCATCGTCAACGCAGGCATCGATACCTATGGCGCCGCCGAATTCCGGCCGCTCGCCCGCGCCACCGCCGCGCATTCGACAGCCACCGTCAACGACACGTCCTCGGCGCGCTTCAGTCACTCGTTGCGGGTCAGCGACCTGCTCGGCTCGCCGCTGATCGGCGGCCCGCAGCATGTGCCCTGCAAGCGCATCGACCAGAAGGGTGTGCAGGGCTTTGTCGCGCGCCACGACGGCTATGCCGCGCGCTTCGGCTTGCTGCACGAGCGGGAGGTGAAGCTGGCGGAGAACGGCAATGTGCTGACCGGCCGCGACCGCTTCCTTCGCCCCGGAGGTGCGGCGATCCGCAACAATGGCCGCGACTTCGTCACCGTGCGCTTCCATATCCATCCCGACATCGGCCTGCTGCACGACGAGCAGGACCGCCTGACCCTGGCGGCCGCCCAGGGCGACACCTGGGTGTTCACTTGTGCCGAAGTGGCGCCCGAGATCGAGGAATCGATCTATTTCGCCGGGCTCGGCGGACCGCGCCGCAGCCGGCAGATCGTGCTTGCCTTCAAGGCCTCGGAGATCGCCGAGGTGCACTGGCAGCTGACGCGCGCCGCCGTCGCCGGCTATCCCGAGAACAATTGATTCGCGGCCAAGGAACCCGAGTTGCGCGCTTGATTTCCGAGCCTCATATGCTACGGCCCGCGAACGTTCCCAACCAGCCTTGAAAGGCCGCCAGCCATGGCCGTCCCCGCCAAGAACATTCCGGCGCCCGACCTCGTTCCGATTCGCCGCGCGCTGCTTTCCGTTTTCGACAAGACCGGTTTGATCGACTTTGCCAAAGCCCTTGCCGCCGCCGGCGTCGAGCTGGTCTCCACCGGCGGCACCGCGAAGGAGATCGCCGCGGCCGGCCTGGCCGTACGCGATGTTTCGGAGCTGACCGGCTTTCCCGAGATCATGGACGGTCGCGTCAAGACCTTGCATCCCTCGGTGCATGGCGCCCTGCTCGGCGTGCGCGACGACGCCGAGCACGCGAAAGCGATGCACGACCACCACATCCAGCCGATCGACCTCGTCGTGTCCAACCTCTACCCGTTCGAGGAGGTCCGCCGCTCCGGCGCGGGCTACGCCTCGATCGTGGAAAACATCGACATCGGCGGCCCGGCGATGATCCGCGCCTCGGCCAAGAACCACGCCTATGTCGCCATCGTCACCGACCCTGCCGACTACGCCTCGGTGCTCAACGCGCTCGAGATGAATCTCGGCTCGCTGTCGCTCGATTTCCGCAAGAAGCTGGCGGCGAAGGCCTTTGCTCGCACCGCGACCTACGATGCGGCGATCTCCGGCTGGTTTGCCGACACGCTCGAAATCGAGCATCCGACCTGGCGGGCCTTCGGCGGCCGTCTCGACCAGGTGATGCGCTATGGCGAGAACCCGCATCAGGGCGCCGGCTTCTATCTCTCCGGCGACAAGCGCCCGGGCGTCGCGACCGCCAGGCAGCTGCAGGGCAAGCAGCTTTCCTACAACAACATCAACGATACCGACGCCGCCTTCGAGCTGGTCGGTGAATTCGATCCGACCCGGTCAGCGGCGATAGCCATCATCAAGCACGCCAACCCGTGTGGCGTCGCCGAGGGCGCGACGCTGAAGGCGGCTTACGCAAAGGCGCTGGCCTGCGATCCGGTCTCGGCCTATGGCGGCATCGTCGCCATGAACCGCATCCTCGACGCCGAGGCAGCGGAAGAGATCGTGAAGACCTTCACCGAGGTCATCATCGCGCCCGATGCCACCGATGAGGCCGCGGCGATCATAGCGGCGAAGAAGAACTTGCGCCTTCTGGTCACCGGCGGTCTGCCCGACCCGCGCGCCGCCGGCACGGTCGCCAAATCGGTCGCCGGCGGGCTGTTGGTGCAAAGCCGGGACAATGCGGTGGTCGACGACCTCGAGCTCAAGGTGGTGACGAAACGCGCGCCGACTCCGGCCGAGATGGCCGACCTTAAATTTGCCTTCCGCGTCGCCAAGCACGTCAAGTCGAACGCCATCGTCTACGTCAAGGACGGCTCGACCGTCGGCATCGGCGCCGGCCAGATGAGCCGCGTCGATTCCTCGCGCATCGCCGCCCGCAAGGCGCTCGACGCTGCCGAGGCGGCTGGCCTGGCCGAGCCGCTGACCAGGGGTTCGGTCGTCGCTTCCGACGCCTTCTTCCCCTTCGCCGACGGCCTGCTGTCGGCCATCGAGGCCGGCGCCACGGCCGTGATCCAGCCCGGCGGCTCGATGCGCGACGAGGACGTGATCGCCGCCGCCGACGAGCACGGCATCGCCATGGTGTTCACCGGCGTGCGGCACTTCAGGCATTGAGGGCCCTTCTTCCCTTCTCCCCTTGTGGGAGAAGGTGGATCGGCGCTTAGCGCCGAGACGGATGAGGGGTGTTCCAGCTTGGCAATGCGCTTGAAATTGCCGCCGCCTCATTCCGTCCAGCACCCCTCATCCGTCGCCTTCGGCGACACCTTCTCCCACAAGGGGAGAAGGAGAGCGCTATTCCACCGGCTTGTCCGCCGGATATGGCGTCCTGACCAGGATTGCCATGCCGAGGCCGAGGAACAGCGCGATCACCGCCATGCCGAGCCGTGCCGAGCCGCTGGCCAGCGTGATCGTCGACACCAGGAACGGCGCCAGGAAGCTCGTTGCCCTGCCGGCCAGCGCGTAGATGCCGAAATAGCGGCCGGACTCGGCGGCCGTGACGCTGCGCGCCATGTAGGAGCGCGAGGAGGCCTGGACCGGCCCGAAGGCGAGTCCGATCAGCAGGCCGTAGAGGATGTAGGCCTTTTCGGCCGCGGTGCCGAAGAGGCCGCCGGAATCGGTGGTGGGCAGCTGTATTAGGCCGAGCAGCGTGAAGCCTGGCCCGGTCGACACGACGCCGATCGTAGCCAGCAAAAGCAGCATCAGCGCAATCATCACCACGGCCTTCGATCCGAGCGCGGTGTCGAGGCGCGCGGCGATCCAGCAGCCGAAGATCGCGACGACGTTGAGGATGATGCCGAACATGCCGATCTCGGTGATCGACCAGTTGAACATGCCGGCGGCAAAGGTGCCGCCGAGCGCCAGGAGCGCGTTGACGCCGTCCTGATAGATCATGCGGGCGACGAGGAAGCGGAAGATGCCGACGCGCTTGCGCACCTCGAAGAGCGTGGACTTCAATTCCGACAGGCCCTCCCGCACCGCCGGGCCCATTGAAAGCCCCTTGATGGCGTCCGGCGTGAAGATGAACATCGGCAGGATGAACAGGAAGTACCATCCGGCCGACATCGGCCCGGTGAAGCGCGCGTCCTCGCCGAGCTTAGGATCGAGCCCGAACAGCGGGTCGAGGCCGATGATCGTCTTGCCGGTTTCCAGATTGCCGGCCAGGAACAGCACCACGAAGATCAAGGCCACCATGCCGCCGAGATAGCCGAGCCCCCAGGCGATGTTGGAGATCTTGCCGATGTCCTCCTTGGGCACTAGGCGCGGCATCATGGAATCGTTGAAGACGGTGGAGAATTCCGCGGCCACAGAGGCGAGCGAGAAGAGCAGCACGATCAGGAACAGGCTGGAGCCGGGCGCGGCGAACCAAAGCAGCGTAAGGCTGATGATCTTGACCGCCGCGAAGGAGGCGATCCATGGCTTGCGCGGCCCGGTCTGGTCGGCAATCGAGCCGAGCACCGGCGAAAGCACCGCGATGACGAGACCCGCGGCAGCGATGCCGTAGCCCCAGGCAGCCTGCCCGGTTGTGGGGTCGCTCGCCATGCGCGAGACGAAGTATGGCCCGAAGATGAAGGTGGTGACGACGGTGAAGAAGGGTTGCGCTGCCCAGTCGAAGAACATCCAGCCCCAGATGCCGCGCCCCGTTGCCCGCTGCACTGCTACTTCGGCCATGTCCCCTCCGGCATCGTCCGCTTGCCCCGCGCCCCGCGCATGTCTGCATGTTTTCGGGCGGCGATGCAAATGAACAAGCACGGCGCCGCCGCTCATTGGCTTGCGCGTTTCCACTCCGCGTCAGCGGGAACAAGAGCGCCGGCCGCGACCTCTTCCTTCTGGGGAGATCGGACCTCAGGTCCGGATGGGGGTGGCGCCGAGCCCCGCCCCGCTGCTTCGCAGCGACCTCCCCGCAAGGGGCAGGGTAAACCTACATCCCCGTCAGGTCGCTCATCAGGCCGGACGCCACCGACAGCCGAGACACGGTGATGTCGCCGCCTTCGGTCAGCGCCTGCAGCCTCTCGCGGATTCGCCCGACCTGCTCGCCGCCTGCTTCCAGCCAGGCCGCCACCGGATCCGCCGCCTGGCCGTGGGCGGTGAGCGCCGCGACCGCGATGCCGCGTCTTGCGGCGCCGATCGTGTCGGTCGCGCGCGACAGCGCCAGCTGGTCGTAATAGTCCGGCGGCATGATCGAGCGCGCGGCCTCCTCGACCCGAGGGATGCGAAAAGCGTCGCTGACGGCGAAGAAGGCCCTGGCGGCGCTGACGATGTCGGCATTGGCCGTGCGTGCGGTGAGCGCGATGTCCGGGATCAGGTCGCTCACCTCGGCCAGCGCCAGCTTTTCGGCAAGTTTGTCGGGCGCGCCGCCCTCAAACAGGTCATGGCGCCGCGCCTCGATCCGCTCGCGCGAGAAGGCCGGCAGCAGCGAGATGAGCTTCGGCTCCAAAGACTTGCGCGCTTCCTGCAAGTCGGCGATGCGCTGGCCGAGCGGCGCGGAGGATAGGTCGTTCTTCAGGTACCAGCCGCTGGTCATGAAGATGAGCCGGCTGACTGCCTGGTAGAGATCGAGCTGCGTCTGGCCGTCGATCTGGTTGTCGAGGGCATCGATCTCCTTGTAGAGCCAAGGCAGCGCGAAACCGTCGCGCACCAGGGCGAAAGTGCGCACGACGGCGCCCGCTGTGCGGCCCGTCGCTTCCTGCAGCCGGTTGACGAAAGACGGCCCGCCGCGGTTGACGAGATCGTTGGCGACGACGCGCGCGATGATCTCGCGCCGCAGCCGGTGGGCACGGATCTCGCCGGCGAATTTCTTCGCCATCCGCTCCGGGAAATAGCCCATCAGATCGCGGTCGAAATGCGGATCGTCCGGCACGTCGCTGGCGACGATGTCGGAGAAGAGCACGATCTTGGCATAGGCAAGCAGCACGCCGAGCTCGGCCCTGGTCAACGGCTCGCCGCGAGCCTCGCGCTCGGCAAGCGCCGCCGGCGAAGGCAGCGTCTCGACGGCGCGGTCGAGCAGGCCGCGCGCTTCGAGCGCCGTCATGAAGCGCGCCTGGTGCGCGATGTCGGCCAGCCCGCGCTTGCGCGCCAGCGACAGCGCCAGCGTCTGCTGGTAGTTGTTGGAAAGCACCAGCGTGCTCACCTCGTCGGTCATCTCGGCAAGCAGCTTGTTGCGCGCCGGCCGCGCCAGCGAGCCTTTGCGCATGGCCGACGCCAGCGCGATCTTGATGTTGACCTCGACGTCCGAGCAGTTGACGCCGCCCGAATTGTCGATGGCGTCGGAATTGCAGCGGCCGCCCTTCATACCGAACTCGATGCGCGCCCGCTGCGTGACGCCAAGATTGGCGCCCTCGCCGATGACCTTGGCGCGCACGTCGAGCGCGGTGACGCGGATGGCGTCGTTGGCGCGGTCGCCGACATCGGCATTGGTCTCGCCGGAGCCCCGGACATAGGTGCCGATGCCGCCGAACCACAAAAGATCGACGGGCGCCTTGAGGATGGCGTTCATGATCTCGACCGGCGTTGCCGTGGTCTTGGCGAGGCCGATCGCGGCGGCCGCCGCCTGCGGCAGCGTTATCGACTTCAGGCTGCGCGAGACGATGACGCCGCCTTCCGACAGCTTTGACTTGTCATAGTCCTGCCACGACGAGCGCGGCAGTCCGAACATGCGCTGGCGCTCGGCCAGCGAGGCCGCCATGTCCGGGTCGGGGTCGATGAAGATGTCGCGGTGGTCGAAGGCGGCGATCAGCTTGGTTGCCGGTGACAGGAGCATGCCGTTGCCAAACACGTCGCCCGACATGTCGCCGACGCCGACGACCGTGAAGGGCTCGGTCTGGATGTCGCGGTTCATCTCGCGGAAATGCCGCTTCACCGCTTCCCAGGCGCCCTTGGCGGTGATGCCCATCTTCTTGTGGTCGTAGCCGGCCGAGCCGCCGCTGGCGAAGGCGTCGTCCAGCCAGAAATTGTGCGTCTCCGAAATGGCGTTGGCCGTATCGGAGAAGGTCGCCGTGCCCTTGTCGGCGGCAACGACGAAATAGGGATCATCCTGGTCGCGCCGCACCACGCCGGCCGGCGGGATGATGCCGTCGACACCGATATTGTCGGTGATCGAAAGCAGGCTGGAGACGAAATTCTTGTAGGCCGAAGTGCCGGCCTCGAAGATCGCGTCGCGGCCGGCGCTCATCGGCAGTTTCTTCGGATAGAAGCCGCCCTTCGCGCCGACCGGCACGATGACCGCGTTCTTGACCTGCTGCGCCTTGACCAGACCCAGCACCTCGGTGCGGTAGTCCTGGGCGCGGTCAGACCAGCGCAGGCCGCCGCGCGCCACCGGGCCGAAGCGCAGATGAACGCCCTCGACCTCCGAGCCGTAGACGAAGATCTCGCGCCAGGGGCGGGGCGCCGGCAGCCCGTCGACCGCCTGCGAATCCAGCTTGATCGCCAGCGACTGTCCTTTGTCTTTCGTATCGGCAACGAAATGATTGGTGCGCAGCGAGGCTTCGATCAGGTTGAGATAACGACGGATGATGGTGTCGTCATCAATGTTGGGCACCTCTTCCAGCGCGTCCTTGATCTTGGCCTTGAGGTGCTTGGCGGCGACCACGCCCTCGGTCTCGGCCGTCGGGCCAAGGCGGGCAACGAACAGCTGATGCAGGCCGCGCGCGATCTCCGGATAGCGGTTGAGCGCGGCGGCGATGAAATCCTGGCTCTGCGGGATACCGGCCTGCTGCAAATAGCGGCCGTAGGCGCGCAGGATCGTGATTTCGCCCGACCAGAGACCCGCGGTCTGGGCAAGGCCGTTATAGCCGTCATTGTCGACGTCGCCGCGCCAGACCGACAGGAAGGCATCCTCGAACAGCGCACCGTCGCCGAGGTCGATCGGCTTGCCGTAGCTGTTCTCCAGCTCCATGTCGTGGATGAACACCATGCCGGAGGCTTCGTCGCCAACCTCGAAGGTGCGCTCGCTGATGACGCGGAAGCCGATATTCTCCAGCACCGGCACGCGCCGCGACAGCGCCACGGGACTGCCGTGGTGATAGATCTTCAGCGCCGCCTGGTGCGGCTTCTGGTCGGCATGGCGGTAATAGTCGATGGCGATTGGATTGGCCGCATCGATCCTGGCGATGCGTCCTGCATCGGCCAGCGCCACGGCCGGCGAGAACGAATCGCGATAGCTTTCCGAAAAGCGCGAGGCAATTGCCGTAAGCGTTGCATCGGCGCCCGATTCCGACACTGCTTCGCGCAGCGCATCGTCCCAGGTGCGCACGATGTCGCGGATCGCTGCCTCTATCGTTGCCGGCTCGACCTTCGGCGTCTTGCCGCCGGAGCGGCCGATGATGAAATGCACACGCGCCAGCCCGCCTTCTGGGAAGGCCGGATAATATGCCGACAGCCGGCCCTGAAATACTGTCTTCAGGTAGGTGCCGATCTTCTCGCGCACGACGCTGTCGTAGCGGTCGCGCGGCACGAAGACGAGAATCGAGACGAACCGGTCGAACTGATCGACCCGCACCAGCGCCCTGACGCGCGGCCGTTCGATCAGTCCGAGGATGGCTTCGGCGTGCTTCCTGAGGATCGGCACCGGAACCTGAAACAGCTCGTCGCGCGGATAGCTCTCCAGCACGTTGATCAGCGCCTTGCCGGAATGGTCATGTGGATTGAAGCCGGACTTGGCGATGACCGTCTCGGCCTTCGAGCGCAGATAGGGGATCTTCATCACCGAACGCGTGTAGGCGGTCGAGGTGAACAGGCCTACGATGCGCAGCTCGCCTGAAAGCACGCCCTTGGCGGTGTAGGTTTTGACGCCGATATAGTCGAGATAGATGCGCCGGTGCACCAGGGACTTGGCATTGGCCTTGGTGACGATCAGCGGTTCCGGCCCATGCAGGAAGGCGCGGATCTCCGGCGTTGTCGACACCGCCTCGGTGCCGCGCCTGAGAACCAGGACGTCGGGATCCGCGAGGATGCCGAGGCCGGGTTTGTCGGCGCGCTCCAGCATGCCGCTCTTCTCGCCGCCGGTGTAGTTGAACTCGCGCATGCCGAGGAAGGTGAAATTGTCGTCTCGCAGCCATTCGAGGAAGGCGATCGCCTCGGTGACATGCGCCTTGTCGAGCGGCACCGGCGCGTAGCGGAATTCCGAGATGGCCTGATCGAGCCGGGCAAGCATCGGCTTCCAATCGGCGACGGCGGCGCGCACCTGGTCCAGCAGCTTCTTCAGGCGGCCGGCCAGGGCTTCGGCCTGATCCGCCGAAAGGCGGCCGATATGGACGTGGACGACGCTCAGCCGGTCATGGCTGGTTTCGCCCTTGACGGAGCCGCCGTCTCCGAGGATCTCCTCGATGCCGCTCTTGCCGTGCCGGACGACGATGACGGGATGGGTGACCAAAAGCGGCTCGCCGGCGCTCTCGGTGATCTCGCCGAGGATGGAATCGAACAGGAACGGCATGTTGTCGTTGACGACGGTGATGACCGTCATCGGCCGGCCCTGGCGCGTCACGCCGGAATCCACGTCTATGGCAATGATGCAATCGCCCTTTCTGTGCCTGGCGACCGCCCGGCCGGCGAGATCGGCGGCGCGTTCGAGGTCGGCGACGTCATAGGCGGCGATGTCTTCGGCCGGCGTGCGGGCGAGGAGATAGTCGGCGAGCCTGCCGGGCTTTTCGCCTGCCCTTGCCGCGCCTCCTTTTGCCGGACTGGTTTTTTTCGGCTGGCTTGCGGTTTTCAGGCTGGCCATGATGTGAAGTCCCTCCCGTCACATGCTTTTGGGTCTATGGTAGCAGATGAGCGCTATTTGGCGACAAAGGTTTGACGACGCTTTAAGAAAATCGAACCGACGCTCACCCTGCGAGGAGAACGGATATGACCGACAGGATTACGGCGCTCGACCTGGCCCGGGCGGAGCTGAGCGAAGCGACGAAGGCTTATTTCGCCAAATGCGAGGAAAAGCTCGGCCTCGTGCCCAACGTGCTTCTGGCCTACGCCTTCGACGAGAAGAAGCTGCGCGCCTTCACCGACATGTACAACGAGCTGATGCTGGGCGAGTCCGGCCTGTCGAAGCTGGAGCGCGAGATGATCGCGGTCGCCGTTTCCTCGATCAACCAGTGCTACTACTGCCTGACCGCGCATGGCGCGGCGGTGCGCCAGCTTTCCGGTGAGCCCGCTCTTGGCGAGATGATGGTGATGAATTTCCGCGCCGCCGGCTTGCCCGAAAGGGAGACGGCGATGCTGGAATTCGCGGTCAAGCTGACGGAGGAGCCAGCCAAGATCGTCGAGGGCGACCGCGCCGCGTTGCGACAGGTGGGCTTCAGCGATCGCGACATCTGGGACATCGCCTCGACTGCCGCCTTCTTCAACATGTCGAACCGGGTGGCCGCCGCGGTCGACATGCGACCGAACCCCGAATACCACGCCATGGCAAGGTGAGGCTCACCGGCCTCACATTAGCAACGTCGAATTTCTCGTTGCCCGCCCCGCCGTTTGGGTCGATGATCAACGATTGCGGTTAGCCCGCATATCGATGATTGCGGCTAGCTCGCATATCAACGATTGCGGCGTAGCCGCATATCGGATTGCGGCGTAGCCGCATATCGGATTGCGACATAGCCGCATACCGCCAGGCGGCGCTGCCGCATCCCGGCTCGACGCTGCCGAAAAGGGAGGAGAACATGGCGAAATTTCTCTATGTCTATCACGGCTCCGGCAAGATGCCGACCGACGAGGCCGAGCGCAAAGCCGCGATGGATGCCTGGACCGGCTGGTACGACAAGCTGGGTTCGGCCGTGATCGACGGCGGCAATCCTGTCGGCATGTCGAGAACGGTGCTGCCCGGCGGCGCGGTCGAGAACAATGGCGGCAGCAATCCAACCGCCGGCTACACGATCGTCGAAGCGAAGGATATCGACGATGCCGTCGCCAAGGCCAGGGATTGTCCGATCCTGATGAACCCGGCCTTCAGCGTCGAGGTCGCGCCGATCATCGAGATGATGTAGCGCCAAAGCGCCCGAAGGTCGTCACAGTGAAACACGGCGGGCGGCATACTCTTGCCCGCCCGCCGTCGCACGGCTAGAAGAGCCGATCCTTTCCCGATTTCGAGTTTCACTTTGCCTCAGTAACCGCCGGTCTCGTCTACTCCCGAAAGCACCGCAGGCGCGCTTTGGCGGCACCTGCATTCATTTCATGTGTTCTTCAGGCGGCGGAGCGAGACCGGTTTGGCATTGCTGAGCCGCCGTCGCGCAATCGCGCGGGCGCCTGATTTTCAACCACTACAGCCTTTCGCCACACCGTGCCCGCATGGGCATCTCGGACATTGCCGCGCTGACGGACTTCCCGACGGGAAGGGCCTATCGGCATGTCTCGAACTTTGCGCATTCGCTGGGTGGTCGCGCCCGCAGTCGCGCCTCGACCTCTCATCAACTGCAATCGCTGCGGCGGCGTCAAACCTTACCAATGCAGCGGAAAGTTCCGCGTCAACGCCAACGGCAAGCGCATCGATGCCTGGCTGATCTATCGCTGCACCGACTGCGACAATTCCTGGAACCGAACCATTTTCGAGCGATGCAACCGTCGCGACATCGCACCGGCGCTGATGGCTGCACTGGAGCGCAACGATCCGACGCTGGTCCGACACTATGGCTTCGATGCCGTGGCGCTCAGAAATCGGGTCGGGCGGATCGAAGAATCTCCGGAAGTCACGGTGCGAAAGGAGGCGCTGGATGGCAGGCCGGAAGGCGCGACGGCGCTTTGGCTTGAGCTTCGGCTCGATGCCGCAACGCCCTTGCGGCTTGACCGCTTGCTCGCCGGCGAGCTCGGCATCTCCCGGTCGAGGCTGCAGGCCTGGGAAGCGCGGCGGTTGCTCGCCATCGAACCGTGCGGCGCCAAAGCCCTGCGCAGGCCGGTGCGCGACGGCATGGTGGTACGCGTCGACCTCTCCGGCGAGACCGGCCGTGACGCTGTCGTTTCGGCCGCATGTGCATGAAGTGAAAAGAGAGGGAGCGATGCCCCCTCCCTTGAGTAACTGCCTGGGCTAAAACCCTACGCCGCGCCCATCACCTTGGCCGACTTCTCGAAGCGCTTGCGCTCGTTCGGGTCGAGATAGAGCTTCCTGAGCCGAATGGTCTTCGGCGTCACCTCGACCAGCTCGTCGTCCTGGATCCAGGCCAGCGCGCGTTCCAGCGTCATGCGGACCGGCGGCGTCAGCTTCACCGCCTCGTCCTTGCCGGCGGCGCGGATGTTGGTGAGCTTCTTGCCCTTCAGCACGTTCACTTCCAGGTCGTTGTCGCGGGAATGGATGCCGATGATCATGCCCTGGTAAACCTTGACGCCCGGATCGATGATCATCGGGCCGCGGTCCTCCAGGTTCCACATCGCATAGGCGACCGACTCACCCTGTTCGTTGGAGATCAGCACGCCATTGGTGCGGCCGGGCAGCTCGCCCTTGTACGGCTCATAGGCATGAAACAGCCGGTTCATCACGGCGGTGCCGCGCGTGTCGGTCAACAGCTCCGACTGGTAGCCGATCAGGCCGCGGGTCGGCGCATGGAAGACAAGGCGCTGGCGGTTGCCGCCGGAGGGGCGCAGCTCGACCATCTCGGCCTTGCGTTCCGACATCTTCTGCACGACCACGCCGGCGTGCTCCTCGTCGACGTCGATGACGACTTCCTCGACCGGCTCCAGCAACTGGCCGTCATCGCCCTTCTGCATGACGACCCGCGGGCGCGACACGGCGATCTCGAAGCCTTCGCGGCGCATCGTCTCGATCAGCACGGCAAGCTGCAACTCGCCGCGACCGGAGACGAAGAAGGAATCCTTCTCCGGCGATTCCTCGATCTTGAGCGCCACATTGCCTTCGGCCTCGCGCAGCAGCCGGTCGCGAATGACGCGGCTGGTCACCTTGTCGCCCTCGGTGCCGGCAAGCGGACTGTCGTTGACCAGGAAGGACATGGTCACCGTCGGCGGGTCGATCGGCTGCGCATGCAGCGGCTCGCTCACGCTCGGATCGCAGAAGGTGTCGGCGACGGTGCCCTTCGACAGGCCGGCGATGGCGACGATGTCGCCCGCCTGGGCTTCCTCGATCGGCTGGCGCTCGAGCCCGCGGAAGGCGAGGATTTTCGAGATTCGTCCGGTCTCGATCTGCGTGCCGTCATGGTGCAGCACCTTGACCGCCTGGTTGGGCTTCAGCGAACCGGACTCGATGCGGCCGGTGATGATGCGGCCGAGGAACGGATTGGCTTCGAGGATCGTACCGATCATGCGGAACGGACCGGGATGCACCGTCGGCGCCGGCACATGCTTGACGACGAGATCGAACAGCGGCGCAAGGCCCTGGTCTTTCGGGCCTTCAGGATTTTCCGACACCCAGCCGTCGCGGCCCGAGCCGTAGAGGATCGGGAAGTCGAGCTGTTCGTCGGTCGCATCGAGCGCCGCGAACAGGTCGAACACCTCGTTGACCACCTCGATGTGACGGGCGTCCGGGCGGTCGATCTTGTTGATGACGACGATCGGCCGCAGACCTACCTTCAGCGCCTTGCCGACGACGAATTTGGTCTGCGGCATCGGCCCTTCGGCGGCGTCGACGAGCACGATCGCCGAATCCACCATCGACAGGATGCGCTCGACCTCGCCGCCGAAGTCGGCGTGTCCGGGCGTGTCGACGATGTTGATGCGGGTGCCCTTCCAATCGACCGAGGTCGCCTTGGCCAGGATGGTGATGCCGCGTTCTTTTTCGAGGTCGTTGGAGTCCATGGCGCGCTCGGCGACGCGCTGGTTTTCGCGGAAGGCGCCGGACTGTTTCAGGAGTTGGTCGACGAGCGTGGTTTTCCCATGGTCGACATGCGCGATGATCGCGATATTGCGGAGGTTCATTGTCTGGTCTCGGGAGCGTTGCAGGCAGCAGGCCCGAAAGCGCCGCCTTTTTCGTTGGGCGGCTCATACAAGGTTTTTCGCAATTGCGAAAGGGGAGGCCCCGCGCCAAATAAATGGTCACTGATTCTTAAACGTCTTGGTGTGAAATGATTCTGTTAACCAAGGCGGAACCTTTGAGGGGCCGGGCAATTTCATGTTCATGACCGATCAGATGTCCAGATTGCGTCCGGTTTTCGCGTGGGCAGCGCTTGGCGTGCTTGTTGCGGCTGGCGCCGCGCAGTCGGCGGCCGCCCTGAGAGAAGCTGACCCCTCGCCCCCTGATGCCAAAACCGCGCAGCAGATGTTTGCCGACGCCCCGGACGGGGTCGACCCGATCGTCACCGGCCCGGTCAGCGCCGCCTTCAAGCAGCGCCAGAAGGCAGCCAACTGCGACACCGCCGTCTGGCCGAGCATTCCCGCGACTTGCTATCCGGATTAATATTGCGACGGCTATCGACAAAGGTAGCACTCCGGCACACCCTCCTCTGCCGTGACGGACAGTCCGACAGGACAGAGAGGGTTGCCTGGCGCCGACCCTAAGCCGACCGCACCGGATCGAGCGTGACCTTGTAGAGCTGGTTGTCGTCGCGATCCATCAGCCGCACCGTTAGCTGCTCGGTGGCGCCGGAAATGTCGACCAGGCCGAAGAACTGCAGGCCCGCTGATGGCGGCAGGTTCTGGCCCTGCTCGGCGCTCGGCGCCTTGATGAACTTCAGCTCGGGCCCGAAGGTCATGTCGAGATCGTTGGGACCGAAGGTGCCGGCGTGGATCGGGCCGGAGACGAATTCCCAGAACGGGTTGAAATCCTGGAACTGCGCCTTGTCCGGATTGTAGTAATGCGCCGCCGTGTAGTGGACGTCGGCGGTCAGCCACACCGTGTTGGTGATCCCGGCGGTCTTGATGTAGCGCAGCAGGTCGGCGAATTCGAGCTCGCGGCCCTTCGGCGCGCCATTGTCGCCGTTGCTGACCGCCTCGGCTCCGACCTTTTTGGCCGCGTCGTTCCAGACGACGAGGCCGAGCGGCATGTCGGCGGCGATGATCTTCCAGGTCGCCTTGGAATTCGCCAGCTCGCGCTTCAGCCACTGCGTCTGCTGCTCGCCGAGCATGCGCGACTTCGGCGTCAGCGTGTCCTCCATGTCGGGGCCGTTCGGGCCGCGGTAGGAGCGCATGTCGAGGAAGAACACGTCGAGCAGCGGCCCGTGGGCGATCTTGCGATAGACGCGTCCCGGTTCCGAAGGCTCGTAGCGGATGGTCGTCATTTCATGGAAGGCGCGCGCCGCTCGGGCCGCCAGCACATGGATGGATTTTTCCGTGTAGCGGTTGTCGGCCGTCAGGTCCTTCGAATCCGACCAGTTGTTCACCACCTCGTGGTCGTCCCACTGGTAGAAGGTCGGGCAGATGGCGCTAAGCGCGAGCACGTGCTTGTCCATCATGTTGTACTTCCACTGGTCGCGATATTCGTCCAGCGTTTCGGCGACCTTGCGCTTGCCGTCGATCATGACGACGTTCTTCCACTTGCCGCCGCCGGGCAGGTCGACCTCGTCCTTCATGGCGCCGTCGGCATAGATCGTGTCGCCGGAATGGAGGAAGAAGTCAGGCGTGTGCTTGGCGATGGTGGAGTAGGTCTTCATGCCGGTCTCGTCGATGCCCCAGCCCTGGCCGGCGGTGTCGCCCGACCACGCGAAGCGCACGTCGCGCTTCGACGCCGGCGCGGTGCGGAAACGGCCGACGATCGGCTCGGAGATGGCGTTGATGTCGGAAAGATCGGCGGCCGTCATCCGGAAGAAAATGTCCTGGTCGGCGGCGAGGTCGGTGAGCAGCCGCTTCACCGTATAGTCGCTGGCGGGCGAGGTATCGAGCGGCGCCAGCCTGACGGCGTCGACGAAGCTTTCGGTGGTCGACACTTCGTACATCACGCGCGCCGGCCGGTCGGTGCGGGTCCAGACCATGCCGGAGGTGGCGTCGATATCGCCGGACTGGACGCCGTGGGTGAAGGCCGGGCGCTGATTGGCGCGCGAATAGTAAGGCAACGCGAGTCCGGAGGCGCCGACTAGGCCAAAGGCGCTGGCCGAGGTGACGAAAGGGCGGCGGGTTAACGAGAGCTTGTTCATGGCTGTCTCCGGATGGCGTTGAACGGGACCGCCAACCTCCGGCCTCAATGTTTCAGGCGCATATCGGAACCATGAAATTTTGATAACAGGTCACAGCTCTCCCCTTCTCCCCTTGCGGGAGAAGGGAAGTCGCGCTTACGCCGCCTGCGGTTCCGGCTCAAAAGCCGGCTTGCTCGTGTTGATCAAGAGCGAAATACAGGCCGCGGCTATGCCGGTCATGCCGGCGATCAGGAAGGCAAGCTCGTAATTGCCCTGCAATTCGCGCATCGTGCCGCCGAAGGCCGCCGCCGCCGCGGCGCCCACTTGGTGGCCGGCGACGATCCAGCCGAACACGATCGGGCCGCTGCGGTCGCCGAAAGCTTCGTTGGCGAGCCTGAGCGTCGGCGGCACGGTGGCGATCCAGTCGAGCCCATAGAGCACGGCGAAGATGACCAGGCTGACGGCCGAGAAGCCGGAATAGGGCAGATAGATCAGCGACAGGCCGCGCACGGCATAATAGACGCCAAGCAGCTTGCGCGGATCGAAACGGTCGGTGAGCCAGCCGGACAGCGTCGTGCCGATCAGGTCGAAGATGCCCATCATCGACAACAGCCCGGCTGCCTGCACCTCGCCGATGCCCATGTCGCCGCAAAATGCGATGAGGTGCGTGCCGACGAGGCCGTTTGTGGTGAAACCGCAGACGAAGAATGTGGCGAACAGGTACCAGAACACCCTGGTTCCCGCGGCACGGCGCAACGTGTTCAGCGTATGCGCCAGGAAATTGCCTTGCGCGGCCGGCGACACCGGCGGCACGTCGTCGGCATCGGCGCCATAACGCACCTGGCCGATGGAAGCCGGGCGCTCCGGCACCAGCAGAAAGACCAGCGGCACGAGAGCCGCCGTGGCAATGGCGATGGCAACGGCGACCGGCTTCCAACCTCCCGACTGAGCCAGCGAGGCGAGCAGCGGCAGGAACACCAGCAGGCCGGTCGCGCTCGAGGCGGACATCAGCCCCATCACCAGGCCGCGATTGGTCTTGAACCAGCGATTGACGATGGTGGCTCCGAGCACGGTCGCGACCGCGCCCGAGCCGATGCCCGAAAATACCCCCCATGTGATCAGCAGATGCCACGGCTTGGTCATCAGCAGGCTGAGCGCTGTGGAACCCGACATGATCAGCAGCGCGGCAAGCAGCGTGCGGCGTAGCCCGATCCGCTCCATCAACGCCGCGGCAAACGGCCCGGTGAGGCCATAGAGGAAGATGCCGACAGCAGCGGCAAGCGAGACGACATCGCGCCGCCAGCCGAAGCTCTCTTCCAGCGGCAGCATCATGACCGCCGGCGCGGAACGAAGCCCGGCGGCGATGAGCAGGCAGAAGAAGATGACTGCGACGACGACGAAGGCGTAGCGCTGGCCAAAGGGACGGGAATGAGCTATCATGTTACTGACCGGTACGTTGCAATGGAGCGGCTCCATTCATACGTACCGGTCAGTAACATTGTCAAGCGAGTTTGTTGAATGCCATCGGACAATAAAATTGAAGCGTCGATCAGCGGAGCCGGCACGGCGCCGGCACCGAAGGCTGCCGACAAGATCCTCGACGTGGCGCGCGACCTGTTCTATCGCGAAGGCATCCGGGCGATCGGCGTCGATGAGATCGTCAGGCGCGCCGGCGTCACCAAGCCCAGCCTGTACCGGACCTTCCCGTCCAAGGACGAACTCGCCGCTTCCTATCTGCGCAAGTACGACCTCGAATTCTGGCAGCGGTTCGACGAGGCTGTGGACGCGCATCCTGGCAATCCGCGCGCGCAGATCATCGCATTCCTCACCCGCGTCGGCAAACGCACGCAGAGGCCGAACTATCGCGGCTGCGGCATGACCAATGCGGCGGTCGAATATCCCGAGCACGGCCATCCCGCGCGGGTGGTGAGCGAGAACAACAAGCAGGAATTGCGCCGGCGCCTGCGCGCCATGGCAGCCGCGATGGGTGCGACTGATTCCGACACGCTGGGCGATGGGCTGCTGCTGCTGATCGAGGGCGCCTATATCAGCGGCCAATTGTTCGGCCTCGGCGGACCGGCGGCATCAGTCGCCCGCAACGCCGATCTGCTGATTGAAGCCAGCTTGAAGAAATAGTGGTCCGCACCGTCCGACTGCCCAGTTCCGGGCGTCGGTGGCCTAGACAATTGACCCTTCGCGCCAACCCAGCTTCCTAGGCTCACGCGGGTTTTAACGCTACGCTGCTGCACCAAACGGAGGTCTTCGGATGCGCGCCTGGCTTGCTCTTACTGCCTTTGTCATCCTTGGTGGCTCGGCCCATGCCGGCGACATTTCCAGCGACTATACCGACCTCGACTGGAAGAAGGACTGCGTGACCTACGCGCAATCGGAAGAAGGCGACGGCGACTGGGCGAACCTCGCCTGCGCGGGCTATCGCGGCTATCCGGTGCTGATCGGCTATGACGACGCGCGCGAGTCCGTCTACTACGGTTTTCCCTCCGACGACATGACCGCCATCTGGGAGAGTTTCTCCGGGTTCAACACCGCTGGGGCGAAGGTCGAGTGGCGCATCGAAACCAATGGCGACAAGGCGGTGCCCTTCGCCGTGATTCATCGTCGCGAGATCAGCAATCCCGAAAACGAAAACAAGCCGACCGAGGTGCTGGTCGTCGCCAAGGTCGCGCAGCCGGAGGAGCATGAGGGCTGCACAATCGGCCTCGTGCTCGCTACCGGCAACCCTCAGGCCAACGATCAGGCCCGCAAGCTCGCCGACCAAAAGGCGAAGGGTTTTGCTTGCGGCAAGGACAAGCGCGAGGTGATCGGCAACGTGCCGGACTTCGGGCGAGTAGATAACTAGAAATCAGAGGGTGTTCGACGAATGCGAGACGGCGAAGGTTGCGCATTCGTCATCCTTGGGCGGAGCAAGGAGCGAAGCGACGCGGCGCAGACCCAAGAATCCATGCCGTTACATCAAGGCGTTGCCACGGTGCAGTAATTCTGTTCCGTAACGATCTTCGCGCGACCTCACGGCATGGATCCCAGGGTCTCCGCGACGGAGCTGCGCTCCTGCTTCGCCCTGGGATGACGACGTTGAGGGCTTCGCCCAAGCCCCATCGCCCAGCCGTTGGCTGCCGCTTACTTAATTGACCGCCTTCGCCCGTTCGATCGCCTCGACGATCATCTTCTTGGCATAGTTGGAATCGTGCCAGCCCTCGATCTTGACCCATTTGCCGGGCTCGAGATCCTTGTAGTGCTCGAAGAAGTGCTGCACCTGCTGGCGGGTGATTTCCGGCAGGTGCGTGTATTCGGTGACATTCTCGTAGCGCAGCGTCAGCTTCGGCGAGGGAACCGCGATCACCTTCTCGTCCTGGCCGGCATTGTCTTCCATGATCAAGACGCCGATCGGCCGCACATTGATGACGCAGCCCGGCACCAGCGCGCGCGTGTTGCAGACGAGCACGTCGATCGGGTCGCCGTCGCCGGACAGAGTGTGCGGCACGAAGCCGTAATTGCCGGGATAGCGCATCGAGGTGTGCAGGAAGCGGTCGACGAACAGCGTGCCGGCCTCCTTGTCCATCTCGTACTTGATCGGCTCGCCGCCGATCGGCACCTCGATGATGACGTTGATGTCCTCGGGCGGATTCTTCCCCGTTGGTACGGCTTCGATACGCATGCTCAAATCCCTCTCTCGATTTGTGAGATCGATAGCGGGCGGCGCTTCATGGTGCAATGCGGCGAATAGCACTGGACGCTAATGGAAGCGCACAGTTTGTGATGGATTGTAACCCAATGCATGTCGCCCAAGGCTGCGCAGCGGTTTTGGGCAAACGATATGCATCAAACGAAGACTTGAAGCACGTCACCGCAACGCGTTTTAAGTGGCGGCCATCATTCCCAGACGAAGGCAACCTTCTTCAGCGCCTTCTGCTCGAAGACCTCGACGCCTTCGGCGACGTCGCGGCCGCCATTGCCGGCATAAAAGGCCAGCGCGTTGTAATTGTCTTCCAACGCCCACACCACCAGGCCTCTGAGCCCATGGTCGGCAAGGCGCGTCCGCGCCGCCTTGAACAGCCTGCTGCCGAGGCCAATGCCCTGATATTCCGGACGCAGGTACAGCTCGTAGATCTCGCCCTGCTGCCTGAGCTCGCGGGCGCGGTTCCTGCCGATCGTGGCATAGCCGGCGATCGTGCCCCCGATCTCGACCACCAGCACGGTAGCCGCCTTGCGAATTGCGTTCGCCCACCAATCGGGGCCGCGGCGATTGATCATGGCCGTCAGCGTGCGATGCGGGATGATGCCGGAATAGGCGCCGCGCCATGCCTCCTGGTGCACGTCCGCGATAGCCATTGCATCGCGAGGGTCGGCTTTCCGGATGTCGATCGTCAGCGTGTTCATGATTTGTTAATCATAAACCCGCTTGGCCCGACTGCAAAGAGTCCGCGCTGTCGCGCCCGCGCTTTCTCACAAGCGAGCTTGGCGGCATCGGAGGCGCCGAAAACCAGCCCTCACCCGGCCCCGGCAGAGCAGATTTTCAGCCAGTTCCGTCAGATCTCGACGAGATGGTCATCCAATTCATTGGTGTCGTCGGCGGTAACCGGGAAATGCTCGGCCAGCACCGCGCCGACCGATTCGATCGCCTTGGCGAAACCGTCGGCGAGTCGGTCGTCGCCCGCGTGCGTTGTCAGGTCCCGCACCACGCCATCCCAGACATGCTGGCTGACCTTAGCGTCGATGCCGCTGTCGGCCACCACCTCGGCATAGCGCTCGGCGATGGAGACGAAGATCAGCACGCCCGTCCTCGCCTGGGTGCGGTGGACGTTGCGGGCGAGAAATTGCTTCATCGCATTGGCATGCGCCGCCTGGTAGCGCAGCCGTTTCGGCACGAGGTGAATTCGCAAGCCGGGCAGCGCCCAGAGGAGCGCAAGCATGCAGCCAAACGCCAGAAGCTGAGCAAGCACGAAATGCGGCAAACGGATGGTCAGCCACAAGGCTTCCAGCCCGTAGGCCACTGCGAGGCTGACGACAATCGTGGCGAGCGCCGCCGCGAACGCGGCCGGGAAGAAATAGCCGTCGCTGGACCCCGCCACGACGCAGTATATCTCGCCGTCGGTCCTTGCTTCCGCGGCACGGATGGTCTCGGCGATGCGGTCATGGTCCTCGGGGCTGATCGGTCGCGTTGCCATGGTTTCTCACCAGCTTCCAGAGGAGCCGCCGCCGCCCGACGAACCGCCGCCGCCGGAAAACCCGCCACCGCCGCCACCGGAGGACCAACCTCCACCGCCCGACGACCAGCCTCCGCCACCGGACGACCATCCGCCGGAGGATCGCCGGCTGGGCTCGAAGGTCATGCCGAGCCAGCGGTAGCGGCCGGGCCCGATCTTCTGGCCGAAGATCGGCGGCAGCACCGTCAGGGCGATGCTGCCGAAGAAGATCAGCGCCCAGAGGGTGATGAAGATGGCGAAGAACAGGTCGTCGGAGTTGAACGGCGCCTGCTCGTTGCGCTTGCCGCGCGCCTCCAGCTCCTCCGGATTGCCCTCCAGCACCATGATCATGTCGTCGACGGCCTTGCTGATGCCGCCGGAGAAGTCTCCGGCGCGGAAGGCCGGCACCATGTCGTTTTCGATGATCAGCTTGGTGTGCAGGTCGGTCAGCGTGCCTTCCAGCCCGTAGCCGACCTCGATGCGCATCTTGCGATCGTTCGGCGCAACCAGGAGAAGAACACCATTGTTCTCTTTGGCCTGGCCGAGCTTCCAGAAGCGGAACAGCCGGTTGGCGTAGGGCTCGATCTCCTCGCCGCCGAGGGTGGGGATGGTCGCGACGACGATCTGATCGGAGCCTTTCTTCTCGAAATCGGCGAGTTTCTGGGTCAGCGCCGCGCGCGTGCCGGCATCGATAATGCCGGCATTGTCGACGACACGGCCGCTAAGCGGGGGCAGGTCGGCGGCAAGGGCGGCGATGGGGAGGAGGAGGCAGAAGATGCTCAGCAAAAGGCCAATGAAGGCACTCCGTCCCACCCCCCTCTGGCCCGCCGGCCATCTCCCCCGCAAGGAGGGAGATTGGATGTCACCGCCGCCTTCGCCAACCGCCTGCGTTGCAGGAGATGCACGGTCAGCGAAACTGCCGATCTCCCCCCAAGAGGGGGAGATGTCCGGCAGGACAGAGGGGGGCGCGAAGGAACGCAAGGCTGCAAGCTCGAATAAATTTGAGTCGCGCCGCTCACCCGCCCTGCTTGGTGCTCGTGCCGAAATCCACCTTCGGCACCTGCATCTTGTCTTCCTCTACGGTGAAGTTCGCAAACGGCTCATTGCCGCGGAACCAGAATGTCGCCCACAGCACCGACGGGAAGGTCCTCAGTGTCAGATTGTACTCCCTGACCGCCTGGATGTAGTCGCGACGCGCCACCGCGATGCGGTTCTCGGTGCCTTCGAGCTGCGCCTGCAGCGCGAGGAAATTCTGGTTGGCCTTGAGGTCGGGATAGTTTTCCGAGACCGCGATCAACCGCGACAGCGCGCCCGTCAGCCCGGCCTGGGCATCCTGGAATCTTTTGAGAGCCTCCGGATCTTTCAGCGTCTCCGGCGTCACCGTGACCTGCGTCGCCTTGGCGCGCGCCTGGACGACCGCGTCGAGCGTGTCCTTCTCGTGCGAGGCGTAGCCCTTCACCGTCTCGACCAGGTTGGGGATCAGGTCGGCGCGGCGCTGATACTGGTTGAGCACCTCGCTCCAGGCCGCCCTGGCATTCTCCTCCGCCGTCGGGATGGTGTTGTAGCCGCAGCCGGCAAGCAGCGGCAGCACGAAGGCCATCATCAGCAAGGCCGGCAAATTGCGGAAAGCGGAGGGTAGAAGAAGGCGCTCGGCGAACATGATTGGTCCCCTCGACAGAAGTTGTGATGCGAAGCATTACCACAATCCGTGCGCAAGAAAATGACCCGGTGATGACGCAGCCTTGGTCCGGCCGCTCGCCCCCTGTGAATACGCGATCGAACAGGCTAAGCTCCGGGCTGGAAAGGACATTTGCCATGGCCGAGCGCCGGGACGACGAGAACGAATCGCGCCGCATCCTCGAGCGCGTGGCGCGCGAAACGACGCCGGGCGGCGCTTCCTTCGTCGCCCGCACCGCGAAGGACGCACGCGACCACGTGACCGCGGCCGATGCCGACCGCTCCGATCCGATCGAAGTTTGGGGCACCCGCATTGGCCGAACGCTCGGCCTCATCATCGCCATTGGGCTGCTGGTCTGGCTGGTGTATGCCGCCACGCAGGGTGGCTAGGAACCGAATTTCATGAATGCTGAAAAAACCGACGCGCCGCGCGCGGTCATCGTCATCTCCAGCCATGTCGCCCGCGGCTCGGTCGGCAACCGCGCCGCGGTCTTCGCGCTGGAGACGCTGGGTTTCCCGGTCTGGGCGGTGCCGACCGTGATCCTGCCCTGGCACCCAGGCCACAGCCGCGCCACCCGCATCGTGCCGCCGCTCGATCAGTTCAAGGCGCTGATGGCCGACCTCGAGCGCGCGCCGTGGCTGGGCGAGGTGAGCGCGGTGCTCTCGGGCTATCTCGGTGAGGCCGGCCAGGCGGAGGCCGTCGCTTCGCTGGTTGCGGCCGTCAAGGCGAGGACGCCGGATGCCCTTTATGTATGCGACCCGGTGATGGGCGATTCAGGCGGGCTCTATGTGCCGGAGCCGACGGCCGTCGCGCTGCGCGACAGGCTGATGCCGATCGCCGACATCGCCACGCCCAACCGCTACGAGCTCGAATGGATGGCCGGAGCGCCGCTACCCGACATCAAATCGGTGACGGCGGCCGCCCTGCACGCCGGTCCCGCCACCATGCTGGTCACCTCGGCACCCTCGATGATGGCGGGCGGCACCGGTAACTTCCTCCTCGACGGCCGCCAGGCGCTGCTTGCCGAGCACCGCCTGATCGAGAAGCCGCCGAACGGGTTGGGCGACCTGACGGCCGCCGTCTATCTCGCCCGCATCCTTTCCGGCCAGCCGGCGGCGAAGGCGCTGCAGTCGACCACCGCCGCCGTCTATGAGATCCTGGCGCGCACGGCGAAACGCGGCGGCGACGAGCTGCAGCTCGAGACCGACGCGCAGAGCCTGTCGCATCCGATGGCCATGGTGCAGCTTCGCCATCTCCTCCACCCGGGGCGGGACAAGCGGGCGTGAGGCCAGGCGGCGGCGTGCTGGCCGGCGTCGACGGCTGCAAGGCCGGCTGGATCGCCGTCCATCGCCAGCCTGGCGCGCCGCCATCGGCATCGGTCTTCGCGACTTTCGAGGCTCTGCTACACGCCCTGCCCGACGCCACGATCGCCGTCGACATGCCGATCGGCCTGCCTGATTTTTCCAACCGCGGCGGTCGCGGGCCGGAGGCGCTGGTGCGGCCGCTGCTCGGAGCACGGCAGTCGAGCGTCTTTGCCATACCATCGCGCGCTGCGCTTTACGCCGATACCGGCAACTTCACCACGGAGGAAGCCTGGTATGCCGCGCACCGGCGGGCAAGCGAGGTGGCTATGACGACTTCCGATCCGCCGCGCGGCGTTTCCATCCAGGCCTTCGGTATTTTTTCGAAGATTCGCGAGATCGACCAGCTGTTGATCGCGCGACCGGATTTACGCGGCCGCATCTTCGAATCGCACCCGGAAGTCGCCTTCTGTCGGCTGAACGGCGGCACCGCGATGATCCTGCCCAAGAAGATCAAGGGCACTATCAACCCGGCCGGCATGGAGGAGCGCAAGGCGCTGCTTTGCCGGCAAGGCTATGACAAGACCTTCCTCAACCAGGCGCCGCCGAAGGGTGCCGCCAGCGACGACTTCCTCGACGCGGCCGCCATGATGCTGATCGCCGGCCGCATCGCCAGCGGCGAGGCGCGGCCCTCGCCCGATCCGCCGCTGACCGACCGCTTCGGCATTCAGGTCGCCATCTGGGCATGACCGAACGGGGCGGCCGGCATCCGTTTGCGACGCCGCCATCCGCAATTCGGCATTGCCCGCGACCGGCTTTTGCCGCTAGAGGCTTTTTCGATCGCAACGAGCTGCCGCCCCAAACCCGGAAAGGCGCCCATGCCCCATCTCCCCGAACATCTGCTGACCGGCTATCGCAACTTCATGAGCGGCCGCTATCCCGCCGAAAGCGACCGCTACCGCTCGCTGGCGCGCGAGGGCCAGGCGCCCGAGACCATGATCGTAGCCTGCTGCGATTCCCGCTCGGCCCCCGAAGCGATCTTCGATGCCGGGCCGGGCGAGCTCTTCGTGCTGCGCAATGTCGGCAATCTCGTGCCGCCCTATGAGCCGGACGGCGAGTTCCACTCGACCTCTGCCGCGCTCGAGTTCGCCGTGCAGAGCCTGAGGGTTAAGAACATCGTGGTGATGGGCCATGGCCGCTGCGGCGGCATCCGCGCCGCGCTCGATACCAATTTTGCGCCGCTGTCGCCCGGCGATTTCATCGGCAAATGGATGAGCCTGATCGCGCCGGCTGCCGAGACCGTCTCGTCCAGCACCTTCATGACGGCGACCGAGCGGCAGACGGCGCTGGAGCGCATCTCGATCCGCTATTCGATCGCCAATCTCAGGACATTCCCCTGCGTTTCGATCCTCGAGGGCAAGGGCAAGCTTACCCTGCACGGCGCCTGGTTCGACATCTCGACCGGCGAGCTCTGGGTGATGAACAAGGAGACCGGCGATTTCGAGCGGCCGGAGCTTTGATGGAGGGCTGATGGAGCGGATCTGGTGTAGGTTTCTCCTTGCGGCAGCGCTGCTGCTGTCCGCGACGATCAGCGCCAGCGCCGATGACAGCGCCGTCATCGATCGTTGGTATTCGGCACTCCTGGTCGCCGACCGCACCGAACTGTCCGAATTGCTTTCTGAAGAGGTGCACGTGAAGCTCGACGATGTCGGCGTCGTCCAGGACAAGCAGGAATTCCTCGCGTCGATCGACGAATGGCAAGGCGCGGTTGCCGGCGCCGCCCGCCATCGCATCGAGAAGAGCGAAAAGGGCGAGACCACGGTGCTCGCCTGCTACGATTTCCCCGAGAACGACACGCTGATGCGCGAGACCTTCACCGTCGTCGGCGGCCGGATCACCGCCAGCACTCAGACGGCGGTCGCGCAGGACTGCAGCGCCTACTGATCCTGTTGTTGCGCGGTGCCGAGCACCGCCCTACATCGGGATAACCCGCCTGCATTCAGCCCCACCAAAAGCGCCTATGGATTTGCCCATGTCAAAGACCGTCGACCTCGCCGCCCATCCGCTGACGCTTTGGCAAGGCCCGCTCGGCCTGCCCGATTTCACCCGCATCGGCGACAATGATTTCGGGCCGGTCTTCGACGCGGCGCTGGCAGCGCACCAGGCTGAGATCGACGCGATCGCCGGCAACAGCGAGGCGGCAACGATCGAAAACACGCTGGCTGCACTTGAGCTCGCCGGCGAGCCGCTCGACCATGTCTCGTCGATCTTCTGGTGTCGTGCCGGCGCCCACACCAACGACACCATCCAGCAGCTGGAGCGCGAGATTTCGCCCAGGATGTCGCGGCACTTCTCCGCGATCTCGATGAACGAGAAGCTGTTTGCCCGCATCGACGACCTCTACCAGCGCCGCGACAGGCTGAGCCTCGATCCCGAGACGTTGCGTGTGCTGGAAAAGACCTGGAAAGGCTTCGTCCGCTCCGGTGCGAAGCTCGATGCGGAAGGCAAGAAGCGGCTGGCGGCAATCAACGAGGAACTCTCCTCGCTCGGCACCAAATTCGGCCAGAATGTGCTGGCCGACGAACGCGACTGGGCGCTGTTCCTCGACGAGGCTGATCTCGTCGGCCTGCCGGATTTCTTGAAGAGCTCGATGGCCGAGGCGGCCGAGATGCGTGGCCAGAAAGGTCGCTATGCGGTGACGCTGTCGCGCTCGATCTACGAGCCGTTCTCGACCTTCTCGGAGCGCCGCGACCTGCGCGAGATCGCCTTCCGCGCCTTCATCATGCGCGGCCAGAATGGCGGCGCCAGCGACAATACCGATGTGGTGCGCGACATGCTGAAGCTGCGCGCCGAGAAGGCGAAGCTGCTCGGCTATGAGTCTTTCGCGGCGCTTAAGCTCGACGACACGATGGCGAAGACGCCGAAGGCGGTGCACAACCTGCTCGATCCGGTCTGGGAAAAGGCGCTGGAAAAAGCGGCCGCCGATCAGAAGGAGTTGGAGCGGCTGGCCACCGAAGCCGGCAGCAACGACAAATTCGCGGCATGGGACTGGCGCTTCTACCAGGAGAAGCTGCGCACGGAGAAATTCGCTTTCGACGAAGCCGAGCTGAAGCCCTACCTGCAGCTTGAGCGCATCATCGACGCCTGCTTCGATGTCGCGACCAAGCTGTTCGGCGTCAGCTTCGAGGAGAAGAAGGGCATTGCCGCCTGGCATCCCGACGCGCGCGTCTTCGTGGTCAAGAACGCGGACGGCAGCGAGCGCGGCCTGTTTCTGGCGGATTACTTCGCGCGGCCCTCGAAACGCTCCGGCGCCTGGATGAGCGCGCTGAAATCCGGCTACAAGCTTGGGAAAGGCGCGAAGCCCGTCATCTACAACATCATGAACTTCGCCAAGCCGCCGGCCGGCGAGCAGGCCCTTCTCTCCGTCGACGAAGCAAAGACGCTGTTTCACGAATTCGGCCATGCGCTGCACGGCATGCTGACCGACGTCACTTGGCCGTCGGTCTCCGGCACCTCGGTCAGCCGCGACTTCGTCGAACTGCCCTCGCAGCTCTATGAGCATTGGCTGACGGTGCCGGCGGTGCTGGAAAAGCATGCGCTGCACGTCAAGACCGGCAAGCCGATGCCGAAGGACCTGCTCGACAAGATGCTCGCCGCACGCACCTTCGGCGCCGGCTTCGCCACGGTCGAGTTCACCGCCTCGGCGCTGATCGACATGGCTTATCACGCAAGGCCGGACGCGCCGGCCGAGCCGCTTCCGTTCGAGGCTGAAACGCTGGAAAAGCTGCATATGCCCAACACCATCGCCATGCGTCATCGCACCCCGCATTTCGGTCATATCTTCGCCGGCGAAGGTTATTCAGCCGGCTACTATTCCTACATGTGGTCGGAGGTGCTGGACGCCGACGCCTTTTCCGCCTTCGAGGAAACAGGCGATCCTTTCAACCCGGAACTGGCCGAGCGGCTGAGGAAGAACATCTACGCCGCCGGCGGAGCGAAGGATCCGGAAGAGCTTTACACGGCCTTCCGCGGCAAGATGCCTTCGCCCGAGGCGATGATGGTGAAAAGAGGGTTGGTGTAGCGCGCCCCTCCCTTCTCCCCATGTGAGAGAAGGTGGATCGGCGCGGAGCGCCGAGACGGATGAGCGACTATCTGAGGTGTCAAGTTGCATTTGCGAACTCGGTTCGCGCGTCGCGTGCTTTTGCATTGAGAATGACGAGCAGCTTTCTGGCGAGAGCGATGCGGATGACCATCTTTTCCTTTCCAGCGTCCTGCAACCGGTGCTGGAAGGCGGCCAGGTGCGGATCGTATTTGGCAACGATGCGGGCAACGAGGAAGAGCACGCCCCGGGGGGCCCGGCGCGACCGCCACGCACCGGTCTTCGGCCGCTGCGCTTACCGCTGTCATTGGCGATCGGCGCCAAGCCGGCCAGCTTGGCGATGGCCTTGTTGGACAGGATGCCGATCTCGGGCAATTCGGCCATCAGGCGAGCAACGCTGCGCGAGGCGATCCCTTTGAGCGAGCGAAAGGCGCGGTCAAGGCATGCCCACAACGGATCGTCGTCGATCAGCGAGGCGATCTCGCCCTCGAGCCTGCGGCTCTGGCGCACGAGCAACGCGATGACCTCATCGAGGCTGGCGATGGTTTCGGTGTCGGCGGCAGCACTCTTGCGCTGCTTCTGGATGGTGAGATCGCCGGTGACCTGACCGAGCCGTGCCACCAAGGCCTTGAGCCGCTGCTGGGCCGGGCTCGGCGGCAGAGTCGGCTGTACGCGCTTGGCCTGCGCGTAGCCGGCGATCATGGCGGCATCGATCCCATCGGTCTTTTCCAGGAAGCCCATCGCCTCTGCAAAACGGCGCACGCTGCGCGCATTGACGAGAGCGCAAGGCAGGCTCAGATCCCACAGCAGCAGCAAGGCCAGCCGCTCGTAGCCGCCGCTGGCCTCCATGACGGCAAGCTCGACGCCATGGCCCTGACACCAAGCGACCAGATCGGTGATGCCTGCCGCATCGTTACGGAAGCGGCCTGCCGCCCCGTTCGGCTCGACATGGGCATCGAGCCATTCTTTCGAAACGTCCACTCCACAGATGGTCTTGTCCACGGTAACCTGCCTTGTGCGTGCGATTGGAGCCAAGCGACTATTCGGTCGTACGTGACGGAGGCGAAGATCCCTGGCTCATCCACGGTTGTGACCGCAGGGGTGTCGGGCGACTTCGCCAAGCCTCGAATCGGATGGCCGTCCGGTTCGAGGCTCAGTCGCTCTTCTCGCACAAAGTCTCCTCCGCGCAGATACAAGGGGTGTTCCAGCGGAGTGAGACGTCAGCATTCCTTGGAGCACCCCTCATCCGTCGCCTGCGGCGACACCTTCTCCCACAGGGGGAGAAGGAGGAGCCTCATCCTTCCACGGATCCTTCACCCTCGGCCATATCGGTCTCCTCAGCTTCCTGTAATCCGTCACCGCCGGATTGCTGGGATAAGAACTCGGCGCCGCGACATAGATGACCTCGGCGGCGATCGGCGCGAAGCCGGCGTAGAAATGGTTGGTCGACTTGATCAGCAGGATGTCCTTCGACATCGGATCGACGCCGATATTGGAGAAGATGTCCGGCTCGAAGGTCTGGGTGCGGTTGGTGTTGAGGATGACGTCGACCTCGGTGCCCTCGATGCGAACCACCGCAGCCGGCCCGAGCGTCACCCGGCTCGGCCCGAAGCTTTGCCAGCCCTCGCTGACGGCCTTGAGCACCGTGACGCGTGCGTCGATCGGCTCGCCCGCCTGCGGCCCGGCCTTGCCGCCGAAGCGCAGGTCGATGACGGCGCCCTCGCCGGCGGCCTGGCAGAAGGTCACCGCGATCGGATCCCAGATCGTGGCGACGCCGACCCTGTCGATCCCGCGCGCTAACAATTCGGAGAGCACGATGGTGCCGTCGCCCGGCACGCCGCCGCCCGGATTGTCCCAGATATCGGCGATCACGACCGGCTTGTCCTTCTGTGCCGCACGCACGGCAAGCGCCCGCTCGATGCCGGCGGAGGCGGAGAGCATCGTCATCGCCGTCTTTTCGCGCAGCGCATAGAGCTCGCGTCCCAGCGTCTCGGCAAACTTCTCGCCCTTTTCCTTGTCGTTGTCGGTGATGACCAGGATTCGCGTGCCCATTTCCGGCACGTCGGCGGCCATGAAACCGTGGATGACCGAGACCGACAGCACGCCGTCCTTGCCGTGCAGCGCTTTGATCTTGTCGACGAAGGAGCGCATCGGCTCGCGGCTGGTCGGCAGCACCTGGATCATGCGGCAGTCGAAGGTCGAGATCACCGGCTTGATTTCGCCCCGCGCCGCGGCAAGGCCGAGCTCGACCACATGCTCGCCGCGCTCGTAGAAATCGGTGTGCGGGAATTCGAGGAAATAGGCCATGATGTCGGAGGCCGCGACGCGCTTGGGCGTCAGATGGCTGTGCGGATCGAATTCCGAGGCGATCACCACCTTCGGCCCGACGATAGCGCGCACACGCTCCAGCAGGTCGCCCTCGCAGTCGTCATAACCCTGCGCCACCATCGCGCCGTGCAGGCCGAGGATCACCGCATCGACCGGCAGGGCGGCATTGAGCTGGTCGAGGATCTCGTCGCGCAGCGCCTCAAAAGTCTGCCGCTGCACCAGCCCACCGGGCTCCGCCCAGGTGGCGGTGCCTTCGATGACGGTCAGGCCTTCGCTCGTCGCGCGCCGGCGCAGCGCCACGATCGGCGAGGAGCACAGCGTCGGCGTCTCCGGATGTTTTCCCGGTTCGGCATAGAAGGCCATCTCGAACGAGGCCCGGTCGGTCGGCACCGGCGAGAAAGTGTTGGTTTCCGTCGCCAGGGAGGCGGTGAAGATGCGCATCAAAACTCCGTGGACTATTTGTTTTTGGCAATTCCGGACGGAAAACCGCTCCACAGTTTTCCTGGAATTGCCGGGATTGCTATTTCACCGCTCCTAATGCCAGCCCGCGCACCAGGTAGCGCTGCAGCCAGATGAAGAGGATCGCCACCGGCAGCGTCGCCAGCAGCGTGGCCGCCATGACGTGGTGCCATTCGATCGTGTAGCGGCCGGCGACCAGCGAGAAAACCTGGATCGGCAGCGTGTAGCTTTCCTGGCTGCGCAGCATGGTGAGCGCCACGACGAACTCGTTCCAGGCGTTGATGAAGGTGAAGATCGCCGTCACAGCGATTGCCGGCAGGCAAAGCGGCAGGAACACTTTGCGCAGCGTCAGCCAGCGGCCGGCGCCTTCCATCCAGGCGGCCTCCTCGAGGTCGCGCGGAATGGTGTCGAAATAGCTCTGCAGCATCCAGACGGTGAAGGCGACGTTGAAGGCCATGTAGATGAAGCCGAGTGCCGTCGTGCTCTCGACCAGCCCCCAGGCGGCCATCAGCCTGAACAGGCCAAGCACCAGCACGATCGGCGAGATCATCTGCGAGATCAGCAGGAACTGGCGGAAGGCGCCATAACCGGCAAAGCGGAAGCGCGACATGGCATATGCCGCCGGCACCGAGATCAGGATGGCGCCGATCGTCGCCAGCGCCGAGACATAGAGCGAATTGAGAAGCGCCTGGCCGAAACCGGTCGCCACCCACATATCGGCAAAATTCGACCAGCGGAATTCGCTCGGCCACCATGTTGGCGTCAGCACTTCGGTCCGCGGCTTGACCGCGGTGAGGAACATCACCGCGAAGGGGAAGATCGTCACCACGATCAATGGCGCAAGCAGCAGCCAGGCGATGATCGAGCGTTTCAGCTTGCCCTTTCTCATGCGCGTTGCTCCCGCATGGCGAGCCGCACATAGATCATGGTGAAGATGAGCAGGATGACGAACATCACCAGCGACACCGCCGAAGCCTCGCCCAGCTTGCCGATGCGGAAGGCGAGCTTGTAGAGATGGGTGACCAATATGTCGGTGGAGTTCGCCGGTCCCCCTTGAGTCATCACCCAGATGATCGGGAAGGAGTTGAAGACGTAGATCGTGTTGAGCACGATCGCGATGTTGATGAACGGTTTTAGGAGCGGAAAGGTGATCTCGCGGAACTGCTGTAAGGGGGTCGCGCCCTCCAGCGCCGCGGCTTCGTAGAGATCGTCGGGGATCGACGACAGGCCGCCGAGGAAGATCGTGGTGGTGAACGGCACCGTCACCAGTATGCCGATCAGCACCTGCATCGGGAAGGCGGTCTCGGCGCTCGCCAGCCACTGGATGTTCTGGCTGATTAGGCCGAGCTTCATCAGCCCCGAGTTCAGCATGCCGCTTTCGCCGTTGAGCGCCCAGCGCCATACCACCGCCGTCATGGTGAGCGACACCGCCCAGGGCAGCATGATGATGACGCGGGCCAGCCCACGGCCGTAGAAGTCGGTATTGAGTATGATCGCCACCGGGATCGACAAGAGCAGCGCCCCGCCGACCACCAGCACGGTCCATAGGCCGGTGCGCCACAGGGCGGCGACAAAATCGGGATCGGCAGCAAGCGCCCGGAAATTGGCCAGGCCGCTGAAGTCGCGCAGCTGGCCAAAGCGATTCACGTCATGCGTCGAGATCTGCACGAGATCCCAGACGGGCCAGAAGATCACCACCGCCGCCAGCAAAAGGCTGGGAAGCGTCAGCAGATAGGGCACGACACGGCTTTGCATCGGCTGGCTTGCACCGCGTTGCGGGTAGATGGCAGTGGCATTGGTGCTCAAGGCACGGTCCCCGCATTGGAATTTCGCTGGCCTGCCGGCTTGGCTGTCGTTCTTCCTGGGCAATTGCTTCAGGATTTGCATTCCTCGCCGGCGTTTGAGCCGACATCGATGATTGTCCTTGTCTGAACCGATTGCCCGGTCGTTCTTCCGCAATCCGACAGAAAACCGCGCCCGTTCTCCTGGGATTGCCAAGCCGGAGAGATGTGGCGCGCCCCGACGGGGTGGGGCGCGCCACGGGCGCAGGGAGATACGCCCTATTTCTTCAGTACGCCGTTGGCCTTGTCTGCCGCCTCCTTCAAAGCGGCCTCCGGCTCGGCGCTGCCGAGATAGATCTTCTGCATGGCGTCGGAAGTGATCTGGGCGATTTCTTCCCAGCCCGGGATGACCGGCGCGAAGCGAGCGTCGGGCAACAGCGCGGTGAAGGCGGCGAGGTCGGCGTTGTTGACGTAATACTCCATCTTCGCCTCTTCCTTGTTCACGGGCAGGAAGCCTTCGCCTTGCGTGAACTTGGCGCGCTGCTCCTTGGTGAACAGGAAGTCGAGCAGCTTCCAGGCCTCGTCCTTGTTCTTGGAGTTCTTGAACATGATTATGGAATCGGTGACGCCATAGGTGCCGCGCGCGCCGGTCGGCCCGGCCGGAATGGCGGCGACGCCGTATTTCAGGCTCGGTGCCTCTTCCTTGATCTGGTTGGAGAGGAATGGCGCGGTGATCATCATGCCGACCTTGCCCTGCTTGAACAGGTTCTGCACGTCCTCGCGGTTGTTGGAGGTCACGCCAGGCTCGGTCAGGCCCTCGTCGATCATCGACTTGTAAAGCTTGGCCGCTTCAAGCGCGCCCGGCGTGCTCAGACCCGACGTGCCGTCCTTGTTGAGGATCTCGGTGCCGAATGACCACATCGCGTAGTAGTAATAGACGTCCGTCTCGATCTCCTTGCCTTGCAGGCCGTAGCCGAAGGCGCCGACCGCCTTGATCTTGCGCGCGTCCTCCTGCAACTCGGTCCAGGTTGCCGGCGGCTTGGCTATGCCGGCCTTCTCGAACAGCTCCTTGTTGTAATACATGGCACGCGCCGAGGCGGCGATCGGCAGGCCATAGGTATGGCCGTTCATGATCGAGGGCTGCAGGAAGGTATCTATGAAGCGGTCCTTGAACTCGGGCTTGATGTAGCTGTCGAGCGGCTCGGCGACGTCTTGCTGCACGAAGTCGATCAGCCAGCGCGTCCCGATGATCGACAGATCGGCATTGGTGCCGGCAGTGATGTCGGTGGTCAGCTTCTGTAGGAGCACGTCCCACGGCACCACTTCATATTTGATGGTAATGCCGGGATTGGCCGCCTCGAACTCCTTCTTCACCTCTTCGAAATAGGGGCCAGTCTTGGCGCTGTATTCGGCGACGGTGACGCGCACCTCGCCCGCATCGGCCGGCGCGGCAAGCGCCAGCATGCTCATTCCGGCCAACAGGCCGACAGTCCATTTCGCAAGGCTCATCTGATCTCCTCCCATAATGCGCATTCGCGCCTGGCCGGTTGGCACAGGATTTATGTTACTTTCCTACATTATCGATGGTTTTCGGGGAAGCAAGCAGTTTATCATGTTGCTTAATTACATTTCGTTGAGTAGCGTTCTCTCCCTGTCGGAAGTGGCGAGGAGCACTGATCGTGGTGTCGCAGGGCGATTTCGAGGGCAAGACAATTGTCGTCACCGGCGCCGGCGGCGGTCTTGGCTCGGCGATCGTGGCGCTGATGGCCGAGCGCGGCGGCCGCATCGTCGGCTGCGACCAGTCGGCCGAGGCGCTGACCAGCCCGCACATCGCCTCGTGTCACGTTTTCAACCTGCTCGACCGCACCTCGATCGAAGCGGCGATCTCAAGCCTGCTCGACAAGGACGGCGTGCCGGATATCCTTGTCAACAATGCCGGCTGGACGCGCGCCGAGACGCTGAAAGCGTTGACGCCGGAGAGAATAGAACAGGAGCTCGATCTCAACCTCGCCGGTGTGATGAGTTTCGCCGATCCGCTGGTCAAGGCGATGGCCGCGCGCGGCTCGGGCAGCGTCGTCTTCATCTCCTCGGTCAACGCCATCGCGCATTTCGGCAATCCGGCCTATGCCGCCGCCAAGGCCGGCATCAACGCCTACGCCAAGTCGATCGCCGTCGAGCTTGGCCGCAGCGGCGTGCGCGCCAACGTCGTCTGCCCTGGCTCGATCCGCACTGCCGCCTGGGATCATCGCCTGGCTAAGGATCCCGAGATCCTCGGCCGGCTGAAGCGGCTCTATCCGCTCGGCCGCATCGTGAATGCGTCGGAAGTGGCCGAGGCCGTGGCTTTCCTTGCCTCCGACCGCGCATCCGGCATAACGGGCGCCGTGGTGCCGGTGGACGCCGGACTGACAGCCGGCTACCTGCCTTTCATCGACGACATTTTGGGAGCGTGACCATGACCGATGTCCAGTTTCGCAACCTGTCGAAATCCTTCGGCCAGCATAAAATCCTCGAGGACATCAACCTCGAGATCAAAAGCGGCGAGTTCGTCGTGCTGGTTGGTCCGTCCGGCTGCGGTAAGTCCACGCTCCTGCGCATGCTGGCCGGGCTGGAGACGATCTCCTCCGGTGATCTCGTGATCGGCGGCACCCGTGCCAACGACCTGCCGCCGCAGAAGCGCAACATCGCCATGGTCTTCCAGTCCTATGCCCTGTTCCCGCATCTGAGGGCCGCCGACAATATCGGCTTCGGCCCGAAGATCCGCGGCGAGACGCGTGCCGCGATCGACGACAAGGTGAAGAGAGCGTCCGGCGTGCTCAACCTCTTCTCCTATCTCGACCGCTATCCCAGGCAGTTGTCCGGCGGCCAGCGTCAGCGCGTCGCCATGGGCCGCGCCATCGTGCGTGAGCCCTCCGTCTTTCTGTTCGATGAGCCGCTCTCCAATCTCGACGCGCAGTTGCGCGTGCAGATGCGCACCGAGATCAAGGCGCTGCACCAGCGGCTGAAATCGACCATCGTCTACGTCACCCACGACCAGATCGAGGCCATGACCATGGCCGACCGCATCGTCGTGATGGATCGTGGTCGCATCCAACAGGTCGGACAGCCGCTCGAACTCTACGACCGGCCGGCCAACAAGTTCGTCGCCGGCTTCATCGGCTCGCCGTCGATGAGTTTTGTTTCCGGCGCGCTGAAGACCGCCGACGCCAAGTCCTGGTTCGAGACCAAAGGCGGCGGCCGGCTGGCGCTTGCCGGCAAGACAGCGTCCGGCGGCGACACGGTCGAGGCGGGCATCCGCCCCGAGCATTTCATCATCGGCGCGCGTGACGATGCCATCGCCATCGACGTCGACGTGGTCGAGCCGACCGGCTCAGAGACCCATGTCTATGGCTCGATCGGCGACGACACGGTACGCGCCGTGTTCCGCGACCGGCTGCAGGTGAAGCCGGGTGACCGGCTGCCAGTGAGCGTCGACCCGCGCAACATCCATCTCTTCGACAAGGCGACGGGCCTGCCGCTGTGAGATGAAAGGATGAAGACCCCGGCCGACATCATCACCCGCCTGCAACTGATGTCGCAGGACGGCACCAAATCGGACCGCCGGCTGGCCGGCTTGGTGCTTTCCGATCTCGATTTCGCCTCCAAGGCAGCGATTTCGGAGATTGCCGCGCGTGTCGGCGTCAGCGAGCCGACCGTCACCCGCTTCTGCCGCAATCTCGGCTGCGAGGGCCTGCGCGATTTCAAATTCTATTTGGCGCAGGCGATCGCCATCGGCGGTCAGTACCTGTCGCCGGAACCGCTCAGCCGCGACGCGCGGGAGCAGCGCATCGCTTCCGCCATTACCGAGGCAGCGGTCGCCGCCATCCAGCGCGCCAGCGAAAATCTCGACATGACGACGCTGATGGCTGTCGGCGCCCGCATCGCCGGTTCCGGCAATGTGCTGTGCATCGGCTCCGGCGGCATCTCCTCGATGATGGCGACGGAGATGCAAAATCGGCTGTTCCGGCTGGGCCTCTCGGCGCTCGCCCAGGTCGACGGCCAGTTACAGCGCATGTATGCGGCGGTCGCGACACCGGAGACGACGCTGGTCGCCTTCTCGGTCTCGGGCTATGCCCGCTCGGTCATCGAGGCGGTCGAGGTCGCGCAGCAATATGGGGCAGCCACCGTCGCCATCACCGCGCCCGATTCGGCTTTGGCCAAGGTCGCCGACACGGTCATCCAGCTGCAGTCTTTCGAGGACGGCAATATCTACAAGCCGACCTCGTCGCGCTACGCACTGCTTGCCATTCTCGACATGATCGCCACCACGGTGGCGGAATCGCGCGGGCCGAAGGTGCTGGAGAACCTGCGCCGCATCAAGCAGAGCGTGAACACGCTGAAGGTCGACGATCCGAAGCTGCCGCTGGGAGATTGAAGCGCCGGCGCTGAACTGCCGATCGCCCCGAGTGGGAACCCAAGCGGAGGAAATGTCCGGCAGGACAGAGGCGGGCGCTGGCCCGCCTCGCCTCTCAAGTTTGGATTACCCGGAAAGCGCCTCGACGCTCTTCGCCAGCTCAACCGCATCACCCCAGATCCGCAGCGTCTTAAGCCGGGACGTGCCTCCGGCCACCACCGAAACCGCCGATCCCGGCACGCCAAGCGCCTTCGCCATCATCCGCTCCAGCGCAGTATTGGCGGCGCCGTTCTCCGGCACCGCGCGCACACGCGCCTTGAGATGGCTGCGCCCGTCGGCGGCCGTCTCAATGCCTTCGATCCGATCCACCGCCGCCTTCGGCGTCAGCCGCACGAAAAGGTCGATGCCGTCGTCGCGCGGACGGAACGGCGAGGCCATGGATCGGCCTTAAGCGACCCAGGAGAAGACGGTGGTGATCAAAAACTGGCGGATGAAGAAGATGATCAAAAGAAGAATGATCGGCGAGATGTCGATGCCGCCAAGATCGGGCATGTAGCGGCGGATCGGCCGCAGCGCCGGCTCGGTCAGACGGTAAAGCATATTGCCGACGGTGCCGACAAACTGGTTGCGCGAGTTGACGACGTTGAAGGCATAGAGCCAGGAAAAGATCGCCGAGGCGATGATGATCCACCAGTAGATATCAAGCGCCATGACGATGGTTTGAATAAGGGCGATCATGCCGGTCTCCAAATTGTCGCCGACATGTAGCCATTGCGCGCGGAACCGGCAAGGCCCGGCCGTTTCGGCGCTCGATGCCGGGCAGCCGTTTCGCCTTGACATCAAACCGCCGCGACCGATACAAGCCGATCCGCTGGAACGGGGCTGTAGCTCAGCTGGGAGAGCGCATCGTTCGCAATGATGAGGTCAGGGGTTCGATCCCCCTCAGCTCCACCAGCCGAAAGCAGGGGCGGGCTCTGGGCCCGCCAGTCGCTCAGTCATCCCAATCGTCCCAATTATCTTCATCCTGCCGCGGATAGCTGGGGATGACGCGGACAATCGGCCGCTGGCGCTCGTAGCGCCAGTAATACTCGTCCGACGGCTGCGGCTCGTAGGTGCGATAGATCGGCCGGTAGTGCCGCTCGCGCTTCCAATGCTTGTGCTTCTTGTGCGGGCTCACGCAATAGCCGTCTTCCGTCAGGTACGCGCATGTCACATGCGCCTGCTGCACGAGGCCGTCTCCAGCCGGGATACCGATCATCGGCGCCGCCTGAACCGCGGGCGCCAGCGCCAGCATGGTGCCGGCAAGGGTAAGGACGGACAATTTCATCGACCTCTCCATCGTCTCGAATTGGGCGGCCGAAAGACCTTCGGATTCAGGACGATTTGCGGCGACCAGGATCACTTTTCGTTCCCGCCGCACATATGGGCGTCAGATCATGTTTCCACTAGCATCCTGCGTCCTGCACGCCGGCCTGCTCTGTTTCCAGGTCACGAATTGGCAACGAGAAGCCATCTTCCGCGTCATTCCCACGAAACAGACGGGGCGCATTGGGTTGGGCGTCCCGCCGCCGACATATCCGCCATCTCAACGGAGAAGTACCAATGTCAGTGGTGGGAATCCTGCTCCATCTCGGCCGAGCCATCATCCATGCGCACAGCAACGCCAAGGTCAGGAACCTGATGGATGCCTCGCCGCCCGAAACCCGCACAAACATGGGCCGGCAAATTTCACCCGGCGCCTCCGAAAAAGAGCCCGGCGCCATTCATCCCGGCGGACGCTAAAGCAGCTCCAGGATAAGTGCCAACTGGAGGCTCCGCGTGGCCGGTATTGCCCGATCACCTGGAGACCGCCGTCGCTTTGCGATTGCGCTGTCGCGCATAGGCCACGCAGGCGTCCACCGTGCTGACGCAGAGCGCATCGATGCTGTTGGGCAAATTGTTGTCGCCGGCATAGGTCACTTCCGCGACACGGCCGCCGAGCATGCGAATCTGCGTGTTGCAATAGCCGCCGGGCGCGACGTTGACGGACCCTCCAACTGCGGGGATAGCGCCCAGGGCCATGGTCGGCACCGCGATGTTGAGATTGCCGCGCTGCACGCTGCGCTGATAGGTCCAGATCTGGCCGGAAGGTCCCACATCGGCGGTCGCGGTCGGAAAGCCGGCGCACATGCGGACATCGGCCTCGCTGAGGCCGACCATTTCCCTGCGGGCGGCGGCCGTGGTGGCATCCTCTTTCGCGACCCGCGACGTATCGTCGGGGATGACGCAGGACGACAGGATGGAGATGCCTGCCGCAACAAGGGCAAGTTTTTGAATGCGCAAAGTTGTCATGCCGTCGGTCGGAGTTGCGTGCCGCCCCAGCGCCTCTTGCCTACCTAGGCAAGCGGGCAACGGCGTCAACCCGTCGAGGTCCGCGAATTCCCGTCAAAGGCGAGGGCGCCTATCGCTCTACGTGTTCACGTCACCCGCAAATAGCTCGTCATGCCCGTCTTCTGGTGCTCGATGATGTGGCAGTGGAGCAGCCAGTCGCCGGGGTTGTCGGCGACGAAGCCCAGCTGCACCTTCTCGTCGGGCTGGATGAGATAGGTGTCGGAGATAAGCGGCTGGACCGCGCGCGTCGAGGACGACAGCACCTTGAAGCTCATGCCGTGCAGGTGGATCGGGTGCGCGTGCGGCGTCAGGTTTTCCATGTCGATGATGTAGCTTTGGCCGAGTTTCAGCTCGGCCAGCGGCGCGGTCGGGTCCGGCGTGTCGCCCGGCCACGGCACTTTGTTGATCGCCCAGAAACTATAGCCGAGCGACCCACAGATGCTGTCGGCCGCGACATTTTCGGCCGTGGCGCTCAGCGCCAGCGGAATGCGCCTCGCGGCGGCGACGTCCACCTCCGCCACCGGATTGGGCTCGAGCGGGCCGAGATCGCGAAGATCGCGCTTGAGCGATTGGCCGACCGCACGCAGTGTCGCCAGAACCTTTGGCTTCGTGCCCCTGACATCCCGCAGGCTGACGATCGCGCCTTCGTCGTCGGGCATGCGGATGGCAAGCTCCAGCCGTTGTCCGGGCCCGAGCTGCAGGGCGTCGGGCGCAAAGCGCTGCGGCACCGGATTGCCGTCGAGCGCGATGACGGTGGCCTCGGCGCCGTCGACGCGGAAGCCATAAATGCGCGTGACGTCGGTGATGGCGGCCCGCAGCCGCACCAGCCCGCCGGCCGGCGCGTCATATTGCGGCTGGTCGAGCCAGTTGGCCGTGCGCACCGTGCCATAGGTGCCGCTGCGCGCCGCATCGCGCGGCCGGAACTGCGCGATGAACTGGCCGTCATCGCCGAGGCGCCAGTCGCGCAGATTGAGCGCCACTTCGGCATCGAAGGGAGGATCGTTCGGGTTTTCCACCACGATGACGCCGGTCAGCCCATGGCCCATCTGTTCCAGCGTGTTGCAATGCGGATGATACCAGAAGGTGCCGGCGTCTGGCGGCGCGAAGGCGTAGTCGAAATGATCGCCCTGATACACATAGGGCTGGATCATGAACGGCACGCCGTCCATCTTGTTGGGAACGCGGATGCCATGCCAATGGATGGTCGTCGGGTCGTCGATGCCGTTGACGAGCCGCGCAGCGAATGGCTTGCCTTTCTTCATCCTGATGACCGGCGGCGGGCCGGCCTCGCCATAGGTCAGGACATTCTTCGTTGGCGCGCCGGCCATCAACTGCGCTGCTATGCCTGCCGTCTTCAAGATCAGCGGTTCGGGTTTCGCCGCCGCCCAACCGGCAAACTTGCCGGCGGTCGAGAGGCCGATGCCGGCCGCGCCGGCCGCCGCGGCGCCCTGCAGGAGTTTGCGGCGTGTGAGGACCGACATTGAGAATCCGGAATGGGTGAGTGGCGGCTTCAGGCTCTACCATCATTCGCGTACATCCCGAAACGGACAGATCGCCGCTCCCGAAAGCCAATCGAATGCCAGGCTGAATGCGGCAGGCCGTGATCCTGATCAATCTCCGACGGCGGCGAAATGTCCGCCGCCGAAATCCTTGAGCAACAGTTTCGGCACGCTCTCGCCGATCCGCCGCGTCGCGCTTGGAATTTCGCGGTCGAGACGGGCAAAGCGTGTCCGGCGCAATGACGGATCGGGAACAGGCACGGCCTCGATCAGCCGCCGCGTATAGGGATGGCGCGGATTGGAGAACACCTGGTCGCGACTGCCGATCTCGACGATCTGGCCGAGATACATGACGGCGACACGATCCGAGACGTTTTCGACCACCGCCATGTCGTGCGAGATGAACAGATAGGCGACGCCGAATTCGCGCTGCAGCTCCTTCAAGAGATCGAGCACGCGCGCTTGCACCGAAACGTCGAGCGCCGAAACGCTCTCGTCGGCGATGATCAGCTTCGGCCTCAGCGCCAGCGCCCGCGCGATGCAGATGCGTTGGCGTTGGCCGCCCGAGAATTCATGCGGATAAAGCTCCATCTGCTCAGACGAGAGACCGACCCGCTCGAACAGCGCTGCCACGCGCTCCCGCCGTTCTTCCTTCGAGCCGATGCCATGGATCAGCAGCGGCTCCGCCACCAGCTCGCCGACGCGCATGCGCGGGTCGAGCGAGGCATAAGGGTCCTGGAAGACCATCTGCACGTCTCGTCGCACCGCCTTGCGCTCGTCGCGCCCGAGGCGGGACAATTCGCGTCCGCCGATCGTCACGCCGCCGCTATAAGGAACGAGGCCGGCCAGCGCCTTGGCGGTGGTCGACTTGCCGCAGCCGGATTCGCCGACCAGCGCCAGCGTCTCGTTCGGCGCGATCGAGAAGCTAATGCCTTCGACGGCATGCACCCTTCGGTTGACGCGGCCGAAGAAGCCACCGCGCAGGTCGAAGCGGACATGCAGGTCTTTCACGACCGCCACCTTGTCTTGCATTGCCGCCACGTCGGACTCGCCGGAAGCCCGGCGGCGCGCGCCGGAGCCGATGCGCGGAACGGCGGCAAGGAGCTCGCGCGTATACGCGGCTTGCGGCCTGGCAAAAATAGCCGATGTCGTCCCCTCTTCGACCATGCGGCCGTTGCGCATGACGATCACCCGATCGGCCATTTCGGCCACGACGCCCATGTCGTGGGTGATCAGGATCACGCTGGTGCCGTGCTGGCGCTGCAGGTCGCGCAGCAGTTCCAGCACCTCGCCCTGCACCGTCACGTCGAGCGCCGTCGTCGGCTCGTCGGCGATCAGCACTGCGGGTTCGAGCGCCAGCGCCATCGCGATCATCACCCGCTGGCGCATGCCGCCGGACAGCTCGTGCGGAAATTGTTTCAGCCGGCTTTCGGCCTCGGAGATGCGCACCGCCTTTAGCGCCGCGACCGCGCGCAGCTTGGCCTCCGTGTGGGATACACCGGTATGCGCCTCGATCGACTCGGTGAGCTGCCGGCCGATCGACAGCACCGGATTGAGCGAGGTCATCGGCTCCTGGAAGATCATGGCGATGCGGTCGCCACGAATGTCGCGCATGCGCCGTTCGTCGAGCACCGTCAGCTCGACGGCACTGCCATCCTTATCGCAAAGCCGGATCGTGCCGGCGGCGATGCGGCCGGCCGGCTGCGGCAGCAATTGCATGATTGCCAGCGCGGTCATCGACTTGCCGGAGCCGGACTCGCCGGCGATGCACAGCGTCTCGCCGCGTTTGAGAGACAGCGATAGGCCGGATACCACCTCGCGCTCGCCATCCTCGCCGCGCACGCTGACGCTGAGGCCGGCGATTTCCAGCACCGCCTCGCCGGCCAGCGCTGATGGAACTTCGCGAACGCTTTGCGTCATTGCTCTCCCCGAGCAAGTCGGAGCGCCGGTCCCCACCCGGACCTTTGGTCCGACCTCCCGACGAGGGGGAGGTAAGGCGCTGGCGTTTTACCCTCCCTCTTGTTGGAAGGGTCGCTGCGAAGCAGCGGGGCGGGGGTGGGGCGCCGACCTCTCATTCAAACACGCAGCGCGGGAAGTAGAACGACACCACCCAGTTCGGCATGTCGACGATCTCGCTGATCCTGAGATCGCCGGAGACCGAGACCAGCATATAGGCGTCGACCGGGTCGAGCTTGTATCGGCCGGCCAGCAGGTCGACCATCTGACTGACCGCCTGCTTGGCGCCGGTCATCAGGTCGGGCCCGATCCCGGTCGTCACCTCATAACCTTTGGCGTCGAGATGCCGCGTCACCGGGCCCGGCGTGGTGAAGCGCGGCGTCTTCAGCCGCGCGTCCTTCACCAGGTCGAGCTTGAGCACGACGTCCATGGGACTCTCGATCGCAGTGCCGCACACTTCGCCGTCGCCCTGCGCGGCATGCGTGTCGCCGACCGAAAACAGCGCGCCTGCCACTTCCACCGGCAGATAGAGAATGGTGCCGGCGGCAAGGTCCCTTATGTCGAGATTGCCGCCGACGCGCCGCGGCGGCACCACCGAATGGTGGCCCATCTCGCCCGGCGCGTTGCCGATCGTGCCGGCAAACGGCTTCAGCGGCACGCGGCCTTGTCTGCCGAACAGCGCCGGCTCGAGCGAGCCGGGGTCATATTTCCAGATGTTGAGTGCCGGCTCCTTGAAGTCGTCGGCAAGCAGACCGAAGCCCGGAATGTTCGCCGTCCAGCCGAAGCCGGACGGCTTGAACATTTCGATCGTCACCTTCAGCGCGTCGCCGGGCTCGGCGCCCTCGACGAAGATCGGCCCGGTCACCGGGTTGATCATGCCGAAATCGAGGCTGGCGATATCGCCGACGGTGCTGTCGGCCTTGAGCTGCCCGCCGGAGGAATCCAGGCACTGGAACTCGATCGTCGAGCCAGGCGCCACGCGCTCGGCCGGGGCAAAGGAATTGTCCCAGCCGAAGTGGTGATGGCGCCCGTGGATGGTGTAGTCGCAGTTACTGCACATCTTTCACATACACATTGTCGTAGTTGATAGGGATATGGACCGGGTCGACATAGAGATTGTCGGCGCCGCCCATGCGGGCCGACTTCAGCGTGAAGCGCTGCTCGTTGAAGACCGGCGCCCAGGGTGCGTCCTCCATGATCTTGTCGTAGATCGCGCTCCACATCTTCTCGCGATCCGCGGACTTTGCCGGATCGACGACCGAATCGGCTTCGGCCGCCTTGGCGTCGAGATCCTTGTTGCAGTACCACGCCCAATTCCAGCCGCCCGGCACCGCGCCGGCGCAGCCGAGGATCGGTCCGTAGAAGTTGGACGGATCCGGGAAATCGGCGATCCAGGCCATGCCGCCCGACCAGATCATCGGCGCGCCGGACTTGTCGCCGCCGGCGGCAATCACGTTGGCCTGGGCGAGCGATTGGATGCTGGCCTTGATGCCGATGGCAGCCAGGTCCTGCTGGATCGCCTGCGCGATACGCGGATTGGGGTCGGTGTTCATGGCGAACAACTGCGTTTCGAAGCCATCGGGGTGGCCGGCCTCGGCAAGCAGGGCCTTGGCCTTGGCGACGTCATAGGGATAGCCCTTGAATGCCTTGTCGTAACCGGGCATCGACGGCGGCAGCGGCTGATTGGCCGGCACCGCGCGGTTGTTGATCATCTGAACGATGCGGTCCTTGTTGATCGCCATGTTCACCGCCTGGCGCACCTTCACATTGTCGAAGGGCGGCATGGTGGTGTTCATGGTGATGTAGCCGGTGTGCAATTGCCCGCCCACCACGACGCGGGCCTTCTGCTCCGGATCGTTCATCACCTCCTGGAACTTGGCCGGCGGAATGCCGTCGCCGGGCACGTCGATCTCGCCCTTCTGCAGGCGCAGCAGCGCCACGATCGGCTCCTGGCCGATCTCGAAGGTGATTTTGTCGAGATGCGGCAGGCCCTTGTGCCAGTAGTCGGGGTTGCGCTCGAAGACGATGCGCTGGCCGAGCGTCCATTCGGCAAGCTTGAAGGCGCCGGTGCCGACCGGATGCTTGCCGAAGTCGGCGCCGTATTTCTCGACCTCCTCCTTCGGCACCACATGCGAGAAATTGATCGCCATGACATGCAGGAAGGTGGCGTCCGGGCGGGTCAGCTCGAATTTGATCGTATAGGGATCGACCGCGGTGACGCCGGAGAGGCTGTTCGCTTTGCCGGCGGCGACCTCGTCATAGCCTTTGATCGAGCCGAAGAAGCCGGCGCCCGGGCTCTGCGTCTTCGGATTGGTGACGCGGTCGAGCGAGTATTTAACGTCGTCGGCCGTCATCTCCCGGCCATTGTGGAACTTCACGCCGTGGCGCAGCTTGAAGGTGAAGGTCTTGCCGTCCGGCGAGATCTCGTAGCTTTCGGCAAGGTCGGGCTTCAACTTGGTGGTGCCGGGCTCGTAATCCATGAGGCCATCGAACAAGCTCTTGATCATCGACCAGTTCTGCCAGTCGTAGCCGATCGCCGGATCGAGCGTCGCGACATCGTCCTTGTAGGTGATGGTGATGGCGCCGCCCTGCTTGGCGTTAGGGTCGATCGCGTCGTCGGCGCGCGCGCTTGCCATGCCGAGCATCAGCGCAAGCGCCGAGGCCGCCACGGTGGATGCCAGAAATCGTCTCATGTCACTGTTCCCTTTCTCTGGTTGTTGCCTTGTTCATCTGAGTTTAATTCGGGGGTCGATGAAGGGCGCGATGACGTCGGCCAGCAGGTTGCCGAGCACGATGGCGAAGGCCGAGACCAGGGTGACGCCCATGATGATCGGGATGTCGACGCGCTGGATGGCCTGCCAGGCGAGCTGGCCGATGCCGGGCCAGCCGAAGACGCTTTCGACCACCACGATGCCGCCCATGAAGACGCCGATGTCGATGCCGATCATGGCGACCACCGGCAGGATGGCGTTGGGCAGCGCATGGCGGAACAGGATGGCGCCGCGCGCCAGGCCCTTGGCGCGGGCGGTGCGCATATAGTCCTGGCGCAGAACGTCGATCATCGACGAGCGCATCATGCGCGCATACCAGCCGGCGCCGAGTATGCCCATGGTCAGCGAGGGCAGCACAAGATGCCGCCAACTGCCGTAGCCGCCGATCGGGAACCAGCCGAGCCGGACGGCGAAGACATAGAGCAGGAGCAGGCCGACGACGAATTGCGGCGCCGAGACGCCGACGAAGGAGGCGACCATCAAGGTCTGATCGGTGGAGGTGCCGCGCTTGACGGCGGCGATCAGGCCCATGGTAAGGCCGATCGCGAGCTCGCACAGGATGGCGCCGACCATCAGAAGCAGGCTCGCCGGCAGCCGCGAGACGATGAGCTCGGTGACTTCCGAGCGCTGGATGTAGGAGCGGCCGAGATCGCCGCGGAGCAGCCTTGTGAGATAGTGCCAGTACTGGACGATGAAGGGCTGGTCGAGGCCGAGCTGCCTGCGGATGTTTTCAACCGTGTCGGGCGTCGCGCTGCGGCCGGCGATCTGGCGCACTGGATCAGCCGGCAGCAGATAGAGCAGCGCGAAGGTGATCAGCGAGACGCCGAGCAGGATGAGCAGCGACTGGATGAGACGTCGGCCGAGATAGGCGATCATGCCCGCCCCCTCTGCGTCGGGTCGAGGATGTCGCGCAGCGCGTCGCCGATCAGGTTGAAGGCAAGCGCAAGCGCCAGGATCGCGGCGCCGGGGAAGAACACCAGCCAGGGCGCCGCCTGGAAATAGGTCTGGTTCTCGAAGATGATGTTGCCCCAGGAGGCCGTCGGCGGCTGCACGCCGATGCCGAGATAGCTGAGCGTGGCTTCGAGCAGCACCGTGGTCGAGATGCCGAGCGTGCCCCAGACGATGATGGTCGGCAGCAGATGCGGCAGGATATGGCGCAACAGGATGCGCGGCGCGCTCGCCCCTATCGTGCGCTCGGCATCGATGAACTCGCGCTCCGACAGCGACGAGGTTTCGGTGTAGATGACGCGCGCGGTCTGCACCCAGTTGACCAGCGCGATCACCATGGCAACGATCCAAAGGCTCGGCTCGAACACCGCCGCCAGGCAGATGGCGAGAAGCAGTGCCGGGAAGGCCATCATCAGGTCGGTGAAGCGCATCAGCGCGCTGCCGATCCAGCCGCGGAAATAACCGGCCGTGACGCCGACCAGCGTACCGATCAGAAGCGCCACGCCGTTGGCGACGATGCCGATGATCAGCGAGGTGCGAGCGCCGAACAGGATGCGGGTCAACAGGTCGCGGCCGAGCAGGTCGGTGCCCAGCCAGAACTTGGCGTTCGGCGGCAAGGGCGAACCTTCCAGCGTCAGTCCGTCGAACATCTGCTCGTTGGGATCGTAGCCGGTCAGCCACGGCGCCAGGATGGCGCCAGCAAGCACGATGGCGACGATGAAGAGTCCGAGCAGCGCCAGCGGCCGCTTGAGCAGCCGGCGCCAGACGCCGGCGCGCGGCTTGACCGGCATTTGGCCCGGCGCCGGGAGATCAGGCGCGATGGGATTGGTCACCGCCATCCTCGTTTTCCGTCATCGCCACGATCCGCCGGGCCGCTTCCTCGACGCTGATCTGCCAGCTCATCGCCAGCGACCGCAACTGCGCATAGGCGCGATCGTCGTCGCTGCCTTTCGACAGCGCCGCGACCGCGCGCACGATGGTCTGGCGCTCGCCGACGCGCTGGCGCAGCGACGCGATCTCGTCGGCCAGCCGTTTCCCCGCCTCGAAGCTTTGCCGGGCGATCAGCAGCGCGCTGTACACGCCCGCATTGCCGACCGGTTTCAACAATTGCGCGTCGGCTTTTTGCGACAGCGCCCATTCGATGCGGCCCGGCGCTTCCGAACCGATCAGCGCCACCAGGGGCATCGGCGCCTCGCCCGGCTGCCACGGGAACTGCTCGTCGAAGCCGAGATCGGCGTCGAAGAAGACGAAATCCGCGGCAAGCGCCTCTGCCGGCAATTGCGGCCAGCATTCGACCGCCTCAAGGCCGATCGCCGACAGCTGCCTGGTGATCGCCTGCACCGTCGCGTGCGGGCGATGCAGCACGAAGGCCCGCGCGCCGCCGAGATTGGGGATGCGTGCGGACCGGCTCACGACACCACCCTGAGCCGCGGACGGCCGAAGGTCTTCGCCGGGTCGTAACGCGACAGATAGGGATCGGGCGCCACCTCTTCCTCGCGGCTGACGACCTCGAAAAATCCATCGGCGATGCGCCCGATGATCACCGGCAGGGTTGCATGCTGCGTGTGCGGATCGATTGCGATAGGCCCCAGGCGGGTCCTGAAGCGGCGCCCGGCGAAGGCTTTTGAGAACGCCGCCGGGCCGGCGTCGGGATCGCCGGAGAGCACGTCCGCCATCACTTGCACCGATGCATAGGCGGACGCCTCGAAGGACGAGGCGAAGGCAGCCGGGCGCGGCGCGAAATAGGGTCCGGCCGACAAATGGCCCCTGCCCGTTTCGCCGATCGCCGGCAACTCGCCCTCGGTGAGATTGCAGGATATGACCGGGCAGGCATCGGCCTTGAAGGCCGCATTCTCGCGTCCCAAGTCGCGATATGCCGCCAGGAAGGCATAGGACGAGGTGCCGATGAGGTTGTTGAGGATGAAGTTCGGCCGCGTGGCGCGGATTTCATCGATCAGGCGCGAAACGTCGGTTTCGCCGATGCGCAGGTAGCGCTCGCCGAGCACCTTGCCCGCAGCGTCGGCGATCAGGTCGCGCGCGACGCGGTTCATCTCCCAGCCCCAGATATAGTTCGAGCCTAGCAGGAAGCCGTTGGCGCCGAAACGCGGCGCTACATGAGCCATCAGCGGAACCAGATGCTGGTTCGGGCAGGCATGCATGTAGACGACATGCTCGTTGGCCTCGAACCCCTCATAGGGGCAGGCATACCAGAGCATGCCGCCCGCCTTCTCCAGCACAGGGATCGTCTCTTTGCGGCTCCAGGAGGTAATGCAGCCGATCACGTGGCGGGCGCTGCTGGTCCGGAAGATATCCTCGCAAAGTGAGGCGTAGCGGTCGGCATTGCTTTGCGGATCGCGTTCGACCGGCACCAGCTCGATCCCGCAGCTTCGGTCGGCATTGATGTCGGCGATCGCCCGCATCGCGCCCGTACGGCACGCGTCCGAGACGAGCTGGTAGCTGCCGGATCGCGAATAGAGGACGCCGATCTCGATACGCCGTTTCAAGCAATGCCCCAAAAATGAAAAAGCCCCGCAGCCGCCGCCGACAGGCGAGGCATACGAGGCATTCTTGCCGTCCGGCGACCGAGGCCGATATGTTCGCAGCTACCCTATTCCCTACCGCCCGCCAGTCAAGCCTCAAAGTTGCATGGCGCGGCGGGGCATCTAATCGCGCAGGCTGAAGACGAAAGGCGCGGTGCGGGTGACGTGGGCGCCGAGTTCGGCCGGCGGCGCCGGCACCGACGCGCCCTGCAACACGCCGAGCGCGGCGCGATCGAGATCCGGATCGCCCGAGGATTGCGCCAGCCGGGCAGAGACCACCCTGCCGGAGACGTCTACCGTGAAGGTTACGGTAGGCGTGCCCTCGACGCGCCTGGAGCGCGCCGCGCTCGGATACCGGATATTCCGCCTGATCCATGCCGCCAAGCTGGAATTCCAGCGCGACGGGCTGACGCTCGATCGCGACACCGACTCGGAGGATTGCGGCGCGGCGGCTTTCGCGCCTGCGTTGGCATCGATGCTGGCCATCGTCACGGCCTTTGGCGGCGCGGCCTTTGCCCTTTTCCTCTGGTTCGGCTTTTCGACCGGCTTCTTTTCCGCTTTTTTCCTCGCCTCGACGGGTTGGCTTGCCTTCGGCTGCGCCTCGACAGGCTTTGGCTGCGGCAGCGGAACGGAGCCGTCGGGAGTAACTGTCTCGACTGGGTCGGGCACGACCTCGTCTAGCGGCGGCCGCTCGCTGAGCGCAGCTGCTGTCTCCGCCGGTTCGGCCTCCTCCGCCTTGTCGGAATCGACCGGCGGCTCGGCGACCGGCTCGACCCTTTTCATGACCGGCGCCGGATCGATCACCGGCTTCACTTCGCTGACCGCCGGCGCCTCCTTGATTGCATCGGGCGGCTCCGGCGTGACCGTGTCCAGCATGGCCGCCTCTTCCGGCACGCCAGGCGTCGTCGGCAGCGGCGTCATCTCGACTGCCAGCGCCGGCGGCGGGCCGCCGTCCGGCACCTCGGTAAAGCTCAGATTCTGCACCGCATAAGCGACCGCGACATGCGCGGCGAAAATAACCGTGGCCGCGCTTGCCCACAGACCGGCTTCGCGGAAGCCGAAGCGTGGCTGGGTGGACAAGGCGGCGATCGCTTGCGTCATTGCGCCGCGCTTCCGCTTGTCGCCGGCGCGGAGGTGGCGCCCGCGGCCGCAGCCCCGGTGCCGGACGCCGTCTCCAGCCCGACCAGCGCGATCTTGAGGTAGCCCGCAGCGCGCAGCAGGTTCATTACCTCCATCAGCTCGCCATAGCCCACCGTCTTGTCGGCGCGCAGGAAGATGCGCGTCTGCTTGTCGCCCTTGGTGCGGCTGTGGAGCACGGTGGCGAAGCTCGGTCGCGGCACAGCCTCATTGCCGATCGCCAGAGAAAGATCGCTTTTCAGCGTCAGGAACAGCGGTGTCTCCGGCCGTGGCGCCGGCGTCGCCGTCGACCCGGGCAGGTCGACATTGACGTCGACGGTCGCAAGCGGAGCCGCGACCATGAAGATCATCAAAAGCACCAGGATGACGTCGATGAACGGGGTGACGTTGATCTCGTGGCTTTCCTCGAGATCGTCGCCGGCCGTCTCGCGAATCCGCGCCGCCATTGGCCGCTCACTCCGCTGCCAACGCGGTTGCCGGCGGCACCGTGCGAAAATCGAGGTCACGGCTGACCAGCCGCTCGACGCCTGCCGAGGCGTCGGCGAGGATCTGCCTGTAGCCGGCTATCGATCGCGCGAAGACGTTGTAGATCACCACCGCCGGGATCGCAGCCACCAGACCCATTGCCGTGGCGAGCAGGGCTTCGGCGATGCCCGGCGCCACCACCGCAAGATTGGTGGTCTGCGCCTGCGAGATGCCGATGAAGGCGTTCATGATGCCCCAGACTGTGCCGAACAGGCCGACGAAGGGCGCCGTGGAGCCGATGGTGGCGAGCAGGCCGGTGCCGCGCGACATGCGCCGGGAAGCTGCCGCCTCGATGCGCGACAGCCGCGAGGTGACGCGCTCCTTCAGGCCGTCGCCCGAGATGTGATCCAACGCACCGGCCGAGAGCGCGCGCTCTTCCTCCGCCGCCCGCACCAGCAGCGCGCCCGGGCCGCCGCTGTGGCCGAGCGCGCGGCCGGCCTGCATCAGCGTCGCGGCATTGCCGATCGCGTTCGCCGCGCGCCGCGCCTTGAGCTTGCCGCCGAGGATCTCCAGCGACTTGGCGAGCCAGATCGTCCAGGTGACCAGAGAAGCGAGAGCAAGTCCGACCATCACCGCCTTCACCACGATGTCGGCATTCATGAACATGCCCCAGGGCGACAGGTCATGCGGCAGCGTCAGCGCAACGGCGGAAGTCTCTTCGCCCCCGGCAGTGCCCGGCGCCGGCTGAACGCGCGGTTCGGTCGGTGCGGCAGCGGTTGGTGCCTCCGTCGCCGGGGGCTGTGCCGCGGCCGGGGCCTGAGCTGCCTGCACGACTGCCGGAGCTGTTATGGGCTGCTGAGCGGGCGCTTGTGCGGCCGGTGCCGCGGGTGCCGGCTGCTCCTGCGCCAGCGCGACGTCGGGAAGAAAGGAGCCGGCCGCAAGAATGGCGAACGCGGCCAGCACCACAAAAAGACTGTTCCGGGACAAGGCTAGTCCTCGCTTCATCATTGCACGCCAATGCCGTCTGACTAGAAAACATGAGTTAGCGAGTCAACTATTAAGATGTCCATCACCATCAAATATCCGGGTCGCGCGCCGGTAGCCGGGGACGCCGTGAGGTCTGGACTGCGACGCCGTCGCTGGGCCACCATGTCAGCCACAACCGAGGCAGCAGGCGATGATCAAGGCGACCCCGTTCGACTTCCCCTATGACGGAAGGCTGGTGCCGCAAGACACCGCCCTGCTCGTGATCGACCTGCAGGCGGATTTCCTGTCGCCGACAGGCTATTTCGCCAGGAAAGGCTATGACCCTTCGCCGCTGCGGGCCATTCTGCCGACGGTGAATCGGCTGATTGCGGCCGCGCGCGCCGCCGGCCTCGCAATCGTCCATACGAGGCAAGGCTACCGCGCCGACATGGCCGATATGACGGCTTACGAAAAATGGCGCCGCAAGCGGGCGGGACTGGACGGCACCGATATCCTGCTGCGCTCCAGCCCAGGCTTCCAGATCGTCGCCGACATAGAAGTCAGGCCCGAGGACATCATTGTCGACAAGACCTGTAACGGCGCCTTCACCTATACGGATCTGGAACTGGTGCTGAGGGCGCGCGGCATCACCCATCTGATGTTCACCGGCTGCACGACCGATGTCTGCGTTCACACGACGCTGCGCGAGGCCTGCGACCGCAATTTCCAATGCCTGACGATTGCGGACGCCTGCGCCAGCGGCGACGGCCGGGCGCACGAAGCCGCGCTGCATATGGTGACGGTCGAGGACGGCGTCTTCGGCGCGCTGGCGAGCTCGGAGGCGGTCATCGCCGCGCTGTCGCGGATCGCAGAAGAACGGGATTGATATCGGGATTTCGGGATCGCAGAATCCGCCGGTCACAAATCTTTTTGCGTGCACCGTTCCGTTCCCGGCATCGCTTTCGTCTTCACGGTTAGCCGCCGCCGCCAAGACAGACGGAGCCAAGCCATGTCGACCGCAGTGACCTTGATCAATGTCTTCACTATGTCCCGTCTTGATGAAACCGGCAGCCGCAGCGGCCGATCTCACCTCGCTCCGCGATTTCACCGAAGGTGTGCCCCGGTGAACGAGCGCGACGCGAACGTTCCTGGCGCCAGGGTGTCGGCGTCGCACCGAGCCAGCGAATTCGCGATCAGCGTGACCGTCTCGCGATCCGCGCGATCTCGCTGGGACGGTCGATACCGCCGATCATGAATTCCTCGATGCCTAGCGCGGCATAGGGCAACAGCGAGAGCGCAAGCCGCGCCGGCGGCCCCGCGACCTCGACCGCCTTGTGGTCGGAGGCGCCGGACCAGCCTTCGGGGCGAATGCGGACGGGAAGCGCGAAGCGCAATCTGCCGGCGCGGCCGTGCTCGGCTGCAGCGCCGCGCACACGCTGCATCAACTGCGCGACTTCGTCCGGCGAGCCGGCCGCCAGCTCGAATATATCGGCATGCCGGCCGGCGACCTTCAGCGCTGTGCCGGACTGGCCGCCAAGCCGGATGGTGAGGTTGCCGCCATGCGGGCCCTTGCGCGGCACGTAACCGCCTTTGACGCTGTAGAAGGCGCCTTCATGGTCGAAGGGCTTGTCGTTCGACCACAGCCGCTTCAGCAGCACAAGATATTCGTCGATGCGTTGCCACACCACGCTGTGGCCGACCGGCCGCGCCTCGGCATCACTGTCCTGGAGCGGCTCGCTCAGCATCCTGAGCGACAGGCGGCCGCCGCCTCTGCGGTCGAGCGCCGCGAGCTGCCTTGCCGCCACCGCCGGCTCGACCACACCGGCCCAGTGCGTCAGCACCACTTCCAGCGCCGGGGTGCGGTCGAGCGTCTGCGCGGCGATGTCCATGTTGGCGAGCAGGCCGGCCGGATCGTCGATCACCAGCTTGCGGAACCCCGCATCCTCGATCAGCGACAGCTTGGTCGCCGTCTCGGCGAAATCGTAGAAGAAGCTGCCATTCGCAGGCTTACCGGGAACATGCGTGAACTCGATCGGCATTGCCATCTCCTCCGTCACGTTGGCTTGCCCCGCTCCACCTCGAACAATCCAATGCGCGCAGGCGCGCCGACGCGCCCTGGCGCTCGGCCAGTTATCTACTCCGGTTACTCCAACTCAGATTTTTGGACGGCGGGGCCGTAGGGCCCCCGGCTCTGTCAGGGGATGATCCCAAGCACCACCGCGCCGGTGAACACGAATGCCAGCGCGAAAACGAGATAGGCGAAGGTTCCGCCATAGGCGGGCCTCCAGCTCTGGTCGGCGGTCAGCCTCTGGCCCTTGCGCTGAGCATTCTGCATGTAGGTCATGGTCGAACCTCGTTCTCGGCCATTAATCTATAAAGTTAGTAGACTTTGTCGAGTGCTATTTTGCGCCGGTTTTTGGAAGGACGTCCTCGGAAACGGCAAACTTGAGGGGCGTTTATTCTCACCGAGATCGAAAAACGTGCGGAGATGCGCCACCGGGAGGATCCGACAAAATGCCTGTAGCTCCGGCTTTTCGGCGGCAAACGGCCTCGTTCAAGCGCTTGGCTATTCGGTACGCGAGGGGATAGCATCAAAATAGTCTCACAGGACTCAGGGAGAAAAACATGGGTGGAAGGCTGGCGGGCAAGGTCGCCATAATCTCGGGCGGCGCGACGGGCATGGGTGGAGCGGCTTCCGAGCTGTTTGCCGCCGAAGGCGCCAAGGTTGCGATCATCGACCGCAATGGCGGGGCCGCCGGCAAGACCGCCGTGGCGATCCGCGCGCGCGGCCATGTCGCGGAACATTTCGTAGCCGACGTTTCCGACGAGGCGCAGGTCGAGGCGGCGGCGAAGGCGGCCGCGGAAAAATTCGGGCCGGTGACCGTGCTGTTCAACCACGCCGGCACCATCGTGATTAAACCCTTCTTGGAGACGACCCTGCAGGAATGGGACTGGCTGCACGCCGTCAATGTGCGCTCGATGTTCCTGATGACGCGCGCGGTGCTGCCCGGCATGATCGCCGCCGGCGGCGGCTCGATCGTCTGCACCTCGTCGATCTCGGCGGTGGCAGCGACGCCGAACGAAGTGCTCTATGACACCACTAAAGGCGCCTGCCACATGTTCGCGCGTGCCATCGCGGTGGAGTTCCGCGATCGCAACATCCGCTGCAATGCCATCTGTCCCGGCTTCATCCGCACGCCGCACGGAATGCGCGAGGTCGCCGACCTCGGGAAGCTCGGCGTCGATGTTTCCGATGCCGCCATGGCCGCGCAACAGGGCCGCATCGGCGAGCCGGAGGAAGTGGCCAAGGCGGCGCTGTTCCTGGCGAGCGACGAATCGAGCTTCGTCAACGGCGCGCATCTGTTCGTCGACAACGCCTTCACGGCGATCTGAGGCGTCCCAAGCTGGGCGCCCTTCCTCTACCCCGTCGATCGGGGGAGAGGTGTCGAGCGCAGCTCGACGGAGTGGGGGGTCGACCCTTGGCGGTGCAGGAAGGTTCTTGCACCTTGATCCGTTGGGGGAACCACCTTGCAACCGTCGAGGAAAGAATCTACCTACCGTTCCTCGCGTCGAAACGGCTTCAGCAGCGCCGAAGGCGCGACCGCGTTGCGCGAAATGAAGGCCATGGCGACGATGGTGAAGATGAAGGGCAGCATCAGGAAGGCTTCGTAAGGGATGTGCCCGAGGCCGCTGGCCTGCATCCTGAGCTGCAGCGCGTCGACGAAGGCAAAGAGCAATGCCGCGCCCGCCGAACGCCACGGGTCCCAGCGGCCGAACACCACCAGCGCGATCGCCACCCAGCCGCGCCCCGACACCACGCCGAAGGTGAAGGCGTTGAACTGCGCCATGGTGAGAAAGGCGCCGGCAAGACCCATCAGCGCGCCGCCGAGGATCACGGCCTGGAAGCGCGTGGCGATCACGCTGACGCCGGCGGAATCCGCCGCGCGCGGGTTCTCGCCGACCATGCGCACCGACAGCCCCCAGGGCGTGCGGTAGAGCACGAAGGCGGCAAACGGAACGGCGATGATCGCGAGATAAACCAGCGTGAACTGGTTGAACACCGCCGGCCCCAGGATCGGAATGTCCGACAGCAGGGGGATCGGCGCCGGCTGAAAGCCCTTGATGCTGGGCGGCACCGATTGCTGGCCGAAGATCAGCCGGTAGAGGAAATAGGCGAGCCCAGAGCAGAACAGCGTCACTCCGATGCCGCAGACATGCTGGCTGAGGCCCAAGACCACCGTGAACAGCCCATGCACCGCGCCCATCGCCGCCCCGACAAGCACGGCCACCAGCATGCCCAGCCACAGGCTGCCGCTCAGGCTCGCGGCGGTGAAGCCGGCCATGGCCGCCAACAGCATGATGCCTTCAATGCCGAGATTGAGCACGCCCGCCCGCTCGGAAAACATCTCGCCTAGCGTGGCGAAGGCGAGCGGTGTGGCGATACGGATGATGGCGGCGAGAAAGCCGACCTGAAAAATCTGCTCTAACACCGCGCTCATGCGGACGCCCCCACGCGGCGGATGCGATAGGCGGTGAAGAGCAGCGCCACCAGCATCGCAAGCAGCGCTGTACCCTGGATGACCTCACTGAGGAAGGCCGGCACGCCGGTCGCGCGCGACATCGCCTCGGCGCCGGTCATGACCGCGGCAAGGAAGATCGCGGCCGGCACGACGCCGAGCGGATTGAGCCTGGCGAGCATCGCGACGACGATGCCGGAATAGCCGTAGCCCGGCGAGATGTCGCTCATCACCTGGAAATGGACGCCACCAACCTCGCCGACGCCGGCCAGTCCGGCCAGCGCGCCGGAAAGCAGCGCGGTGGAGAGCAGCACGCGCTGGGTATTGATGCCGCCATAGCGGGCCGCCTCCGCATTCTCGCCGGTGACGCGGATGCGGAAGCCGAGCGTGGTGCGCGCGATCAGGAACCAGCAAACGGGCGCTGCGATCAGCGCCACGACGACGCCGATATGCAGCCTTGTGCCTTCGATCAGCACCGGGAAATTGGCGGAATCCTCGATTGGCGGCGAGATCGGATAACCGGAAAAGGTGTCCTTCCACGGCCCCTCGATCAGCGCCATCAGCGCGTAATAGATGACCGAGTTGAGCAGCAGCGAGCTGACCACGTCGTCGACCTTGAATTTGACGCGCAACGTCGCCGGCACCAGCGCGACGAGGGCGCCGGCCGCCGCGCCGGCCAGCGCCATCAGCAGGATGGCGAGCGGTCCTGGCATCGGGATGGCGCCTACGGCACAACTCGCAACCGCGCCGGCCAGCAGCTGGCCTTCGGCCCCGATGTTCCAGAATTTGGCGCGGAAGGCGATCGCCACCGCAAGGCCGGTGAAGATCATCGGCGCGGCGCGCACCAGCGTCTCGGTGATTGCGTAGCTGTCGCCGAGCGAGGCCGAGAGCATCACGCCATAGGCTTCGATGACACCGGCGCCGGCGACGGCGATGAGACCGCTGCACAAAACCAGCGCGACGGCGATGGCGAGTAGCGGTAGTGCGAGATTGAACCAGGCCGGCGTCGAGCTGCGGACTTCGAGACGGAACATCAGGCGTGCTCCCGAGGCAATTCCATAGCTCTACGCCCTCCCCTCCGCGCCGGTCATCAGCAGCCCAAGCCTCGCGACGGTGGCCTCCGGGCCGGAAAGCGTGCCGGCGATGCGACCCTCATACATCACCGTGATGCGGTCGCAGAGCATCAGCAATTCCTCGAGATCCTCGCCAATCACGATGATCCCGCAACCCTTCGCCCGCATGGCCAGGAATTTTTCGTGGATGAACCGTGCAGCGCCGATGTCGAGGCCGCGCGTCGGCTGCGAAACGATCAGCACCTTCGGGTCGAAGGCGAGCTCGCGCGCCAAAAGCGCCTTCTGCAGATTGCCGCCGGAAAGCGCGCCGGCGCGCGTCATGGGCCCGGGACAGCGTATGTCATAGGCCTTGATCTGCGCTTCGGCGAAGGCGCGGATCGCCACCGGATCGAGCAGCCCCATGCGGCTGAAGGCCTCGGTGCCGATGCGGGGCAGCACCATGGAGTCGGCTAAAGGCAGATTGGTGACCAGCCCGGTCGTCATCCGGTCTTCCGGGATGCGGCCGAGTCCGAGCGCCTGCAGCGCCCGCGGCGAAAATTGTGCAACTGCTTTGCCGGCTATCGTCATCGAACCGGCACTCGGCGACAGCATGCCGGAGATCACATCAGCCAGCGCCCGCTGGCCATTGCCGGAGACGCCGGCAACGCCGAGGATCTCGCCGGCGCGGACAAAGAGCGAGACCTCGCGCAGCGGCGTGCCGCCGTGACCTGAGGTGGAAACGCCGTCGAGCGTCAGCACGGGCGCGCCCGGCGTCGAGACCTCCTTGATCGGCGGCATGATTTCGTGGCCGCACATCAGCTTGGCCATCTCGGCCGAGGTGGTTCCTGCCGGATGATCGACGCGGCCGGCGACCTTGCCATGCCGAAGCACGACGCAACGATGCGTGAGCGCCCTGACTTCGTTGAGCTTGTGCGAGATGAAGATGATGCCGAGCCCTTGCGCCGCCATCGAGCGCAGCGCGGCGAAGAGGCCATCGACCTCGCTGGGCGCCAGCACCGCCGTCGGCTCGTCAAGGATCAGGAGCCTGGCGCCGCGAAACAGCGCCTTGATGATTTCCAGCCGCTGCTGCTCGCCGATCGAGAGCGCCGAGACCGGCAGGCCGGGATCGAGATGTAAGCCATGTTGGCGGCCGATCTCCTTCAGCCGCGCCAGCCCGCCCGTGCGGTCGATGCGGCCGGACTTGCCGGCAATGCCGATCAAGAGGTTTTCCAGCACCGTCAGCCGCGGCGCCAGATGAAAATGCTGATGCACCATGCCGATGCCGGCCGCGAGTGCATCGGCCGAATTGTGGATGGCGACCGGCCTGCCCTCGACCAGGATCTCGCCCGCATCCGGCGCATAAGCGCCGAACAGTACGTTCATGAGCGTCGTCTTGCCGGCGCCGTTCTCGCCGAGCAGGCCAAGGATCTCGCCGGGGGCGACGCTGAGATCTACGCCCTCGTTCGCCTTGACGGCGCCGAAGCTCTTGGTGATGCCGCGCATTTCGATCAGTGGGACGGGCAAGGATGCTCCTAATATCCCTCCCCCTCGAGGGGAGGGTGGCCTGCAGGGCCGGGTGGGGTCGCCCGCGACGCGCTCCATCTTCAGTCGTCAAGGTCGAGCGGTTGAGACGACCCCTCCCGCCTCGCTTCGCTCGGCACCCCTCCCCGCAAGGGGGAGGGTACTGGTCAATCCGACACCGGCGTGTTCTCGTCGACGTCGACGCGGAAATTGCCTTCCAGGATCTCGGCTCTCTTCTTGGCGACCAGGTCCTTGGCCTCGGCCGGCAGCGTCTTCTCGAACTTGTGATAGGGGGCGAGATCGGAGCCGCCCTTGGCCATGCGCGAGAAGTCGCCATAGTCCTGCGCGGTGAAGACGCCCGCCTTGACCAGCTTGATCGCCTGCTCGACCGTCGGATACATATTCCATACCGGGCCGGTGATCACCGTGTCGGGTCCGAGGCTCGACTGATCGGACATGTTGGAGATGGCGTAGATCTTCTTTTCGACCGCCGCTTCGATGACGCCGAAACGCTCGGCATAGATGACGTCGACGCCGGCATCGATCTGCGCGATCGCGGCCTCCTTGGCCTTCGGCGGATCGAAGAAGGAGCCGATGAAGGCGACCTTCCGCTTGATGTTTGGATTGACCTCCTTGGCGCCGGCGAAGAAGGCGTTGACCAGGCGGTTCACTTCCGGAATGCCCATTGCCGCGACAGCGCCGATCGTGCCCGACTTCGACATCTTGCCGGCGATCAGCCCGGAGAGATAGGCCGGCTCGTGGATCCAGTTGTCGAAGACGCCGAAATTGGGTTCCGCAGGCCCGGCGCCGGAGCCGAACAGCCAGGCCGTCTTCGGGAACTGTTTTGCCGTGCGCCGCGATTCGCGCTCGGCGGCGAAGGCGTCGCCCAGCACCAACTGGTAGCCGCCTTGCGCATATTCGCGCATCACGCGGCTGAAGTCGGCGGTCTGCACCTTCTCCGACCATTTGTATTCGATGCCCAGCTCCTTCTCGGCCTTCTGCAGGGCGACATGGATCTGGTTGTCCCAGGGCTCCTCGATCGGCGTCGCGAAGATCGCCGCCACCTTCAGCTTCTTGTCCTTGGCGAAGGCCACGCCGGGCAGCGCCGCCGCGGTCAGCCCGAGGGCGCCGAGTTCCAGCACATTGCGCCGCGACAGGCCGGCGCGTTGCGTTTTGCGATGATCGTTTTCCATTGAAATCCCCTCTGCTCGACGACCGTGTCGAGCCGGCCGTTCAAAACATGTCAGACGGGAGGACTATGGAACGACGCCCGACCTTTGTCCACATGGTCAAATTTGGCTGGAGAGACCCCGCAGAGCGACCCCCTCCTCGCGACTTGTCACCGCACAGCCTTCTCGCCACCCGCCGCCGTGATCACCCCGACGATGATCAGCCCGGTCAGCACCAGCCGCACGCCGGCGCTGACGCCGAAGGTGTTGAGCATGGTGAGCAAAAGCACCAGGAACAGGCCGGCGCCCCAGACGCCGGGCACGTTGGCCTTGCCGCCGGCGACCGAGGTGCCGCCGATGACGACGACCGCGATGGAGGCGAGCAGATATTCATTGCCGATATCGACATTGGCGCCGCGGAAATAGCCGGCAAGCAGCGCGCCGTCGATGCCACCCAGCGCGCCGCAAAGCGTGTAGGTGAGGAAGCGGATGCGGCCGACATTGACGCCGGCCAGCCAGGCGGCGCGGATGTTCTGCCCGATCGCCAGCACCGAGCGGCCATAGATCATGCGCTGCAGCGCCAGCGCCGCGGCGATGGTGAAGACCACCGTCAGCATCGCCAGCACCGGGATCCCCAGCACCTGCCAGTTGGTGAAATCGGCAAAGCCAGGCGGCGGCTTGATCTGCAGGCCGCGCCCGTAGCTGATGTCGACCGACTGGATGATGAAGCTCGCCGACAGCGTCGCGATGATCGGCGGAATCCTGAGCGCCCAGATCAGCAGATAGTTGATGGCGCCGATCGCCGCGCCGCAGGCGAGCGCCGCCAACAGCCCGACGACGATCATCGAATCGCTGCCGCCCATAACCTTCATCGCCACCGCGCTCGCCAGTCCGATATTGGCGGGCAGCGACAGGTCGACATTGCCGGGGCCGAGCGTGATGACGAACATCTGGCCGACGCCGACGATGACGGTGAAGACGGCAAGCGAAAGTGCCGCCGTGACCATACCGCCGGCGCCATAGCCGCCGGTGAAGGCGACGGTCGCCACCCACACGAGAACGGCGCCGACGAAGGACCAGAGCCAGGGTTTTTCAAGCAGCATCCGGACAGAGGTCATCGTTCACCTCTCCCTGCGGCTGATCAGCACCCGGGCCGCCAGCACGATGATCAGGATCGCGCCATTGGCGGCCACTTGCCAATCGGGCGGGATGTGCATGAAGGTCAGGAGCGGCGAGGCGGCCAAAGCCAGCGTCAGCGCGCCGATGACCGCGCCGATCGGCGACACCCGGCCGCCGACGAACTCGCCGCCGCCAAGGATGACGCCGGCAATCGAAAGCAGCGTGTAGCCGTTGCCGATATTGGCGTCGGCCGAAGTGGTGATGCCGATCAGCGCCATGCCGGAAAGCACGCCGAACAGGCCCGTCAGCGCGAAGAGCACGATCTTTGTCTTGAGCAGCGACCAGCCGGCGCGCCTGAGCGCCGCGGCATTGCCGCCGGAACCGCGCAGGATGACGCCATATGAAGTGCGCATCAGGCCAAAATGCACGATCGCCGCGATGAGCAATGCCGCCAGGATAGGGAACGGGATATAGGGCGGCTTGAAAGACATGATCGCCAGCAGCCAGTCCGGAGCCTTGCCGCCCGGCTTCGGCAGGATGAGGATAGCCAGCCCCTGCCAGACGAAGCTCATGCCGAGCGTCACCACGATCGAGGGCAGGTTGCGCAGATGGATCAGCGCGCCGAGCAGCGCGTAGACGCCGATTGAACCGAGCAGCACAGCGACACCGATGAACGGCGCATCCCTGAGCCAGGTGGCGGTGACGCAGCCGACAAAGCCGACGAAAGTGCCGATCGAGAGATCGAGCTCATTGCCGGCGATGACGAACATCTGCGCGATCGTCGCCAGCGCGATCGGGATCGCCAGGTTCAGCATTAGATTGAAGCCGAAATAGCTGATGGCGCGCGGATTGAGCCAGGAGATGGCCATCAGCACCAGCGCCAGCGACAGCGCCGGCAGCAGGCTGCGCAGCGTGCGTGCGCGGGCCGCGCTGCCGCGCGAGGATTTGGGGACCGTGCCGGGAGCGATCGCCGTCATCTCAGGCCGTGTCGCCGAACGAGGACTGGATGATCTTCTCCTCCGTCAGTTCGTCGCGCCTAAGATTGGCGACGATGCGGCCGTTCTTGAAGACATAGACATGGTCGCAATTGTCGAGCTCTTCGGTTTCGGTCGTGTACCAGAGGAAGGTGCGGCCCTTTCCGGCCTCCTCGCGCACGAGGTCGTAGACTTCGAGCTTGGTGCCGATGTCGACGCCGCGCATCGGATCGTCCATCAGCACGATCTCGGCATCGGAGCCGAGCGCGCGCGCAAACAGCGCCTTCTGCTGATTGCCGCCCGACAGCGAATAGATGTTGTTGTTCATGTCCGGCGTGCGGATGCCGATCTTCTTCTTCCAGAATTCGGCCAGCTCCGCCTCGCGCTGCGGCGAGATCAGCAGGCCGTCGCGCAGGCGCTGAAGCGAGCGGATGCCGATGTTCTGGGCGATCGACCATTGGGCGAAGATGCCGTCCGCCTGGCGGTCGCCGGCGACCAGCGCCACCGGCGCCGTCACTTCGATGCCGGCCCTGGCGCGCGAGGCGGCCGAGAAGATCGCGAGCAGCAGGTCCGTCTGGCCATGCCCCGCGAGTCCGGCAAGGCCGATGATCTCGCCCGCCCGGGCGACAAGCTCCTTGCCATCCTGCTGCCGCGCCGGGCGCGCCCGCACCCTGAGAGCCCCAACCGCGACCTTGCGGGTCTCGGCGGCGGCCTTCTGATGTTCCCCGGCGCCGCCCATCGCGGCGACCAGCTTGTCCCGGTCGAACGCGCTTGCGGCGTCGGCGGCGACCACCTTGCCGTCGCGCATCACCACGATGCGGTCGGCATTCTGCAGCACCTCGCCCAGCACATGGGAGATCAGGATGCAGCTGCCGCCCGCGGCGACGAAGCGGCGCACGAATGAAAGCAGCTGGCCGGCCGTGTGCGCATCGAGCGACGAGGTCGGCTCGTCGAGGATGACCAGATGCAGCGGCTCGCGGGTCAGCGTGAAGGCGCGCGCCACCTCGACCATCTGGCGGCGTCCGATCGACAGATCGCCGGCAATGTCGTCCGCCGCGATGCCGTGGTCGGGAAAGATCTCGTCGAGCTTGGCCTGGATGAGATCGGCGGCCTTGCGCCGCCAGCCGAGCCCGCTGAGCGAGGGATGGTTGATGCGCGTGTTCTCGGCGACGCTGAGGTTTGGGCAGAGCGACAGCTCCTGGAACACGCAGCGTATGCCGAGCTCGAGCGCGCGCGCCACGGAATAGCTCGCTTCCTGGTTGCCACGCACCGCGATCTGCCCGCCATCGGGCCGCAGCGTGCCCGCAACCATATGCATCAGCGTCGACTTGCCGGCGCCGTTGTGCCCGACCAGCCCGACGCATTCGCCGGCGCCGACATGGAAGTCGACGCCGTTGAGCGCGCGGACGGCGCCGAAGTGCTTTTCGGCGCCGTCCAGCCTGACGATGTCTGCAATAGCCTGGAGCATCCTCAACGATATCCGGTCGGCGATGCGGCTGGCAATGTCGCGCCGCTATTGCTTGATGTTGGCCTTGATGGCCGCGATCGCGTCTTCCTGGGTGTATTCGTGGGTAGCGACGCCGCCTTCCTTGATCTTCGGCAGCGCGGCCTCGAAATTGTCCTGGGTGAAGGCGAGATACGGCACCAGCAGATCGTGCGGCACGTCCTTGCGGCCGTCGAGCACCTGCTGCGCTACCCAGAAGGCGAGCGTCGACACGCCGGGCGCGATCGAGGCCGACCAGGTCTGGTAGCCGTCCTTGTCCTTCTGCTCCTTCCACCACTTCAGCTCGTCCTGACGGTTGCCCATGATGATGGTCGGACGCGGCTTGCCGGCGGCGGCGAACGCTTGCGCGGCGCCGTAGCCGTCGCCGCCCTGGTCGACGACGCCGACGATCTCCGGCAGCGACGGCAGGATGGTCGCCACCGCCTTCTGCGCCGTGGTCTGGTCCCAGTCGCCGGTCACGGAGCCGACGATCTTGAACTCGGGATGGGCGGCGACGCCTTCGAGGATACCGGCATGGATGGCATCGTCGATCGAGGTGCCTGCCAGCCCGCGGATTTCCAGCAAATTGCCGCCCTTCGGCTGGAACTTGGCCATCTGCTCGACTTCCTGCCTACCCATGTCCTTGAAGTCGACGACGACGCGGTAGGCGCAAGGCTCGGTCACGATGCCGTCGAAGGAAACGACGACGATGCCGGCGTCGCAGGCCTGCTTGATGGCGCCGTTCAGCGCATCCGGCGAGGCGGCGTTGATGACGATGGCGTCATAGCCCTGCAGGATCAGGTTCTGCACCTGCGCGGCTTGCGTCGGCACTTCCTTGTCGGCGGTGGTGAAGACATCCGCCGCCGCCACGACCTTGTCCTCGACCGCTTTCTTGGTGACGATGGCGTAGCTGTCGAGCATCGCCTGGCGCCACGAATTGCCGGCATAATTGTTGGAGAAGGCGATCTTCTTGCCGCTCGTGTCGGCAAGCGCGGTGCCCGAGGCGAGCATGGCTGCAAAGGCGCTCAAGACCAGTAGTTTCTTCATGTCATTATCCTCCCAGATGTGTTGACTGCTGCACTTCCCACCGGCCCCTGCGGGCCGGCTTCACTCCCATCCGATCTGAGCGCGAACGGTCCCGCTCAAAACAGCCTCAATCCCGGCACCCGTACCCTCAGCCGGTAGAGCGACGTCGACGCGGCGATGTAGAGGCTCCGCAGGTCCTCGTCGCCGAAGGTGAAATTGGCACAATCTTCCGGCGTCGCGATGACGCCGAGGAGATCGCCCGACGCGTCAAAGACATGGATGCCGCCCGGGCCGGTGCAATAGAGGTTGCCGCGGCTGTCGATCTTCATCCCATCCGGCGCGCCTGGCGCATCGCCCTCGGTCACAGCCCATACGGCGCCGCCATTGAGGTCACCATTGGATTCGACGCCGAACACACGGATGTGGCCACGCGTGGTATCGTTGACGAAGAGCCGCGATTCATCGAGCGAGAAGCAGAGCCCGTTGGGCTGCGCGAAATCGTCGGCAAGCAACGTCAGCCCGGCGCCGTCGCCGTCGATCCGGTAGACGCCCTGGTAGGACAGTTCCTGCGGCCTCGGCACGCCGTAGAATTCCGCTCGGCCGTAGGTCGGATCGGTGAAATAGATCGAGCCTCCAGTGGCGACGACAATGTCGTTCGGGCTGTTGAGCTGCTTGCCCTGGTAATGCGTGGCGAGAACGGTCGTGGTGCCGCCCGGCTCGGCGCGGGTAACGCGGCTGCTAGCGTGCTCGCAGGTCACCAGCCGCCCCTGCCGGTCGAGCGTGTTGCCGTTGGCCATGTGGCTCGGGTCGCGGAACGCCGCGATTTCGCCGGAAGCGCTGCGCCGGTACATGCGGCTTTGCGGAATATCGGAAAAGACCAGCCATTTCTCATAGGGATGCCACACCGGACCTTCGATGAAGCCGTAGCCGGTGGCGAGCCGCTCCATCGCCGCATTGCCGACGACGTCATCAAAGCCGGAATGACGGGCGCGCGCCGGGATCGACATCACGGGCTCTTGGGTTCCCGCACCGGCTTGCCGGCGACGAACCAGTCGCTGCCCGGCACGTCCTCGATCACCACCCAGATCGCGTCCATGGGCAGTCCGGCGACCTCGCTGATCGCCTCGGTGACCCGGCGAGAGATCTCGTTCTTGCGCTTTTGCGAATGACCCTCGAGTATCCGTATGCTGACGAACGGCATGAGCGCTTCCCCGTGATTCTTGTTTTTGTAGGACAAAAGCTAGTCGGGACGCGGACCGGGCGATAGCGGTCTAAGCGCAGCACCGACTGTGGTTTTGCACAGTCGGCGCCGGCATCCGCGGCTGCAGACAGGAGAACCATTGATGGCGGAGAGATGCGGCAGGCCGATCGTACGGATTGCGGAGCTGGAGATCGATGCCTTCCAGCTCGACATCTTCAGGGCCTTGCTCGCCGAAGAGATCGAGGCCTCGGTGCAGAACGAGCCCGGCGTGTTGTTCCTGCACGCGGTCTCGATAAAAGGGTTCGCCCGAAACGGTGCGCGTCATCGAATGCTACGTCGATCATTCCGCCTACCACGCCCACCTGACCGCGCCGCACTTTCTCAAATACAAGGCGCGGACGGCTGATATGGTCAGGTCGCTTCGATTGATCGAAACCGAGCCGATCGTTCTGAGGGCCAAGAGCAATCAGCATTCAAGCTGAGCCTGTTCACCCATCGCGGGGCTTACTGCTCCTGCAACGGCGTTGCCTGCGCGAGCCAGGCGTCGAGCTGCTCCTGCTCGCGCCGCAGCGCGTCGATGTTGATCAGGCCGCGCGCCATGGCCAGATAGATTGCGCGGGTGCGCGAATTGAACACCGACGCCTCGCCAGCACCCTCCTCCGGCGGCACTATTCCGAGCTTGTCATAGACATGCTTGATGCGGCTCTGCGCGCCGCGGATCGACAGGCCGCGCCGCGCCGCGATCGCTCGGTCGGTGAGGCCGAGCGCGATGTCGATCAGGCTTTCATACTCGCCGTCGGTGATGCCCTCGAACCGGTCCTGGACGCGGTGCTGGATGCCGCGGATCTCGCGATCGATGATGCAATGCCCCTCGCGGAACACGCCCCGCAGCGCCGAGCGCATGCCTTCTTCCGTCGCCGATTTCAGCACATAGCCATAGACCGACCCCGGCGGCACGATGCGCGCCACGCCGCGCACATAGGCCTCGTCGGCGAAGTTGGACCAGAACAGGATATGCGTGCCGGCGCGCTGGCTCCAGATGGCGCGCGCCACCTCGATCCCGGTCGCCTTGGGCAGTTGCAGGTCGAGCACGACATGCGGCGGCTGCCGTTCCGCCGCAAGATTGATGGCGTCCTCGCCGTCGCCGGCTTCGATCACCTCGACATCGCCGGGCCACAATTGCTCGACGGTCCGCCGCGCGAAGGTGCGGTGCAGCCCGTCATTTTCGGCGATCATGACCAGCATCAGACTGCCTCCGCCACCGGCTGAGCTTCGGTTATCGCGGTGCCGTACGCCGCCGCCTCGGCCTCGGCGGACTCGCGATCGATCTCGATCACGACCCTGGTGCCGCCCTTGCGGTCGGCCGGCTCGAAACGCAGCCGCGCCCCGACAAGGGCCGCTCGCGTGTGCATGTGGCCGATGCCGCCTTGAGCGGCGGGATCGATCGCGCCGCAGCCATGCCCGTCGTCGGTGACGGTCACGTTGAATGTGGTTGCCGTCGACGCCAGCTGCACCTCGATGCGGCTTGGCGCGGCATGACGGACCGCATTGTTGATGGCTTCCTGCACGATGCGATAGAGCGCGGTGCGAAGTGTTTCCGACAGGCCGTCGGCGCTGCCGTCGCTGGTGTCGGCGATGCGCACCGCGATCGGCGGCTTGGCCCTGGCAACGCTGCGGTTGAGATGTGCCTCGACCGCGTCGCGCAGGCCGAACAGTTCCAGGACGCTCGGCCGCATGTCGTCGACGATGTGGCGCAGCTCCGCCAGGCAGCCCGCCACCTCCTGCTCGAGATCGGCAAGCTGGGCCGTCCGCGCCACGCCCCGGCTGCGGAACGCAGAAACCTGACGTGCGATGCGGGCAAGGTCGGCGAGCGTCTGGTCGTGCAGGTCCATGGCCATGCGGCGCCGCTCGCGCTCCATGCCCTCGGTCAGTTGCGAGGCGCCGACTCTCAGCAGTTCCGCCCGGTTGCGCGCCTCGCTTTCGGCGAGCATGGCGCGGCGCGCTTCCTCTGTCTGGATCAGCGCGAACATATAGGGCCCGATGAGGTCGGCGCATTGCTGAGCGACCTCGACGTCCTCTTGCGAGTAGCAGCCGGCCTTGTGCCGGCTGATGTTGAGCGCGCCGATCACGCTGCCGCGTGCCCGCAGCGGCACGATGATGCGGCTGCGCAGCTTGGCGGCGAAGATCGGTCCGTCGAACGCTCCCTCGAAGTGGAATCGGTCGTCGAGAAGCGCGTTGTCGGTCAGAAGATAAGGCGTGTCGCCCCACAGCACGCGCCGGATCGGGCTGCCCTCGACCGGATGCTGCGCCAGATCGCTCCAGCTGGTATGGAAGCCGGCCTCGTAGCAGGCATGCATGCGCCCATCGAGCGACAACACCGCCAGATCGATATGGTCGTGCGGGATGAGCGTGCCGATTTCGATCGCTGTCGCCCGGAACGCTGAGCCCGGATCGATATGGCCGGCGAGCGCCCGCGAGATCGCGAGCAGCCGATCGATCAGCTGGGGAGATACCTCCGACATGTCTCCTCCCTGTCCCCCTGATGAATGCCGTGGAACGACAGCCAAGCCGCGCCGCGCGGCCTCGATCCTGTTTTCCGCAGTTCCTCCCTGCCCGAGAAATAGTGAGCGCTTGACGGCGCCGCTGTCAACGATGGGTCAAGCGACCCGAGCCCGATCAACTTCGGGTGCGGCGATTGAAAAGCCGCCGGCTCCTGGTCTAGGAACGGCCGCAGGAGGCCAATTGATGGCAGTGACGCCGACCGTTGCTCAGGGCGCCCCGGGAATTCCCGCGCGCTGGACGTCAAGCGCCAAGAGCGGCGTCGGCACCGGGCTTTCAGCGAACAGCCCGCTTTGGTTCACCATCAGTCACGGCATATTGAACGAGGTCTATTATCCCCGCCTCGACAGCGCCTGCACGCGCGACTTGGGGCTGATCATTACCGGTCCCGGTGGCTATTTCTCGGAAGAGAAACGCGATGCCGCCCACCTTGTCGAGCCATTTGAAGCCGGCGTCCCCGGCTATCGCCTGGTCAACACGGCGGTCAATGGCTCCTATCGGATTGAAAAGCGCATTGTTACGGATTCGAAACGGCCCGTTCTGCTGCAGGAAATTACATTCGCGGCGCTCAAAGGCTCAGCCTCGGACTACCAGGTCTACGCGCTGCTCGCGCCGCATCTCGTCAATCGCGGCATGGGCAACACCGGCTGGCTCGGCGAGCACAAGGGGCAGCGTATCCTCTTTGCGTCAGGCCGCGGCGTCTCGCTCGCGCTTGCCGCCTCGCTGCCCTGGGGCGCCTGCTCGGCCGGCTATGTCGGTTTCTCCGACGGCTGGCAGCAGCTGCGAAATAGCGGCGCGCTCGATCCTGCCGCTCAGCGCGCGGAGGATGGCAATGTGGCGCTGACCGGCGAGATCGGCTTCTCGACAGGCAAGGGCACCGCATTGCTGGCGCTCGGCTTCGGCGCCTCGCAGGAAGAGGCGGCTGAAGCCGCGCTGGCCAGCCTGAAGGACGGTTTCGATGCGGCCGCCGAAACCTATGCCGCCAGCTGGCGGAAATTTCAGTCCGGCCTGGAGACGCTCGACAGGCAAGCCGCCTCCGGCCTGAATACCTACCGCGTCAGTACCGCGGTGCTTGCCTCGCATCTGTCGATCGCCAGGCCTGGAGCCGCAGTCGCCAGTCTTTCGATCCCCTGGGGCTTCAACAAGGGCGACGACGATCTCGGCGGCTACCATCTGGTCTGGCCGCGCGACCTGGTCGAAACGGCGGGGGGCTTCCTTGCAGCCGGCGACGCCTGGCAGGCGCTCGATATTCTCACCTATCTCCGCTCGAACCAACAGCCGGACGGTCATTGGCCGCAGAACTGCTGGGCGAGCGGCACGCCCTACTGGCCTGGCATTCAGATGGACGAATGCGCCTTTCCGCTGCTGCTTGCCGACGCGCTCCGCCGCGCGGGTCATCTGCCGCGCGCGAAGCTCGACGACTTCCTAGCCATGATCGAAAGCGCGGCTTCCTATGTGGTGCGCAACGGCCCGGTCACCGGCGAGGACCGCTGGGAAGAGGACGCCGGCTACAGCCCGTTCACGCTCGCCGTCGAGATCGCGGCGCTGCTTGCGGCGGCTGACATGCTGGATGCTTGCGACAAAAAAGAGCCGGCAAACTATCTGCGCGAGACGGCCGATTGCTGGAACGACCAGATCGAGCGCTGGACCTATGTCACCGGCACCGAACTCTGCGCTAGGGAGGGCGTCGACGGCTACTATGTCCGCATCGCACCGCCCGACCGTGCTGGCGCCGCTTCGCCGAAGGACGGTTTCGTGCCGATCAAGAACCGGCCGCCCGGCGATAGCCATCGGCCGGCCGAGGCCATCATAAGTCCCGACGCGCTGGCGCTGGTCCGCTTCGGACTGAGAGCCGCCGACGATGCGCGCATCGTGAACACGGTCAAAGCCATCGACGCGCTTCTGCGCTGCGAGTTGCCGCAGGGCCCGCTCTGGTACCGCTATACCGGCGACGGCTATGGCGAGCATGAGGATGGTTCGCCCTTCGATGGCACCGGCCGGGGCCGGCCCTGGCCGCTGCTCGCCGGCGAGCGCGCGCATTACGAGCTGGCCGCCGGGCGACCCGGCAAAGCGGCCGAGCTGCTCGAGACCTTCGAGCGCTCTGCCGGTGCAGGCGGCCTGCTGCCGGAGCAGGTCTGGGACAGACCCGACCTGCCGGAGCGCGAATTGCGGCTCGGCGCGCCATCGGGCAGCGCCATGCCGCTGGTCTGGGCGCATGCCGAGCACATCAAGCTGCTGCGCTCGCTGCGCGACGGCAAGGTCTTCGACATGCCGCCGCAGGGCGTCGAGCGCTACATCAAGCGCAAAACCGTGTCGCCGTTCAGGACATGGCGCTTCAACAACAAGATCCGCTCGCTTCCCGCCGGCAAGCTCCTGCGCGTGGAACTTGCGGCGCGCGGCGTGGTTCACTGGAGTAGCGACAAATGGCTGACGGTGCGCGACGACAACACGGTGGAGAACGCCTTCGGCGTCCACCTGGTTGACCTGGATGTCGCCGGCCTGCAGCCGGGATCGACGGTCGTCTTCACATTTTTCTGGCCCGAAGCGAGCCGTTGGGAGAATGTCGACTTCACCGTCGGCATCGATCCTTCGGATAGCCAGTAAGGTTCTTTCCTCAAGCTATTAGGATAACACCATGCAGATCGGAATGATGGGACTGGGCAGGATGGGCGCCAACATGGTGCGCCGCCTGATGCGCGACGGCCACGAATGCGTCGTCTACGACATCAATTCGGCAAGTGTCGCCGGCATGGTCAAGGACGGCGCCATCGGCGCCGCCTCGCTGGAGGAGTTCGTCGCCAAGCTCGCCAAGCCGCGCTGCGCCTGGCTGATGCTGCCGGCGGCGATCACCGGCAGGATCGTCGACCAGGTTGCGGCGCTGATGGAGCCGGGCGATATCATCATCGACGGCGGCAATTCCTATTATCACGACGCCGTCGACCAGGCGGCGAAGTTGGCGACCAAGGGCATAAATTTCGTCGATGTCGGCACCAGCGGCGGCGTCTGGGGACTGGAGCGCGGCTACTGCCTGATGATCGGCGGCCCCGACGACGCCGTGAAACACCTGGATTCGGTCTTCGCCACGCTGGCGCCGGGCGCCGACCCGGGCTCCAATCCGCCGAAGGACGCCGGAACCGCGCCTTACGGCTATCTGCATTGCGGGCCGAGCGGCGCCGGCCATTTCGTCAAGATGGTTCATAACGGCATCGAATACGGCGTCATGGCCGCTTACGCCGAGGGCATCAACATCCTGAAATCGGCCAATGCCGGCAAGCGCGCCCGCACGGCGGACGCTGAAACCAGCCCGCTCGAAAGCCCGCAATACTATCAGTTCGACATCGACCTGCCCGCCGTGGCCGAAGTCTGGCGCCACGGCAGCGTCATCGGCTCCTGGCTGCTCGATCTCACCGCCGGCGCGCTGAAGAACGATCCGTCGCTCGCCCAGTTCGGCGGCCGCGTCTCCGATTCCGGCGAAGGCCGCTGGACCTTGAAGGCCGCGATCGACACCGGCGTTCCGGCGCCGGTGCTCTCCTCGGCCCTGTTCGACCGCTTCTCCTCGCAAGGCGAATCCGCCTTTGCCGACAAGCTCTTGTCCGCCATGCGCTACGCTTTCGGCGGCCATGTCGAAAAGCCGAAGGCGTGAGGGCGGGAGTGACGGGATGAGCCAGGAGAGATCCGACACGCTGGTGCTTTTCGGGGCGACCGGCGACCTTGCGCACAAGAAGATATTTCCGGCCCTCTATCACATGGTCGCCAAGGGGACGCTGAGCGAGCCGGTGATCGGCGTCGCATTCGATCCCTGGGATCTTGGCAAGCTGGTGGACCGTGCCCGCGACGGCGTCGTCAATGCGCTGGGCGGCGTCGACGACAAGGTGTTCGCCAGGCTCGCCTCGCTGCTGCGCTATGTCAGCGGCGACTATCGAGATCCGGCGACATTCGAGAAATTGAAAGCAGCGCTCGGCTCGGCGCAGCGGCCGCTGCATTACATGGCAGTGCCGCCCACCATGTTCGAAACCGTCGTCCAGGGGCTCGAACAATCCGGCACCGCGCGGGGCGCCAGATTGATGGTCGAAAAGCCTTTCGGCCACGATTTGCAGTCGGCCCGCTGGCTGAACCGCGTGTTGCACCTGGTGTTCGACGAACAGTCGATCTTCCGCATCGACCACTATCTCGGCAAGGAAGCGATCCAGAACCTGCTCTATTTCCGTTTCGCCAACGCCTTCCTCGAGCCGATCTGGAACCGCAACTTCGTCGAGAGCGTGCAGATAACCATGGCCGAGGATTTCGGCATCGAAGGCCGCGGCAAGTTCTATGACGACGTCGGCTGCATCCGCGACGTCATCGAGAACCATCTGCTCAACATCCTGCTGTTGCTCGCCATGGAGCCGCCGGTCGGCCGCTCTGCCGACGATTTGATCGACGAGAAGGTGCAGGTGCTGCGCGCCATCCGCACCTTGACCAAGGACGATGTCGTGCGCGGCCAGTTCGACGGCTATCTGGCCGAACCGGGCGTGCGGCCGAACTCGCCGGTCGAGACCTTCGCCGCCGTACGCTTCTTCGTCGACACCTGGCGCTGGCAGGACGTGCCCTTCTTCATCCGCGCCGGCAAGAACATGCCGGTGCATGCGACCGAAGTGATCGTGCGGCTGAAGCGTCCGCCGCTCGACGTCTTCGATCCGATCAAGCCGGGCGACGCCAACTATGTCCGTTTCCGTATCGATCCGCAGGTGGCGATCTCGATCGGCGCCCAGCGCAAGGTAGCCGGCGACGACATGATCGGCGAGCAGGTGGAACTGACCGCGCTCGACGACACCAAGGGCGACATGCCGCCCTATGAGCGGCTGATCGGCGACGCGATGAACGGCAACGGCCAGCTCTTCACGCGCCAGGACGCGGCCGAGCTTGCATGGCGGATCGTCGGACCGGTGCTTGGCGACACCACGCCGCCTCCGATTTACGCGCCGAAGACCTGGGGGCCGGCCGACGCCATGAACGGCTTCGGCCCGCCCAATGGCTGGATCAATCCGACGAAATAGCTTCTCGGGGGACCGGATGGCGAAAGCAGCAAAACGGGCTTCGACGAAGGACGGGCAAGTCGTCCTCACCATCGACGTCGGCGGATCGCGTGTGAAAATTCTCACCAGCGCGGGCGGCGAGATGCGCCGCACCGAGTCCGGGCCGGGCCTGACACCTGAGCAGATGGTGGCTTCGGTGAAGAAGCTGGCCGAGGGCCTGGATTACGACGTCATTTCGATGGGCTATCCCGGTCCGGTCAGGGACAACAAGCCGTCGCTCGATCCCTTCAATCTCGGCAAGGGCTGGAACGGCTATGATTTCGCCGCCGCCTTCGGCAAGCCGGTCAAAGTCGTCAACGACGCGCTCCTGCAGGCGATCGGCAGCTATGACGGCGGCCGTATGCTGTTCCTCGGCCTCGGCACCGGCCTGGGCGCCGCCATGATCCTCGACAATGTCGGGCAGCCGATGGAGCTTGCTCATCTTCCTTACAAGAAGGGCGGCAGCTTCGAGGACTATGTCGGCGAGCGCGGCCTGGAAAAGCGCGGCAAGAAAAAATGGCGCAGATACGTTTTCGATGTCGTAAACAGGCTTCGCGCCGCCTTGCAGCCGGACTATGTGGTCATCGGCGGCGGCAATGTCGACAAGCTCGATGAATTGCCTGCAAAATCCAGGCGCGGCGACAACACACGTGCCTTCGAAGGCGGGTTTCGACTGTGGCGCGATAAGGCGCTGATCGTCTGATATTTTTACTTTTCAGTATAGTCGTTCAAAATAACGTGTAGTCGCACGACCTGTCGTTGCGCCGCGCAGGTTTGCCGACTAGGAATCCGCCGGCCTGCCGCACATGCGCCTGCCTCGGCGCGCCAAGGGCGCGGCAGCGCGCTGATTTTACATCCCGATTTGTGGCCGTGCGGCATAGAGGAGGACTGACGTGGACGAGGAAACCAATGCAGCCAAGGAAGATGTCGACCTGCTCGAGCTCACCGCCCACATCGTGTCGGCCTATGTCGCCAAGAACCGGCTGCCTGCTTCGGGCCTGGGCGAGCTCATCGCCAGTGTCGCCTCCTCGATCGGCGCCCTGAACCAGCCGCCGACTCCGCCGGCACCGCCGCCCGTTCCTGCCGTCAATCCCCGGCGCTCGGTGACGCCGGATTACATCATCTGCCTCGAGGACGGCAAGAAGTTCAAATCGCTGAAGCGTCATATCGGCGTGCATTTCGGGCTGAGCCCGGAAGCCTACCGGACCAAATGGGGCCTGGCGGCAGACTACCCGATGGTCGCGCCTAACTACGCGGCATCGCGCTCCGAGCTCGCCAAGTCGATCGGCCTCGGCCGCAAGGCCGAAGCCGAGCCGGAGAAGCCGGCAAAGGCCAGGAAGGTAAAGGCCCCCGCCTGAACGATCTTGGCCCTGTGCCAACGGTTTGAAGAAGCCTGCCAAGGAATCCGCCTTGGCAGGCTTCCTGCTTTTGGCTTGGATAAGACAAGCGAATGCTGTTCGGGTGAGCCATGAACTATGCGAGGATGGTGATCGAGAAGGAAGCGCCGGAGGAATACGGCTACGACCGGATCCGCTTCAATCTCTCCGAAAGCTCGATCGCCGACCAGAAGCTTGCCGATATCGGCCTCTCGCTGCCCGACCTCACCTTGTTCTACGGCGAGCATCGCGGCGACAAGGAATTGCGCGCGCTGATCGCCGGGCAGGACAAAGGGCTCTCCCCGGACGACGTGCTGGTTACAGCCGGCGCTGCCGGCGCGCTGTTCATCATTGCTACCTCGCTGCTTTCGGCCGATGACCATCTCGTCGTCGTGCGGCCGAACTATGCCACCAATATCGAGACGCCCAAGGCGATCGGCTGCGCCATCACCTATGTCGATCTCGACTTCGACGAGGGCTTCGCCGTGGATGCCGCGCGCGTCGCGGCGGCGGTGCGGCCGAACACCAGGCTGATCAGCGTCACCTGCCCGCACAACCCGACCGGCACGATGATGACCGGCGCCGATCTCGACGCGCTGGTCGCGCTTGCCGAAACCCGCCGCTGCCGGCTGCTGGTCGACGAAACCTATCGCGATCTGTCCTATGGCGAGCGCCTGCCCTCCGCGGCATCGCTCAGTCCAAGCGCGATCAGCGTCTGTTCCCTTTCGAAAGCATTCGGCATTCCGGGCATCCGCATCGGCTGGCTGGTCAGCAAGGACCACGCTCTGCAAGAGACTTTCCTCGCCGCCAAGGAGCAGATCGGCATCTGCGGCAGTGTCATCGACGAGGCGATCGCACGCTTCATGCTCGAGCGGCGCGATGCCTTCCTTGCATCGTTGTTGCCGGAGATGGCCAAGCGCCGCGATATCGTCCAGGCTTGGATCGACGGCGAGCCGCTGGTCGACTGGGTGCGTCCGCAAGGCGGTGTGGTCGGCTTCCCGCGGCTGAATGTCGATGCGGATTTCGACCTCGACCGGTTCTACTTGCGGCTCCTGGAAGAACACGGCACTTATGTCGGCCCCGGCCACTGGTTCGAGATGCCGAAGCGCTTCTTCCGCGTCGGCTTCGGCTGGCCGAAAGAGGCGGAATTGCGCGGCGGGTTGCAAGCGATTTCCGCTGCGCTGGGAGACTGAGCCTCTTTCCACCGCGAACGACAATCCCGAAGATCCTTCATGCGGCGCCGATTTTTTGCGCGCGCGACGAGGCGAACTGGGCTAAGGGTCTCCGGCCGGAACAGCGCCCACCGTGGAAGTGCCCCGCCGGCCGATGTCACAACGGGGCCCTCGAATCATGACCGCCGAAGCAACTTCACCTGAACAGCGCTACGCCGCCTTCCGGCACCGGCCGTATCTCAGCTACTGGACGGCGCGCTTCCTCACCACTTTCGCCACCCAGATCGTCTCCGTCGCCGTCGGCTGGCAGATCTACGACCTGACGCGCAATCCCTTCGACCTCGGCATCGTCGGCATCGTCCAGTTCCTGCCGTCGCTGCTCTTGGTGCTTGTCACCGGCGTCGTCGCCGACCGCTTCGGCCGCCGCCTGATCATGACATTGGCGTCGTTCGTCGAGGCCGGCTGTGCGCTCACTCTGTTGTTGCTGACGCTGCGCGGCCTTGGCGGCCCGCTGCCGATCTTCGTCGTGCTCGCCATGTTCGGCATCGCCCGCGCCTTCTACGGGCCGGCCTCGTCCTCGCTGGTCGCCAATCTGGTGCCGCCACAGGATTTCGCCAACGCCATTGCCTGGAATTCGTCGGCCTGGCAGACGGCAACCATCGTCGGCCCGGTCGCCGGCGGCCTGCTCTACGGCCTTTCGGCGGAGATCGCCTACGCTACTGCGGCGATCCTGATGCTTGTCGCCGCGCTGCTCGTCTTCACCATCCCCAAGCCCGCGCAGCAGACGGCCACCGACAAGCCGACGATGCAGACCCTGTTTGCCGGCTTTCGTTACATCTGGGGCGAGAAGATCGTGCTCGGCGCGATCTCGCTCGACCTGTTCGCGGTGCTGCTCTCCGGCGCCTCGGCGCTGCTGCCGGTCTATGCCCGCGACATTCTGGAGCTTGGGCCCTGGGGCCTCGGCCTGCTGCGCTCGGCGCCTGGCATCGGCGCCATCGCCGTGGCGGTCTGGCTCGCCGGCCATCCGATCCGCGACCATGCCGGCAAGATCATGCTCGGTTTCGTCGCCTTGTTCGGCGCCTTCACCGTCCTGTTCGGCGTCTCGACCATCACCTGGCTGTCGATCGTGGCGCTCGCCATGCTCGGAGCCACCGACATGTTCAGCGTCTATATCCGCGAGACGCTGATCCAGCTCTGGACGCCGGACGAGGTGCGCGGCCGCGTCAACGCCGTCAACCAGGTCTTCGTCGGCGCTTCCAACGAGGTTGGCGAGTTCCGCGCCGGCACCATGGCGGCGCTGATCGGCACCGTGCCGGCGGTGGTGATCGGCGGCATCGGCGCCATCGCGGTTGCCGGGATCTGGGCTTGGTTGTTCCCTGCGCTGCGGCAGGTGCGGCATTTGAATAGCAGGAACTAATTGCCGGCGCAGCAACTTGGCAAAATCTATCCGACGGCCGGCTTGCCGAAGATCAGGCTCAAAAATTCGCCGAGCCAGCGCTTGAGGTGCATGTCCCAGATCAGCCGACCGCCGAGATGATCGCGGCCGGGCTGCGCGCCGGGCAGCTCGAAGCGATGCGCGCCTCGCACCACCCAGCGCTGCATCATCACCCTGGTCAGCTCGCCATGAAACTGAATGCCCCAGGCATTCTCGCCATAACGAAAAGCCTGGTTGGGATAGGTTTCGGCCGTGGCGAGCAGCGTCGCGTCCTTCGGCAGGGAAAAGCCCTCGCGGTGGAACTGGTAGACCATCTCCGGCCAGTGCAGCAGTTTCTTGCCGGCGTCGGTCGCCTTCAGCGGATACCAGCCGATCTCGACCAGTCCTTCGCCATGGCCCTCGACCCTGCCGCCAAGATGCCTGGCGAGCATTTGCGCGCCGAGGCAGATCCCAAGAAAAGGCCGGTTTTCCTTGAGCGGGATTTCGATCCACTCGGTCTCACGCCGGACGAACTCGTCCTGGTCGTTGGCGCTCATCGGCCCGCCGAAGATCACCGCCCCGGCGTGGCCGTCCAAAGTGCAGGGAAGCTCTTCGCCAAGCGGCGGCCGGCGAATGTCGAGATCGAAACCTTCTTCCAGAAGCATATGGCCGACGCGGCCGGGGCTCGAAGTCTCCTGATGCAGCACGATCAGGATTTTTGGTCTCGGCCTGGGTCTGGGTGGCATGGAAGAAGAAAGGTCCAGCTATTCGTCGCTCGATGTGCCCCGCGCGCCCGGCGCTTCGGCCGCCGCCTTGCGGCGCGCCTCGATGCGGTCGTGGCGCTCGACACCGATCAGTTCGGCGACGCGCCAGACGGTGTTGTCCTCGAGCTCGTGCAGCTCGCCGTCGGCGTAGACGATCTCCCACATCAGGCCGATGAAGGCCTTGCGCGCCTCGGCATCCAGATGGCGCTTGAGCACGCTGGTGAAGGCATAGAGGTCGATCGCCTCGTTATCGGCACGCTCGCCGGCGGCGGCCAGCGCGTCGAGGTCGTCGCCGCTGATCGAATAGGTCTCGGCCAGGATCTCCTTGAAGCGCTCCCACTCGATATCCTGGCGCACGCCGTCGGCGTTCATCACGTGATAGAGCAGCGCCGAGGCCGCGACGCGCGGATCGTCCGCGCTTGGCTTGCTCGCGCCCGCAGCAGGCAAATCCCTCAGGAAGGACAATACGCGTTCGAACATCGATGCTTTTTCCCTGTCCGCCAAGCCGAGCCTCAAAACAAACGAAACCGGCGCGGCGATTTTTCCGCCTCGTCTTCCGGCGTGACGCCGGGATCATCCGGCAAGCGCGGCAACTCCGGCGCCTGCTCGACCACCATGTCATCGGCGGCGGCGACCTCGGTTTCCCTCTCGATGCCGTTCGGCGCCTCGGCGGCCGCCTTCTCGGCCGAACTATCGCGCTCAAGGTCGATCGCTCTCTCGTCAGCCGGCAAAGCGGGCGCCGATGCAGCGATCGCGGGAACCGCCTCCTCAACCTCGCTGTCGATTAGTTGCCCGAGCCGCTCCATCGGCGCGCGCCAAGTGAACGCGTCGAGCTTGCCGGTGATCGGCGATACCGGCGCCCAGCGCTCCGAGACGACACCGTCCGCCACCCAGGCCGGATCGCGCGGCGCGCGCACAGCCTTGGACAGCAGCTGCCGCACCTTGCCCTGGTCGCCGCTTTCGGCCTCCTCGATGTCGGCCAGCAACAGATAGGCGCCTTCGCGGCGATCAATGCGGATGGCGGATTCCGCCTCGCGCCTGGCGGTGGCGAAATCCTGCGCGTCGAGCGCGGCGCGTGCCACGGCCATCGACGATTCGGCATGGTTCTTCTTCAATTCCTGCAGCTTTTTCGCCCGGTTGAGGCGATCGAGCACGGCATCGCCCGGCCTCGCATGGATGTAGAGCTCGGCGATGTCCGGATGCGGTTCGGCCCGCCAAGCCGTCTCCAGGATCTTGGAACCCTTGCGCACATCGTTGTGCTTAATCAGCAGGTTGGCCGCGATCACCGCGGCCGGCGCGAAATCGGGCGCCAGCTTGTTGGCTTCGAGCGCCGCGGTCCGGGCAGCGTTCGGATCGCTGTCGACCAGCGCCTGCGCCTTGGCAGTGAGCAGCACGGCGCGGCGGCGGTTGGCGGCATCGCGTTCGATTTGCCTTGTCGATTTCTGCGCCTCGACCAGCTTCAACGCGCCGTCCCAGTCGCCGCGCTCGGTCAGCTCTTCAAGCGTCGATTCCGCCGCCCAGGCAAGCTGCGGTGCCACAGCTGCGGCACGACCGGCATAGTGGCGCGCGGCGTTGCGGTCGCCCAGTCGCTCAGCTTCGAGATAGAGCCCGCGCAGGCCGAGCAGTCGCATCTCCGGATCATCGAGCATGCGCTCGAACTTTTCCCGCGCGCCGTCATGGTCGCCTTCGAGCAGCGAGGCCTGCGCATCGAGCAGGTTGATCAGCGGCTCCTGGTCGGAACTGATCAACTTGGCCGCCTCCTTGGTCTTCTTGCGCGCCAGCGCGCCGTCGCCGGCGCCGGCTGCGATCATCCCCGTCGACAGCGCCTGGTAGCCGCGATCGCGGCGGCGGACCCGGAAATAGCGCGAGATCGCATAGGGGCTGTTCCACAGCGACTTGATCAGCCACCAGACGATCATCACCGCTGCGACCACGGCGACGATCGCCACCGCCGCCACCATCAGCGTGACCTGGTACTGGTAACCGTTGAAGGTGATGATCATCTCGCCCGGACGGTCGGCCAGCCAGGCAAAGCCGAGCCCCAGCGCGAACACGACGGCGAGGAAGGCGAGGATGCGGATCATCTGACGGTCCTCATGCCTTGGTCGCGCCGGCAATCAGCGCTTCGATCTGCTTTTCGACTTCGAGCCGCGCCTTCAGTTTGCTGGCGAAGTCGGCGCCGGCCGCCTTCGACGCATCGGGCAGGGTATCGTATTCGGCGAGCGCCTTGGCATAGTCGCCCTGGTCGACTGCCACTTCAATGCGCGCGACCGTTTCCGGCACGCCCTTGCCTTCGACGGCGCCGACCGGCCGCACCTGCACCAGCGATTTCGCGCTCGACACCAGGCTTTGGAAGAAGCCGGCATTCTGGTCGACCGGCGTTGCCGCTTCGATCATGGCGTTGGCGGCGGCTTCGGCCTCGGAAGCGATGGTGGCTCGCGTGGGCACGCCTTTTTCCGCATAGCCGCGCAGAACGCCAAGCTCCGGCGAGTCAGGCGCAATGGCGGCGAACGTGTCGAGCTCGGTCGCGAACGGCGCACCGCGATCGAGCGCCGCCTTCAGCGCCGAAGCGGCAATCGCCAACGCGATCTTCGGCTGCGAGGCCTGCGCGTCGACCTTGCCGGAGAGCTGCTGCACCGACTGTTCCAGCGCAGCGATCCGGCTGTCCGCCGCCTTCGCCGCGTCGCCCGCCGATTTCACAAGCGCGTCGAGCCCGGCGAGCTTCTCGTTGAGCGGGGCGAGATCGACCGGTGCAGCATTTCCGGCCTTCTGCAGGTCGGCGACCGACGTCTCGATCTGGCCGACCTTGTCGGTGAGCGCCTTGAGCGCGGCGCCGTCGCCGCCCTGTCCGGCCGAGGATTTCAGCGCCGCGACGTCCGACTTCACCTGGTCGAGCGCCGAGGACAGGCCGTCGACCTTGGCCGAAGCGCCGGTATCGGCCACCTCCTTAAGCGCCGCGATTTGGCTTCTCAGCGAAGCGATCTCGCCGGTGACGCCGTCGGGCGAGGGCCCGCCGACCGAAGTCGGAGAACCGAGCAGCCCTACCGCTTGCAGAAGGCCGGCGCCGGCAAGCGCGACAACGCCGCCGATCACGCCGGCAGCAATCATGTTGACGCCTGAGCGCCTGGCGGCCGGGAAGTCGCGATCGTCGCTTCGGGTTTCGCTCGGCTTCGACGCCGAGGCGGCAGAACTGGTCTTGGCTGCCGACGCATCCTCGGCACTGTAGCCGAAGCTTTTTGGTTCGCTCTTCGGAGCCTCATCCGTGCCCGGATAGGATGCTTGCGCCCCATCCTTGTTGGTTCCAGCCTGGTCAGCTCCGCCCCGCGCCGCGTCGGTGTGTTCCCACGGCTCGATGTCGGCCTGTTCGGCATGGATCGGCTCTTCGGGAGCTTCCGGCTGCGAAGCAGCAGCCCCTTCCTCTGCCTTCGCCTCGTCGGTTCGTTCCGTGTTGGTATCGGTATTGTCGGCATCCTCGTCGGTGATTCGCGAGACGGCGCCGGGTTCGAGTTCGATGGTCACCGGCTCGCGGCGGCTCTTCGAATGTCGCACCTTAGGCGTCTTGACCATGCTTGGGCTCCGCAAATTGGCTTGAGGATGGTTCAAAGGGTCTACAGCTCAAGGATGCTCTACCACATCACCAAGCGGTGAAAAGGGGCGGTGTGATGACGCGGCTCAGCCCGGTAGCGACAAAAGCTGGAACAGCGCGTCCTCGTCGGGTTGAGAGGCAATGCGAACCTTTTGCCCGCCAACCCCGTCCAATTCTTTGGCGATTCTTACGGACAGGGCCAAAAACTCCGCCCGTTCAAAGAGATGCCGCAGTGCTGGGCGCATGGCCAGGCCAATCATCATGGGTGCCGCCTTGGCCGAATAGAGCAGCACTGCCTCGACCGGCGTGCCCGACAATCGGGCAACGACGGCATCGTCGCCATAATCGAATTCGATGGTGTCGTAGGTCTCGACAGGCCGGACACGCACCCGGGCTGCCGCCAGCCGTTCTTCGAACACCGGAAAGCGCACCCGGCCACAAAGATAAACCATCTCCTTGCCCGTAAGTTCGGCGGTTATCTGGCCGGCCAGTGCTTCGGCATCGCCTGGGCCTTCAAAGACGGACGTAAATCCAGCCGCACGGCAGGCTTCCGCCGTCCTTGTCCCGACCGCATGGCAAGGCAGGGCGGCAAGCGCGGCGACCAGTTCCTTGGGCGCATAGCGCACCGCATTGGCGCTGGTAACGGCAACCGCGGCAGCAGCGGCAAGGACGCGTGCCTCGACCGGCAGCGCCGCCGTTTTTGTCAGTGGCAGCAGCACGGGCTGGAACCCCTGGGCTTCAAGGCGCCGGGCCGTGCGGGAGGCGCCCGGTTCCGGCCTCGTCACCAGGACGCGGGCCATATCAGGCCCAGCCGTCGAAGAATTTTGCGCCGGCCTTGGCGCGCACGGCCCGCGCGGCTTCCGCGCCGATATTCGCCGCGTCCCGGGCCCGGCCGTCCAATTTGACCTCATGCGACTCGGTGCCGTTGGGCGAGATGATCAGCCCGGCGAAAGACAGGTTTTCGTCCGAGACGGTCGCATGGCCGGCGATCGGCGTGCGGCAGGAGCCGTCGAGCGCAGCAAGAAAAGCGCGCTCGCAGGCCAGCGCCTGACCGGTCGGCATGTCGTGAATAGCCGCCAACATATTGTCGACCACGCCGTCGCCGATGCGGCTTTCGATGCCGATCGCCCCCTGCCCCGGCGCCGGCGGAAAGACATCCAGCGGCATCAGATCGGTGATCACGCTCTCGAGCCCGAGCCGCTTCAGCCCGGCATAGGCGAGGATGGTGCCTTCGGCCACGCCCTCATCCAGCTTGCGCAGTCTGGTCTGCACATTGCCGCGGAACATCACCACATTGAGGTCCGGCCGCATCCGGCGGAGCAGCGCCTGGCGCCGGAGCGACGACGAGCCGATCGTGGCGCCATGCGGCAGATCGGCGATCCGCTTCGCGGTCTTGCCGATGAAGGCGTCGCGCGCGTCCTCGCGCGGCAGGAAGACGGAAAGCTCCAGCCCGTTGGGCAGCACCGTCGGCATGTCCTTCGAGGAATGCACGGCGATATCGATGCGGCGATCGAGCAGCGCTTCCTCGATCTCCTTGGTGAACAGGCCTTTGCCGCCCGCTTCCGACAACGGCCGGTCCTGAATGCGGTCGCCGCTGGTCGAGATCGGCACAACGTCGAAGGCCTGCTCGGGCAGGCCATGCGCCTGCATAAGCCGCGCCCGCGTTTCATGCGCCTGGGCGAGCGCCAGCGGGCTGCCGCGTGTTCCGATTTTCAAGGTGGTTTGCATGGCGCGCGGTCCGTGATAACCCCCGAGGCGATTTCGAGGTCTGCCGAGATTCAGGTCAGGCCGAGCCGAAAAAAGCGGATCTCGAGAACCGGAGCGGAGCGTACTTTTGGGTACGTGAGCGCCGGAAGCGCAGAAAACCGCCATTCGCAGGCTGGCACGACCTGACTATCGACAGACCTCCTATATAGGAAAGGTCGGAGACACAATCTTCGAGGACAGCGACGAATTGATCCGCGTTCTGGGCATTGAGACAAGCTGCGATGAGACGGCCGCCAGCGTGGTGGCGCTGGACGGCGACTCCGCGCCCGAAATCCTCTCCAATGTCGTCTTGAGCCAGATCGAGGAGCATGCCGCCTTCGGCGGCGTCGTGCCCGAGATTGCCGCGCGCGCCCATGTCGAGGCGCTGGATGGGATCGTCGAGGCAGCGCTGACCGATTCGGCCGTATCGCTCGATGGGGTCGACGCCGTCGCCGCGACTGCCGGGCCGGGGCTGGTCGGCGGGCTGATCGTTGGTCTGATGACCGCCAAGGCGATCGCCGCCGCCGCGAACAAGCCGCTGATCGCCATCAACCACCTCGAAGGTCACGCGCTGACTGCCCGGCTGACCGAGGGGCTCGACTTTCCCTATCTGCTCTTGCTGGTCTCCGGCGGCCACACCCAGATCGTCGCTGTACGCGGCGTCGGCGACTACCAGCGCTGGGCAACGACCATCGACGATGCGCTGGGCGAAGCCTTCGACAAGACGGCCAAGATGCTTGGCCTGCCCTATCCGGGCGGGCCCAACGTAGAAAAGACAGCGGCCGGCGGCGATGCGAGCCGCTTTGCCTTCCCGCGTCCGATGAAAGGGTCGGCGCAGCCGGATTTCTCCTTCTCCGGCCTGAAGACGGCTGTGCGCCAGGCGGCAACGGCAATCGCGCCGCTCAGGGACCAGGACGTCGCCGACATCTGCGCCTCCTTCCAGGCTGCGGTGGCCGATGCGCTGGGCGACCGTGTCGCGCGGGCGCTCGCCCGTTTCCGCAAGGAATTTCCCGAGACGGCAAAGCCGGCGCTGGTCGTCGCCGGCGGCGTCGCCGCCAACCGCACGATCAAGGCGACGTTGGAGGCGCGCTGTTCCAAGGCCGGCTTCGCATTCGTCGCGCCGCCGCAAAAGCTTTGCACCGACAATGCCGCGATGATCGCCTGGGCCGGCATCGAGCGGCTGCGCGCCGGGGTGGCCGACGCGAGCGCCGCCGACTTCGTGCCGCGCTCGCGCTGGCCGCTGGACAGTGTTTCCGCTCCCTTGGTCGGCTCGGGCCGTCGCGGGGCAAAGGCATGACTGACGCGGTCACGAACGGCGCACAAACCAAGGCGCCCAGCGGCTGGCGCGTAGCGGTGCTTGGCGGCGGCGCCTGGGGCACGGCGCTGGCGCTCGCCATGCTGCGCGCCGGCCATTTTGTCCGCCTCTATGCCCGCGATCCCGACACCGTCGCCGCGATCGACCGTGGCGAAAACCCGCACTATCTGCCCGGCATCGCGATCGAGCCCGGCATCGTCGCCACCAGCGATATCGCTGCTGCGCTCGACGGTGCGAATTGCGTGCTGGCGGTAACGCCCGCGCAATCGCTGCGCGTGGTGCTGACCGCCGCCGCCGGCCATGTGCCATCCGGCGTGCCGCTCGTCCTCTGTGCCAAGGGGATCGAGCGCGACACCGGCGCGCTGCTGTCCTCGATCGTCGAGGAAAACCTGCCCGACAATCCGGTCGCAGCACTTTCCGGCCCGAGCTTCGCCAGCGATGTCGCGCGCGGCCTGCCGACGGCCGTGGTGGTGGCCGGCCGCGACGGAGAACTGGCGGCCGATCTCGCTGCCCGCTTCTCGGCCGAGAACCTGCGCTGCTATTCCAGCGACGATCTCATCGGCGTCGAGATCGGCGGCGCGCTGAAGAACGTCTTCGCCATTGCTGCCGGCGCCGTCACCGGAGCCAAGCTTGGTGCCAGCGCCCAGGCCGCCATGGTGACGCGAGGCTTCGTCGAGCTGCGCCGCATCGGCGCCGCCTTCGGCGCCAGGCCGGAGACGCTGATGGGGCTCTCCGGCCTCGGCGACCTGCTGCTCACCTGTTCCTCGGCGCAGTCGCGCAACTTCGCCTACGGCCTGGCGCTCGGCCAAGGCAAGGAGCTCACCGGCCTGCCGCTCGCCGAAGGTGTGCCGACGGCCGGCATTGCTGCCCGCATCGCCGCCGAGCGCGGCATCGAGGCGCCGATCATTGCCGCGGTCGCCGCCATCCTCGATGGCAAAGTGACCATCGGCCAGGCTGTGACGGCGCTGATGACGCGGCCGCTCAAAACCGAAACCGACATCTGAAGCCTCGGAGTTGAAACATGCTGTTTGCGTTGATTTGCAAGGACAAGCCCGGCAGCTTGCAGCTGCGCGCCGACACAAGGCCGGCGCATGCGGCGTTCCTGGAAGGCCTGATCAGCGAAGGAAGACTTGCCTTTGCAGGTCCCTTCCTCGACGCTGCCGGCAAGCCTGACGGAAGCCTGGTGATGATCGAGGCGCCCGACATGGCCGGCGCGCAAGCCCTGGCGGCCGCCGACCCCTATGCCAAGGCCGGCCTGTTCGAAAGCGTCGAAATCCGTCCATGGAACTGGGTCTTCCAGAAGCCCGCCGCCGCGTGACCGGTCGCGGCGCTCCCTCTCCCCGCGAGAACGGGGAAAGGATAAGGAAGAGCGCCAACGCTTCAATCGGGGCGAACCGACAATGGCAAGGGGACAACTGAGATGAACTACTGGCTGTTCAAGTCCGAACCTTCGGTCTTTTCCTTCGAGGCGCTGAAGGCGAAGGGCAAGGCCGGCACGCAGTGGGACGGCGTGCGCAACTACGCCGCGCGCAACAACATGAAAGCCATGCAGATCGGCGATCTCGGCTTTTTCTACCATTCCAATGAAGGCCTCGACATCGTCGGCATCGCCGAGGTTTGCGCGCTTGCCCACCCCGACTCCACCACCGACGATCCACGCTGGGAATGCGTCGACATCCGCGCCTGCAAGGACGTGCCGAAGCCGGTGACGCTGGAACAGGTCAAGGCCAATCCGAAGCTGGCCGACATGGCGCTGGTGCGGCTTGGCCGGCTTTCCGTGCAGCCGGTGACGCCGGCAGAGTGGAAAGAAGTCTGCCGCATGGCCGGCCTCGACCCGGCACCGTGACCAGACTCACCCCCAAAAACGCAAGGACATTCATCCTCGACAATACGGCGCTGATGGCGCCGCCGCACGTGCCGGAAGTGCTGCTGCACCTGGCTGACGAGGCGCACGACCTCTGGCTGCGCACCGAGGAGGAGCTGGCCGAGATCGGCCTGCCGCCGCCCTTCTGGGCTTTCGCCTGGGCCGGCGGCCAGGGCCTTGCCCGCTATGTGCTCGACCATCCGGCGACGTTGCAGGGCAAACGCGTGCTCGACTTCGCTTCCGGCTCCGGCATGGTCGCCATCGCTGCCTTGAAGGCCGGCGCGGCTGAACTGACCGCGGCCGATATCGATCCCTTTTGCGCGACGGTTATCGCCCTCAACCTGGAAGCCAATGGCGTGAAGGCCGATTTCCTGGATGCGGACTCCATCGGCACGGATGACGGCTGGGACGTCGTCTTGGCCGGCGATGTCTTCTACGACAAGCCTTTGGCGGAGAGGTTGACGCCGTGGTTCACGAGCCTCAAGGCGCGCGGCGCCGACATCCTCGTCGGCGATCCCGGGCGCGCCTATCTGCCGAAGACCGGACTGCAATCGCTCGCCGTCTACCAGGTACCGGTGACGCGCGTGCTGGAGGATGCCGAGGTCAAGCGCACGACCGTGTGGCGATGGGTTTCCGCCGCTTCGGCTTGACGCAGCCGGCCAACAGGGATTCCATCGCTCATCTTTCGGGAAGGGGATTCTATGGATTTCTCAACGGTGAACTGGCTGGCGGTGATCGCCGCGGCCGTCATGGCGTGGCTGTTCGGTGCCGCCTGGTACATGGGCCTGAGCAGGCCCTGGCTGAAGGCGGCAAAGCTCGATCCGGCGACGATGAAGCGCTCGGCCGTTCCGTTCATCGTCAGCTTCGTCGCCGAGCTCGTCATGGCGCTGGTCATGGCGCTGGTGGTCGGCGCGATGACCGGCGGCGAGCCCAACCCGCTCGCCGGCGTGATCTTCGGCTTTGTGCTCTGGTTTGGCTTTGTCGCCACCACGCTGTCGGTCAACCACCGCTATCAGGGCTTTGGCTGGGACCTAACGCTGATCGATGCCGGCCATTGGCTCGGCGTGCTGCTCATCATCGGCGCCGTGATCGGTTGGTTCGGCGCGCCGGCCGCGCCGGCAGGCTAGGGCACTTCCAGGAAAAGTGTGAAACGGTTCCGTCGGAATTGCGCCAAACAGAGAGAGAGCGCGGTCCGGAGCGTCGCTAACCCGCGTCTGCGTCTTTCGTGACTTCGTCGAGAAGCCATTCGCGGAAGGCGACGATGCGCGCGTCGTCCTTCATCGCTTCCGGATAAACCAGGAAATAGGCGAACTCCGGCGCGACCTTGATGCCGAGTTCGAAGGGCCGGATCAGCCGCCCTTGCGAAAGGTCGTTGGCCACCATGGCGAAGTCGGCAAGCGCCACCGCATTGCCGTCGAGCGCCGCCTGCGCGGCATCGGTCGAGGACGCGAAGACAAGGGTGCGGCTGTCGTCGAAATCTTCGACCCCTGCCGCGTGCATCCACATGCTCCAGTTCGGCCAAGTGACGCCCTGCCGAGACCATTCGATATGCGCCAGCGTATGGTGGAAGAGATCGCGCGGCTCCTTCAGCGGCGGGCCTGAGGCGAGCAGCGCCGGGCTGCAGACGGGGATGATGATGTTCTCGAACAGCCGGTGCGCGCAGAGCCCGGGATATTTACCGGTACCGAAACGAATGCCGATATCGACATCGTCCCGCTCGAAATCTCTGACTTCATAGGTAATGTCGAAGCGCAACTCGACGCCCGGCTTTTGCCGGCGGAAACCGTCGACGCGCCGCATCAGCCACTTGGTTGCGAACTGCGCGTCGAGCGTCACTTTCAGCAGCGCCGTGCCTCTCGCCATCTTGCGCGCGCGGGTAACGGCGCGGCCAAGCAGGTCGAGCGCATCGACCGAGGCTTCGAACAGAACGTTTCCCGCTTCGGTCAGCCGCATGGTGCGGCTGGTGCGCGTGAACAGCACGAGGTCGAGCTGATCCTCTATTTCCTTGATCTGGTGGCTGACCGCCGCCGGCGTCAGGCCAAGCTCGTCCGCGGCACGGGTAAAATTGAGGTGCCTCGCCGCTGCCTCGAACGTCCTCAACGCACGCGTTCCGGGCAGCAAGCGGGCCATCCCTATCTCCAAAAAAAACTTGATAATCGGACAAGAACTACTCGTTTCCCGTTTGTTTTTCAATCCGGCAAGATGGCTGCATCGATAAACCATCAAACCGGATTTGATATCCGAAGAACACGGATAGCGCCATGACCGAGATCGTCCTGAAGTCCCACGCCGCTCCGAAATCCAACTCCGGCATCACGCTTTGGCTGCGTTCGGCATTCGAGTGGCTGCGCCAGGCCGGGGTCGCCGCTCGGCTTCCCGACGAATCCGTCGAGGATCTCTCCGACCGTCAGCTGCGCGACATCGGCGTCGAGCGCAGGGACGTCGCAAAGGCGATGAACCGGGACCTTGGCCGGATCGGATTGCTGGATACCGGCTGGCAGCAGCCTAAGCGGCACTGAGGGAATAGGGGAGTAGGCAGAGAATCTCGCTTCGGTGGACGTGCGTCCTCCGTGACATATCCTACTCCCCTACCCCCTACCCCCTACTCCCTACCTCACCACCTTCACCACCGTCCGGTCCGACAGCAGCGGCAGCAGCCTCGCCATGGTGCGCGCCGTCACCGCGACGCAGCCTTGCGTCGGCGTGAAGCCGGGACGCGCCAGATGGAAGAAGATCGCGCTGCCGCACCCGCGCCGGCGCGGCACGATGTTCCAGTCCAGCACCAGGCACACATCGTAGAGCCGGTCGGCGCGCCGCATCCGTTCATGGCTGGCGCCGTAAGGGATCTTCACCGGCCGATTGTAGTTGCGGTCGTCCGGCACCTCGCACCAGCCGAGATCCGGGCCGATCGGCGCCATCGCCAGCCCCGTCCGGCGGCCGCCGGGAAACTGGTCGTTGCGGAAATAGCCTGACAATATCCGCATCGCAGCCAGTGGCGTCGCGCCGTCGCCCTCACGCTTGCTGGCGGAAATGCCGCCGCGCCCGAGGGCGCAGGGAAACACCGTTTGGCCGGCTTGCAGCAATCCCTGCGCAGGGTTGCCGGGCCTCGCACGCACAACCAGGACATGCAGCCCCTTCGGCAAAAATTCGCCTGCCGCATTGCGCGCGCGTTTTTTCTTGTATGATTGTCTCACGGAACAAATCACTGTGAACGACTGTTGCGCCGGTGAGCTTCCGCATAAATGGGGGGAGGTCAACTGAATATTCTTTTTAAAACAACGGATTGATCATGACATCACGCACCATTCTGATCGTTGACGACGACGACGACCTGCGAGCCACCCTCGTCGAGCAACTGGCGCTTTACGAGGAATTCGACGTCCAGCAGGAAGCCACTGCCGCAAAAGGCGTCGCCACGGCGCGCGGCGGCCTTGTCGATCTGCTCATCATGGACGTCGGCCTGCCGGACATGGACGGTCGCGAGGCGGTGAAGATCCTGCGCAAGGGCGGCTATAAGGCCCCGATCATCATGCTGACCGGCCACGACACCGATTCCGACACCATTCTGGGGCTCGAGGCCGGCGCCAACGATTACGTCACCAAGCCTTTCCGCTTCGCGGTGCTCTTGGCGCGCATCCGTGCGCAGTTGCGCCAGCACGAGCAGAGCGAGGACGCCACCTTCTCGGTCGGCCCCTACACCTTCAAGCCCAGCCAGAAGCTTTTGATCGATCCGCGCGGCGCCAAGGTGCGGCTGACCGAAAAGGAAGCCTCGATCATCAAATATCTCTATCGCGCCGACCAGAAGGTGGTAACGCGCGACGTGCTCTTGGAAGAAGTGTGGGGTTACAATTCCGGCGTCACCACCCACACGCTGGAAACCCATGTCTACCGGCTGCGCCAGAAGATTGAGCGCGATCCTTCCAATGCCGAAATTCTTGTGACAGAAAGCGGCGGCTACAAGCTGGTTCCTTAAACATTTCATGATCTAGAGCGATTCCAGGAAAAGTGTGAAAGCGGTTTTCCGATCGGAATTGCGTCGAACCAAACAGATAGGCGGTCGGGCGGGATTGCCTCGGGTACGATCCTGATGCTGGAGGGTGATGGATCGGCTCGCTGCACGCATCGCACGATGCGTGATTGAAAGTTGGAGTGCGCGCTCCCGCAAGGAGACGGCGCTCCAAAGGAGGGACTGGACTGACCGCTCGGGGACACAGCTAGCATGGCGCTGGATGACGACATCCGCATCCTGTCCGCCGTGAAGCTTTTTCAGGGCTTCACGCAGGAACAGTTGCGCCTGCTGGCCTTCGGCGCCGAGACCACTTTTCTGCAGGCCGACCACAAGCTCTACCGCGAGGATGACGTGGCCGACTCGGCCTATATCGTCGTCAGCGGGCGCATAGTCCTCTATCGCGAGCAAGGCACCGGCGAACGCGTCCCGATCGGCACGGCAGGCCCCGGCGCCATGCTCAGCGAACTGGCCCTTATCGCCGACACCAACCGGCTGACCAGCGCCTCGGCCGCGATCGATTCGGAAGTTATCCGCTTGAGCCGAAAGATGTTTCGCCGCATCCTCGAGGAATATCCGGAGCTCGCGGTGCAGCTGCACGAGCGCATCCTGGAGGAATTCCAAGAGATGATCGCCCGCATCGAGGAGCTGGCGCCGCGGTTTACGGAATAGACGCGCCGCAGCGTCTCTGCCGATTGATAGCGCTCAATCCAATTCAAACTTAGCGATGACCGGCACATGGTCCGACGGCTTCTCCCAGCCGCGCGCCGCCTTGACAATCTCGTAACCGGCAAAGCTCGGCACCAGATTGGCGGACGACCAGATATGGTCGAGCCGCCGGCCGCGGTCCGATGCTTGCCAGTCCTTCGCGCGGTAGCTCCACCAGGTGTAGAGCTTTTGCTCGGCCGGCACGTTGAGCCGCATCAGGTCAACCCAGCCGCCGGCCCGCCGCATCGCCTCGAAGTTTTCGGTCTCGACCGGCGTGTGGCTGACGACGTTGAGCAATTGCTTGTGCGACCACACGTCATGCTCCTGCGGCGCGATGTTGAGGTCGCCCACCAGGATCGAGGCATCGTGCTCGCTCGCCGGCACGCTGTTCATCTCATAGACGAAATCGAGCTTGTGGCGGAATTTCCGGTTGATCTCCGGGTCGGGCTCATCGCCGCCGGCCGGAACGTAGAAATTGTGCAGCAGAATCGACCTGCCGCCGGCCTGGACCCTGACCGAGAGATGCCGGCTGTCGTCGATCTCGCAGAAACGCCGCTTCTCGACCAGCGCGATCGGCCGGCGCGCGACCGTCGCCACGCCGTGATAGCCTTTCTGGCCGTGGAACAGGATGTGCTGGTATCCGGCCTTGCGGAAAGCCTTTTCCGGAAACAGCTCGTCCGGGACCTTGGTTTCCTGCAGGCAGAGCACGTCCGGCGCGTGCTCCTTGAGCAGCCGCTCGACGATCGGCATGCGCAGACGCACCGAGTTGATGTTCCAGGTGGCTATGGTGAAGGGCATTCAGGCAGGTCCGGCAAAAGATCGCCGATCTACTGCCAGCCACGCGCCATAAAGACAAGCCGGCCCGCGCTGCAAGCCGGCCCTGCCCTGAATATGGGCGGACCTACCGCGTCTTGGTATTGAGCTCGCGGTTCGCCGTATAGTCGATGGCGAAGGTGCCGTCCGGAATGGAGACGCCTTCCTTGACGTTGAAGATCATCACCGTCGTGTCCTTGCCCTGCGCGTCGGTGATCGTCCACTGGCGCAGTTCATAGGTCTTCGGATCAAACATCATGGTGATCTTGGCGTTGCCGAACACCGACTTGTCGGAGAGTTGGATGGTGGTGAGGTCGTCTTCTTCCTTGACGGCCTTCACGCGCCCGCCGGAGAGATCGATCCGGTCGTCGAGCAAAAGCTTCAAGGGCGTCTTCGACAGCGGATAGAGGTCGGAGGTGTTCAGCTTCTTGTTGAGGATGACGACCGACTTGCCGTCCGAGATCACCCGGAAATTCGACGATCCGTCATAGTTGAAACGGATTTTGCCGGGACGTTCGAGGAAGAACTTGCCGCCGGTCTGCTCGCCCTTCGGGCCGAACTGCACGAATTCGCCGCTCATCGATTTGACCGAGGAAAAATGGTCGGCGATCTTTTGCGCCGCCGGCGGAACGGCGGCCTGAGCCAAGGCCAGAAGTTGGAAGCCCGGCACGACATTGATGGCGGCGGCGCCCGCAAGCACCAGGCCAAGGCCGAGCAGCTGTCGGCGGGTCGGAGCGAAATCTGTCTGGGTCTTCATGCCGGTCACTTCCTGTGATTTGCCTTGGTCGCAGTCTCTGGACCGCCAGTTGGGCCTAAGTTTGGCGGGTCGCACGGCGCTTGGTCGCATCAACGCGCCAGAGGGTTCAAAGTTGCCGGCCGCCTCCCGTGGACGTCGCCGCTCTAGAACTTATCGTCCTCGGTGGGAACGAGAATCTCGCGTTTGCCGGCGTGGTTGGCCGGGCCGACGATGCCTTCCTTCTCCATCTTTTCGATGATTGACGCCGCGCGGTTGTAGCCGATGCCCAGCCGGCGCTGGATGTAGCTGGTCGAGGCCTTGCCGTCGCGCAGCACCACGGCCACCGCCTGATCGTAGGGATCGTCGGAATCCTCGAAATTGCCGCCCCCACCGCCGCCGCCGGAACCGCCCCGGCCCGAGGCGCCGTCCTCATCGTCTTCCTCGTCATCCTCGGTGATGGCGTCGAGATACTCCGGCACGCCCTGCAGTTTGAGATGGCCGACGATGCGTTCGACCTCGTCGTCCGAGACGAAGGGACCGTGGACACGCTGGATGCGGCCGCCGCCCGCCATGTAGAGCATGTCGCCCATGCCGAGCAGCTGCTCGGCGCCCTGCTCGCCCAGGATCGTGCGGCTGTCGATCTTCGACGTCACCTGGAATGAGATGCGGGTGGGGAAGTTGGCTTTGATGGTGCCGGTTATGACGTCGACCGACGGGCGCTGCGTCGCCATGATGACGTGGATGCCGGCGGCGCGCGCCATCTGCGCCAGGCGCTGCACCGCGCCTTCGATGTCCTTGCCGGCCACCATCATCAGGTCGGCCATTTCGTCGATGATGACGACGATATAGGGCATCGGCTCGAGGTCGAGATCCTCCGTCTCGTAGATCGCCTCGCCGGTCTGGCGGTCGAAGCCGGTCTGCACTGTGCGCGAGATTTTCTCACCCTTCTTTTCGGCCTGGCTGACGCGTGCGTTGAAGCCGTCGATATTGCGCACGCCGACCTTGGACATCTTGCGGTAGCGGTCTTCCATCTCGCGCACCGTCCATTTCAGCGCCACCACGGCCTTCTTCGGATCGGTGACGACGGGCGTGAGCAGATGCGGGATGCCGTCATAGACCGAGAGCTCGAGCATCTTCGGATCGATCATGATCAGCCGGCATTCCTGCGGGGTGAGCCGGTAGAGCAGCGACAGGATCATGGTGTTGATGGCGACCGACTTGCCCGAGCCGGTGGTGCCGGCGACCAGCACATGCGGCATCTTGGCGATGTCGACGATGACCGCCTCGCCGTTGATGGTCTTGCCGAGCGCCAAGGCGAGCTTCGCCTTGGTGGTTTCGAAGTCGCGGCTCGCCATGATCTCGCGCAGATAGACCGTCTCGCGCTTGGCATTCGGCAGCTCGATGCCGATGGCGTTGCGGCCGGGCACGACGGCGACGCGGCAAGCGATCGCGCTCATCGAGCGGGCGATGTCGTCGGAAAGGCCGATGACGCGCGAGGATTTGATGCCGGGCGCAGGCTCCAGCTCATAGAGCGTGACGACCGGACCCGGGCGGACATGGATGATCTCGCCCTTGACGCCGAAATCCTCGAGCACGCCTTCGAGCAGCCTTGCGTTCTGCTCCAGCGCGTCCTTCGACAGGCTAGGGTCTTTCGCCACGTTCTTCGGTTCGGACAGGAAATGCAGCGACGGCATCTCGAACGTACCGGAGCTAATGAGCGAGGTCTGCGCCTCGCGCTGAACGCGTGCGCCTTGCACCGGACGCGGCGCAGGCGCCTCCACGCGCGTCGCCGCGTCCGAGCGGAAATTGCGCACATTGGCGCGGCGCTGGACCGGCTCTTCGTCGTCGAAGTCGTCGAGATCGGCCTCCTCGTCGTCGAAGACGTTGTCGTCCACGGGATCGACCGAAGCGCTGCGGTCGTTGACCATTGCGGCGAAGAATTCCGGCTCGACACGGGCGCGGCCGCCGGGGCTCATCCTGGATTCGGCGTACTCGGCCGATTCGACCCGTTCGGCGGCGCGGCGCCAGGCGCTGGCCCGCGGCTCCATCTGAGGCTCGAACTCGTCACGCTCCTGCCTGCGGCGCGCGGCACGCCGATGCATCCATGCACGGAACGACAGCCACCAATGGGTGATGGCGCCGAGCGCAAGAATGCCTTCGTCGCCCTCGTCTTCATCCTCATCGAAGAGCAGATCGTCCTGCTCGCGCGGTTCCGGCTCGGCGGCGCGCTCCATGACGGCAAAGCCGTTCTTGCGCGCGATCAGCGCCGAGCCATAGGCGAACAGCCAGAGCGCCGGCGTCGCGAGCACAACGGCGATGATGGTGGCGAAAAGGCCCTTCGGATAGCCGCCGACGGCGATGCCCGGGATCTTCAGCACCATATCGCCGAACACGCCGCCGAGACCGGTCGGCAGCGGCCAGGTGTTGGGCGGCGTCACGCAGCCGACGATCGCCGCGGCAAGCAGCGCGAAGCCGAACCAGGCAAGCCCGCGCTTGCCCAGCCTGTCGACGCCGCGGGCGGAGAAGAGCAGAAAACCCCAGATCACCGCCGGCACCAGCCCAGCGACGGCGGCAAGGCCGAAGAACTGCATGGCAAGGTCGGAACACACCGCGCCCGCATAGCCCATGGCGTTGGTGACGAGGTTGTTGGTGGCGTGCGAGAAGCTTGGATCGGCGACGTTCCAGGTAGCGAGGCTGGCGACGCCGAAAGCGGTGAACACGAACATCCCGGCGCCGACCAGGCGCCCAACCTGCCGCCGCGCGAACGCCCGGATGCCGTGTCCCGTATCGGTCAGCGCGAGCGGTGCTGAAGCGCCTGAACGCATGCCTCTTCCCCGTGTGTCGATGCCTGGCCGGATGCGTGACGCATGCCGGGAGATTCGTCTCCCAGACTATCGGCGGGAAGGTTAAGGGCGCATTAACCATGGCCTTTTACCGAGATGCTCCCCGGAAAGGAGATGGCGGGCCCATGAAGCCCGCCATCTCTCATTGGCAAAGATGAAACGGTCAGGCCCGTAAGGACCCGACCTGCCGCAAATCACTTATGGCCGGCGTACTGCATCAGGTTGGCGCAGAATTCGGCATGCGGCTTGCTCATCGCCGCGTCCTGGCACTCCTTCATCATCGCGTCCTGCTTGTCTTTTGCCGTCGTCGCCCAGGCGGCCTTGAAATCGGCCTCGGACTTCATGGTCTTCATGCTGGAATCGGTGAAGAACGGGGCCATATTGTCAGGCGAGTCGAGCGCGCCAGCAAGTGCAACACCGCTGACCATCGACAGAGCCATTGCTCCCAGGAAGATGTTCTTGCAGTTCATTGGTCGGTTCCTTCCCTGATGTTTGGCGACACCACGATGGCGCTCGCAATCCCAGTACGGAACCGGAAGGGCGGACGTTTCACACATTCGCGATCAAGTGAATGTGATCGAAACGCTCCATGCTCATATCCCAGAAAAAAGGAGGCCCGGAAGATCTTCCGGGCCTCAAGGCGTGAGCCCCTTTCGAGAGCATCACGACGGGATCTTGGGAGTAAATCGGGAAAGCCGCGCCGCGGCTTTCCTTGATATCCGGACCGGCGGGAGGAGTATCCGCCGGTCATTGGCAGGGTCCCTTACGGCACGACTTCGCCGTGCTGGGTGACGTCGAGACCCTCGACCTCTTCCTGGGTGCTCGGACGCAGGCCGACCAGCGCCTTGACGATGTAGAGGATCACCAAGGTGGCGACCGCCGTCCATACGATGGTGACAGCGACGCCGTATGCCTGCTTGGCGAGCGAGGCGCCCGACGACAGGCTGTTGATCGCCGGATCGGCGAGCACACCGGTCAGCAGTGCGCCGACGATGCCGCCGACGCCGTGGACGCCGAAGGCGTCGAGTGAATCGTCATAGCCCATGGCGTGCTTGAGCTTGACCGCCGACAGGTAGCAGACGACGCCGGCGATGATGCCGACGAAGAAGGCGCCGGTCGGGTTGACGAAGCCGGAAGCAGGCGTCACCGCGACAAGGCCCGCGACGGCGCCCGAGATGATGCCGAGCACCGAAGGCTTCTTGGCGACGATCCATTCGGCGAACATCCAGGCCAGCGCCGCCGCTGCGGTGGCGACCTGCGTGTTCAACATCGCAGCGCCGGCGAGGCCGTCGGCGGCCAGTTCCGAACCGGCGTTGAAGCCGAACCAGCCGACCCACAGCAGCGAGGCGCCGATCACCGAATAGACCAGGTTGTGCGGCGCCATGTTGGTGGTGCCGTAGCCCTCGCGCTTGCCGAGAACGAGCGCGCAGACCAGGCCCGCGACACCGGCATTGATATGGACGACCGTGCCGCCGGCGAAATCGAGCACCCCGGCGGTGGCGAGGAAGCCGCCGCCCCATACCCAGTGCGCGACCGGCGCGTAGACGACCAGCAGCCACAGCGCCATGAAGATGAGCAGCGCCGAGAACTTCAAGCGTTCGGCGAAGGCGCCGGCGATCAGCGCCGGGGTGATGATGGCGAAGGTCATCTGGAACATCGAGAAGACGAATTCAGGGATGTTCGCCACACCGGGCGCCCACAGCGAGGAAGTGGTGATGCCGTGGTGGAAGAATTTCGAGGCACCGCCGATAAACTTGTTCATGCCGCCGCCGTCGGAGAAGGCCAGCGAGTAGCCGAACATGAACCACAGCACCGTCACCAGGCAGGTGATGGCGAAGCTCTGCATGATGGTGGCGAGCACGTTCTTCTTGCGCACCATGCCGCCGTAAAACAGCGCCAGGCCCGGGATGGTCATCATCAGCACCAACGCCGTCGAGGTCAGCATCCAGGCGGTGTTGCCGGTGTCGAGCGCGGGTGCCGGGGCGGCCGGCGCTGCGGCCGTGGCTGCCGGAGCGGCCTCCTGCGCGAAGGCGGCGGCGGTGCTGAACGCTACGAGAGCGAGCGCAGCGGCCGCGCGTCCCGTCGTCTTCAAGGGGGAAGGAATATTCATTGAACTCTCCGTTGGAATAGCTGGTCGCCGCTCAGAGCGCGTCGGTGTCTGTTTCGCTGGTGCGGATGCGCACCGCCTGGTCGATGCCGAAGACGAAGATCTTGCCGTCGCCGATCTGGCCGGTCTTGGCGGCGGAGCTGATGGCTTCGACGGCCTTGTCGACCATGTCGGCGCCGACGGCGACCTCGATCTTGATTTTGGGCAGGAAGCTGACCGCGTATTCGGCGCCGCGATAGATTTCCGTATGTCCCTTCTGACGCCCGTAGCCTTTGACTTCGGTGACGGTCAGGCCCTGGATGCCGACGGCGGTGAGCGCTTCGCGCACCTCGTCGAGCTTGAACGGCTTGATGATTGCCATCACGATTTTCATAAGGTTTCACCCTTTGCTGTTGCGGTCCCCCGCGTTTGCACACCTTCACCGATCCTGAGGAGAGCCGGAGAGTGCAGGACAGGATTCAAGCTCCGTGCCAATTGCCGAAGCAGGGCATTAACCTGTTGTAAACAAACGGGATCCGCAGCCCTTGCTCAACAAACGGGCGCAGTGCCGCAATGGCTCATGATTAAAAAACGGGCAAAATTTGGAAAATGCCTGCTTTCTAGGCTTGCCTCGAAGCCGGCTCAGCGTTTCAGCCGGATGAGGCCTTCCTGCGCGACCGAGGCGATCAGCGTTCCGTCGCGCGCGAACAGCGATCCGCGGGTGAAACCGCGCGAGCCTTGCGTGGAGGGGCTGTCCTGCGTGTAGAGGATCCAGTCGTCCAGCGAATAACTGCGGTGGAACCACATGGCATGGTCGAGGCTGGCCGCCTGGATGTCGCGATCGAAGATGGCGCGGCCATGCGCGAAGGTTGAGGTGTCGAGCAGCGTCATGTCGGAGAGATAGGCAAGCACCGCCGCCTGCGTGGCGCGGTCTTCCGGCACCGGGCCCGTGGTGCGGATCCAGATATTCTGCTCCGGCTCCAGCTTTTCGCGGCTGGTATAGTGCTTGAGCATTACCGGCTTCATCTCGATCGGCCGGTCGCGCTCCCAGTAGCGTTTGATGCCTTCCGGCACCGCCTCGCCGAACTTGCCGAGCAGCTCGCGCTGCGACAGAAGCGTGTCGGGCGCCGGCACGTTGCGTGGCATCGGCAGCTGATGCTCCAGCCCGACCTCGTCCTGCTGGAACGAGGCTTCCAGCGAGAAGATCGCCTGCCCATGCTGGATCGCCACCACCCGGCGCGTGGTGAAAGAGCCGCCGTCGCGGATGCGGTCGACCTCATAGACGATCGGAACCTTGGTGTCGCCGGGCCGCATGAAATAGCCGTGCAGCGAATGCACATGGCGCCCCGGCTCGACAGTACGCTGGGCGGCGACCAGCGCCTGAGCGATCGTCTGGCCGCCGAACACGCGCTGCCAGTCGAGCTTGGGGCTGCGACCACGATACAGGTTGTGTTCGAGCTGCTCGAGGTCGAGAATGTCGAGAAGCTCGTCCATGGCCGCCGTCATGTTCCACCTCCCTTGAAGATGTGTCATGGCGGGTTTCGGACAGGAGAGCCGGGCAGTCAAGCTGCAACGGCCGCCGCGGTGGCCGTAGGTCGCGAAAGGAAAGTGCCATGGTCGACCGCAAGGCGGATGCAGCGGACAAAAGCTCGGTGGACGTGCTGGTGGCGGGCGCCGGCTATGTCGGCCTTGCCGCGGCCGTGTCGCTGAAGCAGGCGCGACCGAGCCTTGCCGTCGCCATTGTCGATGCCGCGCCTGCCGGCGTCTGGCAGAAGGACGGCCGCGCCTCGGCGATCGCCGCAGCAGCCTGCCGCATGCTGGAGCAGCTCGGCGTCTGGGACGAGATCGCGCCCGAGGCGCAGGCGATCACCGAGATGATCATCACCGATTCGCGTGCCGCCGATCCGGTGCGGCCGGTGTTTTTGACCTTCGACGGCGAGGTGGCGCCCGGCGAACCCTTCGCCCATATGGTGGCCAACCGGGTCCTAAACGGCGCGCTGCGCCGCCGCGCCGAAAAACTCGGCATCGACGTCATCGAAGGCATGGCCGTCAGCGCCTTCGACACGAACGGCGCCGGCATCACCGTGCATCTGGCCGACGGCGCCGCGCTTAAGGCCTGCCTGCTCGTCGCCGCTGACGGCGTCAATTCGAAGCTGCGCGACATGGCCGGCATCAAGACGGTGAAATGGGAATACGGCCAGTCCGGTATCGTCTGCACGGTCGCGCATGAGCGCCCGCACAATGGCCGCGCCGAGGAACATTTTTTGCCCGCCGGCCCCTTCGCCACCTTGCCGCTGAAGCCTGAGGAGGACGGCACCAATCGCTCCTCGATCGTCTGGGTGGAGCGCACGGAAGACGCGCAGAAGCTGGTCGAGGGCGACGAATTCGTCTTCGAGCATGAGCTGGAGCAGCGCTTTGGGCTGAAGCTCGGCGAGATCCGCGTCGCCGACAAGCCGCGCGCCTGGCCGCTCGGCCTGATCCTTGCGCGCGCCTTCGTCGCACCGCGCATCGCGCTCGCCGGCGATGCGGCGCACGGCATCCATCCGATCGCCGGTCAGGGCCTCAATCTCGGCTTCAAGGATGTCGCAGCACTTGCCGAAGTGGTGGTCGAGGCCGACCGGCTCGGCCAGGATATCGGCGCGCTCGACGTGCTCGAGCGCTACCAGCAATGGCGCCGCTTCGACACGCTGCAGATGGGCGTCACCACCGACGTGCTGAACCGCCTGTTTTCCAACGACATCGGCCCGCTGCGCGCCGTGCGCGACCTCGGCCTCGGCCTCGTCGAGCGCATGCCGAAGCTCAAGGACTTCTTCATCCGTCAGGCGTCTGGCCTGTCAGGCGACACGCCGCGGCTATTGAAGGGCGAAGCGATCTAGCGCCTAGCAATTGGCCGGTGCCTACGCGACGTCGTCATCCACGGGCGGAGCGGGAGCGAAGCGGACGCCAAGACCCGAGGATCCATGCGGTGACCTTGGTCGAAGAATGCCGCCGAGCAGAATTCTGCACCGCTGCAACGCTTATAGGTAACGGAATGGATTCTATGGTCTGCGCCGCGTCGCTTCGCTCCTTGCTCCGCCATAGAATGACGATGCGAGAAGCGTTTCGGCCAATCACGAAGGTAGGCGATCCGGCCGCCACTGCTTCAGCTTAATTGACCTCAAAACCCAGCTTCTGCCGCAGCCTCACCATCCGCTGATCGGCGATGCGCAGGCGGTGCTCGCCGCCCTGTGCCACCCGGTTCAGCATGCTGAGCAGATCGTCCCGTTCGTGCGGCTCGAGGCGCTCGCGCAGGAACGGCGCCAGCTTGTCGATGACGATCGTGGTGTCGTCGACCTGCGCGGCCGCCCATTTGGCGTAGACGACGGCCTCGTCGGTTTTCTTAGGGTTGTCGGCAATCTGCGCGATCACCTCACGGATGACGGCTTCGCGCTGCGGCAGGATCGGGCCATGTTCCGAAACGATCGCGGTGATCAGCGTCGCGGCGGCCACGACCGGATCGTCGATCGCCGTCAGCGGCGAAAGTGCCGCCTGTTTGCGCAGCTTCTTGCGGCGGATATTGCCCTGCACGCGGCCGATAACGTCGGCGACCTCGCTGGCCGCCTCGTTCATCGCCTTCAGCCGGTACCACCAGATGGCCGCCACGCCGAGCAGGCCAAGCATAGCGAGCAGAAAAGGCATGCCGAATTCCCCCGAAACCGCGGCAACGATAGAAGAAGTACAGCATCGCTTCAACTCGCGACAATTGCGGCGATGAACAAACCGCTAATAGCTCCGGGTCATGACCCCGGTATGTCGTAGACAGCCCTGACCTCGACGGTGCCGAGCTCGGCCAGCGGAATGCCGTCTGCGATCGCCATCGCCTCGTCAAGATCCGCGGCCTCGACCATGACGAAGCCGAGCAGCTGTTCTTTCGTCTCGGCGAACGGCCCGTCGGTAACCAGCCGCTTGCCCTTGCGACGCCTGAGCGACTTCGACATCTTCACCGGCTGCAGCGCCTGCGCGATGATCAGCTTGCCTTGTCGATCGAGTTCCCTGTCATAGGCGAGCGAATCGGCGTCGAGCTTGGCGGATCGTTCCGGCGTGAGCGCGAAGAGGTCCTTTTCCTCGCCGTAGACCAGCAGGACATATTTCATTGTCAGTTCCCTTCCTGCGATGAACCATAGGAGGCGACCGCGATGCTGTCAGCCTTGCTTCTGGCCGCCGCATGATCGAGCAGGCATGCCGCAATCCCGATTATGGCCACGGCCGCCGCCAGCCGGCCGAGGCCGAAGGCCGGGGGATCCAGCCAGAACTCTTCCGGTCGCTGCACCCTTCCGCCGGGGCGCCTCCAAAGTCCGAAAAACAGATTGTCCATCTTCAACCTCCTTCGGCCCCGAACTTCGTGGCCGCCCCCAGGACGGTCCGGCCGCCGGGAAGTCGACATTCTGCACGCGCTTTTTTTGAGAATTTTTTCGCGGGCGTCGACCCAATCGCGCCATGGTCTTCCGGCGCGCTCGCGCTATAGTTCAGCGGAACGCCGGCGCCCGCCGGCGCGAACCCCGACAAGCCAGGAGGACTTCATGGACCGCACCGCAAACGCCGTCTGGAAAGGCAATCTTAAAGAGGGCAAGGGCACGCTGGAGACGCAGAGCGGGACTCTGAAGGGCATACCCTATTCCTTCAAGGCGCGCTTCGAGGATGAGAGCGGCAAATCCGGCACCAATCCGGAAGAGCTGATCGCCGCCGCCCATGCCGGATGCTACGCCATGCAGCTGTCGCATTTCCTCGCCGAGAACGGCACCCCGGCCACCGCGCTCGACTCCAAGGCTGTTGTGACACTGGTGCCCGGCACCGGCATAACCGGCAGCGCCATCACCCTGGTCGGCAAGGTCCCGGGCATCGATGCGGCAAAGTTCCAGGAACTGGCCGAGAAGGCCAAGGCCGAGTGCCCGGTCTCAAAGGCGCTCGGCGCCATCAAGGTCTCGCTCGACGCCAGGCTGGGCTGACGTAGACTGCGCGGGGCAGGGATCAGTCGCGCCCCTCTCTGCCCTGCCGGACATCTCCCCCACGAGGGGGAAGATCGGATATTCGCGCCGGCTTTCGCCAATCACCGACGCCGCGGGCGAGGCGCTGGAACTGCCAATCTCCCCCCTCGTGGGGGAGATGTCCGGCAGGACAGAGGGGGGCGCTCTCCCGCCATCATCTCACGCTAGCCGCCCAGCGCCTCGATTTTGGCACGCAACGCGCCGACCTCTTCCTCGAGCGCCCGCACCCGCGCTTCGAGATCGGAAGCGTCGGAGGACGCCGGCGGTTGCCATGGCGCTGCCGCCGCTGATACTTCCACCGGACCGCTGAGCAGATGCACATAGCGCTCCTCGCGCTGCCCGGGCGCACGTTCGAGCAGCAGAATGAGCGGCGGACGGCGGCCGATCATCAGGTCGAGATTGTCGCGAAGCTCTTCGATCGACCCGAAGCGCGCCATGCGCTCGGAACGGGCGAGCAGCTCATGCGCCGTCTGCGCGCCGCGCAGGAGCAGCAGACCGACGATCGCGATCTGCGGCGTGGTCAGCGAAAAGCGCTGCGCCATCAGATGTTCGTAGCGCTCGACCCGCGAAGCAAAAGCCTGGCGCACCAGACCCTTCTGTTCGAGCGAGCTGAGCGCGCGCCTAACGTCGGTCAGCTCCAGCGCCATCACCGGCTCGCGCGCCGTCTTCTGGTTGGCCGCGGCATGCGCACCGTTCAGCGTCAGCGGATAGACGTCCGGCGTCAGCTCCTTCTTCTCGATCAGCGAGCCGAGCACGCGGGCTTCGACGGAAGAGAGGACGGGGAGATCGGTCATTGGGTTTGGCTTTTCGATAAGGTCGGTTCTCCGGGTACCGATTTTGACAGAAATCGGATCGCCGCGACAAGGCAGAACCTTCGGAACGTCGGCGGGACAGCGCCCCCCTCTGTCCTGCCGGACATCTCCCCCACTTGGGGGGAGATCAGCAGCTTCGCCGACGGCGCTCATCCTTCAACGTTGGCGATTGGCGAAAGCCGCGATGACAGCCAATCTCCCCACCCGTGAGGGAGATGGCCGGCAGGCCAGAGGGGGGCGCGAAGAATCGCTGCGTACGAACTTGAGCCGCTAAACTCTAGACGCGCCGCTCCACCATCATCTTCTTGATCTCCGCGATCGCCTTCGCCGGATTGAGCCCCTTCGGGCAAGTTTGCGCGCAGTTCATGATGGTGTGACAGCGATAGAGCCGGAACGGATCCTCGAGATTGTCGAGCCGCTCGCCGGTCGCCTCATCGCGGGAATCGATCAGCCAGCGATAGGCCTGCAGCAGCGTTGCCGGGCCGAGATAGCGCTCGCCGTTCCACCAGTAGCTTGGGCACGAGGTCGAGCAGCAGGCGCACAGGATGCACTCATAGAGCCCATCGAGCTTCTCGCGGTCTTCATGGCTTTGCAGCCATTCCTTGGCGGGCGTCGGCGAGACCGTCTTCAGCCATGGCTCGATCGAGGCATGCTGGGCATAGAAGTTGGTGAGGTCGGGCACGAGGTCCTTGATCACCGGCATATGCGGCAGCGGATAGATCTTCACCGCGCCGGAAATGTCGTCGGCGCCCTTGGTGCAGGCGAGCGTGTTCGAGCCGTCGATGTTCATGGCGCAGGACCCGCAAATGCCTTCGCGGCAGGAGCGGCGCAGCGTCAGCGTCGGGTCGATCTTGTTCTTGATCCACAGCAGCGCGTCGAGCACCATCGGGCCGCAATCGTCCATGTCGACGAAATAAGTGTCCATGCGCGGATTCTCGTCGTCGTCCGGCGACCAGCGGTAGATGCGGTATTCGCGCAGATTGGTGGCGCCCTCCGGCTTCGGCCAGGTCTTGCCCTGCTGGACTTTCGAATTCTTGGGTAGCGTGAGTTCGACCATTACCTGCGGTCCTTTCGGATGACGAGCTTCAGCCCGGACCAGATATCGTTGACGGCCGCGACCTTGACGTCGACAAGGTCGCGCTTGAGCGCCTCGGCGCGGATGACGTCCTCGGTGACGTCGGTCGGCACGTTCGAAGCCTTCTTCGGCCAGGAGACCCAGACCATGCCGTCGCGCTTGATCGCCGTCTCGATGCCGGCCAGGCCGTCCTCGATCTCGGCGCGCTGCCGGGTGAACGCGTGCACGGCATCGTATTTCCGGTTGCCCGAGATCGCCGACCAGTTGGGCACTCGGTCGACCCCGGCAAACGCGACGGCCCCAGCCAACTCGTCGAGCTCCGGCGGCAGCGCGATGAAGGCGGCGACCATGCCGTCCTTCAGGCCGAGCTTGGCCGCAAGGGGCGTGCCGGAATATCCCGCGGCCGCCAATGCCATGTCAGTAGACCCTGGCCTTTGGCGCGATCTTGGCCAGGCTGATGCCGCCGTCCTTTTCCGCCAGCAGCGGGTCGGTGTGCACCGGGCGGTAGGAAAGCGTCACCTTGCCGTCCTCGCCGACGTGGGCCAGCGTGTGCTTGCGCCAGTTGGCGTCGTCGCGCGCCGAGAAATCCTCTCGCGCATGCGCGCCGCGGCTCTCCTTGCGCGCCTCGGCGCCGTAGACCGTGGCGATGGCATTGATCATCAGGTTTTCGAGCTCCAGCGTCTCGACCAGGTCCGAGTTCCAGATCATCGAGCGGTCGAAGACCTTGACGTCCTTGAGCTCGCTCCAGATTTGAGAAACGCGCTTGCAGCCATTTTCCAGCGATTCCTGCGTGCGGAACACCGCCGCGTCTTCCTGCATCGCCCGCTGCATCTTTTCGCGCAGCGCCGCGGTCGGGGTCGAGCCGCTGGCGTGGCGCAGCTTGTCGAAGCGATCCATGATCTTGTCGACCGATTCCTGATTGGGCGACGCAATCGCCGACTTGCGATCGATCACCTGGCCGGCGCGGATTGCGGCCGCGCGGCCGAACACGACCAGATCGATCAGCGAGTTGGAGCCGAGCCGGTTGGCGCCATGCACGGAGGCGCAGCCGGCTTCGCCCACCGCCATCAGGCCGGGCGACACGCGGTCGGGGTTGTCGAAGCTCGGGTTGAGCGCCTCGCCCCAATAATTGGTCGGCACGCCGCCCATATTGTAGTGGACCGTCGGCAGCACCGGGATCGGCTCCTTGGTCAGGTCGACGCCGGCGAAGATCTTGGCCGATTCCGAGATGCCCGGCAGCCGCTCGTGCAGCACCGCCGGATCGAGATGGTCGAGATGCAGGAAGATGTGGTCCTTGTTCTTGCCGACGCCGCGGCCCTCGCGGATCTCCAGCGTCATGCAGCGCGAGACCACGTCGCGCGAGGCGAGGTCCTTGGCCGACGGCGCGTAGCGCTCCATGAAGCGCTCACCCTCGGAATTGACGAGATAGCCGCCCTCGCCGCGCGCGCCTTCGGTGATCAGGCAGCCGGCGCCGTAGATGCCGGTCGGATGGAACTGCACGAACTCCATGTCCTGCAGCGGCAGCCCGGCCCGCGCGGCCATGCCGCCGCCGTCGCCGGTGCAGGTATGCGCCGAGGTGGCGGAGAAATAGGCGCGGCCATAGCCGCCGGTCGCCAGCACCACCATCTTTGCCGAGAAGCGGTGGATGGTGCCGTCGTCGAGGTTCCACGCCACCACGCCGGTGCATGTGCCGCCCGGCTCCATGATCAGGTCGAGCGCGAAATACTCGATGAAGAACTGCGCGTTGTTCTTCAGCGACTGGCCGTAGAGCGTATGCAGGATGGCGTGCCCGGTGCGGTCGGCGGCGGCGCAGGTGCGCTGAACCGGCGGGCCGTCGCCATAATTCATCATGTGGCCGCCGAACGGCCGCTGATAGATCTTGCCCTCTTCGGTGCGCGAGAATGGCACGCCGTAATGCTCGAGCTCATAGACGGCGGCCGGCGCCTCGCGCACCATGTATTCCATGGCGTCGACGTCGCCCAGCCAGTCTGAGCCCTTGACGGTGTCGTACATGTGCCATTGCCAGGAATCGGGGCCCATGTTGGAGAGCGAGGCGGCGATGCCGCCTTGCGCCGCGACCGTGTGCGAGCGCGTCGGGAACACCTTGGTGATGCAGGCGGTGCGCAGCCCCTGCTCGGCCATGCCGAGCGTGGCGCGCAACCCGGCGCCGCCGGCGCCGACGATCACCACATCGAATTTGTGATCGACAAAGGTGTAGGCCGAAGCCGTGCTGGCTGTGTTTGCGTTGGCCAAGACGTCAGCCTCCGAATGCGAGTTTGAGCAGAGCGAAGAGTGAGGCGACGCCGACTGCTATTGAGAAGAATGTGTTGACGGCGATCAGCGCCAGCTTCATGCCCTCGCCATGCACATAGTCCTCGATGATGACCTGCATGCCGATCCGCATGTGGTAGAGCGCGGAAATCAGCACCAACGACAGCACCAGCGCCACGAAGGGGTTCGCGAGCGACGCCCGCACTTCAGCATAGCCGTGGCCGTTGAGGGCGATCAGGAAGCCGACGAAGAACAGGATGAGCGGGATATTGGCCACCGCCGTCAGCCGCTGGCGCCAGAAATGGCCGGTACCCTCACGGGCCGAACCAAGGCCGCGAACCCTCCCGAGCGGCGTGCGCATGTCCGAATTCTTTGCGGTCATCAGAGTGCCCCCCGCGCCATGTAGCCCGCGATCCAGATCAGCAGCGTCAGCACGATCGAGCCGGCGAGCGTTGCCCATGCGATCCTCGAGGCGGTGTGTTTTTCGAGCCCGGCGCCGGTGTCCCAGACGAGATGGCGCAACCCGCCCAGCATGTGGTGCATCAGCGCCCAGGTGTAGCCGAACAGGACCAGTCGGCCGAGCCAGGAGCCGAAGGCCCAGTTGACCCAGTCGAACGCAGCCTGCGAACTCGACGCAGCGATCAACCAGGCCGCCACCAGGAGCGTACCGAAATAGAGCGCGCCGCCGGTGATGCGATGGATGATCGACATCGTCATCGTGATCGGGGGCCTGTAAATCGTCAGGTGCGGCGAAAGCGGCCGTTCACGTCTGGCAATTGCGCGGGTGGCTGGTGATTTGCTCATGGCTCCCCCAGATCGGCGTTCCTGAGCCGCGAAGGATGCGGCTTTTGCCGCCACGACATAGGGCCTCGGATAGCGGGTTTCTAATGCGCTTTTTGCACCGCGTCAAAGCCGGAAAATCGTTTTGGAAACGTCATTTAGTCTGACAAAACGGGGAAATTCAGCTTCAATCGATTAGCGGCCGATCTGCAGCCGGCGCAACGTCGCTGCAGTGCAATAAGATCCGTTATCTTTTGCAGCTCTGCGGCGTGGACCCCTTTTTCATCACCAGCGCCTCGCGACCGTCGATCACGATTGCGTCATGCGTCGCCGCTTCCTGGTAGCGGCTGGTCTGGTTGGCGGGCGACGCTGGAAACACTTCGGCCGAGCCATCCGGCCCGAGCACGCGCAGCGAAGAGCCGAGATTTTGGATGGTGATCATGCCGCCATCGCCGCATCTGTAGGTGGCCGTTCCGACGCCGGCTCGCGGCATGGTCAAGTCGGTGGTGATTTTGGTTGCGGGTGGCGAAGCTGTTGCCGATGTCTTGGGCGCTGCGGCAGCTCCGGCCCCGGGAGCGACGGGTTGGCTGGTTGGAACGGGCGAGACTGTTGGCGATAAAGTATTCGCCGCCTTCGGCACGCCGTCCTGCGGCATACAGGCCGCAGCCGCAAGAAGCAGCGGAACAACGAGCGACACCCAAATCGCACGGCCAAACATCATGTGCTGCCCCTTTCGTGCGCGGCACGCTAGCCACGCAATGCGCCAAGATCAAGCTCGCCTGGGCCGGGGCGGGGCGATGGACGGAGTGGAGCCAAGGCGCCGAAATTAACCATGTTCATTAAGTTCCCCTCCTGAAGCCTGTCTGCCCCTTAACAAAGGTTAAGAAAGGGTTAATTTCCGATTCGCACGACGTTTGCAGGGCGATCCCGAGGGTCGCACCGTCCAAGGGAGAGCGACATGCGTTCGAATTCAGTGCGGGCAGGCCTGGCGGTCGCGACGCTGGCTGCACTTGCCACCGCCGTTGCTGTGCCGGCCGAAGCCGGCCTGCGCCATCATGACCGCGTCTATGCCGATTCCTTCGGCAATCTCGTCATCGACAGCGCCGCCGGCTACAAGCGCATCATCGTCGGCGAGGGCCGGCACGCCAAGCAGCTCTCGAACTTCACCGGCGCCGGCCAGCCAGATGTCATCTACGATTCCGACGCTGCCGGCGCCCCGGGCTGCTACCAGCCGCCGGTCTTCATCAAGGGCCGTTCCTATATGTACGGCCTCTCCGACGGCGAGATGCCCAACCTCAGCCCCTGCCGCTGACCGCCGGGAACTGCCGGCGCGCGGTCCCGAGCGAGACGCGCACGCAGTCGCGGCCGGCATTCTTGGCCGCGTAAAGCGCTTCGTCGGCGCGCCGCAGCAGATCTGGAAAATCCTCATCCGTGGCAAGCTCGGCGACGCCGAAGCTCGCGCTGCAGCGATGATCGGCGGGCAGGCCTTCGATCGGCAGCCCGCCAAACGCGCTGCGCGCGCCTTCCGCGAACAATCGCGCGGCAGCAAGGTTGGTACCGGGCAGGATGATGGCGAATTCCTCGCCGCCGATGCGGCCGGCGACGTGATGCTCGGCCGCCGCCTCGCGCAGCAGGCCTGCGAAGGTCTCGATGACACGATCGCCGCAGACATGCCCGTAGCTGTCGTTGATCCTCTTGAAGTGATCGAGGTCGGCAATGACCAGCGCCACCGGTACGCCCCGGCGCACCGCATCGCGCAACGCCAACTCGGCATGGCGTTCGAAACCGCCGCGGTTGAGGAGCCGCGACAGCGTGTCCGTCTCCGATTTCGACATCGCCTCGGCCAGCACGTCGCGCACCAGGATGGCGAGCGCGAGCAGCGCCAGCGCCAGACCGAACACGGTGCCAAGCGACTGCGACACCAGTGCATAACCCGTCTGCACATAGGATTGCGGATTGGCGCCCCAGCCGCCCAGCGCGCCGGCGATGAAAGGCTTTGATGCGAACTGCAGGGCGCTTGCCGCGAGCACGAGCATCAGGAGGTGATCGAGCCGCTCGAGCCGCTGCCTGGAGGACAGCACGATGCCAAGCGCGGTGCACTGCATGGCCGCATAAGGAAGCTGATAGGCCAACATGCGGGTGAGCGAGTATCGCGGCAGGTCCTGCACCAGATAGACGGCGGCCGAGGCCACGGCCAGGAAGACCAGCATCGGCGCCCAGGGCGGCGTCACGCCATATTTGTGGGCAAGCCCGCCGTTGAAAGCGATGGTTGCGCCGAGGAAGACAGCGAAGGCCATGACGACCGGCAGCCGGGCATCGGCAAAAGCGGGGATACTGAACTCGATGGCAAAATAGGCCATGCCGAGCAAATAGCCGAAAGCCAGCCAGCGCGCCGACACACGCCCGACGTCGTGGACGGCGATCGCCGCGAAGGCCGCGGCCAACAGCCCGGCGACGAGCAGATTGATCACCAGGATGAAATCAGCGCTGCCCATGTTCCCTTCGAAGCCCCCCGGGCAGAAAACCATCGACGGGCGAAAAACACGTTAACGTCCGTCGCCTTCGGGCAGTGATGTTGGCTGTTGTCAGGTGCTCTGGAGCCTGCGATTTTCAGCCGACGCTCACCGCTTCGGGCACGAAGGCGGTTTCGGGGCGCTCGTAGGAAAGGCGGACGCTGTCGCGGCCATTCCTCTTGGCCTTGTAAAGCGCCTCGTCGGCGCGCCGCATCAGCGGCGCCAGCCCTTCCGCGCCGCTGCGGGCGGCGACGCCGAAGCTCGCTGTCACCCTGGTGCCGAGCGGCAGGCCGTCGACGGCCCCGGCCGAATAGAAGGTGCGGATCGCTTCGGCGAACAGGCGCGCCGCGGCGAGATCGCTAAGCGGCAGGAGCACGGCGAACTCCTCGCCGCCGATGCGGCCCGCTGCGCCGCGCGCGCCGGTGGCAAAGCGCAGCTTGGCAGCGAAATCGGCAATCACTCGGTCGCCTGCCTCATGTCCGTGCTGGTCATTGAGCGCCTTGAAGTGATCGAGGTCGGCAAGCACCAACGCGACGGGAAACCCGGCCTTGGCGCATTGATCGAGCAGAAGTGCTGCCCGGTCCTCGAAGCCGCGCCGGTTGAGAAGGCCGGACAACGGGTCGGTGTGCGTCTCGGCCTTCAGTGCCTTCAGCACATCGAGGGCGGCCGCCGTGAACAGGCAGAGCGCGATCAGAAGCGACAAAAGCGCGTGCGAGAGCAGCGCCGTCGTCCAGTAGGACGAGCCGTAGAAGCCGTCATAGCTTGGGAACGGTCCATGCGCGATGACGACGATCAGGGTACGGGCGGTGAAGTTCAGCGCGGAAAGCAGGGCCAGCGCGACCAGGATTTTCTCAGGGCCATTGTTGCGCACTGTCCTGAGCTCGGCGGCGACGAGCAGGCTCAGGCCGCCGAAGCCGAAATTCATGCTGAGCACGCGCCAGGTAAGATCCGGCTCGACGAACATGAACCATGCGAAGGCGGCGAGCCCGCCGCCGGCCATGAGGCCGATGCCGAAATAGGGCACGCGCCGGCCGTAGCGGGCGATGATCGCGCCGGAAAGGCAGCAGGCGGCTATCGTGAAACATATGTTGGAGATCAGCTTGGTCGCCACGATGCCGAGCGGCAGCGTGAAATATTGCAGCAGGAAACCCGACGCCGACAGGCAGTAGCTCGCCGCCAGCACCGCCAGATACGGACGATGGCGCTGATAGAACCACAGCACGAGGAACGCAGCGCCGAGCGCCAGCGCTATCGTCGGATTGAGCAGCGCTATGAGCAGACCGGTGTCCAACGGACCGTGACTTCCCCAAGTTACCCAGGGGGAGATGCTAGTCCGGAAGCACAAACAAGCGGTTAAGCGACGGCACGGAACAGCTCCGGGAGGCCGGCGTTCTCAACACAAAACAGGAGAACGCCTATGGCCGGTACAATCACCCTGACCGAGCACGATGCGATCCGTTCCTGGGCGGCGGCGCGCGCCGGATTTCCGGCCATTGTCGACATTTCGCCCGAGGCCGGCACGCAACCCATGCTGCGCCTGGTTTTTGGCCAGAACGCCTATGAGGACGACGACCGCCCGGAGCGGCCTCCCAACGCCGGTGGCTACGAGCTGGTCGAATGGGACGAGTGGTTCAAGATTTTCGACGAGCAGCAACTGGCGCTGATCGTCGCTGCCGACGAGCCTGGCCGACGTGAGGAGTTCCACGAGATTATCCGGCTCGGCGACCGCTGAGCGACAAAAGGCCCGGAACGCGGTGCGCTCCGGGCCTTTGATCGCCTCCGCGGCAGGCCGTCACTTCCAGTCGCGGATATCGACGAAATGGCCGGCGATTGCCGCCGCCGCCGCCATGGCCGGCGAGACAAGATGGGTGCGGCCCTTAAAACCCTGCCGGCCCTCGAAATTGCGGTTCGAAGTCGAGGCGCAGCGCTCATGCGGCTTCAGCCGGTCGTCGTTCATCGCCAGGCACATCGAGCAGCCGGGCTCGCGCCAGTCGAAGCCCGCGGCGACGAAGATCTTGTCGAGCCCTTCGGCTTCGGCTTGCTCCTTCACCAGGCCGGAGCCCGGCACGATCATGGCGTTCACGCGCGGATTGACCTTTTTGCCCTCGACCACCTTGGCGGCGGCGCGCAGGTCCTCGATGCGGCCATTGGTGCAGGACCCGATGAAGACGCGGTCGAGCGCGATGTCGGTGATCTTGGTTCCGGGCGTCAGCCCCATATAGTCGAGCGCGCGGAGCTTCGAGGAACGCTTGTTCTCGTCGGCGATGTCGGCCGGATTCGGCACGAAACCCTGCACCGAGACGACATCCTCGGGCGAGGAGCCCCAGGAGACGATCGGCGGCAGTTTTTGCGCATCGAGCACGACCACCTTGTCGAAATGCGCACCTTCGTCGGAATGCAGCGTCTTCCAGTAGGCAAGCGCGGCGTCCCAGGCGGCACCCTTCGGCGCGCGCGGCTTGTCCTTCACATAGGCGAAGGTGGTCTCGTCCGGCGCGATCAGGCCGGCGCGCGCACCGCCTTCGATCGACATGTTGCAGATCGTCATGCGGCCTTCCATCGACAGCGAGCGGATCGCCTCGCCGGCATATTCGATGACGTAGCCGGTGCCGCCGGCGGTGCCGATCTCGCCGATGATGGCGAGGATGATGTCCTTGGCGGTGACGCCTTCCGGAAGCTGGCCGTCAACGCGCACCAGCATGTTCTTGGCCTTGCGCTGGATCAAAGTTTGCGTCGCCAGCACATGCTCGACCTCCGAAGTGCCGATGCCGTGCGCCAGCGCGCCGAACGCGCCATGCGTGGAGGTGTGGCTGTCGCCGCAGACGATGGTCATGCCGGGCAGCGTGAAGCCTTGCTCCGGCCCGATGATGTGGACGATGCCCTGGCGGACGTCGTTCTCCGAATAATATTCGATGCCGAAATCCTTGGCATTCTTGGCCAGCGCCTCGACCTGGATGCGGCTTTCCTCGTTCTTGATGCCGAACTTGCGCTCGGGCGAGGTCGGCACGTTGTGGTCGACCACGGCGAGCGTCTTCTCAGGATGGCGAACGTCTCGGCCGCTCATGCGCAGGCCTTCGAAGGCCTGCGGGCTGGTGACCTCATGGACGAGGTGGCGGTCGATATAGAGCAGGCAGGTTCCGTCGTCCTGGCGGTCGACGACATGGTCGTCGAAGATCTTGTCGTAGAGGGTGCGCGGTGCGCTCATGTGCGTAAATCCGTCGATATGAGAATGGCAAAAGCTGTCGCCGGGGCTTCCGACCGGCGAAGCGATCGGATAAGTCGCCTCAGCTAAGTCGGCTGGTGAGCGCGCCGCAGACGCGCGCGGCAAATCGCGACGGCAGGCGCTTCCTGTCCTGCAGCACGAAACCCTTATAGGCCGGATCGCCGAAAAGCTCTTCCATGGCGCTGCTCATATCAACGTTTTGGCTTTTCGGCAATTGCGGTAGCTTTGCCTTCTCCCCTTGTGGGAGAAGGGGAAGCCGCGCTCACAGCACCTCGAATACGAAAGTCTTCACCAGCGCGTCCGGGTCGCCGATCGCATAGCAGCGAAACCACGGACTTTCCTCGGCCAGCCGCCATTTCCTTGCCTGCCTGAGATCGTCGAACACCGCCTGGAAGCCACCGCTCTCAAAAACCTGGTCGCGCACTGTGAAGATGGCGTGGCCGCCGCTCTTCGTGATGCGCACGAGTTCGTGCAGGCCCTCGGCCGGCGCGTGGCCGATGGTGAAGACGCCGGTCGAGAAGAAGGCGCGGAAATGACTGTCGGGCCAGGGCAGCGGACCGCCGAGCATCGCCTTCTTCAGCTCGCCATAGGCATTGCGGCTGCCTGCGATCTTCAGCATGTCGTCTGAAAGGTCGAGACCGCAGATGTCGCCATAGCCCAGCGCTTTCAATGACGGCCCGGACAGGCCGGTGCCGCAGCCGGCGTCGAGCAGCGGGCCTTCGCCCGCCGGCACATGCCGCGCCACCCAGGCGGTGATAAGGAAGGGCAGCAGATAGCCGAGCGAGGCGGTCTCGCCGTCATAGGTCGCCGCCCATTCGGCATAGGCCTTGGCGAGCGCCTCCGGCGTCTCGGCCGAATAGACGGAATCCAGCGCCGCATTGGCCTTGTCGAAATTCATGGGTCAGCTCCTGGACGTTACTAACCCAGGAAGCGTAGCGCGCTCTTGGCCCGGGGGCTATTGCTCATGCTGCCGTCGCAGCCGTTTCTCGAGCGCCCGCAGCGCCAGCGACAGGCCGACCGTCAAGATCAGATAGATATAGGCGACGATCGAATAGGTCTCGAAGAAGCGGAACGAGCCGGCGGCATAGACCTTGCCGATCTGCGTGATGTCGGCAACGCCCAGCACCGAGACCAGCGAGGAGTCCTTGACCATGGCGACGAAATCGTTGCCGAGCGGCGGCAGGATGGTGCGGATCGCCTGCGGAAAGACAATCAGCCGGAAGCGCTGCACGCGCGTCAGCCCGAGCGCCTTTGCCGCCTCGATCTGACCCTTCTCGACCGACAGGATGCCGGCCCGGAACACTTCCGAGATGAAGGCCGAATAGCCGATGGTCAGAGCCATGATGGCGCGCCACAGAAGCGAGATGTCGCGCACCAGGAGCTCGCCGATCCAGCCGGCGCTCTGCAGCGGCGCCGTCAGCGCGTTCCACGCCGCGACGAATGCCGGCGCCCCGGCAAAAGCGATCCAGAACAGCAGCACCAGGATCGGCACGCCGCGGATGATCTCGACATAGAAGCGCGCGATCTGGCGCAGCCATTGCGACCCCGACAAGGCCATCAGCGCGATGCCGAGTCCAAGCGCCGAGGCCAGCGCGAAGCCGACCACGGTGACGAAGACGGTGATGCCGATGCCCTTGGCGACGGTGGCGAAGACCTCAGCGTAAAGGTCGCTGGCGGCGATGGCCAGCGCCGCGGCGAGCGCCAGGACGGCCGCTGCGGCCAGCCACCAGGGGAATTCGGATTTGGCGGTGGACGTCGTGGCGGTCATCAGGATGTGCCGCCGGTGTAACGACCCAGAAAGGATGGCGCCCAGGTACCCCGCTCTGGCCTGCAGGCCATCTCCCCCTCAAGGCGGGAGATCAGATGGTCGATCGGCTTTCGCAAACCATCGATGCAGAATGTGCGGAGGCGCTGAAACTGCCAATCTCCCACCCTGAGGGGGAGATGCCCGGCAGGGCAGAGGGGGGTGCTCATGCGCCAAGTCAGCGCGATTTCCTGCACAGGCACTGCCGTCAACAACGTGGGCTACTGCCCCATCTTGTAGTCGAGGAACCACTTCTTGTTCAGCGCATCGAGCGTGCCATCGGCCTTGAGCGCGGCGATCGCGGCGTTGACCGGCTTCACCAGGTCGGAGCCCTTGGGGAAGATGAAGCCGAAATCCTCACTGCCGAGCGGCCCGCCGATCAGCTTCAGCTTGCCCTCGGAGGCGTCGACATAGCCCTTGCCGGCGGTGCCGTCCGTCAGCACCACGTCGACATCGCCGGACTTCAGCGCCTGCACGCTGGCGCCGAAGGTCTCGAACAATTTTATGCGCGGGTTCTGCTCATTGCCGTCGAGCACGCTGTAGACGGCGGTGTAGAAGGGCGTCGTGCCGGCTTGCGCGCCGATCAGCCCGTCCTTGAAGGCGGCAAAGCTCTTGGCGTCGGTGAAGCGGCTCTCGTCGCCGCGCACCAGCATGAACTGTTCCGATCGCATGTAAGGGTCCGAGAAGTCGACCTTCGCCTTGCGCTCGTCCTTGATGGTGATGCCGGTCATGCCGATATTGTACTGGTTGTCGGAAACGGCCTGGATCATCGCGTCCCAGGAGGTGTTCTGGTACTCGACCTTGAAATGCAGCCGCTTGGCGATCTCATCCATCGCGTCATATTCCCAGCCGATCTGCTTGCCGGTCTTCTTGTCGATGAACTGCAGCGGCGGGTAAGCGTTTTCGGTCACCACCACGACCTTTCTGCCGCCGAGATCGGGCAGCGTGTCGGCGAGCGCCGCAGCGGGCGCGAGAAGGCAGGCCAGCAGGCCGGCCAGCAGCAGTTTCGACTTGATCATGACGAACTCCCGACTTGATTGGCGGCGCTACGCTCGCCCCAAGAGAAAACCGGCGCCGACTTTAGCTTTCCGCAAGCGCCTTGCAAGCCGATCCGCTGCACCGATGAGCGCCAAAGCGGATTCCCATGCTCTGATCGGCACGCTTCCCGAACCCAGCCTGCGACGGACCATCCGCGCAATCCGCAACCGCTTCGCGCAACCCGGCGACCAGCCGGGTCAGCGTGCCATGCAGGGCTTTCAGCTCGGCGCGTTCCGGCGGCATGCTGCAGGCAAGCGCCGCTTGCACATCCTTCATGTTCGACCGCAGCGCCTGGCCGTTGGCTGTCGGCTCGACCAGCACCCTGCACTCGTCGGCGGCATCGCGGCGGCCCCTACGAGCGAGGGATCCAGGGTCTCCGCGACGGAGTTGCGCCCGTGCCGCGCCCTGCGATGACGACGTTGCCTACCGCCAAACGAAAAAGGCGACCGAAGCCGCCTTTCCAAAACGATCTGCGGAAGCGCCTTATTCGGCCGACGCGGACTCGGCAGCCTTCTTCTCGGCGGCGTCCTGCGCGGCTTTCTCCGCAGCCAGAGCCTCGGCGGCGGCGACCTTCTCGGCCTCGATGCGGGCGCGTTCGGCGTTCAGCGCATCACGCTCTTCATCGTTCAGCTTGCGGGCGCGCACGCCGGTGTTTTCCGAAATGCGGGCCGACTTGCCGCGACGGTCGCGCAGGTAATAGAGCTTGGCGCGGCGCACCTTGCCACGGCGCACGATCTCGACGCCTTCGACCATCGGCGAGTAGACCGGGAACACGCGCTCCACGCCTTCGCCGTAGGAAATCTTGCGGACGGTGAAATTCTCCTGGAAGCCGGAGCCGGAACGGGCGATGACGACGCCCTCATAGGCCTGGACGCGGGTGCGGCTGCCTTCGGTGACGCGCACCTGGACGCGCACGGTGTCGCCAGGCTGGAATTCGGGCAGCTTGCGCTTGGCTTCGATCTTGGCGGCCTGCTCGGCCTCGAGCTGACGGATGAGATCCATCTCAAATATCCACTTCTTGTTCTTCCGACAGCCAGAGCGTCCTCGACTTGCCTTGCAGTTCCAATGACCGCTCGGCTATGTCCTTTGCCCAGACATTCAAATCGGGGGCATCGGACAGGGACGGCTACACCGCCATTTGTTGACGGGTCCGGAAGATCGTTCTTCCGGTTCGGGCGGCGACATACAGCTATTTCGGCGCTTTGTCACGCCTTTGACGCCTAATTTTTGAAAACTATGGCCCCATCATATTGCCGCCGTGCCGGGTTGCGCGCGCCATGCAAGCTTTCTAAGTCGGAGAAAGCTATTTCCCAGGCCTCCCTCGATGACATTCTTCGATGCCGTCCTGCTCTTCTTCGCGGGCTTTGTCTCGGGCGCGGTGAACGCCGTCGCCGGCGGCGGCACTTTCGTCACCTTCGGTGCCATGACGCTGGTCGGCCTGCCGCCGATCGTTGCCAACGCAACGTCCTCGGTGACACAGTTTCCGGGCTACATCACCTCGACGCTCGCCTATCTCGACGACATCAGGCATTTCTGGCGCCAGGCGCTTGTGCTCTGCGTGATATCGGGCTTTGGCGCGCTGGCCGGTTCGCTCATTCTGCTGGCGCTCTCCAACACGTCCTTCCGCGCGCTTGTGCCCTGGCTGCTGATCGCCGCGACCGCCCTGTTCGCGGCCGGTCCGTGGCTGAAGCCGGCGGCCGGACCGGAGCACCAGGCCTCGGTCGGCTCGCTCGCCGGGTCGCTGGCGCAGTTCCTGACCTCGGTCTATGGCGGCTTCTTCGGCGCCGGCATGGGCGTGATGATGCTTGCCACCCTCGGCCTGACGCAGGCCGGCGACTACCACAAGCTGAACGCGTTGAAGAACATGCTAGCGGTGGTCATCGCGGCAATCGCCATCCTGGTTTTCGTTTCGGGCGGCGTCGTCGCCTGGCCGCAGGCGATCGTCATGATCCCCGGCGGGGCGCTGGGCGGCTATGCCGGGGTGTGGATCGCCAGGCGCGTGCCGCAAGGTGTCGTGCGCGGCTTCGTCGTCGCCGTCGGCCTGTTTCTGGCCTTTTATTACTTTACCAAGGGCTGAGCACCGGCCAGCAGATCGGGCCGGCGCTCCCGCGTCAGCTTCTCAGCCTCGGCGCGACGCCACGCGGCGATCTTCCTGTGATTCCCGGAGGTCAGCACTTCGGGGATTTGCCTGCCCTCGAACTCCTGCGGCCGCGTGTAATGCGGATGCTCGAGCAGGCCGTTCTCAAAGCTTTCTTCCTCGCCCGAGACGGCGTTGCCCATCACCCCCGGCAGCAGCCGCACCACCGCATCGAGCAACACAAGTGCGGCCGGCTCGCCGCCCGACAGGATGAAATCGCCGATCGAGACTTCCTCCAGACCGCGCGCCTCGATCAGCCGCTGGTCGACGCCCTCGAAGCGGCCGCACAGGATGACGGCACCGGGCCCGGCGGCGAGCCCGCGCACCCTGGCCTGCGTCAGCGGCTTTCCACGCGGGCTCATCAGCAGCCTTGGACGTTCATCGCCCTGCGGCGAAACGTGGTCGATCGCCCTGGCCAGCACGTCGGCGCGCATCACCATGCCGGCGCCGCCGCCGGCCGGCGTATCGTCGACGGTGCGATGCCGGTCAGTGGCGAAATCGCGGATCTGGATCGCTTCCAGCGACCAGGTGCCGGCTTCCAGCGCCCGGCCGGCGAGCGAAAGCCCAAGCGCACCCGGAAACATCTCCGGATAGAGCGTCAGCACCGAGGCGGCAAAGCTCACCGGTTGCCCCCGGCGTCCTTCGGTCCGCGCGGCCGGCCCTTCGGGTCGAAACCGGGCCGCCCGGCGGCTTCGCTATCCTCGTCCTCGACCAGCCCCGCCGCCAGGGGATCGACCTGAACGAAGCCGTCGGCGATCGACACATGCGGCACCGCGGCTTGCGTGAACGGGATCAGCACGCCCTTGCGGCCCGCGAGCGTGACGTCGAGTATGTCGCCGCCGCCGAAATTATGCACGGCGACGACCCTGCCGATGACGCCGGTATCGTCCCTCACCTCAAGGCCGATGAGGTCGGCATGGTAGAACTCGTCCTCCTCGCCGTCGTCCGGCAGCACCGAACGGTCGACGAACAGCTCCGTGCCGGCAAGCGCCTCGGCCGTGTTGCGGTCGCTGACGCCCTTGAAGCGCACCACCACGACCGTGCCGGCCGGCCGGATGTCGAGGATCTGGAAGGCTCGGCCATCCTTGGCATGCAGCGGCCCGTAGTCGGCCAGCGCCAGCGGATCGCCGGTGAAGGTTTTCACCCGCAACTCGCCCTTGATGCCGTGCGCGGCGCCGATCACGGCCATCTGTACAGGGTTCTCGAGCTTCGACATCGGCATCACTTCCTTTGCCCTGCTCTAACCCTCTGAAGCCGCCATTTCAATGATCGGCTCTTCACCGCTTCCTAACCTGACTGCCCGAAAATGCCCGCATGCAGGAATTCCTCATCCCGGCAAAACCCGACCTCCAGGCGGCGCGCGAGAGCTGGCTCAAGATGCTCGCGCGCGAGCGCCGGCTGTCGCCCGAAACGGTCGAAGCCTATGAGCGCGACACGCGCCAGTTCCTGCATTTCCTGACCGGGCATCGCGGCGGCCCGCCCGGCATCTCCGATATCGCCGACCTGCGGCCGGCCGACCTGCGCGGCTTCCTCGCCGCGCGCCGCAACGGCGGCGCCGGCGCCCGCACGCTCGGCCGCGGCCTGGCCGGCATCCGTTCGCTGCTGCGCTTTCTCGAAAAGCGCGGCCTCGTCAACGCGGCGGGTGCGGCCGCCCTGCGCGCGCCGCGCCAGCCGAAATCGCTACCGAAACCACTGACGGCGAGCGATGCCAAGCAGGTCGTGACTGTCGAGGGCCAACTGGCGGAGGAACCCTGGATCGCCGCCCGCAACGCCGCCGTGCTGACGCTGCTCTACGGCTCCGGCCTGCGCATCTCGGAAGCGCTGGGCTTAGCCGGGGCCGATCTCGCCACCGAGGCTGACACGGTCCTGCGCATCACCGGCAAGGGCGGCAAGACAAGGCTGGTGCCGGTGCTGCCGGTGGCGCTCAGGGCGGTCGCCGAATACCGGCGGCTGTGTCCCTTCCACATCGATCCGAAAGAGCTGCTGTTCCGCGGCACTCGCGGCGGCCCGCTCAATCCGGCCATCGTCCAGCGCGAGATGGCCAAGCTACGCTCGGCTCTCAACCTGCCGGACACCGCGACGCCGCATGCCTTGCGCCATTCCTTCGCCACGCATCTGCTCGGCCGTGGCGGCGACCTGCGCACCATCCAGGAACTGCTCGGCCATGCCAGCCTGTCGACCACCCAGATCTATACCGGCGTCGACACGGCAAGGCTGCTCGACATTTACGACCGGGCGCATCCAAGGGCGTGAAGCGTTTGACGGAGCCACCCCGCTTCCTCGTGCCAAGACGGAGCAACGAGCGGAGTGAACCCTGAAATCGAGGCTGCAGGTCGAAATCGGCGGCTGTCGAGCAGCTGCAGGTAGCCTGACCCAACCTTGACATTCTTCGAAAGGCGGCCGCCCGTTTCCCGGCGGCCGCCTTTCGAATACCCTGGATCAGCGCATCACATAGACGATGCGCCGCGTGCCCGGATCAACCAGCGCCGGCTGGTTGTTCACATAGACATAGCGGTAGTTGTAATCCGGGATCTCGCGCAGCTCGACCGTGTCGGGCAGCACCGCGCCGGTCACCACTTCGCCCTCGAGATAGACCGGTTCGACCCGGTGCGTGGTGACATAGGTGCCGACCTCGGCCGGCGGCCTGGCGATCGGCTCGATGGCATCGTCGCCGGAAACGATGGCGCCGGTGTAGGTGTCAGTGGTGTAGATATCATCGGTCGGCGGAGCCACGACGGCAATGCCGGCATCGGCCGGCCGGCGCGTCACCACAACACGGCTGCCGCCGAATTCGGCTGTCACATAGTCGGAATAAACCCAACCTTTGCCGCCGGCTTCGGCGATGGTGCACCATTTACTGCCTTCGATGCAGCCTCTGAGCGTCGCCGACTGGCCGGCAGCCAGCACGCCGATAACGGGATATTGCGGGCCAGGGCCGGCGCGGACATTCAGATCCGTCACTGCCGAGACGGGCGTGTCGGCAAGCGCCGCGCCCGACATGGCAAGCAGCGCACCGGCAAGTGCCGGAAACAATAGACTTTTCATGATTTCTCTCCGTTCTCAACGCTCCCTCGGGCTCGAAAACGAACCAGAACCTTATGCGTTCCGGCTAAAGTGCCGTCGCCTGCTCACGAATTGTTCCATTTGTTGTGGGCAAGTCGGTCAAAAGCTGGTGAACGAAGGCCAGTTTTTGCGCCGTCATCTCCGAAATGACGAAGGGATAAAGGTCGGGCAGACCCATGCAGCGGTTGATCGAATTGGAGGCCTCCGACAGCACCAGCCAGCGGGCGAGGATCCTTTCGAACGGTTCCGGCGCCGGATCGGGTTCGGCGGGCTCCCGCAGCGGATCTCCCCCTGTATCGCCAGGCGGCAGGTCGTTGGCTTCCACTGTCTCCAGCCGGCCGAGCGGAAAATTCAGCGCATGCACCATCTCCAGCGTGTCCGTGATGTGCAGGTGGTGCGCCCAGGTCTCGGCCCAGTCTTCCCAGGGGTGGGATGCCGCATAGGCCGAGATGTGGCGCTGCTCCCAGTCCGGCGGCGCGCCCTTGGCGTAGTGGGCCTTCAGCGCTTGCTCGTAGTCAACCCGCTCGTCGCCGAACAGAGCGCGAAAGCTCGAAAGTCGCTCGGGATCGTCGCGGATCAGCCGGTCCCAGTAATAATGGCCGAGCTCGTGGCGGAAGTGACCGAGCAAGGTGCGGTAGTTCTCGCCCATTTCGACGCGCCGCCGCTCGCGCTCGGCGGAATCGGCCTCGGCGACGTTGAGGGTGATCCTGCCGTTGTCGTGGCCGGTCAGGATGCGCTCGCCGCCTGGTCCGCCGCCGATCGGATCGGCGAGGAAGTCGAAAGCGAGCCCGGCCTCGTCCTGCGGTCCGGCCTTGGGCGCCACCGGGAAGCCGAAGGCAAGCAGCGAATAGACGGCGCGTTTCTTGGCCGCCTCGACGCGGATCCAGCGCCGGCGGTTGCCCTCCACCGAAAGGTCGGGGATCAATTGGTTGAGCGCGCAAGCGCGGCAGAAAATCCTGCCCGGCTCGGCCCGCCAGTTGCAGGCGCACTCGTCGGCATTTCCGCATGGAACGGCGTCGCCGCCGCAAAGCACGAAACACGCCCGCTCCGGATCGTAAAGCACCAGGCTTGAACAGTTCAGGCATTGCGCGTTCTCGAAATAGAGACGGTGGCCGCAATGAGGGCAGTCGAACAGCTTCATCGGTCATCGAACCGCGAGAAAAAGGTCAACGAAGTTGGGCAACGCCCAAACGCCCGTCGCCGGCCGTCGTTCCGTTTCTATTTCGTCGCGAGCAGGGCGACGCCCCGCCTGGCCACGCTTTCGCCTGACAATGTCGCGCCGCAACAAAGCCTGGGTGAGCGGTCCGGCGACATGCTCGCCGGCGAAGAAGATCTTCTCCGCCACCGCCTGCATCAGTGTGGCGCGCGCTTCGGAACAGCCGGGATGGGCAGCCGCATAGCCGAGCCTGCGCCAATGATCACAATATCGACGTCTTCCCTCAAGACACGCCACAATAAATCCTTGCGCCATAATTTATGCTTGATCGTGGGCAAATTCCCCGGCATTCGCCAGCTTCAAGCGCCGCGCAGCCCGCGCGGGCGGTGACAACCGGGCGCTTCACTGGCAGATTTGCAGCCGGGACGTGATTCAGGCAACCAGGAGAACGATATGGCATTTTTTGCCAAGGGAAGGATTTTCATGGCCGCCGTTGTGGCGGCTTTCGGGCTGGCGACAGGCGCGCAGGCCGCGGCCAGCTGCGGCAAGAACGGCGCCGGCTTCGACGCATGGAAACAGCAATTTGCCGCGGAAGCACAAGCCGAGGGCGTGGGCCAGAGGGGTCTGTCCGCGTTGGCCGGCGCGACTTACGCGACAAGGACGATCGCTGCCGACCGCGCGATCCACAAGGCTTTCAGCGGCTCGGTGGAAGCGTTCATGCAGCGTCGTGGCGGGGCCGCGATTATTTCCAAGGGCCGTGCGTTGAAGAAGCAGAACGCGGCGATGTTCGACAGGATCGAACAGACTTACGGCGTGCCGCCGGGCGTCCTGCTTGCGATCTGGGGCATGGAGACTGGCTTCGGCGCGTCGATGGGCAACCAGAACACGGTCTCCGCCATTCTGACGCTGGCCTATGATTGCCGCCGCCCGGACTATTTCACCCCCCATGCCATCGCCGCCCTGAAGCTGGTCGATCGCGGCGCGCTGACCGCCTCCTCGGTCGGCGCCATGCATGGCGAGATCGGCCATACGCAGTTCCTGCCCGGAAATGTTCTGAAGTATGGCGTCGGCAACGGAAATCTGCGCGACAGGAACACCGCGCTGGCTTCCACCGCCAACTTCCTCAAAGCCCATGGCTGGCAGGCCGGCGCGGGATATGAGGCGAATATGGGCGCCATCGCCGGCTGGAATTCGGCAAGCGTCTACCAGCAGGCCATCGCCCGCATCGCCGAGGCGATCGACGCCAACTGATGCAATATCTCCATTCCAACGAGAAGCCCGGCCTGCGCCGGGCTTTTTGTTACGGAGCAAGGATCAAAACCCAACCACCCGGAACGACCAGGTTCGATCTCATCACCTAACTCTCAATCGTTCGCGTAGCCGCTCAATGGACATTTCCGGGAAACGGGAATCTGGAAGGTACCGGTAGTGCCGTTGCAGGTACGGAATTTGGGGTTCCGCGGCGCTGAAGGAGCCGCCTTCGGCCTGTCCTCGATCACCGTCGGGACTCCGGCAGCTTGCGAGTAGCTGCCGCCTACGGGGCATTTCTCGGAAGCGGCAACCTCGAAGGAGCCGGTGATAACATTTGAGCAGGTACGGAATTTAGAGTTCCGCGGCGCCGTTGTGGCCGCAGCAACCGCCACTGTTGAAACCCCCCGCATCCCGCTAGCGAACTTGATTGGAGCGGCGGAAAGGTCAAACGATAATTTCTCTGAAGTGGTCTGAACTTTTCTTAGATTAGATACGCGAAATAAAACCCGGCGTCTCCGCCGGGTTTTCCCGCTTATCTCAACTTTCGACGTTCGGATATCAGCCTTCGCGGTTCCTTGCCGCCAGCGTCCGCAACCGCAGCGCGTTGAGACGGATGAAGCCGGCGGCGTCCTTCTGGTCGTAAGCGCCGCGGTCGTCCTCGAAGGTGACCAGCGCATCGGAATAGAGCGTCTTCTTCGACCTGCGGCCGGTGACGATGACATTGCCCTTGTAGAGCTTCAGCCGCACCGCGCCTTCGACGTCTTCCTGGCTCTTGTCGATCATTGCCTGCAGCATCACGCGCTCGGGCGAGAACCAGAAGCCGTTGTAGATCAGCTCGGCATAGCGCGGCATGAACTCGTCCTTGAGGTGCGCGGCACCGCGGTCGAGCGTGATCGATTCGATCGCCCGGTGGGCGGCGATCAGGATGGTGCCGCCGGGGGTCTCGTAGACGCCGCGCGACTTCATGCCGACGAAGCGGTTTTCGACAAGGTCGAGACGGCCGATGCCGTTGTCGCGGCCGAGGTCGTTGAGCGCCGCCAGCATGGCAGCCGGCGACAGCTTCTTGCCATTGAGCGCGACCGGATCGCCCTTCAGGAACTCGATCTCGATCTCGGTGACGACGTCCGGCGCGTCCATCGGCGAGACGGTGCGCTGGTGGACGAATTCCGGCGGCTCGCTCCACGGATCCTCGAGCACCTTGCCTTCCGAGGAGGAATGCAAAAGGTTGGCGTCGACCGAGAACGGCGCATCGCCGCGCTTGTCCTTCGGCACCGGGATCTGATGCTGCTCGGCGAAGTTGATGAGATCGGTGCGCGACTTGAACGACCAGTCGCGCCACGGCGCGATGACCTTGATGTCGGGGTTCAGCGCGTAAGCCGACAATTCGAAGCGGACCTGGTCGTTGCCCTTGCCGGTGGCGCCATGGGCGATGGCGTCGGCACCTGTTTCTTTGGCGATCTCGACCAGGTGCTTGGAGATCAGCGGCCGGGCGATCGAAGTGCCGAGCAGATATGTACCCTCATAGACGGCGTTGGCGCGAAACATCGGGAAGACGAAGTCCGAAACGAATTCCTCGCGCACGTCGACGATGCGGATGTCCTTGATGCCCATCATCTCGGCCTTGCGGCGCGCGGGCTCCAGCTCGCCGCCCTGGCCGAGATCGGCGGTGAAGGTGACGACCTCGGCGCCGAGCTCGGTCTGCAGCCACTTCAGGATGATGGAGGTGTCGAGGCCGCCGGAATAGGCGAGCACGACTTTCTTGACGTTCTTGGTCTTGGACATTTTTGGCGGTTCCGCGGGAAAGAGCTTCGCGGGCGAGGTATCACGGCCTTTCCGGGCGGCGCAAGAGACGAAGCTGCGCCTCGCCATGGCACAGGCTGGGCCAGATGTTTGCTCCGGCAGGGGCTGGCGAGGGAAAAAACGCCGCGCTATAGGCAGTGCGATCCAGTCCGAGGCGACCCCCAAGGCGACCCATGTCCTTCATTCCCGACACTTCGACGCTCATCCAGTTCGCCATCGCCACCGTCATCCTGGCGATCACGCCGGGGCCGGACATGACGCTGTTCGTCTCGCGCACGCTGAGCCAGGGCCGCGCCACCGGCTTCGCCTCGATGGCCGGCGCGCTCTGCGGCACGCTGATCCATACCACACTGGTGGTGGTCGGCATCTCGGCGCTGATCGTCGCCTCGCCGATGGCCTTCTTCGCCTTGAAGATCTTCGGCGCCGGCTATCTGGTGTTCCTGGCCTGGCAGGCGATCGCCAAGGGCTCGGCCTTCTCGCCGGAAAAGAGAACCGGACCGCAAGTCTCCTTGTTCCGCAGTTGGGCGGCCGGGCTCGGCGTCAACCTGCTCAACCCGAAGATCATCCTGTTCTTCATGACCTTCCTGCCGCAATTCGTCTCCGCGCACGATCTGAACGCCTCGGCGAAACTGTTCTTCCTCGGCATGATGTTCATCGTGCTGTCGATCCCGGTGACGGCGCCCATGGTGCTGGCGGCGGAAAAGTTCTCGGCGGCGATGAAGGCGAGCCCGCGCGTCACGCGTGTGGTCGACTATCTGTTCGGCGGCGTGTTCTCGGCCTTCGCGCTCAAGATCCTGACGGCACAGGCGAAGTAGAGCCCGCGCCGAGCTCAGGGCTCCGGCAACGGCTCGCGGCGCCAACTGCCGGCAGATCGGCCGGCGGAGAGCCAATAGAAGATGCCGCCGACCATGCCGCTGCCGATCAGCGCGAGCCTGACATTGTTGTCGGCGACATCGAAATCGCCGTCGCCGACGTTGTGCGCGAAGCCGAGGAAGACGACGGCGATGACGGCGCCGCCCAGCGCATAGAACAGCCAGTCGCGGCGGCCGAGCACTTCCGCGATCAGGATGACGATCGCTGCCGGCATGAAGCCGAAATAGGCGACGAACAATGCCAGGAAAGGCACCGAAAAATAGAGCGCGGGCGCGATCGTCTGATGTCCGGGCTCCGGCGCATAGCCGAAATAGCCGAGGAACAGCACGTTGAGAAAGGCGCTCGCCGCCAGCGAGGCGATCACATAGCCGATCAGGATGGCGGCGAAGCGGACGAGATAGGCGATGATACGCCTCACGCCTCGCCGTGCCCCGCGATCATCATCGCTTCAAGCGCCAGCCGGTCGACCTTGCGCATGCGTTCCGATTCCGACTTGAGCTGGCCGCAGGCGGCGAGGATGTCGCGGCCGCGCGGCGTGCGGATCGGCGAGGCGTAGCCGGCATTGTTGATGTAGTCGGCGAACTTCTCGATCGTCTCCCAGTCCGAGCACTGATAGTTGGTGCCGGGCCACGGGTTGAACGGGATCAGGTTGATCTTGGCTGGAATGCCCTTGAGCAGCTTGACCAGCGCCTTGGCGTCCTCGAGGGAATCGTTGACGTCCTTCAGCATCACATATTCGAAGGTGATGCGGCGGGCGTTGGAGAGACCCGGATAGGCGCGGCAGGCAGCGATCAGTTCCTTCAGCGGATACTTCTTGTTGATCGGCACCAGCAGGTCGCGCAGGTCGTCATTGGTGGCATGCAGCGAGATCGCCAGCATAACGCCGATCTCCTCGCCGGTGCGGGCAATCTCCGGCACGACCCCCGAGGTCGACAGCGTGATGCGTCTTTTCGATAGGGAAAGTCCGTCGCCGTCGGAAGCGATCAGCAGCGCCTTCTTCACCGCCTCGAAATTGTAGAGCGGCTCGCCCATGCCCATCATGACGATGTTGGACACCTTGCGGCCCTCGGCCGGCACGATGGCGCCGTCCGGCGTGTCGCGGTCGGGGAAGTCACCGAGGCGGTCGCGCGCGGTGAGCAGCTGCGCCAGGATTTCTTCCGTCGTCAGATTGCGCACCAGCTTCTGCGTGCCGGTGTGGCAGAAAGAGCAGGTCAGCGTGCAGCCGACCTGCGAGGAGATGCAGAGCGTGCCGCGGCCTTCCTCCGGAATATAGACGGTCTCGATCTCGACCGGACGGCCGGCGCCGCGCGGCGGAAAGCGAAACAGCCATTTGCGCGTGCCGTCGGAAGAGATCTGCTCCTCGACGATGTCGGGCCGCGCAACGGTGAAGTGCTTATCGAGCTCGGCGCGCAGATCCTTGGAGATGTTGAACATATGGGCGAAGTCGGAGACCCCGCGCACATACATCCAGTGCCAGAGCTGCTGGGCGCGCATCTTCGCCTGGCGCTCCGGCACGATGCCGGCGTCAACCAGAGCGGCGCCAAGCTCTGCGCGCGTCAGGCCGATCAGCGACGGCTTTTCGGCCGGCGTGGCGCGGGCGCGCAAGGCGTCGCGGGCGCCTTCGGCGGTCAGATCGAATGAAAGGGTCATGGTTGCGCCAATATAAGCGGTTTGCGGCCGATTTCAGCATCGTGCCTGAAATGAAGCGCGGCGCATAGCACAGCTTGCGGCCGGAGTCATGTCGGCGGCAGAGGCGGCCGGTGTCGCTATTCCCGCCTCGGGTGAGATCACATATTCGTGTTGGCGTAACAGTTCGAAGCGCACCCGCGAACCTGAAAGGGGCGACTATGCCCTTGCAGAAATGGGAGTACGCGGAATGCATTCGATCAAGCTTGTTGCCGTCGCCGGTCTCGCAAGCCTTTTTGCCTCGCAGGCGTTCGCCGAGGATACGATGGGCACGATGACCATGATGAAGGGTGGGCAAGTGACGGCGATCATGCCCGACGGCCATATGGGCACCATGATGCCTGACGCCAAGATGAGCGCCGAAATGATGAAGATGGCGAAGCCGATCAAGCATTGCATGATGATAATCACCGACGCCAAAGGCAAAGCCTACATGATCGATACGTCGACCAAGAAGGCCCAGGCCGAATGTGAAAAGATGGCGATGTGAGAGTGGTCGGACTCGCCAACCCTGCTGCCCGCCGGCGCAGGCCGGCGGGATATCCAAACCGCGGTCCTGCCCTGGCTCCCCGATCTCCGATTTTCGTCGCTCGCCTCGACCTGACCTGACCTCGCAGGCTTGATCCTCCCTCTCAGTGTGCTAGGGGCGGGTCATCACCCAGAGGACAGGCATGGCCGGCATATCGCGTAGATACCCGATGCTGCGGCGCTCGCAGGCTATGTGGGCGTCGCGCCGCGTCTGGCAGCCGCGCCTTGTGTTCTGGGCCGGCGCCATCTCGATCGGGTTGATCAGCGTGCTGTTCGCCCTGCTGGCCGACCGGGCGCAGGCGCTGTTCCACGTCGTCACCGGCGGCGATAGCGGCAGCTGGCGCTTTTATCTGCCGCTGGTCATGACGCCCGCGGGCTTCGTGATTTGCGCCTGGCTTGCCCATTCCTTCTTTCCGGGATCGCAAGGCAGCGGCATTCCGCAGGCGATCGCCGCCCGTCACCTGCGCGATGACGAGGATCGCGGCCATCTTCTTTCGCTGCGCCTGGCAGCGGGCAAGGTTGCGCTTACCGTCATCGGTCTCGCCTCCGGCGGATCGATCGGCCGCGAGGGCCCGACGGTGCAGGTCGGCGCCTCGCTCATGCTTCAGGCGGCGCGCTGGGGCGGCATGGCGCAGGCGCGCGGCCTGATCCTGGCCGGCTCGGCTGCCGGCGTCGCCGCCGCCTTCAACACGCCGCTCGCCGGCATCGTCTTCGCCATCGAGGAGATGGGTCGCGCCTATGAGTCACGGACCAACGGGCTGGTGCTGACGGCGGTGATCCTCGCCGGCCTCGCCTCGCTCGGCCTGCTCGGCAACTACACCTATTTCGGCGTCGCCAGGGACACGGTGGCCTTCGCCACCGACTGGCCGCTGGTGATTGCCTGCGGCGTCATCGGCGGCGGCTTCGGCGCGCTGTTTTCGCTGTTGGCGCTGAGGATCACGCGGCGCGTCCGACGCTGGAATGGCCTGCAGCCATTGTGGCGCGCGCTGCTCGTGGCAGGCATCTGCGGCTTGGCGGTTGCCGCGATCGGTCTCGTCTCGGGCGGCCTTACCTTCGGAACCGGCTACACTCAGGCCCGCGGCGCCGTCGAAGGCGCGCCGCTACCCGCGTTCTTCTTCCTGGAAAAATTCGCGGCCGGCTTGCTGTCGATGGTGTCGGGCATTCCGGGCGGCATCTTCGCGCCGTCGTTGGCGGTGGGCGCCGGTCTCGGCAGCACGCTTGGCCTGGCGTTCGGCGCCGGAACAGGCCTCGCCGCGCTGCTCGGCATGGCCGGTTATTTCGCCGGCGTCGTGCAGGCGCCGATGACGGCCTTCGTCATCATCCTCGAGATGACCGGCAACCATGACAACGTCATCGCGCTGATGTGCGCGGCGATGCTGGGCTACGGCACGGCGCGGCTGATTGCCAACGAGCCGCTCTATCACGCGCTGTCGCGCGTGTTCATCGCCGAGGCGATCAGGCGGCGCAGGGCCGTCGAGCAGCAAGGCTGAATGGCGAGCTTGGCGCTGTCGCCTTAGTCGCTTGTCCCTGGCCGCGCTTGCGGGAGGCGGACTTCGATATTGCTATCCTCCGCCAAGGGAGCCTCAGTCTATTTGCACTTGGCGATCGAGGCCAGCGCGGCCGAGATGCCCTTCAGCGAAAAGACGTAGGAAGTCGGGTTGCCGCGGCCGGACTTCGCCTGCACCTTCATGTCGGTGCCCGTCTTCATGGCGGCGATCAGCACCGGCTCTTCAGCGGCGTTCTCGACCCAGGCCGACTTGCCGCGGGTGAACATCGAGAAGGACTTCTTGTCGATGGTGACGGTGGCCTTGGAGCCTTCCTGGAAGTTGTAGCCGGCGATGAACTGCGGCTCATAGGACACCTGCTGCCCGGGCCGTTGGCTGACGAAGAAGAACATGTCGCCATGGTCGAGCTTTGGCGGCTGCTTGTCGGTCGGCACCGTCAGCACATAGCAGACCTTGCCGCCTGCCGACTGATAGCTGTAGGTGCCCCAGGCGTTGTGCTGGCCGATCTTGGTCGCCTGCTGCGCCAGCGCCGGCGCCGCGAAGGCGGCCGCCAGGACCAGGCTGGAAACTGTAGCAATCAATCCGCGCATCGTTCTTCCCGTATTCCGAAATGGTGCGGAGGCGGGTCGCATGGCGTCCTGCCGTCGCTTCATTTTGATTTAATCAGGGTTACCAAACGGTGAATTTTTCCCAACAAAAGGAACTCACCCCAGGAAACCGCCGCCATTCGCGCCGCCGCTTCCACGCGGCGGTCGCGATGTCCCGGCGCGAACTTGGAGGGCACGAAAGCGGCAAGAGTTTGTCTTTTCGCGCGGGCGGTTTCGGGGTTTCGTTGTGGCGAAAAGTCAGCCAGGATCAACCTTTGTCGGCGAGGGCGTCCCTGGCGGCCTGCAGGTGCGCCGGGGTGATATGGGCGCTGACGGCGGTGATTGCCGCGGTGAGCACGGCAAGGTCATCGGTGAACCCGAGACCGAGCACGAAGTCGGGGATGAAATCCACCGGCAGCACGAAATAGCCGAGCGCGGCAAGCAGGGTACCCTTGGTGCGCAGCGGCGTGTCCTTGTCCATGGCACAATAGTAGGCGGCGACCACCTCTTCCATGAACGGGATCTGCCGGGCAGCCTTCTTGGCCGTGCGCCAGAACTTCTCGCGCACCTCGCCTCCGCCGGCGAGCCTGTCGCCGAAGCCAAAGAAATCGAAACGGGATTCCTGCGCCATCAATCTCTCCTCGGCCACGCGCCAGCTTGCGTTGCGGCCACCGCGGGAGATGTGGTGAAAGCGGCACCCCCCTGCAAGGTCTCCACCGTTGCCAGCCCGGCAAATCGGAATCGGACTTATCGGCAGTCGTCAGCCGAAATAGCGGTTCATCCGCTTCGCCAGTTCGATGTCGAGCGCCGTGACGCCGCCGGCGTCATGCGTGTTCAGCGTGACGTCGACGGTCTTGTAGACGTTCGACCAATCGGGGTGGTGGTCCATCTTCTCGGCGGCCAGCGCCACGCGGGTCATGAAGGCGAAGGCCTCGGAGAAGTTCTTGAAGCCGAAGCTGCGCTTGATGGAGGCGCCGTCGGCCGCCAGCGACCAGCCTTCGAGTTCCGCCAGCGCTGCGGTGATCGCTTCCTTGTTGAGTTTTTCCCTGGTCATGTCGGGTTCCCGTGCTATTCGGAGGTAATCCAACCATAGCGCCGGATCGATGAGCGCAAAGCCCATAAAATCCATTCTGTTCGTCTGCCTCGGTAACATCTGCCGCTCGCCCTTGGCCGAAGGCGTCTTCCGCGCCGTGTGGACCGAGCGCGGGGAAGGCCGGGACATCCTTCTCGATTCGGCCGCGACCAGCGGCTGGGAGGTCGGCTCCGCGCCCGATCCGCGTTCGATCGCGGTAGCCACAAGGCACGGCATCGACATTTCCGCGCAAAAGGCGCGCAAAATAGCGCTGGACGATTTCTCGCGCTTCGACCTGATTCTCGGCATGGACCGGACGAATGTGCGCGATCTGAAGGCGTTAGCGCCGCAGGCCGCGCGCGACCGCATCCATCTCTTTCTGGAGTTTGCAAGCGGTATCGCGCGCGATGTGCCGGACCCCTATTACGAAGACCAGCAGGCCTTCGTTTCGGTCTACCGCATGATCCGCGAGGCGTCGGAGGCGCTGGCGAAGCGGCTGGAGGCGAGCGGATCGGCGCCAACCAGCGGCCAGGCTTCCTCGACGATGTAGGGGCCGCCGCCGACCGAATCGCGCGACGACATCAAGACGAAGCGGCCGACCCGGAAGGGCAGCGTGGAAAAGTTGCCGCGCGCCGACAGATATTGCGCGACATCCGCCGGGCTCGAATTGCGCAGGCGCGCGAGCGTCACATGCGGCGAGAATTTGCGCGGATCGGCCGGCAGGCCGAGCCGCTGGCAGATGCGGTCGATCTCGCCCTGCAGTGCCACCAGGTCCGGCGAGGCGGACACGCCGGCCCATACGGCGTGCGGCTTCTTGCCGCCGAAAGCGCCCACGCCGGAGAGCGCCAGGGGGAAGGAGGGACGGTTGACGCGATCGAGCGCATTGGCGATGTCGTCGGCGATATGGCCCTCCACATCGCCGATGAAGCGCAGCGTCAGATGATAGTTTTCGACGTCGATCCAGCGGGCTCCGGGCAGGCCGCCCCGGAGCAGCGAGAGTGAAAGCGCGGCATCACGCGGAATTTCGAGGGCGGTGAAAAGACGTGGCATGGGAAGCCTCCTGTCCTCGAATCGAAACTCTCGCCCCTAGCGAATCATCGATAGCCATGCGGGGCAAGCGGTTTGTTGTCCACAAGCTTTCCCCTGGGGAAACCGTGGCGTTTTGGTCCCATCACGCGCCGCCCTTGGCGGCGATGGCTTTTTCCACGACCGGTAGAATGCCTTTGACCATGACGTCTATTCCCTTCGGGTTGGGATGAAGACCGTCCTCCAGCTGCATGGCCGGGTGGCCGGCGACCCCGTCAAGAAAAAACGGATAGAGCGGAACGGCGTATTTCGCGGCAAGCTTCGGGTAGATGGCGTCGAAGGCCTTCTGGTACTCGGCGCCAAGATTGGGCGCTGCAAGCATGCCTGCCAGGAGCACCGGGATGTTCCGCTGCTTCAACTTGGCCAACATAGCGTCGAGATTTTTCTCGGCGATCTCGGGCGACACGCCGCGCAGCATGTCGTTGGCGCCGAGCTCGAGGATGACGAGCCCGGTGCCGTCGGGCACCGACCAGTCGAGCCGCGCGAGGCCGCCGCTTGTGGTGTCGCCGGAAACCCCGGCATTGCCGACGGCGACGTTGAGGCCTTTTGCCTTCAAGGCCGCCTGCAATTTATCGGTGAAGCCCTCATCGGGACCAAGGCTGAACCCCGCCATCAGGCTGTCGCCGAAGCCGACGATCTTGAACGTATCGGCGCGCGCCGGCGAAATAGCGCCGCAAACCGCCAGGAGAAGAGTGAGGGCTGCGGCAGCTGAGTGTTTGAAAGCCATGCGGCGAGCCCCATATGACCGACACGATTCATGCAAAGGAGACATTTTTTGCCTCCTTCTTCCACCATATAGGGCGCATTCATTGTGACAGAAGCCGTCATCGCATTGAGGGATGTCTCGCTGACGCTCGGCGAGGGCGCCTCCTCCGTCCATGTGCTGAAGGGCGTCAGCCTCGATGTGGCCGCCGGCGAAGCCACCGGCATCGTCGGCCCGTCCGGATCCGGCAAGTCCACCTTGCTGATGGTTCTGGCCGGGCTGGAAAGGGTCGATTCGGGCACGGTGCGGATCGCCGGCGAATTGCTCAACGGCAAAAGCGAGGACCAGATTGCTTCGTTTCGAGGGCGAAACATCGGCATTGTCTTCCAGTCCTTCCACCTCATCCCCAACATGACGGCGCTCGAGAATGTCGCGGTGCCGCTGGAGCTCGCTGGGCACAACGACCCGTTCGGCGTGGCCGCGCAGGAACTCGCGGCGGTCGGCTTGAGCGACCGCGTGACGCACTATCCGGGAGAGCTTTCGGGCGGCGAGCAGCAGCGCGTGGCGATCGCCAGGGCGCTGGCGCCCTCGCCGCGCATCCTCATTGCCGACGAGCCGACCGGCAACCTCGACCAGGCGACGGGAAAGCAGATCGCCGACCTCCTCTTCGCCAAGGCGGCCGAGCGCGGCATGACGCTGGTGCTGGTCACGCACGATCCGGCGCTTGCGGGCCGCTGCTCGCGTCAGGTGTCGATGCGCTCGGGACGCATCGAGGACGCGCCAAGACAGGCTAGGGTGCCGGCCTGATGCGGACTTTGAGGCTGGCCCTCCGCTTCTCGCTGCGCGAGATGCGCGGCGGCCTGTCCGGCTTCATGATCTTCCTCGCCTGCATCGCGCTTGGCGTCGCGGCGATCGGCGGCGTCAATTCGGTGGCGCAGGCGATTACCGCCGGCGTCGCCAACCAGGGCCAGACGCTGCTCGGCGGCGACCTGCGCTTCCAGATCAACCAGCGCAGCGCTTCGGACGCCGAGCTCGGCTTCATCAAGAGCCTCGGCACGGTCTCGCTGAATTCCGGCATGCGCTCGATGGCGCGGCTCGAGGACGGCTCCGACCAGGCGCTGGTCGAAGCCAAGGCGGTCGACGACGCCTATCCGCTTTACGGCACGCTGGAGACCGATCCGCAGCTGCCCAGGAATGAATTGTTCGGCGAAAGATCCGGCATCTTCGGCGCCGCCGCGCCCGCTCTCTTGTTCGATCGCCTCAATTTGCATATCGGCGACCGCTTGAAGCTTGGCGGCGCAACGTTCGAGCTGAGGGCCCGATTGGTCAGCGAACCCGACGCGATTTCCGACGGTTTCGGCTTCGCGCCGCGGCTGATGATTTCGCACGACGGGCTGGTCGCGTCAGGGCTGGTTCAGCCCGGCAGCCTGGTCGAGAACGCCTATAAGATCCGACTGCCCGATGGCGCGAGCGAGGCGCGGATCAAAGGCATTCAAGCCGAAGCGGCGAAGGACTTTCCGCAGGCCGGCTGGTCGATCCGCACGCGCAGCAACGCAGCCCCGGCGCTTTCCGCCAACATCCAGCGCTTCTCGCAGTTCCTGACGCTGGTCGGGCTGACGGCGCTTGTGGTCGGCGGCGTCGGCGTGGCGAATGCGGTCCGCGCCTATCTCGACGGCAAGCGCGGCGTCATCGCCACCTTCAAGAGCCTCGGCGCCTCCGGGGGCTTCGTCTTCGCCATCTATCTCGTGCAGATCCTTTTGATTGCCGGCCTCGGCATCGTGCTCGGCCTGATCCTGGGTGCGGCAATGCCGTTCGTGGCGAGCGCGCTCCTGCAGTCGGTCATTCCGGTGCCGGCGCAAGGCGGCTTTTATCCCGGCGCGCTTGCGATGGCGGCACTGTTCGGCCTTTTGGTGACGCTGGCCTTCGCGCTGCTGCCGCTCGGCCGCGCCCGCGACGTGCCGGCAACGGCGCTGTTTCGCGAGATGGGGTTCGAAAGCCGCGGCCTGCCGCGCCTGCCCTATGTCGGCGCCGCGCTGACGATCGTGCTCGCGCTGGCGGCGCTCGCCATCCTTTCCGCCGACGATCGGCGCATCGCCTCGATCTTCGTCGGCGCCACCGTCTTTGCCTTCCTGGTGCTGCGGCTGGTGGCGGCGCTGGTCCAATGGCTGGCCCGGCGAAGCCCGCGGCTGCGGTCGGTCTCTCTCAGGCTGGCGCTCGGCAATATCCATCGGCCCGGCGCGCTGACGCCATCGGTGGTGCTGTCGCTCGGGCTCGGCCTGACGCTGCTGGTGACGCTGGCGCTGATCGACGGGAATCTCAGACGCCAGATCTCCGGCAGCCTGCCGGAGCGGGCGCCGAACTTCTTCTTCGTCGACATCCAGAGCAGCGATGTCGATGCCTTTGCCGGCCTGGTCGAAAAGGAAGCGCCACAAGGGATGCTGCTCAAGGTGCCGATGCTGCGCGGCCGGATCATGGCGCTCAACGGCATCGACGTCGACAAGGTGAAGGTCCCCACCGACGGCGCCTGGGTGCTGCGCGGCGACCGCGGGCTGACCTATGACGCAAAGCAGCCGGAAAACGCTACGCTGACCGAAGGCAAATGGTGGCCGCAGGACTATTCCGGCGAGCCGCTGGTGTCGTTCTCGGCCGAGGAAGGCAAAGCGATCGGGCTGAAGCTCGGCGACACGGTCACGGTCAACGTGCTCGGCCGCAACGTGACGGCAAGAATAGCCAGCTTCCGCCAGGTCGAGTGGGAAACCATGGGTATCAATTTCGTCATGATCTTCTCGCCCAATACGTTCGCCGGCGCGCCGCATGGCTGGCTGGCGACGCTGACCGACCGAAAGGCCACCACGGCCGACGACGCGCGGCTGCTCAACGCGGTCACCCGCGCCTTTCCGGCAGTGACGACGGTGAGGGTCAAGGACGCGCTCGACATCGTCAACCGGCTGGTCGCGCAGCTGGGCACTGCGATCCGCGCCGCAGCCGGCGTGGCGCTGATCGCCTCCGTGCTGGTGCTCTCCGGGGCTTTGGCCGCCGGCAACCGGGCGCGCATCCACGACGCGGTGGTGCTGAAGACGCTCGGCGCGACAAGGAGGACGCTGATTGCGGCCTTCTCGCTGGAATATGTGCTGACAGGTCTTGCGACCGCGCTGTTCGCGCTTGCCGCGGGCGGCGTCGCGGCGTGGTTCGTGGTGGCCCGCATCATGACGCTGCCGTCGCACTTCATGCCGGAAGTTGCGGTGGCGACGATCCTCGTCTCGCTCGCCGTCACCGTCGGCATCGGCCTTGCCGGCACCTGGCGGGTGCTTGGCCACAAGGCGGCGCCGGTGCTGCGCGAGCTTTGATCCGGCAGCGCCCTTCGGTGGCCTGTCTGCGTTAAATCTTGGTAAGAATGCCGGCGGGAAAAGGCTGAAAATCGGGCTTTTGCCTTCTCACGAAGCGTTACCGCTCGTTACCGTCTTGTTCTTGAGGTCGAGAACGCTCATATTTCGCGCTAGGCATGCTGGAGTCCCGCCAGCGGCGCCTGGTCCAAGGAGGTCGCTCCAAGGACCTGTCACCGGACGGGGCAGAAGCAATAGAGGATTTCCAATGGCTGATCCCATTCGCAACTACCAGACGTCCGCCGCCTCCGGCGCGCGCGTCGATATCGATCAGGGCCTGCGGGCCTATATGATCAAAGTCTATAACCTGATGGGGCTTGGCCTGCTCATCACAGGCATTGCCGCCTGGGGCGCATTCCAGCTGGCCGTCACCGGCGACGGCCAGCTCACCGCCTTCGGCCAGCTCATCTATGCTAGCGCGTTCCGCTGGGTCGTTATCCTGGCGCCTCTCGCTGCCGTGATGTTCCTGTCCTTCAGGATCCAATCGATGAGCGTGGCTGCGGCGCAGACCACATTCTGGGTTTATGCCGGCCTTGTCGGCCTGTCGCTGTCGACGATCTTCCTCGTCTACACCGGCACCAGCATCACCCAGACCTTCTTCGCCACGGCCGCGGCCTTCGGCGGCCTGTCGCTCTACGGCTACACGACCAGGCGCGATTTGAGCGCGTTCGGCTCGTTCCTGATCATGGGCGTGATCGGCCTGCTGATCGCGATGGTCATCAACATCTTCCTGGCGTCGTCGGCGCTGGCCTTCGCCATCTCGGCGATCGGCGTGCTGGTGTTCGCGGGTCTGACCGCCTACGACACGCAGCGCATCAAGGAGATGTATTTCGAGGGTGACGTCGCGGATGTCGCCGGCCGCAAGGCGATCATGGGCGCGCTGCAGCTCTATCTCGACTTCATCAACCTGTTCATGTTCCTGCTGCAGTTCATGGGCGACCGCCGCTAAACGCCGTCCGGCTGGACCATAGACTTCGGAAAGGGCGACCCAACGGCCGCCCTTTCCTTTTGTGCGCTCCTCTGCTGATATTGAGGCAACAGGAAGAACTGCACAAATTATGAGCAATCTGGCGATCAGAGCCGCTACTGCGGCCGACCTCGACCGAATAACCGAAATCTATGCGGACGCGGTCACGCACGGCACCGCAAGCTACGAACTGGAGCCGCCCAGCCGCGCCGAAATGGGCGATCGATTCGACAGTTTGGCACGAGGCGGCTTTCCCTATCTTGTGGCTGAAAGGGAGGGCGTCGTGCTCGGCTACGCCTATGCCGGACCCTTCCGGCCCCGGCCCGCCTATCGCTTCACCGTCGAGGACTCGGTCTATGTGGCGCCCGAGGCCAAGGGCCAGGGCATCGGCCGCCTGCTGATGCTGGCGCTCATCGAGGCGGCACGCCTGGCCGGCTTTCGCCAGATCGTCGCGGTGATCGGCGACGGCCATGCCGACAGCGCCTCGGTGCGCCTGCACGAGAAGCTCGGCTTTCGTCACTCCGGGCGCCTGGAAGGCTCCGGCTACAAGCATGGGCGCTGGCTGGACACCGTGTTCATGCAGCTGCCGCTCAACGGCGGCGCGGAAGTGCCGCCGGATCCGGAGTCACTGCCGGAGCGGAGATTTCGCGGCAAATTGGATAGTTAAGCTTCGACCAGCTTCAGCTTGGGATCGAATACGCCGAGCACGCGGCCGAGTTCCTGGCCGCGCTTGAGGATGCGTCCGCCGGCGGCGATGACGGCGAAGGCGCCCTGTCGGCGCGCCAATTTCGGGTCCTTGACGATCTGGAACAGCGGCACTTCGCTGGCGCGGCGGAAGACCGAAAAGACAGCGCGATCGGAAAGATGGTCGATCGCATAGTCGCGCCATTCATTGGCCGCCACCATGCGTCCGTAAAGCCTTAGGATCTGGTCGAGCTCGCGCCGGTCGAAGCGCACCGGCTGGTCGAGGCGTGCGCTGCGCGCCTCATGCAGCGGGATCAGTATTCCGGATGCTTCCCCATCCTCCGTCCCGCTGCTGTGATCGGTCATGCCGCGATCCTTCGATTGAATCTTGCGCCGGCCAAGGTTCGCGCTTTCGCGGCCGAATTGCAAGGGCCGGCGAAGCAGGCTTGCGGTCCGCCGTTTCCGAAAGGTCCAGTCACGTTTGCAAAACGCGTGTTGGAATTGGTGATGCTCTGCCACATTGTCGCCACAAATTATCCGCGCTCATGCCCCAATGTCCGACGAGTTTACCCGCGTTGCCTGAGACGGTTCGGTCCGGCACCGGCTCGTAAACCCCAAGCCCCCCGCCCACGGGTCAGCGTCGGATCGAACCAACCTCGGTTTTTCCTTGGAAAAATCAGGTGCGACGATCCCAAAACCTGAATAACCGGCGTCAGAAGCAAGCTGACGCCGGTTTTTTCATGCCTGTCCGCTCTGGCCCGCCGGCCCCTGTCTCGCGGCCAGGCGGGCGTCATCACAATGCACGCTCAGGGAATGAGAGCTGGAACCGCTGCGCTGGATGAGCGACCAGTCCTAAGGAGCGCATACAGGATCTCATCGCGCCAGATGCCGCCGACACGCAAATGATCACGCAGTAGGCCTTCGCGCCCGAATCCGAGTTTCTCGACCAATTTGCGCGACGGGGTGTTGTTGGGATCGATGAACGCCTGCAGACGGTGCAGGCCGAGATCGTCGAAACAGAAGTCGAGCATCGCCGAGACAGCCTCGGTGGCCATGCCTCGGCTCTGATATGCGGGGTTGATGAAATAGCCGATGGCCGCACGCTTGTTGCGGATGTGGCCATCGTGATAGCTGACGAGGCCGAGGCAGCGGTCAGTCTCAATGTCGGCGACCGCCCAGTGCCGATGGTAGGACGGGGTGCAGGCGACATATCTGAGCACGGTGCGCTCGGTCTCGGTCCGCTTGGTGTGGACTGGTGCGTTCCAAAACCGCATCGCCTCCGGGTCGGCAAAGCATTCGTGCATCGCATCCGTGTCCTCAGCCCTGAACTGACGCAGGCGTAGCCGCGTCGTCAGGAGAATCGGGTGCGGCTCGGGTCGCTTTGCCATGGATGCTCTGCTTCGTGGGCCCCGGCCGGCTTTCGTCGGCGATCAGGTTTTGTCAGCGGAGCCGTCAGAGCCGGTCAGGCTTGCGGATGAGCGCGGCGCCGAGAATCGGTCCCGGGACGCCGTCCTTGCCGACGGACTGCAGCAGCACGGCACAGCCGCCCTTCTTCGCAATCTCCGTCATCGGCAGCTCGTAACGCTGCGCCTTGCCGTTCCACATGCCGGCGATCTGGATGTCGGAAACGGCGTTCCAATAGGTCATGTTGCGGCCGCTGTTTTCGCCCTGGCCGATCTTCACCATCTGCGGCGGATCGAAATAGACGATCACCACATGGGCGTCGGTCGGCCCATTGCCGGCATCGCCGGCGTCAATCATGACCCGATCGCTGGTGCGGCTCACCTTGATGCCGACCCGCATGCCCTCGCCGGTCCTGTCCATGCGGGCCAGCGCGCCGTCTATCTCCTTGCGGTTGGCGCCGTTGACATGGCTGCGGCCGTTGATGACGGCTTGCGGGGTATAGACCGAACGGCTGCCAAAGGCGCGCATATAGTCATACTGCCGCTCGGTGTTCTCTTTGTTGCTCAGCGTGTCCTGCCAGCCCAGATAGTCCCAGTAATTGACGTGATATGCGAGCGCGACGACATTTTCCTTCGCCGCCAGCTCGGCGAAGAATTCATCGGCCGGCGGACAGGAGCTGCAGCCCTGGCTGGTGAACAACTCGACGACACCCAAAGGCTTTTCAGTCTGCGGCTTGCCGGTCGCGGCTTTCTCAAGCTCGGCTGCCGAGGCCACGCGGCTCAACGCCGTGAGGACCAGCGCAACTGCCGTAAGCCGCAATGGTCCTCGCAATGCCATGACCGTTCCAATTCCCGCCGGTCACGCCGGCCTTGTTCTGGTTGCTAAAATATGTGGCAGAACGGACAGTCAACGGGAAGTCACGTTGCGGTGAAATTTTGTCGCCGCGACCGTAGGTAAGGCGGCGACAGGAGGGGCCACTGCATTCTTCGACCCGGTTCGATTTCGGGACCGCATCGCCGCGAAGGGGTAAGTTTGCTGCTGCCGGAGGATTTCTATTGCGCGCCAATCGGACTTGGACTTTGAGCCGGGCGGAGAATGCTTGGCCTGCCGCAGTTTAATTAGAACGTCAGTAGGCACTAGGCAGTGGGAGTATCTCCCCCCTGCCTATGCCTACCCTATTCCCTGTCGCTACGCAGCCAAATCGCGCAGCACGTATTGCAGGATGCCGCCGTTCTTGAAGTAGTCGAGTTCGTCCAGCGTATCGATGCGACAGATGATCGGCACGTTCTTCAGCGTGCCGTCGCCATAGGTGACCTTGGCCGTCATCTTCTGGCGCGGCTTGATGGCATCCAGGCCGTCGATCTCGACCAGCTCGTCGCCCTTGAGGTTGAGGGAAGCCCATGAGGTGCCGTCCTCGAAGACGAAGGGGATGACCCCCATGCCGACCAGGTTCGAGCGGTGGATGCGCTCGAAGGACTGGGCGATGACGGCGCGGACACCAAGGAGGTTGGTTCCCTTGGCTGCCCAGTCGCGCGAGGAGCCGTTGCCATATTCGACGCCGGCGAAGATGACTAGCGGCACGCCTTCCTTCTTGTATTCCATGGCGGCGTCGTAGATCGACATCTCCTCCTTCGAAGGATAGTGGATCGTGTAGCCGCCTTCGCGGCCGTTCTCGCCCAGCATGTGGTTGCGGATGCGGATGTTGGCGAAGGTGCCGCGCATCATCACCTCATGGTTGCCGCGCCGCGTGCCGTACTGGTTGAAGTCGGCGACGCCGACGCCGTGCTCGGTGAGGTACTTGCCTGCCGGCGAAGCCGCCTTGATCGAGCCGGCCGGCGAGATGTGGTCGGTGGTGATCTTGTCGCCGAAGAGACCAAGCACGCGCGCGCCCTTGATGTCGCCCACTTTGCCGAAGGCGCGGCCCATGCCGGCGAAATAAGGCGGGTTCTGCACATAGGTCGAATGATCGTCCCAGGCATAGGTCTGGCCTTCCGGCGCCTTCACCTTCTGCCAATATTCGTCGCCCTTGAAGACGTCGGCATATTTGCGGGCGAAAAGCTCGCGCGTGACGTTCTTCTCGATGAACTCCTGGATCTCGGCCGAGGTCGGCCAGATGTCCTCGAGATAGACCGGCTTGCCGTCGCTGCCCTCGCCGAGCGGCTCGGTGGTGAGGTCCTTGGTGACGGTGCCGGCCAGCGCATGCGCCACCACCAGCGGCGGCGAGGCGAGATAGTTCGCCTGGACGTCCGGAGAAACCCGGCCTTCGAAGTTGCGGTTGCCGGACAACACCGCGGCAGCAATCAGGCCTTTGTCGTTGATGGTCTTGGAGATCGGCGCCGGCAGTGGGCCGGAATTGCCGATGCAGGTGGTGCAGCCGAAGCCGACCAGGTTGAAGCCGATCTGGTCGAGTTCCGTCTGCAGGCCGGATTTCTCGAGATATTCGGCGACCACCTGGCTTCCGGGCGCCAGCGAGGTCTTCACCCACGGCTTCTGCTTCAGGCCGCGCCGGTTGGCATTGCGAGCCAACAGGCCGGCGCCGATCAAGACGCTTGGGTTAGAGGTGTTGGTGCACGAAGTGATGGCGGCGATCACGACGTCGCCATGGCCGAGATCGTGAGCGGTGCCTTCGACGGCGTAACGCTTCGAGATCTCGACGGCCTTTTTGTACTCGGTCTCCATCGCCTTGGCGAAGCCGGCGGGAATATCCTGCAGCGCGACGCGGCCTTCCGGGCGCTTCGGGCCGGCCATCGACGGCACGACGTCGCCGAGATCGAGCTCGAGCAGATCGGTAAAGACCGGATCGGCCGAGCCGGCGTCGCGCCACATGCCCTGCGCCTTAGAATAGGCCTCGACCAGCGCGATGCGGCTTTCCTCGCGGCCGGACATTGTCAGATAGCGGATGGTCTCGCTATCGACCGGGAAAAAGCCGCAGGTGGCGCCATATTCCGGCGCCATGTTGCCGATGGTGGCGCGGTCGGCCAGCGTCATGTTGGACAGGCCTGGGCCGAAGAACTCGACGAACTTGCCGACGACGCCCTTCTTGCGCAGCATCTGGGTGACGGTGAGCACGAGGTCGGTGGCGGTGACGCCTTCCTTGAGCCTGCCGGTGAGGCGGAAGCCGATCACCTCCGGCAGAAGCATGGAGACCGGCTGGCCAAGCATCGCGGCCTCGGCCTCGATGCCGCCGACGCCCCAGCCGAGCACGCCCAGGCCGTTGATCATGGTGGTGTGCGAATCGGTGCCGACACAGGTGTCGGGATAGGCTGTGGTCTCGCCCTCTTCCGCGTTGGTCCACACCACCTGTCCCAGATATTCGAGATTGACCTGGTGGCAGATGCCGGTGCCCGGCGGCACGACGCGGAAGTTGCGGAAGGCCTGCTGGCCCCACTTCAGGAACTTGTAGCGCTCCTCGTTGCGCTCATATTCGAGCTCGACATTGCGGGCGAAGGCCATCGGCGTGCCGAATTCGTCGACGATGACGGAGTGGTCGATGACGAGATCCACAGGCACCAACGGGTTGATCTTTTCCGGATCGCCGCCGAGCGCCCTGATGCCGTCGCGCATGGCCGCGAGATCGACAACGGCCGGAACGCCGGTGAAATCCTGCATCAGCACGCGCGCCGGGCGGTAGGCGATCTCGACGCCGGCAGTGCCCTTGTCGGTGAGCCATGCCGCGACCGCCTGGATGCTTTCCTTGGTGACCGAGCGGCCGTCTTCGTTGCGCAGCAGGTTCTCCAGCAGCACCTTCATCGAATAGGGCAGCTGGGCAATGCCGCCAAGGCCGTTTTTCTCCGCCTCTGCGAGGTCGAAATAGACATAGTCCGCGCCACCCACGGTCAGGGTGCGGCGGCAGTTGAAACTATCGAGGGATTTCGTCACGGAGATCCGTCCTTGTCTGTTCAGCCTGAAAGGGAACGGACGCCGTTGGCATGCAATCACGCGCAAAGGTGCGGGTACGGCCATTTCCGCTGTCCGCTCCCGAGCAACCCGAGCCGTTGAAGGCGGCGCGTGCGCTGGTTCGGCGCTAATTCTGTTCCCGCGCCGACCGCTGGCACGGATGAACCGCATATAGAGAATTTTCTGGAATAGTTCTAGACAGTCGAAAAGCAAATTTGTGCGATGCGGCGGCGGCCGCGAAACGGTGCTTTCGGGACGGGCAAGGATGCGGCTGATCGCCGAAAATCTGGGCGGCGAGCGCGGCGGCGAGACGGTTTTTTCCGGTATCGAATTCGCCCTCGAAAGGGGCGAGGCGCTCGTCGTCACCGGGCCGAACGGCGCCGGCAAATCGACGCTTTTGCGGGTCATCGCCGGCTTGCTGCCGCCGGCCGAAGGCAAGGTGAAGGTCGAGGGCGGCGGCGACGAGTTTCCATCGGTCGCTTCGGCCTCGCACTATCTCGGCCATCTCAATGCGATGAAGACGGCATTGAGCGTCGAAGAAGACCTGGGCTTCTGGCGCGCCTTCCAGGGCGAGGCTGGTTTGAGCGTGGGGCAGGCGCTGGAGACGGTCGGATTGGATGGGCTCGGGCACCTGCCGTTCGGCTACCTTTCGACCGGGCAAAAGCGGCGCGCGTCGATCGCGAAGCTCCTGGTCAGCCGCCGGCCGGTCTGGCTGCTCGACGAACCGACCGCTGGGCTGGACAAGGCTTCGGAGGAACGATTCGCGGGATTGATGAGAGGGCATTGCCGAGAGGGAGGCATCATCGTGGCGGCCACGCATTTGCCGCTCGGGCTCGAGGGAGCAAAGACGTTGAGGATGGGTGACTGATGTCGGCCCGAGGCACCCCTGGGCGAAGGCATATCAAGTCATGCTAGCCCTCTTCCTCCGCGATATCCGCCTCTCCATCCGCGCCGGCGGCGGCGCGCTGATCGGCGTCATCTTCTTCCTGGCGGTGATTGCCACGATCCCGTTCGGCGTCGGGCCCGACCTCAACCTGTTGTCGCGCATCGGTCCGGCGATCCTGTGGATCGCCGCCCTGCTCGCCTGCCTGCTTGGGCTCGATCGCCTCTTCCAGGCCGATCGGGAGGACGGCTCGCTCGATCTTCTGGTGCTCAACAGCGACCGTCACATGCTGGCGTTGACGGTGCTGACCAAGTGTCTGGCGCATTGGGCGGGCAGCGTGCTGCCGCTGGTGATCGCGGCACCTTTGCTCGGCCTGTTCATGAACATGGAGCCGCTCGGTATCGGCGCGACGGCATTTACGCTTCTTGTCGGCACGCCGGCCATAACCTTCATCGGCGCCGCCGGAGCGGCTGTGGCTGTGGCGCTGCCGCGCGGCGGGCTCTTGATCTCCGTGCTGGTGCTGCCGCTCACCATTCCGGTGCTGATCTTCGGCGTCTCGGCGAGCTATGGCGCGGTGGCCGATCCCGCGCCGTTCCTGCAGCCCTTCCTCATTCTTGCCGCGCTGACGCTGTTTCTTGCCGTGGTCGGACCGCTGGCCGCGGCGCTGGCGTTGAGGCACGGGACGGATTGAGGCGCTGGGGCGTTTCTCAACTGCGGCGCCGCGCCTGATTGCGCGGCATGTGCCGCAGAGTTAAGGGAAGGCATGGTCGAACGGATTGGCATGGCAGGCGCGGAAGGTGCGCAGATGGAGCGGCTGATATGAGCGCGCATGCTCTCTATGTCGCCGCCGCCTATGCCATCAGCGCGATCGTGCTCGTCGGGCTGATCGGCTGGATCCTGCTCGACCAGCGGGCGCGCAAGCGTGAGCTCGCGGCGCTCGACGCGGCCGGCGTGCGGCGGCGCTCCGACAAGGCCGGGACGGCGAAGCCGTGAGCGCGGAAACCGGAGCCCCGGCATCGCCCCGTCGCCGCCTGTTCGTGCTGCTTCCGCTGCTGGTATTCCTGGGCTTGGCGGGGTTGTTCCTGTCGCAGCTTTTGTCCGGCCGCGACGAGTCTGAAATTCCCTCGGCCCTGATCGGCCTGCCGGCGCCGCAGACGAACCTGGCGCCGCTCGAAGGCTCGAACCTGCCAGGGCTGGACTCGAAATCCTTCGCCGGCAAGGTGACGCTGGTCAACGTCTTCGCATCATGGTGCGCGCCGTGCCGGGAAGAGCATCCGGTGCTTTTGGCGCTGTCGCAGGACAAGCGGTTCACGCTTGCCGCGCTGAACTACAAGGACGAGCTGGCAAACGCCCGTCGCTTCCTTGGCGATCTCGGCAATCCCTACCAGGCGATCGGCGTCGATCCGGCCGGGCGCGCGGCGATCAACTGGGGCGTCTACGGCGTGCCGGAGACCTTCGTCATCGGCAAGGACGGCAAGATTGCCTACAAGCATGTCGGGCCGCTGACGCCGGAATCGGCGAAGGATTTGCTGTTGCCGCAGATCGAGAAGGCCCTGGCGGTTTCGGGTTAGGCGCCCCTTGCGTCGTCATTCCAGTGCGAGGCAAGGAGCGAAGCGACGCGGCGCAAAGGCCGGCTCGACCGGCCTCGGACTCAACCGTAAATCTGCTTGTGGATCTGGTAGAGCATCTCGGAGCGGTCGGCACGCAGATCGGCGAGATCGCGGCTCGACAGGTTCTCGATTTCTGCGACGAGACGATTGTAGTGGCGGCGCTTGGCGAGGTTGGTGCGAGCGCGGGTGACGAGGTTGTCGAAGATCATGACGAGGTTCCTTCTGAGTTATTCCTCCCTGATCGATTGCGAGAATGACATAGGAATGGTGCATTGCAAAAGAAAGATGTTGCAATGCACCATTGCAAGCAGCGCATAGCCGGTTAATGGCGTCTTAGCCCCTACACGCGTCAACATGCCGTGAGAGGCATCCGCGATCTTGCCTTCTCCGCTCTGTGCTGGCTTGATCGCGCGTCTTTTGATTGCCGGGAGGGAAAGCATGACGGCCGCTGACTATGAACTTCTCGATCCGCGTTTCTCGCGGCTGTTCAACGCCAATGAGCGGGTTGAGAAGCTGTTCACCGGGTGCCGGTGGGCGGAAGGCCCGGCCTGGTTCGCCGCCGGCCGCTACCTCGTCTGGTCCGACATCCCCAACAACCGCATGCTGCGCTACGATGAGACCGATGGCAGCGTGAGCGTCTTCCGCCAGCCGTCCGGCAATTCCAACGGCAACACCGTCGACCGGCAGGGCCGGCTGATCACCTGCGAGCATTCGGGCCGCCGCGTCAGCCGCACCGAGCATGACGGTTCGGTCACCACCATCGCCGACAAATGGCGCGGCAAGCGGCTCAACTCGCCAAACGACGTCGTCGTCCGTTCCGACGGCTCGATCTGGTTCACCGATCCGGCCTACGGCATCGACAGCGATTATGAAGGCGACCACGCCGAGAGCGAAATCGGCGCCTGCAATGTCTACCGCGTCGACCCCGGCACGGGCGAGATCGACGCCGTCATCACCGACATGGTCAGGCCCAATGGGCTCGCCTTCTCGCTCGATGAAAGCCTGCTCTATGTCGCCGACACGGGCCGCACCCATGGCGCCAAGAACCCCGCGCATATCCGCGTCTTCAATGTCGGCAAGGCCGGCAAGAAGGTCTCGGGCGGCAAGGTCTTCGCCGACTGCACGGCCGGCCTGTTCGACGGCTTCCGGCTGGACGAAAGCGGGCGCATCTGGACGAGCGCCGCCGACGGCATCCATTGCTACGATCCGGACGGCACGCTGATCGGCAAGATCAAAGTGCCGGAAGTCGTCGCCAATTGCGTCTTCGGCGGCGCCAAGCGCAACCGCCTCTACATCTGCGGCACCACCTCGCTCTATGTGGTCTGGCTGATGGTGAATGGGGCCAAGACCTATTGACCGGCAACGGCGTCAGCGGCCGCGGATAAAGCCGGCGAAAGCCCGAACCGCGTCGCGCATCGCCTGCCGACTGGTCGGCTCAGCCAGGATTTCTTCCACCTCCGGCGGCTTCTTGCCGAGCAGCGCGATCTCCAGCGCGCTCTCTTCGTAAAGCGCGAAGGACATCGTGCGCATGATCTCGGCAAGGGCGGCGCGGGCAAAGAGCGACCGCGGCGAGGCGTGCACCAGCAACGCCGGCTTGCCGACGGCGGCGTCGCGCGACACCAGCCAGTCGAGCCCGTTCTTCATGCCGCCCGGCACGCCATGGGCGTATTCGGGACAGGAGACGATGACGCCATCGGCGCGGGTGACGGCCTCGATCAGGTATCTTGCCTCACACGGCGTGCGCGCGCCCTCTTCATCCGGGTTGAAGATCGGCAAGCGGCCGAGCCCGTCATAGACGGTGACGCGGCAATCCGCGGGCACGTTGGCGGCAAGCGCCGCGACAAGGGCCGAATTGGTCGAGGCGGCGCGCAGGCTGCCGGATATGGCGAGGAGGTTCAGCAAGGGTGACGGGGGCGGTTCGGACGAATAGCCCGGGAGCCTACCACATGGTCTGCCGGTAATCGTCGTCCAGTTCGCGGTCGATCTCGCCGGCACTCTCTGTAAGCGCCAGCTGGTCGCGGATGATCTGGCCGAGCGTCGGCAGGCTCGCGCGGTCATACCAGGTCTCCGGCTCCCACAGCTCGGAGCGCATAAAGGCCCTGGCGCAGTGCATGTAAGCGGCCTTGACCGTCACCACGATGACGCTCAGCGGCTCCTTGCCGTCGACGGCCAGGCGGGCGCGCAGTCCGGCGTCGATGGTTATGTGGGCTTCGCCGTTGACGCGCAGCGTCTCGTTCATGCCGGGAATGAGGAAGAGCAGCCCTACCGACGGGTAACGAACGATGTTTTCCAGCGTGTCCAGCCGGTTGTTGCCTGGACGGTCAGGGATGGCGATGGTGGAACTGTCGAGGATGGCGGTGAAGCCGGGCTTGTCGCCCTTCGGGGTCACGTCGGCATTGCCGGCGCCGTCGGAGGAGCCGATCAGCACGAATGGGCTCTTGCCGATGAAGGAACGGCAGTGGCCATCGAGCGCCTTGAGTTCCTTGCGGATCGACCCGTCGGTCGGCCGCGGCGTCTTGTAGATCGTCCTCAGCTCATCGCGCGTGGTGAGGAATTCCATGCCGCCCCTCCCGGAACCTGCTCTATTTACTCGCCTGCTCTTCCTTTGTTTTTTCCTCCAGCGAGTGGCGCATGATCAGCGGCATCTGGCTGAAGGTGAAGAGAAGCGTGATCGGCATGATGCCCCAGACCTTAAAGGTAACCCAGGCATCGGTTGAAAAATTCCGCCACACGACTTCATTGACGAGGGCCAGGAAGAGGAAGAACAGACCCCAGCGGAAGGTGAGCTTGCGCCAGCCTTCGGCATCGAGGCTGAAAGCCGAGTCGAAGACATAGCCAAGCAGCGACTTGCCGAAGAAAAGGCCGCCGAGCAGCACGCCGCCGAACAGCGTGTTGACGATGGTCGGCTTCATCTTGATGAAGACGTCGTCCTGCAAATAGAGCGTCAGCGCGCCGAAGATAAGGACGACGACGCCCGACACCAGCGGCATGATCGGCAAGGTGCGGGTGAGCAGCCACGAGGCGATCAGCGCCAACGCGGTGGCGGCCATGAACAGGCCGGTGGCGACGAAGATCGGGCCGCCGAGCTCGGCCAAGGCCGGAAATTTCTGCGCCAGCCATTCGCCGCGCGCATTGGCGAAGAAGAAGACCAGCAGCGGCCCGAGCTCGAGTACCAGCTTGAGCGGGGGGTTGATGCCCTCCTTCTTCTGTTTCTGCGGGTCGGACGGGTCGCGTTCGAGGATGTTCATGAAAGTCCTTGTTGTCCCGAAAGTCGGCGCTTTTGGGTCGTTCAAGCAACGCCAGCGATCGCCCTGGCGAATTCGCTGGCCGAGAAGGGTTCGAGGTCGTCGACCTGCTCGCCGACGCCGATAAAATAGACCGGCAATCTATGCTTGGCGGCGATCGCCACCAGAATACCGCCGCGCGCCGTGCCGTCCAGCTTGGTCATCACCAGGCCGTTGACGCCGGCGACGTTGCGGAAGATTTCGACTTGGCTGAGCGCATTCTGACCGGTGGTGGCGTCGACGGTCTGCAGCACGGTGTGCGGCGCCTCCGGATCGAGCTTGCCCAGCACGCGCACGATCTTTTCCAGCTCCGCCATCAGCTCGGTCTTGTTCTGCAGGCGGCCGGCCGTATCGATGATCAGCACGTCGGAGCCTGCCTCCTTCGCCTTCTCGAAGGCATCGTAGGCGAGGCCGGCGGCGTCGGCGCCAAGCTTGGTGGCGATGACCGGCGACTTCGTGCGTTCGCCCCAGATCTTCAGCTGCTCGATGGCGGCCGCGCGGAACGTGTCGCCGGCCGCCAGCATGACCGAAAGTCCGCCTTCGGTCAGCTTGGCAGCTAGCTTGCCGATGGTCGTGGTCTTGCCGGTGCCATTGACGCCGACGACCAGGATGACATGCGGCTTGTGGCTGAGATCGAGCTCGAGCGGCCTGGCGACCGGGGTCAGGACTTTTTCGACTTCCGCCGCCATCACGGCGCGGACCTCCGAGTCGGAAACGTCCTTGCCGTATCGGCTTGAGGCGAGAGAATCGGTGACGCGCAGCGCCGTCTCGACGCCAAGATCGGCGCGGATCAGCACGTCCTCCAGATCCTGCAGCGTGTCTTCGTCCAGCTTGCGCTTGGTGAAGACGCCGGCGATGTTGCCGGTGAGCTCGCGCGAGGAACGGGCAAGCCCGTCGCGCATGCGCTGGAACCAGGACCGCCGCGGCGCCGGCTCCGGTGCCTTCTGCGGCTCGGCCTTCTGCTCGACCTTTTTGGCGACCGTCACCTTGCCGGCAGAGGGGGTCGGCGGCGCGGCGGGAATGGCTTCCGGCTCGGGCGCAATCTCGGCAAGGATCCGCCCCGGCTCGACCGGCGCAGCCTGGCGAATGGGAGGCAGGGCTTCCGCCGGCGGAGCCGGCTCCGGTGGCGGCAAATCCTCCGCAGGCTTACGCTGCGCCTCACCCTCATCCTCTCCCCGTGAAGAACGGGGAGAAGGGGGCGTTGGCGTTGGCGCTTCTTCCTTCTCCCCGTCACTATACGGGGAGAAGGTGCCGGCAGGCGGATGGGGCGCGGCGCCGACCTCTAAAGATGGCTCGATAGAAGGTGCCTCGCCCGGTGGAACTTCGATCGGCGCTGGCGCCTCGGCCGGGACTTCGCTGGGCGTCGTCGGCACTTCGACGGGCCCCGGCACCGGCTGCGGCTCCGGACGCGAAGGCTCGATCTCCGGCTCGGCCGGCGCGGGTGCAGGCACCTCCTGCGGTGCCGGCGCGGGCACCGGCTCAGGTGCAGGTCCGGGCGGAGCGGGCACTTCCTCGGGTGCAGGCGGCTGCGGCTGCTCCGGGGCGGGCCGCGGCTCTTCTTCCGGCTGGGGCTGCGGCAGCGGCTCCGGCTCGGATGGAACGACCGGCTCCGGTGCCGGCGGGATGACGGGTTCCGGCGCCGGCGCAATGTCCGGTGCGGGTTCGGGCTTCGGCTCCTCGGGAACCGGTTGTGGCGCAGGTCCTGCCTCCCCCTCGATGGGGGAGGTCCCGAGCGCAGCTCGAGGGTGATTGGCGCCGGCGTCGGCGCTGCGGGACGCAGGCTCCTGCTCGGTTTCCGGTTTCAGCGCCTCGAGCGCGTCCCATTTGATCGGCGGCAGGGGCGCGGTCTCGTCGACGCGCTCCTCGACGACTTCCTTCTTGCCGAACGAAAATATCTTCTTGAAGAAACCAGCCATACGTCTTGCAGTCTCAGGCGGCTTGCGCGGCGAGCGGCGCCGCGATCAGCCGGGCGCCGTCATGGCCGGTGACAACCGCCTCGACGATCTCGCCCGGCTGTCCAACGCCAATCGCGGCAAGCGTGAAACCTTCGGTGCGGCCGAGCCCGTCGCGCTCGATCAGGATCGACTGCCGCGTGCCGGCAAGGGCGGCCAGATGGCGGCGATAGGCGGCCTCGCCGGCGGCGCGCAGCCGTGCGGCGCGCTCTTTCACCACCTCGCGGCGCAGCTGCGGCATGCGCGCGGCGGGCGTGCCCTCGCGCGGGCTGAACGGGAAGACGTGAAGATGCGTCAGGCCGCATTCCTCGACGATTTTCTCCGAGTTTTTGAACATAGCCTCGGTCTCGGTCGGGAAGCCGGCGATGATGTCGGCTCCGAAGACGATGCCGGGACGGAGCTTCCGCACGTCCTCGCAGAAGCGGATCGACTGATCGCGCAAATGCCGCCGCTTCATGCGCTTCAGGATCATGTCGTCGCCCGATTGCAGCGACAGATGCAAATGCGGCATCAGCCGCGGCTCGGTGGCAATCGCGTCGAGCAGCTCGTCGTCGGCTTCTATCGAATCGATCGACGACAGCCTCAGGCGCTTCACCTCGGGCACCTGGCGCAGGATCGTCTTCACCAGCTTCCCAAGCTTCGGGCTGCCCGGCAAGTCGGCGCCGAAGCTGGTCATGTCGACGCCGGTGAGCACGATCTCGGCATAGCCGTTGCCTGCGAGACGCTTGACCTGCTCGACCACGACGCCCATCGGCACCGAGCGCGAATTGCCGCGGCCGTAAGGAATGATGCAGAAGGTGCAGCGATGGTCGCAGCCATTCTGCACCTGCACGAAGGCGCGCGCCCGGCCCTCAATGGCGTCGACCATGTGGCTCGCCGTCTCGCGCACCGAGAAGATGTCGTTGACGCGCGCCTTCTCGGTATCGTTGACGCCGAAGTCCGGCAGCGCGCGGTAGGAGTTCGCCTTGAGCTTCTCCTCATTGCCGAGCACCAGGTCTACCTCGTCCATGGCGACGAAGTTCTGCGGCTCGGTCTGCGCGGCGCAGCCGGTGACGATGATGCGCGCTTCAGGGTTCTCGCGACGGGCCTTGCGGATCGCCTGCTTGGCCTGGCGCACGGCTTCGGCGGTGACGGCGCAGGTGTTGAAGATGACGGCGCCGCCTTCCAGCGCGCCGAGGCCGGCGCTCTCGGCCTCGCGGCGCATCACCTCCGATTCATAGGTGTTGAGGCGGCAGCCGAACGTGACCACGTCGATACCGTTGCCGATAGGCCCTTCGGGCGCCGGGCCCTTTTGAAGAGCGGACATCAGGCGGCGCTTTCGGTGTCGCGGGCCCAGGCGCCGTTCGAAGGGTCGAAGCTGCCGGAAAACTCCCATTCGGCGGCGCCAGTCAAAATGACGTGATCGTCGTCGCGCCACTCGACATTGAGCTCGCCGCCGCCGGGCGTGACCAGCGACACGCTGCGGCCGGTGCGCTTGGTGCGGGCGGCTGCCACCACGGCGGCGCAGGCCGCGGAGCCGCAGGCCTTGGTGAGACCCGCGCCGCGCTCCCAGGTGCGGATGATCATCGTCTCCGGCGAGGTGACCTGAGCGATGGTGATGTTGGCGCGCTCGGGAAAGATCGGATGGTTCTCGAGCAGCGGACCGAATCGGTCGAGCTCGTAGGACCAGACGTCGCGGTCGACCCAGAAGATCGCGTGCGGATTGCCCATCGAGACGACCGAAGGCGAGTGCAGCACCGGCGCATCGATCGGGCCGATCTGCAGTTCGATCATGCGAGTGTCGCGGAACTCCTCGGCAAGCGGGATCTCCTGCCAGCCGAAACGCGGCTTGCCCATGTCGACCGAGATCGAGCCGTCGGCATGTTCCTGAGCATTGAGAATGCCGGCGCGGGTTTCGAAGGTGAAGGTCTTTTGGCCGGTCTCGGCCGCAAGCGCCTGCACGACGCAGCGCATGCCATTGCCGCAGGCCTGCGCACCGGTGCCGTCCGAATTCAAGATGTCGACGTAATAAGCAGTGCCGGTCGTGCGCGGATCATGGATCGCCATGATCTGATCGAACTTGGTCGCCGCGTCGGCATTGAGGGCAATCGCCGCGGCTGCGGTCACCTTGTCGCCACGGCCGCGCATATCGGCGACGATGATCTCGTTGCCGATGCCGTTCATCTTGGCGAATGGGGCAGTGCCTGCCATCTAACCGGTCGTTCCAATTCCGTTTGGCGCTATATGGCGGAAACGGGCGGGAATTACCAGTGCAACGCGACTCCTGGCCAGGAACGCGGCTCTGGCCTGCCGCGGCGAATATGCGAGCTAAGTCACGGCGAAGACGCCGAGCACGATCAGCAGGAAGATGATCAGCACAATACCGATCAGGATGCGGGCACCTGTGGCGGCGGCGCCGGCGAGCGCGGGCATGCCAAGCAGGCTTGCCGCAGCGGCAACGATAAGAAGGATGATGATCCACTTGATCATGGAAAGCTCCGAGGCGGATTTGCGCTGTGCAACCAACGCGTTTGCCCGGGCTGGGTTCCTTAGCCAGGCGGCGGCACATCCCATGCTTCGCCCGGGCGCATGGCGCGAAAACGCTTCGGCGAAATGCCTTCGGCCGTCAGTGCCTCGGCGAGCTTTTGCGCCGGTTCCTCGATCGGCTCGTCGGTGAGCTGAAAGGTGCCCCAGTGGCAGCCGGCAGCATGGACGGCGCCGCACAGCCTCATGCCCTGGACGGCTTCCGCCGGATTCTGGTGCTGCGGGGCCATGAACCAGCGGCTCATAGGCGCCGATCGGCAGGATGGCCAGCCGAAACCCGCCATGCTTTTCCGCCATTCGGCGGTAGTTGGTGCCGCCGTGGAAGCCGGTGTCGCCGGCGAAATAGACCTTGCCGCCCGCCGTATCGACGACGAAGCCCGCCCACAGCGCCATGCGCCGGTCGCGCCCGCCACGCGCCGACCAGTGATGCACCGGCTCGATGTGGATGATGTCGCCGCTGGCGACTTCGACGCTGTCGCCCCAATCATGTACCGACACTCGCATGCCGGGCACGGCAGTGCCGATGATCGCATCGTTGCCGAGCGGCGTGATCACCATCGGGTCGTGGCTTTGCTTTAGCCGCTTGAGGGTCGCGAGGTCGAGATGGTCGTAGTGGTTGTGACTGAGCAGCACCAGGTCGATCGGCGGCAAGTCGCAAAAGGCGATGCCCGGCGCGTTGACCCGCTTCGGTCCGGCGAAGCCGAAAGGCGAGGCACGCTCGGACCAAACCGGGTCGGTCAGGATATTCAGGCCGGCTGTCTGGATGAGCAGCGAGGCGTGACCCACCATGGTGAGCCGAAGCGCGGCGCCTTCGATCCGTTGTTCGGGCTTCGCCTGGGGATATGGGCTCGGCCAGGCCGCCGGCCATTTCGAGCGCCCACCGCTCAATTGCCATTTCAGCAAATCGGTGAAGCGCGCCGGCGGCCTGCCCTCGGGATTGAAAAAGAGGCTACCGTCGAAATGATCGCTGAGTGGGCCGCTATAGTAGCGGTTGGCTGCTCTTGTTCTTGCGGCCATCGTTTCTCCGCCCACTCCCTGTCGCTTGTCCTGAAATAAGGACGCCGCCGCCTGGCGCAAGCATTTTGCTGGGGAATGCCAAGGGCCAACGGTCGGCTTCGACTAGGATCGACGATGTGTGGAGGGACAGCACCGTGGCGAAGAAGCGGACCGGGACACCGTGGATGAAGGCCGAGGATTTCGGCCGCTCGCTGCCGCATGGGCTGGGCGTCAACTTGCTTGTCACCGACATGGCGGCGATGGAGGCTTTCTGCCGCGATGTGCTAGGCGCGCGCATCATCTATGCCGACGAGGATTTCGCGGCCATCGAGCTGCTGGGCTCGATCTTCATGCTGCATGCCGACCATTCCTATCTCGACAATCCGATGACCGGCGTCTTTGCCGGAGCCGAAACGCGTGGCGCCGGCATCGAGCTGCGCCTCTATGGCGCCGATCCGGATGCGGTCGAAAAAAAGGCGGCAGCACTCGGCCACATCGTGTTGGCCGGTTCGATCGACAAGCCGCATGGCTTGCGCGAATGCTATATCGTTGGTCCGGACGGGTATCTCTTCGTGCCCAGCGCGCCGCTGCAAGCCTGAAATTTCAAGACGTTACGGTCCAATTTCTCGACTGGCGCCCCGGTAAGGAAGGCCGTCGCGACAAATTTGCAACACCAGCTCCGAAAACCCTATTTTAACCATATCGGGTTGAAATTCTGCCACCTTCGCCATCTTGGTGAAGCGAGTGTTTACGCGGACGGCGCCCCCCACCGGATCCGACGGAGGTTGGAATGATTTTTTCGAAGACTGGCCTTTTGGCCGTATCGCTGGCCGCGCTCGTTGCGAGCGGCTGCTCGACCTCGCGCTTCTCATCGATGGACGATCAGCAGCCGGCGCCGCTCACGCCGGCGCCCTCCGGCACGGTGACGCAGAACCAGCTGCCGCCGCCGGCTGCTCCGGGCACCACCGACCCGTCGCAATTCCCCACCGCGCCGAAGAACAGTCAGATGGCTTCGCTGCCGCCGGACGGTTCGGCGCCCACGGGCGCCGCGGACCTGACCGCGGCCAGCGTCGCCGGCGTCTGGAATGTCAGTGTCTCCGGCCAGAGCTGCAAAGTGGCGACGCCGCAGACCAAGTTCGGCGCCGGCTACCGCGCCGGTCCGCTGCATTGCCCGGCTCCGATCGACGGCATCAAGTCGTGGAATGTCGCCGGCAAGCAGCTGACGCTCTACGACGAAAACGGCGGCACGCTGGCCAGGCTCTATTCCTCCGGCGGCGAAAAGTTCGACGGCCAGACTTCCAACGGCCAGCCGATCTCGCTTACAAGGTAGGGCGGACCCTCCCCTATTGTTTCACGCAGTTTCGGACGGCAAGCCGCTTTCCGAATTGCCCGAGAACGACGTGACCTATGCACCTGCGTGACGGCCTTCAGACGCATGCGACCGTCAGGCAGCGCTACGACCATCTGGTGGAAACCGGCGTGGTCGAACGCGATCCTGCGCAGGAGCGCGTCGTCGCTGCGCTCGACCGGCTGACCGACGAGATCTCCGCAAAAAGGCTGGCGCAGAAATCGAGCGCGCTGGGCTGGCTGTTTGCGCGCAGCAACAAGCCGCGCGAGGCTGTCAAGGGCCTTTACATCCATGGCGGCGTCGGGCGCGGCAAGACGATGCTGATGGACATGTTCTTCGATCTCCTGCCGGTCAGGCGAAAGCGCCGCGTCCATTTCAACGATTTCATGGCCGACGTGCAGGACCGCATCCAAAAACACCGGGCGGCGCGCAAGAACGGCGATGTCAAGGAAGACGATCCGATCCCGCCGGTGGCGCGGGCGCTGGCCGAGGAGGCCTGGGTGCTGTGCTTCGACGAGTTTTCGGTCACCGACATTGCCGATGCCATGATCCTGTCGCGCCTGTTCTCGGCGCTGTTTTCCAAAGGCGTCGTGCTGGTCGCCACCTCCAACGTCGCGCCTCATGACCTTTATCGAGACGGCCTCAACCGGCAGCTTTTCCTGCCCTTCATCGGCCTGCTCGAACGTCATGCGCATGTGCTGACGCTGGATGCCGAAAAGGACTACCGGCAGGAAAAGCTCAACCGCTTGCCGATCTATGTCACGCCCGCCGACGCCGCGGCCGACCGCGCGCTCGACGACGCTTGGAAGACGATGACACATGGCAGGCCGACCGCGGCGATGACGCTGACGCTGAAAGGGCGTCAGCTCGTGGTGCCGCGCGCTGCCGGCGATGCCGCCCGTTTCTCCTTCGCCGATCTCTGCGAAAAGCCGCTCGGCGCGCGCGACTATCTGGCCATCGCCGACCGCTTCTCGACCGTCTTCATCGACCATGTGCCGGTGCTCGGCGAAGGCAAGCGCAACGAAGCCAAGCGTTTTATTCTGCTCATCGACACGCTTTACGACCACCACATGCGGCTGGTGATGAGCGCCGCCGCGCCCCCCGAGGGGCTCTACACCGCCAGGCGCGGCACGGAAGTCTTCGAATTCGAGCGCACTGCCTCGCGACTGATCGAAATGCAGAGCCGCGACTGGCTGGAAGGCTGGGCGGAGAGGCGGCAAGTCGGGGCGGAACCCGCGGAGGCGCGGCAGGCGTGAACGTAGCCGCCTGGAGTCGTCATCCTTAGACAGAGCGACGCGAAGCGATAAGCGCTTCGTCGCCTGAATGCGCACCTGCCAAACCGCTCGGCCGCCCCACTTGCCTCTGTCCGCCCGTCCTAAAATCACAACGGCGTCATCGCCGGGATGAAGGCCTTCTGATTTCATCGTTTATTGTATAAATTCTGTTCAGTTACCTCGAAAATTTTGACGTTTACGTAATTCCCAATGCATCTAACCGATTGAAAACACTAGGTGCAAAATAACCGTTTGAATTTTCTCCATGCCGGAGCTATTGGGTTCGGCGAAATCCTGCGGTTTCCCGCATTCCTTCCGGCCCCCGGCCCCCGTCACGGCACCGTCACAGACAAAGGGAAAACATCCTGACATGGCACGCAACAAGATAGCGCTCATCGGCTCGGGCATGATCGGCGGCACGCTCGCCCATATGATCGGCCTGAAGGATCTCGGCGACGTGGTGCTGTTCGACATCGCCGAGGGCATTCCGCAGGGCAAGGGTCTCGACATCGCCCAGTCCTCGCCGGTCGACGGATTTGACTCCAGACTGACAGGCGTCAACGACTATGCCGGCATCGAGGGCGCGGATGTCTGCATCGTCACCGCCGGCGTGCCGCGCAAGCCCGGCATGAGCCGCGACGATCTTCTCGGCATCAATCTCAAGGTCATGGAACAGGTCGGCGCGGGTCTCAAGAAATACGCGCCGAAGGCGTTCGTCATCTGCATCACCAACCCGCTCGATGCCATGGTCTGGGCACTGCAGAAGTTTTCGGGCCTGCCGACCAGCCATGTCATCGGCATGGCCGGCGTGCTGGACAGCGCCCGCTTCCGCTACTTCCTGGCGGAAGAGTTCAAGGTCTCGGTCGAGGACGTCACCGCCTTCGTGCTCGGCGGCCATGGCGATTCGATGGTGCCGATGATCCGCTATTCGACCGTGTCGGGCATCCCGCTGCCCGACCTCGTCAAGATGGGCTGGACCTCCAAGGACAAGCTCGACCAGATCGTGCAGCGCACCCGCGACGGCGGCGCCGAGATCGTCGGCCTCTTGAAAACGGGCTCAGCCTATTACGCGCCGGCCGCCTCGGCCATCGCCATGGCCGAATCGTACCTGAAAGACAAGAAGCGCGTGCTGCCCTGCGCTGCGCACCTGTCTGGCCAGTACGGCGTCAAGGGGACCTATGTCGGCGTCCCCGTGGTGATCGGCGCCGGCGGTGTCGAGCGCGTCATCGAGATCGACCTCTCCAAGGCCGAGCAGAAGATGTTCGACAATTCGGTGGCGGCCGTGCAGGGCCTCACCGAGGCCTGCACCAAGATCGCCCCGCATCTCGCCGGCAAGTAATCGTCCCTCTCCGGAGACCAAGCGCATGAACATCCATGAATATCAGGCCAAGGCGCTGCTGAAGTCGTTCGGCGCGCCCGTCGCAAGCGGCGTTCCGGTGTTCAAGGCGAGCGAGGCGGAAGCCGCCGCCAAGACGCTGCCCGGCCCGCTCTATGTGGTGAAGAGCCAGATCCATGCCGGCGGCCGCGGCAAGGGCAAGTTCAAGGAACTCGGCCCCGACGCCAAGGGCGGCGTGCGGCTGGCGAAGTCGGCGGCCGAAGTGGTCGCCAACGCCAACGAGATGCTCGGCCAAACGCTGGTCACCAAGCAGACCGGACCGGCCGGCAAGCAGGTCAATCGCCTCTATATCGAGGACGGCGCCGATATCGACCGCGAGCTCTATCTGTCGATCCTGGTCGACCGTTCCGTCGGGCGCATCGCCTTCGTCGTCTCGACCGAGGGCGGCATGGATATCGAGGCGGTCGCGCATGACACGCCGGAAAAGATCCTCACCGTCGCCATCGATCCGGAAAAGGGCGTGACGGCCGATGATGTGAAGAAGCTCAACGCCGCGCTGCAGCTCGACGGCGATGCGGCGCAAGACGGCGGCACGCTGTTCCCGCTGCTCTACAGGGCCTTCGTCGAGAAGGACATGAGCCTGCTCGAGGTCAATCCGCTGATCGTCATGAAGAACGGCCGGCTGCGCGTGCTGGACGCCAAGGTGTCGTTCGACAACAACGCTCTCTTCCGCCATCCCGACGTGATGGAGCTGCGCGACACCACCGAAGAGGATGAGAAGGAGATCGAGGCGTCGAAATACGACCTCGCCTATGTCGCGCTCGACGGCAATATCGGCTGCATGGTCAACGGCGCCGGCCTCGCCATGGCGACGATGGACATCATCAAGCTCTACGGTGCCGAGCCGGCCAACTTCCTCGACGTTGGCGGCGGAGCCTCGAAGGAGAAGGTGACGGCGGCCTTCAAGATCATCACCAAGGATCCGGCGGTCGAAGGCATCCTGATCAACATCTTCGGCGGCATCATGAAGTGCGATGTCATCGCCGAGGGCGTGATCGCCGCGGTCAAGGAAGTCGGGCTGAAGGTGCCGCTGGTCGTGCGGCTGGAAGGCACCAATGCCGAGCTCGGCAAGAAGATCATCAATGACAGCGGCTTGAACGTCGTCTCGGCAGACGACCTCGACGACGCGGCCAAGAAGATCGTCAGGGCGGTGAAGGGCTAAAGCGGATGCCTCCGCGCAAGATAAACCTGGTCGAGGCGGCGGATGCGAAGATCGCCAAGGTCTTCGATCCGCACATCGCCGGCGACGTCAACGACAGCCAGGCCAAGGTCGCCAAGTTCGGCGAGGTTTTCGACTGGCACGCGCATGATCACGAGGACGAGGCCTTCCTCGTGCTGCGCGGCAAGATCGCCATCGATTTCCGCGATGGACCGGTCGAGCTCGGCGAGGGCGATTTCATTGTCGTGCCGCGCGGCGTCGAGCATCGGCCGCGTTCGCTGACTATCGAGCCCGTGGTGCTTATGTTCGAGCCGGCGACCACCCTCAACACCGGCAATGCCCAAAGCGACCTCACCGTCACCGATCTGAAGCGGCTCTGAGCCATGAACGCGACGCCTTTCTCATCCCTCTCGGCCGATCACCAGCGCCTGCAGGCGCTGGTCGGCGCGTGGCGTGGCGAGGAAGATGTCGCGGCGACGCAATGGACCGATGCCGGCGCCGCGACTTCGGAAGTGCTTGCGGACGCGCAGTTCGGCGGCCAGTTCGTGGTCCAGCGCTACCGCCAGCGCCGCGACGGCACGATCTCGTTCGGCGCGCATAATGTGTTCGGCTTCGATCAGCCGAACGACGTCGTCACCATGCATCAGTTCGACTCGATGGGTTTGGTGCCGGTCACACCGGCTACGGGCACATGGAACGGCAACGAGCTTGTGCTGGAACGGTCGTCGCCGCGCGGCTCGGCTCGCGTGACTTACAGCTTTGACGGCACTGATACTTACCGCATGCGATTGCACTTCAAGCCCGCCGGCAGCGACGCCTGGCAAGACATGGTGAGCGGCCTCTACCGGCGCGTTTCGCCTTCCTCGATCAACGGTTTTTAGAAAAGGGGCGCGATGTCCATTCTCGTCGACAAGAATACCAAGGTGCTGGTGCAGGGCCTGACCGGCAAGACCGGCACCTTCCATACCGAGCAGGCGCTGGCCTATCACGCCACCAAGATGGTTGGCGGCGTCCATCCGAAGAAGGGCGGCGAGACCTGGACCGGCGCGAAGGGAGAGACCCTGCCGATCTTCGCCACCGTCGCCGAGGGCAAGGAGAAGACCGGCGCCACCGCCTCCGTCATCTATGTGCCGCCGGCAGGCGCGGGCGAAGCGATCATCGAGGCGATCGAGGCCGAGATCCCGCTGATCGTCTGCATCACCGAGGGCATCCCGGTTATGGACATGGTCAAGGTCAAGGCGCGGCTCGACCGCTCCTCCTCGCGGCTGATCGGCCCGAACTGCCCGGGAGTTTTGACCCCCGACGAATGCAAGATCGGCATCATGCCCGGCAACATCTTCCGCAAGGGCTCGGTCGGCGTTGTTTCCCGCTCGGGAACGCTTACCTATGAAGCGGTCTTCCAGACCAGCAATGTCGGCCTCGGCCAGACCACTGCTGTCGGCATCGGCGGCGACCCGGTCAAGGGCACCGAGTTCATCGACGTGCTCGAGATGTTCCTCGCCGACGACGAGACCAAGTCGATCATCATGATCGGCGAGATCGGCGGCTCGGCCGAGGAAGACGCCGCGCAGTTCTTGAAGGACGAGGCAAAGCGCGGCCGCAAGAAACCGATGGCGGGCTTCATTGCCGGGCGCACGGCGCCCGCCGGCCGCACCATGGGCCATGCGGGCGCGGTGATCTCCGGCGGCAAGGGCGGCGCGGAAGACAAGATCGCGGCGATGGAATCGGCCGGCATCAAGGTTTCGCCGTCACCGGCGCGGCTCGGCACGACGCTGGTCGAGGCGATCAAAGGTTAAGGGCGTAGGGAGTAAGCGAATAGGGCAGCAGGGAAAGATCAGCGGCAAAAATGCCCTACTCCCCTACTGCCTTACTCCCCTACTCCCTTCCATAAAAGGAGACGGAGCCAGGCTCCGCAGACGAAAATGGCAAGACAAGATCAGGCCAACGACCAATTCTCGCTCACCTCGTTCCTTTATGGCGGCAATGCCGACTATATCGACGCGCTCTATGCCGCCTATGAGGACAACCCCGGCTCCGTCGATCCGGAATGGCAGGACTTCTTCGCCGCGCTGAAGGACGATGCGGGCGACGTGCGCAAGAACGCCAAGGGCGCTTCCTGGGCGAAGCCGTCCTGGCCGATGCAGGCCAATGGTGAGCTGGTTTCGGCGCTCGACGGCAATTGGGGCCTGGTCGAAAAGCACATCGAAAAGAAGGTGAAGGAAAAGGCGGTCGTCAACGGCGCGGCCCTTTCCGATGCGGACGTTCACCAGGCGACGCGCGATTCCGTGCGTGCCATCATGATGATCCGCGCCTTTCGCATGCGCGGCCACCTGCACGCCAATCTCGACCCGCTGGGCATCGCCAAGCCGCTTGAGGACTATAACGAGCTGTCGCCGGAGAATTACGGCTTCACCGAAGCCGACTACGACCGGCCGATCTTCCTCGACAATGTGCTGGGGCTCGAGTTCGGCACCATCCGGCAGATGCTGGATATCCTCACCCGCACCTATTGCTCGACGCTTGGCGTCGAGTTCATGCACATCTCCGACCCCGAGGAGAAGGCCTGGATCCAGGCGCGCATCGAGGGCGCCGACAAGGAGATCACCTTCACCGCCACCGGCAAGAAGGCGATCCTGTCGAAGCTGGTCGAGGCCGAAGGCTTCGAGCAATTTATCGACGTCAAGTACAAGGGCACCAAGCGCTTCGGCCTCGACGGCGGCGAGTCGCTGATCCCGGCGCTGGAGCAGATCATCAAGCGCGGCGGCCAGCTCGGCCTGAAGGAGGCCGTGCTCGGCATGGCCCATCGCGGCCGCCTCAACGTGCTTTCGCAGGTCATGGCCAAGCCGCACCGCGCCATCTTCCATGAGTTCAAGGGCGGCTCGGCCGCTCCCGACGATGTCGAGGGCTCGGGCGACGTGAAGTACCATCTCGGCGCCTCCTCGGACCGCGAGTTCGACGGCAACAAGGTGCACCTGTCGCTGACCGCCAACCCCTCGCACCTGGAAATCGTCGACCCGGTGGTGATGGGCAAGGCGCGCGCCAAGCAGGACCAGCTCGCCGGCCGCGAGCGCGGCGAGATCGTGCCGCTGTCCGAGCGAGCCAAGGTGATGCCGCTGCTGCTGCATGGCGACGCGGCGTTCGCCGGCCAGGGCGTGATCGCGGAGATGTTCGGGCTCTCCGGCCTGCGCGGCCACCGCGTCGCCGGCACGCTGCATTTCATCATCAACAACCAGATCGGCTTCACCACCAATCCGCGCTTCTCGCGTTCGTCGCCCTATCCGTCGGATGTGGCGAAGATGATTGAGGCGCCGATCTTCCACGTCAACGGCGACGATCCGGAAGCGGTGGTGCATGCCGCGAAGGTGGCGACGGAATTCCGCATGAAGTTCCACAAGCCGGTGGTGGTGGACATGTTCTGCTACCGCCGCTTCGGCCATAATGAAGGCGACGAGCCGTCCTTCACGCAGCCGATCATGTACCGCAACATCCGCAGCCATAAGACGGTTGTGCAGGTCTATGCCGACCGGCTGATCGCCGAGGGTCACATCACCCAGGCCGAGGTCGACAAGATGCGGGCCGACTGGCGCGCGCATCTGGAACAGGAGTGGGAAGTCGGCCAGTCCTACAAGCCGAACAAGGCCGACTGGCTTGACGGCGCCTGGTCCGGCCTGCGCACGGCCGACAACCAGGACGAACAGCGGCGCGGCAAGACCGCGGTGCCGGTCCGCACGCTGAAGGAAATCGGCAAGAAGCTGACCGAGGTGCCGAAGGATTTCGAGGCGCACAAGACGATCCTGCGCTTCCTCGAGAACCGCCGCCAGGCGATCGAGTCCGGCGACGGCATCGACTGGTCGACCGCCGAGGCGCTGGCCTTCGGCGCCATCCTGCTCGACGGCAATCCGATCCGGCTCTCCGGCCAGGATTCGGAGCGCGGCACCTTCTCGCAGCGCCATTCCGTGCTCTACGACCAGCGTGACGAGACGCGCTACATTCCACTCAACAATCTATCTGCGGCCCAGGCCGGCTACGAAGTCATCAACTCGATGCTCTCGGAAGAGGCGGTGCTCGGCTTCGAATATGGCTACAGCCTTGCCGAGCCCAAGGCGCTGACGCTTTGGGAAGCGCAGTTCGGCGATTTCGCCAACGGCGCCCAGGTGGTGTTCGACCAGTTCATCTCGTCCGGCGAGCGCAAGTGGCTGAGAATGTCGGGCCTCGTCTGCCTCCTGCCGCACGGCTATGAAGGCCAGGGGCCGGAGCATTCCTCGGCCCGCCTCGAACGCTTCCTGCAGCTCTGCGCCGAGGACAACATGCAGGTGGCGAACGTCACGACGCCGGCTAACTATTTCCACATCTTGCGCCGGCAACTGAAGCGCGACTTCCGCAAGCCGCTGATCCTGATGACGCCGAAGTCGCTGCTGCGCCACAAGCGGGCGGTGTCGACGCTGTCGGAGATGGCGGGCGAAAGCTCGTTCCACCGCCTGTTGTGGGACGATGCGCAGCTGTTGGCCGACCAGCCGATCAAGCTAGTGAAGGATTCCAAGATCCGCCGCGTCGTGCTCTGCTCCGGCAAGGTCTATTACGACCTCTATGAGGAGCGCGAGAAGCGCGGCATCACCGACATCTACCTGCTGCGCGTCGAGCAGCTCTACCCGTTCCCGGCCAAGGCGCTGATCACCGAGCTGTCGCGTTTCCGCAACGCCGAGATGGTGTGGTGCCAGGAGGAGCCCAAGAATATGGGCGCCTGGTCGTTCATCGATCCTTATCTCGAATGGGTGCTGGCGCATATCGACGCCAAGCATCAGCGGGTGCGCTATACCGGCCGGCCGGCCTCGGCCTCGCCGGCCACCGGGCTGATGTCGAAGCATCTCAGCCAGCTTTCCGCCCTGCTCGACGACGCGCTGGGCGAATAAGCAGACCCGGACCAAACTGACCTCAAGAAGACAAGAGAACGGACAGGCACAATGGCTACCGAAATCCGCGTCCCCACTCTCGGCGAATCCGTCACCGAGGCGACCGTCGGCAAGTGGTTCAAGAAGGTCGGCGACGCGATCGCCGCCGACGAACCGCTGGTCGAGCTCGAAACCGACAAGGTGACGGTGGAGGTGCCCGCCGCGGGCGCCGGGACGCTCTCCGAGATCACCGTCAAGGAAGGCGAGACGGTCAATGTCGGGGCGCTGCTCGGCTCGATTTCGGCCGGCGGCGCAGCCGCCGCTCCCGCCACCAAGCCGCAGGCGGTGGCGCAGGCCTCCAGTCCGGACGCCGCATCCACGACCAAGCAGGCCGCCGCCGAAACCGCCAAGATGGCCGGCGACGCCGGGCCGGTCGAGCCGCGCACCATGCCGCCGGCGCCGGCCGCGGCCAAACTGATCGCCGAGCACAATCTCTCGGTCGAGCAACTGACGGGCTCCGGCAAGCGCGGCCAGGTGCTGAAGGGCGACGTCCTCGATGCCATCGCCAAGGGCGCGCCCTCGCAGCCGGCCGAGACGCCGAAAGCGGCTCCTGCTCCCGCACCGGTCGCGGCCCGCGCGCCGTCGACGGCCGACGATGCTTCGCGCGAGGAGCGCGTGCGCATGACCAAGCTGCGCCAGACCATCGCGCGCCGGCTCAAGGAGGCGCAGTCGACCGCCGCCATGCTCACCACCTTCAACGAGGTGGATATGAGCGCGGTGATGGCGCTGAGGGCCAAGTATAAGGACGTGTTCGAGAAGAAGCATGGCGTGAAGCTCGGCTTCATGGGCTTCTTCACCAAGGCCGTCACCCATGCGCTGAAGGAGATCCCGGCGGTCAATGCCGAGATCGACGGCGCCGACATCATCTACAAGAACTTTGCGCATGTCGGCGTCGCCGTCGGCACCGACAAGGGCCTGGTGGTCCCGGTCGTGCGCGATGCCGACCAGATGTCCATCGCCGAGATCGAGAAGGAGATCGGCCGGCTGGGCCTCGCCGCGCGCGACGGCAAGCTTTCGGTTGCCGACATGCAGGGCGGCACCTTTACGATCTCCAACGGCGGCGTCTACGGATCGCTGATGTCGACGCCGATCCTCAATGCGCCGCAGTCCGGTATCCTCGGCATGCACAAGATCCAGGAGCGGCCGGTGGTGGTCGGCGGCCAGATCGTCATCCGCCCGATGATGTATCTGGCGCTCAGCTACGACCACCGCATCGTCGACGGCAAGGAAGCGGTGACCTTCCTCGTCCGCGTCAAGGAAAGCCTGGAGGATCCCGAGCGGCTGGTGCTCGATCTCTGAGGTGGAGCATGAAGGCTCGCGGGCGGGGCGGCGAGTGAAGGCCCGTTGGCTCAGCACCGCGAGGCCGGTCGCGCTTGCCGCCGGTGCGGCTCTCGTAGCAGCCGATGCCCAGGCCGCTTGCCCGATCCAGCTTGCCGCCTATGGCGAGGCGAAAAGCGGCGCCGAGATCGATTTCAGCCCGACGGGTACCTCGGCGACGATCGCCAACACATTCCGCATGATACTCGACAACAATACCGTGCTCGATGGCATCGCCATGTGGACCGAGGGCTCCGCCGGGCGGCCGCACGGCTCGCTGATGTACAAATGCCCGACCGGCGACGTCACCGGCGAGGAGCTCGCCGCCTGCACGGTCTGGGAAGGCGTGATCTATAGCGCCGATGAGAAGGGCGTCGTGGGTCTGCTGCCGGCCGAGGGCGCGGATGCGCCGAAGAGCCTGATCTTTCCCGATCTCGGACCGTCGCTCGAAATGTCAGCCGCTTATGGTCCGGCGGGCTTCTCAAAAGTACCGTGGGACGTCTTTGCCCTGAAAGGCTGCCAGGAATGAATGCCGACAAGAAGACGCTGCTGGTCACCGGCGGCAGCCGCGGCATCGGCGCTGCCATATGCCGGCAGGCCAGTCGGGCAGGCTATGGGGTGGCGATCAACTATGTCTCCAACCGGGCCGCCGCCGAGGCGCTCGTCGCCGAGCTCGAAGCCGCGGGCGGCGAGGCCTTCGCGGTCAGGGGCGATGTCGGCAACGAGGCCGATGTGGTGGCGATGTTCGAGGCGGTGGACCGGGCCTTCGGCCGGCTCGACGCCTTCGTCAACAATGCCGGCATCGTCGACGTCAAGGCGCGTGTCGATGAGATGAGCGCCGAGCGGATCGAGCGCATGATGCGCATCAACGTCGTCGGCTCCTTCCTCTGCGCCCGCGAGGCCGTCAAGCGCATGTCGACCCGTCACTGCGGCAAGGGCGGCGCCATCGTCAATCTGTCCTCGGCGGCGGCACGAATGGGCTCGCCCGGCGAATATGTCGACTACGCCGCTTCCAAGGGCGCGATCGACACGCTGACCGTTGGTCTGGCGCGCGAGGTGGCGCTGGAAGGCATCCGCGTCAATGCCGTCAGTCCAGGCATCACCGAAACCGACATCCATGCCTCCGGCGGCCAGCCCGAGCGCGTGGCGCGGATGCAGGATCTGCTGCCGCTGAAGCGCGCGGGCACGGCCGACGAGGTCGCGAGCGCGGTTCTCTACCTTTTGTCGGACGCGGCCTCCTATATAACGGGCGCGATCCTGAATGTGAGCGGCGGCCGCTGAAGGCCAGACCAGAAGGACACCATCATGGCTTATGACGTCGTAATCATCGGATCGGGACCGGGCGGCTATGTCTGCGCCATCAAGGCGGCACAGCTCGGCCTGAAGACAGCGGTGGTCGAGAAGAACGCCACCTTCGGCGGCACCTGCCTCAATATCGGCTGCATCCCGTCGAAAGCCCTGCTCCACGCCTCCGAGATGTTCGCCGAAGCCGGTCATGCCTTCGATATGCTCGGCATCGAGGTCGGCGCGCCAAAACTCAATCTGAAGAAGATGCTGGCGCACAAGGATGCGACCGTGGCCTCCAACGTCAACGGCGTCGCTTTTCTCTTCAAGAAGAACAAGATCGACTCGTTCCGCGGCACCGGCAAGGTGATCGGCGCCGGCAAGGTGTCGGTCACCGGCGAGGGCGGCAAGGTCGAGGAGATCGAAACCAAGAACATCGTCATCGCCACCGGTTCCGACGTCGCCGGCATTCCGGGTGTCAAGGTCGACTTCGACGAGAAGGTGATCGTGTCCTCGACCGGCGCGCTGTCGCTGGCCAAGGTGCCGGGCAGTCTTGTGGTGGTCGGCGGCGGCGTCATCGGGCTCGAGCTCGGCTCGGTCTGGGCCAGGCTCGGCGCCAAGGTCACGGTTGTCGAGTTCCTCGACACCATCCTCGGCGGCATGGATGGCGAGGTCTCGAAGCAATTCCAGCGGCTGCTGTCCAAGCAGGGCTTCGAGTTCAAGCTCGGCGCCAAGGTCACCGGCGTCGCCAAATCCAAGAAGGGCGCCAGCGTGACGTTCGAGCCGGTCAAGGGCGGCGCGGCGGAAACGATCGAGGCCGATGTCGTGCTGGTCGCGACCGGACGCCGCCCCTATGCCGACAGCCTTGGATTGAAAGAAGCCGGCGTCGAGATGGACGAGCGCGGCCGGGTCAAGTCCGACGGGCATCTGAGGACCAACGTGCCCGGCATCTATGCCATCGGCGACGTCATTGCCGGGCCGATGCTGGCGCACAAGGCCGAGGACGAGGGCGTGGCGGTAGCCGAGACGATCGCCGGCCAGGCCGGTCATGTGAACTACGACGTTATCCCGAGCGTCGTCTACACCAGTCCCGAAATCGCCTCGGTCGGCAAGACCGAAGAGGAGCTGAAAAAGGCCGGCATCGACTACAAGGTCGGCAAGTTCCCTTTCAGCGCCAATGGCCGCGCGCGGGCCATGCTGCACACCGACGGCTTCGTGAAGATCCTCGCCGACAAGGCGAACGACCGCGTGCTCGGCGTTCATATCGTCGGCTTCGGCGCCGGCGAGATGATCCACGAGGCGGCGGTGCTGATGGAGTTCGGCGGCTCCTCGGAAGACCTCGCCCGCACCTGCCATGCCCACCCGACCATGTCGGAGGCGGTCAAGGAAGCGGCGCTGGCCACGTTCTTCAAGCCGATCCATATTTAGGTGCTCGTCACGGCCGGCGCCGAACGCCCGAGGATGGCAAAGGTGTAGTTAAACAAAAACGGCCCGCCTTTCGGCGGGCCGTTCGTCGTGGAGCTATAGCCTGATCACGGAGACGGCGCAGGTGCCGGAGCCGGGGCAGGCGTCGGAGTGGGCGCGGGTGCCGGGGCTGGCGTCGGAGCTGGAGCAGGCGTTGAGGGCGCAGGTTCAGGCGTTGCAGGCGCCGGGGCCGGCGTCGTCGCGGCCGGCGGCTCGGAAGTCGCGGGGGCGTGCTCGCCACCGGTTCTGCCAAAAACATAATACGCAACAATGGCCAGGATAATGACAACTAGGGCGATCAGCCACCCGCTGCCGCCACCACCGCCCCTCGAGGGCGGCGTGCTCGACGGGGTGTAGGGGTCGTTAGGGTTCGCCATGAAACGTGTCCTCCTTGGAATGAAAGGCATCAAATAGCAGCCATCAACGCGCGGATCCCCTAATGGGTTTCACGCAGGCGGACGGAAAGCGCTGAAAAACCGGCATTTTCCGCTCCCCAGCCGCCAGACGACTCAGTTGACGGCGGTAACACTATACCCCGCTTTGCGGAAATCTTCGACCAGTCCGTCAGGGCCGGGCAGATGCAGCGCGCCGACCGCCATGAAGGCATTGCCCCTGGCCAGAATCGGCATGGCATGCGCGACCATGACCTTGTTGCGGCTGGTGATCATGGTCTGCTCAAAGGCGGCATAGCCGGCCTGGTCGTCCGCCGTGTCGGGCAGCACGGTGCGAAACAGCGGCCAGAACATGCCGACCTCGCCGCGTTGGTAGAGCACGATCATGGTTTCGTTGACGTCGTTCACCTTGTCGCCGAGCTTCAGCGTCTCGACCAACCCCTTCATGTGGTAGGCGAGCGGCAGCGAAGCCATGGCGCGCAGTTGGTCGACGGCGGTTTCCAACCCCTCGACGTCCTTGCCGGACGCTTTGGCGTCGGCGGCCAGCTTGACGTCCAGCACCGGCGCGCCGGCGCTCTGGCGCGCCACCTCGCAGGCCGGCAGCGCCACCATGGCCGACAGGATCCACGGCTTCATCTTGGCCACCGTCAGAGGCGGAATGCCGCGTGCATCGAGCCCCTTGTTCAGTACTGCCGCATCCTCGGGCGACAGCAGCGAGGACAGCGTCGTGTTGTCCGTGAACATCATCAGGCCAGGCTCGGCGGCCATGGCGGCCATCATCTTGGCCTTGTCGAGGGCGTCGGTGGTTTCGATGATGATGGTGTCGGCGCCTTCATAGGCTTTTTGGGCCGCGGCAGGCAGCGTGGTGACGCGCGCGTCCGTCATGTGCATGGTGCCGAAGAGATAGGACGGCTCCTCGCCTGGTTTCTCGAGCTTCCACAACAGCCCCCGGCCGTTTGGAACGGCGGCGGCTTCGGTCTCGACCTTCTTGAAGGCGGCGGGATCGCTCTTTGCAAGACCCGCCAGCAGGTCGCTGCCGCCGCAGGCGGGCGCTTCGGCATGCGCGCGGCCGGCCAGCAGCAGCACGAGCAGGAACGAAAGGAAAAACAGCAGGTTGAGCGCTGCGAGCAGCTTCAACGAGACGAGGGCCGCGCGGTCGGCGATGGCGATAACGCGTTTCATGGCAAGCTTCTTAAGGGCAAAAAGCGGCAAAACGGTTAATCGAGAGCCGAAATTGTTGTCGACCGGCTCGGATTCCCGGCGGCAGCGTTAGACGGGTGGCCCGGCGCCGATGGAAGGCCGTGGCTGATCTGCCGCCAGTTTCGATGATCCCCGCGGTCGAGCGGCCCAACTGGTTGCTGGATCTGACGGGAGAGATTGCGCCGAAAACGCCGATCCCCTAGATCATGCGACCGTAAAGCGCCCGGCAGGGGACCCCGTGTGATCATCGACAACGCCGCCTTCGAGCGCTACCGGCGCTCGCCGAACGAGAAAACCACCCTGCTCCGGCTCCTGCTCGGAACGGCGATCGTCGTTCTCTTCTGGCTCGCCGTGACGCTGGTCGTGCTCGTCGCCGGCACCGCCGCCTTCATCGTCTTGCGCCTCCCGGGCCCGGCGACCGGACAGCCGATCCAGGATTTCCTTGCCTCTCCCGCCGGCATCCTCACCGCGCTGGCGTCCTTTGCCGGCATCTGGATCGGTCTTTGGGCCGCGATGCGCTTCGTTCATGGCGAGCCGCTCTCGGCGCTCATCGGCCCAGACCGCCGCACCTCGCGCGGCGGGTTTCTCAAAGGCCTGGTCGCGGTTCTGACAACCTCCTTGTTCTCCGAGGTGCTGCTCTATTGGCTGCAGCCGGAGATCGTCCGCGGATCGATCGCGTTCTCGTCCTGGCTGCTCTTGCTTCTCGCGATCGTGCCGCTCGCCTTTCTGCAGACCTCATCGGAGGAGGCTCTGTTCCGTGGCTATCTGCTGCGTGGCCTCGCCAGCCGCTTTGGCAGCCCGCTGATCTGGGCCGCGCTGCCGGGGCTTCTGTTCACCGCGTTGCATTGGAGCCCGGCCTCGACGCTTGCCATCAATGCCAGCGTGCTGGTCTCGATCGCCGCCTTCGCGCTGCTGCTGACGCTGCTGGTCTATGTGACCGGCAATCTCGGCGCTGCATTCGGCGCCCATCTCGGCAACAATCTGATCGGCTTCCTGCTGATCTCGCACCAGCAGAGCTACAATTCCTTCGCCCTGTTCAACGCCAAGCCGCTGGAAGGCCCCGGCTGGACCAATTGGGACGCCGTTCTCATCGCCGCGATCGGCATCGTAAGCACGCTGCTGACGATGCTCCTGCTTCTGCATCGCCGCTCCCCCCTGAAGGTCGGGCCGGACGAGCCATGATCCAAAAAAGCGGAAACCGGTTTCTTGATCAAACCGTGGTCAACCAGAAAACCGATGGGCTCGCCTGATGCGCATCACGCTGGTGGCGGAACGCACCATTCCCTGCAAAGGCTATGGCGGCACTGAGCGGCAGGTCGACTGGCTGGCAACAGAGCTTTCGCGTCTCGGCCACAAGGTGGTCCTGATCGCCGCTCGCGGCTCGAGCCATCCGCTGTGCGAAGTGCGGCAGGCCTCTTCGGCCGCTGAATGCCGCGCTGCGATCCCGGCCGACACCGACATCGTGCATTTCAATGGCTGGTACATCGAGATTTCGCGACCGGCGCTCTATACGATGCACGGCTTCGACCCGGAATTCACGCAAAACAGGCCAAACTGGAACTTCGTCAGCGCCAGCCATGCGCGCAACCATGGGCGGGAAACCTTCGTCCACAACGGCTTTCCGGTCGACGCCTATCGGCTGTCCGCCCGCAAGACGGGCAGGCTCCTGTTTCTGGCCGGCATCGCCCGCGCCGGCAAGAACCTCAACCGGGCTGTCGATCTCGCCCGTGCCTTCGATTTCCAGCTCGATATCGCCGGCGGCTCGCGCTGGCAGCTCCTGCAGCGCACCAAGGTTCGACGCCAGGGTGTCTTCTTCAAGAGCCTCGGCCGCCGCTTCCGCTACCACGGCGTCGTCGACGGCGACGAGAAGCTGCGCCTGCTGGGAGAAGCCAGAGCTTTTCTCAACCCGATCGCCTGGGAAGAGCCGTTCGGCATGGCGCCGGTCGAAGCGATGCTCTGCGGCACGCCGGTGTTGACGACACGGCGCGGCGCGCTGCCCGAAATCGTCGACGGCGCCACCGGTCGCCTCTTCGACACCGATGCCGAGTTCGCCAAGGCCTTGGCCGACATCGCCGGCTTGTCCCCTGAGCAGTGCCGTGCATCCGCCGCCGCGCGATTTCCCATCGCCAAGACGGCAAACGGCTATCTCGATCTCTATACGCGCATCCTGGACGGCGAAAAGCTGCCCTGAACCGCCTTTGGGCGCGGTGTCTTGCTCTTCAAAACGACCCCAGCCTTGACTCCGCCGCCGATTTCCTGTCTAGACGCGCACGAATTCCGCGACGAGACCCTCTCCGCGAAAGCCGACCAGGACGCCGAAGCCTCTTTGAGGCGAGAGCTGTAAACCGATCCTGGAGGCCAACACCCGGCAGCGCGATGCGCCCCCGGGTGCTTTTTGGCTTTGCGCTTTTGCTTGGCGACCCGGCGCGAACGCACTACCTCTCGGGTCGAATGAACCGAGATCGAAGGAAGCAAGATGTTTGAATCACTGCAGGAGCGCACAAGAGGCGTGGAGGGCCGCAGGCCCGACAGGGATCGGCATGAATCCAAGGCGCTCTCGCACGGCGGTCTGATCAATGTTTGAGTCCCTGCAAGAGCGCCTTGGCTCCATCCTGAACGGCCTGACCGGCCGCGGTGCGCTGTCGGAGGCGGACGTCTCTGCGGCGCTGCGCGAGGTGCGCCGGGCACTGCTTGAGGCCGATGTGGCGCTCGAGGTGGTTCGCTCTTTCACCGACAAGGTGCGCGAGAAGGCGGTCGGCGCCGCGGTGCTGAAGTCGATCAAGCCCGGACAGATGGTCGTCAAGATCGTCCATGACGAGCTGGTCGATATGCTCGGTGCCGAGGGCGTCGCTCTCGACCTCAACGCGCCCGCGCCCGTCGTCGTCATGATGGTCGGCCTGCAGGGTTCCGGCAAGACGACGACCTCGGCCAAAATCGCCAAGCGCCTTACCGAGCGTCAGAACAAGAAAATTCTGATGGCCTCGCTCGACACGCGGCGTCCGGCCGCGCAGGAGCAGCTGCGCCAGCTCGGCGAGCAGACCAAGGTCGCCACGCTGCCGATCATCGCCGGCCAAAGCCCGGTCGATATCGCCAAGCGCGCCGTGCAGGCGGCAAAGCTCGGCGGCCACGACGTCGTCATCCTCGACACGGCCGGCCGCACCCATATCGACGAGCCGCTGATGGTCGAGATGGCCGACATCAAGAAGGTGTCGTGGCCGCACGAAATCCTGCTGGTCGCCGACTCGCTGACCGGCCAGGACGCCGTCAACCTAGCGAAAAGCTTCGACGAGCGCGTCGGCATCACCGGCCTGGTGCTGACCCGCATGGACGGCGACGGCCGCGGCGGCGCCGCGCTTTCGATGCGCGCCGTCACCGGCAAGCCGATCAAGCTGATCGGCACCGGCGAAAAGATGGACGGGCTGGAGGAATTCCACCCCAAGCGCATCGCCGACCGCATCCTCGGCATGGGCGACATCGTCTCGCTGGTCGAGAAGGCCGCCGAGACCATCGACGCCGAGCAGGCGGCGGCGATGGCCAAGAAGATGCAGTCAGGCAAGTTCGACCTGAACGACCTTGCCGCGCAGCTTCAGCAGATGTCGAAAATGGGCGGCATGGGCGGCATCATGGGCATGATGCCGGGCATGGGCAAGATGAAGGACCAGCTCGCCGCGGCCGGCTTCGACGACAAGATGTTCCGCCGGCAGCTCGCCATCATCTCCTCGATGACCAAGGCCGAGCGCGCCAGCCCCGATATCTTGAAGCACTCGCGCAAGAAGCGCATCGCCGCCGGCTCCGGCACCGACGCGGCCGAGATCAACAAGCTCTTGAAGATGCATCGCGGCATGGCCGACATGATGAAGGCGATGGGCGGCAAGGGCAAAGGCGGCGGCATGATGCGCGGCATGATGGGCGGCCTTGCCTCGAAGATGGGCCTTGGCGGCATGATGCCCGGCGGCGGCATGCCCGACCTTTCCAAGATGGACCCGAAGCAGCTGGAGGCCTTGCAGAAGCAGGCCCAGGCTGCCGGTCTCGGCAAAGGCCTGCCGGGCGGGCTGCCCGGCGGACTTCCCGGCGGCGGGTTGCCGGGCCTGCCCGGCGGCATGAAACTGCCGGGCCTTCCCGGTCTCGGCGGCGGCGGGCTGCCTGGCCTTGGCAAGAAGAAGTGAGGGGCGATGAACGAGGAGAAGGACATGGCCGAGGCACGCGCCGTTCTGGCGGGCTACCGTGCTTCGATCGACAACATCGACGCCGCCCTCATTCATATGCTGGCTGAGCGCTTCCGCTGCACCAAGGCGGTCGGCGTGCTGAAGGCCGAGCATGGCCTGCCGCCGGCCGACCCGGCGCGCGAGCAGCAGCAGATCGCCCGCCTGCGCCAACTGGCGAAGGATGCGCATCTCGATCCGGATTTCGCGGAGAAATTTCTGAACTTCGTCATCCGCGAAGTTATCCGGCATCACGAACAGATCGCCGCTAACAACGGCGTGACGAAAACCGGCTGAAGCTGGTGCATGTCGCCCAACTGCGCAGCGGTCTTGGGATTACGACTTGCACAACGCCAAAGCCGCAACCCAATCAACGAACTCAGAGCTTGTTAGGAGATAAAGAATGGCACTGAAGATCAGACTGGCCCGTGCGGGCTCGAAGAAGCGTCCCTATTACCACGTCGTCGTCGCCGACGCCCGTTCGCCGCGCGACGGCCGTTTCATCGAGGCGCTCGGCTCGTGGAACCCGCTGCTGCCGAAGGACGGCGAACGCGTGAAGGTCGACGTCGACCGCGTCAAGCACTGGCTCTCGCACGGCGCCCAGCCGACCGACCGCGTGCTGCGCTTCCTCGACGAGGCCGGCATCGCCAAGCGTCCGGCCCGCTCGAACCCGAACAAGGCCCTGCCGGGCAAGAAGGCCCAGGAGCGCGCAGCCCTGCTGAAGAAGGCCCAGGAAGACGCCGCCGCTGCCGTTGCGGCCGCGTCCGCAGCACCCGCCGAGGCGGAAGCCGCGACCGCCGAGTAGTCTCGGCCCCCGGTCAAAACAGGTCAAAAGAACGGCGGGCCAACCCCGCCGTTCTTTTGGTCAGGCCTGTTGATACCTCAATATCCCGACGGGCAACGAGCAATATAAACGCGCCCGTAGCGGTCCCGATAACGGCACTTGCCGCTTTCGCTGGCACGGCCGATCAACGCGCCTGCCACGGCGCCGACAGCGCCACCGACCACTGCGCCCTCGACCGGGTCATTGGCGACGGCCGCTCCGACCGCAGCACCGCCCAAGCCGCCGATCGCCGCTCCTTTTTCCGTCTGCGAACAGGCGCCCAGCGCCACCGTCAGCACCAGAATGGTAATCGCTTTCTTCATTTCAGTTCCTCTCTCACGGGATCGCCGTCCTCGCCGCCAAGCTTTAACTCGCAAACGGCTAATTTGATCCCGAAGGGAACGAATATTGCTGTTTCGAAGGCAGGCGCGGGTTGCGCCAACCGGCCTCGACAGCATTGAGAGTGCTCACGAATTAGCGTTCGGTAACGCAGCTTGGCAACCCGGCTTCGAAGCCTTGCGGTCGCCGCAGCCGGTGGAATCACCAGAACGAACCGGCTCAGCGGCTGAACGGGATCAGCGCGTGCACTCTGGGGTCGCGCAGATAGAGCCCGCCCCACAGGACAACAGCGAGATAGACGCCGAAAAGCGTGTGCGAAAGCAGCGGGTTGCCGATGCGCACATGCGTGGAAATTGCGCCGCCCATATAGGCGGTGAGCAGGATGGCGCCGAGCACGGACGTGCGCGGCAGCGCATAAAGCACAGTCGAGATCAGGCCGACGATGCCGAGCAGCCGCGCGGTGTTTGGGTCCTCCGGCCAGCCGAGCTGCGCCATCGTCTCGGTGACGATCTGCAACGGCGGCAGCTTGATGACGCCGTCGAAGATCATGAAAAGGATGACAATGGCGCTAAGCGCGCGCCCGGTCCACAAGGCGCCGTTCGAGACGGGAGCGGTTTCTGAAATGCTCATTGGTGTTCCCTCCTTGGTTGGAGCCTGGCTGTTTTGCCAGCTTCGAGCCAAGGACGGCGGGCAGGGCGGCGATCCGACAAGGGCCGGTGCGCTTTTTTCGAACGCATGATTGAGTGAGAATGCATGCCCGAAGGAGAGAGAATGACCGGCGAGACCAATCTCCAAAGACTACTGGCGTCGATGACGCCGCAACTGCTCCCCGATGTCCATGTTTTCGCGACGCTGGCGCCCGGTACAGCCGTACCGGACGGTCTTGATCCGGTCATGCAGTTTCGCGAGCGGGAAGGTCTGACGTTGATCGTGTCGGAGTACCAAGCGAAGGTAGCCGGCCTCGCCGGCACGTTCCGCTGCCGGATGATCACGCTCGACATCCATTCGTCGCTCGACGCCGTCGGCTTTCTGGCCGCGATCACGACGCGGCTCGCCGCTGCCGGCATGGGCGTCAATCCGGTTTCGGCCTTTTACCATGACCATCTGTTCGTCCCGGCGGAGCGGGCGGACGAGGCGCTCGGCCTCCTGCGGCAGCTGGCTGCGGAGAGCAGTGGCTAGCGCCTCAGCACATGGAAGCAGCGGGCATCGCTCGTCACACCCATTGCGGCGCCACCCTCATCCTCCTGCCGCGACCTTTCCCGTGAACGGGAAAAGAGAGCTATCGGCGGAAGGCCGCCCGCGACGCGCGGCCCGTGAGCGAGAGCCCAACGGCCGAAGGCCGAGCCCGCGACCGCGGGCCGCCGGTCGTCCGGCGCCCTCGCGGAGGCCCAGCCGCGAAGCGGCGGTGCGGCCCGTGAGCGAAAACAAAACGGCCGAAGGCCGAGCCCGCGACCGCGGGCCGCCGGTCGTCCGGCGCCCTCGCGGAGGGCCAGCCGCGAAGCGGCGGTGCGGCCCGTGAGCGGAACTAAGCCGCCTTCTTCTTCGGCTGGATCAGGCCCCGCTCGACCAACAACTCGGCGATCTGGACGGCGTTGAGCGCCGCGCCCTTGCGCAGATTGTCGGAGACGACCCACATCGACAGGCCGTTATCGACGGTCGAATCCTCGCGGATGCGCGAGATGAAGGTGGCGTCCTCGCCGGCCGACTCGAGCGGCGTGATGTAGCCGCCGTTCTCGCGTTTGTCCAAGACCTGGCAGCCGGGAGCCTCGCGCAGGATCTCGCGCGCCTCGTCGGCGGTGATCGGCTTCTCGAACTCGATGTTGACGGCTTCCGAGTGGCCGATGAACACCGGCACGCGCACGCAGGTCGCCGTCAGCTTGATCTTAGGATCGAGCATCTTCTTGGTCTCGGCGACCATCTTCCACTCTTCTTTGGTGAAGCCGTCGTCGAGGAAGACGTCGATATGCGGGATGACGTTGAAGGCGATGCGCTTGGTGAACTTCTTGACGTCGACCTGGTCGGCGACGAAGACCGCGCGGGTCTGCGTGAACAGCTCGTCCATGCCTTCCTTGCCGGCGCCGGAGACCGACTGGTAGGTGGCGACGACGACGCGCTTGATGGTGGCGACATCGTGCAGCGGCTTCAGCGCCACGACGAGCTGCGCCGTCGAGCAGTTCGGATTGGCGATGATGTTCTTGCGCGAGAAGAGTTCGACCGCGTCCGGATTCACCTCCGGCACGATCAGCGGCACGTCAGGGTCGTAACGGAAGGCCGAGGAATTATCGATGACGACGCAGCCCTGCTTGCCGATCTTGGGCGACCACTCCTTGGAGACATTGCCGCCGGCCGACATGACGCAGATGTCGGTGTCGGAAAAATCGTAGGTGTCGAGCGCCTTGACCTTCAGCGTGCGGTCGCCGAAGGACACTTCGGTGCCCTGGCTGCGGCGCGAGGCCAATGCCACCACTTCGCTCGCCGGGAAGCCGCGCTCGTCCAGAATGTTGAGCATTTCGCGGCCCACATTGCCCGTGGCGCCGACTACCGCAACCTTGAAACTCATCGAAATCTCCTGTCCCTCCCCGCTTGGTTGTTGGAGAAAACCCGCCGGCCTCATGCGGGTTCTGTCCCCCAGGCCGAACCCGGGAGAGGGTGGTTAGGCCAAGGGAATCACACCGTTTTGGTGGTGGTTTTGGCCGTAGTTTTGCGAGAACGGACGGACGCGTCGAAACGCCCGGCCCGATGCTGTGCATCGTGGCTGGGGGCATCGAATGCCAGAAGAGCCAAATGGCCGCGCATTGAAGACGATCCCGTTCGCTGCCGGCTTTTACGCGCTTTGCGTAAAGAGTCAATTGGCGCAGGCTGCTGCCGCCTTGAGCCCGGCCTTTATCGCCGCCCAGCTTTCGGCAGGCGATGTCGGCCTGTGCTCTTCGGCGATACGGCCGGCCAGCAAATCGCGCCAGGCACCGTCGTCTGTCATCCGTCGGATTGCGCGATACCAGCCGATCTGGTCGGTCGAACCGACAGCGGGCATCAGGCCGCCGGTCGCTTCGATCAGCGACGGCGTGGTCGAGACGATGACCGGGACTCCGAAATCCAGACACTCCGAAGCGGCATAGCCCCAGCCCTCGATATGCGAGGGAAAAACGCCGAAGCTGGCACTTCGATAATAGCCGATAAGCTCCTCGTCGCTGACCGGACCCGCGAAGACGATCTTTTCTTTCAGCCCCGGATGAGCCTTGAGATAGGCGCTGAGCTCCTCGACCATCCAGCCCCAGCGGCCGACGCAGACGAGCTTCGGCAGCCGAACGCCTTCGTCGAGCGCCTGCTGCCAGATGCGGGCGAGCATGATGTGGTTCTTCCGGATCTCTATGGTCGAGCAATAAAGGATGTAGGGCTCGCCAGCCTCGAGCCGCGACGTCATCCTCAGCCGCGCGGCCCTCTCATGCAGCAGCGACGGCATTGGGAAGCGATGGACGACCGGCAGATCTATTCCGGCCTTGCGCATGTGATCGCCTAGCATCGTCGCCGCGGTCTCGGAGGTGCAGAAGGCCGCCGCGCCGGACCGCACCAGCCGTTCGAGATTGGGCCCGAAGGCGGCCTGCCATCTGTTCTTTGCGACAAGGTCGGGCCGCATGGTCGGGATCATGTCGTGGCAAAGAAAGGCTATGTTGTCGGGGCCGGCGCAAACCGCCGCTAACTTTTCGCCGACCAGCAGCTGATTGCTGATCAGCACCGTTCGACGATCGACATTCTTCGTCGGCTGCGCCGCATCGCCCCGAAGCAAACCCGCCCGGAGACCGGCTCGCCTAGAGAAGCGATAGGCCCGCAGCAACAGCTTCGACACCGTGAAGGTGAAGCCGGGACGGCCGTTCGTCACCATTCCCGCAAGCTGGCGATCGGCTTCACTCTTGGCCATTGGATGGCGCCGCACCGATTGGAACCCCTGCCGCAACGCGGCAGCGGCTTGCGGTCGCGGCCGCTGCCGGAACGGCGCGATCTCGCTGACACCCAACTGCTCCATCTCGAATTTTTCGAGCGCCCGGAAACGATGGCTGGAGAGATCGAGCGTCACCACCTCGACATCCGGGTCGGGATCGGCGAGCGCTGCCCTGACCATGAAGTCTTCCAGCCGCTGGATGCCGGCCAGCGCGCCGCGCCAGGCGAGCAGGCCGGTGGCGTCGATGCAGATTTTCCGTCTTTGGCCGCGGGGAGCGTCGGCCGCTTCTGGCAGCAGTGTCGAGTCCTTCTGGGCCATTGCTTCGCGGTCTATTAGGCGACTTGCGGCTTCTATCCCGATTTGCCGCCTCTGCGATAGCCGGCTGAACGCCATGGCTCTTGCCCGCCGGCCGGCGCTCATGTCAAATCGAGCAAAGGGAAAGAATTCGACGCTCGGGGGGATCTGATGCGTGGCGAAGTTCTTCACTATGACGAGCACCAGGGCTTCGGCTTCATCAGCGGCGCCGACGGCAGGCGCTACAGTTTCGCGCGCGAGGACCTGCGTCGCGAGACAACGCTTGCCAGGGGAGCCCAGGTCGAGTTCCAGCCGAACGGCGAACGTGCCGGCAATGTCTTCTCGGTCCGCGGCCGGATGATCGATCCGGTTGACAACGCCGTTCCAGTTCCTGCCCGTCCGCTGCCGGGCAGCTCGCCTGCGGGGCAGCCGCATTTCGGCCGCAACGCCGAGGCCGAAACGGTGGAATCGACCGGCCTCTGGAGCTATTTCTGGCGTGGCGTGACGACGAACTACGTCAACTTCTCCGGCCGCGCCCGGCGCAAGGAGTTCTGGGGCTTTTGCCTGTTCTGGACGATCGGTCTTGTCGTCGCCATCGGCGTCGGCTTCTCCGCAGACCTGTCGCGCGGCAACGTCGAGGGCGGCGGCGATGAGCCGGTCGTCATGTTCGGCCTGCTCGGTCTTTACGTCCTGCTCACGTTCCTGCCGTGGGTCGCGCTCGTCGTGCGCCGCTTGCATGATCTCGGCCTGACCGGCTGGCTCGCCATCCTCTGCTTCGTGCCTTATGTCGGCTGGCTCGCCACCCTGGTGTTCGGCCTGATCCCGACCCAGGCCGGCGACAACAAGTGGGGGCCGGTGCCGAGCGGAGTCAGATTCTAGCGGCCGCCGTCCTTAGTGCCTCGCCCGACAGCCTGAGGAAGATCTTCTGGCCGTGGCGTTCGGCGCCGAGCCGCTCGTAGAAGCGCAGCGCACCCTCGTTCCAGTCCTCGGCGGTGAGGTCGATGCGGCCAATGCGCTTGTCGAGGCAATAGCCGGCGAGAAAGCCGATCAGTGCCTCACCCACTCCCGCGTTTCGAGCCTCTTGACGCACGAACAAGTCTTTCAAGAACATCAGCCGCTCGAGATCGATGCCGGGATGCACGATCGCGACCGAAGCCAGGCCGGCCACCTCGCCACCCGCGAAGGCCAGCGCGAAATGCGGATAGCCCGGGCTTTCCTCGCCGAGCCACCGCCTTGCCGTGGCCGTCGCCCGGGCGTGGTCGAGCGGCGACTGCCGATAGTGCGCCGCCATTGCGCAAAGCACGGTGGCGAGCGCCTCGGCGTCCTCGGTCGTCGCCCAGCGGACGTCGACCGCCGCCTCTGCCATGGGGATCAGCCCAGGAACTTGGCGATGATGGCATCGCCCATTTCGGTGGTGCCGACCTCGGTCATGCCCTCGGACATGATGTCCTTGGTGCGCAGGCCGTCGTCGAGCACGGCGGCGATCGCCGCTTCGAGCTTGTCGGCTTCCACCGTCATGCCGAAGGAATAGCGCAGGCACATGGCGAAGGAGGCGATCATGGCGATCGGATTGGCGACGCCCTTGCCGGCGATGTCGGGCGCCGAGCCGTGCACCGGCTCGTAGAGCGCCTTGCGCTTCTTGGTCTTGACGTCCGGCGCGCCGAGCGAGGCCGACGGCAGCATGCCGATCGAGCCGGTGAGCATGGCGGCGATGTCCGAGAGCATGTCGCCGAACAGATTGTCGGTGACGATGACGTCGAACTGTTTTGGCCAGCGCACCAGCTGCATGCCGCCGGCATCGGCCAGCATGTGGTCGAGCTTGACGTCGGCATATTTCGCCTGATGCGTCTGGGTGACCACCTCGTTCCACAGCACGCCCGACTTCATGACGTTGCGCTTTTCCATCGAGGTGACATGGTTCTTGCGCGTGCGTGCCAGCTCGAAAGCGACGCCGGAGATACGCTCGATCTCGAACGTGTCGTAGACCTGGGTGTCGATGCCGCGCTTCTGGCCGTTGCCGAGGTCGATGATCTGCTTCGGCTCGCCGAAATAGACGCCGCCGGTCAGCTCGCGCACGATCAATATGTCGAGGCCCTCGACCACCTCCTGCTTGAGCGAGGAGGAGGCGGCCAAAGCCGGATAGCAGATCGCCGGACGCAGGTTGGCGAACAGCTCCATGTCCTTGCGCAGGCGCAGCAGGCCGGCCTCGGGGCGCACCTCGTAGGGCACCTTGTCCCATTTCGGCCCGCCGACGGCGCCGAACAGCACGGCATCCGCAGCAACAGCCTTTTCCATGTCGGCATCGGAGATCGCCGCGCCATGCGCGTCGTAAGCGCATCCGCCGACCAGCCCCTCGTCGGTGGCAAACCCGCTGCCGAGCTTCGCGTTCATGGCCGCGATCAACTTCTTCACTTCGGCCATGGCCTCGGGGCCGATGCCGTCGCCGGCGAGCAGGAAGAGATTTTTCGAAGCCATGGAGAACCGTCCTGGGGAGAGAATTGAACCGCGGTCTTGCTAAACGCCGGGCGGGCTGCGCGCAAGGGGACGAGCCTCGAGTTCCTTCACACCCCCCTCTGCCCTGCCAGCATCTCGCAAGAGGCCGGTACGCGCGCCATCACCGATGCGACAGGATATTCACCAGCCGCCCGAACGGATCGCGCACATAGAAGCGCCGCACGCCCCAGGGCTCGTCGGCCGGGCCGTATTCGACGGCAAAGCCAGCCTTGCGCATGCGGTCCAGCGCATCATCGACATCGTCGACCTCGATCGAGAGGTCCGGCACCGGCGTGCCCGACCCGCCTTGCGACATGAAGCTGATCTGGACGGCCATGGTCTGCTGGGAGCCGTACGTGGCAATCCAGCCCATATCCATGAGCTGATCGAGGCCAAGCACGCCCTGATAGAAGGGCTTTGCCGCCGCAATGTCGGGCGTTTCGATATTCGCGACGATGCGTCTGACCTTGACCATGGGCCGCTCCTCGCTCCACGCCGTCGTTGTGCCCAGCCGCTTCGCAGCCTGGGCGACAGGCATCAGACAGTGCGCCTGAGCGCCGTCACCTCGATCTCGATCTTCATCTCCGGCTTGTTGAGCTGGCAGACGATCATCGTCGCCGCCGGGCGGATGTCCCCGAACGCCTCGCCGAGTATCGGGAAGACCACGTCAACATAGGCCTGGTCGGTAATATAGTAATGCGCCCGCACCACATCGGCCATGTCGAAGCCGCCGTCGGCAAGGGCCTTGGCGATGGTGGCAAGACAATTGCGCGTCTGCGCCTCGACCGTGTCGGGCATCGTCATCGTGGCATAGTCGTAGCCGGTCGTTCCGGAGACGAAACACCAGTCGCCCTGCACCACCGCGCGCGAATAGCCGGCGGTTTTCTCGAAGAGGGAACCGGTGGAGATCAGCTTGCGCATGGGGCCTCGCAGGATTTGTTAGGTCATTCTGAAACGCATCCACAGCCCAGTCGTGAGCCAGACAACGCGATGCTGGCGGGACAGAGGGGAGGCGCGAAGGACGCAAGCTGGCAATTGACGCTCGGGCTAATTCCCCTGCGTGTCGTCATACGCCTTCTTGATATCCGCCGGCCAGTCCTTCACCGGCGGCCAGGCATTCGGCTCCCCATTGTCGCCGCGGCGGGCGAAATAGACCTTGTGCTTGACCGGGTCGACCGCCATGAAGCCGTCATTGCCGCCGCAGTCATGCGGCACGCAGCCGGTGGCATAGAAGGCGCCGGAAGCGGTCTTTTCGGTGCCGCCGCCGACCAGCAGGCTGGTCGCCATGTCGGGCATATCGTCGCCCAGCAGCGCCTGCGCCGCCTTGTAGACCGCTTCGTTATGGAACGCGTCGATGATGTTGTCGTATTTCGACGCATCGACGTCCTTCCAGTCGGTGCCGGGTTCCGGCGTGTAGGTCAGGTTTCCGGAGGTCGTCAGCCCCTCGGTCGGCGACCATTGCAAGGCCGGCTTGGTTGCTCCGGGCAGCAGGAAAGGCACAAAATAGATGGCGTCGTCGGAAACCGCGGCCGGCGGCGCGCCGCATTCGTCCTGCTCGACCGTCGTGGTCCGGATCTCGCCGTCCTTCGGTTTCCAGACGATGACCTTGGCCGGGCCGCACTGGTTGCCGCCGTCGCCGACATCGACCAGCGCCACGTTGACGTCGCCGATCTTGACGATCCTGTCGAAGGAGACGTCGTAATTGCTGGCCAGCTGCTTGCCGTCATAGGCGAGCATCTTCTCGCCGTCCTGCTCCGGCTGCGTGATGGTGAGCTGGCCGTCCTCGAACGGGATCGGCGCCTGTTTGTCGGTGTCGGCGGGAGCGGCGTCAGAAGTGCTCGATGCGCCTTGATCGGCCGCCCCTTGATCGGCGGCGGGCTGGTCGGAAGGCGCGGGCGCCTGCGGCGCCGCGGTCGCCCTGGACACCGCCAGAAGGATCGCCGCCAAGGCGCAGGCGCCGGCCAGAAGCGGGCGTGTCATGACTGTCCCTCCGTTCAGCCACACGAACCCGGCCGCTTGCGGCCGGGCTATCTATCACAAGTGCCTCAGCCGTTCAGGCCCAGGGGCGCAGCTCGGCGTTCTTCTTCTCGAAGGACGCGATGGCGCCGGCCTTCTCCATGGTCAGCCCGATATCGTCGAGGCCGTTCAAGAGGCAGTGACGCTTGAAGTCGTCGAGATCGAACTTGACCACGCCGCCATCCGGGCCGCGGATCTCCTTGGCTTCGAGGTCGATCGACAGCGTGGCGTTGGAACCGCGCGAGGCGTCGTCCATCAGCTTGTCGAGGTCTTCCGGGCTGACCGTGATCGGCAGGATGCCGTTCTTGAAGCAATTGTTGTAGAAAATATCGGCGAACGACGTCGAGATGACGCAGCGAATGCCGAAATCGAGCAGCGCCCAGGGCGCGTGCTCGCGGCTCGAGCCGCAGCCGAAATTGTCGCCGGCGACCAGGATCTGCGCCTTGCGATAGGCCGGCTTGTTGAGCACGAAATCCGGGTTCTCCGAGCCGTCGTCCTTGTAGCGCATCTCGGCGAACAGGCCGGTGCCAAGCCCGGTGCGCTTGATCGTCTTCAGATAATCCTTCGGGATGATCATGTCGGTATCGACGTTGACGATCGGCATGGGCGCCGCGACGCCGGTGAGCTTGGTGAATTTGTCCATGGTCCTTACCCGTCTTCTCTCTGCGGGGAATTTTGCGCACGGCTTTACACAAAGCCGGCGGCAAATGAAAGGCAACTGTTGTCGTGTGGCTTGGGCGATCGAACACAAGATCGGGATCGGCTGCTTTCAAAATCCCGGCCGATCGGGCACCTTGGCTGCATGACGCCGACTTCGAAGGTCCTTTACGCAAGCGAGCCCACGCTCGATGTCGGCGAATTCCGCCGCGTGCTGGTGGAATCCGGCCTCGGCGAAACACGGCCGGTCGACGACGAAGCTCGACTGAAGGCGATGCTCGGCAATGCCAATCTGGTGCTGACGGCACGGCTCGATGTCGACGGCAGGCCGCTTCTCGGCGTCGCGCGCGGCGTCACGGACTTCTCCTGGGTGTGTTATATCTCCGAGCTCGCCGTATCGGCTTCGGCGCAGGGGCTCGGCATCGGCAAAGGCCTGATGGACGAGGCACGCCGCCAGCTCGGCACGTCCGTCGCCATCAGCCTGATCTCGATGCCCGACGCCGTCGGCTTCTACGAGCGCATCGGCATGAAACGCATGCCCGACGCCTTCTGGTTCTCCCGCAAGCGCTGACGCCATTCACCGGCAAGTGATCGCTCGACCTGTCGCAACGCTTGACATGCAACCAGTTGGTTGCATATTAAAGTCATGAGCATGGATGCCGTCTTTCGCGCCTTGGCCGACCCGACCCGCCGGCAATTGCTGGACAGCCTCTATGCCAGGAACGGACAGACGCTGAACGCGCTCTGCGAACGGATGGACATGACGCGCCAGGCGGTGACCAAACACCTGGCAATTCTCGAGGAGGCGAACCTTGTCGCCACCGTTCGCCGCGGCCGCGAGAAGGAGCATTACCTCAACCCCGTGCCGATCAACGAGATCGCCGAGCGCTGGATCGGCAAATTCGAGCGCCATCGGCTGGATGCCTTGAGCGACCTGAAGAAACGACTTGAAAGGGAAGAGCCGTGAGCGACAACACTTTCGTCTACGTCACCTACATCCGCACCACGCCCGAAAAGCTTTGGACGGCGCTGACCGATCCGGAGTTCAACCGGCAGTTCTTCCTCTGCTCCTACCAGGAGAGCGACTGGAAGGTGGGTTCGAGCTGGAAGCTGATCTTCCCGGACGGCCGCGTGGCCGACTCGGGCGAGATCCTCGAGATCGATCCGCCCCGGCGTCTGGTCATCAAATGGCGCAACGAATGGCTGCCCGAGGTGAAGGAAGACGGCTACACGCGCTGTACCTTCACCATCGAAAAGGACGGCGAGCTGATGAAGCTTGCCGTCACCCACGAGGCCGACGGCCCGCACCGGCTGATTCCGAACGTGTCCAAGGGCTGGCCGCTGGTGCTGGCGAGCCTCAAGAGCCTGCTGGAGACCGGCAAGGGTTTCGAGCGCCCGCCATCGAAGGTCTGAATCAGGTATTGAACGGCCGCGGAGGAGGTTGGCAATGATACTGCCGCATGGCTGGCCGCGCGCCATGGCGAACACCGAGACGGTCATGGCTTCGGCGGAACTTCCCGCTTCGCCGCAACAAGTCGTCACCGCGCTTCTCACCAGCGACGTCGAGCGCTGGTGGGGGTCGGCCGAGACCTACCGGGTGATCGGCTGGGCCGCCGATCTGCGCGTCGGCGGATCGTGGCGCGTCATCGTGAGGACGGCCGACGGCAGGACCCTGCCCGCCAGCGGCAGCTTCCTCGAGATCGAGACGGGGCGCAGGGTCGTGCAGACGAGGCGCTACGATTGGGATCACCCGACGCTCGGCCGTCACGAAACGACAGTTGCCTATCTGCTGGAACCGACCTCTGCCGGCACGCGGCTCACCGTCTGCCATGGCGGCTTCGCCGGCTTCCCGGACGCCGCGGCGGAGCACGCCGAAGGCTGGGCGCGCGTGCTCGGCTGGCTACAGGCACATCTGGGCTGCCGCCTCGCCGCCTGAGCCCCACCTTGACCTGCAGGCGCGCCTGTCCAGATTGTCGACATGGCCGAAAACAAACCTTTTGTCGGAACAGCCGGATGGACCATACCGGCAGCGCACAGGTCCTCTGTTCCGGCGACGGGCTCGCAATTGGAGCGTTACGCTTCGCGTCTTCCTGTCGTGGAGATCAACTCCTCCTTCTACAAACCGCATCAGCGCGAAACCTATGAGCGCTGGGCGTGCTCGGTCCCGGATCATTTTCGGTTCTCCGTTAAAGTGCCCAAAGCCGCGACTCATGAGCGCCGCCTCATAGATTGCCATGATCTTCTGGATGCTTTCATGGGCGAGGTCGGAGGTCTCGGTGAGAAGCTGTCCGCCCTCTTGGTCCAGCTGCCGCCCAGTCTGCAATTCGACAGGCAGATAGCCAAAAAGTTCTTCGCTTTGTTGCACGACAAGACCGACTGCCGCTTGGTCTGCGAACCGCGTCACGCCAGTTGGTTCGAGCCGGGAGCAGACGCTTTGCTGAGCCGCCTCTGCGTCGGGCGCGTGGCGGCGGACCCTGCCTCAGTTCCCGCCGCTTCCGCGCCCGGCGGCTGGCATGAGCTCGCCTATTTCCGCTTTCACGGCGCGCCGCATGTCTATTTTTCGGACTACGACGCCGGCCGGCTGCTGGAAATCAGCGCCCAGCTCGCCGACGCGGGCGCCTCAGCCACCGAGGTGTGGTGCATTTTCGACAATACGGCGCGCGGGCATGCGCTCGGCAACGCGCTGGCGGTCGATGCGATTATGCGTCAGATGACGTTCAATTCCCTGAACGCCCGCCCCGCCGCGACGCGCTCATATCCGAACGCCGTGCAATCGATCGTCCGATAGCCGCCATGCACGATGAGTTCCGAGAGCGCCTTGCCCACCGCCGGCGCCTGCTGCAGGCCATGGCCGGAGAAGCCGTTGGCGAAGAGGAAGTTTTCCACCTCCGGATGCGGCCCGATAACCGCGTTCTGGTCGAGCGTGTTGTAATCATAATGCCCGACCCAGGCGCGCGTCGGCTTGATCGCCTCGAAGGCTGGGACGCGGGTGGCTAAAGTCGGCCAGATCACGTCCTCGAACAGCGGCCACTCGACCTCGAAATCGTTTGGATCGGGTGCATGGTCGCCTTCCTCCGGCTCGGCGCCGCCGGTGAGATAGACCGAGCCTTCCGGCCGCACATAGATGCCGGAGGGATCGACCAGCAGCGGCATGTCGGCATATTTTTCCCGTGCCTCGAAGACGAAGACGTTGCGCTTGCGCGGCTCGACCGGCAGCGCGAGCCCCGCAAGGGCGGCCACCTTGCCGGCGTTCGGACCGGCGGCATTGACGATGATACCCGCCTCCAGCGTCTCGCCATTGTCGAGGGCGACGCCGGTGACGCGACTGCCCTCGCGCGCGATACCGGTGACCGACGCGGTGATAAAGTCGATCCTCCTCTCGCGCAGCGCCTTACGGAACAGCATCAGCAGCGCATGCGCGTCGAACCAGCCCTCGCCGCCGCGGCCATAGGCGCCCGCGGAAATGCCTTCGGTTGAAAGCCAGGAGAAGCGGCGGGCGAGCTGGCCAGCATCCTCCAGCACGATATCGGCGCCTTCGGCGATCTGCGCCTCGTGATTGGCCTTGAGGATCGGCAGCCCCGCCTCGCCGGCGAGGATCAGATAGCCGCCCTCGCGAAAGCCGATATCGGCATCGGCGCCGAAAGTCTCTTTCAGTCGCCGGAACAGCTTCAGCGTGAATTGCGACAGGCGGATGTTTTCAGGAATGGAAAATTGCTGGCGGATCGAGGCCAGGGACAGCGTCGTCGCCGCTTGCGAGAATTGCGGATCGCGCTCGATCAGCGCGATGGAGCCGGTAAAACCTTCTTCGCGCAGATAGTAGGCGACCGAGGACCCGACGATGGCGCCGCCGATGATGACGATGTCGTAACGCACTTTGTTCTCCGATTCACCGGTCCTCACGCGACCGGCAAATTGATCTCGAAGCGCGCGCCGCGTTCGGAGTCAACCAGCGTTATCGTGCCATCATGCGCTTTCAGGAGGGCCAGCACGATGCCGAGGCCCATGCCGGTGCCGCCGGCCTCGCGTCTTGTGGTGAAGAACGGCTCGAATATTCTTGCGCGATTGGCCGCCGAAATGCCGCCGCCGTCGTCGTCGACGTGGAGGGCCACCCTTTCGCCCGCCTTTTCGGCGCCGACCGTCACCTGCTTCGCGCCGTGCCGTGCGGAATTGTCGACGAGGTTGGCGAGCACGATCGCGAGATTCTCGCCCGAGATGCCGAGGCCGATATCGCTGCCCGATTCGACGCGTACCTCCAGCCTGGCGTCGACCGGCAGCAGCGCCAGCGCCGCGCCGATTGTCGTGCTTTCGCCGCTCGGCGCCAGGTTTTCCGCGCGCGCCAGTTCGAGCAGCCGGCGCACCAAGAGATTGAGCCTCCCGGCATCGGTGACGATGTTGTTGGAAAAACGCCGTCGCTCGTCCTCGTCCATCGTCCCGCCGGAATCCCTGAGCAGCTCGGCCGCGCCCTGGATCGCCGTCAGCGGCGATTTCAGCTCATGCGAGACATGGGTGGCGAAGGTCTGGATGCTGTCGGAGCGCGCCTGGAGTTTTTGCGCCATGTCGAGGAAGGCGGCCGACAGCGCCGCCATCTCGCGCGTGCCGTGATGGGCGAGCGGCCGCATTGCCTCGCGGTCGCCGGCGGCGATGCGTTTGGTGCGCTCGATCAGCGCGTAGATCGGCCGGCTGACGGTGCGGATGAACACCAGCGCGATCAGCAGCGTGCCGCCGAGAATCGCGATCGCCGCGAGCGTGACCTTGCCGCGCTCGCCATAGAGATGTTTCACGATGTTGTTCGGCGTCCGCGACATATAGACCACGCCGGCGACCCTGCCGTCGAGCTCGACCGGCAAGGCGACGAAGACGCGCACCTTGGTGCCGCGACTCACCGAATAGAGCGGCGGCGGCGGCTGGTCGGGGATCCGCAGGCGAAGCTCGCTTGCATAGGCGCCTGCGAGCGCCTGCCGCACCTCCTCGACCGCAACGAAAGACTGTCCGACCTCACCGCCGCCGGCAATCACCACGCCATGCGGATCGAGCAGCCGGAAGCCGGCAAGCGTTGTCTTCTGCGCCTCGTCCAGAATGCCGTCGAGCTTTGCGCCTATGGCCGCGAAGTCCGGATCGGCGGTGGCGGGAACGGCCGCCGGTCGCGACGGCATGACATTGTCGGAGGCAAGGTCGAGCTGCGGCTCGATCGGCTGATAGGGGTAATTATTGTCCCTTGCCGGATCCGCCGAGATCGGCGTTCCCAACCGTTCCGGTGCAATGCCGGCCGCGCGCACCGCATCGGCATAGACGGCGGCAATCACCGCGCCCTGTGCGATGAGCTCGCCCTCGGTCTGGCGGATCAGCTGGTTTTCATAGAGCCGGAAGAAGAACAGGCCGACCAGCGGCAGCGCCATCACCACGATCAGGATGGCGACGACCACGGTGGCGAGCCTGGGCCGCCATTTCTCCTTGCTCAGCCACCGCATCGGCCGAGCCGGAAGCCGACGCCATGCACGGTCGCGATCGCATCCGAACAGCCGACCGCCGCCAACTTGGCGCGGATGTTGCGGATATGGCTGTCGACCGTGCGTTCCGAGACATGGATGTTGGATTGGTAGGCATTGGCCATCACCGCATCGCGGCCAAGCACATGCTGCGGGCGGCCAAGAAAACCTTTCAGAATCGCGAACTCGATCGCTGTTAGGGTGAGCGGCTTGCCTTCAAAGCTCGCAGCATGACTTGCCGGAACCAGCACGAGCTTGCCATGCGCGAACTGACCGTCGTCGGCGTCTTCCTCCACCACCGCCGGGCGCGCCCGCCGCAGGATGACGTTGACGCGGGCAACCAGCTCGCGTGGGCTGAACGGTTTCGTCACATAGTCGTCGCCGCCCATTTCAAGGCCGAGGATACGGTCGATTTCTGCATCGCGGGCCGACAGGAACAGCACCGGCACGTCGGAGCGCTGCCGCAGCCTGCGGCAGACCTCCAGCCCGTCCATCTCCGGCATGCCGATGTCGAGCACGATGAGGTCGGGCGCGCGGCGTTCGACCGCTTGCAGCGCGGCGGCGCCGTCGGCGACGGCGGCCGTCTTCATGCCGGCCTTTTCCAGCGCGAAGCAGATGATCTCGCGGATATGCGGATCGTCGTCGGCGACGAGGATGTTGTGCGGCATGGAATCGGCAGCTCGCTGAATACGGTTTTGTCATGACAGGATTAGCAAGCGGGCCGTGCTTGTCGAGAGCGCGCAAAGGCCGCCAGTCGTGAAAGCTGGCGTCAAGACCGAACCGTCCCGAGCGCCGCCGCTCGCATGGCATGTCGCAGCCGTGATCTTGGGATGAAAGGAAGCATGACCGCCGTTATGCGCGGCCTCTGCGGCTCGACCAACCACCAGCCTTCGTTGCGGAGGCGCCGGGGCAGGGACCAGCGGGATCTGTGATGTGTTCGCATGCCGCCTGTTTCGCCGGCGGCTGCGGAAAGCGCGCGGCGGATTGGAGGAGGTTTTCCGCAAGGATTTGCAGATTTCGTGCAGGAGCAAAGTCGTTTCAGGCTGGCGCCGCCTCTCACCTGCCTGCCGGCATCCTCTCCCCGTATAGTGACGGGGAGAGGGGCGCTGCCATCGCCGGCTTCGCCAATCGCCAGCATTGCAGGAGCCGACATCGCGGCCAGGCCCTTTCTCCCCGTCACTATACGGGGAGAAATGCCCGGCAGGGCAATGAGGGGCGGCGCCGGCTTCGACAATTAGCCAGAACGCAAATGAGTTCTATGGTGCCGCGCCTTGCCTCGCCCGCTGCAGGCCGGCATAGATCGGCCATGACCTCTGACACCTACCGCCCGCGCCGCTCCGTGCTCTACGTGCCCGCCTCAAACGACAAGGCGCTGGCCAAGATCGCCTCGCTCGCCTGCGATACCGTCATCATCGACCTCGAGGATGGCGTGGCGCTGGCCGACAAGGTTTCCGCCCGCGACAAGCTTACCGGCATCCTCGCCGCGCGGCCGGCGCGCCGCTGCGAGATGGTGGTGCGCATCAATCCGCTCGGCAGTGAATGGGGCATCGACGACCTGTTGACCGTCGCCAAGGCAGAGCCCGACGGCATTCTTTTGCCCAAGATCGGCACGCCGCGCGACATCCTCGAGGCCGGCGACCTGCTCGACGACAATTTCGCCCCAGATACCGTGAAACTCTGGGCGATGATCGAGACGCCCAAGGCGCTGCTCAACGTCGGCGCCATCGCCGAGCTTGGCCGCGATCCCTCTTCCCGCCTCGCTTGTTTCGTCGCCGGAACGAACGATCTGGTGAAGGCAACTGGCATTTCGGCAACGCCCGACCGGCGCTATCTCACGCCCTGGCTGCTGCAGCTTGTGCTCGCCGCCCGCGCCGGCGGCCTCGACGTGATCGACGGCGTCGCCAACGATTTTCGCGACCTCGACGCCCTCGCGCGGGAATGCGCCGAGGCGGCCGCCATGGGTTTTGACGGCAAATCGCTGATCCACCCCGCCCAGATCGAGCCCGCGAACCGCGCCTTTGCGCCCGCGCCGGAGGCGCTGGCCAGGGCGCGGGCGATCAGGGAGGCGTTCTCACGGCCCGAAAATGCCGGCAAAAGCGTCATTGCGCTGGACGGCCGCATGGTCGAGCGGCTGCATCTGGCGGATGCCGAGAAACTTCTGGCGAAGGCCGCAATCATCGGCGCATGATGCGCTCGAGCGATTCCAGGAAAGATAGACAAGCATTGGTCACGACAGGGTCGAAAATGAAACTCTACCGCTTTCTGTCCGGTCCGGACGATTCCACTTTCTGCCATAAGGTGACGGCGGCCCTGAACAAAGGCTGGCACCTGTTCGGCTCGCCGACCTATGCCTATGACAAGACGACCAAGTCGATGCGCTGCGGCCAGGCCGTGGTGAAGGATATCGAGGGCCAGGAATACACCTCGGACACCAAGCTCAGCGATTGGTAGGAAAGGACGGCAGCCCTCTCATTCGTCACCCCGCCGCTGCCTGCTCGGCCGCTTCCTCGATCCGCTCCATGTCGTCGTCCGACAGGCCGAAATGGTGGCCGATTTCGTGGATCAGCACGTGGGTGACGATGTCGCCCAGCGTCTCCTCGTTCTCGGCCCAATAGTCGAGGATGGCGCGGCGGTAGAGCGTGATGCGGTTCGGCCCCTCGCCGGTTTGCGGGTTCCAGCGCTCGGCGATGCCGCGCCCCTCGAACAGGCCAAGCAGATCGAAGGGCGTCTCCAGCGACAGGTCGTCCATGATCTCGTCGGTCGGAAAATCGGCGATCTGGATGATGATCTCGCCGGTGAGCTTGCGGAACTCCTCCGGCAGATGGGCGTAGGCCTCCAGCGCCAGAAGTTCCATCTCATCCATCGATGGCGAGAGTTGGTCATGCCAGATGCGGGTCTTGTAGATGCGGGCCATGAGGTTTCCTTTGACCTCGGCATATAGGCTTTCGCGCCTGTCGAGGCAAATGGGCCGGCTGGCTGGATCTTGGAAGCTGAAAAGCAGAAGGAATAAATTCCTTGCGACTCCGCTTGACTCTTCCAGGCCCCTCTGGAATCTATAAGAACATAACAGGAACAACTACTGCCGGAAGTGAACGTCATGGCGATAAGCGTCGTGGCGCGGGAAACTGTTTTTGCCCTGCGCCGCCAGATCGCGAAGATCGAGGGAACGCTGCCCGAGCGCCTGGAAGCGCCGGCTTCCGGCGCGCCAAAAGCGATTCCAGGAACAGTGCGAAGCGGTTTTCCGTCCGGACTTGCAAAAAAACAAATAGCTGGCGATGCCGCGGGATCGGATGTCACCCCCGAAATCACCATCGTCCGGCGCAGCCTCGCTGTGGCCTCGCCGGATGCCTTCCTGCATACCGGCATAGAACGCCTCGATACTGCCCTCGGCGGCGGCGTGCCCAAGGCGGCGCTCAGTGAAATCCATGGGTTGGAGACCCGCGATGCCGGCGCCGTGGCCGGCTTTGCGCTGTCGCTCGCCAGCCTGATCCTCAAACAGAAGCAGGGCCTGCCGGTCCTCTGGATCGGAACGGCGGAGATTTTCCGCGAGGCCGGCTTTCCCTATGCCAGGGGCCTCCACGCCTTCTTCGGCATCGAGCCCGAACAATTGCTGTTTTCCGAAGCGCCGAAACTGGTCGACGCGCTGTGGATCGCCGAGGAGGCCGCCCGCATGACGGCCTTCGCCGCCGTCATCCTCGAGATCCGCGGCAGCCCCCGGCTTCTCGACCTTACCGCGACGCGGCGGCTGCACGCCCGCGCCCAGAGCGCCGGCCGGCCAGTATTTTTGCTGCGTCAGGCCGGCCAGGCCGAGCCCACCGCGGCGCCCGTGCGCCTCATTGTTTCGGCAGCGCCCGCGGCGAGCCGCGAAACGCTCGCCGGCGCGCTGGCCGGCTCGATCAACCGCCCCGCCTTCACCGTCGATATCGGCAAGAGCCGCACGGCCCTGCCCGGACAATTCACACTGGAGTGGAACCCCGATGAGCACGCTTTTGCCGAAAGAAGGCCCGAGGAAGAGCGGGCAACGAATTCTGTCGCTGTGGTTCCCCTACCTTTGCGCGGAGCGGATCCTGCGCCAGCGTCTGGGGCGGTCCTGGCGTTCCCGGCCCTCGCATCCCCTGCCCCCATCTTACCCACCGCTTGTGATCAGCCATCGCGACAGCAACGCCCAGCGCATCGCAGCCCTCGACGAGCGGGCTGAGGCGCTGAAGCTGAAGCGCGGCATGGGCATTGCCGACGCGCGCGCCATGCATCCGTCGATCGATGTGGTGGAGGCCGACCCGGAGGCCGACCGCCGCCTGCTCGAAGGCCTCGCCGACTGGTGCGACCGCTACACGCCGCTGGTGGCGATCGACGGCGAGGACGGGCTGTTTCTCGACGTCACCGGCTGCACGCACCTGTTTGGTGGCGAGCGGGCCATGCAGGACGAGATCCTCACCCGTTTCTTCCAGCAGGGTTTCGATGTTCGCGCCGGCCTCGCCTCGACGCCGGGCGCTGCCTGGGCGGCGGCGCGCTTCCACGGCGACCGCATTGTGGCCGGCGGCGAGGAGGCGGCGCTGCTTTCGCCCCTGCCGCTTTCGGCGCTGCGCATCGCGCCCGAAACCCGCGCCAGCCTGGAAAGCGTCGGCCTGCGCACGGCGGGCGCGGTGATGGCCGCACCCCGCGCGCCGCTCGCCCGCCGCTTCGGCGCCACCTTGCTTCTGCGCCTCGACCAGGCGCTCGGCCGGCTCGACGAGGCGGTGTCGCCGCGCCTTCCCGTGGCGCCGCTCTCGGTCGAGCGCCATCTTGCCGAGCCGATCGTGCTCACCGACGACATCGAGCGGCTGGTGAGCCGGCTTGCCGTGGCCTTGAAGGCCGACCTCGAGCGCCGCGGCGAAGGCGCGCGGGCGCTCGCCCTTCTCCTCTTTCGCGTCGACGGCCTCGTCAGCCGCATCGCGGTCGGCACCTCGCGCCCCATGCGCGAGCCGCAGCTGATCCGAAAGCTGTTTCACGAACGGCTGACCGCGCTGGAACAGACCATCGATGCCGGCTTCGGCTTCGACCTCGTGCGGCTGTCGGTGCTTTCGGTCGCCGCCTTCGACATGCTCCAGGGCGACCTTGCCGGCGAGACAAGCGACGATGACGCCGACATCGCTTTATTCGCCGACCGCGTGCGTGCCCGTCTCGGCGAAGCCGCCGTGCTGAAGCCGGTCATCGTCGATAGCCACCTGCCGGAGCGCGCCGTTACCACGGTTCCTTTCGCAGAGGCGCCGCAAAGGCGCATGCCGCCGAAGCCCGACCGGACAGCACCTCCGATGACCATCTTCCCGCCGGAGCGGCCGGTACGGCTGTTCCGCTCGCCCGAGCCGATCGAGGTGCCGGCGACCGAGATCCCCGAGGGCCCGCCGATGAATTTCCGCTGGCGGCGCGCGCTTTATCGCGTCGCCCGCGCCGAAGGGCCGGAGCGCATCGCCGCCGAATGGTGGCGGCAGCTGCCCGGCGAGGAAGAGGCGCCGACGCGCGACTATTACCGCATCGAGGACAGCGAGGGGCGCCGCTACTGGCTCTACCGCCAGGGCCTCTACAGCAGCGCCTCGCAGGCCGCGCCGCGCTGGTTCATGCACGGCGTCTTCGCATGAACGCGCTGACCGCCATCCCCTATGCCGAGTTCGGCATCCAGTCGAACTTTTCCTTCCTGCGCGGCGCCTCCAAGCCCGAGGAGCTGGTGGTCACGGCGAAATTCCACGGCTTTTCCTCGATCGGCCTTGCCGACCGCAACACGGTCGCCGGCGTCGTGCGGGCCTGGCAGCAGGCCAGGGTCGAGAAGCTGCCCTATCATCCCGGTTGCCGCCTGGTTTTTTGCGACGGCACGCCGGACATTCTGGCTTACCCCCGCGACCGCAAGGGCTGGGGACATCTCTGCCGCATGCTGACGCAGGCCAATCTGCGCGACGAGAACGAGAAGGGCGCGACGCTGCTCGAACTCAACGACCTTCTCGAATGGGGCGATCTGATGTCGCTGGCGATCCTGCCCAACCTGTCGGGAGGCGCGGAAGACAATCTGACGCTCATTAGCCGGCTTAAAGATCGTTTCGGCGCCGCGCTTCGGCTTGCCGTGGCGCCTGATTACGGCGGCAACGACCGCTTCCGTATCGAGCAGGCGGCGGCGATGGCCCAACATCTGCACATCCCGCTGATGGCGACCAACGACGTGCTCTATCATGCCGCCGACCGCCGCCCGCTGCAGGACGTGCTGACCGCGATCCGCCTCAACACGCCGGTTTCCGAGGTCGGGCTGGAGCTGACGGCAAATGCCGAGCGTCATCTGAAGACGCCGCTGGAGATGGCGCGGCTTTTCCGCCGACACCCTGAAGCGCTGGCGGAGACGCTGCGCTTCGCCGACGAGCTCACCTTCTCGCTCAGCGACCTCGAATACAATTATCCGGACGAGCCGACGGAATCCGGCCTCGGACCGCAGGCCGAGCTCGAACGCCTGGCGCGGGAAGGAGCGGCCGTGCGCTATCCGGCCGGGGTCCCGGAAGAAGTGCTGCGGCGCATCGGCAGCGAGCTCGCTCTGATCGAGCGGCTGAACTATGCGCGCTATTTCCTGACCGTCTATGACATCGTGAAATTCGCCCGCAGCAAGGGCATCCTTTGCCAGGGACGCGGCTCGGCCGCCAATTCGGTCATTTGCTTCTGCATCGGCATCACCGAGGTCGGCCCTGACCGGATCGATGCCCTCTTCGAGCGCTTCATCTCCGAGAAACGTAACGAGCCTCCCGACATCGACGTCGACTTCGAGCATGAACGGCGCGACGAGGTCATCGCTTATATTTACGAGAAATACAGCGCCAAGCGCACGGCGCTGGCCGCCGCCGTCATCAGCTATCGCGGCCGCTCCGCCCTGCGCGAGGTGGCGAAGGCCATGGGCTTGTCCGAAGACGTCCGGAGCGCTCTGTCGAGCACCATCTGGGGCTGGTCGACCTCGGAGCTCGGCGAAAGGGAAGCCAATGCCGGCGGCCTCGACCGCGCCGATCCGCTGTCGCGGCAGGTGCTGGAACGCGCCAACGAGATCATCGGCTTCCCCCGCCATCTCTCCCAGCATGTCGGCGGCTTCGTCATCACCCGCGACCGGCTCGACGAGGTCGTGCCCATCGTCAAGACGGCGATGGAAGAGCGCAAGATGGTCGAGTGGGACAAGGACGATCTCGACGCGGTCAAGATCCTCAAGGTGGATGTGCTGGCGCTCGGCATGCTGACCTGCCTGAAGCGAGCCCTGACCTTGCTCACGCATCATTATCCGAAGGCGCGTGACAAATACGGCCGGCCGCATCAGTTGAGCTCGCTGCCACCGGAGCACCCTCGCGTCTACGACATGATCTGCCGGGCCGACACGCTGGGCGTCTTCCAGATCGAGTCACGCGCCCAGATGTCGATGCTGCCGCGGCTTCAACCGCGTGAATTCTACGATCTGGTCATCGAGGTGGCTATCGTGCGGCCCGGCCCGATCCAGGGCGACATGGTGCACCCCTATCTGCGTAGACGGCAGGGCAAAGAGAAAGCCGAATACCCGAAGCCGGAATTGAAGGAGATTCTCGGCAAGACGCTGGGCGTGCCGCTGTTCCAGGAGCAGGCGATGAAGATCGCCATCGTTGCCGGCGGCTTCCAGCCGGGCGAGGCCGATGAGCTGCGGCGCGCAATGGCCACCTTCAAACGCACCGGCACGATCGGCAACTACCGCCAGCGCATGATCGACGGCATGGTCGACAAGGGCTACCAAAAGGAATTCGCCGAACGTTGCTTCAAGCAGATCGAAGGCTTTGGCGAATATGGCTTTCCGGAAAGCCATGCCGCCTCCTTCGCGCTGCTGGTCTATGCCTCCTGCTGGTTCAAGACCTTCTATCCCGACGTCTTCTGCGCCGCGATTTTGAACTCGCAGCCGATGGGGTTCTATCAGCCGGCCCAGCTCGTTCGCGACGCGCGCGACCATGGCGTGGAGGTGCGCGAGGTCGATATCAACCATTCCGTCTGGGATTGCAGGCTGGAGGGGGCCCGTTTCGATCCTTCGCGCATCCTCGAACGCCATGCCTCGATGCGCGGCGTCATCGAGACGGCTCATGCGGTGCGGCTCGGCTTCCGTCAGATCAAGGGGCTTTCGGAGGAAGGGATGGAGGCCGCCGTCGCCCGGCGCGGCGACGGCTATCGATCGGTCAGGGATGTCTGGCTGCGTTCGGGCCTCGATGTCGGCGAGATCGAAAGGCTGGCCCAGGCAGACGCCTTCCGCTCGCTCGGCCTCGACCGCCGCGCGGCGCTCTGGGAGGTGCGCGCGCTGGACGGCAGGAGCGCAGCCGAGAAACTGCCGCTGTTCGACCAGCCCACGCTCCGCCTGCGCGAGCTGGAGCCCGAGACGAAGCTGCCGAAAATGCCGCTCGGCGAGCATGTCGTCCACGACTATCGCTCGCTCGGCCTGTCGCTGAAGGAACATCCCGTCGCCTTCCTGCGCGAGCGGCTTGACCGCGCCGGCATCACCCCTAATGTCCGCCTGCCGTCGGTGCGCGACGGCCGCCGCGTCACCGTCGCCGGCCTGGTGCTGGTGCGCCAGCGCCCCGGCAAGGGCAATGCGATCTTCCTAACGCTGGAGGACGAAAAGGCGATCGCCAATGTCATCATCTGGCCGCGCGTCTTCGACCGCTTCCGCTCTATCGTGATGGGCGCACGCTTCATCCGCGTCACCGGCAAGCTGCAGCAGGAATCGGATGTCATCCACATCGTCGCCGACAGGATCGAGGATTTGACGCCCTGGCTGAGCGTCCTCCTGCAGGAGCCGCCCACCATCGAGCATCAGCCCGCCGGGTCATCGAATGGACCGGAGCGCTCCGCGAACCGCGGCCTGCCGGTGCGGCAGCATGTCGACGCCCTGTCGGGCGCGGCGCAACAGGTCATGCCCAAGGGGCGCAATTTCCAGTAGCGGCAACCGGCCCGCCGGCGCATTCACGACGGACCGCCGAGCCGCGGCGGCGGCTTGAGAGCGTCTTCGGCCGAGATCGTGCGCGCTTCCGAAGGCAGCATGATCGGGATGCCGTCACGCACCGGATAGGCAAGCTTCGCCACGCGCGAGATCAGTTCGCTGCGCTCGGCGTCCCACGTCAACGGTCCTTTGGTAAGCGGGCAGGCGAGCAGTTCCAGCAATTTCGGGTCGACCGTGGCTTTGCGCCCGTCACGTCCGTCCGCCATCTCGCTTTTCCATTGTCCAACTGCCGCCGGCCTAAGTGTTGAGATTCAGGTCAGGCCGATTTCACCTGAATCATTGCGCTTACTGCAGGCTCGAGCCAAAATCCTCATCCTCGCGCGCCAGCGTAATTTCGGTGATGGCGATCAGCGTCTCGGCGCGCGTCTTCAGGTCCGCCGCCTCGAGCAGGGCCTGCTTCTCGGCCGGCCCATAGGGCGCCATCATCGACAGCGCGTTGACCAGCATGGCGTTCTCGGCGCGGCTCACGCTTTCCCAGTCGGCCTCGAGGTCGTTGGCCTGCAGATAGGCGCGGAACGCCTTGAGCAGGGCAGGGCGGTCGACCTCGGCACCGGCCGGATCCTCCTCGAGATCGGCGAGGAAGGGTGCCATCCGGCATTGCCTGAACGGCGTCTTGACCGCCAGCTCATCCGTGACGCGGAAGCGGCAGACGCCTTGCAGCGAGATCAGGTAGCGCCCGTCGCCGGTCTCGGCAAGCGAGATGATGCGCCCGGCACAGCCGACGCTGCAAAGCTCGGGCTCGCCGTCGTGGCGCAACGCGCCGTCGAGGCTGGGCTGGATCATTCCGATCAACCGCGGCCCGGCCATCGCCTCATCGATCATCTCCAGGTAGCGCGGCTCGAAAATGTTGAGCGGCATGCGGCCGCCGGGCAGCAGCAGCGCCCCGGCGAGCGGAAACACCGGGATCCTCGACGGCAGATCCCTCGCGAGCCGGTAGCGGGCGTTTCCGACCTGCACCTCAACCCTCCGCCTGCGCTTCAACTCTCGAAAGCGTCGCCGGGCAGCGTATCAATCTGCGATCTCCTCTTACGCAACCCAGCCTGTTTAAACCCTCAACCGGCAGGGGCAAGCTGCTGCCGCCTATCTGGCGCAGTTGGCGCCTTGCGCAAGACCTCCTGGCAAAAGGGGCCAGCAGCAAAGCCGGCAAAAAGCTCAGGAGAACAACAGCGACGACAGCTTGCGCCGCGCCGACAGCGTCGCCTCGTCGGTCATCCCCCATGCCTCGAAGAACTTCAAGAGCTGCGCACGCGCGCCATCGTCGTTCCACGTCCGGTCGGCCCTGACGATCGCCAGCAGGTTGTCGGCGGCCTGCATCCGCTCGCCGCGCGCATTCTGCACCATCGCCAGGTCGAACCGCGCCTGGTGATCGTTCGGATTGGCGGCGAGCCGGCGTTCGAACTCGGCCGGATTGCCGAGCGCGGCGGCTTCCGCCGCGAGCGTCATCTTGGCGCGCAGCGCGGCAAGCGCCGGCGCGTCCTTCTTGTCCTCCGGCGCCCTGGCAAGCACCGCCTCGGCGCCTTGGCTGTCGCCGGCCTCGAACAGGATCTCGCCGAGCCCGGCGATGGCCTCGATGGTTTCGGGCGACTGCTCGAGGATCGCATCATAGATGTCGGCCGCGGTCTGGGTGTCGCCCGCCTCGCGCGCCTCGGCGGCCGCGGCCAGCGCTTCGGTGATCTGCGGCGCGCCGCCTCCGCCCTTGCCGCCGACCTTCTGGATGAACTGCGTGATCTGGCTTTCCGGAATGGCGCCCATGAAGCCGTCGACCGGCTGGCCGTCCTTGAAGGCGATGACCGCGGGAATCGACTGGATGCCGAGCTGGCCGGCGACCGAGGGATGGTCGTCGATGTTCATCTTGACCAGCTTGACCTTGCCGCCGGCAGCCTTGACCGCCTTTTCGAGCTGCGGCGTCAGCTGCTTGCACGGGCCGCACCAGGGCGCCCAGAAGTCGACCAGCACCGGCTGGCGGCGCGATTCCTGGATGACGTCGGCTGCGAACGTCGCGGTCGTCGTGTCCTTGACGAGATCCGTGGCCGCAGGCGCCTCGCCGAGCGAGACCTTGCCGCGGTCCGCCCCGCCATATTGCACGGATTGGGCGTACTGGCCGGCATTGCCGCCAAATGAGCCGCTGAACGGATTGTTGTCACTCATGTCGTCGCCCTTTCGGTCGCGTCGTCGCCGGCTTCGGGGGTGCGGCGCGTTATTGTCGGATTTCGGTTTCGCCATCCATGTGGCGATCAGCCCGAGACTTTCAAGATAACAGGATCGTGGCCGGTTGCCTCGACGAATTTGACGAGATCGGCAGCGGCGATGGCCGTCGTCGCTTCATTGGTCAGCGGATGGCCGTTGATGACCTCGTGGCTCATCAATTCCTGGTCCAGAACCACCTTGATCCGCCCGGCCGTGTCGTTGATCAGGCCGAAGATGGTAACCGCGCCGGGAATGACGCCGAGCAGCTCCATCAGCATTTCCGGCTTGCCGAAGGAGACGCGGCTGGCGGCGCCGATCAGGTGGTGGATCTGCTTGAGGTCCACCACGGCCTCCTCGCCGACGGTGACGAGAAAGTAATTGTCCTTCTTGTCCTTGAGGAAGAGGTTCTTGGTGTGGCCGCCCGGGATCTCTCCGCGCAGCGCCTGCGAATCGGCGACCGTGAACAAGGGCGGGTGGCGCACCGTAGAGACGGAAATGCCGAGATCGGCAAGAAATGCGTAAAGCTCGGCTTCGGTCTTCGGCATCGGTCCTCGCATCATCTGGAAAGCTTGTGCCGTTTACGGCCAACGATGCCCTTGGGGCAAGATCGCCCGCTTGAGCCAAACGAATTCGCCTGGTCGAAACGCACCCCTCGCTTTATGAAGAGCTAGCTCCAAAGACCGTCATTTCCCTGTTGCAATCGCCGCGCTCTTCGGCCATATAGGCGCGGCTTGCGGCCCAAGGCCGCGCGAGCGGGTGTAGCTCAGGGGTAGAGCACAACCTTGCCAAGGTTGGGGTCGGGCGTTCGAATCGCCTCACCCGCTCCAGTTTCCTTCAGGGGATCAAGCAAACGAAAAGCCGCGGTTTTCCGCGGCTTTTTCGCGTTTGTAGCCTTCAGAACAAGATTCCGTTCCCCGCCGTCCCCCATACCGCGGCGGCGCAGTGAACGATCCCGATCGGCAGCGCGAGCAACGGCTTGGAGCGGATCAGAAGGATATAGATCGTGAATTGGGCGCATGCCGCGAGCAACCCGGGCAAAGCGCCAGCGCCCGCCATCATCAGCAGCATCATCCAGGGGACCACGACGAAACCGGGAACGTTCGTTCCGTGCCCTGCGCCCATCGTGAAAAGCGCGATGAGGAACCCGACAAGGCCCAGGCCGACGCCGGCCGCGATTGTCTTCAGCATGACGCTGCTCTCCGCGATTTGTTGCTCGGCCCATGCTGGCCGGGCAAAATAGAGGAACGTCGCGACGGAAAGGAAGCGCCCTGCCGCCTGATCCTGACGGGTTGCCGCCTTTGCTGGAACAAATTCAGGAAAGTCCCTAACGGCTCGTCCTCCTCGCCGAAGCCTTCAGTCCGGAATTGCGCAAAAAAGGAAGTCGAGCGGTTCGGCGTTTCCATAAAACGAACCGCTCTACCCAAGCCTCGCCCTCGTCGTCCTCGGCGTCGCCAACAGCAGGCTCGTCTCGCTGCCGGTGATCCCGGGGATCAGCCGGATGCGACGCAGCACGGCGTCGAAGTCCGTGAGTGAGGCGGTGCCGAGCTCGACCACCAGGTCCCAGCGGCCGTTGGTGGTGTGGATGGTCGACACCTCGGGAAAGCCGCCGAGCGCCCTGATCACGCGGTCCGCGGCATGGCCCTCGATCTCGATCATCATCACGCCGCGTATCCTCTGGTCAACCGCGTCGGCGCGCAGCACCACCGTGTAGCCGATGATCTCACCGGACTTTTCCAGCCGCTCCATCCGCGCCCTGACCGTCGCGCGAGAGACGCCGAGATCGAGCGCAAGATCGGAGACGCTGCGCCGCGCATCGTGCCTCAGAAGCGTCACCAGTCTCTCGTCGAGCGCGTCCATTTTGACCATTTCGAGCAGCCGATATGCCCACTATGATAAATCGACCTTTTCGAAATGCCAATTTACCCTGTTCAAACCGCCAGGCAGCGGTGGTTCACTTCGGCAAATCAAACGCAAAAGCGGAAAGAAGTGATGCGCTGCAGGATCGTCGGCGCGCCGGTGCAGGACGGCGCGGGCAGGATGGGATGCGAGATGGGGCCGAGCGCGCTGCGCACCGCGGGGCTTGTCGCGGTGCTGTCGGAGCTCGGCCATGAGGTCGAGGACTGGGGCGCGGTTGAGAAGGCGGCGGCGCGCCCTGTCGCTCATGGCAATCTCGCCTTGAAGGCGCTGCCCGAAATCTCCGCCTGGACGGCGGCGATTTCCGAGACCGCCTACGCGGCTTCGAGGGATGCCATGCCGATCTTCCTCGGCGGCGACCACTCGATCTCCGCCGGCACCGTCTCCGGCGTGGCGCGCCGCGCCGCCGAACGCGGCCGGCCGCTCTTCGTGCTGTGGCTCGACGCCCACCCGGACTTCCACACGCTCGACACCACCACCAGCGGCAATCTTCACGGCGTGCCGCTCGCCTATGCCAGCGGCCGCCCCGGCTTCAACGGCTATTTCCCCGACCTGCCCGCCGCAGTCGACCCGGCCCGCGTCTGCACCATGGGCCTGCGCAGCGTCGATCCGGCCGAGCGCCGCGCGCTGAAGGACGCGGGCGTGACCGTGCATGACATGCGCGCCATCGACGAGCACGGCATCGCCCCGCTGCTGCGCGCTTTCCTGGCCAGGATCGAAGAGGCAAACGGGCTGCTGCATGTCAGCCTTGACGTCGACTTCCTCGACCCCTCGATCGCGCCGGCCGTCGGCACCACCGTGCCGGGCGGCGCCACCTTCCGCGAGGCGCATCTGGTGATGGAGATGCTCTCCGACGGCGGCCTGGTCTCCAGCCTCGACCTGGTCGAACTCAACCCGTTCCTCGACGAACGCGGCCGTACCGCGACCCTGATGGTCGACCTTACCGCCAGCCTGATGGGCCGCCGCATCATGGACCGCCCGACCCGCAGCCATTCCGGAAGCCTCTGATCATGACCCAGCCGTCCCGCCTTGCCATCGTCCCCTTCGTCAGCGTCGACCGCATGATGAAGCTTGTACTCGCCATCGGCCTCGAGCGCTTCCTCACCGAGCTTGCCGGCTATATCGAGGAGGATTTCCGCCGCTGGGAGCTGTTCGACAAGACGCCGCGCGTCGCCTCGCACAGCCATGACGGCGTCATCGAGCTGATGCCGACCAGCGACGGCCGCCTCTACGGCTTCAAATATGTCAACGGCCACCCGAAGAACATGCGCGAAGGCCGCCAGACCGTCACCGCCTTCGGCGTGCTCGCCGATGTCGGCTCCGGCTATCCGATGCTCTTGACCGAGATGACGATCCTGACGGCGCTGCGCACCGCCGCGACCTCGGCGGTTGCCGCCAAATATCTGGCACCGAAAGGGTCGCGCGCCATGGCCATCATCGGCAACGGCGCCCAGTCCGAGTTCCAGGCCGTCGCGTTCAAGGCGCTGCTCGGCATCGACCGGCTGCGGCTCTACGACATCGACCGCTCTGCTTCCGAAAAATGCGCCCGCAACCTCGCCGGCAAGGGCTTCGACATCACCATCTGTTCGACCGGGCAGGACGCGGTGGAAGGCGTCGACGTCATCACCACGGTGACCGCCGACAAGCAGTACGCCACCATCCTCACCGACAACATGGTCGGTTCCGGAGTCCACATCAACGCCGTCGGCGGCGACTGTCCCGGCAAGACCGAGCTGCACCGCGATATCCTTTTGCGCTCCGACATCTTCGTCGAGTTTCCGCCGCAGACGCGCATCGAGGGCGAGATCCAGCAGCTCGACGCCGATCATCCGGTCACCGAGCTGTGGCAGGTCATGACCGGCCAGGCCGAGGGCCGCAAGACGAAGGAGCAGATCACGCTGTTCGATTCCGTCGGCTTTGCAACGGAGGATTTTTCCGCGCTGCGCTATGTCCGCGACCAGCTCCAGGCGACCGGCCTCTACGAGGAGCTCGACCTGCTCGCCGACCCCGACGAGCCGCGCGACCTATTCGGCATGCTGCTGAGGGCCGCCATGCAACCTGCCGCGTGAGGGAATGAGCGCGTGATCTCCCCCCTTGCGGGGGAGATGGCCGGCAGGCCAGAGGGGGTCGCCTCGCGTGGAGCGCCAACCTCCATCTGCCGCAGCAGGCCGAGCCCAGTCGGACCGACCCCTCTGTCGCCTTCGGCGACATCTCCCCCTCAAGGGGGGAGATTACACGCTACTTCTGCACCGCCGCGCAGCTTTCCCTCTCCACCAGCACTGGCGCCAGCACCTCGCGGCGCGACGGCGCCTCGGGCTCGCCGACGCGCTCGAGCAGCAGGCTGACCGCCCGCGTTCCGATCTTTTCGACCGGCTGCGCGATCGTCGTCAGCGGCGGCCATGTGGTGACCGCATAGGGGATGTCGTCGAAACCGATCAGCGACATGTCGTCGGGCACCCGCAAGCCGCGCGTGCGCAACGCGGTGATGGCGCCCATGGCCATCAAATCGTTGCAGGCGAACACCGCCGTGATCTCCGGCGCCTGCGTCATCAGCCGCTCCATCGCCAGGCGTCCGCCGGCGAAATGATAGTCGGAATCGACCACCGACGAAGCGGGCAGGTCGATACCTGCCTCCGCGAGTGCCCGGGTAAAACCGCGCAGGCGGGCCGGGCTGGAGCTCGAATCGCGCGGACCGCCGATGACGCCGATTTTGCTGTGGCCGAGCCCGACCAGATGGCGCCCGGCGAGATAGCCGCCGTGATCGTGGTCGACCAGCACGGAATCGACATGGACAGAATGGATCTCGCGGTCGAGCAGCACCGCCGGCAGGGCGGCGGACAGGTGCGAGAACACCCGCGCATGGTCGGACGAACCGGCGAAGATCAGCCCGTCGATCTGCTTTGCCATCAACACCGACAGATAGCGCTCTTCCTTCTCGGCGCTGCCATCCGAGTTGCACAGGATCACCGTATAGCCGGCCACGAAGCCGGCATCCTCGATCTGGCGCGCCACGCTGGCGAAGAACGGGTTGGAATTGTCCGGGAGCAGCAGGCCGATGGTCTTGGTCTCCCCGCGTCTCAGGCTCCGCGCCAGCGAGTTCGGGCTGTAGCGCAGGGCGGTGATCGCGGCGCGCACGCGCTCGGCCGTCTCCGGCTCGACATGGCGCGTGCGGTTCATCACATGCGAGACCGTTGCGACGGACACCCCCGCATAGCGCGCGACATCGGCAATTGTGGTCATGGTTCCCTCTGACCCCCTAGCGGATCCTCCGCAACAGCCTCTCCCGATAAGCGTCTAGGATGACGGCGAGCACGATGACAAGGCCAATCACGATCGGTTTGAAATTGTCGCCGACGCCGAGCAGCTGCAGCCCGGTGCTGAGCACCTGCAGGATGCAGGCGCCGACCAGCGTGCCGATGATCGAGCCCTTGCCGCCGCTGAGGCTGGTGCCGCCGATGATGACGGCGGCGATTGCATTGAGCTCGTAGCCGACGCCGGCGATCGGGCTGCCGATGTTCAAGCGCAGCAGATAGACCATGGCCGCGATGCCGGCCGTCAGCCCGCTGATGGTGAAGGCCGCGACCTTGTAGAAGTCCGGATTGTGCCCGGAGAGGCGCACCGCCTCGTCATTGGTGCCGACGGCGAAGATCATGCGGCCGAACACGGTGAAGCGCAGCACGAACCAGCCGGCCGCGATCACCAGCACCGCGACCAGGAAGATCGACGGCAGGAAGCCGCCGATGATCAGATTGCCGAAATCGACGAAACTCTGCGGCAGGCCGGTGATGGTCGAATTGTCGCTGACCACGCGAGCGGCGCCCGCCGCCATGTTGAGCATGCCGAGCGTGACGATGAAGGAAGGGATCTTCCAGCGCGTCGAGATCCAGCCGTTGAGGAAGCCGCAGGCAGCACCGGTCGCCATGCAGGCGAGCAGCGCCAAAGTGATCGCGACGGCCGGCGACAGGCTTTCGTCGATCATGACGGTGGCGCCGACCACGGTGCAGAGCGCCAGCACCGAGCCGACCGAAAGGTCGATGCCGCCGGTGAGAATGACGAAGGTCATGCCGGCGGCGAGCACGGTGTTTATGGCGATCTGCACGAAGATCTTCAGCGCGTTGCCGGGCGTGGCGAAGTAAGGCGCTGTGAGCGAGAAGAACAGCGTGATCAGCACCAGCGCCAGAAGCACGCCGGCGTCGCGGATCAGGACGCGCAGGAACTTCGCCTTGCCGGGAGAAACAGGCGCCGACACGAGGGTTTCGGACGTCTCGCTCATGGTCGCACATACTCCTGGTAGGCGAGCGACAGGATGCGCTCCTGGTCGAATTCGGCTCGCGGCACCTCGCCGACGATTTTGTTCTTGGAAAAGACGATGATGCGGTGGCACATGCCCATCAGCTCCGGCAGGTCGGAAGACACCATGATGATGCCTTTTTGAGCCGCCGCCAGCATCCACAGAAGCTGGTAGATCTCGCGCCGCGCGCCGATGTCGACGCCGCGCGTCGGCTCGTCGAGGATCAGCGTCGAGGTGCCGCGGAACAGCCACTTGGCCAGTACCACCTTCTGCTGGTTGCCGCCCGAGAGGTTGCGCACCGCCTGCTCGATCGAGCTTGCCTTGACGCGCAGCTGGCCGATGAGATCGTTCGCTGCCGCAGCTTCGGCCCGGCGGTTGACCAGCCCGTGGCGCGACACCTTGCCGAGATCGGTGATGGTGATGTTCTTGTCCACGGCCAGATCGAGCAGCAGGCCCTGGCCTTTGCGATCCTCGGTAAGCAGGCTGAGCCCATGCCGCACGGCATCCTTGGGCGCCGTGATCGCCACCGGCTTGCCGTCGATCTCGACGACGCCGTCGAGCCTCGGATCGGCGCCGAACAGGGCCCGCATGGCTTCGGTCCGGCCGCTGCCGACCAGACCGGCCACGCCCAAGATCTCGCCGTGGCGGACGTTGAAGGAAATTTCGGGCGTCACGGCGCTGCGCTTCAGATTGGTGACGCTGAGCGCGACCTTGCCCGGCACGATCGAGGCGTCGAAGCCGAATTCGTCGGCGATGTCGCGGCCGATCATCATGCGCACGACATCCGGCACGCTGAGGCCGTGGAGGTCGCGGGTCGCGACCAGCCTGCCGTTGCGCAAGATTGTCACCCGGTCGCCGATCTCGAACACTTCGTGCAGCCGGTGCGAGATGTAGATGATGGTGACGCCCCTGGCCTTCAGCCGCTTGATGATAGCGAACAGCCGCCCGATCTCCGGCGGCGTCAGCGTCGCCGTCGGCTCGTCGAGCACCAGCAGCTTGCTGTCGTAGCTCAGCGCCTTGGCGATCTCGACCAGCTGCATCTGCGCGACGCCAAGCGCTTCGACCCGCGTCCTCGGATCGACATCGAGCCCGACTTCCTTGAGCAGCGCGACGGCGCGCCGGTTGAGCGCCTTGCGGTCGACGATGCCGAAGGCGCGGCGCGGCAGGTTTTCCAGCATCAGGTTCTCGGCGATGCTGAGATAGGGCAGTAGGTTCAGCTCCTGGTGCACGATGCGGATGCCGCTTAGCTGCGCGTCATGCGGCGTCTTCGGCTGATAGGGCTGGCCGTTGAAGGCGATCGTGCCATTGTCCGGCTGGTAAATGCCGGCCAAGAGCTTGATCAGCGTCGATTTGCCGGCGCCGTTCTCACCGAGGACGATATGCGTCTCGCCGCGCGCGAACGACAGCGAGACGTCGCTCAGCGCGACCACGCCGGGAAAGATTTTTCCTACCCCTTCAAGGGAAAGAACCACATCGTCCATGCAGCAATCCTGAATGGCGCTCATCGCCGCCGGCTGCTTGCCGGCGGCGATGATGAGACAAGCGAATGGATGGCGCCAGAGGGAGTCCCGGCGCCTGTGCTCGCCTCAGGCGGTGATCAGCTTGACGTCGGTCTTGACCCAGCCCGAGAACTTCTCGCCGGCAAGCTCGCGCAGGCCGTAGTCGATGCCCATGGCCGCCATCTGCGCGCCATACTGCTCGACCGTGGCGAGCATCTTGCCTTCCTTGAGCAGCGGGCCGACGGCCGGAATGTTGTCGAAGCCGACCACCTTGATCTGACCCGACTTGCCGGCCGCGTCGATCGCCTTGACCACGCCGAGCGCCATCGAGTCGTTCGCCGCCATCACGCCCTGGATGTCCGGGTGCTGGGTGAGGAAGTTGGTCATCAGCGTGTTGGCTTCCTCGGTCTCCCAATGCGCGGTCTTCGAATCGAGCAGGTCGAGGCCGTGCTCCTTCACCGAATCGTCGAAGCCGAGCTTGCGCTGCTTGGCGTTGTCGGCTTCCGGATTGCCTTCGAGGATGACGACCTTGCCGCCCTTGCCCAGCGCCTTGCCGAGCGCGTCGCCGGCGAGCTTGGCGCCGGCGCGGTTGTCCGGCCCGAAGAAGGCAAGGTCGATGCCGGCCTTCTTCTTGGCCTCATCGTCGAGCGCGACGTCGATGTTGATGACCTTGATGCCGGCCTTCAGCGCCTTGGCGATCGGCGTGACCATCGCCTTCGAATCGGCCGGCGCCACGACGATGATGTTGTAGTTCTGGGTGATGAAGTTCTCGATCGCATCGACTTGCGCGGCGAAATCGCGCTCGTCCTTCATGCCGACGGCGGCGAAATCGAACTTGTCCTTGTTCTTGGCCGCATAGTCCTCCGCGCCGGCCTGCATCTGCTTGAAGAACTCGTTGGCCAAAGACTTCATGACCAGGCCTACCTTCGGCTTGTCGGCCGCAAACGCCGGACCGAACGGCAGCGCAAGCGCGCCGGCCGCCAGCGCGCTTGTCTTGAGGAACCGACGACGCGAGAACGATCCCAGGTCGAGCCTGCGGGTATTTGAAACCTTGCTCATACTTTCCTCCTCCTGAATGGGCGTAATCGGTTACGTAACCGATTACGCAAAAAACTACTGCTTGTCTTCGTCGGATGTCAACACGCTCGCGGAGGAAGCGTACCCGAGCGGCCTGCCGGGCGGATATCGCAGCGTCGGCCCGGCTTAGGTCTGCCGCTGGCTATTTCCCAGCCGGAGTTCGACGCTCTCGTCGGGCAAATGCCTTTGCGCATAGGCGGGGATCTTGAACCGCTTGCGGTATGCGCCGGGCGCCAGCCCCGTCACACGTTTGAACAAGCGACGGAAGAACGCAGGCTCTTCGTACCCGACCTGCCAGCTGACGTCGTCGATTGACGCGTCGGTGCGCTCCAGTCGGCGCTTGGCGTCCTCGATCCTCAAGCGCTGTACATAGGCGATCGGGCTCAGGCCGGTCGCACTCGTGAAACGGCGTTTGAAGGTGCGCTCCGTGAGCTGGGCGCAGCGGATCATCTCTTCTATGGGATTGGCGACCGAAAATCGGGTGGCGATCAAGTCCTGCGCCGCCTGAACGGCAAGATCGCCATGATCCTTGCGACCCTCAAAGATGATGTAGGGCGCAAGACCGTCCTGATGCCACTGCAGCGCGAATGAGCGCGCCACGGCCTGGGCTGCGGTCGCGCCGGCGTGTCGGGCGATCAGGTACAACACCAGATCATGCCAGGTCATGGAAGCACCCGAGGAGATGAGCTCCTCTCGCTTGCCCGACACCACCAGCACACGATCCGGGTGGATAGGCACTTGTGGAAACGTCCGGCCGAAGTCGCCGGCGTAGCCATAATGCACGGTCGCGTCCACGCCATCGAACAGACCGGTTTCGGCAAGCAGGAAGATGCCTGAGCACGCCGAGCACAAGAGCGCGCCGCGGCCATGCATGGCGCGGAACCACTCGATCAGTTCCGGATGCAGGTCCTTTCGCCAGCCGTTCGGCCCAAGCAGGATCGAAGGAACAATGACGATGTCGGTCATATCCACCTCCGCCACACTTCGCTGAACCATGACCGGCACGCGGCTGGCCAGTTCCAGAGCGCCCGTTTCTAGGCCGACGATCTCAATCTCGAAGGGCGGAGCCTGGCGCGGCTCGCTGCCCGGCAGCGGCATTATTTTGAAGGCATTCATCACGTCGAAGATGCCCGACAACGTGGACACCACGGCCTCTGGAATGGCCACTAGACTCACGTGAAGCGGCTCGGATGCGGCAGTGGTGAAGTGACGATGCATGTCGGCTAATCCATGTCGCAGGTGCCCCAACCATAGCGCCCGGCGCGCGCGGCCGCCAGTGTCTCTCCTGACGACGGGCCAGTGGCACAAATGGCCCGATTCTGGAGAGTCGCGCTCTCCCGTTTCTTCCCTGTTCCTGCGATTCAGCCGCTGCCTCGGGGGTTGCCCGAGCGCTTGGACAGGAGACTTGGACATGGAGCATACCCACAACCATAAGATCGATCCGGCAAAACTCGATGCGCTCGTCGCGCGCGCGATCGGTGATATTTCGGCCGGCTACGGCGGAGTCATGATCAGCCTCGGCCACCGTCTCGGTCTTTACAAGACCATGGCGGGCCTCGGACCCCTCAGTGCCCGCGCGCTCGCGGGGCGGGCCGGCTGCGCCGAACGTTATGTACGCGAATGGCTCAATTCCCAAGTGGCGGGCGGCTATATCGTCTACCACCCGGTCAGCGACACCTACGAGTTGACACCCGAACAGGAAGTCGTGCTCGCCGACGAGGACAGCGCCGTCTTCATTCCCAACGCTTGGGCGGTGCCCGCTTCGATGTGGGCCGACGAAGAGAAGGCCGTAGAGGCTTTCCGCACCGGCAAGGGCATCGCCTGGGGAGATCATGACGGACGCCTGGCCTGCGGCGTGGCCGCCTTTTACCGGAACGGCTACAAGGCCAGTCTCGTCAGCGAATGGCTGCCATCCCTGGAGGGCGTCGTCGAGAAGCTCAGGACTGGTGCGCTTGTTGCCGACATCGGGTGCGGCCACGGCCATTCGACGGCGCTCATGGCAAAGGCCTTTCCGGCTTCCCGCTTCCATGGCTTCGACAATCACGAAGACTCGCTGGTAGAGGCCCGTCGCGGCGCCGCCAAGCAGAGCTTGGAAGGGCGCGTGGCGTTCGAAAAGGCGCGGGCCGACGACTACCCGGGCAGCGGCTACGATCTGATCTGCTTCTTTGATGCCCTGCATGACATGGGCGATCCTGTCGCCGCGGCAGTGCATGCATCAAAGGCGCTGGCGCCGGACGGGACGGTGATGCTGGTCGAGCCTTTCGCCAATGACCGGGTCGAGGACAACATCTCGCCGGTGGCGAGAATGTATTACGCGGCCTCCACCACCATCTGCTGCGCCCACGCTATTTCGGACGGCGGCCGCCTCGTGCTGGGCGCCCAGGCCGGCGAGGCACGGCTGGCGGAAGTGTTCCGCAAGGCCGGGTTTACCCGTTTCCGTCGTGCCTTCGAGACGCCCTTCAACTTGGTCCTCGAGGCCCGGCTCTGACCTTCGAAAGCTAACACCGGTCGGTCGCAGCGGACGACTTCCGGCCTCGCGGCGCGCAAAGGGGGCGCGGGGCGGGCGGCAATCCCTTCGATCCCAACAAACAGGAGACTGATCATGAAAAACATTCTCACAGGCATAGGCTTCGCCATCGCTATCGTACTTGCCGCACCGCTCGCCGTTGCGCAGGAACTGCCGGCGGCCGAGCAGACCTACAAGGAAATCGAGGCGACGCTCGGCATCGTGCCGAGCCATATCAAGGCCTATCCAAAGTCGGCAGTCGCCGGCGCTTGGGCGATGTTCAAGGGTCTCGAGCTTCAACCCAAGAACAACGCTCTCGAACCGAAGGTAAAGTCGCTCATCAACGTCGCGGTGGCGGCGCAGATTCCGTGCCGTTACTGCATCTGGCTGGAAACCAAGATGGCCAAGGACCGCGGCGCCACCGACGAGGAGGTCGCCGAAGCCGTGGCCCATGCCGGCTACGTCCGGCACTGGAGCGCCGTGCTGAATGGCCTGCAGATCGACTTCGAAACCTTCAAGACCGAATTTGGCGGCGACTGACGGCAGGCGGTGCCCGGCGTTTCAACCGGGCACCGCCCCTTCCTGCACGCCCCACCACATGGGAACTCTCATGGAACTGCTCATCAACGCGGCGAACATTCTTTACGTGATTGCCTACTTCACAATGGACATGCTGCGCCTGCGAATGCTCACCCTGACGGCGGCAACCTGCCTCGCAGTATACTTCTACTGCCAGCCCGTCCCGATGTTGAACGTCGTTGCATGGAACGTCTTCTTCATCGGCCTGAACGTGGTCCACATCACCCGGATCGTGCGCGAGCGGTACACTGGCGCAGCGACCTGATTGCCGGTGGCAGTGCCTCAAAGCATCGGGTGCGCCGATTCGATCATGGCCCCGAAATCGAGTTTGGTCTCGCCTCGCGGCCGTCGAATCGCTCGATTGATCACCGCCAGCCGAGTGCCGGCGCGACGTGCTTCAGGATCGCCTCGATGACATGGGCGTTGTAGTCGACGCCGAGCTGGTTCGGCACGGTGAGAAGCAGCGTGTCGGCCTCGGCGATCGCCTCGTCTTGCCTGAGCTGCTCAACCAGCACATCCGGCTCGGCGGCGTAGGTACGGCCGAAAACGGCGCGCTTTTCCGGCTCGATATAGCCAAAATGATCCTCGCCCTCGCTGCCGCCGAAATAGGCGCGGTCCATATCGTTGACCAAGGCGAAGATGCTGCGGCTCACCGACACGCGCGGCTCGCGCGCATGGCCGGCTTCCTTCCAGGCGGCGCGGAAGGCTCTTATCTGCTCAGCCTGCTGGATGTGCAGCGGCTGGCCGCCCTCGTCGAATTTCAGCGTCGAGCTCTGCAGGTTCATGCCGAGCTTGGCCGCCCATTCGGCGGTGGCGTTGGTGGCCGCGCCCCACCAGATCCGTTCGCGCAGGCCGGCCGAGAACGGCTCGAGCCTGAGCAGCCCAGGGGGATTGGGAAACATCGGCCGCGGATTGGGCTGGGCGAAGCCTTCGCCGCGCAACAGATCGAGGAGGATCTCGGCGTGGCGGCGCGCCATGTCGGCATCGGTCTTGCCCTCTTCCGGCACGTAGCCGAAATAGCGCCAGCCATCGATCACCTGCTCGGGCGAGCCGCGGCTGATACCGAGCTGCAGCCGGCCGCCGGCGATGAGGTCGGCCGCACCCGCATCTTCGGCCATGTAGAGCGGGTTCTCGTATCGCATGTCGATGACGGCGGTGCCGAGCTCGATACGCTTGGTCTTCGCGCCGGCCGCGGCAAGCAGCGGAAACGGCGAGGCGAGCTGGCGGGCGAAATGGTGGACGCGGAAATAGGCGCCGTCGGCGCCGAGCTCCTCGGCCGCGACTGCAAGGTCGATCGACTGCAGCAACGCGTCGGCGCCCGAGCGCGTGCCCGATTGCGGGGCGGGCGACCAGTGCCCGAACGACAGAAACCCGATCTTCTTCATGCGCTCCGTTCCGAGTCAGAGCGGCCCGCTGAACCGCTCGTGTTCTTGTGTAGCTCCAGCGCAATACCAGCAAAAAACATGCGATGGCTTTCCGCTTCGGAACAACGCAAATAGTTGAAGCCGTGCGGCTATTCAACGAAACGCGACCGGATACAGACCGTCAATCGATCCGGATCCAAACGCCCTTGGTGTTGAGATATTCGTCGAGATGCTCGGCGCCGCCCTCGCGGCCGTAACCGCTCATCTTGTAGCCGCCGAACGGCACGGCCGGGTCGATCGCGTGATAGGTGTTGACCCAGACCGAGCCGGCGCGCAGCCGGTTGGCGAGCTGGTGCGCCTTGCCGACATCCTTGGTGAACACGCCGGCGCCGAGACCGTAGGGCGTGTCGTTGCCGCGCCGCACCGCTTCGTCCAGCGTGTCGAAGGGCAGCGCCGAGATGATCGGCCCGAAGATTTCCTCGCGCGCGATGCGCATGCCGTCGGTGACGCCGGAAAACACGCCGGGCGTCATGAAATTGCCTGCGGCCAGCGCGCCCTTGGTGATGCGCTCACCACCTGTCACCAGCCGCGCGCCCTCGCGCGCGCCGTCCGCGATGAAGCCTGAGACGCGCTCGAGCTGTCTTGGCGAGATCAGCGGTCCGATCTGGGTCTCGGGGTCGGCGCCGTCGCCGATCCGCAGCTTTGCCGCGAAGGCCGCGACGCGTTCGACGAATTCGTCATAGATCGGCCGTTCGACGAAGAGCCGGGAGCCGGCGATGCAGACCTGGCCGGAATTCGCGAAGACCGACATGGCCGCCACCGGCACGGCGCGCTCGATGTCGGCATCGGCGAGCACGATTACCGGCGATTTGCCGCCCAGCTCCAGCGACACACGCTTCATGTTGGCGGCCGAGGCGCGCAGAATCGCCTGGCCGGTGGCGGTCGAGCCGGTGAAGACCACCTTGTCGACATGCATATGCGCCGCGAGCGGCGCACCGGCTTCCGCGCCCGTGCCGGTCACGACGTTGACGACGCCCGGCGGCACGCCGGCCTCCTGCATCAGGTCGGCGATCAGAAGCGGCGTCAGCGGTGCCTCTTCCGACGGTTTCAGCACGATGGTGCAGCCGGTGGCCAGGGCTGGGCCGATCTTCCAGATCGAGGCGGCGGTGGGCGCATTCCACGGAATGATCGCGCCGACCACGCCGACCGGCTCCTTGCGCGTGTAGGAGACGATCTCGCCGGGCAGCGAATTGCCGATCGTCTGGCCGTGGATCGACGTCGCCATGCCGGCATAGAAGCGCAGCATGCCGAGCACGCGGTTGCGGTTGGCCAAAGTGCGGGTGATCGGCATGCCCATGTCGGTGGTGTCGGAAAGCGCCAACTCTTCCCAATGCCGTTCCATGAGATCGGCGATCTTCAACAGCAGCAGCTGGCGCTCATAGGGCTTGAAGCGGCTCCACGGTCCCTCGAAGGCGCGCCGCGCGGCGGCCACCGCCAGGTCGACGTCCTCGGAATCCGCAAGCGGCACGGTGCCCAGCACCGCGCCGGTGGCGGGGTTGCGCGTCTCGAAAGTCCGGCCGCTCACCGCATCGCGCCACTCACCGTCGATCATCATCTGCCGGTGCCGGCCGTCGATCGGCGTGCGCAGGGGAAGGTCTCTCACCGATAACGTCATCTGAAGCCGCTTCCTCTGATGAGCATGGCCTTATGCCACCGGCCTGCGCACGGGCGCAAGTTCGCCGCCGCGGTCGAGAATGTGCAGCCGGCGACGGCTGATTTGTCCATCCGCCATACTTTGTGCGTCATCGCCTGTTGAACAAGGCTGAACCGGCACCGCCTTCCCAAAAGGGCGGCGAAACACAGACCTCGGTGCCCATTCATGCATGAACTGACCCCCGTTCTCTCCACCGTGGCCGCTTCGTTCCTGGCGTCCTTTGTCGAGGTGGTCGAAGCCTTCACCATCGTGCTGGCCGTCGGCGTGACGCGCGGCTGGCGGCCGGCGCTGACAGGCGCCGTCTCGGCGCTCGCCGTGCTGGCGGCGCTGGTGCTGGCTTTCGGACCGCTGCTGCAGCTGATCCCGATCTCACTCCTGCAATTCGTGGTCGGCGTGCTTCTTATCCTGTTCGGCATGCGCTGGCTGCGCAAGGCGATCCTGCGCAGCGCCGGGATCATCGCGCTCCGCGACGAAGAGGCAGCCTTTTCCAGGGAAACCGACGCGCTGACCCGCCAGGCCAACGACCGTCGCGCCGGCTATCTGGCCGGCGTGGCGGCCTTCAAGGCGGTGCTGCTCGAAGGAGTCGAGGTGGTGTTCATCGTCATTGCGGTCGGGACCGCGCATGGCCAGACGCTCTATGCCGGTCTCGGAGCGCTGGCCGCATTCGTGCTTGTAATGCTGATCGGCCTCGCCGTGCACCGGCCGCTGGCGCGTGTGCCGGAAAATGCGCTCAAATTCGTGGTCGGCCTGATGCTGACCAGTTTCGGCGTGTTCTGGACAGGCGAAGGCCTCGGCGCCGAATGGCCGGGCGAGGATTTTGCGCTGCTTGCCATCTTCGTCGTCATCGCCGCGGCATCCTTCGCCATGGTGCGCTGGCTGCGCAACGCCCACGTGGCGGCTACCAAAGCAATTCCAGGAAAAGTGTGAAACGGTTTTCCGTCCGGAATTGCGGTCAAAAGAAACAGAGCGGCTTGCCGTTTCCCTGAAATGGTGAACCGCTCGAAGGGAATTGCCCGATGAAAATCGTCCGCCTCGTCCTGAAGGAGCTCGTCGGCATGTTCGTCGACGACGGCAGCCTTGCGCTTCTGGCGCTGCTTCTGATCGCTTTGGTCGCCGGCGCCGTGAAGCTTCTGGCGCTGCCGCCGCTCCTCGGCGCTGTCCTGATCCTGATCGGCTGCCTGGCGATCCTTTTGGAAAGCACGAGGCGCGGCGCGCACGGCGGAGGCAAAGGCTAAGCCGGCCTGATGGGTGGCGCGGGCCAATTCGACGCGACGCGCTTTAGGCTCGGAGGGCGCGACTTTTCTTGCCGATCGCGCGTTTGACGAAAAGCTCGGCGTGCTCGGCCCACTGGATTTCTGTGACGTTGTTCTCGCGAACCGATCGCTTGAAAGCTTCCCGCAACGCGTCGAGTTCAAACACCGACAACCGTCCGAGCGTATCGTGTTTCGACGTGCGAATTTCCATCACGCAGCCCAACAGCCCAAGTCATAAAGAGGGATATGCTTCGCCAGCTCGGACTCAAGGCATTGCCCCTGACTTCTTTTGGGTGCAATCGCCGGGCTTTTTAGCTCGGGCAGCGAAACGCCCAATCGCAATCAGTAGATTGTGAACAAGGTCGGCAGCATGCCGATCATACGAAAATGCTCGACCGCCTCGATAAGCGGAAAGAAGGCCAGAAAATATAGGCCGTCCCGGAACGTGCTTTTCAGCGCGCTGGTGGAAAAGACCCAGTGGTCCTCGTCGCGGTAGAGCATCGGATTCGGCCAGAAACGCGGCGTCCGCTCGGCATAGGCCGTGTAGGCGGCGCCGAACTTGCCGGACAGGAACTCGGCCTCCCGGCCGGCGGTGAACCGGAAGACGAGGAAGCTTGCAAGCCCAAGCATCGCCGCGGCCAGCACCGATCCGAACATCAGCCCGATACCCACCGCTCCGATGATCGAGAAGAAATAGAGCGGATTGCGGCTCATCGAGAACGGACCGGAGACGACCAGCTCGTCGTTCTTCCTGCCGCCGACATAAAGAATGCTCCACAGCCGGCCGAGAAAGCAGACGAGCACGAAGCCGAAGCCGGCCGTCTCCATCAGCTCGTGTCCGCTCGAGCCCTCGCTGAGGAACGGCTTGGCAAACAGCAGCAAGACTATGGCCGTCACTGCGGCGACCTGGACGACGATCAGGCGCTTGTGCTGGTCGAAGGCCTTTGGCGCTGACTTGAGCGATGTGTAAGCCATTCGATTTGAGTCACTCCGGCCGGGCCAGCGCTCCCCTAACCTTTCTCGCGCCCGGCGGCGAGGTCTTCCCATTATTTTCGATCATTCTTACGAATTTGTAAGGACCCGGACAGGCCTGCGTAAGTCCGGCTTGTGGGAATGGGGCCTCGCCGATGCTACCGTGCCGCTTGAACTCGACACCGGACGATAGGCCAAGATGCGACTGCTGCTGGTTGAGGATGACCCAAGGACTGCCGACTACATCGTCAGGGGACTGAGCGAGGCCGGGCACGCCTGCGATCTCCTGCGCAATGGCCACGAAGCGCTCGCCGCGGCAACCTTCAATGCCTATGACGTCATCGTTGCCGACCGTATGGTCCCCGGTCTCGACGGCCTGTCGATGATCAAGGCGGTGCGAGCGGCGGGCATCAAGACGCCGGCGATATTCCTGACCTCGATCGGCGGCGTCGACGACCGGGTGGAAGGGCTGGAGGCCGGCGGCGACGACTATCTGGTCAAGCCCTTCGCCTTTTCCGAACTGCTTGCCCGCATCAACGCGCTCGGCCGGAGGCCGGCGGCGCAGGAGCAGAAGACCAGCCTTCGTGTTGCCGACCTCGAAATGGACCTGATCATGCGGCGCGTGACCAGGCAGGGCAGGACCATCGACCTGCAGCCCCGGGAGTTCAGCCTGCTCGAAGTGCTGATGCGCGGCGAGGGCCGGGTGATTACCCGCACCATGCTTCTGGAGCGCGTCTGGGACTTCCATTTCGACCCCAAGACCAGCGTCGTCGAAACCCATATCAGCCGGCTCAGGGCCAAGGTCGACAGGCCGTTCGACGTGCCGCTCATCCATACCGTGCGCAACACCGGCTACAGCCTGCACGCGCAGGGTTGACGATCCATGCCTGATCGCATCTCGCGCCTCCGGCCGGCTGTCCGTATATAAGCGACATGGCGATGCTGGACTCCACAAGGCAATGGGCGCTTCGCATGAAGCGCGACGTCGTGGCGCTCTGGCTTGCCGCCCGCGATCCACGCGTCCCCTGGTACGCAAAGGTCGTGGCCGGCGCGGTCGCGGCCTATGCGCTGAGCCCTGTCGACCTCATTCCGGATTTCATTCCGATCATCGGCTATCTGGACGATCTTGTAATCGTTCCGCTCGGCATCCTGCTTGCGGTAAAGCTGGTTCCGGCCGGGCTCATGCGGGAATTCCGCGACACCGCCACGCGCAGCACCCGGCCGGTCAGCCTGACCGGTCTGATCTTCATGATTGCCGTCTGGATCGTGGCGGCCCTGGCCCTGCTATGGCTGTTCTGGCCGAGCCCCGCCTGAAACGATGAAGGAAGCACGCCCCAGCCTGCTGCGCAGCACGCCGTTCCGCCTGGCGCTTACCTTTGCCTTCCTGTTCGTGCTCGCCTTCATCCTGTCCGGCGCGGTCGTCTATCAGTTGATGAGCGCCGATCTGGCGAGACGGCTCGATAAGTCCATCAAGGAAACCTATTCGGTCGTTGCCCTGACCTATGCCGCCAACGACAAGGAAGATCTTGTCGCCTCGGTCAACAACAACGCCGACCTCAGCCCCGACAAGGACCAGCTTTTCTCGCTGACCGACCGCGCCGGCAACCGTCTGGCGGGCAATTTCACCGCCTCCGGCCTGCCCGACGGTTTCTCGATGTTCGCCGCCAGATTGCCGGGTGTGCCGCCCGACACGATGTACCGCGCCTATACCGGCGAGGTCGGCGGCAACAATCTGACGGTCGCCTTCTCGCTCGCCGAGACGGACGAGCTGAAGACCATCGTGCTGATGAGCTTCGGCTGGGGCACGCTGGTCATCACCGGGCTCGCCATTGCCGGCGGCGCCCTGCTCGCCTCGCGCGTCCAGCGGCGGCTCGACGGCATTGCCGCCACCATGGTCGACGTCTCGCACGGACGGCTCGACGCGCGCATCCCGTTGACCGGCAATGGCGACGACATCGACGCCGTTTCCATCCAGGTGAACGCAGCCCTCGACCGCTTGTCGGGCCTGGTCGACGGCATGCGGGAGGTGAGCGCCAACATAGCGCACGACCTGAAGACGCCGCTCAACCGCCTGCAGATGATCCTGGAGCAGGCCGCCGACAAGACCGCCTCCGGCGAGACCGTTTCGGCCGAGCTGGCCGATGCGCGCAGCGAAAGCCGGCAGATCAACGACACCTTCGATGCGCTGCTGCGCATCGCCCAGATCGAGGCCGGCGCGCGCAGGGCGCGCTTCGTCGATCTCGACGTCGGCAGTGTCGTCGACACCATCGGCGAGGTCTATGCCGACGTCGCCGAGGATGACGGGAAGTCCTTGTCGACAGACCTCGTTCCGGAGACGAAACGGTACGTCCACGGTGACCGCGACCTGCTGATGCAGATGCTCGCCAACCTGGTCGAGAACGCGCTCAGGCATTGTCCACCGCGCACAGCGATCGAGCTGTCGGTGACAACGCAGGGCGACCGTGTCCTCGTCCATGTCCGCGACGATGGACCCGGCATTCCGGCCGGCGAGCGCGAAAAGGTCTTTCAGCGGCTTTACCGGCTGGATTCCAGCCGCACGACGCCGGGCAGCGGCCTTGGCTTGAGCCTCGTCAAGGCGGTCGCCGACCTGCATGGCGCGTCAATCACGCTGGAGGACAATCATCCAGGGCTCGCCGTCATCGTCGACTTCCCCGCGGTGAGGGAGCCCGCCGCCTGACGGGCAGGCTTCAGCGCACGCCCGCCCTGCGGAAATCGGAGGGCGACATGCCGGCAAGCTTGCGGAACGACTTGTTGAAGGCGCTGAGCGAGCCGAAGCCCGAGTCCATAGCGACCTTCAGCACATTGGCGCCCTCATGCATCAAAAGCGCCTGGGCATAGCTCAGCCGCAGCAGATTGACATATTCGTTGAGCGTCATGCCGGTCGATTTCTTGAACAGGCTCATGGCGTATTTCGGATGGATGTCGGCCGCCGCCGCGATGTTCACGCAGTCGATGTCGTAGAGGAAATTCTCGGCGATGAAATCGCACATGCGCCCGACATTGCGCGAGGACTGCTGGTCGAAGGCGCTGCCGGCGCCGTGGCCGGACGCGGTTGCCGGCACCAGCCGGTACGGCTCGAAGCGCACCCGCTCCAACCGCAAGAGCAGCTCGTTGACGGCGTGTTCGGCCTTGGCCGCATCGCCCGAGCGCGCATACTCGTTCCAGCGCTTGAAATTGTCGTTGTCGGACTGGTCGGTGGCATTCGTCACCAGCGTCGCGCCCGTCATCAGCCGGTGCCGGACATCGGCCGGCAGATGCAGCCTGAAGAAATGCACCAGCGGCAGATGCGCGCCGGCATAGATCGCGTCATCGGTGAGATCATCCATCTGGTGCGGCAGCCCGCCCCAGAACAGGCACATCTCACCGGCAGAGAGCGCGATCTCATGCTCGGCCATGCGGTAGTGCACGCTGCCGCGCACGATGAAGTTGACCTCGACCTGGGCGTGCCAATGCGGCTTCAGCATCACCAACGGCTGGTTGTGGAACATCTGCAAGGCCAGCGGCAGGCCTTCGACGCTGCTCGCGCCTGGCTGGTAGAACGGACGCTCCGGCATCTTACTTTCCGCCAATTTCTTATTCCCTTTGTCGGGGACAAGCCTTCCGCGCCGCATAATCTAGCCAGGCTCACGGTGAGAGAGCAAACGAAATGGGAGGATTTCAATGCGCACCACACTGACCTGCGCCGCGCTTTTGCTTGCCCTGGGCTCCGGCCCCGCTTTGGCGCAATCCGGCGAACTCACGATCTGGAGCTGGAACATCGCCGCTTCGTCGCTGAAGGCCACCGTCGAGGGCTTCAACAAGAAGTACCCCGACATCAAGGTCACCGTTCAGGACCTCGGCAACCAGCCGACCTATGACAAGTCGATCGCCGGCTGCGCCGCCGGTGGTGTCGGCCTGCCCGACATCGTCTCGATCGAGAACGGCGAGGCCGAGAACTATTGGAGCCAGTTCCCGGACTGCTTCGTCGACCTGCACACGCTGGGCTACAGCGCGGAAGACCAGAAGAAATTCCCCGATTTCAAGCGCACCGAGCTCGAGGTTGGCGACAAGGCCTATGCCATGCCCTGGGATTCCGGCCCGGTCGCCGTCTTCTACCGCCGCGACTTCTACGAGAAGGCCGGTGTCGACCCCGCATCGATCAAGACCTGGGATGATTTCATCGCCGCCGGCAAGAAGATCCAGGCCGCCAACCCCGGCGTCACAATGACCAACGCCGACTTCAACGGCGATACCGAATTCTTCCGCATGATCTCCAACGAGCAGGGCTGCGCCTATTTCGCCGAGGACGGCCAGTCGATCACGGTCAACCAGCCGAAATGCGTCGACGCCATGACCAAGGTCAAGGAAATGAAGGTCGCCGGCATCGTTTCTTCCGCCGACTGGTCGACCAAGATCACCAACAACACGGCCGGCACCGTCGCCACCCAGGTCTATGGCGGCTGGTATGAGGGCACCATCCGCACCGAATCGCCGAAGGAGAGCGGCAAATGGGGCGTCTACCTGATGCCGAGCCTGACCGCCGACGGCCCGCGCGCCGCCAATCTCGGCGGCTCCTCTTTGGCCATCACCTCGGCCAGCAAGAACAAGGAAGCGGCCTACGCCTATCTGAAATACACGCTGGAGACCAATGAAGGCCAGATCACCATGCTGAAGGATTTCGGCCTGGTGCCGTCGCTGATTTCCGCGCTCGACGATCCTTACGTCGCGCAGGGCCAGCCCTATTGGGGCGGCCAGGCGGTCTGGAAGGATATCCTCGCCACGCTGCCGAAGGTCGTGCCGAGCCGCGGCACGCAGTTCCAGAGCGATGCCGAGATCATCGTGCGGGCCGTGCAGACCAAGTATCTTGCCGGCGGCTATCCCGATGCCAAGGCCGCACTCGACGACGCCGCCAGCCAGATCGCCTCTGCGACGGGCCTGCCGGTCAAGTGAGCGTCGCTTTTCCTTCTCCCCTTGTGGGAGAAGGTGGATTGGCGCGTAGCGCCAAGACGGATGAGGGGTGTTGGACGGATTGCCGTCGTTGCCAAGCTGGAACACCCCTCATCCGGCCGCTTCGCGGCCACCCTCTCCCACAAGAGGAGAAGGCAAGACAGGGCAGCGCCTGCATCGACCATTGGCACTGCTCCAGCAATTCAACACATGATCAACACCGCGCCCGCTAGGAAGGCGCGACCCGAAACTGGAAGGAGGAGGAACACGATGCGCTACCGCAACGCCGCCGCGTATCGCTTCCTCACGCCTTATCTCCTGATCTTCGCCATCTTCTGGATCTGGCCGATCATCAGCTCCTTCCTGATCTCCTTCCAGGCGACCCGCACCGTGCCGTGGCGCTTCGCGCCGACCTTCAACTGGGGCCGCCTGATCGGCGACCCCGCCTTCTTCAACGCGCTGAAGAACACGCTGCTTATCCTCGTCATCCAGGTTCCGGTGATGATCTCGCTGGCGGTCGTGATGGCGGTGCTTTTGAATTCGCCGCTGCTCAAGGCGCGCGGCCTCTACCGCTTTGCGTTCTTCGCCCCGGTCGTGGTCGGCGAGGTCGCCTATTCGGCGGTGTTCCGGCTGATGTTCAGCCTCGATTTCGGCATCGTCAACAAGCTCTTGAACAGCGTCGGCCTGGAGAAGATCGACTGGTTCTCCAACGTCACGCCGGCCATGGCGCTGATCATGATCGCGGTGACCTGGCGCTGGGCCGGCTACAACGCCATCATCATTCTTGCCGGCCTGCAATCCATTCCCGATGACGTCTACGAGGCCGCCACGCTCGACCGCGTCAGCAAGGTGAAGCAGTTCTTTTACATCACCCTGCCGCTGTTGAAGCCGGTCATCGTCTTTTGCGCCGTGCTGTCGATCATCGGCACCATGCAGCTCTTCACCGAACCCTTCCTGATCACCGAACGCGGCGGGCCGGGCGGCGGCACCGAAACCCTTGGCCTCCTGCTTTACCGCCAGGGCTTCCGCTCGCTCAATTTCGGCTATGCCTCGGCGATCGCCTACACCATGGCGGGCCTCGCCATCGCCATCACTTTGGTGCAGCTCTGGCTGACGAGGGAGCCGAAATGACCTCGCGCTCGCAAAGGCGGCTCGGACGCAGCATCCTGCTGCATCTCGTCCTGACGCCGCTGGCGCTGATCTGGCTGTTCCCGCTGTGGATGATGGTGGTGTTCTCCACCATGCCCGACAACGGCATCTTCAGCCCCGGCGTCGAGCTTCTGCCGCATGACAGCTTCCTCGACAATTTCAACAATCTGCAGCGCGACACCAATTTCGTCGGCGCGATCGGCATCTCGGTCTCGGTGGCTGTGACCTACACTTTTCTCTCGGTGCTGCTCACCTCGATGGCCGGCTGGGCGCTGGCGCGCTACGACTTCCTCGGCAAGGGCATGGTGGTGGCGATCATCTTCGGCACCATCACGCTTCCCTACGCCGTGGTGCTGATCCCGCAATTCATCATGGTGGCGCGCGACTTCCAGCTCGCCAACACCTGGATCGCGCTGATCGTGCCGCCGCTGTTCAATTCGCTCGGCGTGCTCTTCATGCGCCAGGCCTTTTCGATGATGCCGGCCGAGCTGTTCGACGCGGCGAGGGTCGAAGGCGTGAAGGAATGGCGCATCTTTCTGTTCGTGGCGCTGCCTTTGGCGCGGCCGATGCTGGCGGCCCTCGCCATCATTCTCTTCCTCGCCTCGTGGAATAACTATCTCTGGCCGCTTTTGATCAACAGCCAGCCCGGCGCGATGACGGCGCCGGTGGCGCTCGGCACCCTGATCGGCCTGACCAAGGTGTCCTGGGGCGGCATCATGGCCGGCGCCGTCATGCTGACCGTGCCGATGCTGATCGTCTTCGTGCTGCTGCAGCGCCATTTCATCGCCGGCATCGCCGCCGGCGCGGTCAAATAGGATAGGAACGAGATGGCCGCCGTCACCCTCACCAATGTCGTCAAGCGTTTCGGCACGTTCGAGGTCGTCCATGGCGCCAATATCGACATTACCGATGGCGAGTTCGTCGTCTTCGTCGGCCCGTCGGGATGCGGCAAGTCCACGCTTCTTCGCATGGTCGCCGGGCTGGAGGACATCAGCGGCGGCGAGATCGCCATCGGCGGCAAGGTGGTGAACGATGTCGAGCCGGCCGACCGCGGCATCGCCATGGTGTTCCAGTCTTACGCGCTCTATCCGCACATGACGGTGGAGCAGAATCTAAGCTTCGGCCTGCGCATGAACGGCAATCCGAAGGCCGACACCGAACGGCGGGTCAAGCGCGCCGCCGAAATTCTTTGCATAGACGAGCTGATGCAGCGTCGGCCGAAGCAATTGTCCGGCGGCCAGCGCCAGCGCGTCGCCATCGGCCGCGCCATCGTGCGCGAGCCGCAGGTCTTCCTGTTCGACGAGCCGCTTTCGAATCTCGACGCCGAACTGCGGGTGCAGATGCGGGTCGAGATCTCGCGCCTGCACAAGGAGCTCGGCGTCACCATGATCTATGTGACGCACGACCAGACCGAGGCGATGACGCTCGCCGACCGCATCGTCGTGCTCAAGGCCGGCAATGTCGAGCAGATCGGCGCCCCGCTCGACCTTTACGACGATCCGGCCAACCGTTTCGTCGCCGGCTTCATCGGTTCCCCGAAGATGAATTTCATCGCGGCGAAGGTCGTCGATTTGTCCAACAGCGCCGCGACCATCGAGCTCGTCAATCATGGCGGCGCCAAGCTGCGCAAGCCGCTCTGCGGCCCCTTGCCGGCGCCCGGCGCGGAAGTCGTGCTCGGCGTCAGGCCGGAGCATTTCTTCGAGGCCGGCGAGGGCGACTGCGACATTTCGGTCAAGGCCGACGTCGCCGAGCATCTGGGCTCGGTCAGCTATGTCTACGCCGATGCCGGGCCGGAGGAGCTGATCATCGAGCGCGAGGCCAGGCGCCAGCGCGCCGGCAGCGACCACTTCACCGTCTCGATCAAGGCCGAGCGCTCGCTGCTCTTCGACAAGACAGGCGCCAGGATTCGCTGACTTTCCTTTCTGCCCGATCGCGAAGGCGTGGCGGCGACCGCATGGAGAATTGGACATGACATCCGGAAAAATTCGCTGGGGCATCCTCGGACCCGGCAGCATCGCCAAATCCTTTGCCGGCGGCCTGGCGCAGTCGCGCACCGGCGAACTGGTCGCGCTCGGCGCTCGCAATCCCGGCAAGCCGGGCCTTGCCGAGACGTTTCCGGGCGCGCGCATCCTCGACGGCTATGACGCGCTGCTTGCCGACGAGGACGTCGATGCGATCTATATTTCGATCCCGCATCCAGGCCATGCCGAATGGGCGATCAAGGCGGCAGAAGCCGGCAAGCATGTGCTGTGCGAAAAGCCGCTGGCGCTCACCGCCTTCGAGGCCGACGCCATGATGCATGCGGCGCGAATAGCGGGCACCTTCCTGGGCGAAGCGTTCATGTACCGGCTGCATCCGCAGACGCTGCAGCTGGTCGAGCTGATCAAATCGGGCGCCATCGGCGAGGTCCGCATGATCAAGTCGAGCTTCGGCTTCGCTATGCCGGGCTTCATGCCGGAGCACCGGCTCTACGCCAACGAGCTGGCCGGCGGCGGCATCCTCGACGTCGGCGGCTATCCGGTCTCGATGGCGCGGCTGATTGCCGGCGCCGCGGCGGGAAAACCTTTCCTCGAGCCGGACAAGGTCGTCGGTGCGGCCCATCTCGGCCAGTCCGGCGTCGATGAATGGGCCTCGGCGCTGCTCCATTTCCCCGGCGGCATCGTCGCCGAGGTTTCCTGCAGCATCTCGCTCAACCAGGACAATGTCCTGCGCATTTTCGGCACCAACGGCCAAATCGAGGTGCCGGACTTCTGGTTCGCCGGTGGCAACCGCGATGTCGGACCGGGCCGGATCGAACTGATCCGGTCCGGCGGCATGCGCGAGGTGATCAGTGTCAACGAGACCCGCCACCTCTATTCCTTCGAGGTTGACGCCGCCGGCGAAGCGATCCTGGCCGGCCGCCAGGAATTCGCCTGGCCGGGCATGGGCTGGACCGACAGCCTGGGCACGTTGCGCGTTCTCGACAAATGGCGCGCCGCCGTCGGGCTGGAATACGAGATTGAAAGGCCGGCTAAGCGCGTCAACACCATCTCCGGCCGGCCGCTCGGCGCTAACGGCACAGCCATCGGCAAACGCGCGATTCCGGGCCTGCCGAAGCCCGTCTCGCGCCTGGCGCTCGGCTTCGAGGATTTCCGCACCTTCTCCTCGGGCTCGATCCTGCTCGACGCGTATTTCGAAGCCGGCGGCAACCTGTTCGACACCGGCTTCGTCTATGGCGCCGGCTACACCGAGACGCTGCTTGGGCAATGGCTGAGCAATCGCGGCGTGCGCCAGCAGTCGGTCATCATCGCCAAGGGCGCGCACACGCCGCTCTGCTATCCCGATGTGATCGGCAAGCAGCTCGCCCAGACGCTCGACCGGCTGCAGACCGACCATGTCGACATTTATTTCATGCATCGCGACAACCCGGACGTGCCGGTCGGCGAGTTCGTCGATGCCATGGACCGCGAGGTCAAGGCCGGCCGCATCCGCGGCCTGTTCGGCGGCTCCAACTGGACGATGGAGCGTATGGACGCGGCGATCGCCTATGCCGAACGCACCGGCAAGCAGAAGCCCGGCGCGCTTTCCAACAATTTTTCGCTGGCCGAGATGCTGGAGCCGATCTGGGCCGGCTGCATCACCTCTTCCACCGACGATTGGAAAGCTTGGCTGACGGCGCGGCAGATGCCCAACTTCGCCTGGTCGAGCCAGGGCCGCGGCTTCTTCACCGACCGCGCCGGCCGCGACCGCACCGACAATGAAGAGCTGGTGCGGGTCTGGTATTCGGAAAAGAACTTCGGCCGCCGCGACCGCGCCATCGAACTTGCAAGCAGGCTCGGCAAAAGCCCGATCCATGTCGCGCTCGCCTATGTCCTGGCGCAGCCCTTCCCGTCCGTTCCGCTGATCGGCCCGCGCACGCTGGACGAGCTGGAGGACAGCCTCAAGGCGCTGGATATCGCCCTGTCGCCGGACGATCTGGAGTGGCTGGACAACGGGCCGGAGAGACGGAGGGCGTAGCGCCAATCTCCCCCCTCGAGGGGGAGATGGCCGCAAAGCGGCCAGAGGGGGGTCGGTCCGACTGGGCTCGGCCTGCTGCGGCAGATGGAGGTTGGCGCTCCACGCGAGGCGATCCCCTGTGGCCTGCCCCGCAAGGGGGGAGATCACTAGTTTCGCTGCCCTCACCGATCAACCCGCGTCGACAAAATAATCGACGACGACGTCCGCTCTACTCCCTCCATTGCCCCGATCTGATCGAGCAGCGCGTCGAGATCGCGGATCGACGGCGCGTCGACGATGACGATCATGTCGAAATTGCCGCTCACCGAATGCACCGTCCGGACCGGCGGCATCGCCTCCAGGCTACGCACCACCTTGTCGGCGAGTTTCGGCGTGACGGTGAGCAGCACATGCGCCTTGACCAGACCCTGCTCATAGTCGGGCGACAGCCTGACGCCGTAGCCGGCGATGATGCCGCGCTGCTCCAGCCGCTCGATCCGGCTCTGCACCGTGGTGCGCGACACGCCGAGCTTTCTCGCCAGCTCGGCGGTGGAGGCGCGCGCGTTGGCGCGCAGCAGCGTCAGCAGGGCCTGTTCAGCTTCACTGATCATTTCGACGAAACCCTTCGGCAAATTGCGCTATGTTCAGCTTCACTTTGCCAGATTCCGAGCTTCCTTTCGACAGGCAAGCTGCGATGATTCCTGCCAATTCGAACTGGCAGGGGTATCGTCATGAAAAACATTGTTGTCGTCGGCGCCGGCAAGATCGGCTCGACCATCGCTGAAATGCTTACCACCACGGGAGACTACCGCGTCACGGTGGTCGACCGCTCGGCGGCCCAGCTCGCCGCAGCCGAATTGCCGGCCGGCGTCGAGAGCAAGGAGCTCGACATCGCCGTGCCCGGCGCGCTTGAGGCAGCGCTTGCCGGCAAATTCGCCGTGCTGAGCGCCGCGCCCTTCCACCTCACCACCCGCATCGCCGAGGCTGCGGCGAAGGCGGGCGTGCATTATCTCGACCTCACCGAGGACGTCGCCAGCACCCGTCGGGTCAAGGAGCTGGCGCGCGAGGGCAAGAGCGCCTTCATCCCGCAATGCGGCCTGGCGCCGGGCTTCATTTCGATCGTCGCCAACGATCTGGCCAGCCGCTTCGACACGCTGGAAAGCGTGCGCATGCGCGTCGGCGCGCTGCCGCAATATCCGTCGAACGCTTTGAACTACAACCTCACCTGGAGCACCGACGGCGTCATCAACGAATATTGCGAGCCTTGCGAGGCGATCGTCGAGGGCGAGCTGGTCGAGGTGCCCCCGCTGGAGGAGCGCGAGGAATTCTCGCTCGACGGCGTCACCTACGAGGCCTTCAACACCTCCGGCGGACTCGGCACTCTGGCCGAGACGCTGAAAGGCAAGGTGCGGACGCTGAACTACCGCACCATCCGCTATCCCGGTCATGCCGCCATCATGAAGGCGCTGCTCAACGACCTCGGGCTGCGCCACCGCCGCGACGTGCTGAAGGACATTTTCGAGAGCGCCCTACCGGCGACGCTGCAGGATGTCGTCATCGTCTTCGTCACCGTCTCGGGCCGCCGCAACGGCCGCCTGCTGCAGGAGACCTACGCCAACAAGATCTATTCGCACCGCGTCGGCAACGTCGTGCGCAGCGCCATCCAGATCACCACCGCCTCCGGCATCTGCGCCGTGCTCGACATGCTGGCCGACGGCACGCTGCCGGCGAAAGGTTTCGTCCGGCAGGAAGACATCGCGCTCGACGCATTTCTGGCCAACCGCTTCGGCCGCGCCTACGCCCAGCACGAGACGGCGAGCCGCCTGGCGGGCTGAGCTTTGTGATCTCCCCCCTTGAGGGGGAGATGTCGCCAAAGGCGACAGAGGGGGGTCCTCTCAACCAGTGCAGCGCATGTGAAAGCCAAAGACGGAAGTCGGCGCTTCACGCGCGGCGACCCCCTCTGGCCTGCCGGCCATCTCCCCCTCAAGGGCAGGGCTATCGCATATGAGTAAAGAGTTCATAGAAGAAGTCTTTGCTCCAGTTGGCCCTGCGCATCTTGCTGGCGATTGGTTTGTCGAGCGGATGGGCAGCCGAGATGTTTTGGGCGAGCCTGCGGATGACGGCCAGGTTTTGTGGCGCGTTGTCCTTTCGGGTGCGGGCGTCATCCTCGTGGAAGACAACATCAAGGCTCCAGTGCAACTGGTTCTCGATCGTCCAGTGGGCACGAACCGTCTCAGCCAATTTGTTGGGCGTCAGCACCTTGGAGAGGGCGATATAGCGGACCGATGTGGTCGTCTTGCCGTCGGCAGTGGTGCGCAGGGCCTCGATGCGGCCAATGGCCTTGAGGCCGGGGAAGGCGGGCGCGTCCTTGAGCCTGGCAAGCGGCAGCACGCTGGCGCGGCGCACTTCGGTGCTCTCTTCAGCAGCGCCAGCGTCGCTGCAACCTCGTCGGAGGCCGGCGCCCGCGTTGCCGCAATCGCCAGCCGCGTCTCGGCATCCCAGGCACTGACCATCAGCGGCGGCATGAAGGCGCGGCCCTTCTCATAACCGCGCCTCAGCGCCTTGCCGTCGACGGCCACCACGCCACGCGGTGGGCCGAGCCCAAGCTCACGCCGCAATGCCGCCATGAAGGCGCTTAGCGCATCCGACAACTCCTGCGGATCAAGAAGCCGAAACACCCGGCTGAAGGTGTCGTGGCTCGGACACCCATGCTTCAGCTCGATGAACTCTTTCAGCTCCTCCTCGCGCCCCTCTGCGAACTCCGCAATATCCACACAGCTTTTGGCCCCGCACAGCGTCGCCAGCGCCAGAAACAGAAGTTCAGCAAGATCATGCCGCGCGTTGATGTCGCGCGGATCGCGAACTGCTTGCAGGATCGACAAAACAAGCCGCACTCGGGCCTCCTCTGCTACGAGAAAGCCTCTCAAGAATCCTTCTTTTGCGGCTTGGCAATAGCCAATCAACTTATCTGCGATTCCCCTGCCTCAAGGGGGGAGATCCCGCTCCCTCTAAACATGCAGCGCGTGCCCGAGCGCCTTCAGCGCCGCTTCCTGGAAGCCCTCGCCCTGGGTCGGATGCGCATGAATGGTGCCTGCTATATCCTCCAGCCGCGCGCCCATTTCGAGCGCCAGGCCAAAGGCCGCGGCCAGTTCCGAAACGCCCTGCCCGACCGCCTGGATGCCCAGCACCAGATGGTTGTCCGCGCGGGCGACGATGCGCACGAACCCGTCCTCGCCTTGCCTGGTCATGGCGCGGCCGTTGGCGGCGAACGGAAAATGTCCGATCTTGATCTCGCCGGCGAGCGCCTTCGCCTCGTCCGGCGACAGGCCGGCGGTGACCAGCTCGGGATCGGTGAAGCAGATCGCCGGGATCGCGCGCTTGTCCCAGCCTCGCTTGTGGCCGGCGACGATCTCGGCCACCATCTCGCCCTGCGCCATCGCCCGGTGCGCCAGCATCGGCTCTCCGGTGACATCGCCGATAGCGTAGATGCCCCGCATCGAGGTGCGGCACTGGTCGTCGATGCGGATGAATCTTCCGACCATGTCGAGGTCGATCTGCTCCAGCCCCCAGCCCTCGGTGAGCGGCTTGCGCCCCACCGTGACCAGGACCTTGTCGGCGGCGATCTTGGCGTTCTTGCCATCTGCCGTCTCGACCAGCAGCGCATCGCCCTTGGTCGACAGCCCCTTGGCCTTGGCACCAAGCATCACCTCGATGCCGAGCTCGCCGAGCCGCTTCAGCACCGGCCGCGTCAGCTCGGCATCATATTGCGCAAGCACGCGCGGCAGGGCTTCGACCACGGCGACCTTGGCGCCCATCTTGGCGAAGGCCATGCCGAGCTCGAGCCCGATATAGCCGCCGCCGACGACGGCGAGCTTGTCCGGCACCTCGCTCAGCGCCAGCGCTTCGGTCGACGAGATGACCGGGCCGCCGAAGGGCAGGAACGGCAGTTCGGCCGGCACCGAGCCGCTGGCGATCACCACCGCCTCGGCGCGGATCACCTGGCTTCCCGTCTCGGTCTCGACCTCGACGGTCTTGCCGTCGCGGAACGTCGCCCAGCCCTGCACGGTCTTGACCTTGGCTTTCTTCAGCAGGCCAGCGACGCCGCTGTTCAGCCGGCTAACGATGCCGTCCTTCCATGCGACCGTCTTGGTCAGGTCGAGCGTCGGCGGGGCGACCGCGATGCCGAGCGGCCCCTTGCCGCCGGCGATGTGCGCGATCTTCTCGAACTCTTCCGCCGCATGGATCAGCGCCTTGGACGGGATGCAGCCGACATTGAGGCAGGTGCCGCCCGGCTTGCCGAACTCGACGATCACCGTGTCGACGCCGAGCTGCCCGGCGCGGATGGCGCAGACATAGCCGCCCGGACCGGCGCCGATGACGAGCAGCTTGCAGGAGATCTCTTTCATGGGCTTCTCGTTGCTGAGCACGGGGATTTTGGCAGAGGGTTAGGGCCTGGCGAACGCAGGCCGTGGCGATTGGCCGATATCCGTGGAATCTCGTGATCCTGGGGCGGAGCAAGGAGCGTAGTGACGCGCGTAGACCCCAGGATCCATGCCGTGACGTGAAGGCGTTGCAACGCTCCAGAATTCTGGTCCGCCGCGCCCTTCGGGCGAGGTCGCGGCATGGATCCTCGGGTCAAGCCCGAGGATGACGAGGGGGCAACGTCGTCCGTATCCATACGACTATTCCACGAAGATCAGCGCCGGCGTCTCAAGCAACGCCTTGATTCGCTGCACGAAAACCGCGGCGTCCCAGCCGTCGATGACGCGATGGTCGAAGCTGGACGACAGGTTCATCATCTTGCGCGGAAGGAACTGCGTGCCGTCCCATACCGGCCGAACCATGATCTTGTTGACGCCGACGATCGCCACTTCCGGATAATTGATGACCGGCGTGGTCGCCACGCCGCCCATCGCCCCGAGCGAGGTGATGGTGATGGTCGAGCCGGAAAGCTCATCGCGCGTCGCCGTGCCGGACTTGGCCGCGTCGGCAAGCCGGTTGATCTCGGCGGCGCTTTCCCAGAGGTCGCGGGCCTCGGCATGCTTGACCACCGGCACGACGAGCCCGGTCGGCGTCTGGGCGGCGATCCCGACATGGATGCCCGCGTGTTGGTGGATAACGCCGGCCTCGTCGTCGAACAGCGCGTTGAGGTTCGGCTGGTCGGCGATCGCCTTGACCATTGCCCGCATCAGGAACGGCAGCAGCGTCAGCTTCGGCCGGTCTTGCCGCTTCTCTTTGTTGAGCGCCGCGCGCAGTTCTTCCAGCGCCGTGACGTCGATCTCCTCGACATAGGTTATATGGGGAATGTGCGACTTGGCGAGCGCCATCTTCTCGGCGATCTTGCGCCGCAGCCCGACGACCTTGATGTCCTCGATGCCCTCCTTGCGGGCAAGGCCGGTCGCGCGGGCAAGCTGCGGGCCGCGCGCCAGGAAGGCCTCGATGTCCTCATGGCTGATGCGCCCGGCCGGACCGCTGCCCGCAACCTGGCGCAGATCGATGCCGGCTTCCTTGGCGCGCAGTCGGACGGCAGGGGAAGCCAGCGGCTTTTCGCCTTCCGCGCGCGGCGCGCCGATGACGGACGCCGGGCGCCCAGCCTTCGGTGCCGCGACGGAAGGCTGGGCCGGGATCTGTGCCGGTTTCGGCGCCGCTTTCGAGGCGTCCGACAGCGGTTGGGACTTTGCCTCCACGGGCTCGGCCGGCGCTTCTGCCTTCGGCGCGGCCTTGGCACCGCTGCCTGCTTTCACATTGCCTTCGCCGGCTATTTTAAGCCGCACGATCGGCGAGCCGATCGCCACCGTGTCGCCGATCTCGGCGCCGAGCCAGAGGATCTCGCCATCGACCGGCGAGGGGATCTCGACGGTCGCCTTGTCGGTCATGACGGCCGCCAGCACCGCATCCTCGCGCACCAGGTCGCCGATCTTGACATGCCATTCGACAAGCTCGGCCTCGGCGACGCCTTCGCCGACATCGGGAAGCTTGATGACATATTCGCCCATCGTCCGGCCCCCCTCAGGCTTCCATGGTCTCGACGAGCGCGCGCCCGACCCGCGCGGGGCCGGGGAAATACTCCCACTCCTGCGCATGCGGATAGGGCGTGTCCCAGCCGGCGACCCGCGCCACTGGCGCCTCCAGATGGTAGAAGCAGTTCTCCTGCACCAGCGCCGCGAGCTCGGCGCCGAAGCCGGAGGTCAGCGTCGCCTCATGCACGACGACGCAGCGCCCGGTCTTCTTCACCGAGGTGACGATCGTGTCGAGGTCGAGCGGCAGGAGCGTCCTCAGGTCGATGATTTCGGCATCGATGCCGGTTTCCGCGGCCGCGGCCTGCGCGACATAGACCATGGTGCCGTAGGCGAGCACGGTGACCGCCGAGCCTTGCCGGCGGATCGCCGCCTTGCCGAGCGGTATGGTGTAATGGCCATCCGCCACCTCGCCGAGCTCGTGCTTCGACCAAGGCGTCACCGGGTTGTCGTGATGGCCGTCGAAGGGGCCGTTGTAGAGCCGCTTCGGTTCCAGGAAGATCACCGGGTCCGGATCCTCAATCGCGGCGATCAATAGCCCCTTGGCGTCATGCGGGTTGGACGGCACCACCGTCTTGAGACCGGAGACATGCGTGAACAGCGCTTCCGGGCTCTGGCTGTGCGTCTGGCCGCCGAAGATGCCACCGCCGGTCGGCATCCTGACGACGATCGGGCAGGTGAAATCGTTGTTGGAGCGATAGCGCAGCCGCGCCGCCTCCGAGACGATCTGGTCGTAAGCCGGATAGACATAGTCGGCGAACTGCACCTCGACGCAGGGCCGCAGCCCATAGGCGGCCATGCCGATGGCCGAGCCGACAATGCCGGATTCGCTGATCGGCGCATCGAAGCAGCGGTTCTTGCCGTATTTGGCCTGCAGGCCCTGCGTGCAGCGGAACACGCCGCCGAAGAAGCCGACATCCTCGCCATAGACGATGACGCGCTCGTCTCGCGCCATCGAGACATCCATGGCGTCGCGGATCGCCTCGATCATGGTGCGTCTGGGCATCGATCAGACCCCCGCCTGCTGGCGTTGACGCCTGAGATGCGGCGGTGTTTCGGCATAGACGCCCTCGAACATGTCGCGCGTCGACGGCTTGCCGCCGGCATGCAGCGTGCCGTGGCTTTCGGCTTCCTTCTGCGCCGCGATCACGGTTTCGAGGATCTCGGCTTCCGCCTGGATGTGGCGCTGTTCCGTCCAGACTTGCTTGTGGATGAGATGGTTCTTCAGCCGGATGATCGGGTCGCCGAGCGGCCAGGCGTCCGATTCCGCCTTCGGCCGGTAGGCCGACGGATCGTCCGAGCTCGAATGCGCGCCGACGCGATAGGTGACATATTCGACCAGGGTCGGCCCGAGATTGCGACGCGCCCGCTCGATCGCCCATTTGGCTACCGCATGGACGGCGAGATAGTCGTTGCCGTCGACCCGCAGCGACGGGATGCCGAAACCGAGACCGCGCGCGGCGAAAGTGCCCGAGCCGCCGCGGGCAATGCCCTGGAAGGTCGAGATGGCCCACTGGTTGTTGACGACATTGAGCACGACCGGGGCCTTGTAGGTCGAGGCGAAGACCAGCGCCGCATGGAAATCGGACTCCGCGGTCGAGCCGTCGCCGATCCAGGCCGCGGCGATGCGGGAATCGTTGGAGATCGCCGAGGCCATCGCCCAGCCGACCGCCTGGATGTACTGCGTCGCCAGATTGCCGGAGATCGAGAAGAAGCCGTGCTCCTTCGAGGAGTACATGATCGGCAGCTGCCGGCCCTTCAGCGGATCGGCCTCGTTGGAATAGATCTGGTTCATCATCGCAACCATCGGATAGCCGTCGGCGATGAGCAGGCCGGCTTGCCGATAGGTCGGGAAATTCATGTCGCCAGGCTTGAGTGCCTTGCGGAAGGCGCAGCTCACCGCCTCTTCGCCCAGATGCTGCATGTAGAAAGAGGTCTTGCCTTGGCGCTGCGCCATCTGCATGCGCGCATCGAAGGTCCTGAGCGTCATCATATGGCGCAGGCCTTCGAGCAGCTCCTCGTCGGTGAGCAGCCCGGCCCATGGCCCGACCGCTTCGCCGGCGCGGTTAAGTACGCGGATGATGGAGAAGGCCATGTCGCGGATGGTGCGCGGATCGACATCGACCTCCGGCCGCGGCACGGACCCCGCTTTGGGAATGGTCACATTCGAGAAGTCGGGCGTGCCGCCCGGCCGAACCTCGGGCTCGGGGACATGAAAGCGCAACATTCCAGCATCGGCCATGACCTTCGTCCTCCAATGTTGCCGGTGCGATACTTGCACATCCGCGCCGCCATTTCATCGGGCGAGATGGCGGCCGTCCTCCCGGTCATCAGCCTCGTCGAGCCGATGCGGCACATGGCCGACAAGATGCAGATATGGCGCAGAAATTTCTTGTCGATGTTTGCAAGCGTCGCGCAATTTGGCGGAAGTTTGCGGAGCGTTTGCCGCCACAAAAGACAATTAAGGCATGCGCGCCGGCCGACGCAGCTAATCTCCACCCTCGTGGGGAGTTGCTCGGCAGGGCAGAGGGGCGTGACAGACTCTGCTTCAGGGTCGTCATTCCAGGGCGGAGCAAGGAGCGGAGCGACGCGCGCAGACCCTGGAATCCATGCCGCGACGTTGACGCGTTGCGGCGGTTGGAGAATATTCTGCACCCCGGCGCTCCCCGGCAAAAGTCACGGCATGGATCCTCGGGTCAAGCCCGAGGATGAAGAGAGGCCGGCCGCTTCTCCGTTCACTCCGTCTCCGCCTCATGCTAACTCACCCCGCATGGCACAGAAGAAGGGATACGAGGTCGATTCGTGGCTGGCGCGGCCGGACCCGGCCATGGCCATCGTCCTGCTTTACGGCCCCGATCGTGGCCTGGTCGCCGAGCGGGCCAAGACCTTCGCGTTGAAGACCGGGCTGCCGCTCGACGACCCTTTCTCAGTGGTCAAGCTGGATGGCGCGGAAGTCGATCGCGACGAAGGCCGTCTGCTCGACGAGGCGCGCACCGTGCCGATGTTTTCCGACCGGCGGCTGCTTTGGGTCCGCAACGCCAGCGGCCAGAAGGCGCTGGCCGACGACATCAAGGCGCTGACGGCGGAGCCGGCGCCGGATGCTCTCATCCTCATCGAGGCGGGCGACCTGAAGAAGGGCACTGGCCTGCGGGCCATCGTCGAGGCAGCCGGGAACGCCATCGCCTTGCCCTGCTATGCCGACGAGGCCCGCGATCTCGACACGGTGATCGACGACGAGCTGCGCAAGGCCGGCATGTCGATGACGCTCGACGCCCGCCAGGCGCTGCGCCGCAATCTCGGCGGCGACCGTCTGGCCTCGCGCGGCGAGATCGACAAGCTGGTGCTCTACGCCCATGGCAAGAAGGAGATCGACCTCGACGACGTCAATGGCTTGTCCGGCGATGTCTCCGGCGCCTCCTTCGACGGCGCGGTCGACGCGATGCTCGACGGCAAGGTCGGAGATTTCGACATTGCCTTCACCAGGCATTGTGCGTCCGGCGGCCATCCTTTCCTGGTGCTGTCCTCGGCGATGCGGCAATTGCAGGCGATCCAGGTCATGCGCGGCCAGATGGAATCCGGCGGCCGCAATGCCGCCTCGGTCGTGGCGGGAGCGCGCCCGCCGGTCTTCTTCTCGCGCCGCAAGCTGGTGGAAAAGACGCTCGAGCGCTGGAACAGCGAAGCCCTCGGCCGCGCGCTGAACCGGCTGCAGACGGCTGTGCTGCAGACGCGCAAGCGGCCCGACCTGTCGGAGGCGCTGGCCCGTCAGGCGCTGCTCGGCATCGCGGTGGAAAGCGCGAGATTGGCGCAGAGGTAGGCGATCAGCCAACCTCCCCCTGTGAGGCGATTGGCCGGCGCCTTCGGCTATCGCGGGCGCCGCAAAAAAGAAGAGGCCGGCGCAGCGGCCGGCCCCCTTGTTGTGCCTATCACCAATATATCAGCCGAGATCTAAACTTAATCGAGAACTTTATTAGTCGGCTAATTTCATGTAAATCAGCAATTTATCGGTCGTCCTTCAGCCGCCGGCACAACTCATCGAGTTGATCCAGCGACCGGTAGTCGACCCGCAGCGTGCCGCCCTTGGCCTTATGCTCGATCGAGACAATCATGCCGATCGTGTCGGTCATCAGCTTTTCCAAGGCCAGCGTGTCGGGATCCTTTTCCGGCGCGCTCGGCGCGGACCTTACTTTGGCGGGTGTCGGTCCCGCGGGCATTTGCGCCAACGCCTCGGCCTGGCGCACCGAAAGCCCCTCCTCGACGATGCGCTTGGCGAGCCCCGCCGGATCGCCGGCTGTGACCAGCGTGCGGGCATGGCCGGCCGACAACGCGCCGTCGACCAGCATGTCGCGGATGACGTCAGGCAGCTTCAGGAGCCTCAGCGTGTTGGCGACATGACTGCGGCTCTTGCCGATCACCTGGCCGAGATCGGCCTGCGTGTAGCCATGCTCGTCGATCAGCTGCTGATAGCCCTGCGCTTCTTCGACCGGATTGAGATCGGCGCGCTGCACGTTCTCGATGATTGCGAGCTCCAGCGCGGTGCGGTCGTTGACGTCGCGCACGATGAGCGGGATTTCGGTCAGCCCTGCGCGCTGCGCGGCGCGCCAGCGCCGCTCGCCGGCGATGATGTCGTAGCGGCCGGGCTGCGACGGCGAGGGCCGCGCCACCACCGGCTGCACCACGCCATGCTCTCGGATCGACTGGGCGAGGTCGGTGAGTTCGGCGTCGCCGAAATGCCGGCGCGGGTTCTTCGGGTTCGGACTGACGAACTCGATCGGCACCTTGCCATCCGCCGCGACCGCGCTCGGCTTTTCGGGCGCGACGGGACGATCGATCTCGCCGATCAGCGCCGCGAGGCCGCGGCCCAGTCTTTTTCTCGATTGGTCTTCGCTCATTATTCCGTCCAGATCGTTTCGGAGTCGAATCGGCTACTGATTAGTGAAATTCGGCCTGCGCTATTCAGGCGGCGCGCAGCTTGCGCTCGCGGCGGATCACTTCCGAGGCAAGCTGCAGATAGGCCTGGCTGCCGGAACATTTGAGATCGTAAAGGATTGCCGGCTTGCCGTAGGACGGCGCTTCGGAAACGCGCACGTTGCGCGGGATGATCGTCTCGTAGACCTTGTCGCCCATATGCGCGCGCACATCCTGCACCACCTGGTTGGCGAGGTTGTTGCGGCCATCGAACATGGTGAGCACGATGCCCTGGATGGTGAGGTCCGGATTGATCGTGCCGCGCACCTGCTCGACCGTTTCGAGCAATTGGCTAAGGCCTTCCAGCGCGAAGAACTCGCATTGCAGCGGCACCAGAACGGAATCGGCCGCCGCCATTGAATTCAAAGTCAAAAGATTGAGCGACGGCGGGCAGTCGATCAGCACATAGCCGAACGGCGCCGCGCGCGCGGCTGCCGCACGCAGCGCATTGCGCAGGCGCAGCACCCGGTCTGGCGCCGAGGCGATCTCCATTTCGATGCCGAGCAGATCGAGGGTTGAGGGCACGATGGACAAACCCGGCACCGCCGTCGGCACCGCGGCCGCCTCCAGCTCGAGTTCGCCGATCAGCACGTCGTAGGACGAGACGGTGCGATCCTTGCGTCCGATGCCGAGCCCGGTACTGGCATTGCCCTGCGGATCGAGGTCGACGATCAGCACGCGCTCGCCGATCGCGGCCAGCGCCGTCGCCAGATTGATCGCCGTGGTCGTCTTGCCGACGCCACCCTTCTGGTTGGCAACGGTGATGATACGCGGTCCAGTTTTCATGGGTCGATGCCAGTGATTCATTGCGGGGTCGCCGGGTGCAGATCGGTGATTTCCAGAATGACGCCATGAGCGTCTGTCATGCTTGGATGTTCTACCAGATCGAAGGTCCAGCGGTGAGCGCTTTCTTCCACTTCGGCCCGGTAATCCCGGCCTTTGTGAAAAAGCGAACGCGCGCCCTTGGTCAGCCAGGGTGCGGCAAGATCGAGCAGGTCCGGAAGCGCCGTCAATGCCCGCGCGGTAACGACTTCCGGTGCAGAAACAAGTGGATAGCTGTCATCGATGCGTCGCGCCAGCACGCGCGCCGGTAGGCCGAATTGGCCGACGACCGATTGCAGGAACGACGCCTTCTTGCGGTTGCTTTCAACCAGATCGATCGTGGCGCCCGGCCGCTCTGCAAGCAGAAAACCGAGTACCAATCCGGGAAAGCCGCCGCCCGAGCCGAGGTCGACCCAGCGCATTGCGGTCGGCGCGATTCGCGCAAGCTGGGCGCTGTCCAGGATGTGGCGGCGCCAGACGTCGTCTAGCGTCGATGGCGCCGCCAGATTGATGCTGCGGTTCCATTTTTGAAAATGCCGCTCGAAGGCCTGCAGCCGCTCGAATGTTTCACGTGAAACCGGACCCGCTGCCTTCTGCAGGTCCGCCCAGGCATCGCCACTCACGCGACCGACCTTCGTGCAGCCAGCTCGGCATTGCGAACATGCGCGACAATGATCGCCAGAGCCGCTGGCGTCATCCCTTCCATGCGCTGCGCGTCGGCAATCGAGCGCGGCCGGCGTGCCTTCATCTTCTGCTTCAGCTCATTGGAAAGGCCTGGCACGTCCGCGAAGTCGATGGTCTCCGGAATGAGCCGCGATTCCTCGTGCCTGATCTGCGCCACGTCAGCCTGTTGGCGCTCGAGATAGACGGAATATTTCGCCTCGGTCTCAAGCCGCTCTGCCGTGTTGGGGTCGAGTTCGCCAAACCGTGGCTCGATCCGCGTCAGCCAGGCCATGTCGACGCCGGGATAGGCGAGAAGGTCGTAGGCCGAACGCCGAACGCCGTCCCGGTTGATCTCCAGTCCATGCCGCGCGGCTTCATTCGGCGTGAAGGCGATCGACTTTGCCAGCGAGCGGGCAGCGTCGAGCTTCACACTGATCGCGCCGAAACGTTGCATCCGCTCGGAGGAGACGATCCGCAAGCGGTCGGCCAGCGGCGTCAGCCGCTCGTCGGCATTGTCGGCGCGCAGCGAAAGCCGGAACTCCGCCCGCGAAGTGAACATGCGATAGGGTTCGGCGATGCCGCGGCTGGTGAGGTCGTCGATCATCACGCCGACATAGGCTTCGGTGCGGCTGAGCACGACTGACTCGCTTGACGATGCCCTGCGCGCGGCGTTGATGCCGGCAAGCAGGCCCTGCGCGCCGGCTTCCTCGTAGCCGGTGGTGCCGTTGACCTGCCCCGCCAAAAAAAGCCCGGCGACGCGTTTCGTCTCCAGCGTCGGCTTGAGCTCGCGCGGGTCGACATGGTCATATTCGATGGCGTATCCCGGCTGCAGCATCGTCGCCCGTTCCAGGCCGGGGATCGTCTTCAACATGTCGAGCTGCACCTCTTCCGGCAGCGAGGTCGAGATGCCGTTCGGATAGACGGTGTCGTCGTCGAGGCCCTCCGGCTCTAGGAAGATCTGGTGACCCTCGCGGTCGCCGAACTTGACGATCTTGTCCTCGATCGAGGGACAGTAGCGCGGCCCAACGCCTTCGATCGAGCCGGAATACATCGCCGAACGCTTCAAATTGAGGCGAATCAACTCATGTGTCGCTTGCGTAGTGCGTGTGATACCGCAGTTGATCTGCGGGTTCGCGATGCGGTCTGTCATCAGCGAGAACGGCACCGGCTGATCGTCTGCGGCCTGGCTTTCCAGCGAGTCCCAATCGATGGTGCGGCCGTCGAGGCGAGGGGGCGTCCCGGTCTTCAGCCGCCCGAGCTTGAAACCGGCCCGCGTCATCGTCGCCGAAAGCCCATGACTCGCCTGCTCGTTCATCCGGCCGGCGACGATTTTCTTCTCGCCGATATGGATCAGCCCGCGCAGGAATGTGCCGGTCGTCAGCACTACGGAACCGCAGGCGAACCGCCTGTCACCGGAGACCAGCACGGCCGCAACCCGACCGTCCTCGATCTCGAGGTCCAGGACTTCGCCTTCCACCACGTCGAGATTGGCCTGCTCGCGGAGCGCCGCCTGCATGGCAAGGCGATAGAGCTTGCGGTCGGCCTGGGTCCGCGGCCCACGCACCGCCGGGCCCTTGCGGCGGTTGAGCAGGCGGAATTGGATGCCGGCGGCATCCGCGATGCGGCCCATCAACCCGTCCATGGCGTCGATCTCGCGCACGAGATGACCCTTGCCGAGTCCGCCGATGGCCGGATTGCAGGACATGACGCCGATCGTCTCGAAGCGCAGCGTCACCAGCGTCGTCCTGGCGCCGGCGCGCGCTGCCGCGCTCGCCGCTTCGCATCCGGCATGGCCGCCGCCCACCACCACCACGTCATAGTGATTGGTCATTGCAAGAATCCGTTTCAGAGATGCTTTGACACATGTCCCCGCCAGCCTCCGCTGTCAAGGATGCAGTCCATTGCGGAGGTGATCGCCGGGGATGGGGCTGCGTGCCAGTGGTCTGCCTGTCCAACCTCGTCCCGCATAGAAGAGAGGCGCTTCTCCCACGGACGATTTTCACTCTCAAGCGCTGCGAATCAGCGCTGTTGCTTTAGTGGCCAGCCATCCTCGCCTTCTACGGGGCAGGCAATGAGGGGAGCGCTGTTTGGCGCTGGATCGAACAGGCCACGTATCCCTGGAGCCCGGACTCGTTTCACGTGAAACACCATCCGCCGCATCCTGCCGTTGTTTCACGTGAATCATCCGGCGCGCATAGTCGCCCGCGTTTCACGTGAATCACTTGCCAATGCAGAACTGTGAAAAGATGACGTCGAGCATATCCTCGACATCGACAGCGCCGATAATTCGCCCGAGCCGATCCGTGGCCACCCGCAACTCTTCCGCGCGCAGCTCCAGGCTTTGCCCCGACAGCGCCGCCAAAAGAAAATCCTTCGCCTCCCTCAGCAGCTCGACATGGCGGAGCCTCGACGGCAGGATATCACCGGCCTCTCCGACTGCGGCTGCGGCGCGACCCGCAATCTCGTCCAGCAGTTCCGAAATTCCGGTACCTTCCTTGGAAGAGATGGCCAAATCATAGGCCCCTCCGCGCGCTCCCATGAGATCGGTTTTGGTCCCGATGCTCAGGAGCGGAACACCTGTCGGAACCGCGCCGACGGGCTGTGGATCGACCATATCCTCCAGCAGCAAAACCAGGTCGGCGCCACCGGCCTTGGCACGCGCTCGTTCGATGCCGATCGTCTCCACCTTGCCGGCGGCCTCGCGCAGGCCTGCCGTATCGACGACCCGAACTCTCATCCCGTGGAGGTCCAGCACCACCTCCAGCAGGTCGCGCGTGGTGCCCGGCTCGTCGGTGACGATTGCCGCCTCGCGTTGGGCCAGGGCGTTGAACAGACTGGACTTGCCGGCATTCGGCGCGCCGAGGATGACGACCTCGAAGCCATCGCGAATGATCTCGGCCGCCTTGAACCCCTGAATGTGGCGTTCGATCTCGTCGGCCATCGCCGCCACATCGGTCCAGACCGCCTTCGAGACCGAACCCGGCACATCCTCCTCCTCAGCGAAGTCGATTTCCGCCTCGATCATTGCTCGAGCATGGATCAACCGCCGGCGCCACCCCGAATAGAGCTCGCTCTGCGCGCCCTCGGCGTTACGCACGGCAAAGCGTCGCTGCGCCTCCGTCTCGGCATTGACGAGGTCCGCCAGCGCCTCGGTCTCGACCAGATCGAGCTTGCCGTTGAGAAAGGCGCGCCGCGTGAATTCGCCAGGCTCGGCATGTCTGACGCCGGCAAAGCCGGTGAGCGTTTCCAGCATTTTTGCCGCAACGGCGCGGCTGCCGTGTACATGGAACTCGCCAACGTCCTCGCCGGTGAAGCTGCTAGGTCCGGGAAAGAACACGACAAGCCCGTGATCGATGACCGAACCGTCCGCTGCCATCAGCTTGCGCAACGTGGTAAAGCGATCCTTAATACCGCCACCGACAATCGTTTCGAGTACGAATCGAGTCTTGGGGCCGGAGATGCGAATTACGGCGATGCCGGCGGGCAGGCGACCGCTCGACAGCGCTACGATAGATTCCTTCGAAGTTGCCATTTGCCCGACCTGCCGAACCACCCTAGGTATCTTCTTTCAGGCGCCGTTCCGGACGTCAGCCGTAGCTTTCCCGGAATTGCCTGCTCATCAACCAAGCCGAGCCGCTCATTGTGACCTTGCCCGCGCGAAACCTGCTTGCCGAAGAGGCCAGCCCCTATCTGCAGCAGCACAGCGACAATCCCGTGCATTGGCGGGGCTGGTCTCCGGCCGCCCTTGCCGAGGCGAAGGAACTCGGACGGCCGATCCTGCTGTCCATCGGCTATGCCGCCTGCCACTGGTGCCATGTCATGGCCCATGAAAGCTTCGAGAACGATGCCGTCGCCGCCGTCATGAACCGCCTCTTCGTCAATATCAAGGTCGATCGCGAGGAGCGCCCGGATATCGACCAGATCTACATGGCGGCACTCCATGCCATGGGCGAGCAGGGCGGCTGGCCGCTGACCATGTTCCTCACGCCCGATGGCAAGCCTTTCTGGGGTGGCACCTATTTTCCGCGCGAGGCGCGCTATGGACGGCCGGGCTTTGTCCAGGTGCTGGAGGCGGTCGACAAGGCCTGGCGCGAGAAGCAGGAGAGCCTTGGCCAAAGCGCCGACGCGCTGACGACCCATGTCGAGCAGCGGCTGGCCGGCGCGAAGGGAAAGGCGGTGCTCGACCGCGGCACGCTTGCCGATCTTGCCGGCCGCATCGAGGGCATGATCGACCCCGATCTCGGCGGCTTGCGCGGCGCGCCGAAATTCCCCAACGCGCCCTTCATGCACAGTCTGTGGCTGTCCTGGCTGCGCGACGGCCAGACCGCCCATCGCGACGCCGTGCTCATCAGCCTGGAAAAAATGCTCGCCGGCGGCATCTACGACCATGTCGGCGGCGGTCTCAGCCGTTACTCGACCGATGCCGAATGGCTGGTCCCGCATTTCGAGAAGATGCTTTACGACAACGCCCAGCTCATCCGCATGTGCAATTGGGCCTTCGCGGCAACAGGCAATGAGTTGTTTCGGAAGCGAATCGAGGAAACCGTGGCCTGGCTGCTGCGGGAAATGCGCGTCGAGGGCGGCGCCTTCGCCGCCAGCCTCGATGCCGATAGCGAAGGCGCGGAGGGGTTGTTCTACACCTGGAGCGGGGAAGAGGTTGAAGCCGCACTCGGTGCTGATTCCGCTCGCTTCTTCCAATATTTCGAGCTCGCCGCTCCGCATGGCTGGGAAGGCAAGCCCATCATCCGCCACAGCGAGGCACAGCAGCGCCAGGGGATCAGCGATGACGCTCAGCTCGCAGCGCTGAAGGCGAAATTGCTAGCTGCCAGAGAAAATCGCGTCAGGCCCGGCCGCGACGCCAAGGCGCTTACCGATTGGAACGGATTGATGATTGCGGCCCTCGCGGAAGCGGGCCGCTCCTTCGGGCGAGCCGACTGGGTGGACGCCGCCGTCAAGGCCTTCGCCCACATCATCGAAGCCAGCAAGGACGGCCGCCTGCCGCATTCGATGCTCGGCGACAAGAAGCTTTTCCCGGCGCTGTCGAGCGACTATGCCGCCATGACCAACGCGGCGATCGCGCTGTTCGAGGCAACCGGCAGTTCTGCCTATATGGACCATGCCCGGCAGTTCATCGATCGGCTCGACCGCTGGCATCAGGATCCTGAAAAGACCGGCTATTATCTGACGGCGTCCGACAGCGTCGATGTGCCGATCCGTATCCGCGGCGATGTCGATGAGGCAATCCCCTCCGCCACCGGCCAGATCGTCGAGGCGCTGGTCCGGCTCTCGTCCCTTACCGGCGATCACGATCTTTGGGCAAAGGCATGGACGACAGCCGAACACGCCATGGGTCGCGCCGCGCAGCAAGCCTACGGCCAGGCCGGCATCATCAACGCGTGCGCGCTGGCGCTCGAACCGCTGAAGCTCGTCATCATAGACAAGCTTGATTCCTCAAGCCTTGTTCCGGTGGCGAATCGGAGTTCCGATCCACGCCGGGTCGATGTCGTACTGCCCATCGGTACGGAAGCGAATCAACCGCTTTTGCCGGGCGGCGTGCTGCCGCCGACGGATAAGCCGGGAGCCTGGTTCTGCAGCGGACAGACATGCCTGCCGGCGGTTACGGATGCGGGCGAGCTGGAGAAGCTGTTGCGGCACCCAGGATCTATGTCGCGGCGCTTCCGACGAATGCGGCGGTGCGGAATTCTGCACCGCCGCAAAGCTCAAAAAACAACGGCATGGACTTAGGGTTCTGCGCAGCGTCGCCTCGCTCCTTGCTCCGCCTTGTATGCCGAAGAAAGGACCGGTCCCTCGGCGCCCGATCAGGTATTCATCGAATCGAAGAAATCCGCGTTGGTCTTGGTCTGCTTGAGCTTGTCGATGAGGAATTCGATCGCATCGGTCGTTCCCATCGGCGCAAGGATCCGGCGCAGCACGAAGATCTTCTGCAGATCCGAACGCGGCACCAGAAGGTCCTCCTTGCGGGTCCCGGACTTGAGGATGTCGATCGCCGGGTAGATGCGTTTGTCGGCCACCTTGCGGTCGAGCTGAATTTCACAGTTACCGGTGCCCTTGAACTCTTCGAAAATGACTTCGTCCATGCGGCTGCCGGTGTCGATCAGCGCGGTGGCGATGATGGTCAGCGACCCGCCTTCCTCAATGTTGCGGGCGGCGCCGAAGAAGCGCTTCGGACGCTGCAGCGCGTTGGCGTCGACACCGCCGGTCAACACCTTGCCGGATGACGGCACCACGGTGTTGTAGGCGCGTCCGAGGCGGGTGATCGAATCGAGCAGGATGACGACATCGCGCCCATGCTCGACCAGGCGCTTGGCCTTCTCGATCACCATTTCGGCGACCTGCACATGGCGCGCTGCCGGTTCGTCGAAGGTCGAGGAAATGACTTCGCCCTTGACCGAGCGCTGCATGTCGGTGACTTCCTCCGGACGCTCGTCGATCAGAAGAACGATCAGGTAGCATTCCGGATGGTTCGCGGTGATCGAGTGCGCGATGTTCTGCAACAGCACCGTCTTACCGGTGCGCGGCTGAGCGTTGATCAGCGCGCGCTGGCCCTTGCCGATCGGCGCCACCAGGTCGATCACACGCGGCGAGATGTCCTTGGTCGGGGGATTGTCGACCTCCATCTTCAGCCGCGAGGTCGGGTAGAGCGGCGTCAGATTGTCGAAGTGGATCTTGTGCCGGATCTTCTCCGGATCATCGAAATTGATGGTGTTGACCTTGAGCAGCGCGAAATAACGCTCGCCTTCCTTCGGGCTGCGGATCGGCCCTTCGACCGTGTCGCCGGTCTTCAGCGAAAAGCGCCTGATCTGCGACGGTGAAATATAGATATCGTCGGGACCTGGCAGGTAATTGGCGTTGGCCGAGCGCAGGAAGCCGAAACCGTCCTGCAGTACCTCGACCACGCCTTCGCCGATGATCTCGACATCCTGGATGGCGAGCTTCTTCAGGATCGCGAACATCAGCTCCTGCTTGCGCATGACGCTGGCGTTCTCCACCTCGAGCGATTCGGCGTAAGCGATCAGCTCCGGCGGCTTCTTATTCTTGAACTCTGCGAGTTTCATTTCTTGCATTAGATGGACTCTGGGTAGGCTTTGGGGAGAAAAAATCGGCTGGATGCGACAAATGCCGGGCGCGGCCGAAAGCGAGAAAGGGGCGGCGCATGACGGGAAGGAAGACCCGTCTTTTATCGTCGGTCGCCTGAAAGAGCAAGCCGCCTTTTGCCGGGTGTGGGGAAGCCTCAGAACGGCTTCACGATGACCAGGATGACGATGACGATCATCAGCAATGTGGGGAGTTCATTGACGATCCGCCAGTGCCTCGCCGGCTTTTCGTTCTTGTCCTCGGCAAATTTTCTCACCGCGCCGGCGAGATAGCCATGCAGACCCGAAAGCAGCAGCACGGCGAGGATCTTGGCGTGCAGCCAGCCGCCCTGGAAACCGAAGCCCTTCCAGGCGAGCCAAAGCCCGAACACCCAGGTCACGGTCATCGCCGGGTTGATGATGGCGCGCAGCAGCCGGCGCTCCATCACCTTGAAGGTCTCGGACTGCACGGAGCCTTTCTCGGCGTCGACATGATAGACGAAGAGCCGGGGCAGATAGAGCATCCCGGCCATCCAGGCGATGACGGCAATCACATGGATTGCCTTCGCCCAGGGATAGAAGCTGTCCGGGGCCACAAGGAAGAGCAGGGCGGTCAGGACGACCAGCAGGACGATGCCGATCAACATGCGCTTCATCGCCTGGCCGGCGCTGTTCTCGTTGGTCGTCTCGGTCATCGATGGCTCCGCACCATTTTCACCATAGCCTCGACATGCGCCACCGGCGTTTCCGGCGTGATGCCGTGGCCGAGATTGAAGATCAGCGGCCCGTTGCCCAGCGTGCTAAGGATGGCATCGACGCCGTCGGCCAGCGCCCTGCCGCCGGCAACCAGGCGAAGCGGATCGAGATTGCCCTGCACCGCGCCTTCGCGTTGCAATTCCTGCGCCATCGACAGCGGCACGGTCCAGTCGATCCCGAGACCGGTGATCCCGGTCTTCTTCCTGTAATCGCGATAGCGCTCGCCGGCGCCCTTGGGGAACCCGATCACCGGAACATCCGGACGCGCGGCCTTCACTTGCCGGACAATCTCCGCAACGGGCTCGATGCAAAACGCCTCAAAGGACGCTTCATCGAGAACACCCGACCAGGAGTCGAAAATCTGCACCACATCGGCGCCGGCCTCGATCTGGCGGATGAGATAGGCGGCCGAATGATCGGCCAGTATCTTCAGGAGCCGCGCAAGGGCCTCCGGCTCGCGATAGGCAAAAAGCCTGGCCGGTCCCTGATCCGGCGTGCCGTGGCCGGCAATCATATAGGTCGCCACCGTCCACGGCGCGCCGCAGAAGCCGATCAAGGTCGTTTCCACCGGAAGCTTCTCACGCAGACGGCGGACGGTTTCGTAGACCGGTTCGAGATTCACGTGAAACGTTTCGCCGTCCAGGCCCTCGATTTCGGCTGCCGCAATCGGCTTGAGGATCGGCCCGTATCCCTCTTCGAAGCGGACATCTCGTCCCAGCGCATCGGGCACAACCAGGATATCGGAGAACAGGATCGAAGCATCGAAGCCGAAGCGCTCGATCGGCTGCAGCGTCACCTCGACGGCAAGATCCGGATCATAGCAGAGATCGAGGAAAGAACCGGCCCGCTTCCGGGTCTCGCGATACTCCGGCAGATAACGCCCTGCCTGACGCATCATCCAGAGCGGCGGCGGTGAAACCGTCTCGCCCTTGAGGACGTCCAGCACGATCCGTTTCCCAGCCATCCAGTGCTCGCCCTCTCCAGGTCTCTTAAATCAAATATCTATTTTAAAAGAGTCTTCTGATTCTAAGAGTCTGTTGGTTGTGGTGGTTGCGACCTGTCCCGCCTGCCGCTCGAAAAGGCCAGTCAGCATATTGTCGCGCAGCCGCTTTCTCAATTTGGAGCGATCTGGGGACGAACTGGATTCAGGCTTTCGAGTCAGCGCCTTGGCTCTTCTGCTGCGGACCTCGAGCTGTGGATGATATCGGCCAAGAAAAGTTGATCCCCGGTTTTGTCCCCAGCGCGCCGACAAAGCCTACAGCGGGGCGAATTGTGGACAAGGTGGCATCTGATACAGTCGCCTTCGACGTCACGACCTTTCTGTCCAACCTTGTCCACATCTGCCCACAGTCTGGAACCAACTCTTGTGAACAAACCCCAGAGCTTCTTCCATCTGCATCTGATTTCCGACGCCACCGGCGAGACGCTGCTGGCGGCAGGCCGCGCCGCCTCCGCCCAATATAAGGACGCACGCGCCATCGAGCATATTTATCCGCTGATCCGCACGGAAAAGCAGGTCGCCAAGGTGTTCGAGGATATCGAGGAGGAGCCCGGCATCATTCTCTACACCGTGGTCGACCAGAAGCTCGCGCGCAGCATCGACGAGCGCTGCGCCGCCATGGGCCTGCCTTGCGTTTCGGTGCTGGAGCCCGTGCTCAGCGTCTTCCAGTCCTATCTCGGCACGCCGGCCGGTCGGCGCGTCGGCGCCCAGCATGTGCTCGACGCCGAATATTTCCGCCGCATCGATGCGCTGAACTTCACCATGGAGCATGACGACGGCCAGTTGCCGGCCAACATGGACGATGCCGATGTCGTGCTGATCGGCATCTCGCGCACCTCCAAGACGCCGACGAGCATCTATCTCGCCAATCGCGGAATCAAGACCGCCAACATTCCGATCGTGCTCGGCGTGCCGCTGCCGGAAAGCCTGATCAACGCCAGGACGCCGCTGATCGTCGGCCTCGTCGCCACGGCCGAGCGCATCTCGCATGTTCGCCAGAACCGCATCCTCGGCAACAGCAACAACTACGTGCCGACCGACTATGTCGACCGCGCCGCCATCGCCGAGGAGCTCGCCTACGCGCGTCAGCTCTGCACCAGGCATGGCTGGCCGATGATCGACGTCAGCCGGCGCTCGATCGAGGAAACCGCGGCGGCGATCGTTGCCCTGCGGGGCAAGACGCGCTAGGGCAGGCGATATAAGTGAGCATTCCGTCCTGAGAGAAGGTGGCTCGGCGCATAGCGCCGAGACGGGTGACGGGCGCTGGACGGATCGCAACCGTTGGTGAACCAGTATGGCCGGCAAAATCGTCCTCGCTTCGGGCAGCCCGTTCCGCAAGGCAATGCTTATCAATGCCGGGCTCGACATCGAGGCGGTGCCGGCAGACGTCGACGAGCGCGCGCTCGAGGCGCCCTTGCAGGACAGCGGCGTGTCTCCCGAGGATGTCGCTTCGATCCTTGCCGAAGCCAAGGCGACCGAGGTCAGCGAGCGCCGGCCGGGCGCGCTGGTGCTCGGTTGCGACCAGACGCTGTCGCTTGGCGACGAAATCTTCCACAAGCCGGCCGATATGGAAGGGGCGCGGAGGCATCTCCTGGCCTTGTCGGGCAAGACCCATCAGCTGAACAGCGCCGCCGTGCTCTGCCGCGATGGCGAAGTGCTGTGGCGCCATGTCGGCATCGCCAGCCTCACCATGCGCAAGCTCGATCCCGCCTTCATCGGCCGCCACCTGGCGCGCGTCGGCGCCAAGGCGCTGGCGAGTGTCGGCGCCTACCAGATCGAGGCCGAGGGCATCCAGCTCTTCGAAAGGATCGAGGGCGACTATTTCACCATCGTCGGCCTGCCGCTGTTGCCGGTGCTGAAGGAGCTGCGCGCATTGGGAGCGATCGATGGTTGAGAAGCGGGCCTTCGTCACCGGCCACCCGATCGCGCATTCGCGCTCGCCCAAGATCCACCGCCACTGGCTGGAGGAATACGGCATCGACGGCAGCTACCAGGCTATCGACGTTCGGCCGGAGGATTTCGCAGCATTCCTGAAATCGCTGGACGAGAATGGCTATTGCGGCGGCAATGTCACCATCCCGCACAAGGAAGCAGCCTACGCCTTGGTCGAACGCCGCGACGAGGCCGCCGAAGCCATCGGCGCGGTCAACACGCTGTGGCTGGAAGACGGCGTGCTGTGGGGCGGCAATACCGACGCTCTCGGCTTTGCCGGCAATCTCGATGAACACGCCCCCGGCTGGGCGGCGAATGGTCCGGCCGTGGTGCTGGGCGCGGGCGGTGCCTCCCGCGCCGTCATCTACGCCCTGAAGGACCGAGGTCTCAACGACATCCGCATCGTCAACCGTACGCTGGCAAGGGCTGAGGAACTCGCCGACCGGTTCGGCGCCGGGGTTTCGGCGCATGGCGCCGGCGCGGTCGGCGAATTGCTTTCCGACGCCGGCCTGCTCATCAACACCACCGCGCTCGGCATGCATGGCAACGAGACCCTCGCCGCCGATCCGGCCGGTCTGCCCGGCCATGCCATCGTCACCGACATCGTCTATGTACCGCTGGAGACGCCGCTGCTTGCTGCCGCCAGGGCGCGCGGCCTGAAGACGGTCGATGGCCTCGGCATGCTGCTGCACCAGGCCGTGCCCGGCTTCGAGCGCTGGTTCGGCAAGCGGCCGCAGGTGACGCCGCAATTGCGGCGCATGATCGTCGCCGACATCGAAGCGCATTGACATGATCGTGCTCGGCCTCACCGGATCGATCGGGATGGGCAAGTCGACCACGGCAAAGATGTTCGCCGAGGCCGGCGTTCCGGTGCATGATTCCGACGAGACCGTGCATCGCCTCTATGCCGGCAAGGCAGCACCCCTGGTCGAACGAGCCTTTCCCGGCACGACAAAAGCGGGCGTGGTCGATCGCGCAAGGCTGGCCGAGACAGTGCTGGGCGATCCCGCCGCGCTGAAAAAGCTGGAGGCGATCATCCATCCGCTGGTACGGGCCGACGCCGATGCATTTTTGGCTCGGCATCGTGCGGCCGGGGCGCCGATTGCGGTGCTCGACATTCCGCTGCTGTTCGAGACCGGCGGCCGCAATCGCGTCGACAAGGTCGTGGTCGTCACCGCGCCGGCCGAGATCCAGCGCGCCCGCGTGCTCGCCAGGCCCGGGATGAGCGAAGATAAATTCGCTTCCATCCTCGCCAAGCAGGTGCCTGACGCCGAGAAACGCCGTCAGGCGGATTTCATCGTCGACACCGGCCAGGGTTTTGATGCCGCACGTGCGGCGGTGGCAGCCATCGTCAGCGAATTGACCGGGGATAAGTCCGGCAAAAACGCTTCCTGACGGCCGCTGTCAGCAGTCCCCATTGCCATTTTGTTCCGGTTTGTGATTCTGCTCTTTAGAGCGGATTGATTCGAATGCGTGAGATCATCTTCGATACCGAAACCACCGGCCTCGATTTGCGCGACGACCGCATCATCGAGCTCGGCGGCGTCGAGCTGGTCAACCGTTTCCCGACCGGCCGCACCTTCCACAAGTTCATCAATCCGCAAGGCCGCGCCATTCACGCCGAGGCGCAGGCCGTGCATGGCATCAGCGCGGCGGATCTGGCCGGCAAGCCGACCTTCGCCGAAATCGCCGAGGAATGGCTGGCCTTCACCGACGGCGCCAAGCTGATCGCCCACAACGCCACTTTCGACCTTGGCTTCCTGAACCTCGAATACAGCCGGCTCGGTCATCCGGCCATCGATCCCGGCCGCATCGTCGACACGCTGGCGATCGCGCGCCGCAAGCATCCGATGGGTCCGAACTCGCTGGACGCGCTTTGCCGCCGCTACGGCATCGACAACACCCGCCGCACCAAGCACGGGGCGCTTCTCGACTCCGAATTGCTGGCCGAGGTCTATATCGAGCTCATCGGCGGCAAGCAGGCGGCACTGGTCCTGGAAACCGTGGCCGTGCAGGTGAACGGCAGCGGCGAAGTCGCCGATATCGACATTTCGATCGGCGCAAGGCCGATCGCGCTGCCGCCGCGCCTCACCGAGGCGGATCGGGCGGCGCATGCCGGGCTGGTCGGCACGCTCGGCGAAAAGGCGTTGTGGCTGAAGGTGGTGGCCGCAGGGTGAGCGGGGCGCTCCGGCGCCAACCGACGCGATTGGCCGAACCGCCATCCCTTCATCATACCCGGGCTTGACCCGAGTATCCATGCCGTGACCCTTGCCGCGGAGCGCAACGGTGCAGAATTCTGTAATCGCAGCAGCGCCTTAGCGTCACGGCATATGTTCTAACGTCGCTCCGCTCCTTGCTCGGCCCAGAATGACGACCTAACGAATGTCGTCGCTAATCCAGACGTCTCAAGAAAAAGCCCGGCGCGAAGCCGGGCTCTCGATACGATGGGTGGCGAGCCTCCTCAGCTCACCTGGACCTTGCTGGCGGCCTGGTCCTCGGCGATGCGCTGCTGGAACATCTGCGCGAAATCGATCGGGTCGAGCATCAGCGGCGGGAAGCCGCCGTTGCGGGTGGCGTCCGCGATGATCTGGCGCGCGAAGGGGAAGAGCAGCCGCGGGCATTCGATGAACAGGATCGGCAGCATGTGCTCCTGCGGGAAGCCGCTGATGGCGAAGACGCCGCCATAGACCAGTTCGACGTTGAACAGCACTTCCTGGTCGAAGGAGGCCTTGGCATTCAATGTCAGATTGACGTCGAACTGCTTGTCCGAAAGCGGGTTGGCGTTGACGTTGACATTGATGGCGATGCCCGGGGCCTTGTCGCGGCCGCGCAGCGAATTCGGCGCGCCGGGGCTTTCGAAGGACAGGTCCTTCACATATTGCGCAAGCACGTTGAGCGAGGGCTGTTCCTGTTTGCCGTTGCCATTGGCGGCGGCTGCCGCGGCATCATCATTGCTGGCCATTAGCCTTTGTCCTTTTGCCTGGGCAGCATTGCTGACCGGATTGAAATCGGGGGTTCGCTATCATGCTCGGCAGGACAAGACAAGTTTTGCGCGCCGCCTGAAACTGCGCAGCCGTTTCGGGGCGACGGCGCGCATGAGACAGCTATTCGAGCGGACCCTGAAGAGAGCTAGTCGTCTTTCAGCCGCCGCCAAGGGGAATTGTGATCCGGCCCGCGCTTGTAGTCGTCCTGGCGCGAAAAGTCGCTGTCATCGAGATCGATGACCCTGTCGCGGCGGCGGGCCGAAAAGCCGCTGCTGAAGCTGGTCGCCATCACGATGCGGTTCTTGAGCAGGCGCCAGGCAAGATCGCGCACCGGCGGCAGGAGCAGCAGGATGGCGACAATGTCGGTGATGAAGCCCGGAATGATGAGCAGGAGTGCCGCCAGCACGATCATCGCGCCATGCGCGAGTTGGCGGCTTGGATCGCGCCCGGCATCCATTTCCGTCCGCACCCGCGCCATCACGCCGAATCCCTGGTGCCGAAGCAGGAGGCTGCCGGCAATGGTGGAGAGGATGACGAGCCCGATCGTCGCCAAAGCGCCGACTTCACGGCCGACGATGACGAAGCCGGCGATCTCCAGAAGCGGCAGCAGGAGCAGGAACAGGGGAATGAACGAAATGCGCAAATTGAGACCGGTCGCTTTCTTCTTTTGCGGGCCTCGCGGGAAATCGCCGCTGGCACTGGGACCTTTAGATAGGTATGGCTGGCTTTGATTTGAATGATTGCGCCCGCCGTTCTATATGCTTTGGGTAATGAACGCTATGCGACCGCCGCCATTCTAGGGGCTCTGGTGGTCCGGCCTGGACAGGGATCGAATTGGCGGAAGATATGGGTTTCTTCGACTTCGGCACGATTTTCTTTTTGATTGCGGCGGTTGTGATCTTCTTCCAGCTTCGCAACGTGCTGGGCCGTCGCACCGGAAACGAACGCCCGCCCTTCGATCCTTATTCGGCAAGCCGCACGCGCGAGCAGGATGCGGCGCAGAAGTCCGAGAATGTGGTGTCGCTGCCGCGCAAGCGCATGCCGGGGGAACCGGCGGCGGAGACCTATGCCGCGATCGACGCTTTCGCCAAGCCGGACAGCGATCTCAACAAAGGCCTGCGCGCGATCAAGGACAACGATCCGTCCTTCGATCCCAAGACCTTTATCGACGGCGCCAAGATGGCCTACGAGATGATCGTCATGGCCTTTGCCGACGGCGACCGCAAAACGCTGAAGAACCTGTTGTCGCGCGAGGTCTATGACAGCTTCGTCGCCGCGATCGGCGAGCGCGAGGCGAAAGCGGAAAAGATCCAGTCTTCCTTCGTCGGCATCGACAAGGTCGATGTCGTCGCCGCCGAGATGAAGGGCACCGAGGCGCATATCACGCTGCGCATCGTCAGCGAGCTGATCTCGGCGACCCGCGACAAGGTCGGCGCCGTCATCGACGGCGATCCGGAAAAAGTCGCCGAGGTCAAGGACGTCTGGACCTTCTTCCGCGATACCCGGTCGCGTGATCCGAACTGGAAGCTGGTCGCCACGGAAGAAGAAGATTGACCTAGAGCATGATGCCGAAAAGTGTGGAGCGGTTTTCGGACGCCATCATGCTCCATCTCTTCAATTTGGAGCCGGATTCAGATTTCAGGTCGATCCGGCCTGAAATCATCCGGCTCTAGTGGCGGCTGTCATGTCGCTGTCTTCGGCATTCAAGGAAAAATCCTTCGGCGACCTGCCCGGCTGGGACGAGGATGATCACCTCGCCGCCTTCGCGGCGTTCAAACGTTCGGCTTTCCACGTCCTGACCAAGCCTTATCGAACCGGCTCGCTCGGCGTCGCGTTCGCCGCTTTCGCCGAGGCCTATACTGAGGCGCGCTCCGTTTCGCCGGCGAACCGGTCGGAGGCGCGGTCCTTCTTCGAGCGCCATTTCGCTCCGGCTTTGGTGGCGGCCGAAAGCGGCGGCGCCGGCCTCGTCACCGGCTTCTACGAGCCCGAGGTCGAGGCCTCGCCGGTGAGGACGGAACGGTTCACGGTGCCGCTGCTCTCCCGTCCCGCCGATCTGGTCGACATCGACGATAAAAATCGCCCCCTCGGAATGGATCCCTATCGCGCCTTCGCGCGCGCGACGACGACAGGTCCGGTCGAATATTTCGATCGCGGCGCCATCGAGCGCGGCGCGCTGTCCGGGCGGAACCTCGAGATTGCCTGGCTCGCCGACAAGGTCGATGCCTTCTTCATCCATGTGCAGGGAGCGGCGCGGCTGAAGATGGCCGATGGTCGGCTCTGCCGCGTCACCTATGCCGCAAAATCCGGCCAGCGCTTCACCGGGCCGGGCAGGATCTTGAGCGAGACCGGCGAAATCCCGCTGGAAAAAGTGACGATGCAGTCGATCCGCGCCTGGTTCAAGGCGCATCCTGAGCGGGTCGACGAGATCCTCTGGCAGAACCGCTCCTACATCTTCTTTCGTGAGGCGCCGGTCGACGACCCGGAGCTCGGTCCCATTGCCGCCGCCAAGGTGCCGCTGACGCCCGGCCGCTCGGTCGCCGTCGACCGGCTGCTGCACACCTTCGGCACGCCCTTCTATATTGTTGCGCCGACGCTCACCGCCTTCGGCGGAAAACCGTTCCGGCGGCTGATGATCGCGCAGGACACCGGCTCAGCCATCACCGGAGCGGCGCGAGGCGATCTCTTCGCCGGCTCGGGCGATGCCGCGGGCGAGATCGCCGGCGTCGTGCGCAACGCCGCCGACTTCTATGCGCTGGTTCCGCGCGGGGCTGGTCGATAGGGGGTACGCGTGAACCGCCGCCATGACACGCTGAGCGACGACGATCGCATCCTCTGGAACCTGGTGGCGCGCACGACGCGGCCCCTCAAAGGCAAGGCCGCGGTCGAGATTCCCGATATTGTCGAGCCGACGCCGGCGCCGGCGCCCACGCCCGCCAACGGTGTTCCCGCCGCTGCCGCCAAGCCGAAGCCGCAGCACGTCGCGCATTCGCTTGACGACCAGACGCACGAGAAACTGAAAAAAGGCCGGCTGCCGATCGAGGGCAGAGTCGATCTGCACGGCATGACGCAGGACGAGGCCTATTCGCTGCTCCTCACCTTCCTGCACCGCGCCCATGCCGGCGGCATCCGCTATGTGCTGGTCATCACCGGCAAGGGCTCATCGTCCGGCGGCGACGGCATCCTGCGCCGCTCGGTGCCGCACTGGCTGTCGACCCCGGCTTTCCGGCACCTGGTCTCGAGCCACGATCACGCCGCCCGCAACCATGGCGGCTCGGGCGCGCTCTATGTGCGGCTCAGGCGGACGCGCGCATGAGGATGCCGGCCATGAGGACGCAACTGTGACCCCGTTCGGCGAAAGGCTAAGGGCGCTGCGCGCCGAGCGCGGCGTCAGCCAGAAGGCGATGGCGCAGGCCATCGGCGTCAGCGCCGCCTATCTGTCGGCGCTCGAGCATGGCCGCCGCGGCGCGCCGACCTGGACGCTGATCCAGAAGATCATCGGCTATTTCAACATCATCTGGGACGACGCCGAGGACCTTGCCCGCCTCGCCGAAACCTCGCATCCACGGGTCAGGATCGATACGTCGGGCCTGTCGCCGGCCGCGACCGAACTGGCCAATCTTCTGGCCGAGAGCATCGAGAAGCTGGACGAGGCGGAGCTGCGCCGCCTCAGCGCGTCGATTCGTGCGGCGCTGAGAAGGTAGGTCCCGAGATCTACTGCACCGAGCCGACCAGCAGCTGCTGGCCATCGCGGATCGACACCCAGCGGCCGGTGTTGTCGATCGCCTGGCGCTTGAGATAACGGTAGCCGGTCTCATCCCAGGCTTGGACCTTATCGGTCAAATTGTCGAGGATGTAGTCACCCTTATCGGTGCGCACCGTCAGCACGGAATGGCCTTCGCCGTCGGGCTTGCGCACTACGGTGATCAAGAGATCCGCAAGCGAGATGCCCATGCGGTAGAGCTGGCGCCGCTTCTCCAGCACATAGTCCTCGCAGTCGCCAAAGCCGTTGTCCGGATAGGTCCAGACCTCGTCCTTGCCGTAATTGTCGAGATCGCTCATCGGCTTGACGGCGGCGTTGACCTTGGCGGTCACGTTGATCAGCTTGCGCCACAGAGCATCGGTCAGCTTGGCCGGCGCGAGATTGGCCGGGCGAATGTTGCATTCGCTCGGATGCGTCTTGCAGAAATCATAATGTCCGATCGGCTGCGAGGTCAGGCCGCCGGTGGTCATAGCGCTGGCAGCCCATGCCGGAACCGCCCAGTGGGCCGAGATCGCCAGCCCTGCGACTGCACACAAACGCAGCATCCGCGCCATCGGTGAGGAAGTCATTGTCCCCCGGGGTCCGCCCTTGTTTATTAACGAAACGTTAAGGGGGATTTACAGTCCGTGTCAATTGAAGACAACGGCTAGTTTGGTGGCATGGTTACCCGCCAGGCCCGCATAGCGGCAGTTTGGCAACAGCGGCCTGGGACGACTCAAGAACCCGCCCGTCGCCGGTCAGCCCTGAACATTGGTTGCACGGAAAGGTCACGCGCTTTGAGCGGCGCCGAGTTGCGTCCGCTTCCCGCTCAGCTCTTGGCGGAACGGACCAGCTTCGGCTTCGCCGCCAGGCGGGTCTGGCGGCCGTAGCTGGAGATGAAGTCCAGAATGCGCGGCACGATCTCCGATCGGAACCGCGAGCCGTTGAAGACGCCGTAATGGCCGACGGCCGGCTGCATGTAGTGGGCTTGGCGGTCGGCCGGAATGTTCACGCAAAGCTCATGCGCGGCCTGGGTCTGGCCGAGCCCGGAAATGTCGTCGTTCTCGCCCTCGACGGTGAACAGCGCGACATTGCGGATCGCCTGGGGATCGACGGCCTCGCCGCGATGCGTCATCTCGCCCTTCGGCAAGGCGTGGCGGACGAACACCGTATCGACCGTCTGCAGGTAGAACTCCGCCGTCAGGTCCATCACCGCCAGATATTCGTCATAGAAGTCACGGTGCTTCTCGGCGCTGTCGCCGTCGTTTTTCACAAGGTGCATGAAGAAGTCCTTGTGGGCGATGATGTGGCGATCGAGATTCATGCTCATGAAGCCCGAAAGCTGCAGGAAACCGGGATAGACATCGCGGCCGAAGCCGGGCACCGGCCAGGGCGCCTGCATGATGACGTTCTCGCGGAACCAGTCGGTGCCCTTTTCCCCGGCGAGCAGATTGACCGCGGTCGGATTGCGGCGGGTGTCGATCGGCCCGCCCATCAGCGTCATGGTCGACGGCACGAAGGGGTCGCCGCGCTTTTCCATCAGCGCCACCGCCGCCAGCACCGGCACCGAGGGCTGGCAGACTGCCATCACATGGGTATCGGGACCCAGCGCGTGGAACATCTCGATGACATAGTCGATATAGTCGTCGAGATCGAAGCTGCCCTGCGACAGCGGGACCATGCGGGCGTCGACCCAGTCGGTGATGTGCACGTCGGCGTGAGGAAGCATCGCCTCGACCGTGCCGCGCAGCAGCGTCGCATAATGGCCGGACATCGGCGCCACGATCAGTAGCTTCGGATCGGGCTTGCGGCCCGCGGGAAGCTGGCGCTCGAAGCGGACGAGGTTGCAGAACGGCTTCGACCACACGGTTCGTTCGGCGACGTCGACGCTCTTCCAGTCGACCACCGCCTTGGTCAGGCCGAATTCAGGCTTGCCGTAGCGGCGCGTCGTGCGCTCGAAGAGTTCCGCGGCTGCCGCGACCGAGCGTCCGAGCGCCGTATGCGAAACCGGATTGAGCGGGTTGGAATAGAAGAACCGCACCGCATCTGCGTAAAGGCGGGCGGGCTGCAGCGCCGCATGGTTCAGTTCGTAGAGCTGGTAGAACATCAAGAACCCCGCTGCTGCCTGACGACCAAAGGGCCGACGAGCAGCGCCGAGCCTTGAATGTCTCGCAGTGAGGTTAACAAGATATTGTTGCGATGCAATACGTCAATTGCCGTGACGAATGCTGCTTTGGTCCAAACTGTTGAAAACTCGCCACGTATGGCGGAGCCGGCTCACTGTGCGCTGCCGCAATGTGTAGGAAATATGTCCGGCTCCCTCTTGCCGGACATCGACATCTTAAACGCGCGCCATGCAGACCGCGGTGTGGCCCGAGCCGATGAAGCCGAGCTGGGTGGCGGCGCCGCGGGAGAGGTCGAGCACGCGGCCCCGGACGAACGGGCCGCGATCGTTGATGCGCACGACGACGCTGCGGCCGTTGTTCTTGTTGGTGACCCTGAGCTTGGTGCCGAACGGCAAGCTGCGGTGCGCTGCAGTCAGCGCGGCGGGGTTCATGCGCTCGCCGGAGGCGGTTCTGGAATGCAGCGCGTACCAGGAAGCGCGGCCGCATTGTGCGGCGGCTGAAGAGGCGGAAGAGGCGCCAGCCATCAGGCCAGCCGCGATCGTTGCCGCGACAAGCGCGGTGCGGTTGGTTTTATTCATCTTTTAGGGGTGGGCTCCGTTATAGACAACCCGCCGTAAGTGCCGAATGAGGCATGAAATGCGGCAAGCGTCTGGCGGTTCCATGGCAAAGGCACACGTTTGGAGTCGCCGCGAAACAGTTTGTCATGACATCTCCCGCGAGCGCCAGCGTATTCTTCATGGAGACCGACCCGGTTTCGCAGGAAGTCGCGAGTAGGAACGGCCCTCGGGGCGCAAGTAAAAGCGGAAGCGATTGCTTCGCTTCCTTCCGCTCCTTTACTGCGCGCGCGTTCCGGTGAAGGATCGACTTTGCGCGGGGATCTCGCCGATGCGACTGATCAGGAATTTACTGGCGCTGATCGGCCTCCGTTGGGCAAACCACCCGCGCGTTTGATCCGACCGGCAAGATGGCGCCGCGCGTCCGGTTGGACGGTCGAAGCGACGCGCGCAGACTCCCGCCGTCGGACCGCTGACGCCGGGCACCTCTTCGAGATCGACGCCATCCCGACATCCGCGCGCAACGCGCGAAGCTCAGCAAGCAGTTGCTGGGGTGAAATTTCTGCTGAGGTCGGCGCTCTACGGCGCCCCCCTCTGGCCTGCCGGCCATCTCCCCCACAGGTGGGGAGATCAGATGTCGCGTCGGCTTTCGCCAATCGCCAACATTTGCAAGCAAGGGCGCCAAGGGTCGAGCTCCAATCTCCCCCTTGTGGCGGAGATGTCCGGCAGGACAGAGGGGGCGCTGTCCCGCCGGCTTTCAACATTTAGAGGCGGTGTGCTGCGCCGCCCGTGAAATTCCATTCCGCCACTCGTCGCCGGAATGGCACGATCTATCTTCTTTCCGGATGAAAAGGGCTGGAAAAGACAACAGCGTGTGATCTGCGAACCCGGCATGGCGTTCGGCGGCATCATGCGCAGACTGGTGACGGCCGATCCCGTCGGAACTGCTTTCCATGGAGGGTCCGAGATGAGCGTGCACAGGAAAGCGGCGCCGGACGGCGCGGAAAGCGCTTTGTCGCGGTTGCGTCCGCCTTACGCCTCCGTGCTCGACCTGATCGGCCAGACACCGGTGGTCGAGCTCACCAAATTCGATACCGGCAAGTGCCGGCTGTTCATCAAGCTCGAGAGCCAGAACCCCGGTGGCTCGATCAAGGACCGCATCGCGCTGTCGATGATCGCGGCCGCCGAGAAGGATGGCAGGCTGAAGCGCGGCGGCACGATCGTCGAGGCCACCGCCGGCAACACCGGTCTCGGCCTCGCCCAGGTCGGCATCCCGAAAGGCTACCGCATCATCCTGGTCGTGCCCGACAAGATGTCGCGCGAGAAGATCCAGCATCTGCGCGCCTTGGGCGCCGAAGTGCGCATGACCCGCTCCGATGTCGGCAAGGGCCATCCCGAATATTACCAGGACATGGCCGAGAAGATCGCCGCCGAATTGCCCGGCGCCTTCTATGCCAACCAGTTCGCCAACCCCGCCAACCCGCTGGCGCATGAGACGACGACCGGCCCGGAAATCTTCTCGCAGCTCGAGGGCGATGTCGACGCGGTGGTGGTCGGCGTCGGCTCCGGCGGCACGCTCACCGGCCTCGGCCGCTTTTTCGCAAAGCATTCGCCCAAGACCGAGATGGTGCTTGCCGATCCGGTCGGCTCGGTGCTGGCGCCGCTCATCAAGACCGGCAAGATGGAGGAGGCCGGCAGCTGGACGGTCGAAGGCATCGGCGAGGATTTCGTGCCGCCCAATGCCGATCTCTCGCTGGTGAAGAAGGCCTATTCCATCACCGACAAGCAGAGCATGCTGGCGGTGCGCGATCTCTTGTCCAAGGAAGGTATCCTCGCCGGCTCGTCCTCGGGCACGCTGTTGTCGGCGGCGCTGCGCTATTGCCGCGAGCAGACGGTGCCCAAGCGCGTCCTCACCCTGGTCTGCGACAGCGGCAACAAATACCTGTCGAAGGTGTTCGACGACATCTGGCTGGCCGAGCAGGGCCTTGCCGACCAGGAGCAGCATGGCGATCTGCGCGACCTCGTCATGCGCTCGCCGCGCACCGGCGACATCGTCACCGTCGGCCCGGACGAGAGCCTGCTCAATGCCTATGGCCGCATGCGCCGCTCCGACGTTTCGCAGCTGCCGGTGCTGGACGATGGCAAGCTGATCGGCATCGTCGACGAGAGCGACATCCTGGCCAAGGTCGACGGCCCCTATGACGGCCGCTGGGACCGCTTCAACGGTCCGGTTCGCTCGGCCATGACCTCGAACCTGCACACGCTGCAGGCCAGCCAGACGCTCGACGCGCTCCTGCCTGTCTTTGACCGCAATGAGGTCGCCATCGTCTTCGATGGCGAGGAATTCGTCGGCCTGATAACCCGTATCGACCTGATCAACCATTTGAGGCGCCGCGCAAAATGACTTCGCCAAAACCAGCATTGGGCAAGAACCGCCTGGCCTTTTCCACCCGCGCCATCCATGGCGGCCAGAGCCACGACCCGCTCACCGGCGCGGTGATGGTGCCGATCTACGCCACCTCCACCTACGGCCAGCAGTCGCCCGGCGTGCACAAGGGTTTTGAATATGCCCGCAGCCAGAACCCGACGCGCTTCGCCTTCGAGCGCGCCGTGGCCGACCTCGAAAGCGGATCGGCCGCCTTCGCCTTCGCCTCCGGCCTGGCGGCGATCGGCACGGTGCTGGAACTGCTCGACGCCGGCGCCCATATCGTCGCCACCGACGACATCTATGGCGGTTCGTTCCGCTTGATGGAGCGCGTGCGCAAGCGCTCCGCCGGCCTTGAGGTGAGCTTTGCCGACTTCACCGACCTCGCCGCGGTCGAGGCGGCGATCCGGCCCGAAACGAAACTGCTCTGGGTCGAGACGCCGACCAACCCGCTGCTGCGCGTCGTCGATCTCGAAGCGGTCGCGGCCTTGGCCAGGCGCAAGGGCCTGCTCACCGTTGCCGACAACACCTTCTGCAGCCCCTATATCCAGCGGCCGCTGGAGCTCGGCATCGACATCGTCGTCCATTCGGTGACGAAATACCTCAACGGCCATTCCGACATGGTCGGCGGCGTCGCGGTCGTCGGCGACAACAAGGATCTCGCCGCCCAATTGAAATTCCTGCAGAACGCCATCGGCGGCATTTCCGGCCCGTTCGACAGCTTTCTCGCGCTGCGCGGCATCAAGACCCTGGCGCTGAGGATGGAGCGCCATTCGGCCAACGGCCTGAAGATAGCGCAGTGGCTGGAGACGCGAAAGGATGTCCGCCGCGTCATCTATCCCGGCCTCGCCAGCCACCCGCAGCATTCCATCGCCGTCCAGCAGATGCACGCCTTCGGCGGCATGATCTCGGTCGACCTCGACCGCGACCTGGCTGGCACGAAACGCTTCCTCGAACGCACCCAGCTCTTCACTTTGGCCGAAAGCCTGGGCGGCGTCGAAAGCCTGATCGAGCATCCCGCGCTGATGACGCACGGCTCGATCCCGGCGGAGAAGCGCGCCGCGATCGGCATCACCGATTCGCTGGTGCGGCTGTCGTGCGGGATCGAGGACGGCGATGATCTGATCGCGGATCTGGAACAGGCGCTGGGGTAAAAAAGACGGCACGGGCCGACCTAACAAGCCATCCAGGGCCGGCTGTAGCAAACTACTGCATGATATCTTCCGGCGACCACTAGTCCTGCCACCTGCGAGCCCATTCTTTCAGAGGTTTAGATGCGTGATCTGGCTCAAAGGCGACAGCCTTGGCCAGTTGCCTGTAGAGGCGGTTCTTCACGGCTCGCGGCAGAAATGCATTTAGATCGATTTTGTCTTTGGCAAGATTGAATTGTCGGCGCTCGATCATTATCCGAACCCCTAGTTCATGGGCACGAGCTTCATCTCCCTCGGAGAAACCACCGGCTTCGGTCAGAATCCGATCAACTTGTTGTAGATCCTTCTCCGCTCGGACAGGGTCTGCCTGTGCTAAATAAACTTCTGCTCTCAAGAAGTAGGGCGCTAGCAATTGAGGAGTTCGGTCTATCGCCTTTGTGGCAGCTTTGATGGCGTTTATGTAGTCTCTTTTACGCAAGCGAGACTGAGCCTCTCTGACCAGGAAGAAGGACGAACCAGGTGCATCGCCATACACCTCAAGCTGCTTCATAATCTCGTCCAACTCACGCTGGTCAATAGCGAGTCCCGCAGCTGCCTTGCCCAGTAATGTCTCTGCAAAAATATCAATGATGAAAGGATTCGTCGGCGCTGTCTCGAACGCAGCCCGAGCATGAGCTTCCGCTTCAGCGTATCGTCTCTGCTTGCAGTAAAGGCTAGCGAGTTCCCGATTAATGCTCTGATTGGAGCGTGCAAGCTTCCAGGCTTGTATGAATTTGTCTTCTGCGAGATCCAGTTGACCCTTCAGCCGCAAAGCAAAACCTTCCAGAAAGAAGACCATTCGCCTTGCAACCTTCGTGTGATAGCCCCTCAGCTTCCCGAGAACGTCCTCATACACGGTGGTGTCTCCTGCTCGTATGGCCGAAAGCCCCCAAAGCCGCAAAACCTCCACCTGCGCATCGTCAGGAAGCCGATCCTTCATGGCATAAGCTTTTTGACAAAATTCCATACAAAGTGTTCTTCGACCTTCGTCGTAATGTTCGCGTGCGATTCTCAATAAATGAGACGGCAATATGAGTCGAGCAAGGAAGGCTGGCGGATTCTTTGCCTTAGCTGAAGCCAGCGTCGCGCTACCAATGATTGCCAGCGGGACGTGATCCTCGTTTTCATACTCCGAGACCAACTCACAGATTTTGAGTGCAACATCTTGATTCCAGCTATCAGGCTGTTTGAACCGATCATCTCGGCGTACACCATCGCGCAGCGGGCCTGGTATATAAAGATAATGCTCTCTACGCTCCAAGCAGCAAAAGTCTTGAAGCCTTCGAATAGCTCCGGTTATCTGCTCCAACGAGCCACCAACCGTAGCCAAGAGAGTTTCCGGGTCCAGGTAGTGATACTCAGACAGGATGGACATTATCTTTACTTCATCAGAATCAAAAACGATTTTGTTAAGAAAGTCAGCTGCCCGTCGGTTCTTCCATTCGACTAGGTCTTGTGGGTCGTCTATAAGAGATTGAACGCCATAGTTCAGAACGTAATGTAGCAGAAATCTAATATTGTAGGGATGGCCATCCAGATGAGAGATCAACTGTAACAATTGGGCCTCGGTGTATTCGATCGAGAATTCGTTCAATGTCAGACTGAGTATAGTCTTCATGTCCTCGTCACGCAGGGGCTTTAAATAGCGGTGGTAGGAGCGCTCGTTCACAAGCTTCCATTTCGCCGGCATCATACGAGCTTGCACGAAACCGAGAGCAGGTCGCCCCAGAGCGCTAAGCTGCCTCATCGTTTCGGCTAGAAAGGGCTGAAACTGGCCATCGTCATCGTAGACGCCGCCTTCATCGATCACGATTATAAACTCGCCGTTGTCGGCCATCTCTTGCAGTATTGTGCAGATAGCAGATGCCTTTTCGCGGGTATCGAGTCGAGCATACAGCTCGAACGCGCCTATAGTGTTCTCAAATGAAGAAATAGTATTAAGAATGAAGAGCTGACGATAAAATTCCTCCGGTCCGTCATATTGCGAAATTGTCACTTCGATAAACGTGTTAAAGAGCCGGGGAAAGAGTGACTTTAGGCTATTGGTTATGAAGGTTCGCCGACCGATGCCGTATTGTCCCACGGCGTGAATAGAGAGGGGAATATCCTTTGGGGGTACCGAAACAGCTTTTCTTAAGTCGGCCTGATCAGCGTCGCGCCCTATGAAAAGGCCTACGCCAGCATCGTCAAGAGCAGCCAATTCAAGGAGCAGTGCCTGAATTCGTCGCGCACAGAGTTTGGGCGACGAAATTTTCTGCGCGATATTGAGCTGTTGCAGCCAATTAGGCAAGTCGCGATAGGAGCTTTCGTCGAGTGTAGAAACGACGATTCTCTTGATCAATCCGCTTCCGCGATTCTCAAGGGCTGAACGAAGTTCCTCTTTGACGAAGCCTGAAGTAGAAGAATCTCGGGAAAGAAAATAGACAAATAGGTCGCAACGTTTTAAGGCATCGTGTATCGCAGCGACATTCAAGGTAAAGTCAAACGTTTTCTCGTCTAGCTCGATCTGCATTAGACCGAGCGAGGTCGCAACTGAATTAACAAAGATTTTATCTTTGCTGCTATGAGATAAGAACGCTTTCAAAGGTGCCCCCCAAACGTGACGAAAGTCCAAGCGGGTTGTGGCCATCATAGATGGTCATATCGCAACTCTAGCCGTGGCAGTTGACAGTGAGCAATAGTGGATGCCGTATTTGCTGCGGCAATGGTCTACCAAGGTAAGCCGTTACCTAGTCGAACCGCCATTAGCGACAGAAGCCGGGCAGGTGTATGACCTAGTAGCAAGAGGGTCGGGCAGTGGCCCAACACTCCCAGCTTTGCAAATCCGGAATCCCCTCTAAACTGCCACCACTTTGCGATCTCCGGAGGCGTGATGCGCGTGATCGTGTTGGGTGGCGGCGTTGTCGGCGTCACCACCGCCTATCAGCTGCAGAAGGACGGGCACGAGGTGGTCGTCCTCGAGCGCCAGAGCCAAGTCGCCGCCGAGACCAGCTGGGGCAATGCCGGCATGATCGCGCCGGGACATTCCTTCGTCTGGTCGTCGCCCAGGGCGCCATTAATCCTGTTGAAATCGCTGGTGCTGAAGGACCAGGCGCTGCGCTTCAAGCTGTCGGCCGATCCGAGGCTTTACAGCTGGTCATGGCTGTTCCTGATGGAATGCACGGCCGAGAAGGCCAGGCGCAACACGCTGCTCAAGCATCGGCTTGCCGTCTATTCGCAGAGCGTGCTGCACGAGGTGATTGCCGACGAGCAGATCGACTACGACCGCAACGGTCGCGGCATTCTCTATTTCTATCGCAGCCAGCAGGCGCTCGATAAAGGCGTCGAGCACATGCGGCTGCTGGAATCAGACGGCCAGCTGATCAAGGTGCTTGACCGCGACGCCATCGTCGCGCTCGACCCGTCGCTGGCTTCCGCGCGGGAAAAGATCGCCGGCGGCATCCATTGCCCGACCGACGAAACCGGCGACCCGGCGAAGTTCACCCGGGCGCTTGCCGCGAAGGTCGCCGAGCGCGGCGGCGAGATCCGTACCGGCACGACCATCACCGGCATCGAGACCTCGGGCGACCGCGTCGCACAGGTGCTGACCGACAAGGGCAGCGTCAAGGGCGACGCCTATGTGCTGGCGCTAGGCTCCTACAGCCCGCTGATCGCGAAGACGGTCGGGATCAACCTGCCGATCTACCCGATCAAGGGTTATTCGCTGACCATTCCGATCGGCAACCAGCCTCGGCCGCCGACCATCGCGGCGATAGACGAGCACAATCTGGTCGCCGTGTCGCGCTTCGGCGACCGGCTGCGCGTCACCGCGACGGCGGAATTCGCCGGCTACGACACCAGCCACAAGCCGGCCGATTTCGCCTTCATGAAGGGCGTGACGCAGGAGCTTTATCCCGAGGGCGCCGACTATGACCGCGCCGAGATGTGGGCGGGCTTGAGGCCGATGACGCCGAACAATCTGCCCGAGTTCGGGCGCCGCCGCCTCGGCAACCTCTATCTCAACACCGGGCACGGCCATATCGGCTGGACCATGTCGCATGGCTCGGCGCGCATCACCGCTGACCTGATCGCCGGCCGCAAACCGGCCATCTCGATGGACGGTCTTTTGAATTGAGAGCATGATCCCGGGGATCGGCCAAGAAAGGGAATGCCATGTCTATCAGCGCGGCTGCTACCCGCCCTCAATCTTCGAGGCCGGTCGATCCCAAGCCCGTCGATCTGGGCGTGCTTCCGTCCGAACTCGACGGCGGCCTTGCCTCGCGCGCGGCGATCGGGCTTGCGATCCTCGCCACCGACCAGACGCTGGAGCATGAGTTCCGCGCGTTGGTGCGCATTCCGGGCGTCGCCTTCTACGAGGCCCGCCTGTTCAACGACAACGACATCACCCCCGACACGCTGCGCGCCATCGGCCCGCGCATCGCGCCCACCGTCGACCTCATCCTGCCCAGCATCCCGCTCGACGTCGTCGGCTTCGGCTGCACCTCGGCCACCATGACGCTCGGCGAGGAAGCCGTCTTCGCCGAGATCAGGAAGGCGCGGCCGGGCGTCGCCTGCACCACGCCGGTGACGGGCGCGCTTGCCGCCTTCAAGGCGCTCGGCGCCAAGGGCATCGGCCTGCTGACGCCTTATGCCCCCGAGATCAACCAGGGCCTCGTCACCTATTTCACCGGACGCGGCCTCGACATTGCCGCCGTCGCCACTTTCGACCGGCGCGACGACCGCGAGGCGGCCCGCATCTCGCTCGCCTCGATCGAGGCCGCGGCCGAGCGCATGGCGGCGGCGCCCGGCGTGGACGCGATCTTCATCTCCTGCACCAGCCTGCGCGTCGCCGAGGCGGTGGCGGAACTGGAGCAGCGCATCGGCATTCCCGTCACCTCGTCCAACCACGCCATGGCCTGGCACTGCCTGCGGCTCGCCGGCATCGACGACCTCGTGCCTTCCGGCGGCCGGCTGTTCGCGTTGCCGATTGCCTGATCCGATTGACGGTTGGCCTGTTCGAAATCCGCCGGTTAACGTTTGCGGAAAAGGTTGCTTAACGCTTCGCTACTATGTCCCGCTTCGGGAGGCAGGACAGAGTGAGCGCGATGAACGACAGCCCCGAAAAGCGCAATGAATGGCGCGCCATCTTCTACGTGCAGGCGCGTGTGGCGATCCTGTTCGTCCCGATCATCGTCAGCCTGCTGATCATCGGCGCGCTTGCCGGCAACGACCGCTATCACGTCGTCATCGACCGGACCGTCACCAGCTCGGTGAAGTAGGCGACCCGGCAAGAGGCTCGCGGTATTCCGTGCACGCTAGACAAAGCGCGGGATCGGGCCGTTCTGCGCCGTCGTGCGGTCGCCGAGGTCGATGAACACCTCGTCGACATAGCACCAGCCCCAGCCTTCGGGCGGATCGTAGCCTTCGATGACCGGATGCTGAGTGGCGTGGAAATGCTTGGTGGCGTGGCGGTTGGGCGAGTCGTCGCAGCAGCCGACATGGCCGCAGGTGCGGCAGAGTCTGAGATGCACCCACCAGGAGCCGCTCTTCAGGCATTCCTCGCAGCCGAGGGCGCTCGGCACCACATCCTTTATGTCGTCCGTATGCCTGCATTCGTCCATCAGGGTCTCCTTTCGGGCTGAGCAGCACGCCCGCCGTCGCGCGCAAGATAGGCATGCAGCGCCGCCACCACCTGAGCGCCTTCGCCGACGGCGGCCGCGACACGCTTGGTCGAGCCGCAGCGCACATCGCCGATGGCGAACACGCCGCTGCGGCTCGTCTCCATCGGGCCGTGTCCCGGCGCCACATCCGGTCCGGTGCGCACGAAGCCCTTAGCGTCGAGCGCCACGTCGCAGCGCGCCAGCCAGTCGGTGTTCGGGTCGGCGCCGATGAACAGGAAGAGGTGGTGGATGGTCCGCGTCGTCGCCACGCCGGTGACCCGGTTGCGCCAGCACAGCTGGTCGAGGTTGCCGTCATGGCCGTCGAGCGCCTCGACCTCGGTTTCCGTCAGCACCTCGATGTTCGGCTGCGCCACGATCCGCTCGACCAGATAGCGCGACATGGTGGCGTCAAGGCTGTCGCGCCGCGCCAACAGCGTCACCTTGCGCACCTGGCTGGCGAGAAAGACGGCCGCCTGGCCGGCCGAGTTGCCGGCGCCGACCAGCGCCACTTCCTGGTCCCGGCAGAGCCGTGCTTCGATCGGCGAGGCCCAGTAATGCACGGACGTGCCCTCGAACTGCGCGATATTGCCGATGTCGAGGCGACGGTAGCGCGCGCCGCTGGCGATCACCACGGTGCGCGCGCGCAGGGTCTCGCCGTCGCCAACGTCCAGCCGGTAGCCGGCCATGTTGTCGGCGGCGCCGAGCAATTTGGCTTCATCGGGGATCACCATCTCGACCCCGAACTTCTGCGCCTGGTTGTAGGCGCGCGCCATCAGCGCCATGCCCGTAATGCCGGTCGGAAAGCCGAGATAGTTCTCGATGCGCGAGGATGCCCCCGCCTGCCCGCCGAAGGCGCGGCAGTCGAGCACGATGGTCGACAGCCCCTCGGAGGCCGCATAGACCGCGGCCGCCAATCCCGCCGGCCCGGCGCCGACGATGGCAACGTCGTAGATCTTGCCGGCGTCGAGCGGCCGCAGCAGCCCGACGCAGCGGGCGAGATCGCTTTCGCCGGGATTGTGCAGCAGCTTGCCGTTGGGACAGAGCACGATCGGCAGATGGTGCGGATCGACATGAAAACGCTCGATCAGCGTCTTGGCGCAGGGATCGGTGTCGGAATCGAGCGCGCGGTGCGGCAGGCCGCTGCGGGTGAGGAAACCCTGCAGCCGCAGCACATCGCCATTGCTGGGACGGCCGATGACGATCGGCCCGCTGGTGCCGCTCTCGAGCAGGCCGACACGGCGCAGGATCAGCGCGCGCATGACGCGCTCGCCGAGATTCGCCTCCTGCACCATCAGATCGCGCAGCCGCTGCGAGGGGACGACGATGGCTTCGACCGGCTCGGTCGCCTCGGCATTGACCAGCGACGGCCGGCTCGAAAGCTGCGCCAGCTCGCCGATGAAATTGCCCGGACCATAGGTGATGATCGCCTCGCGCGGGCCAAGACCGCTGGCCTGCGTGATGTCGACCTTGCCCGACAGGATGACGACCAGTCCGGGCGAGACCGTGCCGGCCGTCACGATATGCTCGCCGGCGCCGTAGGCTCTTGGCACGCCGAAGCGGCGCATGCGCTCGATGTCCGCATTGGCGAGCACGGGGAACATCTGGTCGCGGCGGGCGGCGATGGTCGGGCTGACGGAGGGGGCCATGACCCGACCGTAGCGTCCGCGGCAGCGGGTTTGAAGCGGTTTGTTCAGGGACCGGCCGGAAGGGCAGGTGGCCGCTACGCTGTCAGCTATCCGAGCGACCTCGCCAGCTTGCGCAGCGCCCCCTGCGGATCATCGGCAATGACGGAGCCATGCGAGACGAGGATGCGCTTGAGCGCCGGCAGGTCAGCCCATCGTCTCAATTGCGCTGCGAGTGCCGCCTTGTCGCCGACCATCGTCAGCTTGACCGGCCAGGGTATACGCGGCTCATCACCGGCAAATCCCATCATGCGCAATGCCCAGCCGGCAAAACCGGATGCGCCGCGGATGTTGCCGACGATATCATTGAGAACGAGCGTCGTGCCGTTCGGTCCGACGATTTGCAGCGCCGCTTCGCGATCACGGGTTCCGGGGACGGTGACGAGCTTGACGTCGGGATCGCCAAAGTCGCCGCGTGCCGCATCGACATGCACCACCTTCTCGACGCTGTTGCGCGCGCCCGCCGGTGCAATCACCTGCAGGGTGGGATAGCGATCTTTCCATGGCTTTGCATCGAGCCGGTGATGGTCGTTAGGGACGATCAGGAAGGCCGGCTCCCCGAAGGCCTCGATCGCGCGCATCTGTTCGTCATCGAGCGCGATGGCGCTGAAGATGACGAGCCGTCCGTCGCGCAATCGCACCACGGTCATGCGCCGTTTCAGGTTGCCGACCGGCATCGGTATGTCGCCGGTCACCGTCAGAATATCGTCGTCGACAGGAGAGAGCCTGCCATGCGGCAGAACCTTCCACTCCTTGAACGGCGCGGGCATCACGGAACCTCGGCTTAACAGACAAGATAGGAACGGTTTAACCCGAGACGAGTTGCAGGCACAAAAAAGCCCGGAAAATCCGGGCTTTTTGCTCATCGCGTCAGATCGTCTGAAACGGGAATTTGGTGCCCAGAAGAGGACTCGAACCTCCACTCCTTGCGGAACACGGACCTGAACCGTGCGCGTCTACCAATTCCGCCATCTGGGCTGGTGGGCGCTCATGTAAGCGGGCAAACGAAGCGTGTCAACGCGGTTTTTTCGAGGAGCTCAAGACTGACCAGAGGGCAGCTGGGGTTGATTTCAGGCACGGACGGCAATTGTCGGCGTCGGCCCCGCCCCTCATCGCTCTGCCGGGCACTTCTCCCCGTATAGGACGGGGAGAAGGGCTGGCCGCGGCGTTGGCGTCCTCTTGAGACGCTGGCGATTGGCGAAATCGGCGGCCGGAGCTTTCCTCTCCCCGTCACTATACGGGGAGAGGATGCCGGCAGGCAGGTGAGGGGCGGCGCCGACGCTGGTCAGTTAACGGCGAGACGGAATTCCGAGCTGAAGCGGTTGTCCCGAGACGGCCACCCGTTCCGAGCAGGGCCGGAACAATGGAACCCCTCACCCCTCCAGCACTTCCTTCTTTGCCACGGTGGAATCGGCGTTGAGCTTGTAGATCACCGGCACGCCGGTGCCGAGCTCCAGCTTGACGATCTCTTCGCCCGACTTGCCGTCCAGCGCCATGATCAGCGCCCGCAGCGAATTGCCGTGGGCGGCGACCAGCACCGTCTCGCCGCGCAGCACATGCGGCTGCACGTCGTGCAGGTAATAGGGCCAGACACGCGCGCCGGTGTCCTTCAGGCTTTCGCCGCCGGGAGGCGATACGTCGTAGGAGCGGCGCCAGACGTGCACCTGCTCCTCGCCCCACTTCTTGCGCGCGTCATCCTTGTTGAGGCCGGAGAGATCGCCATAGTCGCGTTCGTTGAGCGCCTGGTCGCGGACGGTCTCGAGCTTGCTTTGGCCGACCACGTTGAGAATGTGCTGGCAGGTCTTCTGCGCCCGCTTCAGCGCCGAGGTGTAAGCGATGTCGAATTTCAGCCCGCGCGCCTTGAGCTTCTCGCCGGCGGCAAGCGCCTCCGCATTGCCCTGGTCGGTGAGGTCGACATCGCGCCAGCCGGTGAACAGGTTCTTCAGGTTCCATTCGCTCTGGCCGTGGCGCACGAGCACGAGAGTTCCCGACATGTTTGCTCCTGATACGTGGTTGGATTTGAGCAATTCCAGGAAAAGTGTGTAGCGGTTTTCAGCCCGGAATTGCGGAAGAAAAGCAGAAAAAACCGCCTCAGCCCAGGCCGAGCACGTCCCGCATGGAATAGAGGCCCGGCTTCTTGCCTCGGCCCCAGAGCGCCGCCTTGACCGCGCCGCGGGCAAAGATCGCCCGGTCCTCGGCCTGGTGGGCGAGCGTGATGCGCTCGCCGGTGCCGGCCAGGATCACGCTGTGCTCGCCGACCACCGACCCGCCGCGCAAGCTGGCGAAGCCGATCGTGCCGGCCTTGCGGACGCCGGTATGGCCGTCGCGCACACGCACGCTGTTGTCATTGAGCGCGATCTCTCGTCCTTTGGCCGCCGCTCCGCCGAGCAGCAGCGCCGTGCCGGACGGCGCGTCGACCTTGTGCCTGTGGTGCATCTCCAGGATCTCGATGTCGAAATCCTGCGCATCGAGCGCGCGCGCCGCCTGCTCCACCAGCACCGCCAAAAGATTGACGCCGAGGCTCATATTGCCGGATTTGATGATGGTCGCGTGGCGCGCCGCCGCGGCGATCTTCGCATCGTCATCGGCCGAACAGCCGGTCGTGCCGATGACATGGACGATGCGCGCCTGCGCGGCATAGCCGGCGAATTCGACGCTTGCGCCCGGGGCCGTGAAATCGAGCACGCCGTCGGCCTTGGCGAAGGCCGGCAGCGGGTCGTCGGCGATCGGCACATTGATGCTGCCGATGCCGGCGAGCTCTCCGGCATCCTTGCCGAGATGCGGTGAACCCGGCCGCTCGACGGCACCGGCAACGCACGCGCCGGGAATGGAGTGGATGGCGCGGATCAGCGTCTGACCCATCCGGCCGGCGGCGCCCACCACCACCAGGCCCATATCGCCCGTTTCGCTCATGCGCTTCTCCCGACGGTCTTCTTCGCGCGCGTGCGCGGCAGAGGAGTTTGGGTTGTCTTGGCGTCATCGACAAGCCCCAGCCCCTTCTTGCCCTGCACCCGGTGGAAGCGGGCATAGACGCTGTGCGGGTCGGCCATCAGCGAGGCGTGTGTGCCTTCCTCAACCAGCCGTCCCTCTTCCAGCACGATGATGCGGTCGGCATTGACCACGGTCGACAGCCGATGCGCGATGACGATGGTGGTGCGGCCTTCCATGACATGGGTGAGCGCTTCCTGGACGCGCGCTTCGGCCTCGTTGTCGAGCGCCGACGTAGCCTCGTCGAGCAGCAGGATCGGCGCCTGGCGCACGATGGCGCGGGCGATCGAGACGCGCTGGCGCTGACCGCCGGAAAGCGTCGAGCCGCCTTCGCCGACCGGCGTGTCGTAGCCTTGCGGCTGCTGGCGGATGAACTCGTCGGCGGCGGCCTGTTTCGCCGCCTGCTCGATCTCCGCGTCGGTCGCTGACAGCCGGCCGTAGCGAATGTTGTCGCGGATCGTGCCTTCGAAGAGATACGGCGCCTGCGAGACATAGGCGATCGATTGGCGCAGCGACCGCTTCGTCACCTTCGAGATGTCCTGGCCGTCCACCTCGATGCTGCCCTCGTCGACGTCATAGAAGCGCTGCAAGAGCGCCACCAGCGTCGACTTGCCGGCGCCCGAAGCGCCGACGATCGCCGTCACCTTGCCGGCGGCGGCGGTAAAGCTCAGATCCCTCAGCACCGGCATGTCGGCGCTATAGCCGAACGTCACATTGTTGAAGGTCACTTCGCCGGAAATGATCTTCGCTTCGGCGGCGTCGGGCGCGTCGCTTTGTTTCGGCTCGAGGTCAAGCAGTTCATAGATCATGCGCGCGTTGACCAGCGCGCGTTCCATCGCCACCTGCATGCGCGCCAGCCGCCGCGCCGGATCATAGGCCAGGATCAGCGCGGTGATGAAGGAAAAGACCGCGCCCGGCGGCTGACCGAGATACAATGCCCGATAGCCGGAATAAGCGATGACGGCGGTCACGGCGAGGCCGGCCAGCATGTCCGAAATCGGCGACAGCCGTTCCGAGACGCGGGCAATCTTGTTGCTGCGCTGTTCGGCCGTGTCGGCCATGCTGCCGATGCGGCGCTTAAGCTCTTCCTCCAGGGTGAAGGCCTTGACGATGGCGATGCCTTGGGTGGCCTCCTGCACCGACCCGCTCAGCCGAGAATTGATCAGCACGGATTCCCGATTGATCTTGCGCACCCGGCGCGTGATGTAGACGACGGCCCAGATCAGCGGCGGCCCGATCAGCAGCGAGCTCAGCGACAACACCGGATCCTGGTAGACCATGAGGCCGACCAGGCCGACGAGCGTCACTGCGTCGCGAGTGATCGAAATCAATGTCAGCGACAGCAGGTCGCGGATGCCGCCGATATTCTCGTCCAGCTGCGCCGCCAGTCGACCCGAGCGCGTGTCGTTGAAGAAATTGACGCCGAGCTTCATCAGTTGGTCGAAGCTGCGCTTCTGGTAGCGGGCGACCAGATTGTTGCCGATCGTGGCCAGCATCACCGCCTGGCCGTAGCCGGCGAAGCCGCGCACGAGGAAGGCGCCCATGAAGCCGGCGCAAATCCACCAGACGGCGTCGCTGCTCCGCTCGTAGAAGATCTGATTGACCATCGGCGCCATGACCCAGGCCGAGAAGGCGGTCGCGCCCGAAACCAATAACGAGCAGACGATGACGATCGCGTAGGACCAGCGATGGTCATAGCCGTTCTCGGCGATGATACGGCGCAGTACCACCGTTACCTCGCCGGGCCGGGCCTTTAGCTTGTTTGGATTTTGAAATGTCAAATCGGCAGCGCTTCGTGGGTTCTCGTCAAAGGTCGGGGAGCATGTCGGCACCCTCTTAGCGCCCCGGCTACGGCTTGCCTATGGCGAAACTTCGTCGCGGTGGCCGATTGCCATCCCGAACCCGGGCGCGCTCATGCCCGCCAGTGCCGTCCGGCGGTCTGAACGCCGAACAGCGACGGGGTTCTGGCATAGGCGGCCAGCCCGAGAAGCGCGGCCAGCGGGTGGGTGATGACATAGACCGGCATCGTGCGCATCAGCGCGCTGTGCGGCGCCTTGTCCTCGAACGCGGCGCGGAAATTGCCGGCTTTCAATGCCGGCACGATTTTTTGCGCGATGCCGCCGGTCAGGAAAACGCCGCCGCGGCTCATGAACACCAGCGCGAGATCGCCCGCGGTGCGGCCGAGGCAGGTGACGAACAGTTCCAGCGCTTCCTGTGCCACCGGATCGGATTTGGCGAGCGCGGCCGCGGTAACTTCCGCCGGCGTCGTGAAAGGCGTCGGCTTTGCGTCGGCCCTGGCCACCGCGCGATAGACATTGACCAGTCCGCGGCCGCACAGGATCTGCTCGCCGGAGATGCGACCCTCGAGCTTTTCGATATGCGGAAACACTTCGAAGTCGCGCGGCGTGCGCGGGCCGATATCCATATGCCCGCCCTCGCCCGGCACCGGTATCCAGCGGCGCAGCGCGTAGATCAGCCCCGCGACGCCGAGCCCCGTCCCCGGGCCGAGCACGACCCGGCCGGCATTCGGCTCCGGCGTCCCGCCGCCGATCTTTTCCATATGCTCTTCGCCCAGCGCCACCACCGCCAGCGCCTGCGCCTCGAAATCGTTGAGCACGACGATCTCGCTCAAGCCCAGATTGGCAAACATCTGGTGCGGCTTGACCACCCACGGGCAGTTGGTCAGCCGGATCTCGTCGCCGTCGACCGGCCCGGCCACCGCCAGCACCGCCGAATGCGGCTGGATCGACGAGCGGTCGAGCACCGCCGCCTGGATCGCCTCGTCGATGGTCTTGAAATTGGCAGTCTGGACGATTTGCGGCTCGGTCGCTTCCGAATTGGCGTCGAGCACGATCGAGAAACGCGCATTGGTGCCGCCGATATCACCGATCAGGACCGGAAACCGCAGCGCTGTATCGTCTTCGCCAACCATGCTTTTTGTCCCGTTCGTTCCCGCTCCGTCGCTGACTAGCGCATGGTCCTGCAAAGGGAAAGCGGCTTTGGTGCCTATCTCGAGCGTCGGCGCCGCCCCTCACCTGCCTGTCGGAATCCTCTCCCCGTCAGTGACGGGGAGAGGGGCACTGTCGCCAATGGTTTCGCCAATCGCCAGCTTCGCAAGAAGAAAGCCCGCATTGCGGCAGCCAGGCGGATGTGGGGCGCCGCCGGCCTCGACCATCTGGACGCCGTGGCGTGGCCTCAGTTCCCCGGCCTTGGCCGGGGCACTGGAATGCCGATTTTGGGCGTCGGCGCAAAGGAGCTCGCCGCCGCCGGCAGCGTCGCCGCATCGCTGGAGATCGTCTCCGCCGGCTCGGTCGCTTTCGATTTGGCCGCCGCCACCGCTGCCGCGCCGTCGCCCTGATAGGTGACCGCTTCCAGAGAAGGCGCGTCCGGCGCCGCAAGCACCGCCTGGCACTCCTTCGGCAAATTGGCCATGGTCATCAGGTCGCGCGCTTTCGGCGCATCCGGGTTCTTGTTGGGCCGCCACGGCTCCTCGGTGAACCACCAGGCAAGCGGTTTGCCGCAGCCGTCATCGGCCGGCGTCGCCTCCTGCGCCTTGCAGCCGGGCGAGCCCGCCTGGCAGCCGATGCGCATGTGGAAATGATAGTCATGGCCCCAGAACGGCCGGATCTTGCGCAGCCAGGAGCGATCGCCGGTGACCGTGTCGCAAAGTTTCTTCTTGATGCCCGGATTGACCAGGATGCGCTCGACCTCAGGGTAGCTCGCCGCACGCTTCAAAAGCCGCGTATGGGACGGCGTCCACAGCGCGTCCTTCACCAGATGCGTCTTCTCGTCGACCATCAGCGTCGCGCTCATGCTCTCGCGCTGCGCCATGGTCAGCGGCCGCCGCGGCATCGGCGTCAGCCAGATGTCGGCATCGAGGCCGATCTGGTGCGAGGCATGGCCGGTCGTCATCGGGCCGCCGCGCGGCTGCGAGACATCGCCGACCAGCAGCCCCGGCCAGCCATCCGCCTGGGCGTCTCGAGCGAGCTTCTCGATCAGCGCAATCATCGCCGGATGGCCCCAGCGGCGGTTTCGCGAGGGGCGCATCACCTCCCAGCTCGGCCCGTCCACCGGCAAGGCGACCCCGCCGGTGAAGCAGCCTCTTGAGTAAAAGCCGAACGATTGCGCGTGCGCCACCGCCGGCAGCTTCTTGGCGCCAAACAGGTCTTTTGCGCGCGGTTCGGCCGAGATCGCGGCCGCCGCCAGCCCGGCTAAGGTCACCAGGGCAAGCGCGGCGGTCAGGAACGGCTTCCTGTCGGGCAGCGGTCGCAACGTCATCAGGTCGGGTCCCCTCTCCAGTGGCGCGACGCAATCTCAGGCGGCATGCTAAAACATGTCTCCGGAAAGTGGGACCCGGTTTCGGGACAAAGACATGCATAAAATCAAACCTGGAGCGCACGAAGCGGATCCGAAAGATTCGCGACGCAGTTCAGGCGCGAATCATATCACGCCATGCACGTCGCTTCGCTCACGAGCGTTTCATCGGGCTGCGCGGCTGTCCGTCTCGCCAGTTGCCGTCGGCCCACATCCGCTCCAGCGCCACCCGGTAATTCGGCAAACGAAAGCTGTAGCCGGCCGCTTTGATCGCGGCGTTGGCGACGCGCTTGTTCTCGCCGTAGAAGGACCGCGCCATGGGCGAAAGTTGCGCCGTCTCGAAGGGGATTTCCGGCGGCGCCTCCACGCCCATCAGCCGGGCGGCGTAGGCGACGACATCCTGCGGCGGCGCCGGCTCGTCGTCGGTGACATTGAAGATGCCGCCGCGGTTCCTATCGGCCAGGTGCCACAGGGCGCCGGCGATGTCGTCGCAATGGATGCGGTTGAAGACCTGGCCGGGCTTGACCAGCCGCCTCGCGGTGCCGTCCTCAAGATTGGCCAGCGCGTTGCGGCCCGGGCCGTAAATGCCGGAAAGCCGCAGGATCGCTACCGGCTTTCCGATTTCCCGCCCAAGAGCCAGCCATTCCTGTTCGGCCGCCACCCGCATTACCGAGCGCTTCGAAACCGGCTTGCACTCGGCGCTCTCGTCCACCCAGGCGCCGCCATGGTCGCCGTAGACGCCGACAGTGGAAAGATAGCCGATCCATTTGAGCGCCAGCATCTTGGCCCGGATCGCCTCGCCTGCCGCGTTGAGCACCGGATCGCCCGCTTCGTCCGGAGCGACCGAGACGATGAGATGTGTTGTGTGCCGAAGCGCATCGCTGATTTCCGCCGTCAACGAACCGTCGAAGCTTAACGGATTGATGCCTGCCTGCCGCAACACCTCGAACTTTTCCGGCGATCGCGTCGTCCCAAGGATCGGCGCGCCATCTTCATTGGCTCTCGCAAAACCCTTACCGGAATAACCGGCGCCGAAAATGAAGAAGCGTCTCTCGCCCATCAATTAAATCCGTTCCTCAATGGTCCTTTGCGGGAACCGGCAGCGCTGACAGCCATTCCTCGCGCACCGTTGCATCGCCTTCGGCCTGCAAGGCCGATGCGGCGAACTCCGCAAAATCGCGCCGCGGCATCAGTCGCGATAGCGCCCATACTGCCGCACCCCGCACCAGGGGCGAGCCGTCGTCGATTAGGCCGCGCGCGATCGGCGTCAGCGAAGCATCGCCCGAATTGCCGGCGGCGATCAGCGCGTTGCGGATGAAACGGTCGCGGCCGATGCGCTTGATTGGCGAGCCCGAGAAAAAGGAGCGGAACGTCGCATCGTCGAGCAACAGCAGCTCCGACAGCCGCGGCTCGCGCAGATCTTCGCGAGCGGCAAGCTTGGCCTCGGCGGCGACGCTGGCGAATTTGTTCCACGGACACACGGCGAGGCAGTCGTCGCAACCATAGACGCGGTTGCCGATCGCCTCGCGAAATTCGCGCGGGATCGGCCCCTTGTTCTCGATGGTGAGGTAGGAGATGCAACGCCGCGCATCGAGCCGGTAGGGCGTCGGGAAGGCATCGGTCGGGCAGATGTCGAGGCAGGCGCGGCAGGAGCCGCAATGGTCGATCTCGGCTTTGTCCGGCTCAAGCTCGGCCGTGGTGAAGATAGTGCCGAGGAACAGCCATGAGCCATGCTCGCGGCTCACCAGGTTGGTGTGCTTGCCCTGCCAGCCCAGCCCCGCGGCTTCGGCAAGCGGCTTTTCCATCACCGGCGCCGTGTCGACGAAGACCTTCACGTCGCCGCCGGCCCGCGCGACGATCTTGCCCGCGATTTCCTTCAGCCGACCTTTCATCACGTCGTGATAGTCGCGATTTTGCGCGTAGACCGAGATCGCACCGCGATCGTGTTTGTCGAGGACATCGCGCGGATCCCGGTCCGGACCGTAGTTCATGGCGAGCACTATGATCGAACGCACTTCCGGCCACAGCGTCGAAGGCTCGGCACGCCGCCCGATCGTCTCGGCGATCCAGTCCATCGAGCCGTGAAATCCCTCGGCGACAAACTCGGCCAGGCGCGCGGGAGCCAGCGGGATCGCGTCCGGCCGGGTGACGGCAACGGCGTCGAAGCCGGCGCGGCGCGCCTCCGCGTCGATCAGCGCGCGCAGCTTCGTCGTGTCAGAAATCGAGGTCCGCATAATGCGATACCGGCGACAGGCCGCGCACGCGATCGGTGAGCAGCGGCCGGAACGACGGCCGTGATTTCACGCGAGTATACCATTCGCGCGCCGCCGCGTGCTCGCGCCAGTCGATCTCGCCGAGATAGTCGAGCACGGAAAGCGTCGCGGCCGCGGCGAGGTCGGCATAGGTCACCTTGTTGCCGGCCAGCCAATGACGCGTGCCCGCCAGCCAGTTGGTGTATTTCATGTGCTGGCGGATGTTGGCGCGCGCGGCGCGGATTGCGCCCGAATCGGGTGAGCCGCCGCCCGCCGTCTCCGGCATCACCGGCTTCAGCACCCGCTCGCGCACCAGATGGCGGGTGACCTCGCTTTCGGCCTTGCTGAGATACCAGTCGGTCAGTCGCCGGATTTCGGCGCGCTGCATCGGGTCCTCGGCAAACAGCCGCCTGTCGCGCTTCAGCACCCCGCGTGTCTCGTCAAGATATTCGGCAATGACCATGGCGCCGACGATTGGCACATCGCCTTCGGCCAGCAGGATCGGCAGCGTGCCGGCCGGATTGAGCGCCAGAAACTCCTTGCGCCGGGTCCAGGGTTTCTCCTCGATCAAGGCCAGCTCCTCGCCATACTCGCCAAAGGCGAGGCGGACGAACCGGCAGGTGGCGAACATCGGGTGGTGAAAAAGCGTCAGCATGGTTCCGCGATGATAGGGCGCACTGGCAAATTGGTGTGAGCGCCGGTAAGTCTTGGCGGCCCGATTCCAGGGACTGTCATGTGTTGCGACCTATAGGGGCACTTCCGCGCCATGACAAGCAAGCCCTTCCCCTTAGCCGTCACTCGAAGCAGAGGTTGCCATGGAAAGCCAGACCATCGTCGAAGCGCTGCTGCTTGGTCTGATCGAGGGCCTGACCGAATTCATCCCGGTCTCGTCGACCGGCCACATCCTGCTCGCCGGCCATTTCCTCGGCTTTCATTCGACCGGCAAGGCCTTCGAGATCCTGATCCAGCTCGGCGCGATTCTTGCGATCTTGAGCGTCTATTTCCGCCGCCTCTGGAAGATGCTGCTCGAACTGCCGCATGACCGGCTGACAAGGCATTTCGCCATCGGCATCCTCATCGCCTTCCTGCCGGCGGCGCTCATCGGCGCGTTGGCGCATGACTTCATCAAGACCTTCCTGTTCGAATCGCCGCGCCTGATCTGCATCATGCTGGTCATCGGCGGCGTGGTGCTGCTCGCCGTCGACCGCATGAACCTGAAGCCCGTCTACCGCGACGTCGAGCGCTTTCCGACCAGGCTTTACCTGCAGATCGGCCTGTTCCAGTGCCTGTCGCTGATACCCGGCACCTCGCGCTCCGGCTCGACCATCGTCGGCGCGCTGCTCTTGGGCGTCGACAAGCGCGCGGCGGCGGAGTTTTCCTTCTTCCTCGCCATGCCGACGATGGTCGGGGCCTTCGCCTTCGATCTGTTCAAGAACCGCAACGTGCTGACCTCGGCCGACCTGCCGATCATTGCCGTCGGCTTCATCGCCGCCTTCGTCACCGCGCTCTTCGTGGTGCGCTTCCTGCTCGATTACGTCTCGCGCAGGGGCTATTCGCTGTTCGGCTGGTGGCGGCTGGTGGTTGGCGGGCTCGGACTGGTGGCGCTGATGATCTGGGGGTGAGCTTACCTTCCCACAAGTGCGGAGGGTGAGCCCTCAATTCCGCCCATAAAATGCATTCTCGACATGCACCGGCCAGCGCCAGGGCAGCACCGCCACCATGTCGAAGCGTACCGACAGCCGGCCATAGTCCGGCTGTCGCGACAGCCAGAGGTCGGCGGCACCCTCGATGCGCCGTTCCGAGGCGTGGGCGATCGCTTCCATCGCCTCCATCAGCGTGCGCCGCGCCTTGACCTCGACGAACAGCACCAGGTCGCCGCGCCTGGCGATCAGGTCGATCTCGCCGAGCTTTGTGCGATGGCGGCGCGCAAGGATGCGATAGCCCTTCAGCATCAGCGCCAACGCCGCCAGCCATTCGCCGCGATGGCCGCGCCGATAGGCTTTTCGCCGATGACCGACGGTGCGCTCAGCCACCGCCGTCCGCCTTCAGCTCGATCAGCCGGCGATAGAGCGCCTGTTTCTGGCCGCCGGTCATCTTCGCCGCTTCCGCCGCCGCCTTGGAGGCCGGCATTTCGGCGGCTAAAGACAACAGCAGCCGGTCGATGTCGGCCGGCTGGTCCTCGGCCGCCTCCGGCGGGCCGACGCAGACCACGATTTCGCCCTTGGGCGTCTCGGCCGCCGCGTGGTGATCGGCGAGCTCTCCGAGCGTTCCCGTTCGCATCTCCTCGAACGCCTTGGTGAGCTCGCGGCCAATCGCCGCTTTGCGCGCTCCGCCAAGCGCTTGCGCCATCGCAGCAAGCGTCTCGGCCAGCCGGCGCGGCGATTCATAGAAGATGAGCGTCGCCGGCACCTGCCTGAAGCTTTCGAGCTTGGTGAGCCTCTGGCCCGCCTTGGCCGGCAAGAAGCCGGCGAACAGAAAGGTGTCGGAAGGCAGGCCGGAAGCGGTCAGCGCGGCAAGCGCCGCCGACGGTCCGGGCACCGGAATAACGCGGATGCCGCGCTCCAGCGCCTCGCCGACCAGCCGGTAGCCGGGATCGGAAACCAGCGGCGTGCCGGCATCCGAGATCAGCGCCACGCTTTGTCCGGCAGCGAGCGACTCGATCAGCTTCGGCCCGGCCTCGGCTGCATTGTGCTCGTGATAGGCCGTGGTGCGCCGGCGAATGCCGTAGCGTTCGAGCAGCACGCGCGAGACGCGGGTGTCCTCGCAGGCAACGATGTCGGCGCCGGCCAGCGTCTCCAGCGCACGCAGCGTGACATCGGCGAGATTGCCAATCGGCGTCGCCACCAGATAGAGCGCCGGCTCCAGCGGCCGCGCCGCAATTTCGGTCTGCCCGATTACATAGCTGCGTTTGTCGCCGGTCAATTGAGGCCCTCCCCACGCGCCACTGTTTGCCACGGCTGATCTGCGGTTGCAAAACGTGATGGCGATGCAAGGGAATCGCCATGCCTTTGCCACGATGCGGAACCAAACCGCATAAGGCGGATTTTACCCCTGATTCCCGAGGAGGAGGACAGGATGGACAGCCTGATCATTCAAGACGCTTTCACGCCCTATTATTCGGGCTGCAAGCGCTTTGCCGGATCGGAGAAGGTTGCCGGTTCGGAGGATCGGGAACCCTCCGCCAGGACAAAGGACAAGGAAGCGATGAAGCCGCTTCCAAGCCCCGCGGTTCAAGACGCCTCGACCGAAACCGAAAGCACGACGGAGCACTGACCGGACGATGCCCAATCGCTTCGACATTTTCATCACACGACTCGAAAGCAAGACCGCCCGCGAGGGCATTCCTTCCCATCCGATCGCCGCCCAGCACGGGAACCGCCGCGACAAGACCGATCTGAAGCAGGGCCGTTCCGGCGACGCGCATGCGGAAAAGGATCGCGGGAAGCAGCGCCAGAAGCACGACGCCTAGAGCTGCTGCGACCCTTCGCGATCTCTCGCCTCGTTATCCCAGGCGGAGCGAGGAGCGAAGCGCCGTGCTTGGCCGTTCAACCACGCCATTCAGCCCAGATATTTAGTGACCTTGGCCTCCAGAAGTCGCACCAGCTCCGGGTCCATGAAGGCGTAATTGTCCGGAATGTCGAGGGAGATCACTCTGGCGGCCTTCAGGCTCGACCGGAACTTCTTTTGCAGCTTGGCCCGATGGGCCTTCTCCATGACGAAGCTGATGTCGGCCCACGCGACGAGCTCCTGCGTGAGCGGGTTGTCCGCGTCGTGATTGGTGCCGGCCGATTCGACCTCGAGGTCGCGGCGCCTGGAAAACACCTACTCGGCGGTGGGGCTGCGCAGGCGGTTCTGGCTGCAGACGAAGAGAACCTTTTTCACCGCGCGAGGTCTGCCACCACCGCATCGAGCACGATCATGCCGGCGGTCGTGGCGCGGAGGCGGGCGTTGCCGACCGGCGCCACCAGCCCCTCTTCCTGCAGCACCGACAATCGGTCGCTCGCCAGACTACGCCCGGCAAGCGTCTCGTAGCGCTGGAGGTCGATGCCTTCGGCCAGCCGCAGCCCCATCAATAGGAACTCGTCGGCTTCTTCGGCGCGCGTCAGCACCTCGCCGCCGGTGACGCCATGGCCCCTGGCTTCGACCAGGTTGGCCCAGGTCTCAGGCATCTTTTCCGCGACCGTCACGGTACGGCGGCCGTTCTCGACGAAGCGGCCATGCGCGCCGGGTCCGACGCCGACATATTCGCCGTAGCGCCAATAAGTCAGGTTGTGCCGGCTTTCCGCGCCCGGCCGCGCGTGGTTGGAGATTTCGTAGGCCGGAAGCCCGTGCGCCGCGGTCACCTCCTGCGTCAGCGCGTAGAGGTCGGCGGCATGGTCGTTGTCGGGCAGGACGAATTTTCGCGCTGAGTGGAGTGCATGGAACGGCGTGCCCTCCTCGATCGTGAGCTGATAGAGCGACAGGTGGTCGGCGGCGTGCCCGATCGCTTCCTCAAGCTCTAAAGCCCAAGCCTCCGGCGTCTGGCCGGGCCGCGCATAGATCAGGTCGAAGGAGAGCCGCGGAAAGATTTCCCGCGCCAGCCCGATGGCCTGCAGCGCCTCCTCGACATTGTGCAGCCGGCCGAGGAAGCGCAGGTCCTTGTCGTTCAGCGCCTGCACGCCGAGCGAGACACGGTTGACGCCGGCCGCCCGATAACCGCGGAAGCGCTCCGCCTCGACCGAGGACGGGTTGGCCTCCAGCGTCACCTCGATCCCGGCAGGCACCGTCCAGTTCTTCGCTACGGCTTCCAGAACCGCTGACACCGTTTCCGGCTTCATCAGCGACGGCGTGCCGCCGCCGAGGAAGATGCTGGTCACCTCGCGCGGCCCGGTGCGGGCGCGCATCGTCTTGAGCTCCGTCTCGAAGGCCCGCGCAAAACGCTCCTGGTCGACCGGCTGGTGGCGAACGTGGCTGTTGAAGTCGCAGTAAGGGCATTTGGCCGCGCAGAACGGCCAATGGATATAGACGCCGAAGCCGGGGCTGCGGTCGAGCGGCATGGTCTGGCCTGTTCCGATCATTTTGACCTGAGCCGCGCCAGATCCAGCCGCGCCAAATCCAAGCGGGCCTGGGCAAACTTCTGGAAGGCGCGGGCGCGGTGCGACAGGGCTGTTGCCTGGCCGGGCTTCCAGCCATGCTTTTGCTCGGCGCTCATCTCGCCAAAAGTCTTGGCGAAGCCGTTGGGCAGGAACACTGGATCGTAGCCGAAGCCGAGCGTGCCGCGCGGCGGCCAGACCAGCGTGCCTTCGGCCTCGCCGCGGTAATATTCGGCCTCGCCATCGGGAAAGGCGAGGCAGATGACGGCGACGAAACGGCCGGTGCGCTGCGCCGGCTCGGTCGCGCCGACCTCCTGCAGCGCCACTTCGGTGCGCTGCATGGCCATGCCGAAATCGCGTGTGCCGTCCGCCGTCTCGGCCCAGTTGGCGGTGTAGACGCCGGGCGCCCCGTCGAGCGCATCGACGCAGAGCCCCGAATCGTCCGACAGCGCCGGCAGGCCGGTGGCCTTGGCCGCGGCATAGGCCTTGATATAGGCATTCTCCTCGAAGGTCGTGCCGGTCTCGTCCGGTTCCGGCAGGCCGTACTCCTTGGCCGACTTCGCCTCGAAGCCGAACGGGGCCATCAAGTCGGCGAATTCGCGCAGCTTGCCTTCATTGTGGCTGGCGACGACGATCTTTTGTTCGTTCAAAGAATGCATCAGAGACCCCAGATCCTTGGTTCGGCGAACTCGATCGAATTGCCCGAAGGGTCGCGGATATAGATCGAATGTCCGCCTTGCGGCCATTCGAAATCGCTTTCGATGGCGATGTTCTTGGCCGCCAGATGCTTGCGCCATTGGGCGATCTCGGCCGCAGTCGCAGTGAAGCAAAGATGCCCTTCGCCGACCGTGCCGTGCGGCGGCACCTTCAGCCTGGCGTCGGGCGCCGGCGGAATTTTCGTCGCCTCGGCATTGAAGATGAGCAGCACGCCGTTGCCGCAGCGGAAGAAGACGTGGCGACCTTCGACCTTGCCCAGCGGATCCAGGCCGAGGATGTCGCGGTAGAAGGCTTCGGCAGCGGTTAGATCTGTGACGTAGAGCGCTGATTCCAGAATCGCGGAGGGAGTCACGAAGCACCCCCCTCTGCCCTGCCGGGCATCTCCCCCTCAAGGGGAGAGATTGGCAGCTCCACCGACAGTGTGTCGACGGCGAAGATTGGCGAAGGCCGAGGTGAGGTCCGATCTCCCCCCTTGAGGGGGAGATGGCCGGCAGGCCAGAGGGGGGTGCCTAGGCTCGGCATTCGAAAACCTACGCCACCGCCATCTGCTGCAGGCTGACCAGCCGAGAAATACCCTTCTTGGCCAGTCCCATCAGCGCCGAAAACTGCTCTTCGGAGAAGGGCTCGCCTTCCGCCGTGCCCTGGATCTCGACGATGCCGCCCTTGCCGGTCATGACGAAATTGGCGTCGGTGCCGGCCGAGGAATCCTCGAGATAATCGAGATCGATGACCGGCTGTCCGTCATGGATGCCGCAGGAGATCGCCGCGACATGGTCCTTGAGCACCTTGGAAACGCTGGCCATCTGGCGCGCTTCCATCCAGCGCAGGCAATCGTATAGCGCCACCCAGCCGCCGGTGATCGAGGCGGTGCGGGTGCCGCCGTCGGCCTGGATAACGTCGCAGTCGACGGTGATCTGCTGTTCGCCTAGCGCCTGCAGGTCGACAACGGCGCGCAACGAACGACCGATCAGCCGCTGGATCTCCAGCGTGCGGCCGCCCTGCTTGCCGGCGGAAGCCTCGCGGCGCATCCGCTCGCCCGTCGAGCGCGGCAGCATGCCGTATTCGGCCGTAACCCAGCCCTTGCCGGAATTGCGCATCCAGGCCGGCACCTTTTCCTCCAGGCTCGCCGTGCATAGCACATGCGTGTCTCCGAACTTCACCAGGCACGAGCCTTCGGCGTGCTTGGAGACGCCGCGCTCGAAGGAGATGGCGCGCATTTCGTCGGGCTGGCGTTTGGAGGGGCGCATTCGGCCTTCTTTCCTATGGTTTTGGATTCGTCGGCGGCTTGTAGACGCATGCGGCGGATGGCGCAAAGGAAAAGGGCGCCAAGGAAACGGGGAGTCAAGGAAACGGCGCAAGCGAAAATGGCCCGGGTTGCGCCAGGGAGGCTTAAGTCTATATCTTTCGATAGGAGGTTTTTCGCCGGAATGAACAAGGCAGTCGATCCCGCATCGCAGCCGCCCGTGCTTCAGTCGCTCGACATGCGCTCGCGCGACATCTTCCGGCGGATTGTCGATTCCTATCTGCGCGACGGCGAGCCGGTCGGCTCGCGCAGCCTGTCGCGCATCCTGCCGTCGTCGCTGTCACCGGCCACCATCCGCAACGTGATGAGCGACCTCGAGCATCTGGGGCTGATCTACGCGCCGCACATCTCGGCCGGCCGCCTGCCGACCCAGACCGGCCTGCGCTTCTTCGTCGATGCCTTCATGGAGCTCGGCGATCTGTCGGACGACGAGCGTCGCGTCATCGAGGCGCAGGTGCGTGCCTCGGGCTCGGGCGCCACGCTGGAGCATATGCTGACCGAGGCCAGCCAGATGCTCTCCGGCATGTCGCGCGGCGCCGGCCTGGTGCTCGCCGCCAAGAACGAGGTGGCTCTGAAGCACATCGAGTTCATCCAGTTGGAACCCACCAAGGCGCTCGCCGTCCTGGTGTCGCAGAGCGGCGATGTCGAGAACCGCGTTGTCGACCTGCCGGCCGGTATCACCGTCTCGCAGCTGCACGAGGCCTCGAACTTCCTCAACGCCCATATCCGCGGCCGCACGCTGGCCGAGGCCCGGGTCGAGATCGCGCGCATCAAGGACGAGACCAGGGCCGCTCTCGACACGCTGTCGCAGGAGCTGGTCGAGAAGGGCCTCGCGGTCTGGGCCGGCGCCGAAAGCGGCCTGCCGGCGCGCCTCATCGTGCGCGGCCGCGCCAATCTTCTGGAAAACGTCACCGCCCAGGCCGATCTCGAATTGCTGCGCCATCTGTTCGAGGATCTGGAAACGCAGGACGGACTCCTGCAGCTCCTCGACCTCGCCGAGGAAGGTCCGGGCGTGCGCATCTTCATCGGCTCGGAGAACAAGTTGTTTTCGCTGTCCGGTTCGTCGCTCGTGGTCGCGCCCTATCGCGACAAGGATGCCCGCGTCGTCGGCGCGCTCGGCGTCATCGGCCCGACGCGATTGAACTATGCCCGCATCGTCCCGATGGTCGACTATACGGCCCAGTTGATTTCGCGCATGCTGAGATAGGCGAGCGGGAAACGTCGCAAGGAGGGTGGAAATGGCGCTGGAATCGTTCAAGGCCCAGATCAGCCTGCTGCTCGAGGAGATGGTGAACCAGCCGGAAGACGATCACGAGATCCAGGAGCTACTGCGCGAGAAGCTCAGGGAAATGCGCGCCATGGGCCTGCCGCTGCCGGCCGATCTGGTCGCGCTGGAAAAGCAGCTCGACGACGATCTGGATATCGAAGAGAGCTGAACTGCCGGCGCTTTCCGTCAAAATCCGCATGCCCGGCTTCTCTTTTGGAAAGCCTGCCCGATATTCGCTGTCTGGTTGCTGATGCACGTTGGCGAATAACGGAGAACAGCATGATACGGATTGCCGGCCTTGCCGCCCTCGCTTTGTTCCTGGCCTCCGGCGCCGTCGCGCAGCAGGCCGATCAGCCCTTGCTCACCGGCAAGAAGGCCTTCGGTGACTGGAGGGCCGACCGGCCCGGCGTGCGGCGCCTCATCAGGCCCGACGATCTCCCGAAGCCGAATGTCGCCGAATCCGCCTCGAACGGCGGCGGTGTCACCGATCGCCCCGAGGATGCCACGCCAGCCCTTCCACCCGGCTTTTCGGCCGAACTGGTGGCTTCGGGCATCAGCAGCCCGCGTGTCGTGCGCACGGCGCCGAACGGCGATCTCTTCGTCGCCGACAGCAGGGCGAGCCAGGTCCGCGTCTATCGACTGGCCGAAGGCAGCGCCAAGCCCGCCGAGAAGTCGGTCTTTGCCAAAGGCCTGACCCGGCCCTACGGCATCGCCTTCTATCCGCCGGGCGACAAGCCGCAATGGGTCTATGTCGCCAACAGCAACAGCGTCGTCCGCTTTGCCTATCGCGACGGCGACCTCAAAGCTTCCGGCGAGCCCGAAACGATCGTCTCGGACATCCCGTCGAGCCATCACTGGACGCGCGACATCGCTTTTTCGCCCGACGGCAAAACGCTCTATCTCTCGGTCGGCTCGGGCTCGAATACCGCGGAGGGCATGGGAGCGAGGCCGAAGGGCGGCGTCGAAGAATGGGCGAGATCGGCACCGCTCGGCGCTACCTGGGGCGCGGAGGAAGGCCGAGCGGATGTGCTCGCTTTCGATCCTGACGGCAAGAACCGCAGGATGGTCGCCACCGGCCTGCGCAACTGCTCGGGCATGACGGTGCAGCCGGCTACGGGCGCGCTCTGGTGCGTCGTCAACGAACGCGACGAGCTAGGCGACAACGTGCCTTTCGAATATGCGACCGCCGTCAAGGAGGGAGCCTTCTATGGCTGGCCCTGGTACTATATCGGCGACAACGAGGATCCGCGCCACAAAGGCGCGCGGCCCGATCTCGCCGGCAAGGTCACGGTGCCGGACGTGCTGATCCAGGCACATTCGGCGCCGCTCAACATCGCCTTTTACGAGGGCGGCAACTTCCCGGCCGACTACAAGGGCGACGCCTTCGTCACCCTGCACGGCTCGTGGAACCGCAATGTCCGCACCGGCTACAAGGTGGTGCGGCTGAAGTTCAAGGACGGCAAGCCGACCGGCGAATATGAGGATTTCGCCACCGGCTTCGTCATTGCCGACGATGCGGTCTGGGGCCGGCCGGTCGGTGTCGCGGTGGCGAACGATGGTTCGCTGATCCTGACCGAGGACGGCAACGGCACGATATGGCGCGTCGCCTACGGCGACGGCCGGTCCTGAAGCGGCGCTGGTGCAACCGAATCCGGCCGCAAGGCAATTAACGCCGCCCCGGCACCGTGGTAAGAGGCTGCCGCTCTGGATCCCGATCCCGGGATAGCGCTGGGTTCAAACCATGACACTGACAGGATTTCTCGCCTACAGCGCCGCCCTCGGCGTCGCCGCCGCCATTCCGGGTCCCGGCGTGACGGCGCTTGTTGCCCGCGCGCTCGGCTCCGGCTTCCGTTCGTCGCTCGCTATGTCGTTCGGTCTCATGCTCGGCGACATTACCTACCTCACCGCCGTCGTGCTCGGCCTCGCCTTCGTCGCCCAGACCTTCGGCATGGTGTTTCTCGCCATCAAATGGGCGGGCGTCGCTTATCTCGCCTTCCTTGCCTGGCGCTTCTGGACCAGCGGCATCTCGCCCGAGACGGTCGAGGCGCGCAAGGGCAGAAGCGGCCTGGCGTCGAGCTTCATCGCCGGGCTGACGGTGACGCTCGGCAACCCGAAGACGATGATCTTCTATCTCGCCATCACGCCGACCATCGTCGACCTGAAGACGATCACGCCGGCCGACTACGGCATCCTTGTCGCGCTGACCGTTGTCGTCCTGTTCGGGGTGCTGGTCCCCTATCTGGCGCTGGCTGCCAAGGCGCGCTGGTTCCTGAGATCGCCGCGCGCGCTCAAGGTGCTGAACCGCACCGCCGCCGGCTTCATGATGGGAGCGGCAGCCGCCATCGCGGCCCGTCAATAGGCTGCATTCTCAACCGGCCCCCATTTCGGGGAAAGCATCCCCAAAACGGGCCGATCCGGAAAATGCATTTCCGGCGCGGGGAGGTTTTCAGCAGCCGCCCCACTCGGATATTTTCGGCGGGCAGCCTATCTTGCGCGGCTGAAAGCCTTATTCTGTATGCCTATGCCTTTGCCTTGGGAGCGAAACCAATGAACAAGCCCGTCACCTCCGCGCGTGTCCCCGGCCGCGGCCGCATCTTCAACTCGATCACCGAGACGATTGGGGACACGCCGCTGGTGCGGCTGGATAAGTTCGCCAAGGAGAAGGGCGTCGTCGCCAACGTGCTGGCCAAGCTCGAATTCTTCAACCCGATCGCCTCGGTCAAGGACCGCATCGGTGTCTCGATGATCGAGGCGCTGGAGGAGGCCGGCAAGATCGCGCCGGGCAAGACCACGCTGATCGAGCCGACCTCCGGCAACACCGGCATCGCGCTGGCCTTCGCCGCCGCCGCCAAGGGTTACAAGCTGATCCTCACCATGCCGGAGACAATGTCGGTCGAACGTCGCAAGATGCTGGCGCTGCTCGGTGCCGAATTGGTGCTCACCGAAGGCCCGAAAGGCATGAAGGGCGCCATCGCCAAGGCCGACGAGTTTGCCGCCACGCTGCCCAACGCCATCATCCCGCAGCAGTTCGAGAACCCGGCCAATCCGGAAATCCACCGCCGCACCACGGCGGAGGAGGTCTGGAACGACACCAATGGCGAGGTCGACATCTTCGTTGCCGGCATCGGCACCGGCGGCACGATCACCGGCGTCGGCCAGGTGCTGAAGAAGCGCAAGCCTTCGCTGCATGTCGTGGCGGTCGAGCCGGAAGCCTCGCCGGTGCTCTCCGGCGGCCAGCCCGGCCCGCACAAGATTCAAGGCATCGGCGCCGGCTTCGCGCCCAAGATCCTCGACACCACGATCTATGACGAGATCGTCAGGGTCTCGAACGAGGATTCGGTCGCCAATGCGCGCCTCGTCGCCCGCCTCGAAGGCGTGCCGGTCGGCATCTCGTCGGGTGCCGCGCTGCAGGCGGCGATCGTCGTCGGCTCGCGGCCGGAAAACAAGGACAAGAACCTCGTCGTCGTCATCCCGTCCTTCGCCGAGCGCTATCTCTCGACGATCCTGTTCGACGGGCTGGGGGCGTAGGCGCTCATACCTCGAAGAATGGCCGGGAAATGCCACGGTCCAGAATGGATACCACCTGTCTTATCCGAGATTAACGGAGCCGCTGTTCCTCCTCCGCAGAAAGATCCGCAACGCTTGTGACGTGGAGACGCCAAGGCATGGATCCTCGGGTCTGCGCGCGTCGCGCAGCTCGTTGCTCGCACGTGGATGACCAAGTCGGGAACGCCACAGCCAATCTCAAGAGCTTGCGAACAAGCGGCACTCCCGGGATGATGCAAGCTGGATCGCTCAAAAAGCGTCTGTGGCAAGCGGAGCCCGGCTTGAGGAAGGCGCCGCTTCCGGTTCAAATCGCCGCCGGCCTCGAATCGGCCGGCGGGAGGATTTTATGTACAAGCTTTACACGCGTCCCGGCAGCGGCGGCTTCGTCGTCGAGGCGGCCTTGGCTATGGCCGGCGCGCCTTTCCGGCAGATCGACGTGCCGAAGAAGGATCCGCCCGATCCGGCTTTCCTCGCCATCAGCCCGCTGAACCAGGTGCCGGCGCTGACATTGCCCGACGGCCGGTCGATGACCGAATCGGCGGCGATCTGCATCCTGCTCGCCGAGCGTCATCCAGAAGCGCATCTGGCGCCGCAAGCGGGCTCGCCGGCGCGCGCCGATTTCCTGCGCTGGATGGCCTTCATGTCGTCGGCGCTCTATCCCGCGATCCTGAGGCTCTATTACCCCCACCGCTACACGGCCGACGCCGATAGCGTGCAGGTGGTCAAGGAGGCGGCTATCGCCGAAATGGATCGCGGCTTTGCCATTCTCGATAGCGCGCTCGCCGGCCGTGAGTGGCTGGCCGGTGAGGAATTTTCGCTGGTCGACATCTATCTCGTGATGCTGGTGGCCTGGCATCCCGACACCAAGAGCGCTCGCGTAGCCTGGCCGAACATCGAACGGCTGTGGGGCAAGTTGCGCCAGCATGCGATCATGCGGAAACTGAACCTTTCTCATGAGATGTGGCCGCAGGACTAGTTGCTGGAACCGCCGTCTCGCCTCAGTTGCGGACCAGCTTCCCCCGCTCGGCCTGCAGGAAATGGCGCAAGGCCGGATCGCGCTCGAGGCCGATCGCCCGGTCGTAAGCCTCGGCGGCCTCGGCCGTCCTGCCGAGCCTGGCTAAGAGCTCGGCCCGCGCCGCCCAATAGGGCTGGTATTCGGCAAGCCGCTTATCGCCGCCGATCTCGTCGAGCGCGGCAAGACCCTCGGCTGCGCCCTCGGCTTCGGCGATCGCGACAGCGCGGTTGATCGCCACCACCGGCGAGCCGGCAATCGCCATCAGCGCGTCGTAAAGCTGGCGGATCGCGGTCCAGTCGGTGCGGCCGCTCCGCCGCCTTGCCGTGTGCGCCGACTGGACCGCAGCCTCCAATTGGTAGCGGCCGATGGTTCGCCTGATCGCGGCGCGCCTGAGCAGCGCTTCCGCCTCGTCGATCAGCTTGTCGTCCCAAAGCGCCACGTCCTGCTCAGCCAGCGGCACGAAGTCGCCGTCGGGACTGCGCCGCGCCGTGCGCCGCGCGTCGGCGAAAAGCATCAGCGCCAGGAGCCCGAGCGTTTCCGGCTCATCCGGGATCAGCGACGCGACCAGCCGGCCGAGCCAGATGCCTTCCGTAGCCAGGTTGCGTCGGCGCGTCTCGGTGCCGGCCGGATCCGACCAGCCCTCGGCGAATGTGGCGTAAATCGCTTCCAGCACCGCATCGAGCCGCTCGCCGAGCTCGGCCCGCTCCGGTACCCGGAAGGGGATGGCGGCCTCGCGGATGCGGCTCTTGGCGCGCACCAGGCGCTGGCCCATCGTCGTCGGCGAGACCAGAAAGGCCGAGGCGATGGTTGCGGCGTCGAAGCCAAGCACGGTCTGCAGGATCAGCGGCGCGCGTACGCTGGCCTCGATCGCCGGATGTGCGCAGGCAAACATCAGCCTCAGCCGCTCGTCGGGCAAATCCTCGTGCGTCATGCGCGCCTCCGCCTCTTCGGCAATCAGCTGCAGGTGGCCGCGGGCCGCCTCGCCGGTCAGCCGCCGCCGCACGGCGTCGACGTCGCGGCGGCGCGCCACCGCCAGCAGCCAGGCCTCCGGCTTTTCGGGCACGCCGCTCTTCGGCCAGCGCTCCAGTGCGGCGGCGAACGCGTCGGCCAGCGCGTCCTCGGCGCCGGCAACGTCGCGCATGCGAGCAGCGAGATAGGCAACCAGCTTGCCGTAGCTCTGCCGGGCGGCCGCCTCGGCCGCCGCCCGCGCCGTCTCCGGGCGCTTGTCCATATTGCTAGGACCGGTAGTCGGTCATTTCCCAGATCGGCCGCACCTCGACCGTGCCGGTGCTGGCTGCCGGGCAGCGCGCGCCCCATTCCATAGCGGTGTCGATGTCGGTCGCTTCGATCATGTAGAAGCCGGCAAGCTGTTCCTTTGTGTCGGCATAGGGACCGTCGAGCACATTGGTCTTGCCGTCGGCGAGCCGTATCGAAGTGGCCGCCTGGGTCGGACGCAGCCTTTCGCCGGCGAGGTACGCGCCGGACTTCTTCAAGGCTTCGGTATAGGCACCGTAGGCGGCAAGCGTCTGTTCGGTCTTGTCGCGCGGCGCATTCGCCATTGCCGCTTCGTCATTGTAGATCAAAAGCATGTATCGCATGGTCTTCTCCGTTTTCTCGAAGGCCGCGTCGTCGCGGGCCGACCTATGTCGTGCGGCCACGGCCGATTTCGACAGGCGCCGCGAAAATCTTTCGCCTCCAAAGCAATCGAGCGCAAGCCGGCGCTTTCGCCACCCCTCGATCGTTCGTCTAATGGCTGCAATTGCGGGTTGGCATTTGACGTCTCCTGTCTAAACTCCCAGCTTCGCGCCGGCAGAGGCGGCGCGGCGCGACCATCAGGAGGAGGAAACAAAATGCTCGATTTCAGGACGAAATTTGTTGCCGCCGGCGCTTTGGCATTGTCGCTCGGCCTCGGCGCCATGTCGGCCGGGGCACAGGAATTCATCACCGTGCTGACCGGCGGCACGTCGGGCGTCTACTATCCCCTCGGCGTCGCGCTGTCGGAAATCTACGGCAAGGGCATCGAAGGCGCCCGCACCCAGGTGCAGGCAACCAAGGCATCGGTCGAGAACCTCAACCTGCTGCAGCAGGGCAAGGGCGAGATCGCCTTCGCGCTCGGCGATTCCGTCAAGCTCGCCGCCGAAGGCAACACCGAAGCCGGCTTCCCCGGCAAGCTCGACAAGCTGCGCGGCATCGCCGCCATCTATCCGAACTATATTCAGATCGTCGCCAGCAAGGAGTCCGGCATCAAGACCCTCGCCGACCTCAAGGGCAAGAGCCTGTCGGTCGGCGCGCCCGCCTCCGGCACCGAGCTCAACGCCCGCGCCATCTTCGCCGCCGCCGGGCTGAAATATGAGGATCTTGGACGGGTCGAGTACCTGCCATTCGCCGAGTCGGTCGAGTTGATCAAGAACCGGCAGCTCGACGCCACGCTGCAATCGGCGGGCCTGGGCGTCGCCTCGATCCGCGATCTCGCAACTTCGGTGCCGATCAACGTCGTCGCCGTGCCGGCCGAGGACGTCGCCAAGATCGGCTCGCCCTATCTTTCGGTGATCATTCCCAAGGGCACCTATGAGGGCCAGACCGAGGATGTCGCCACCGCCGCGGTCGGCAATTTCCTTGTCACCCGGGCCGATGTTTCCGACGAGACCGCCTATCAGATGACCAAGCTGATGTTCGAGCATCTCGACCAGCTCGCCGCCGCCCATGCCGCCGCCAAGGCGATCGATCCGGCCAAGGCGCTGGACGGCATGCCGGTGCCGCTGCATCCCGGCGCGGAGAAATATTACAAGGAAAAAGGGCTGATCAAGTAAGCGAGGATGGCGCGGCAGTCTGCTATGGAGCGCGTCGGATGAGCAAAGCAACGTCTGGAACAACGACCGACGGCAATTCGACCACTTTTCATCTCCCTGTCGCCGAAGAACAGGTCGAAGGCCTGCCGCCGGGCTTCGGCGGCGGCATCGCCGGCAAGGCGGCCTTCCTGATTGCCGTCGCCTTCTCCGTTTTCCAGATCTACATCGCCGCCTATGGCAGCCTGCCCAGCCAGGTGGTGCGCGCCATGCATGTCGGCTTCCTGCTGCTGCTCGGCTTCGGCCTGATCGCCAACCTGCGCGCCACCGGCGTAGCGGCGAAGGCCGCGTTCTGGACGCTCGGCGCGCTCGGCTTCGGCACCGGCCTCTACAACTGGGTCTTCTACGCCGACCTCATCCGCCGCTCCGGCTTCCTCACCACGCCGGACCTGATCGTCGGCACGCTGCTGGTGGTGCTCGTCTTCGAAGCGGCAAGGCGGCTGATGGGGCTGCCGCTCGCGGTGATCGCCTTCATCTTCCTCGCCTATTGCTTCGTCGGCAATCACCTGCCGCCGCCCTTCATCCATCGCGGCTACGATTTCGCCCAGCTCGTCGACACCTTCGCCTTCGGCACCGAAGGCATATACGGCACGCCGGTCTATGTCTCGGCGGCTTACATCTTCATCTTCGTCGTCTTCGCCGCCTTCCTCGAACGCGCCGGCATGATCGCGCTGTTCAACGATTTCGCGCTTGGCCTGGTCGGCTCCTGGCGCGGCGGTCCGGCCCAGGTCTGCGTGCTCTCCTCGGCGCTGATGGGCACCATCTCCGGTTCGGGCGTCGCCAATGTCGTGGCGAGCGGCCAGTTCACCATTCCGCTGATGAAGCGCTTCGGCTTCCGCTCGGCCTTCGCCGGCGCCGTCGAGGCAACGTCCTCGATGGGCGGCCAGATCATGCCGCCGGTGATGGGCGCGGTCGCCTTCATCATGGCCGAGACGCTGAACGTCCCCTACGCCGAGGTGGTGAAGGCGGCGATCATTCCGGCGCTGCTCTATTTCGGCGCCTGTTTCTGGCAGGTGCATCTGGAGGCGGGCAAGGCCGGCCTGCACGGCATGGCCAAGGCTGAGCTGCCCAATCCCTGGGATGCGGTGCGGCAGCACTGGCCGCTGGTGCTGCCGCTTGCCGTGCTGGTTTACCTGCTCTTCGCCGGCTATACGCCGATCTTCGCCGGCACCATGGGCCTGGCGCTGACCATCGTGCTGATCCTCGGCACGCCGCTGGCGGCGCTGATCGGACCGTTCGCCTTCCGCGTCGTCTTCTGGCTGGCGCTCGGCCTTGCCGCCGCCTCCTTCATGCGCTTCGGCGTCAACATCCTCGGCCTCGTCATCGCGGCGCTCATTGTCGCCTGCGTCACTTTCAAGGGCGGTCGCGAGACGCTGCGCATCTGCGTCGAATCGCTTGCCGAAGGGGCGAAGAACGCGCTGCCGGTCGGCATCGCCTGCGCCATCGTCGGCATCGTCATCGGCACGCTGACGCTGACCGGCATCGCTTCGACCTTCATCGGCTGGATCATCTCCATCGGCGAGAACAATCTGTTCCTGTCGCTGCTGCTCACCATGCTCACCTGCCTGGTGCTCGGCATGGGCATCCCCACCATCCCCAACTACATCATAACCTCCTCGCTCGCCGGCCCGGCGCTGCTGTCGCTCGGCGTGCCGCTCATCGTCAGCCACATGTTCGTCTTCTATTTCGGCATCATGGCTGATCTCACCCCACCGGTGGCGCTCGCCGCTTTCGCCGCGGCGCCCATGGCCAGGGAAAGCGGGCTGAAGATCGGCATTCAGGCGACCAAGCTCGCCATCGCCGGCTTCGTCGTGCCGTTCATGGCCGTCTACACGCCGGCGCTGATGCTGCAGGATGCAGGCCCGATCGCGGCTTCGTTCGGCTATCCGGTCGAGGTCGCCTACGTCGTCGCCAAAGCCTGCATGGGCATCGTGCTCTGGGGCGCCGCCGCCGTCGGCTTCCTCGCTCGCCGCATGGCCTGGTGGGAGCGCTTGGTCGCCTTCGCCGCCGGCGTGCTGCTGGTGGCGGCGCTGCCGCTCACCGACGAAACCGGCTGGGCGCTGGCGCTGCTCTGGATCGGCTGGCACTGCTGGCGCGCGCGCCAGGCATCCGCGGCCGGCCCTGCATGAGCCTGTGCATCCTCGCAGCCGGCAAGACGGTGACGCTTGCCGTTGCCGCCTTTACCTTGTCCTGGACGCATTCGGTGGAACGGACGCGCTGGCAAGAGGACTGGAAGGTGACGCCGGCAGGTCTGCGCGTCGTCGAAGCGCGCGTCAAGGGCTCCGGCGCCGGCATGGAGCCGCCGGAAGGCTCGGTGCTGCGGGACGGATGGTGGGTCTATGCGCCACGGATCGGGCCACAGCCGCGGCTGGTGCTCGCGGCCTCTGGCGCAACCGGGGGAGGCTGGACCTTGTGCACGGCCAAGGGCTGTCGCGAGCTTGGCGGGACGGCCGGGGATACGGTCGCGCTCGAAGCCTGCGCCGGTTCGAGCCAGCCGCGATAAAATCCGCGTCGCGATCGAACATCACCGGCGCGAGCCTGGCCTTGGTACCGCCTCGTCCTTTGCAATAGGCCTCCGCCTCGGCGAGCGAGCGGCCGGCGACGAGCAAGGTCAGACGCGGCTCGCTCTCCAGCAACTGCACGATGCGCCCGCCGAAGGTGCCGTAACCGCCAACAATCAGAAGCTTCATCCGACCCTCCGATCTCAACTGATCAGCCGCTGCCGCAGCTCGGCGGAGGGGATCTCGCAGCTGTCTTTGCGGCCGAACAGCGCATAGCGGTGCCAGTCGCGCAGCGGCTGCGGCAGGACGAGCAGCAATCTCGCGGCGCGCCACGGCCAGCCGAGCGCCGCCATGACGGCGACGAAACTGTCGAGCTTCGTGAAGGCGGCGCCGTCGATGATGGCGAGGTTGCTGTCGTAATCCTCGGTCGGCAGGCCGTGCTCACGAAACAGCGCCTCGCCGAGCGGCGATTGCGCGGTGGCGAAGCGGAAGCGTTTGTTCCGGTCGATCTTGAGGACGATCTGGACGAAGCCCGAGCAGAACACACAGACGCCGTCGAACACGAGCAGCGGCTGGCGGGCATCGTAAGCTTGGCCTGGGAGAAGGGGACGTTTCTGTTCGGACAGGTCGGTCATGTCCGCCCCGGCTGCTTGTGCCCCTAGGCACTAAGCTAGGGGGACACTAAGCCAGCCGGCGGCGGCGTCAAAGTCGCGGCGTTGTCGCACGCCTGCCGTCGATGACGGCGGGGCGCTCGTCACGATAGGTCGTGGCGCGGGTGTCGGCGACCGGCTTGCAGATCCGGCTGTTGTGGCGGCTGTCGAGCATCGTGGTCAGTGCGTGCCGATGCCGAGCGAGTTGCCGCGGCGTGCGCAGGCCGGGCCCGGGCCGCGCATGTAATAGCGCTCGGGCCGATAGGTCGGCGCGACGAATTCGCGGATGGCGGCGGCATAGCCGGCGATGTGGTTCCAGAAGTTCATTTTCCCTGTCCCTGTCCCGTTTTCGGATGTCCCTTCCGAATTGCGGGGATCATAGCCTCGAGGCGTGAATAGTCGGTGAACGCCATGTTAATTTCTGGTCCGAAACGCGTTGCATCGTGGCCGGAATGCGGCTGATTCGCGGTCTTTCCACGCCTTTTGTCGCGTTTCCGGCTCGTGTGACTTTTGCATCACATATGTTTCGTCTCTATGTCGCTTGGGCGCGCTTCTGTTTCACGCATCGAAGGTGGCTTGAAATTTCCGTGCGGCGTCGTCCGCCGGCAGGAACCTGCCCTGCGCGGTGACGTTGATCGATCAAGGCCGGGGCCGAACCCGGCCGCGTTGGCGGCGGACTGGCCGCGCAACTTCCGGACAACACCAGACATGGAAGGCAACCGCCATGGGTTTCTTTTCGAAGGACATCAAGACGCTGGACGACCTCTTCGTCCACACGCTGCGCGACATCTATTATGCCGAAAAACAGATCCAGAAATCGCTGCCGAAGATGATCGGCAAGGCGACCGATTCGCAATTGAAAGCCGGTTTCGAGAAGCATCTCGCGCAGACCAAGGGCCACATCGAACGGGTCGAGCAGGTATTCGAGCTGCATGGCGTCAAGGCCAAGACCGTCAACTGCCCCGCCATCGACGGCATCCTCGAGGAGGCTGACGACGTGAGCGGCGACGTGGAGGACAAGGAGGTCCTCGATGCCGCGCTGATCGCCTCGGCTCAGGCCGTCGAGCATTACGAGATAACGCGCTACGGCACGCTGATCGCCTGGGCCAAGCAGCTCGGCCGCAGCGACTGCGCCAATGTGCTGGCCAAGAACCTCAAGGAAGAAGAGGCGACAGATCGCAAGCTCACCGAGATCGCGGAAAGCAAGGTCAATCTCCAGGCTGCCGAATAGCTAGTTGTGAGCCCGAAAGGCAGGCGGACAGCCGCCGGCTTTCGCCTGCCCGGAACCGAAGCGGAGCCTTGGCCGTTGCGATGGCACCCGCCTGCCAGGGAGGTCGCCGTGGCGTCTACGTCCAGGCGCAGATCCGCATAGGAGCACGATGTCATGGCCGGCCTCGAGCAATACCACGCCAAGCGCGATTTCCGGAAAACCTCGGAGCCGGCCGGCCAGCTCGCGCCCGGCAAGAAGACCGACGCCGGCGGCATCTTCGTTGTCCAGAAGCATGCCGCGACGCGGCTCCACTATGACTTTCGGCTCGAGCATGATGGCGTGTTGTGGAGCTGGGCGGTCACGCGCGGACCGAGTCTCGACCCGCACGAGAGGCGGCTGGCGGTGCATGTCGAGGACCACCCGATCGACTATGCGTCTTTCGAGGGCACCATTCCGAAGGGCGAATATGGCGGCGGTTCCGTCCTCGTCTGGGACGAAGGCCGGTGGATCCCCGACGGCGACCCGGCCAAGGGCATGAAGAAGGGCCATATCGACTTCGAGCTCGAAGGCCAGAAGCTCAACGGTCGCTGGCATCTGGTCAGGCTGAAGCCGCGCCCGCGCGAAAAGCGCGACAACTGGCTGCTGATCAAATCCAATGACGCCGCCGCCCGCCCTGGTGAAGACATACTTGTAGAGGCGCCGCAATCGGTAAAGTCGGGCTTGACCATCGAGGAGATCGGCGAAGGCAAGACGGCCAAGGGCGCCAAACCAAGGGTCTGGCATTCCAACAAGCCGGCTGCAGGCAAGGCAAAATCCCCACGCCTCGAATTCGTCGAGCCGCAGCTGGCAACGCTCGAAAAGAATGCGCCTTCCGGCGAGGAATGGGTGCATGAGGTGAAGTTCGACGGCTACCGCATGCAGGCGCAGATCGCCGGCAGCGATGTCCGGCTGCTGACCCGCACCGGCCTTGACTGGACGAAGAAGTTCGAAGGTCCGGTCGTGGCCGAGCTTGCCGGACTGAAATGCCGCGACGCCATCATCGACGGCGAGATCGTCGTGTTGGCCGACAGCGGCGTGTCCTCCTTCGCCATGCTGCAGGCGGATCTCTCGGCCGGCCGCACCGACCGCTTCATCTACTACGTCTTCGACCTGATGCGGCTCAATGGCGAGGACCTTCGCCGCGAGCCGCTGGTCGAGCGCAAGCAGGCGCTGGCCGAACTGCTCGGCGAGCGGTCGGAGCAATCCGCCGTCCGCTTCAGCGATCATTTTGCGGAACCAGGCAGCGTCATGCTGCAGCATGTCTGCCGCATGGGTCTCGAAGGCGTGGTGTCGAAACGTGCCGACGCGCCCTATCGCAGCGGCCGCGGCCTCACCTGGATCAAGTCGAAGTGCACGCTGCGCCAGGAATTCGTCATCGGCGGCTACTTGCCCTCGGACAAGACCGGGCGCGGCCTGCGCTCGCTGCTGGTCGGCTATCATGAAGGCGGCAAGCTCAACTATGCCGGCCGCGTCGGCACTGGCTTTTCCGGCAAGGTGGCTGCGGACCTTAAGAAAAAACTCGACAGCCTCAAGACGACGAAGTCGCCTTTTTCTGCCGCCGTGCCGAAGGGCAAGGGCCTCGTCTGGGTCAAGCCCGAGCTTGTCGGCGAAGTGGAGTTCCGCAGCTGGACATCCGACCATATAATCCGCCACGCCTCGTTCCAGGGGCTGCGCGAGGACAAGCCGGCGGAGGACGTGGTGCAGGAAAAGCCGAAGCAAGCCGACGGCAAGACAAAAAGCGGAGCAAAGGCGAGCAGCGGCAGGACCGAGACAAAAACCTCGGCCGGAACGGCGAAGACCTCGGTGAAGCTGTCGCATCCCGACAAGCTGCTGTGGCCCGACGAAAAGGTCTCCAAGCAGGATCTCCTCGATCACTACGCCCTGGTCTGGCCGCGAATTGAGTCATTCGTCGTCAACCGGCCGCTCAGCCTTGTGCGGGCGCCCGACGGCATCCATGGCCAGCGCTTCTTCCAAAAACATGCCTCACCGGGCATGAGCGACAAGATCGCCAGGATGAACGATCCGACCGACGGCGAGGAGATCTTGTTCATCAGGGATTTCGACGGGCTTGCAGCCCTTGTTCAATACGGCGTCGTCGAGGTTCATATCTGGGGCTCGACCGTCGACGAACTGGAAAAGCCGGACCAGATCATCTTCGACCTCGATCCGGACGAGGGCATCGGGGTCGAGGCGGTGCGTGCCGCCGCCCTCGATATCCGAGCCAAGCTGAACGACCTGTCGCTGCCGACGCTGGTCAAGACGTCTGGCGGCAAGGGCTATCACGTGCTGGTGCCGCTCAAGCCCTCCGCCGAATGGGACGAGGTGAAGGACTTCGCCCATGATTTCGCCCGCGCCCTGGAGCAGGCCGCGCCCGACCGCTACACGGCGACGCTGTCGAAGAAGGCGCGCACCGGCAAGATCTTCGTCGACTATCTGCGCAACGGCCGCGGCGCGACCACGGTCGCGCCCTATTCCTCGCGCGCCAAGAAGGGCGCGACGGTGTCGATGCCGGTGACCTGGCCGGAGATCGAGAAGGGCCTGCCGCCCAATGCGTTTCCGCTCGGCGACGCCACGACGCTAAAGCAGCTGAAGAAGGCCGATCCGTGGGCGGATTTCTTCAAGCTGGGCAAACCGCTCAAGCGGGCTTAGCCAACAGCCGAGCCGGCCAGTCCGTCACGCCAGAAATACCCTCTCGAACTCCTGCTTGCCCTTCGGCGAGAACACCACGGCGCGGCTGTCCTTGTCGCGCCGCGCCCATTTTTCGACGATGACCTTGTCGAGGATGGCGGCGCCCAGCGCGCCGGCCAGATGCGAGCGCCGCACGCTCCAGTCGAGGCAGGCGCGGCAGATCGGCCGCTTCGCTTTGCTGTCGATCTCGATGCCGAGCGCGGCGAAATGCGAAATGGCTGACGGCGACAGCCTGATCTCGTTCTCCTGGCGCAGCAGCAGCTTCCGGTCGACCAGACGGTCGAGCATCGCCACCGCCTGCTCGCCGGCAAGATGGTCGTAGCACACCCGCGCCACGCGCATGGCCGCGTCGCGCGGGCCGGGCCGCACCCGCTTCGGGCCGACCGCCTCGGCGACGCCGATGATCGCCTCGAGCATGCCCGCCACCTGCGGGCCGGCAAGGCCGTAGTAGCGATGCCGGCCCTGGCTCGCCAGCGTCAGCAACCCGCCGTCCATCAGCTTGGACAGATGCGAGGACGCGGTGGGCAGCGACACGCCGGCTTCAAGCGCCAGCTCCGACGCGGTCAGCGCCGTGCCGCCCATCAGCGCGTTGAGCATGTTGGCGCGGGCCGGGTCGCCGACCAGGCTGGCGATGCGGGCGATATCGGGTCCTTCACGCATAGTTCGATCCTCATCGAAGCATTCCCGTGAGGGAAGCACTATTCTCAGGCGAGCTCAAGGAGCTCGGCAAACGCTGCTGACACCAGAACGTCTAGCACAGCCGGTGAAGCGATGTTTCGACCGTGGTCGAACCGTCGCCGCCAGCAAGCCCACCGACCCAGTAAGCCAATCGACGAGGAGACCGAAATGACCGTCACCTGCTTCATCCGCTACGAGATCGACCCTTTCGGCAAGGCCGCGTTCGAGCAATATGCGCGTGCCTGGGGTCAGGCCATTCCGCGCTGCGGCGCCGAGCTGATCGGCTATTTCGCGCCGCATGAGGGTTCGGCCACCACGGCTTACGCGGCCTACAACATCGAGAACCTCGCGGCCTACGAAGCCTATCGCGCGCGGCTTGCCGCCGACCCAGCCGGCAAGGCAAACTATGAGTTCGCGCGGCGCGAGAAATTCATTCTCAAGGAAGACCGGATCTTCCTGAAACTGGTCTCGGCACCGCATGGCCCGAGGCAGGTCTTTCGCACCGACGTAACGGTCAAAGAAGGGATAGAGGCATGATCGCCGTCATCTTCGAAGTCGAGCCGGCGGAGGGAAAACGTGACGCCTATCTTGGCATCGCCGCCGAGCTCAAGCCCCTGCTCGACGGCATCGATGGCTTCATCTCGGTCGAGCGCTTCCAGAGCCTGACCGATCCGAGGCGCGTGCTCTCGCTGTCCTTCTGGCGCGACGAGGAAGCCGTCAAGGCCTGGCGCAACACCGAGGAGCACCGGCAGGCGCAGAAGGCCGGCCGTGGCGGCATCTTTGCCGGCTATCGTCTGCGCATCGCCCATGTGGTGCGCGATTACGGGCTAAATGAAAGGGCTGAAGCGCCCGAAGACAGCCGCATGGTGAATGGGTGAAACGCGGCTCTCCCTTCCCCTGTGGGCCTGATGCGTAATTGGCCCGCAAGGGGAGAAGGAGGGTCGGCCCTCACGCATTGCCGATCAGCACACCCGCTCCGAACACCAGCGCGCCGCCCAGCACCACCTGGAAGGCGGCGCGCCAGAACGGAGTCTGCATGTAGCGGTTCTGGATGAAGGCGATCGCCCACAGTTCGAAGAACACGACGATCGCGGCAACGATCGTTGCCGTCCAGAAATAGGGAATGAGATAGGGCAGCGCGTGGCCGAGTCCCCCCAGCGTCGTCATGATGCCGACGGTGAGCCCCCGCTTCACCGGCGAGCCGCGCCCCGAAAGTTTGCCGTCGTCGGAAGCCACCTCGGTGAAGCCCATCGAGATGCCGGCGCCGATCGAGGCGGCGAGGCCGACGAGGAAGGTCTGGAAGGTTGCATGGGTGGCGAAGGCGGCGGCGAAGATCGGCGCCAGGGTCGACACCGACCCGTCCATCAGCCCGGCCAGCCCCGGCTGCACATAGGTGAGGATGAACTGGCGCTGCTCGGTTGTCGCTTCCTCCTCCTTCACCTCGCCCGGGACGTGCTCCTGTTCGAGTTCATGCGCGGAGTTCTCGTGGCCGAGTTCCGCCGCCGCCAGCTCGTCGAGCAGCTTCCGGGTCGACGCATCGGTGGTGCGCTTGGCCGCCTCGACATAGAAGCGATAAGCCTGCCGCTCCATGTCCTCGGCCTGACGGCGCACATGCTCGATGCCGAGCGGCCGCACCAGCCAGTCGGGCTTGCGTTCGTAGTAGCCTCGCACATGCTCGCGCCGGATCAGCGGGATGCGCTCGCCGAAGCGCTTGCGGTGAAGCTCGATGAGGGAATCGCGGTGGCCGTCTTCCTCCTCCGCCATGGCCTCGAACACCTTGGCCGATTGTGGAAACTCTTGTGCCAGCCCGTCGGCATAGGCCCGGTAGATGCGTCCGTCGTCCTCCTCCGACGAAATCGCCAGCGCCAGGATTTCCTGCTCCGACAGCGAATCGAAGGAGCGGCGGCCAAAGCCGAAAACACGGGAAAGCATGAGAAAATCACCCTAGTTTAGAACGATTCTAAACTAGGGAATCGTTTGCCGAGGGTCAATCGCGAACGCCGCGGGACAGGCAGAATTCGTCGATCCAGCTTTCCGCTCGCACCCTTCATTATTGCCGAATGTTCACCTATATGGAACGCATTAGCCAAAAAAAGGAAGGAAACACGGGATGACGGACAAGAAGCCCCCGCACGCATTCGATCCAAAGCCGGTTCTCGATCTCATCGCCAGCATCGAGGCCGACCTGGAGCGGCTCAAAGGCCTGGTCGAGCAGCAGGCCGAAAAATTCGACCCCGCCAATCCGCACAACAAGACGCTGGACGGCAAGTTGACCGAGGAAGGCGTCGAATGCTGCTACCGCATGTTCGACGACGGCAAGTCGCGCTACACGGTCGCCCAGCAGATGAAGATCTCTTTTGCTGCCGCCACGCATCGTTTCAACAGCTGGCGCAAGCTCGGCGGCAAGAAGCGGACGCGCGCGCTGCTGGGGTGAGCAGCGGCCGCCCTTCGCTTCGTCATCCTCGGGCTTGACCCGAGGATCATGCCGCGACCGCTATCACGGAATGCAGAAGCGAGAGCGCGCTCTGGAGGACCCTGCGAAGAGTGTCCGTTCTGCTTCGGCTGCCCGCATCGCGAAGGTGCCGACATGGATTCCCGCGTCGCTTCGCTCCTTGCTCCGCCTGAGACTGACGAAGGTGACGGCCGTCGACGCTATCATCGCCAATATTGTCTCCATCACATTTTTTCGTTGGCGCGCCGCGGCGTTTTCCGTGCAGCATATGTGCATCATTCTCACGAGGCCCACCATGACCGCCCTCCCCGGCATCTCCGACATCCACGCCGCTGCCGCCAGGCTTTCCGGGCTGATCGTCGAAACGCCGCTGATCGAATCGCCGGAGCTCAACAAGCGCTATGGCGGCCGCATCCTGTTCAAGCCGGAGACGCTGCAGCGCACCGGTTCCTTCAAGATCCGCGGCGCCTACAACAAATTGTCGTGCTTAAGCGAAGAAGAGCGCAGCCGCGGCGTCGTCGCCTTTTCGTCCGGCAATCACGCGCAGGGCGTCGCCACTTCGGCCGCCATGTTCGGCGTCAGGGCGGTCATTGCCATGCCCGCGGACGCGCCGGCGCTCAAGGTCGGCAATGTGCGCAAGATGGGCGCCGAGGTGGTGCCTTTCGACCGCTTCAAGGACGACCGCATGACCATCGTTCGCCCCTATATCGAGAAGGGCATGGCGCTGGTGCCGCCTTTCGACGATCCGGCCATCATTGCCGGCCAGGGCACCATCGGGCTGGAGCTGGTGCGCCAGGTGAAGGCGCTGGGCGTCAGCCTGGACGCAGTTGTCGTGCCCTGCGGCGGCGGGGGTCTGTCGAGCGGCATTTCCGTCGCGGTGAAGGACGCCTCGGCACAGACGCAAGTCTGGGCGGTCGAGCCGGAGCATTTCGACGACACGCGCCGCTCGCTCGCCAAGGGTGACCGGGTCTCGAATGAGCCTGGCCACAACTCTATTTGCGATGCGATCCTGACCGCCGAGCCCGGTGCCATCACCTTTGAGATCAACCGCAAAAACCTCGCCGGCGCCATCGCCGTCTCGGACAAGGCCACGGCGCAAGCCATGCGCGACGCCATGGCGTACTTGAAGCTGGTGGTCGAGCCCGGCGGCTGCGTTGCGCTCGCGGCGCTCGCGTCCGGCGAGATCGATCTCGCCGGCAAATGCGTGGCGGTGGTGCTTTCCGGCGGCAATGTCGATTTCGGCACCTACGCGGAGATCATGGCGGCGGCGGCCTGATCGGTCAGTCGCCGCTCAATCCAGCGTCCGCCGGAACCGCACCAGCGCAACGCCGGCAAACAACGCCACGAACACCACCAGCCAGCCGATCTCGGTCGCCACAGCCGGCAGTTCCGCGCTCTTCAGCATGACGGCGCGGGTGATGCGCAAAAAATGCGTCAGCGGAAAGATCTCGCCAAGGATCTGGGCCCAGCCCGGCATGCCGCGATAGGGGAACATGAAGCCCGACAGCATGATCGAGGGCAGGAAGAAGAAGAAGGTGAGCTGCAGCGCCTGCATCTGCGTGCGCGCGATCGTCGAAATCGTGTAGCCAAGCAGCACCAGCGCCAGCACGAAAACCAGCACCGCCGAGAGCAGGAGCGACAGCGATCCCATGAAGGGAATGGAAAACAGGAGCTTCGCCGCTGCCAGCACCACCACCACCTGCACCGCGCCGACCACCAGGTAAGGCAGCACCTTGCCCAGCATGATCTCGAGCGGGCTGGACGGCATGGCCAAAAGGTTTTCCATCGTGCCGCGCTCGGTCTCGCGCGTCAGCGCGATCGAGGTCATCATCACCATGGTCATCTGCAGGATGACGCCGAGCAGGCCGGGAACGATGTTGTATTGCGAGATGCCTTCCGGATTGTAGCGCCGGTGCACGACGACATCGAGCTGACCGCGCGCCGCCTCCTTCGCCGCTTCCTGCATGCCTTGCGCTCTCAGCAGCGCTTGGCCGGCGACGGTGCTCAGCGTCGAGATGGCACCGCTCGCCACCGCCGGATCGGTGGCGTCCGCCTCGATCAGGATCTGCGGATTGTCGCCGCGCTCCACCCGTCGCGCGAAATCGGCCGGGATGGTGACGACGAAGGCGACATCGCCGCGCGACATCAGGAACTCGGCTTGCGACGCACTTTGCGCCACATGGTCGAAGCGATAGTAGCCGGTGGTCTGCAGCGCCGAGACCATCGCCCGCGTGTAGGGATCGCTGCTGGTCGCGACGAGTGCTGCCGGCAGGCTCTTCGGGTCGTTGTTGATGGCATAGCCGAACAGCACCAGCTGTATCAGCGGCACGCCCAGCATCATGGCGAAGGTGATGCGGTCGCGCCGCATCTGGATGAATTCCTTGATCAGCAGCGCGCCGAGTCTCGAGAAGGAAAAGATCGCTCTCACGCCATCTCTCATGCCATGTTGTCCTTCGAGCCGGACATGAACTGGATGAAGACATCTTCCAGGCTGGTCTCGCCCGGCGCCACCGTCACCCCTTTGTGCTCCTTCTCGACATCGGCGAGCGCCTTTTCGAGGGCTGCCTTGTCGGAGCCGACGACATGCAGCGTGGCGCCGAACGGCGCCACCTGGTCGACGCCCGGACGCCCCTGCAGCGCCTCGGCCACGCGGTCGAGCCGCGGTCCCTGCAGCACGAAGGTGGTAAGGCCGGCATTCCTCACCACCTGGTCCACGGTGCCGGTGGCCAGCATCTTGCCGTAGGAGATGTAGCTGATGCGGTGGCAGCGCTCGGCCTCGTCCATGTAATGGGTGGAGACCAGCACGGTGAGCCCGCCGCTGGCCAGGCGGTGGATCTCGTCCCAGAACTCGCGCCGTGCCTTCGGGTCGACGCCAGCCGTCGGCTCGTCGAGCAGCAGCAGCTTCGGCTTGTGCATGATGCAGGCAGCGAGTGCCAGCCGCTGCTTCCAGCCGCCGGAAAGCGTGCCGGCGAGCTGGTTGCGGCGCGTCGTCAGGCCGAGTTCCTGCAGCGTTTGCGAGACATACTCCTCGACCGGCTTCAGCTGGTAGAGCCGCGCCACGAATTCGAGATTCTCGCCGATCGTCAGATCCTCGTAGAACGAGAATTTCTGCGTCATGTACCCGACTTCGCGTTTGATCTTGAGCGCGTCGGTAAGGATGTCGAAGCCGAGCACCGTGCCCTCGCCCGCATCCGGCGTCAAAAGCCCGCACATGATGCGGATGGTCGTCGTCTTGCCCGAGCCGTTCGGCCCGAGGAAACCGACGATCTCGCCCTCGGCAACCGCCATCGTGACATGGTCGACGACGGTCTTGTCGCCGAAGCGCTTGACCAACCCACGGACGTCGATGACGTTCATCTGTCAATATCCGCCAGGTCGACATCGACGATCTGGCCGGGCTGCAGCGGATGGGCATCGCCCTCCGGCCGCGCCTCGACGAGATAGACCAGCTTCTGCCGGTTCTCGAGCGAGTAGATCACCGGCGGGGTGAACTCGGGATCGGGCGACACATAGCTGACGCGTGCCTTCAAATCCGGCCCGCAGCCGTCGCAACGGACGCTGAGCAGGGTGCCGACCTTGACCGAGGAGAAGGCCGTCTCCGGCACATAGACGCTGAGTTTTACCGCGCCGTCGGGCAGCATCGAGATCACCGGCGCGGTCGGTCCGGCCGTATCGCCGGGATTGCGGATCACGTCGTCGATGCGGCCGGGCGAAGGCGCCGCCAGCACGCGCTTGGACAGGCGCCACTCGGCCTGCCCCAATTCCGATTGCGCCTGCTTGACCTGGTTCTCGGCAGCTCTGATCGTTTCGGCCCGCGCCGGCAGGCCGCCGACGGCAAGGTTCGCCTCCGCCTGGCCGACCTGCGCGTTGGCGGTCTCCAGCGAAGCCGAGGCCGTGTCGTAATCGGCCTGGGTGCCGGTGCCGCGCTTGTAGAGATCGCTGGCGCGGTCATATTTGCGTTTGGCGTCGGCAGCCTGCGCCTTCGCCATGTCCACCTGCGCCTTGAGCACGGCGATCTCTTCCGGCCGCTTGCCCACCTTGAGGTCGGCAAGCTGCGCCTGCGCTTGGGCGAGCGCGGCCTGGGCTTGCGCCACGGCGATCTTGGCATCGGCGCTTTCCAGCGTCACCACCGGCGCGCCCGACTCGACACGGTCGCCGCGCTTGACCGTCACGGTCTCGACCTGCGCGACTTCGATCGGCGCCAGCAGCACATATTCGCCTTCGACATAGCCGACGGCAAGCGGGGCGGCCGGCGCGCAGGCGCCGAACAGCTGGGCCGCGAGCGGCAGCGAACAGAGTAAGCTCATGATTTGACCTTCCTGCCGGCGGCTGCGTCGCGCGCCGCAAGCATTGCCCTGAGGTTGTCGGTCGCGACCGCCACGACCTTGGCGGCCTCCTTGTCGCCGATCTCGCGCCAGCCCATCCTGCGCATCACCGCCTCGCGTCCGATGCGGAAATAGATGACCTGCCCGATGATGGTGAACACGGTGAGCCTGGTGGCCTCGCTCTCGGCCGGTTCGCCGGTCGCCTGCTCCCAGATCTGGCACAGCCGGCGATGCGTCGGTTCGAACACGCCGGCATAAATGCGGTCGAGCGCCGCCGTCGGGTGCGAGAGCTCGCGCAGTACGAATTGTACGATCTCGCCGGCCTGGGGACTTGCCACGACAAAGCCGACCATCCGCGCCAGCGCGGCAAAGAGCTGCGCCCGGGCGGCTTCCGGGCTCGAAGGGGCCGCCGGCTGGGGTGCGCCGAGCGCCTGGCCGGCGATCCCCTGGATGGTCTCGACGATGAAGTCGGCGGCGGCGGCGCGCAGCCCCTCCTTGCCGCCGAAATGATAGGCGATCGAGCCGATATTGGCCTTGGCCTCGGCCGCGATCTCGCGCGTCGAGGTGCCGTCGAAGCCCTGCCGGCCGAACAGGTTCAGCGCGGCCTGCACCAGCGCCGCGCGCGTTTGATCGGCGGGAGAGGCTTCGCGTTGCGGCCCTTTGGCGTTCGTTTGTTTGCTCATTGCACCAATTTAATCAATCGATTGATTAAAGTCAAATTGAATTCCAACGCGGCTTGCCATCTTCCTGCGGGCGGGCTTTAGTGCGCGGCCATGGGCAAGGAAGTCGAGCGCAAGTTCCTGGTCGCTGATCCCGCCTGACGCAGCCTGGTCGAGGCGCATATCCGCATTCGTCAGTTCTACGTCGCCGCGCAGCCTGGACGCACGGTTCGCGTACGCATCAGCGACGGAGGCTCCGCCGCGCTGACGCTGAAGTTCGGCAACAAGGCGCGCGAGCGCGACGAATTCGAATATCCGATCCCGCTCGCCGAGGCCGAGGAATTGATGGCCTTCGCGATCGGGCGTGTCATCGAGAAGACACGTCACCATGTTAGGCACCGCGGCTTTCTCTATGAAGTCGATGTGTTCGGCGGAGTGCTCTCGGGGCTGGTGGTCGCGGAGTTGGAGACGCCGGAGGACGTGCCTGACGAAATGCTGCCCGACTGGCTCGGCCGCGAGGTCACCGGTGAGTCGAGGTTTTACAACGCGTCGCTGGCCCTCGGCGGGATTCCGGAGATAGCCGCATGAGCTTTCGCATCGATCCGCGCTTGCCGCTGACCGGCGAGGTCAGGCGCATATTGGCTGACGAGATCGGCAAGGCGCTTGGCCAACTCGAGACGGCGCGCGACAAGCCGGAGCAGGGACTGCACAAGTGCCGTAAGCGGCTTAAGGGCGTGCGCGCCTTGTTGCGCCTGGTTCGTTCCGGAGACGAACCGTTCTGCCAGACCGAGAACGAATGCTACAAGCAGGTGTCGGCGCTGCTTGCCGGCCCGCGCGAGGCGACCGCTCTCATCGAGACCATCGACCGTCTGGGCTCCGCTTTTCCGGATGAAACCGCGGCCGGTGAGCTCGGTCCCGTCCGCGAGCGGCTGGTGCTGCGCCAGCACGAGCTCCATGCCGGCCCCGGTCTCGACGCTGCCATAAACGCCGCGGTCGCTGCCTGCCGGGAAGGGCTGCAGCGTATCGACAGGCTGTCGCTCCCCGATCAGCCCGAGCAGGCGGCCGACATACTGGCCGAAGGCGCCCGCGCCGCCTTGCGGCGGACGAAAAAGGCGCTGGATAAGGCGAGCTCGCGCGGCGAGGCCGATGACTTTCACGACCTGCGCAAGGCGTGCAAGACGCATTCGATGCATCTGTCGCTGCTCGGCCGCCTGTGGCCGGCGCCGATCAAGGCGCGCCGCAAGGCGGTTGACAAGCTTGGCGAACGGCTGGGCGAGCTGCATGACGTCTTCGTCATGCGCGCGCTGCTCGTCGCCGCTGGCGAGCCGCTCGGTCCGCCCGAAGACACCAGGCTTCTGCGCAAGCTGCTGAAGCGTGCGGAAAAAAGCCTCAGCAAGACCTGTCTTGCCGATGCCGCCGAATTGTTCGGCGACAGCCCCAAGCGGTCGGCCAGAAAGCTCGCGCGCAAGGCTCGCGACGACCTCGCGCCGCCGCATGAGGAAGCCGGCCCGGTCGCGGCCTGACGCCTATGCCGGCAGCGGCCGCCTTGCTTTCGCCTCGGCATCCGTCCGAGCGCCGGCATCGCGCGGATGCGGCCCGATCGGCATGATCGCCGGAAACGGCGTCGCGCCGAAGGCGAAGGTCCATTTGTAGCCGATGAGCTGCTCTTCCGGCGTGGTGTGCTGGTCGTGATGGGCAAGCAGCCTGGCACGCTCCGCCAAGTCCTCCGCCTCGCGCCGCACCATCTCCGCCGTTTCCGGCCGCATGCGCCGCGAGAAGCTGACGAAGGTCGCTTCGCGTTCCAGATGGGTTATCGCCCAGCCGACAAAATTCTTGTTGGTCGTCTCGAAATGCGGCCGCAGCGGACCCTCGAAATCCCACTGGATCGGTGTCTCGACCAGCAATCTTGCCGACAGGCCGCGCCCGAGCGCCACCAGCCCAAGCTCTTCCAGGTCGCGCAGGTAGAGGAACATAGATGCTTCGCTGAGACCCTGTGAGCGCATGATGCCTTCTGGCGTGAATTTTTCGGACAGCATGATGAAGACGAAGAGCAGCGCCGGCCGCGCGGCGAGCTTCCGCTCGATCTCCGGCGCGACGTGGTTGGCCGGTCCCGGTCCCCGGTTCATCGAGCCCAGCACATTCTCCAGTTCCACGTCCGCAGCGGCGCAGATTTGTATCAGCCGATCGAGCTTGCAGTTGCGCTCATGGAAGATGCGCTTCACTGTCGGCTCGGAAACGCCCATGCGCTCGGCCAGCGCCCGGTAGGTCAGGCCCTTGGCCTTCAATGTCCGTTTCAGCGCCTCGAAGATCGGCCCGTTCATGGAATGCACCTCGTTTGCGCGAATTCGTATCGCTCCTCGATACTACGCTCGAACTGGCTTCCGGAAAAGTATCGAAAAACCTAGCTCTTGGCCGTCAACACAGGAGAGCACCATGAAAAACCTCATCGCTTCGACCTTTCTCGCCATCGCCGGCATCGCAACGGCTGCCACCGCCGAGGCCGGCGAGATCTGGCGCGCCGGCGGCTTCGAGCAGCCGGAATCGGCGCTGGTCGATGCCGCCAACAAGCGCATCGTCGTCTCCAACATCGTCGGCAATCCGGGCGAAGCTGATGGCAACGGCTATTTGTCGCTGCTGTCGCTGGACGGCAAGGTCATCAGCCGCCATTGGGTGGACGGCATGGACGCGCCCAAGGGCATGGCGATTGCCGGCGGCAAGCTCTACGCCGCCGACATCACCAAGGTGCGCGTCGTCGACCTCGCCAGCGGCAAGCTGGTCTCTACCATCGATGTGCCCGGCGCCGTCTTCCTCAACGATATGACCGCCGATGCCTCGGGCAAGGTCTATGTCACGGATATGCTCGCCGACACGATCTACCGTATCGACGGCGACAAACCGGAGCTGTTCATCAAGGATGCGCTGCTCGCCTCGCCCAATGGCGTCTTCGCCGATGGCGACCGGCTGATCGTCGCGTCCTGGGGCAGGGGCATCAAGCCCGATTTCAGCACGGCGGCGCCGGGCGGCCTGCTGGCCGTCGACCTCGCCAGCAAGAAGGTGACGCCGCTGCCGGGCGCGCAAAACTTTGCCGACCTCGACGGCGTCATCGCCATCGGCGACACGATCTATGCCACCGCCTACATGACCGGCACGCTCTATCGCTACAAGGGCGGCGGCGCGCCGGAAGCGATCGCCACTTTCAAGCCGGGCAGCGCCGATATCGGCACCGACGGCAACTCGACCATCTATGTTCCGCTGATGAACGAAGGCGCGGTCGCGGCGCTGAAGCTCGACTGAGGACGATTGCGGCGGGAACGAGGTCGATCGGGGCTGGACCGCCATATCGACGGGGCTGCCATCTGGTTCAGCCGCTCGCTCCGGGATATCCGGCAGCAACCGTCACATGGGCCAAGCCGTGAAGACATCCAGCCTGACCGGCGCCGCCGTGTCGCCAATGATCCCGGTGCTCGTATGCGCACTGGCGATCTTCCTTTTGTCCGGGATGGACGCGGCGATGAAGTCCCTGGTCATCGCGGTCGGTGTGTACAACACCGTGCTGTGGCGCAGCCTGGTCTCGACCTTGATCGCGGGCGCCGCCTGGTCGGCGGGGCCGCGCTCGAAGCCCGCTCTTCCGGTGCTGGGGCTGCATGCGCTGCGCGCCGTGGTCGTCGGCATCGTCCTGGTTTCGTTCTTTTGGGGTCTCGCCAGATTGCCGCTCGCCGAGGCGATCGGGCTCAGCTTTGTCGCGCCCCTGTTTGCGCTTTTTCTCGCAGCCTTGTTGCTGGGCGAGAGAATCCGGCGCCAGGCGGTGTGGGCGTCGCTGGCCGGCATCGCCGGCGTCGCGATCATTCTGGCCGGCCAGTTCGGGCAGGCCGGCCACTCGCAGGATGCGCTCCTGGGCACGGCCGCGGTGCTCGTATCGACTGTGTTCTATGGCTACAATCTGATCCTCGCGCGGCGGCAGGCGCTGTTGGCCAAGCCGGTCGAGATCATGCTGTTCCAGAACCTCTGCATCGCGGTCATCCTTGGTCTCGCCGCGCCGTGGCTCGCCGTCGCGCTGCCGAGTGACCTGTGGCTTCACCTGGTCGGGGTGGCGATGCTGTCGCTTGCCGGCCAATTCCTGATGAGTTGGGCCTACGCCCGCGCCGAAGCGCAATATCTCATCCCGACGGAATACTCGGCCTTCATCTGGGCGATCGCGCTCGGCTGGTTCTTCTTCGGCGAGGAGGTGGCCTGGACCACGCTGACCGGGGCTTGCCTGATCGTCGCCGGCTGCCTGATCGCGGCGCGCGCCAACCCGAAACTTGCCGAGCCGATCGAAGCGGCAGTTTGAGAGAACATGTCGCTCTACGCGGACTGCGATTGTGCTTTCAGCTGCGCCCGCGCGTCGCGAATCGAGGCGGCATAGGTGACCAGCGGCCGCTTGAGGCCGTGGTTGATCAGCATGCGCCTTGTCTGCGGCGCGGCACCCGCGATGATGAAGCGCACGCCGGCGCGTCCGGCCTTGTGCGCGGCGCCCTCGAGGACGTTTGCCGCCGTCGAGTCGAGGAACGGCACCGCCGAGCAATCGAGGATGAAATTCTTGCGCTGGTCTGCGATGCGGTCGAGCACGGCGCCGACGGTCGAGGCGGCACCGAAGAAGAAGGCCCCGGAGATTCGATAGATGACGGTATCGGCGTCGGCCGCCTGGCTTGAATCATAAGTGGCGGCGCGATCGGCGACGTCCTCCGGCACCAGCGGCAGATCGGCCTCGACGGCGATGGACTTGGCCATGCGATCGATGAACAGGATCGACCCGAGCGCGAAGCCGACGACGATGCCTTCCGTCAGATCGCGGAAGATGACGATCAGGAACGTCGCCATCAGCACCAGCGCGTCGCCACGCGAGGCTCTGAGCAGCGTGAGGAAAGCCTGCTTCTCGAACATGTTCCAGCACACGACGGCGAGTACGCCGGCCAATGCGGCGAGCGGGATGTAGCTGGCCAAGGGCGCCGCCGCCAGCATCAGGACAAGCAGGATCGCCGAATGCAGCATGCCGGAGACGGGGCCATGCGCGCCGGCCCTCACGTTGGTGGCCGTGCGAGCGATCGTGCCGGTGGCACATATGCCGCCGAACAAGGCTGACGCGATGTTCGCGAAGCCTTGCGCCACCAGTTCGCAATTGGAGCGGTGCCGCCTTCCGCTCATGCCGTCTGCGACCACGGCCGAGAGCAGCGACTCGATCGCTCCGAGCAGCGCGAAGGCGATCGCGTCCGGCAGCACGTGGATCATCCTCTCCAAGCTGACCGGCGGCAGGGCTGGCCATTGCAGGTTCCGCGGGATGCCGCCATACCTCGTGCCGATCGTTTCCGCAGGCAGGGCGAACAGCGCCACGACCAGCGAGGCGACGCCGATGGCGATCAGCATCGCGGGCCATCTCGGCTGCCAGCGCCGCAAAAAGACAATGGTTAGGACAGTCAGCATCGCCACGAAGGTCGCGGCCGGACTGATCGTGCCGATCGCCTCGCCGATCACGGTCAGCTTCGGCACCAGCGGCCCGGGCTCCTTGCCGCCGAGTTTCAGCCCGAGCAGTTCGACGATCTGCCCGGAGAAGATGATGACCGCGATCCCGGCGGTAAAGCCGACGGTCACGGGATAGGGAATGAACTTGATGTAGGTGCCAAGCCTGAGGTAGCCGATGGCGAGCAGGAAGACGCCCGCCATCATCGTTGCGAGCAGCAGCCCGTCGACGCCGACGCGCGCCACCGTCGCCGCTACCAGCACGATGAAGGCGCCGGCCGGACCGCCGACCTGGAAGCGGCTGCCGCCAAGCGCGGAGATGATGAAGCCGCCAACGATCGAGGTGTAGAGGCCTCGCTCCGGCGTCACGCCGGACGCGATGGCGATCGCCATGCACAACGGCAGCGCCACGATGGCCACCGTCAACCCCGCGACGGCGTCAGCCCTGAAATGCGCCAGCGTGTAGCCTTCGCGCAGCACCGTGACCAGCTTGGGCGTGAACAGCTCGGCAAAGGACGGCCGCGCCTGGGGGTGGATTGACCGCCGGACCTGATCCATGGACTGCCTTCCGCTCCGTAAGGGCGGCGGGATCGTCGGCAGGGCTGTCGGCGGTCGCCGTCGCGACTTTCTTGTGCGGCTCAGCCTTGGGAGTTCTGCGGCGTGGCAGGCTTGAGACGCACGCCCCTGCCGCCGCGCTCGCTGGCCTGGTTCTCGCCGATCAGCTCCACCCCGGCCTCGTCGAGTGCCTGGATGACCTTCATCAGCGTATCGACCACGCCTCTGACGACACCTTCACTCGCTTCCATGCGTTGGATGGTCGGAAGCGAAACCCCGGCGCGCTCGGCGAGCGTTTTCTGGTCGATACCGGCCAACGCCCTCGCGGCGCGCATCTGCGCGGCAGTGATCATCGGCCAGAACCCCTGTCTGAGTCTGCAGTATCAATGGATAATCCAAAGATCATGATGTTTCAAGCATCATAACAAACAGTTGAAACATGAGTACTCATTCGCTGTCCGCCACCACTTTGCGCCGCTGCAGCAGGCGCGCTGCAAGCCAGCACAACATGGCCCAGGCAAAGCCGGCGCACCAGCCGGCAAGCACGTCGGACGGCCAATGCACGCCGAGATAGACGCGGCTGGTTCCGACCAGCACCGTGGTGAGCACGGCGAGGCCGAGCACGAAGATCTTCGTCCTGCGGTTCGGTAGGAAACGCGCGGCGAGCGAGCCCAGCGTGAGATAGGTCACCGCCGACAGCATCGCATGGCCGCTCGGAAAGGAGAGCGAGGTCTCGTTGACGAGATGCGAGACGAGATCTGGGCGGGGCCGGTCGACCTCGAACTTGAGCAGGCTGGACGCCGCCTGACCGCCCGCCACCGAAACGAACACGAACAGTGCGGTCGCCGGTCGGCGCATCAGCAGAAAATAGACGATCACCGCAGTCGTGATCAGCACCAGCACGCTGGTGCTGCCGAGCGCGGTGATATCGCGCACCGCGCCTTGCAGCCAAAGCGGACCGATCGGACTGTCCGGCTGCCCGGCATGGCGGAAGGCGAGCAGGATTTCCGTGTCCAACGCATGCGGAGTCGTGGCGCGCGCCACGCCCATGAGTTCCACCAGGCCCCATAGCCCGCAGGCGATGGCCAGCCCGGCCGCAAGCACCGGGAATTCTATTCTGTTGAGCAGCGCCTTGGCGGTCGATTTCATGCCGGGCCTGCTCCAATTACAGCCGCTGCATATAGGGTCCGAGGGTGATCAGCGCGACGGCCGCGATCGCCAGCACGACGCCTGTCGCTTGGAAAGTGTTGAGGCGCTCTCCAAAGAAGACCAGCGCCACGACATTGACTGAGACCAGCTGGATCACTGCCGACAGGCTGAACGACACCGACATGCCGAATTCGCGGATCAGCCTGAGCATGATCAGATTGCCGGCGGAATAGAGCGCCAGCGTCAGCACGATCTTGCCGAGACTCGGCGCCAATCCCCATTGTTTGGCCGCCATCGCGGCCAGGAGGAAAATCACAGTCGAAACGCCAAGCTGCGCCAGTCCCCAGAGACTCACGTTCATCCCTCCCGAAGCGGCCTTCGCCGCGCCGCTCGCCGCTTTTGTTTCCGAAGCGCGCGAAGCCGTCAAGCTGATGGCGTCGGGCAAGCTACGCTGCGACGGGATCGAAGGCGGAATCTCGCAAGGCAAGCCCCGCAGCCATGGTTGGCGTCCTTGCGCCGAGCGCGCTCGGGAGTCTGCTCGCCGTGTGTTGTGGGCCTCGTGTGGCGCCAATGCGTGGGCGAACAGTCATCAGCCGGCAAATTGGCATTGCTCAATGGGTCTGATGTCACGAAAATGTGATCGGGCGCCTATAGGGATCGACCGGTTACACGTTCCAGCCACCTCAAGAGCCAGAGGACAGCCCATGACCCAACCTGAGATTCGCTTCCGTACCAGCCAGCTCGAGGAGAATGACGGCCCGCCCGTCAATCCTACCGACAACCGCACGATGGGCGAGATCATCGCCGCGCGCTTCTCGCGCCGCGACTTCCTCAGGGGTTCGCTGGCTGTCTCGGCCATCGCCGCCACCGTGAGCCCGCTGGCGCTCGTCGCGGCAGACGAGGCGCGCGCCGCCGAGGTCTCGGCCTTCAAATTCGACGAGCTCGAGGCCGGCATCGACGACAAGCACCACGTCGCGCCGGGCTACGATGCCGACGTGCTCTTGCGCTGGGGCGACCCGCTCTTTACCGATTCGCCGGAATTCGACCCGGCAAAACAAACGGCCGGAGCCCAGGCAAGACAGTTCGGCTACAACAACGACTATATCGGTTATATCCCGATCGAGGGCTCGGCCGAGCATGGCCTGCTGGTCGTCAACCACGAATACACCAACCCGCATCTGATGTTCCCCGGCATCGTCAAGATCGTCGACAAGGACGGCAAGAAGGCCGCCGAGGTGGCGCCGCTCAGCAAGGAGCAGGTCGATGTCGAAATGGCGGCGCACGGCGGCAGCATCGTCGAGATCCGCAAGCAGGGCGGCAAATGGCAGGCGGTGCGTGACGGCAAGCTCAACCGCCGCATCATGTCCACCACCGAAATGGCGCTGTCCGGTCCGGTAGCCGGCCATGATCGCGTCAAGACCAATGCCGACCCGTCTGGCACCAAGGTCTTCGGCACCCTCAACAACTGTGCCGGCGGCGTCACGCCCTGGGGCACCTATGTGATGGCCGAGGAGAACATCCACGGCTATTTCTCGGGCGAGTTGCCGGAAGGCCACAAGGAGGCCGCCAACTACAAGCGCCTCGGCATTCCGGAGGGCGCCTATGAATGGGGCGCGCATTACGATCGCTTCAACCTCGCGAAGGAACCGAACGAGCCCAACCGCTTCGGCTGGGTCGTCGAGGTCGACGTCAACGACCCGAATTCGGTGCCGAGGAAGCGAACCGCCATGGGTCGCTTCAAGCATGAGGGCGCCGAATCGATCGTCACCAAGGATGGCCGCGTCGCCTTCTATCTCGGCGACGACGAACGCTTCGACTATGTCTACAAATTCGTCACCAAAGGTACGTTCAATCCGAACGACCGCGCCGCCAACATGAACCTGCTCGACGAGGGCACGCTGCATGTTGCCAAATTCGCCGAGGACGGCTCGGTCGAATGGATGCCGATCGTGTTCGGCGAAGGTCCGCTGACGGCGGAAAACGGTTTCGCCAGCCAGGCCGACGTTCTGATCGAGACCCGTCGCGCCGCCGACCTGCTCGGCGCCACCAAGATGGATCGGCCGGAAGACATTCAGCCCAATGCCGGCAACGGCAAGGTCTATGTCATGCTGACCAACAATTCCAAGCGCAAGGCCGACCAGGTCGACGCCGCCAATCCGCGCGCGGCGAACGCCTTCGGCCACATCATCGAGATCGTCGAGGACGGCGGCGACTTCGCCGCCACCAAGGGCAAGTGGGAAGTGCTGCTGAAGTGCGGCGATCCTTCGGTGGCCGACGTCGGCGCCACCTTCTCGACTGCCACCACCGCCAATGGCTGGTTCGGCATGCCGGACAATTGTGCCGTCGACTCGGCCGGCCGCCTGTGGGTCGCGACCGACGGCCAGGGCCCGAAGGCCACCGGCCGTACCGACGGCCTGTGGGCGGTCGACACCGAGGGCGCGGCGCGGGCGACCTCAAAGCTGTTCTTCCGCGTGCCGATCGGCGCCGAGATGTGCGGCCCGCTATTCGCGCCGGACGACCAGACCGCCTTCGTCGCCGTCCAGCATCCGGGCGACGGCGGCGAGGACTGGGAAGCTTTTGGCCGCCCCTCCTATTACGAGGATCCATCGACCCGCTGGCCGGACTTCAAGCCGGACATGCCGGTGCGTCCGGCGGTCGTTGCCATCACCAAGCAGGGCGGCGGCAAGATCGCGGTCTGATTGGCGACTCGCTTAAGCAGGGGAAGGGTTGCGGTGATCCGCGACCCTTCCTCATCTTGCGATTACTCCACGCCTCGGACCACGGCCATGTTCAGGGCGGTTCTCAACCGGAAGCCGATGGCCTCGTAGAGGCCGATGGCCGGAGCATTGCTGTCATAGGCGTGCAGGTATGGAACCTCGCCCCGCGCCATGATCCGGTTCGCCACGAACAGCGACAGCAGCCTGGCAAGGCCGCCGCCGCGGAAATCCGGATGCGTGCACACGCCGCTGAGCTCGGAGTAGCCGGGCTGCTTCATGCGCTCGCCGGCCATCGCCGCGAGCCTGCCGTCGATCTTCACGCCCCAGAACTCGCCGAGGCTCAAGGCTTCGAGCGTGAACGGGCCGGGCTTGGTGAGCGATGCCAGAGCGAGCATCTCGGCCGCATCGTCCGGCGTCAGTCGCTGCACGCGCTCGTCGGAGGCGGCCTCAAGCGGCTGCCCGGCAACCATCTGCACCAGGGACGCGGTCGAAACCGCGGCAAGTTCCGAAGGCAGGGCGATCGGGTCCGTCTGAACCAGGATGGCGCTTTCAAGCGGCGGGAGCAGCTTGCCCAGAGATTGCAGGCTTTCCGCATCGTCCGCGGCTGTGGCGGCGAAGGGAACGATCGAAGGCCGGTACCGCCTGGCGAGGGTATCGCCTTCCGCAAAGGCCTGGTGGCGCGTCGCCAACGCGCTCCAGATCGGACGGTCGAGAACATGTTTCATTGTGCGACGGCCTTGGGCGCGACTGCCTTGGCCTTGTCCGCCCGGCGGTCGAGCGGGGTCGCGGCCAATCGATCCTCGATGGCGGCGAGCTGGCCAAGCAGCGGCCCGGAGAGGTCCGCGCACAATTCCGCGACCGCGCCCTCGATGCGCGGCCAGACGTCGTGCTTCGCGGCATCGACCAGCCGCTGGCCGTCCGCGGAGAGGGAAACGATCCGGCGCCGCTGGTCGTCATCCGATTGTGCTACCTCGACCAGGCCGAGCTCGGTGAGCAGCGACACGGCCCGCGTCACGCCCGGCTGCGCGATGCCGAGCGACTGCGCCAGTTCGCCGACCGGCAGCGGCCCCAGCCTGTCGAGCGCGGCGAGCAGCGGATACTGACTCGACTGGATCCGCACATCCAGGCGATCGAGCACGCGCTGCGTGTCGGCCTGCAACTGCTCGCCAATGCGCTTCAGCCTGCTGCCGAGGCAGAGAAAGCCGAGGGACCTCAGAACATCTTCCATCGTCGAACTGCCGGAACAAAACGGATAACATGATATATAACATTGCATGGAAATTGGGAATATGGTTTCACGATGCAGCCGGAGCGCCGGCTTTGGCCGGTAGACATTCCCTCTTCATCCGCCGCCGATAGCATCCTATATGGCGCTGGCGCGACATGACCGATCCGTCGCGCCAAGGCGACTGATTCGAGGCCCGTGGGCTCCGGGTCCTTCTTCATCGGCATGCGGACGCTTGATGCCATCCCTGCGCATCCATATCGACAGGTTTCTTGACGGCGCGGCGCCCAAGGTGCCCCGGCGCGAGCTGTCGCATCTCGAGCGCCTGGCGCTGGTGCGGCGCCATGGCGACTTCTCGCTCGCCTATTCGACCGCCGTGCAGCAAAAGCTGTCCTACTTCAGCGAAGGCGATGGCTACATCGCATTCGGCACCAAGATGAAGCACCATTTCGCGCTTGGCGATCCGGTCGTCGATCCGCCGGACCGGCCGGGCTACATCAAGCGCTTCGTAGAGGCCGCCGGCGGCCCCTGGTTCGTTCAGATAAGCGCCGCCACGGCAAAGGTGCTGGCCGGGCTCGGCTATCAGATCAATCGGCTTGGCGTCGACACAAGGTTGCAGCTGCCGGCGCATGATTTCTCCGGCAAGCGCAACGAGACCGTGCGCTATTCGGAGCGCTGGCTGGCAAAGAAGGGCTTCACCTTCGCCGAGGACAGGGCCAACATGCTGCTCGACGAGGTTTCGCGGCTGTCCGAGAATTGGCGCGGCGAGCGCATCGTCAAACGTTGGGAGATGGGCTTCCTGAACCGCCCTTTCGCCGACCATCTCGGCGCCGACATGCGCCGCTTCGTCCTTCACGGCCCGCAGGGTGAGCTCGTCGCCATCCTCGATTTCGATCCGCTGTTCAGCAATGGCGAGGTCATCGGCTATACCACCGCCTTCAAGCGCAAGCAGGTCGACGCCACGCCGCATGCCGAGATCGGCCTGACCAAATTCGCCGTCGATCGCTTTCGCGAGGAGGGCGTTTCGGTGGTCACGCTTGGCCTGTCGCCGCTGCTCGACGTCGAGCCGAGCGGCTTTGCCGAATCGAGCTTCTGGCGCAGCACCTTCCGGCGCGCCTACGAGTCGCCCTGGGTCAACCGCTCGCGCTTCAACCTGCAGGGCCAGGCCGCCTTCAAGCGCCGCTTCCACGGGCTGGAGGAGCCGACCTACATTGCCTTCCGCAAGGGAACGCTGATGGAGATGCTTGGACTGCTGCGGCTGATCAAGGCGATTTGAAGCAAGCCCTGTTCGTCAATTCCTCAGCCGATACCCGGTCCTGAAAATCCACGCCACGATTGCGATGCAGGCGGCCAAAAACACCAGCGTCATGCCGAGGCTGACGCCGACCGAGACGTCCGCTTTGCCGTAGAAACTCCAGCGGAACCCGCTGATCAGGTAGACGACCGGGTTGAACAGCGTGATCGTCTTCCAGATGCCGGGCAGCATATGGATCGAATAGAAGCTGCCGCCCAGAAAGGTGAGCGGCGTGACGATCAGCAGCGGCACCAGCTGCAGCTGCTCGAAGGTCTTGGCCCAGATGCCGATGATGAAGCCGAACAGGCTGAAGGTCACCGCCGTCAGCACCAGGAAGGCGATCATCCAGAACGGGTGCTCGATCCTGAGCGGCACGAACAGCGCCGCGGTCGCCAAGATGATCAGCCCGAGCATGATCGATTTGGTCGCCGCGCCCCCGACATAGGCGATGATGATCTCGAGATAGGAGACCGGCGCCGACAAGAGCTCGTAGATCGAGCCGACGAATTTCGGGAAATAGATCGCGAACGACGCGTTCGAGATCGACTGCGTCAAAAGCGAAAGCATCATCAGCCCCGGCACGATGAAAGCGCCGTAGCTGATGCCGTCGATCTCGGTGATGCGCGAGCCGATCGCCGAGCCGAAGACGACGAAATAGAGCGATGTCGAGATCACCGGCGAGACGATGCTTTGCAGCACCGTGCGGAACGCACGCGCCATCTCCATCCGGTAGATCGCCCACACTGCACGAAGGTTCATAGCCGCGTGGCGGTTCATGGCTCTTGCCTCAGCAGATTGACGAAGATCTCTTCGAGCGTGCTGTTTTTGGTATCGAGATCGTGAAACTGAATGCCTGCGGCCTCGAGATCGCGGATCAGCGAGGCGACGCCCGGCCGGTCGCTCTGGCTGTCATAGGTGTAGGTGAGTTCGTTGCCGTCCGCCGACAGCTCCAGCGCATAGCGCGACAGGCCCTCGGGCAACGCGCCGAGCGGCGCGCGCAGCTCCAGCGTCATCTGCTTGCGGCCGAGCTTGCGCATCAGCTCCGCCTTGCCTTCGACCAGGATGATCTCGCCGCGGTTGATGACGCCGACCCGGTCGGCCATCGCTTCGGCCTCCTCGATGTAATGCGTGGTCAGAATGATGGTGACGCCGTCCTCGCGCAGCCGCCTGACCATCGCCCACATGTCCTGGCGCAGCTCGACGTCGACGCCCGCCGTCGGCTCGTCGAGGAACAGCACGCGCGGTTCGTGCGACAGCGCCTTGGCAATCATCAGCCGGCGCCTCATGCCGCCCGATAGCGTGATGGCCTTGGCGTCCTTCTTGTCCCAAAGCGAGAGATCGCGCAGCACCTTCTCGACGAAAGCCTTGTCGGGCGCCTTGCCGAACAGGCCGCGGCTGTAGTTCACCGTCGCCCAGACCGTCTCGAAGGCGTCGATGGTGAGCTCCTGCGGCACCAGCCCGATCAGGCTGCGCGCCGCGCGGTAGTCCCTGCCGATGTCGTGACCGTCGACGGTGACGCTGCCCGACGAGCGGTTGACGATGCCGCAGACGATCGAGATCAGCGTCGTCTTGCCGGCGCCGTTCGGCCCGAGCAGGGCGAAGATCTCGCCGCGCTCGATGTCGAGGTTGATTTCCTTCAGCGCCTTGAAACCGGTGGCATAGGTTTTCGTGACGCCGGAGATGGAGATGATGGGTGACATGCTGAAATATGGCCGGCTGGAAAACGTGACCTGATATAGGTCGGATGTCGTTTTATGCAAATCGGCAATCGACCGTGCTCCTGACAGTTCTCGACAGTCGCCGCCGCTCGCGGCCTCCAACGGCGCCGGCAAGCGGTCACGCGGTGCGTCTGTCCATGACCGCCCGACGCTGCGACAACGCGCCTCGCGTGACGCCGCGCCGCTTTGACCGATGCGTGTTCGAAGCCTATCCTTCAAGCCTGAATTGCAGCCGGAGCCCAGCATGGACCCGCTCATCCTGTCGCGCATCCAGTTCGGCGCGAATATCTCGTTCCATATTCTGTTTCCGGCGATCACCATTGCACTTGGCTGGGTGCTTCTCTTCTTCAAGCTCCGCTACAACGCCACCGGCGACTCGGCCTGGATGCGCGCGTATTTCACCTGGGTGAAGGTGTTCGCGCTGTCCTTCGCCATGGGCGTGGTGTCGGGCGTCACCATGAGCTTCCAGTTCGGCACCAACTGGCCGGGCTATATGGAAACGGTCGGCAACATCGCCGGGCCGCTGCTTGCCTATGAGGTGCTGACCGCCTTCTTTCTCGAGGCGGCCTTCCTCGGCATCATGCTGTTCGGCTTCCGCCGCGTCTCCAACCGCATCCACACGCTGGCGACCGTGCTGGTCGCGGGCGGCACCACGGTTTCCGCCTTCTGGATCATCGCGCTGAACTCCTGGATGCAGACGCCGGCCGGCTTCGAGATGATCGACGGCAAGGCGCATGCCCTCGACTGGTGGGCGGTCATCTTCAATCCGTCCATGCCCTACCGGCTGGTCCACATGCTGCTCGCCTCCGGGCTCACGGTCTCCTTCCTGATCGCCGGCTGCTCGGCGCTGCGCTACCTTTATGGCGACCGCTCGGAATCGATGTGGAAGGCGCTGCGCACCGGCGTCTTCGCCGCCGCCATCCTGATTCCGATCCAGATCTTTGCCGGCGACCAGCACGGCTTGAACACGCTCGAGCACCAGCCGCAGAAAATCGCCGCCATGGAGGCGAACTGGAACACCGGCGCCCACGTGCCGCTGGTGCTGTTCGCGCTGCCCGACGAGGCTGCCAAGGAAAACAGGTTCGAGCTCGCCATTCCCGACGGCGCCAGCCTCATCCTGCGCCACAGCACAAGCGGCGTCGTGCCCGGCCTCAACGACTATCCGGGCAACCACCCGCCGGTCTTCCCGGTGTTCTGGGGTTTCCGCGTCATGGTCGGCACCGGCATCCTGATGCTCATCGTCTCCTGGTCGGCAGCCTTCTTCCTCAAGCGTCGCCGCAGCCTGCCTAAGCCGCTGGCCCTGATCATGGTGCCGATGGCGCTCTCCGGCTGGCTGGCGACGCTGGCCGGCTGGTACACGACCGAGATCGGCCGCCAGCCCTGGCTGGTCACCGGGATATTGAAGACAGCCGATGCCGTCGGCCCGGTCGCCGGCAGCCATGTCGCGCTGACCCTGGCCGTCTATCTCATCCTCTATGTGCTGCTCTTGATCGCCTATCTCGGCGTGCTGGTGCATCTCGCGCTGAAGGCGGCCAAGGAAGGCGACACCTCGCCGTTGCCCGGCGTCATGAACGCCGCGATGTCGCAGCCGGCCGCCGGAGAGTGAACATGCAGGCGCAAGACAAGCGGTACGGTCGGTTCGATGCGGGCCTTTCTTCTGAGGTCGGCGCTGTCACTCACCTGACCGCCGGCACGGGTGCTTCAAACAGTATGGCCGTCTGTCGGACCAATCTCGGTTGGAGGAAAGAAAGATGACCTTCGACTGGCCCACCGCGCTTCCGCTGATCTTCGCCGGCCTGATGGGCCTCGCCATCCTGATCTACGTCATTCTCGACGGTTTCGATCTCGGCATCGGCATCCTGTTCGCAGGCGCCGAAGATGCCGAGCAGGACACGATGATCGCCGCGATCGGCCCATTCTGGGACGCCAACGAGACCTGGCTGGTGCTGGCGGTCGGCCTCTTGCTGGTCGCGTTCCCGATGGCGCACGGCACCATCCTCACCGCGCTCTATATCCCGGTGTTCCTGCTGCTGGTCGGCCTGATCCTGCGCGGCGTTGCCTTCGATTTCCGCGCCAAGGTGCCGGCCGGCAAGAAGCACCGCTGGAACCGGATCTTCTTTTTGGGCTCCACCATGGCCTCGCTGGCGCAGGGCTATATGCTCGGCGTCTATGTGCTCGGCCTCGATGTCGGCATTGGCGGCATGGCCTTCGGCGCGCTGGTCGCGCTCTGCCTGTCGGCGGCCTACGCCGCCATGGGCTCGGCCTGGCTGATCTACAAGACCGAGGGCGATCTGCAACGAAAGGCGGTGCGCTGGCTGCGCGTCACGCTGGTGCTGACGGCGCTCGGCATGGTCGCGGTCTCTTTGGCGACGCCCTTCGCCAGCCCGCGCATCTTCGACAGATGGTTCCTCTGGCCGGAGATCCTCTATCTGTCGCCGCTGCCGATCGTATCGGCGCTCCTGTTCCTGTGGCTGTGGCGGCAGACGTTTCATCTGCCCAAGCCCGACGACCGGCATGCGCTGCGGCCCTTCCTGACCCTGGCCGCCATCTTCGCGCTTGGTTTCGCCGGGCTCGCCTGGTCGTTCTATCCCTATGTCGTGCCCGACAGGCTGACGATCTGGCAGGCCGCCTCGGCGCCCGAGAGCCTGGCCTTCATCCTGGTCGGCACCGTCGTCGTGCTGCCGATCATTATTTTCTATTCGTTCTACGCCTATCGCGTGTTCGGGGGAAAGGCGACGGATCTGACCTATGATTGAGGAGAGGCGTTGGTGACGGCGTCTTTCTCCCCGTCACCATACGGGGAGAAATGCCCGGCAGGGCAATGAGGGGCAGCGCAAACCTGTCAAGCAGAGCGGCGGCCCGTTCCCGCAAATGCCGGCGCCGCCCCTCATCCGCCTGCCGGCACCTTCTCCCCGTATAGTGACGGGGGCCTAAGATGGTCATCCTCAGCTCTTGCTACTTGCCAGCACCAGCACCGGCTTCTCGCTGTAGAGCGCGGGAAACAGCGCTTTCAAATTCTCGATCTTCGGCAGGTCGTTGTAGACGATATAAGGGTAGGTCGGGTTCAGCGTCAGGAAATCCTGATGGTAATCCTCGGCCGGATAGAAGGTCTTGCCCGTCTCAAGCGTCGTCACGATCGGCTTCGAAAACACCTTGGCCTTGTCGAGCTGGGCGATGTAGCTCTCGGCGATCTTCTTCTGCTCGTCGTTCTCGGCGAAGATCGTCGAGCGGTACTGCGTGCCCTGGTCCGGCCCCTGATAGTTGAGCTGCGTCGGGTTGTGCGCGACCGAGAAATAGACCTGCAGCAATTGGCCATAGGTGACCTTCGACGGATCGTAGGTGATCTCGACCGATTCCGCGTGTCCGGTGCGGCCGGTGCCGACGACCTCGTAGACGGCGTGCTCGGCGCTGCCGCCAGCGTAGCCGGAGACGGCCTTGCTGACGCCCTTGACGTGCTGGAACACGCCCTGCACGCCCCAGAAGCAGCCGCCGGCGAAGATGGCTTTCTCCGTGCCGCTGGCGGCCTTTTCATCCATGGCCGGCGGCGGGATCACCACCGCGTCCTCGGCCGAACGCGCCGGCGTCTGCCAGAAGGCGGCCGCGGCCGCCGTCAGCACCAGCGCTGCAAGCGGGGCCAGCGAGCGCCGCGCCGCCTTTTTGTCGATGCCGTTCATGTCGGATCTCCTTGTTCGTTGTTCCACTATATACGAAGCAAGCCGCCGCTGGTTTCTCACTTTGCCGTGCGGCGGCTTCTGGCCGGCGGCGATTGTTGCCAAGAGGCCTGGGCCGCTGACTTATTGCGCCGGCGCCATCGCGTCGGCAGGCTTCATCGCATCCGTCACGGGCTTCATCGCATCCGCCGGCTTCATGGCATCCGTGGCGGGTTTCATCGCCTGGGTCGCCATCGCGTCGGGCTTCATCGCGCCGGTCGGCATCATAGCATCGGTCGCCGGCTTCATGGCTTCGGTCGCCATCGCATTGGCTGGCTTCATCGCGTCGGTCGTGTCGTCGGCGCGGGCGCCGGCAACGAACGCGGCAGCGGCAAGCGCGAAGGCCAGCGTCGGCAGCGTGAGGAATTTGGTCATGCTAGTTCTCCTTGGGTTGCGGCGCGCGGATGCGGGCCCGATGGTGCGCTGCCGCCTGCCGCGGCCCCGCGCGAAAAGAAAAGTCAGTTTGCCGCGGCGGCCAGGATCGGCCCGCCATCCGGCGTCTGCACCAGCACTGCCGTGCTCAAGCCCCCGGGTGCCGTAGGCAGCGGCAGCGTCGTCGCCTCGCCGTTCCAGCGGCCGAGCCTCTGCAGCGAATGCACGACATTGGCATGCGGCAGCGTGCGTCCGGTGTTCTCGCCGCGCGCCACCGGCACCTCGACGACGCCGCGTGCGTAGCGCACCAGCCAGACATCGGCCGCCCCGCCGGGCGCCGTGCCGGCGCCGATGCTCACCTTGCCGTCGCCGAGCGAGAGCGCCGGACCCTTGGCGTGCGGGGTTGTCGAGATCAGCCGCTCGATCTCGCCGGGCGCCGCACCGACGGCGTCGGCGCTGCCGTTCACCACCACCTGCGGCGTGAACGGCCCGTCATGGCCGAGCGGCGGCTCGTAGGCGACCTGGCGCTGGGTGAATTCCTGCCGGCCGAAACTGTCCTTCCAGCCGAGATAGTCCCAGTAGGTGACGTTGAAGGACAGCGCCAGCACGCCCGGCCGGTCCTTGACCTTGATCAGATTGGCATTGGCCGGCGGGCAGGACGAGCAGCCCTGGCTGGTGAACAGCTCGACCACGGTAAGCGGCTCGGCGGAAGCGGCATCGAGCGTGGCGGCAAGCGCAGCAAATGCCGCGCCGGCAAGCAGGCCGATCCTTGTCTTCAATCCGGTCATGGGAAGCAGTCTCCGTAGCGGGGCAATGCTCCCATTTCGCCGCCGCGGAGGACTTCGTTACAGCTTCACCGGTTTGTGATTGAGAGGCGCCTTCCCCTTCTCCCCTTGTGGGAGAAGGTGGATCGGCGCGCAGCGTCGAGACGGATGAGGGTGCTCCAGCGGAGTGAGACGCTCGCGAGCGCGTCTGCTAGATTCTTGTCTAGACTTAAGGCGCCGCCAAGCTGGAGCACCCCTCATCCGTCGCCTTCGGCGACACCTTCTCCCACAAGGGGAGAAGGGAGGGCGCTATTGCGTCAGCACCGTCTCGGACGGGCGCTGATTGAAGGCGCATTTGCCGGTCACATTGTAGAAGAAGTCGGCATTGGAAACCGGCGCCGGCACAGGGTTGCCGCCGTCTTCCCAGGCCTGGTAGCCGGTCTGGCCGCAGGGCACCGAGGTGAAGATGTCGACCTTCTGGCCGGTCGCGACCTCGGGCATATCGGTGGCGCTGGTGCCGATATAGAGCCGGTTCGAGGTGTTGGGATCGTTCGACTTCAGCACCTTCGGGTTGCCCGAGGGAACGTCCATTTGTAGATAGAGCTGGTCCATCTGGCTGACATCGATCACCGCGCCGGCGCCATTGGCCGGATAGAAGGTATCGGCGCAGGTCGTGACGTACTTGTTGCTGCCACTGGTCTGGGTGATCGCCCCGCTCGGCAGATTGCTGAAATTGTCGACCGTCGAGGTCGTGCAGACCTGTTTCTGCACCACGGTCGTCGTCGACCCGTTGATGGTGCTCACCGTGGTTGTGCCGTAGCCCTTCGGGTCGCCATAGCCGTTGTAGTTATAGCTGATCGTCATCAGCGGCTTGGCCTTGGTCTGGCCGAACTGGGTGCCGTAGAGCGTCATCGTCTTGTTCCAGTAGCCCGACACCTTCGTCACCTTGAAGGTGGACTGCACCAGCGCCGGCGTCTTGCGTACCGAGGAGCCGACGCCGACATCGACCGAATTGATCCTGGCGATCTGCATGAAACTGGTCGGCATCGGATAGGCCGCCGTGGCGCTGAACGTCGCCGTGCCGTCGGCGGCGACGTTGACGGCGGTGAGCGTCGCGTCGCCCAGCCCGCTATTGGCGACATAGGCCTGCTGCAGCGCCGTCTGGCGATCGGCCTTCGAGGTCGTGGTCGGCAGCGTGGTGATCGACAGGATCGCGGCATCCAGCGCCTGCTGCATGTTGCTCCTGGTCGTCACCGCCGAGGTGTAGTCGACAGAAAAGCCGACCGCGAGCAGCAGCGGGATCGCCAACAGTGCCATCATCGGCAGCATCGAGCCGCCTTGCGATCGAACGAAATCTCTTGCCGACGAGAACATGCCCCAACCCCAATACACACCGGCAATGCAACCTGCCTGCCACCAGAGGTGGAGATATGCCCAAAATGAGTGCATGAAAGTTTAAGTGGATTTGAATTTTTGCGCGGAGGCGCCCTAGCCTTCAAACGCTTGCGCTGCCCCTCACCTGCCTGCCGGCATCCTCTCCCCGTATGGTAACGGGGAGAGGGGCGCCCCCATCGACGATTTCGCCAATTTGGAACGCTGCAAGAAAGGTACCGAGGCGGCGGCCAGCCCTTTCTCCCCGTCACTTACGGGGAGAAGTGCCCGGTAGGGCGATGAGGGGCAGCGCCGGCCTCCGATCATTGGCCGTGTTCAGACATCGGCGAGCGTGTTTGCCTGCTCTGCTCCGATCTCCCCGGGCCCACCGCTTGCCCCTTAAACCCGCCCCTGCTAAAGCGCGCCGCATGACGACGCCCCTCGACCACATCCGCAATTTCTCCATCGTCGCCCATATCGACCATGGCAAATCCACGCTTGCCGACCGGCTGATCCAGCTCACCGGCGCGCTGGAGGAGCGCGACATGAAGGAGCAGGTGCTGGACTCGATGGACATCGAGCGCGAGCGCGGCATCACCATCAAGGCCCAGACCGTTCGGCTCAACTACCGCGCCAAAAACGGCGAGGATTATGTGCTGAACCTCATCGACACCCCCGGCCATGTCGACTTCGCCTATGAAGTTTCGCGCTCTTTGGCCGCCTGCGAGGGCTCGCTGCTGGTGGTCGACGCCTCCCAGGGGGTCGAGGCGCAGACCTTGGCCAATGTCTATCAGGCGATCGACAACAACCACGAGATTGTCGTGGTACTGAACAAGGTCGACCTGCCGGCGGCCGAGCCCGAGCGCATCCGCGAGCAGGTCGAGGAGGTGATCGGCCTCGACGCCTCCAACGCCGTGCTGATCTCGGCCAAGACCGGGCTGGGCGTGCCGGACGTGCTGGAGGCGATCGTCCACCAGCTGCCGCCGCCGCGCGAGGGCGACATCGCGGCACCCTTGAAGGCGATGCTGGTCGACAGCTGGTACGACGCCTATCTCGGCGTCATCGTGCTGGTCCGCGTCATCGACGGCGTGATGAAGAAGGGCCAGACCATCCGCATGATGGGCACCGGCGCAAAATATCTCGTCGAGCGCACCGGCGTCTTCAAGCCGGCCCGCGTCAATGTCGACGAGCTCGGCCCCGGCGAATTCGGCTTCTTCACCGGCTCGATCAAGGAAGTGGCCGACACCCGCGTCGGCGACACCATCACCGAGGACCGCCGCCCGACGCAAAAGGCGCTGCCCGGCTTCAAGCCGGCGCAGCCGGTGGTGTTCTGCGGCCTGTTCCCTGTCGACGCCGCCGATTTCGAGGATCTGCGCGCCGCCGTCGGCAAGCTGCGCCTCAACGACGCCTCCTTCTCCTATGAAATGGAGACCTCGGCCGCGCTCGGCTTCGGCTTCCGCTGCGGCTTCCTCGGGCTCTTGCATCTGGAGATCATCCAGGAGCGGCTGGAGCGCGAGTTCAACCTCGACCTCATCGCCACAGCGCCGTCCGTCGTCTACCGCATGAACCTCATCGACGGCACGACGAAGGAACTGCACAACCCGGCCGACATGCCCGACGTGGTCAAGATCGCCTCGATCGAGGAGCCATGGATCCGCGCCACCATCCTCACGCCCGACGACTATCTCGGCGGGATTCTTAAGCTTTGCCAGGACAGGCGCGGCATCCAGGCCGATCTCTCCTATGTCGGCAAGCGCGCCATGCTGACCTACGATTTGCCGCTCAACGAGGTCGTGTTCGATTTCTACGACCGGCTGAAGTCGATCTCCAAGGGCTACGCCTCCTTCGACTATCACCTCACCAACTACCGCGAGGGCGACCTGGTGAAGATGTCGATCCTGGTCAATGACGAGCCGGTCGACGCTTTGTCCATGCTGGTGCACCGGTCGGCGGCGGAAAAGCGCGGCCGCGCCATGTGCGAGAAGCTGAAGGAGCTGATCCCGCAGCACCTGTTCAAGATCCCGATCCAGGCCGCGATCGGCGGCCGCATCATCGCCCGCGAGACCGTCTCGGCGCTCAGGAAGGACGTCACCGCCAAATGCTACGGCGGCGACGTGACCCGCAAGCGCAAGCTGCTCGACAAGCAGAAAGAGGGCAAGAAGCGGATGCGCCAGTTCGGCAAGGTGGATATCCCGCAGGAGGCGTTCATCCAGGCGCTGAAGATGGGGGATTGAGGGGACGGTTGGCGCGCAGCGCGCCAAGCCATCGATCCAGTGAATCGATGGCAGGCTTCGAAAGCGGGGGAGCTGCCGGCAGGCGGGTCCCCGCCAGCGTGGCGCTGAAGTTGCGCGGTGGAGATTAGCGCTGGCGACTAAGAGTTCTTGGTGTCCCGACCGTCCGGTTCTTTTGCCACGCCCTTGAACGGTCCTTCCGAGGACTTGCGCTCCATGAAATGTCCAGTTCGCTCGTGCTGAAGATGGGGGCTTGAAAATACTGTCCCGCGCAGCTTGATCTCGCGATATTCGTAGATAGGCTGCGGCCTTCGCGAGACGTACGGTTGGCGGTCTTTATGAAGAAGTTTTTCTACGCGGCCATTGACAACATCTACAAGCATGGCGACACCGACATATTTCCGTTTCCGATTGAGAACAGAATAATAAGTGACAAGAGAGATGAGGTCGTTGACCTACTACTGAAAAGGCACTCTGAGTTCGATAAATCGTTTGTGCAGGAGCCACCAGATGACATCCGTTCGCTCGTGGCCGTACATCATTCCGGGTTCAGATGGGCGTCGCAACTAGACCCGCTGTGGAACGCCTTTCTCCTTGGGAACGTGCTCTCAATTGCTGAGGCCATAGAGGCCGCCAGACTTGGACATGAGCGGATCTTTTCCTACCGATTGAACAAGAATAGCTACCTTTCTGGAGACCTATTTCGCCGTGACATCTCCTGGAAGGACTTCATTAGTAAGTCCATCGCCGAATGTGACAATAACGGCTATGTGGTCACATGCGATATAGCAGACTGTTATTCCAGAATAAGCCATCACAAGCTTGACAATGCGCTTCGCATGCTTGGCGCGCAGCCGGGTGTTCGAAAAATAATCCTTGAGTATATGAAGCACCTTACGGGGACGAGGTCGGCGGGCCTTCCAATCGGCGGTCCGGCTGCTCGAATTCTTGCAGAGCTAGCTCTTGCAAATTCCGACCAATATTTATTCAGCTCTGGCGTCAACTTCCTCCGCTACGCGGATGACTACCATGTCTTTTGCAGTAGCAAAAAGGAAGCCCACGAGATCATTGTCAAGATATACAAAGCGCTCGATAACGAGGGGTTACAGCTTCAGAAATCGAAGACGCGGATACTAACGGCATCCGAATTCAAGCATGTTTTATCACAGATACGAGGGGGCGATGACAGGGAAACCCGCTCGCCGATACAGCGTCTCATGTCCCTTACGCTAAGGTTCGATCCGTACGCCGCCAACGCGGCGGAGCAGTATGACGAACTCAAAGGTGAGCTCGAAGAGATAGATGTGGTAGCGCTCTTAAATGAGCAACTGTCGCAAACTCGAGTGCATATTCCGACCACGCGAAAAATTGTCGAGGCGTTGAAGCTAGTCGGCACCAATGCAAAGTATGGGGCGGTGCTGTCAATGCTAGATAATATGGATGCTCTTTATCCCATCGCACCAACGGTATTCCAAACGGCATATCAGGTTTTCGAGGATCTTGGGGAAAAAGAAAAGGAAGGAATTTCCAGCAGGATAATAGAGCTATACGACAGTGGCCATGAGGTAATGGCGCTAGACATGCATGTCGCATATGCCAACCGTATTATTGGTAGGTATAGCTCTATATCAAATAGAAATTACCTTCATCGATGCTTTGAGAAGGAGGTATCAGAATTGATAAGGCGGGACATAATCCTGATTTTCTCAAATTGGGGAAATTTCTCATGGCTGTCCATGTTCAAGGCAAATTTCGGCGCAGTGTCAGGCTGGCAACGAAGCCCCTTATCCTGGCGTCGTACTCGATGGTTGACGAGGGGTCGCACTGGCGCGACCATACCAAAAGTAGGTTTGACACCTTTGAAATGATTGTTCGAGATTGGAGATCAGAGAAGCCAAACGTGCCGCTGGCGATATGATAAGCGAAAGGCTATTTGCATCACAGTTCTCGGGCTTCTGGCGGAGTGCACTTCCGAACCTGGAAGCTGTTACGCGATCGGCGAATCTGGCCTACGACCGGGTAAGTGGGCTGACTCGCCCTACGACCAGTCCTTCGCGGCGGGACTTAATCAGTGAAGCCGGCTATTTTCTTTTCTTTGAGTCCGTTCGCCATCCGACCGAACCGGCAGAGGTCTTGCGATCGAGAGCAGTGGCAAGCGCACTTGAGTTTCTCAATGCCAATATCCTGGAGTTTAAGACAGAAAGGGACGAGTTAAGCGCACCTGAAGCTGACGAAGTCGATAGATTGGCTCGGTGGCTTCGCCATTATTTTGGTGGACGGGGTGTTTCGTTGGAGCGGGTGAGTGTGCCATCTTACAGGGGACACGGCATTATTCAAAGCTGTAAGGGTGATTTTGAATGTTCTGACACTCTGGTGGAGATGAAATACGTTGACAGGCAATTTCGTAGCCACGATTTGCGACAAGTGATTGTCTATTCAGCTTTGCGTTACTATGAAGGTAAGCAGAATTACAAAACCATTACGATAGTGAATCCGTTACTTGGCATCGAGTTTACTACGAACATCGACGAACTAATCTATAGCGCATCAGGCTCGGATGTTCCGGAGTTTTTCCAGAAACTTTCTTATACAATTTCCAGCGGAGAGGTATCCCACTGATGTCATGACGAGAGGCGGCTGCCATCGTCATGACAAGAAGGCCGTCACTCTTGCTCACGGTGGTGCGTGGAGCAGCCAGTTGGGTACATCCCTGGCTCTAATATTAGCTTCCAGAAATCCTTTATCTTGGCGTATCCTCTCCCCGGCGTGGGAGACATCGCATGCGCTCCACCTTGGACACCATCGCCGCGATCGGCCTCGCCGTCGGCGGCGCGCTGGGCTTGGCGGGCACCTTCGTTGCCAGCGACGCGCTGCGCGAGACGCTGTGGACCATCGATGGCGTGGGGGTCGTCGTCGCGGCGGCGCTGCTCACCATGAAATACCAGCGGCTCGCCAATGATCTCGTCGCGGCCGGCTTCCTCACCTACCTCGCCGGCGAAAGCCTGCTTCTGGCCGGCAATGCGGCGGGCCTTGAGGCGAGCGTGCCTTCCTATGTCGGCGGCATTTGCCTCTGGGCGGCGGGGCTGGTCATGGTCAGCGCGCCAAAAACCTTCGCGCTCTGGATGCGGCTCACCGCTTTCGTCGCGGCCCTGCTCTTCGTCGTCTCGGCGGCGATGATCCTCTGGGGCGCGCCGCTGCTGCCCACCTCGGCGCCTTTGCCCGCCGCCGGCTATCCGTTCCTGGTCCTCACCTTCATCGGCTGGATCTGGACGCTGCTGAAATCGCAGCGTTGAGCGGGCGAAAAATGGCTGCGCCGCTCGAAATCCGCAACAGCGTCTCCGGTAAGATCCTGCCGGCGGTTGGACCGTTCCTGATCGGCGGCATTTTTGGCTTCGGCGCGCTGCAGGGCGTCGCCTCGGGGACGTCCGGCGGTCATGTGCTGTGGATCGGGCTGCTCGGCGTCGCGTTCCTGGCGCTCGGCGTCTTCATTTCGCGCGGCGCCTTCGACAATTCGGTCAAGGTAACGCTTGATCAGCGCGGTTTTCGCGATGCTCGCGCCGGCGACGTGCTGGTGCCGTGGAACAAGGTGCGGAGCGTCCGCCTCGCCTCGGGCGGCAAGGGTGCGGCGATGCTCAATTTCGAACTCACGGAGGAGCCGCCCGACGCGATCAAATACGCCGCCGCCAATGCCTTCGGCCTGATGCCCTTCGGCAAGACCACCGTGCACATGGAGATCTCCTCGCTCGACATCCACGACCAGGACTTGATCGCGGCGGTGACGACATTCGCGCCGCACGTGGTGGTGAGGCGCTGATCTCCCCCCTCGAGGGGGAGATGTCGGCAAAGGCGACAGAGGGGGTCGCCGCGCGTGGAGCGCCGACGCCGTGCGGCACGAGATGAGGTCGGCGTTCTACGCGCAAGGACCCCCTCTGACCGCTTCGCGGCCATCTCCCCCTCGAGGGGGGAGATTACCGGTGCTTCCCGTGCTCTACTCCCATCGGGGACCTCGCCATGATTCGCGCTCTGCTCGCCGCTCTTCTCCTCACCGCGCCGGCCTTCGCCGCCGACATGTCGGTCTTTGTCCGCAACCAGCGCTCCGACGGCGTCGCGCTGGAACTGTTCAGCCGCGACAGCGAAAAGGTCTGGCCGGGCGGCGACAAGGTTTTCTTGATCCGCCCGCAGGCGCGCAAATCCGTGCCGATCTCCTGCGAGCCCGGCGAGCACATCTGCTGGGGCGCCTGGGTGGCCGGCAACGATTCCGTCACCGCCGGCGTCGGCCCCGACAACGACCAGCCCTGCGACACCTGCTGCTTCATCTGCACTGACCACTCGACGGAGACGGTGGATCTGGCGGAGTAGGGCACCTCCCTTCTCCCCTTGTGGGAGAAGGTGGCTCGGCGCGCAGCGCCGAGACGGATGAGGGGTGTTGGACGGAGTGCGATGTTGGAGAATTGGACGAAATGAGGCCTAGTCTTCCGCCATGCCGCATCAGCCTGTAGCTCCAACCAAACGGGATTTCGCTCGTCGGATGCGGCGCGAGTCGACAGAGGCGGAGGACCGTCTGTGGCAGGAGCTGCGCGGCCGCCGTCTCGACAAGATCAAGTTCCGCCGGCAGGTGCCAGTGGGTAGATTCGTCGCCGACTTCGTTTGCGCCGAGGCTCGGCTTGTCATCGAAATCGATGGCAGTCAGCATGCGGGCTCGCCCCACGACCAGAAGCGCGACGCCGAATTGAAGGCGAGGGGATTTCGCGTGTTGAGGTTCTGGAATGACGACGTTCTGAAGGACCTCGATGCTGTCTGCGATACCATCATTGCCTATGTGCGGGACGAAGATCTGCAGCCTTGGCGATGATGCCGATGGGCGTATTTGCCAAGCTGGAGCACCCCTCATCCGTCTCGGCGCTGCGCGCCGATCCACCTTCTCCCACACGGGGAGAAGGGAGCTTGCCCCTCCCTTGGCCCATCGCTCCCGCCTTTATCCGCCGGCCCGTATCGGCTAAGGGGCAGGCACCAAAACCTCTTGCCCGGACTTGCCACCGCCAAATGACCGCCAAGCCAAAACCGCTCTTCCTCGGCATCGACACCGGCGGCACCTATACCGATGCCGTGCTGTGGTCGGAGGAGGGCGGGCCCCTGGACAACCCAACCAAGGGCAAGGTGCTGGCCAAGGCCAAGGCGCTGACCACGCGCCACGATCTCGCCGTCGGCATTTCCGGCGCGGTCGACGCGGTGCTGGAAAAATCCGCTACCGACCCGGCCGCGATCAAGCTGGTGTCGATGTCGACCACGCTTGCCACCAACGCGCTGGTCGAGGGCCAGGGCGGGCGCGTGGCGCTGGTGATGATCGGCTTTGCCGAGGCCGACCTTGCCCGCGACGGGCTGAAGACGGCTCTCGGCAGCGATCCGGTGGTGTTCTGCCCCGGCGGCCACGACGTGCACGGCAATGCCGCGAAGCTCGATCTTTCCGGCCTCGAGGCGGCGTTGCCGGAGCTTGGGGGTTCGGTGTCGGGCTTTGCCGTCTGCGCCTATTTCGCCACCCGCAATCCGGCGCATGAGCTGGCCGCGCGCGACCTGATCCGCGAAAAAACCGGCCTGCCGGTCACCGCCAGCCACGAGCTTTCGGCCAAGCTCGGCGGTCCGCGCCGCGCGCTCACCACTTTGCTCAACGCCCGGCTGATCTCGATGATCGACCGGCTGGTCGCGGCGACCGAAGGCTTTCTTGGCCGTCGCTGCATCGCCGCACCCTTGATGGTGGTGCGCGGCGACGGCGCGCTGGTGTCGGCGGCCTTCGCCCGTCAGCGGCCGATCGAGACCATCCTCTCCGGCCCGGCGGCCAGCCTGGTCGGCGCCCGCCACATGACCGGGCTCGACGACGCCATGGTCTCCGACATCGGCGGCACCACCACCGACGTCGCCGTGCTGGATAGCGGCCGGCCGCGGCTCGATCCGGAAGGCGCCACCGTCGGCGGCTTCCGTACCATGGTCGAAGCCGTCGCCATGCGCACCTTCGGCCTCGGCGGCGACTCCGAAGTAGCGCTGCAGGACGGCGCGCTCGACCCGAAGATCCTGCTCGGGCCGCGCCGCCTGGTGCCGCTGGCGCTGGCCGGCTTGGCGCATGGCGAGGCGGTCACCGCCGAGCTGGAGCGGCAGCTGCGCGCGCCGAATCCCGGCCGCATGGACGGGCGTTTTGCCGTGCGCACCGGCGTGCCGGATCGCCTCGCCGCCGGCCTCACCGCGCCGGAAGCGAAACTCTACGAGGCGATCGGCGCCACCCCGCTGGCGCTTGACCGGCTGCTCAGCTCCAACGCCCAGAACGCTACGCTCAACCGGCTGGTGGCGCGCGGCCTGGTGCACATTTGCGGCTTCACGCCCTCGGACGCCGCCCATGTGCTCGGCAAGCAGTCGAACTGGGATCCCGCCGCCGCCCGTCTCGGCGCCGAGCTGTTTTCTCGCCGCCGCGACGGCCGCGGCCAGGCGATCGCCGCGACGCCGGAAGTGCTCGCCCAGCGCGTGCTCGTCACGCTGACGCGCTGGTCGGCCGAATATATTCTCGAAACCGCCTTCGCCGAGGACGGGCTGGACGGCGCCGCGACCGTCGCGCATGCGCTGGTGCAGCGCGCCGTCGATGCGCATCCCGGCATCGCCCGCTTCAGCGTCGCGCTCGACCGGCCGGTGATCGGCCTCGGCGCCTCGGCGCCGCTGCATTACGCCGGCCTGCCGCCGCTGATCGGCAATGGCTGCATCGTGCCGGAGGACACCGACGTCGCCAACGCGCTCGGCGCCGTCGTCGGCCAGGTGCGGGTCTCGGCCGAAGCCCGCGTCAGCCAGCCCAGGGAAGGGCTTTTCCGGCTCGCCTCGGGGCAGACGGTGCGCGACTTCACCGAGGAGGAAAAGGCGATCGCCGCGGCGGAAGCCGACGTGCGGGCGATCGTTGCCGAACGCGCGAAGAATGCCGGCACCGACAGCGCCGAAATCGATGTGTCCACCGAGTTCAAGGTCTCGACGGTCGAGAACCAGCGCATGTTCATCGAGGCGCATGTGGTGGCGGTGGCCTCAGGGCGCCCAAGGATTGCGGTGTGAGCGCGCCTTCCCCCTTCTCCCCTTGTGGGAGAAGGTGTCGCCGGAGGCGACGGATGAGGGGTGCTCCAGGGAACACCAGCGCCGCATTCCGCTGGAACACCCCTCATCCGTCTCGGCGCTTGCGCGCCGATCCACCTTCTCCCACAAGGGGAGAAGGGAAACCGCGCCGCACCTTCACCCTAAGCCGAATTGACCCTTGAACCCCAAACATGTCAAAGCCCCGGCAAAGCCTACCCATCTGGAGACGTGCTGATGACCGACCGCATCGAGATCGCCGGGTTGCAGATTGCCCGGGAGCTCCATGACTTCGTCGCCGAGGAGGCAGCAGTCGGCACCGGCATCGATCCGGAAAAGTTCTGGACCGGCTTTTCAGAGATCGTCCACGACCTCGCGCCGAAGAACCGCGCGCTGCTCGCCAAGCGCGACGCCATGCAGGAGAGGCTGGACGACTGGTACCGCGCCAACGGCGCGCCGGTCGACATGGAGCTGTACAGAACTTTCCTCGAAGAGATCGGCTATCTGGTGCCGGAAGGTCCGGCCTTCAGCGTCTCGACCGAAAACGTCGACCCGGAGATCGCGGTCGTCGCCGGGCCGCAGCTGGTCGTGCCGGTGATGAACGCGCGCTATGCGCTCAATGCCGCCAATGCGCGCTGGGGCTCGCTTTATGACGCGCTCTACGGCACCGACGCCATTCCCGAGACGGGAGGCGCCGAAAGGGGCAAAACGTTCAATCCCACGCGCGGCGCCAAGGTGATCGCCTGGGTCAGGGACTTCCTCGACCAGTCCGTGCCGCTCACCACCGGCAAATGGGCCGGCATCAACGGGCTCTCGGTGGCGAACGGCGCGCTGAAGGTCGGCGAAGGCGCCGGCGCCACCACGCTTGCCGACCCGAAGCAGTTCGTCGGCTACCGTGGCGACGCCGCCACGCCGGAAGCCGTGCTTCTGGTAAAGAACGGCCTGCATATCGAGATCGTCGTCGACCATGCCAGTCAGATCGGCAAGACCGATGCGGCCGGCATTGCCGACGTCGTCCTCGAGGCCGCCCTGACCACCATTCAGGATTGCGAGGATTCGGTCGCCGCCGTCGATGCCGAGGACAAGGTCGTCGTCTATCGCAACTGGCTCGGGCTGATGAAGGGCGATCTGGCGGAAGAGATCACCAAGGCCGGCAAGAGCTTTGTCCGCACGCTAAATCCGGACCGCCGCTACACGGCGCCGAATGGCGGCCAGCTGCTGCTGCCCGGACGCTCGCTGATGCTGGTGAGGAATGTCGGCCACCTGATGACCAATCCGGCGATCCTCGACCGCGACGGCAACGAGGTGCCGGAAGGCATCATGGACGCGGCGCTCACCGCGCTGATTGCGCTGCACGATGTCGGCGACAACGGCCGCCGCGCCAACTCCCGTGCCGGCTCGATGTATGTGGTGAAGCCCAAGATGCACGGGCCGGAGGAAGTCGGCTTCGCAGTGGAAATCTTCGATCGCGTCGAGGCCCTGCTCGGCATGGCCAAGAACACCATCAAGATGGGCATCATGGACGAGGAGCGGCGGACCACCGTCAACCTCAAGGAAGCGATCCGCGCCGCAAGGGAGCGCGTCGTCTTCATCAACACCGGCTTCCTCGACCGCACCGGCGACGAGATCCACACCTCGATGGAAGCCGGCCCGATGATCCGCAAGGGCGACATGAAGCAGGCGGCCTGGATTTCCGCCTATGAGGCGTGGAACGTCGACACGGGCCTGGAATGCGGCCTCGCCGGCCACGCCCAGATCGGCAAGGGCATGTGGGCGATGCCGGATTTGATGGCGGCGATGCTCGAGCAAAAGATCGCGCACCCCAAGGCCGGCGCCAACACCGCCTGGGTGCCCTCGCCGACCGCGGCGACGCTGCACGCCACGCACTATCATAAAGTGGATGTGCACGCCGTGCAGGCGGCGCTGAGGAGCCGGCCGAAGGCCAGGCTCGACGACATCCTGTCGGTGCCCGTGGCGGTGCGGCCGAACTGGACGCCGGACGAGATCCAGCGCGAGCTCGACAACAACGCGCAAGGCATTCTCGGCTATGTCGTGCGCTGGATCGATCAGGGCGTCGGCTGCTCGAAAGTGCCCGATATCAACGATGTCGGCCTGATGGAGGACCGCGCCACGCTGCGCATTTCCTCGCAGCACATCGCCAACTGGCTGCGCCACAAGGTGTGCTCGGAGATCCAGGTCCGGGATTCGCTGCAGCGCATGGCGGCGATCGTCGATCGCCAGAATGTCGGCGATCCGTTCTACCGGCCGATGGCGCCGGATTTCGACAAGTCGATCGCCTTCCAGGCCGCCTGCGACCTGGTATTCAAGGGGACCGTTCAGCCCAACGGCTACACCGAGCCGGTGCTGCATGCGCGCAGGCTGGAGCTGAAGGCGAAGGACCGGGCGGGGTAGCGCCGCGAATCTCGCCAGGGACCTTACGCCGCCTGCGCCATGCGCTCCGCGCTCATGCGGTAGGAGATCGCCTCGGCGAGATGGATGCGGCCGACGGTTTCGCTGGCGTCGAGATCGGCGAGCGTCCGCGCGACCTTCAGCACGCGGTGATAGGCTCGCGCCGAGAAGGCGAGCTTTTCGCTGGCGTCCTTGAGCAGCGTCAGCCCGGCGGCGTCGGGCCTGGCGATCGCCTCGATGACCGAAGGCGGGCAGTGCGCGTTGGTGGTGGCCGCCGCACCCAGCCTTTCCAGCCGCTCGCGCTGCATGGCCCGGGCGCGCGCCACGCGCTGCGCCACAGCGGCGCTGGTCTCGGCCTTGTCCGGCCGGATCAGGTCGCTTGCCGAGACCGCCGGCACCTCGATCCTGAGATCGATGCGGTCGAGCAGCGGGCCGGAAATGCGCGCCTGGTATTCGGTGCGGCAGCGCTCGCCGCGCAGGCAGCGATAGCCGGGCTCGCCCGACATGCCGCAGCGGCACGGGTTCATCGCCGCCACCAGCTGGATGCGCGCCGGATAGGTGACGCGGTGGTTGGCGCGCGCGATCACGCAGTCGCCGGTCTCCAGCGGCTGGCGCAGCGCGTCCAACGTCTGCGGCGTGAATTCCGGGAACTCGTCGAGGAACAGCACGCCGTGATGCGCAAGCGACACTTCGCCCGGCCGCACGCGCAAGCCGCCGCCCACCATCGCCGCCATCGACGCCGAATGATGTGGCGCGCGGAACGGCCGTCGGTCTGTCAGCTTGCCTTCGCCGAGCTCGCCCGCCACCGACGCGATCATCGAGACTTCGAGCAGCTCCTTCGGCGCCAGCGGCGGCAGGATCGAGGGCAGCCTTTGCGCCAGCATCGACTTGCCCGAGCCCGGCGGTCCGACCATCAGGAGATTGTGGCCGCCCGCCGCCGCCACTTCCAGCGCCCGCTTGGCGCTTTCCTGGCCCTTGATGTCGGCAAGGTCCGGCAGATCGCGCGCGGCGACCTGGATGCCGGCCTCGGGACGCGACAGCACCTGGGTGCCGCGAAAATGGTTGGCGATGGCGATCAGGCTGCGCGGCGCCAGGATATCGAAATCCTTGCCGGCCCAGGCTGCCTCCGGCCCGCAGGCGAACGGACAGATCAGGCCTTTGCCTTCGGCGTTGGCGCCGATCGCCGCCGGCAGCGCGCCGGCGACAGCGGCGATGGTGCCGTCGAGCGACAATTCGCCGAGCACGACATAGCCGGCCAGCATATCGCCCGGAATGGCGCCGAGTGCGGCCATCAATCCGAGCGCGATCGGCAGGTCGTAGTGGCTGCCTTCCTTGGGCAGGTCCGCCGGCGCGAGATTCACCGTCACCTTCTTCGACGGCATCGACAGGCCGGAGGCATGAAGCGCGGCCTGCACGCGTTCCCGGCTCTCTGCCACCGCCTTGTCCGGCAGGCCGACGATCTGCATGCCGACCTTGCCCGGCGCGATCATCACCTGGACATCGACCGGCACGGCCTCGATGCCCTGGAAAGCCACCGTGCGAACCCGCGCTACCATCTTGTCTCAAGCCCCCGGATACCGGCTCGCTCGCCGGTCCTGCGATCAGGCGGCGAGCGGGATCAGGTTAGACAACCACAGATTTGCAGCTTAAGCAAGAACATTACGGGAACATACGGTCCCGCCCACCGGGCAGCTGAGGGGCGCTACTTCCGCTTCCCTTCGACGCAGTCCCAGAACAGGGCAGCAATGTCCGCGCCGCCGAAGCGCCGCACCTCGCGCACGCCGGTCGGCGAGGTGACGTTGATCTCGGTCATGTAGTCGCCGATGACATCGATGCCGACGAGGATGAAGCCGCGTTCCCTGAGCGCCGGCCCGATGCGGGCACAGATCTCGCGTTCGCGCTCCGTCAGCTCGGTCTTCTCGGCGCGGCCGCCGACATGCATGTTGGAGCGCGAATCGTGCTCGGCCGGCACGCGGTTGATGGCGCCCACCGGCTCGCCGTCGATCAGGATGATGCGCTTGTCGCCCTTGCGCACGTCCTTGAGGTAGCGCTGCACGATATAGGGCTCGCGGAACAGTTGGCCGAACATTTCGAGCAGCGAGGCGAGGTTGCGGTCGGCCTCGTGCAGATGGAAGATGCCCGCCCCGCCATTGCCGTAGAGCGGCTTGACGATGATGTCGCCGAACTCCTTGCGGAAGGCGGCCACCTCCTGGGGGTCCTTGGTGATCAGCGTCTCCGGCATTAGGTCCGGGAATTCGGTGACGAAGATCTTTTCCGGGCTGTTGCGCACCCAGGCCGGGTCGTTGACCACCAGCGTCTTCGGATGGATGCGTTCCAAAATGTGGGTGGTGGTGATGTAGTTCATGTCGAAGGGCGGGTCCTGCCTGAGCAGCACCACGTCCATCTCCGACAGATCGGTGCGCACCGGCTCGCCCAGCGAATAATGGCTGCCCTTCTCGTCGCGCACCTGCATCTCCTCGGCGCGCGCGAACACCTTGCCGCCCCGCATCGACAGCCGGTCGGGTGTGTAGTGGAAAAGCTGGTGGCCGCGCCGCTGCGCTTCCAGCGACAGCGCGAACGTGGTGTCGCCGGCGATCGACACCGTCGAGACATGGTCCATCTGGACGGCGATTTTCAACGGCATCTCGGGTCTCCGGCAATCTCTGCCGCCGATATAGGGAAATCGGCGGCTTCTGCCAATCGGCCAGAGATTATCGGTCGAAGACCAGCCGGGAATAGCCGACGAAGGACAGCGCCATCGCGACCAGCGAGGCGACCGTCAGCGCCGCCAGCGGCGGCAGGGAGGGCAGCGCGAACAGAAGGGCACAATAGACGAGATAATTGACGATGCTGGTGGCGACGCCGACGCCTCCGTAACGCGCGCCTTCCTGCGCGATGCCTCGGCTCGACGGCGCAAAGGTCAGATGCCGGTTGATCTGCCAGGTGACGGTGAGCGCGAAGCCGATCGACAGCACGCGCGCCGCCAGCGGTCCGAGCGGCGTGACGGAAAGCAGCAGCCAGAGCGCGGCCGCATCGGCAACGAAGCCGATGCCGCCGGCAAGCACGAAGCGGGCAAGCCGGACCATCAGGCGGCTCGCGAGGCCTTGCCCGGCTCCCTCTTCGGGGAGGCCTCGCCGTTGAAGCCCGCGCGTCGCTCGATGCGGCCGGCAGGGATGGAAAGATAGAAGATGCGCTTCTGTTCGGCCCGGCCGCGCGACACCGAATCGAGGATCAGCCCGGTGACCATCGCCAGCATGGACAAGAGGAGCAGGCCAACCGACAGCACCCAGGTCGGCATGCGCGGAACAAGTCCTGTCTCGGCGAACTCGATCAGCACCGGGATCATCAGCCCGATGCTGGCCGCCAGGAAGAACAGGGCAAACGTGCCGAAGAAACGCAGCGGCTGCGTCTCCTTCACCAACATGGCGAACATCCACAGGATCCTGGCGCCGTCGCGGAAAGTCGACAGCTTCGACGATGAGCCTTCCGGGCGGCGGCCGTAGTCGAGCGCCATCTCGTTCACCGGCAGCTTGAGCTGCGAGGCATGGACCGACATCTCGGTCTCGATCTCGAAGCCGCCGGAAACCGCCGGGAAGCTCTTGACGAAGCGCCGCGAAAAGACCCGGTAGCCGGAAAAGATATCGGTGAAATCGGCGCCGAACAGGCCCTTGTAGAGCCGGTTGAAGATGCGGTTGCCGAAGGCGTGGCCGGAGCGGCCGGCGTCGTCGGTGACGCCCCGCCGGGTGCCCACCACCATGTCCGAGCGCTCGGTCAAGAGTGTGTTGATCAGCTCCGGCGCATCTTCCGGCGCGTAGGTGCCGTCGCCGTCCGCCATCACATAGATGTCGGCGTCGATGTCGGCGAACATGCGGCGCACGACATTGCCCTTGCCCTGGCGCGGTTCGCGCACGACGACCGCGCCGGCCGCGCGGGCCCTGAGCGCGGTCAGGTCCTTCGAATTGTTGTCGTAGACATAGACCGTCGCGGAGGACAGCGTCTCGCGGAAGCGCCGCACGACCTCACCGATCGTCAGCTCCTCATTGTAGCAGGGCAGGAGCACGGCGATCGCCGGCTCGTTGCGGACCTCGTGCGGCATGCCTATCTCCGGTGCCCGGGCCCAGCCGACCAGCCGCGCCAATGCCGGTCCCAATGCCGGCGTCTCCGGGCCGCTATACTATTTATTGAAGCTGTTAATGCCCGGTTTAAGCCTCCATCGCCAAAGACCCTGGACCGCCAGGCATGGCGCCAAGGCCCATTTTCGCGATCTTCAGAAAATCGATTTTCCGATACCTTTCCTAAACGCTTTGCTGCCAGTCTGGTTACAAATTCCCCCGTCAGAACAGGGACATGATGCAAACGACGTTTGGCACCGGGCAGCCAGGCAGGGAAAACGCGGATCTGGCCTTCACCGATCCGCTGACCGGACTTGGCAACCATCGTCGCTTTTACGACAAGGTCGATCGCCTGATCAGCGATCGCGCCGACGATCCCGCGCCATTCACCGTCGGCATCCTCGACCTCGACGGCTTCAAGCCGATCAACGACCTGTTCGGCCACAAGGCCGGCGACGACATCCTGATCCAGGTGGCTATGCGCTTGCGTGCCTCGATGGATGGCTATTCCACCGTCTGTCGCATCGGCGCCGACGAGTTCGCCTTCCTCTACCCGATGGTGTTCAGCGAGGAGCAGGCGGCCGAGAAGTCGCGCATGCTGATCGAGATCCTGTCGGCACCCTATGATGTCGGCGAGCGCACCGCCAGATTGTCGGCTTCGGTCGGCTGCTCGCTGTTTTATTCCGGCGACGAGACCACAGAGATCCTGATCAACAAGGCCGAGACCGCGCTCTACCACGCCAAGCGCTCGGGCCGCGGCCGCGTCGTCGTCTACACCCGCGAGATGGAGGAGGCCGCCAAGCGCGTCACCCGCATCGAGCAGGCGCTGCGCCGCGCCGTCTCGGCCGGCGAGGTCGAGCCGCATTTCCAGCCGATCGTCGACCTCACCAGTCGCCGCACCATCGGCTTCGAGACGCTGGCTCGCTGGACCGATCGCGATCTCGGCATGGTGCCGCCGAGCGTGTTCATTCCCATCGCCGAGGAGCGCGGCATCATCGGCCCGCTGTCGCAGCTGGTGCTGCGCAAGGCGACCGAGGCGGCTCGCAACTGGCCGAAGGACCTGTTTTTGTCCTTCAACCTGTCGCCCTCGCAGCTTGTCGATCAGAACACCGGCCTGCATATTCTGGCGATCCTCGACCGCACCGGCTTCGATCCGCGCCGGCTGGAGATCGAGATCACCGAAACCGGCCTGATGACCGACCCGGCTTCGGCCGAGAAGATCGTCGAGGATCTGCGCCGCGTCGGCATCCGCGTCTCGCTCGACGATTTCGGCACCGGCCAGTCGTCGCTCGGACGCCTGCGCGAATTCCATTTCGACAAGCTGAAGATCGATCGCGCCTTCGTTTCCTCGATCCTCGAAGACCGCCCCTCGGAACACATCATCCGTGCCATTCTCGCCATGTGCGAAGGACTCGGCATGGACGTTGTGGCCGAAGGCATCGAGGAGGAAGCGCAGGCCGACCGCCTCGTCCAGTTCGGCTGCGCGGGTGGCCAGGGGTATCTGTTCGGCAAGCCCGTCGATGCCGACGCCACGCTTGGCTATCTGCGCGATTCCTATCGCGGCGCGCTGCGCGCCAAGGCGATCTGATCGACCAACCTGCGATCCAAGCCGACCCGTCTGCGCCTCACGGAAGCGCGGCTGCTATTTTGTCAGACATATTGCCGCCGAAATCGCCTTTTCACCCTTGCTCCCGGGGCCGGCATGGCTAGGATGCGCGCCGGCCAAAGGGAGACAGAAATCATGATGCCATCGGCGCGTTTCGCCGACCTCGACGGCGCCTCGGTGTTGATCACCGGCGGCGGTTCCGGCATCGGCGCGGCGCTGACCGAGGGCTTCATGCGGCAAGGCGCCAAGGTCGCCTTCATCGACATCGCCGACAAGCCCAGCACGGCGCTGGCCGACCGTCTGGAAAGTGAGCTTGGCCGGCGTCCGCTCTATCTCAAGACCGATCTGCGCGACGTCGAGGCGCTGCGCGCCGCGGCAGCGAAGGCGGCGAAAGCGCATGGCGATGTCACGGCGCTGGTCAACAACGCCGCGCTCGACGATCGCCATGAGGTGAAGGATGTCACGGTCGAGTTCTGGGACAACAACCTGGCCATCAACCTGCGGCCGCATTTCTTCACCGCCCAGGCGGTGGCGCCGGGCATGAAGCGCGCCGGCGGCGGCTCGATCATCAATTTCAGCTCCACGTCCTATCTCATCAACCATCCCGATCTGCCGGCTTACACCGCCGCCAAGGCCGGTATCCTCGGTCTCACCAAAGGCCTTGCCGGCAAGCTCGGCGCCGACGGCATCCGCGTCAACGCGGTTGCGCCCGGGTGGGTGATCACCGAACGTCAGCGCGAGCTTTGGGTCACCGAGGAGGCGCTTGCCGCCCATGTCGCCAAGCAATGCATCAAGGAGCCCATGCGGCCCGACGACATTGTGGGCACGGTGCTGTTCCTGGCGTCGGACGCCTCGCGCATGCTGACCGCGCAAATGCTGATCGTCGACGGAGGCGTGCTGTGAGCGGCGCGCCTGCGGTCGCCGCCCTCGACTGGGGCACGACCAGGCTCAGGGCCTGGCTGCTTGACGGCGCGGGTCAGCTGCTCGCCGAGCGGCGCGGCGACGACGGCCTGATCACCGCGCGCGAAAAGGGTTTTGCGACGGTGCTGGAGGGCCATCTCGCCGCCATGGGCGCGCCGGAGTCCCTGCCCGTCATCATCTGCGGCATGGCGGGTTCCCGCCAGGGCTGGATCGAGGCGCCATACGTCACCGTGCCTGCCCCGATCGGCGCCATCTTGGCAGGCGCCGCCTGCATCGAAGGCGAGCGCCGCGACATCCGTATCGTGCCCGGCCTCGCCCAGCGCCTCGCCGACGCGCCGGATGTGATGCGCGGCGAGGAAACGCAACTTGCCGGCGCGAATCTGCCGCCAACGGGGCGCCACATCGTCTGCATGCCGGGCACGCATTCCAAATGGGTCGTGGTCGAGGACGGCGCGGTCGCCGGCTTCGGCACCTGGCCGACCGGCGAGTTGTTTTCGGTATTGGCCGCGCATTCGATCCTGAAACATTCGCTGGGCGAGCATCCGGCGCCGGTCACGGCGGATGGTCCGTTTTTCCGCCAGTGGTGCGAGCGGGCGCTGGGCGAAGGCGGCGACGTCACGTCACAGCTGTTTGCGATCCGCGCCGCCGGGCTGCTGCAGGATTTGAAATCCGACGAGGCGGCGGCGTGCCTGTCCGGGCTGTTGATCGGCGGCGAGATCGCTTCGGCGAAGCGGCGCTACGGCATCAGTGAAGCGCCCGTCGTGCTGATCGCTTCCGGCGCGCTGGCTTCGCTCTATGGCGCCGCTCTTGGCTTCGCCGGTCTTGCTTTTCGGGTCGTCGATGCGGATGAAGCGGTGCGCGCCGGCCTTGTCGAAGCCGCGCGCGAGAACCGCATGATCGGAGGCGACGCGTGACGCAGACAGCACCCTTTCCGAGACTGAAACGCGGGCTGGTCGCCATCTTGCGTGGCCTCAAGCCGACAGAGGCGATCTCAATAGGCCAGGCGATCTTCGACGCTGGCATCGAGGCGATCGAGGTGCCGCTCAATTCGCCGGAACCGTTTTCGTCGATCACCAGGATCGCCGAAGTCCTTCCGGAAACCGCGCTGGTCGGCGCCGGCACGGTGCTGACGGCGGCCGATGTCGATGCCTTGCACAAGGCCGGCGGCCGGCTGCTGGTCAGCCCCAACATCGATGCCGATGTCATGGGCCGCGCCATGCAGTATGGCATGGTGACGATGCCGGGCGTGTTCACGCCCACCGAGGCCTTCCAGGCGATCAGGCTCGGTGCTTCGGCGCTTAAATTCTTCCCGGCAAGCGTGCTCGGCGCCGGCGGCATTTCGGCGATCCGCGCCGTGCTGCCGGCAACGGCGCTGATCGGCGCCGTCGGCGGTGTTTCGGACAAGGATTTTGCCGGCTACAAAGCCGTCGGCGTCAGCGTCTTCGGCCTGGGGTCGAGCCTTTATAAGCCGGGCGCCAGCGTCGATGAAGTGGCTGAGCGCGCCCGCGCCGCGGTCGCGGCCTGGGACGAAGCCTTCGGAGGGATTTGATGGACAGCGTTTCGGTCTTCAGCGATCACATTTGCCAGTTGGGGGAGGGACCGAGCTACGATCCCGGCACCGAGACACTGTTCTGGTTCGACATCGTCAATGGCAAGCTTCTGGAAAAGCCGCTCGCCGGCGCGCTGAAAATCCATGATCTCGGCGTGATGGCCAGCGCCATCGCCGTCATCGACGATGCCCGCCAACTGATCGCCACCGAGATCGGCCTGCAGGTCCGCGATGTGGCGACCGGCAAGTTGACGCTGCACACGCCGATCGAAGCCGACAATCCGCTGACCCGCTCCAACGATTCCCGCGTCCATCCCTGCGGCGCGTTGTGGACCGGCACGATGGGCAAGGACGAGGGCAAGGGCGCCGGCGCGATCTACTGGTTCTTCAAGGGCGAGCTTCGCCGACTGTTCTCCGACATTACCGTGTCCAACTCGATCTGCTTTTCCGACGACGGGACGATCGCCTACTACACCGATACCGCGACCGGGCTTCTGATGCGCGTCGCTTGCGATCCGGCGACCGGCCTGCCGACGGGCGAGCCGAACATCTTCGTCGATCATCGTTCGCAAAAAGGCTATGTCGACGGCTCGGTCGTCGACCGCGACGGGGTGCTGTGGAACGCCGTCTGGGGCGGCAAGGCGGTGAAGGCCTATTCGCCGGACGGCATGCTGCTGCGCGAAATCCCGATGCCGGTAACCCAGCCTTCCTGCCCCGCCTTTGTCGGGCCGAACGCCGACCGCCTTGCGGTGACATCGGCCTGGAAAGGCAAGGACGACAAGCAGCGCAAGCTCGATCCTCAGGCCGGCATGACCTTCCTGCTCGACATTCCGGTCCGGGGCCGCTTCGAGCCGCGCGTGCTGATCGCCTGAGCGGCTTGCGCATTATCGCTCGCTCAGGTCGGTTTCCTGAAAGCCGATTGCAACCGCCATGCGATGGTAGCACCTGACTCTTCTGGAGCTTCCATGCCAAGCAACGGCCCGACGCTGATCCTTGTCCACGAGCCGGAGAAGGCTTGCTTCGACCGGCTGGTCGCCGACGGCTACCCGACGGAACGCGCAACCGAGATCTCGTCCTATCTGGCGCAGTCGACCGACCTCGCGCCCGAATTCGGCCAGCTCGCCGCCGCTTGCGAAACGCGCGGCCTCACCTTGATGGCCGTCGAGCTGGACGACGCCGCGACCGTCTTGGCGAACGCCGATCCCGCCAAAACCCTGGTCTGGACGCTGACCGACGGCATCGCCTATTTCCGCGGCGGCGCTTCGCCTGCACTGGCAAGGCTGAACGGACTGAAGACGATCGGCGCCGACGATTCGCTGTTCGCGCTCTGCCAGGACAAGTTCCGCTCCGGCGCCGTGCTCGGCGCGCTTGGCCTGCCGGTGCCGCCGGCCGGGCTGGCCCGCAATGGGAAATGGCTGGTCGACCCGCCGTCCTCGCCCGCCGGCTGGTTCGTCAAACCCAACCGGCTCGGCGCCAAGATCGGCATCTGGCCGGATTCGCGCTGTCGCGATCTTGGTCGTGCACAGGAGCTCAGCCGGCGTGTCTTTGACCATTATCGCGACGATGTCGTCGTCCAGCCTTATGTCGCCGGCCGCAATGTGCGGGCAAGCTTCCTCGGGATGAGGCCGGATACCGGCGTCGAGGCGCTCGGCATCGCCTTCGTCGAGTCCGGCGGCGACTTTCAGACCATGGCCGACTCCATGGCGCTCTACGGCGATAGCGGCCAGGCCGCCAGGGACGCAGGCACCTATGCCGAGCCGGAGCTCGAGCAGGTCGCCGCCCGCCAGCCGGCGGCCGATCGCGCTATCCGCGCCATCGCGCAGGAGCTGATCGCCGGGCTTGGCCTGAAGGACGTCTTCTCGGTCGACTTCAGGGTCGAAGCCGACGACACCGTCCATCTCATCGAGTTCGAAGTCTGTCCCGGCCTGCCCTGCTTCGATTTCCGCGACTATTGCCGCAGGCAATGGAGCATGAGCCTGGCGGATGCGATGGCGGAGACGGCGACCAGCCGGCTGAGGGCATAAGCTTAGGGATTGGACCGGCCTGCGGCTGCGGAGCGGCTTTGAGACGCCGGCGAAGGATCGCTGCAAATCTCTATTCTGCGCCACCGCCTTCCTTGATCATGTCAAGGCAGAACGATTCAGACGATCAAACGCCCTCGACCAGCACGATCTCGCCGTCGGCCACTTTCTGGCGAATGGCGACGGCGCGCTGATATTCCGGCGAGTGGTAGCAGTCATGTGCGGCGGCAAGCGAATCGAACTCGATGATCACATTGCGCGCGCGGCCGGGCCCCTCGGCCTTCTCATGCTCGCCGCCGCGCGCCAGGAATTTCGCGCCGAAGCGCTCGAAAGCCGGTTTGGCGGCGGCGACATAGTCCTTGTAGCCTTCCGGGTCGCGCACATCGACGCGGGCAACCCAATATCCCTTTGGCATCATTTTCTCCTGTTTCGGTTCGCAAACCGGATCGGCCTTATGCCGAGCACATTTCGGCCAAGATAGCCTCGGCCGCCGCCCGCCGATCCGGCGCCTTGACGATCGGCCGGCCGACGACAAGGTGGCTGGAGCCGTTGCGGATCGCCTGCGCCGGCGTCACCACACGCTTCTGGTCGCCATGGTCGCTGCCGCTCGGCCGTATACCCGGCGTGACCACGGCCATGTCGGGACCGACGATCCGGCGCACGGCTTCGGCCTCCTCGGCCGAGCAGACGATGCCGCCCATGCCGGCATGCAGCGCCTGTTCGGCGCGCCTCAGCACCAGCGTGTGCGGATCGTGTTCATAGCCGGCATCGATCATGTCCTGCTCGTCCATCGAGGTCAGCACGGTCACCGCGAGCAGGCAGAGATCGCTGCCTTTGGCTGCTTCCACCGCCGCCTGCATAGCCTTGGGATAGGCATGCAGTGTCAGCATCGAGACCCCCATCCTGACGATATTCTCGACCCCCTTGGCCACCGTGTTGTCGATGTCGAGCAGCTTCATGTCGAGGAAGACCTTGGTGCCGCCGCTGGCGAGCTCGCGCGCGAAATCGAGCCCGCCGGCGAAGGCGAGCTGATAGCCGATCTTGTAGAAAGAGACGCTGCCTTCGAGCGCGCGCACCGTCTTTTCGGCTTCCTTCAGCGTCGGCACGTCGAGGCCGACGATCAGCCTGTCGCGCATGGTCTCGACCGGATGCATCAGACCTCGATCCTCACGGACAGCATGCGCGAGGTTTCGATCAGTGTACGGCATAGGCGCTCCATCGATTGGTGCAGTCTGGCGTCGCGGAATTGTCCGTCCTCGGCGAAGGCTTCATCGGCGCCGGAAACCGAGCATTCCGGCGTGATCACTTCCATCTGGCAGCGCACCAGCACCGCGCGCAGATGGTTGATGCAGCGTATGCCGGCAAACTTGCCCTCGGAGGAGGAGCAGAGCGCGACGGGCTTGCCGTAAAGCGGCCTGAACGAGCGGCTGCCGTCGCGCCGGAGCCGGCTCACCCAGTCGATGGAATTCTTCAAGAGCGGCGGGATCGAGCCGTTATATTCAGGCGTCGCGATCAGCAGCCCGTCATGGGCGGAAATCTGATGCCCGAGCTTCACGGCATTCTCGGGAATGCCTTTGTCCTTCTCAAGATCCTCGTCCATGATCGGCAGCGGATAGTCGCCGAGCGAGATGCGGGTCACCTCCGCACCCTGCATGGCGAGTTCCTTTTGCGCCACATCGGCCGTCCGGCCGCTGAAAGCGCCGGTGCGGATCGAGCCTGCAAAGACGAGGATTCTTGCGATTACTGCCATCGGCCACCTGTCGAGAGACGTATAGGTCGAAGAGCGATCAATCCCCAAGCGCTTTCGATGGCCAAGCGCTTTCGGTCAACATGCCTCGCGCCGGTAGATCCACAGCTGCGTCGGCGGAATGTTGCGGATGATGAAATCGAAATGCTTGACCGTGTAGTCGCCGCGGCCGGGCGGAATCGGCGAGAGCGGGCCGTAGGTCAGCTGCACGATCGGCCGGCCGACGGGAATGCGGTCGAGCAGGCTTTCGATGTAGGCGATGCGCTGGGCGACCGGGAAATTGAGCAGCGGCACGCCGGAGACGACCGAATCGAACACCAAGTCGCGCTTGTCGCCGAGTGTTGCGTCGAGGTTGAAGGCGTCGCCCTCGATGACGTTGACGCGCGGATAGAGCCGGCGCAGATGGCGCACGAAGTCGGTCGAGTATTCGATCGCGTAGAGGTTCTCCGGCTTCACGCCCTGGGCCAGGATGGCACGGGTGATGACGCCGGTGCCGGGGCCGACCTCCAGCACCGGCAGGCCCGATTTCGGGTTGACGATCGAGGCCATCTTGCGGGCGGTCACGGAACTGGTGGGAACGATCGAGCCGACAGCTTTCGGCTTGTCGATCCAGCCTTTGAAGAACTTCAGCTCGTCGTCGAATTTTTCCGCCAGCGCTTTGCGCAACCCGGGACCACGTGCCATGCGAGCTCTCCTCAACGCTCCCCAACCCGCTACTTAGCAGCTAGGTGGAACAAGGCAAGGCAAGATCTGGCATAAGATGTTGATGACGTTGAGGCAGCGCGTCAACCCCTGCCGCACCCCACTCAGGGCTCGCCGAAGGATTCGAAAAAGTCCTTCATGCGGGCGAAGAAGCCGCTCGACTGGGGCGAATTGTCCTTCGAGGAGAGCTGCTCGAACTCTTCCAGGAGCTCGCGCTGGCGCCGCGACAGGTTCTGCGGCGTCTCGACCGCGGTCTGGATGTAGAGATCGCCGACATTGGGCTGCCGCAGCACCGGCATGCCCTTGCCCTTCAGCCGGAACTGGCGGCCGTTCTGGGTGCCTTCCGGCACTTTCACCTTGGTCTGCGTGCCGTCGAGCGTGGTGACCTCGAACGAGCCGCCGAGGGCGGCGGTCGTCATCGAGATCGGCACCTTGCAGTAAAGGTCGGCGCCGTCGCGCTGGAAGAATTCGTGCGGCTTGACGGCAAGGAAGATGTAGAGGTCGCCCGAGGGGCCGCCGCGCAGGCCGGCCTCGCCCTCATTGGCAAGCCGGATGCGGGTTCCGTCCTCGATGCCGGCCGGGATGTTGACCGACAGCGAACGCTCCTCGGTGACGCGGCCCTGGCCGGCGCATTTCGGGCAGGGGTCCTTGATCGTCTGGCCGCGCCCCTGGCATTGCGGGCAGGTGCGCTCGATCGAGAAGAAGCCTTGCGTTGCCCGCACCTTGCCATGGCCGTGGCACATCGCGCAGGTGACCGGCTGCGTGCCGGGCTTGGCGCCGCTGCCGGAGCATTCCGAACAGGAAATCGATGCCGGCACGCGGATCTGCGCCGTCTTGCCCAAAAACGCCTCTTCCAGCGAGATTTCCATGTTGTAGCGCAGGTCGGCCCCGCGCTCGCGGCCGCCCGACGAGCGGCGCTGGCGGCCACCCATCATATCGCCGAAAATGTCTTCGAAGATGTCGGCGAAGCCGCCGGCGCCGAAGCCGTGCGCCGCGCCGTTCATGCCGCCCTGCTCGAAGGCGGCGTGGCCGAAACGGTCATAGGCCGCGCGCTTCTGCGGGTCCTTCAGCGTCTCGTAGGCTTCGTTGATTTCCTTGAACTTGTGCTCGCAGGCATGGTCGCCGGGGTTGCGGTCGGGATGGAACTGCATGGCGAGCTTGCGGAAAGCGCTCTTCAGCTCCTTGTCGTCGGCGCCTTTTTGCACGCCCAGCGTTTCGTAGAAATCAGCTTTCATTTTATCCCGCTGTCCGGATGCTCAATGTCTTCAAGCATTGTCGCGTCGTCGCCGGCACGTTGTTCGATTTAGGAGCGATGTTGCCCGGATGCCAGAGCCGAGCCGGGCTCACCGGTGTTTTTCCGTCAATTTTTGGGCCAGGTCCGCACTTTTTCGGTGAAGGTTGCAAAAAAGCCCGGCCTTGCGCCGGGCTTTTCGCATTATTTGGCCGTCAGCCGGCTCAGGCCGACTTCTTCTTGTCGTCGTCTTCGTCGATTTCCTCGAAGTCGGCGTCGACCACGTCCGAATCCTTGGCGGCGTCCGCCTTGGCGTCGGCTTCGGCCGCTTCCTTCTGCGAGGCCTCGTACATGGCCTGGCCAAGCTTCATCGAAGCTTCGGCGAGCGACTGCGACTTGGCCTCGATATCGGCCACGTCATCGCCTTCGGCTGCGGACTTCAGCGCCGCAATCGCGTCGGCGATCGCGGTGCGGTCGGCCTCCGAGACCTTGTCGCCATAGTCCTTCAGCGACTTCTCGGACGAATGCACCAGGGATTCGGCCTGGTTGCGCGCCTCGACGAGGGCGCGGCGCTTCTTGTCGGCCTCGGCATTGGCCTCGGCGTCCTTCACCATCTTCTCGATGTCGGCGTCGGACAGACCGCCCGAAGCCTGGATGCGGATCTGATGCTCCTTGCCGGTGCCCTTGTCCTTGGCAGAGACGTTGACGATACCGTTGGCGTCGATGTCGAAGGTGACCTCGATCTGCGGCACGCCGCGCGGAGCCGGCGGAATGCCGACCAGATCGAACTGGCCGAGCAGCTTGTTGTCGGCCGCCATCTCGCGCTCGCCCTGGAAGACGCGGATGGTCACCGCCGACTGCGAATCCTCGGCCGTCGAGAACACCTGGCTCTTCTTAGTCGGGATCGTGGTGTTGCGTTCGATCAGCCTGGTGAAAACGCCGCCCAGCGTCTCGATGCCGAGCGACAGCGGCGTCACGTCGAGCAACAGCACGTCCTTCACGTCGCCCTGCAGCACGCCGGCCTGGATGGCGGCGCCGAGCGCGACCACCTCATCCGGGTTGACGCCCTTGTGCGGCTCCTTGCCGAAGAACTGCTTCACGATCTCCTGGATCTTGGGCATGCGGGTCATGCCGCCGACCAGCACCACTTCGTCGATCTCGCCCGCCTTCAGGCCGGCATCCTTGAGCGCCGCCTTGCAGGGGTCGATGGTGCGCTGGACGAGGTCCTCGACCAGGCTCTCGAACTTCGCCCGGGTGAGCTTCATCGTCAGGTGCTTCGGCCCGCTGGCGTCGGCAGTGATGAAGGGCAGGTTGATCTCGGTCTGCGTCGTCGACGACAGCTCGATCTTGGCCTTCTCGGCCGCTTCCTTCAGGCGCTGCAGGGCGAGCTTGTCGGCCTTGAGGTCGATGCCTTGCTCCTTCTTGAACTCGGCCGCCAGGTACTCGACCAGGCGCATGTCGAAGTCCTCGCCACCGAGGAAGGTGTCGCCATTGGTCGACTTCACCTCGAAGACGCCGTCGCCGATCTCGAGCACCGAAATGTCGAACGTGCCGCCGCCAAGGTCATAGACGGCGATGGTCTTGCCGTCCTTCTTCTCCAGACCATAGGCAAGTGCGGCAGCCGTCGGCTCGTTGATGATGCGCAGCACTTCGAGGCCGGCGATCTTGCCGGCGTCCTTGGTCGCCTGGCGCTGGGCATCATTGAAATAGGCCGGAACGGTGATGACCGCTTTCTCGACCTTCTCGCCGAGATAGGCTTCCGCCGTTTCCTTCATCTTCTGCAGGATCATGGCCGAGATCTGGCTGGGCGAAAGCTTCTTGCCGCCTGCCTCGACCCAGGCATCGCCATTGTCGCCCTTGACGATCTTGTAGGGGACAAGCTTCTTGTCCTTCTCCGTCACCGGATCGTCATAGCGGCGGCCGATCAGGCGCTTGACCGCGAAGATGGTGTTTTCAGGATTGGTGACCGCCTGGCGCTTGGCCGGCTGGCCGACGAGGCGTTCGCCATCGCTGTTGATGGCGACGATGGAAGGGGTCGTGCGCGCGCCTTCCGCATTCTCGATAACCTTGGGCTCCTTGCCGTCCATGATGGCGATGCAGGAGTTGGTGGTTCCGAGGTCGATACCGATTACTTTTGCCATTGTTCTAGTCTCTCCTCTAAGCAGGCTCTCAGGACCCTGAATAAGGCGTTCCGACGAAAGCCCCTGTTCACAAGAAATTCCGCCACGGTCCCCGGGTTTTCAAGGCCGGGCGGTTGGCGCGTATATAAGAACAGGCGGCACGAGGCGCAAGCATCCTGCGCAACGCATCCACCAAGCCGATCCCCTGCCGGGAACGGTGCTAAATCGCCAATTTTGCGGCCGATTTGCCGCCCGATACGCCCGGACCGAGGTAAATCCGGCGCGGGCAAAAACGTCGCAGTCGCCATGATCCGGGCGTGAATGCCTGCGAACGGAGTTCCGCGGAGCTTCAGAAAGATGTGTTTTCCGCGATCGCTTGCGCCCCCCGGTCGACAGGCGGCCAGCGGTCAGGCGGCTTGCGACATCGATCTGCGCACGTCCGCGAGGATCTCGAAGGAGCGCACCCGCGCGGTGTGGTCGAACATCTGCGCCGTCACCATCAATTCGTCGGCGCCGGTGCGGCGCACGAAGGCGTCGATGCCCTGGCGGACCGTCTCCGGCGCGCCGACGACGGCACAGGACAGCGCCTGGGCCAGCATGGATCTGGCGACGGGATCAAGGTCGCGGTCGTAGTTTTCGACCGGCGGCGGCAGCTGGCCGGGCCGGCCGCTGCGCAGGTTGACGAAGGCCTGCTGCAGCGAGGTGAACAAAAGCTTCGCCTCGGCATCGGTGGGTGCCGCAAAGACATTGAGGCCGAGCATCACATAAGGCTTGTCGAGCTGCGCCGACGGCTGGAAGCGAGTGCGATAGACCTCCAGCGCGTGGTCGAGTTCGGCCGGCGCGAAATGCGAGGCGAAAGCATAGGGCAGCCCAAGCAGCGCCGCGAGCTGCGCGCCATAGAGGCTGGAGCCAAGGATCCAGACCGGCACGTCCTGGCCTTCGCCCGGCACCGCGCGGATGCGCTGACCTTCCTCGGCCGGCTGGAAATAGCCCATCAGCTCGACCACGTCCTGGGGGAAGTTGTCGCTGGCCTCCAGGTTGCGGCGAAGCGCCCGCGCCGTCATCATATCGGTGCCTGGCGCGCGACCGAGGCCGAGATCGATGCGGCCGGGGAAAAGTGCTGCCAGCGTGCCGAACTGCTCGGCAATCATCAGCGGCGCATGGTTGGGCAGCATGATGCCACCGGCGCCGACGCGGATAGTCTTGGTGCCGCCGGCGATATGGGCGATGACAACCGACGTCGCGGCACTGGCAATGCCCGGCATGTTGTGGTGCTCGGCGAGCCAGTAGCGCTTGTAGCCAAGCCGCTCGGCATGGCAGGCAAGGTCGAGCGAATTGGCCAGCGACCGCGAGGCATCGCTGCCTTGCGTGATCGGCGACAGGTCGAGAACCGAAAGGGCCGTCATTGGTCAGGTCTCCACGATTTGCTTCTGCCGCAACCGGGCCTCGAATTCGGCGCGGTCGGGAATGACGATGGCGAACTGGCCCTCCAGCACGTCGGCGAGTTCGGTCGCCGAGGCGATTTCCCGCTGCTCGCTGCGGCCGCCGAGATGGTGGATAGACAGGCGGTTGTTGCGCAGCGCGAGACCGAAGTCATTCATGCAGGCGGGTCCGGTTAGACCGGACCGATATAGGCACTCGCCATGGGCGCCGCAAACAGCCGGCCGGACATGCTGATTGGGCCAGGCCTCACGCGCCGGATTTGTGGTTGTTATCGCCGGCCTCGTCGTCGATCGCCATGGTCTGCTGCGCGGCGAGGAAATTGCCGACATGGCTGAGGCCATCGAAATGGTCGCAGAACACCTTGATGACCACCAGCAGCGGCACCGCCATCAGCGCGCCGACGAAACCCCAGAGCCAGGACCAGAAGGCGATGGCGATGAAGATCGCCACCGCGTTTATCTCGAGCCGCCGGCCGACCACCGTCGGGGTCACGAACTGCCCCTCGACGATGTCGCACAACAAAACGAAGGCGGGTGCCAGCAACGCGTAGGGGATCGTATCGAAGCTGATCAGCGCGATGATCGTGACCAGCAGCAAGGTGATCAGCCCGCCGACATAGGGCAGGAAGTTGAGCAGCGCCGCGGCCGCGCCCCAGACCTGCGGGTTCGGCATCCCAAGTCCCCAAAGGCCAAGTCCGATCACCGTGCCGAGGCCGGCGTTGATGGCCGCCACGGTAAGCAGGTAATGGGAAATCTCGTGCTCGACGTCATAGACGATGCGCAGCGCGCGCTTCTTGTCGCTGAGGTGGGCGAAGGACTGGACGATCTTCTCGTAGAACAAGGTGCCGGAGGCGAGCAGGAACAGCGACAGCACGAAGACGAGGGTGATGCTCGTGCCGGCTCCCAGAATGTTGCTGGCCGCCGTCGACAGGATGCCGGACGGCGCCAGCGCGACCTTCTGCACACCCGGTTCCTGCGATGTCTCGGTCAGGGCCTGCAGTTGACGCGAGAGATCCATGACCCTCTCGAGCGGACGCTTGAAAGGCGCCAGCCGCTCGGTGAGTTGCTCGCCGATCGAGTAGCTGTTGTTGATGAGGTCGATGACCGGGCCGCTGAGCAGGTAACCGGCGCTGGCGAAGACGAAGAGGGACAGCAACACCAGCAGTGTCGCGGAGGCCACCTCGGGGATGCCGCGCTTGCGCAGGAAGCGCACGATCGGGGTCAGCGTCAGCGCCAGCAGGAAGGCGAGGATCACCGGCATGAAGAAGGCGCGGGCGAAATAAAGCGCGGCGATCGTTATCAGCACGAAGATGCCGATCAGCAGCAATCGAATCAGGCGCAATTCGGCGCGGGCGCTGGCGCGCTCGTCCGGGCTTTCGGCAACGTTCGAACCCGAAGCGCTCGTTTCGACCTTCATCCGTTCCCTCGCGATCGCCGAGGAAAACGTACGCGCCGCCGCCAAGGTTCCTTAGCCGGCGGTGAGGGCGCATCTTGCCGGGCAGGCGTGCTCAGGCGACGGGCGCCGGCGCGGCCTTCACCGTTTCCTTGCGCACGACCGGCGCCACCTTGGTGCCGTAGAGCTCGATCGCCTTCATGACCTTGGCATGCGGCATGGTGCCGATCGCCATCTGCAACAGGAAGCGGTCGTTGCCGAAGATCTTGTGCTGGGCGACGATCTTTTCCGCCACCTGTTCGGGATCGCCGACGAACAGCGCGCCGTTCGGCCCGCGCGCCTGATCGAAATGCGCCCGCGAGGTCGGCCCCCAGCCGCGCTCACGGCCGATGCGGTTCATCACCTCGGCTTGCGGTGCGTAGAAATCGTCGGCCGCCTTCTCGGTCGTCTCGCCGACGAAGCCATGCACGTTCAAGCTGGTCGCGAGCGAGGCGGGATCGTTGCCGGCGCGCCTTGCCGCCTCGCGATAGATCTCGAACAGCGGCGCGAAGCGGGCCGGCTCGCCGCCGATGATGGCAAGCGCCAGCGGCAGGCCGAGCACGCCGGCGCGGGCGGCGGACTGCGGCGTCCCGCCAATAGCGATCCAGATCGGCAGCTTGTCCCGGAAAGGTCGGGGATAGACGCCGCGGCCGTTGATCGGCGCGCGCAGCTTGCCCTGCCACGTCACCTTCACCTGGTCGCGGATGGCAAGCAGGAGATCGAGCTTCTCGGCGAAGAGCTCGTCATAGTCCTCGAGATTGTAACCGAACAGCGGAAACGATTCGATGAAGGAGCCGCGCCCGGCCATGATCTCGGCGCGGCCCCCGGACAGAAGGTCGAGCGTCGCGAACTGCTGGAAGACCCGCACCGGATCGTCGGAAGAAAGCACCGTGACCGCGCTGGTGAGCTTGATCCGCTTCGTCCGCTCCGCGGCCGCGGCCAGCGCCACGACCGGCGCCGAGGCTGCATAGTCGGGGCGATGGTGTTCGCCGAGGCCGAACACGTCGAGACCGACCTGGTCGGCCAGCTCGACCTCCTCGATCAGGTTGCGCAGCCGTTCGTGCGGGCCGATGGCGCCGGGGCCCGGCTCCGGGCTGACATCCGCGAAAGTGTATAGGCCAAGATCCATTTTCATGCATCCTGATGCGCCGCTTGGGCGTTGATTGTTGGCGCTAGAGGTAGCGACCGGCCCCCAGAGCCGCCAGAGGCGCGATTTGTGAACAGTGCATCGCGCCGCGACGACGTATCCCGACGGCAACAGCCCAGATTTTCATGGCTGGCATACCGTTTTGGCGCTTGAACTCACCGCTTTCGCGCGTATGTAAGCGTCGCGAATTGACTTCAGGGAAGTGGACTTGGCTATTTACAGGGAAAAAGACATATTCGAGCGGCGCAACGCCGCGAACGAGGCAAAGAAGGCGCTCCTGGAGCGCTTCAAGTCAAAGCCGGCGGCGGACGACCCAGCGGTTCTGGCGCGTCAGGCGGAACGCAAGGCGATCCTCGAGGCCCGTGCTATCCGCGAGGCCGAGAAGGCCCGGTTGAAGCAGGAAAAGCTGGCGCGCGAAGCGGCCGAGAAGGCTGAACGCGAGGCAGTGGCCGAAGCGGCCCGTATTGCTGCCGAAGCGGCAGCGGCTGCCGAGGCCAAGATCCGCGAAGCCGAGGAAACCGAACGCATCGCCCGCCTGCTCGCCGAGGAGGCCGAACGCAAGGCCAAGCGCGATGCGCGCTACGCCGCCCGCAAGGCGCGCGTCGGTCGCACGCCTCCGGGCTTCTCGGCCCGCTAGGTTCGAGTTCGTTTCGAAAATGAGTCAGGGTCGCCAGGAGCGGCCCTGAACGCGTTCGTGCTACATCAGCCGACGAGCTTCAGCCCGACGATGCCGCAGACGATCAGGCCGATGCAGGCAAGCCGCACTGCGGTCGCCGGCTCGCCGAGCAGCCAGATGCCGAGCAAGGCCGTGCCGACAGTGCCGATGCCGGTCCATACCGCATAGGCCGTGCCGACGGGCAATGTCTTCAACGCAAGCCCGAGCAGGCCAAGGCTGACGATCATCGAGACGATCGTGAGCACGGTCGGCAGCGGCTTCGAGAAACCATCGGTATATTTGAGGCCGATCGCCCAGCCGATCTCGAACAGGCCGGCGAAGAAAAGGAAGATCCAGGACATCGCGAACGCTCCATCGATCGAGCATCGAATGCTCGACGTTTGACGTGGCGGGTCGTCCCGGCCGGGTTTCGGGGAAGCGAGGTCGTCCTCGCGGTACCGATATAGTGAGTTCTGTACCCCGATCAACAAAACACCGGCAGCATTCGGCATGCCGCCGGTTCAAATCCGCATCGAGACGGATCGGCCGCGCTGACGGCCTACTTCTCCTTGATGCGCATCGCCTTGACCGGCGGCGCCTTCGGAGCCGGGGCCGCGGCCGGTTTCTTGGCGTCCTTTTTCGGCTTGCGGGGTTCCTTGCCCGCCTTCATCGCACCTTTCGCCATGATTCGCTCCTCCGATTTGTGGGCAGCACAAGTGAAACAAGAGAAGCGCCCGACCGCAAGAGGCCGCTTGCAGCTTCGAAAGCCGGGTTGCGCTATGTCAACCGTTTTCCCTTCATCCCGCGACCTTGGGATCGATCAGGCAACAGAAATGCATAGGGGCATCTGAACCTCGGAGCGGCTGGCGCATTGTCGGTGGAGCTTTGGGCGGCGGCCGCTAAGCTCCCACTTGGAAGAGGATCGGAAGCGCATGGCAGGGCATAGCGGCTCGAAAAGAGTGATCTACGCCGCGCTCGCCGGCAATATTGCGATCGCGCTGACCAAATTCGCCGCAGCATTCTTCACAGGCTCTTCAGCCATGCTGTCGGAGGGGGTGCATTCGCTGGTCGACACGGGCAATGGCGCGCTTCTGCTTTACGGCATGCGCCGTGCCGCGCGCCCGCCCGACCTCACGCATCCGCTCGGACATGGACGCGAACTCTATTTCTGGAGCTTTATCGTCGCGCTTCTGGTTTTCGCGCTGGGCGCGGGCGTTTCCTTCTATGAGGGCGTGATACACATCATCGCGCCGGAACCGGTCGTCAACGCCAAGGTCAACTACATCGTGCTTGGTCTTTCTTTTCTGTTCGAAGGCAGTTCCTGGCTGGTGGCGCTAAAGGAGTTCCGCCAGCAAAAGGGCAAGCAGGGCTGGTTTCAGGCGGTGCGCCGCAGCAAGGACCCCAGCGTCTACACCGTGCTGTTCGAGGACAGCGCGGCGCTGCTCGGCCTCGTCGTCGCCTTCGCGGGCATCCTTACGTCTGAACTTCTGGCGATCCCCGAGCTCGACGGCGCCGGCTCGATCGGCATCGCCGTCATCCTGGGCGCCACCGCCATCTTCTTGGCGCGCGAGAGCAAGGGTCTGCTCATCGGTGAGCCCGCTTCGCCCGAGGTGCAGCGCAAGGTTCTGGCGATCGCTCAGGAAGAGCCGGCCGTGCAGCGGGCGAACGGCATACTGAGCGTCCATATCGGCCCGGAGGAGATCGTCGCAGGCCTAAGCATCGAATTCGAAGATCATCTCACCGCGCCTGAGATCGAAGCCTGCGTTGCACGCCTGGAGGCGCGACTGAAAAGCGACATGCCCGAAATCACCAGGCTGTTCGTCAAGCCGCAGGCGACTGGCACATGGGAGCGCAGGCGTAAGGCTATCGCCGGGACCTCCGAAGAGGATTAGATTTGAGCGAAGCAATCTTTTGGGAGCATGCCGAATGAGAATCGACGGCGGGTGTCATTGCGGCGCCATCACCTACGAAGCGGAGGTCGATCCCGAAAAGACCTCGATCTGCCATTGCACCGATTGCCAGCAACTGACGGGAACGGCCTTTCGCGTGACGGTGGGCGCGCCAGAAGAGGATTACCGGATTACCAAGGGCACGCCGAAGGTCTACATCAAGACCGGATCCAGCGGCGCCAGGCGCGCTCAGGGGTTTTGCGGCGAATGCGGATCGCATCTCTATGCCACGTCGGTTGGCGATGGACCGAAAATCTACGGCATTCGGGTGGGCACGGCGCGCCAGCGCGACCAGCTGGTGCCGAGAAGACAGGTTTGGCACCGCTCGGCGTTGCACTGGCTGCCGGAGATCGAAGGCATCACCACCATCGAGGAGCAGTAACGGAGTTACGGCAGCTCAGTCGTCGCCTTCGACGACGCGCAGCCTGAGCTGACCCGTCTTGGAATCGGCCACGCGTGCGCCCGCCTCCACCTTGGCAGGACCGCGTGGCGGTTCGGGTTCGCCCTCGGCGAACTCCAGCGCCTCGATCTTCTGCCCGCGTTTGGTGACCTTCGTCGTCGAGACGAGGATGTCGTCGATATCCCTGGTCGCCTGGCCGAAATGCGTCTGCAGCCGGCGCACACGCTCGTCGACTCGCGCCACGTCCTCCATCAGGCGGATGACCTCGCCCTGGATCAGATGCGCCTGCTCGCGCATGCGCGCGTCCTTCAGGATCGCCTGGATGACCTGGATCGACAGCATCAGCAATGACGGCGAGACGATGACGACGCGGGCGCGGTGCGCCTTCTGCACCACGGGCTCGAAATTCTCGTGAATCTCGGCGAACACCGATTCCGAGGGCACGAACATGAAGGCGGTGTCCTGCGTCTCGCCCTGGATCAGGTATTTTTCCGCGATGTCGCGGATATGCACCTCGATGTCGCGCCGGAACGCCTGCGCCGCCGCCTTCTGCAAGTCGGCGGCTTCGGCGGCACGAATGGCATTCCAGGCCTCCAGCGGAAACTTGGCGTCGATGGCGAGCATCGGCGCGCCGTTCGGCATCCGCACCAGGCAGTCGGGCCGGCTGCCGTTGGAAAGGCTCGCCTGGAACTCGTAGGCGCCGTGCGGCAGGCCGTCGGCAATGATCGCCTCCATGCGCGACTGGCCGAAGGCGCCGCGAGTCTGCTTGTTGGAGAGGATCGCCTGCAGCTGCACGACCTGTCCGGCTAAAGACTGGATGTTGCCCTGCGCCGTGTCGATCACCGCCAGCCGCTCCTGCAGTTTGGCCAGGCTCTCATGCGTCGACTTGGTCTGCTCGGCCATGGTCTGGCCAAGACGGCCGGTCATGGCGTCGAGCCGCTGTCCGAGCGATTGGGTGAGCTCGGCCTGCCTGGCGCCGAACACTTCGGCGATAGCGCCCATGCGACCCTGCATCTCGGCCTGCGCCTGCAGAATGTCCGCCATCCTGGCCTCGGTGTCGCGGGCATGGTCGGCCGCTTCCGCCGCCGCCGCCGCGCGCGCCTTTCCCGCGCGCCACAACGCGATGACGAGCGCCAGGAACAGCGTCAGCAGCAGCAGCGCTCCGAAGCCAAGCGTCTCGCCGAGCCTGATCGTGGTGGCGCCGAGCCGCGCGACGGGCTGCGAAAGGATCGAGGTCATGTCGTTCATTTGGGCAGCATAACCGATTCGCTCTGCTGGCACAGATCAAAACGTGAACAAGTCAAAGCCGCCCCGGTTGACGCTTTTCCATCGACGTCTTAGGTGAGACGCCATGTCGATCAAGCCGCTCATCATCCTTCCCGATCCAATCCTGCGCCAGGTTTCCAAACCGGTCGAGCGCGTCGACGGTGACTTGCGCAAGCTCACCGACGACATGCTGGAAACCATGTATGACGCGCCGGGAATCGGGCTGGCGGCGATCCAGGTCGGCGAGCCGCGGCGTTTGCTGGTCATCGACCTCGCCAAGGAAGGCGAGCCGCCGGCGCCGCATGTCTTCATCAATCCGGAAATCCTCGAAAGCTCCGACGAGCGCTCGGTCTATGAGGAAGGCTGCCTGTCGATCCCTGACTACTATGCCGAGGTCGAGCGTCCCGCGGCGGTGCGGGTGAAATATCTCGACCGCGAGGGCAAGCTGCAGGAGATGCAGGCCGAAGGCCTGATGGCGACGTGCCTGCAGCACGAGATCGACCATCTTAACGGCGTGCTGTTCATCGACCATATCTCGAAGCTGAAGCGCGACATGGTGGTCAGGAAATTCAAGAAGCTCGCCAAGGACAAGGCGCCGGGCAAGATGGCGGGCTGAACCTCATTCGAGCATTCCACGCAGGATCCAGTCTTTCCCGACTTCGATGGCTTTGGAACCCAACTCAAACGCAAGCGCGCGAGACTTTGGCGAGAATATCAAAACCACGACTAATGCCACTGCAAAAAGCGGCGTGAGGTAGACAGCTAATGCCCGCTCACGTCGTTTGGACAACTCGCCCTTCGTAGATTCCTCATCGAGCGATTTGAACCTGGCGTACGACACGCCCCAAATGTCTTTTGACGAGTCTTCATATGAATGGCTCCGAAGGGGCGAGAGGCCCGAATCATATGAGGAAAGCATTCGAACTTAGTTACCGAAGAGTCTTCAGCGCCGCGCAAACCCGTGCTGGGTATGATTGAGCAAATCGCTTAACCATGATATCATGATATCAATTTGGAGGTTTAGCCTTGAGCGATATGCTAATCAGAAATGTACCAGAACCCCTAAAGCGCGAAATTGAGCAAGCCGCTCGAAAAGTCGGCCAGAGCCTATCGGGCAAAGCCATCGATCTTTTGTGGAAGGGCATGAGTGTGGAAAAGGAAAGAAGGCTAGAGCCAAACTTCTCAGCATGGGAGAGTATCCGCTCCGCATTCGCAAACGAAAGCGCAATTGACAACGAGTTTGCTGAGACAATGGCTGAAATCGAAGCTGCGAGGAAACAGGACTTTGGCCCCTTGGTCGAGGGTTTCGATTGATTATTCTCGACACCAACGTCGTTTCCGAAGCAAGCAGGATCACACCTGATCCGAACGTGGTCGAATGGTTTCGCAAACAGGATCTGCTCAATCTTTACCTGTGCGGCCCGGTCCTCATGGAACAATCTTTCGGCGCCGAGAGATTTCTGAATAAGACCGGCTCTGATCGGCACGTTCGTGCTCTCGACCATCTGATCTCGAAGCAGTTTTCGGGTCGCATCGTTGACTTTGCTGGCTCGGTACCTCGCCTTACCGGCAAGCTTCGGGCAATGCGGGAAAATCTCGGTCGTCCGGTCAGTCTTTCCGATGCCATGATTGCGGCTATCTGTCTGGCCCATGACGCTACGCTTGCGACACGCAATGTTCGCGACTTCGACGAGCTTGGCCTGAAGCTCGTGAACCCGTTTGAAGCGGACGCCTGAACATAGCATGGCAGGAGAAATGCCCCTTCGCGTCATCTTTATGGGCACGCCGGAGTTTTCCGTGCCGACGCTCAGCGCCATCGCCGAGGCCGGCCACGAGATTGCCGCCGTCTATACGCAGCCGCCGCGCGCCGCCGGCCGGCGCGGGTTGGAATTGACGCCCTCGCCCGTGCAGCGCGAGGCGGAACGGCTCGGGCTCGAGGTGCGCACGCCGACATCGCTCAAGGCAGAGACCGAGCAGCAGGCCTTTGCCGGTTTGCGGGCCGATGTCGCCGTGGTCGTCGCCTATGGCCTCCTTCTGCCGAAACCCGTTCTTGAGGCCACCAGGCTCGGGTGCCTCAACGGCCATGCCTCACTTTTGCCGCGTTGGCGCGGTGCTGCTCCCATACAGCGCGCCATCATGGCCGGCGATGTCGAAACCGGCATGATGGTGATGCGCATGGAAGAGGGGCTGGACACCGGCCCGGTGGCATTGGTTGAAAAATGCGCCATTGGTCCCGATATGACCGCCGGGGAATTGCATGACCTCCTCATGGCTCGAGGCGCATCGCTGATGGTGGATGCGCTCGCACAGTTGGGGATAAATTGTCTGACATTTGCCCCCCAGGCGACAGAGGGCGTGACCTACGCCCGAAAAATCGATAAATCGGAGACACGCGTAGACTGGACGCGGCCTGCCGGCGAAGTCCACAATCACATTCGCGGCCTCTCGCCCTTTCCGGGCGCGTGGTGCGAGGTCGAAATTGGTGGCCGCGTGGAGCGGCTGAAACTGCTTCGCTCGACGCTTTCCAACGGCGTCGGCGAGTCGGGAGGTATTCTCGATGATCGGCTGACGGTCGCCTGCGGGTCAGGCGCGGTGCGGCTGGTCGAAGTTCAACGGGCGGGTGGAAGGCCCGCCGCCGCGCAGGAGTTTTTGCGCGGGGCCAAGATCGAAAAAGGAACGAAACTCCAATGAGCATGATGTCGATACGTGCGGCGACGCCGCGGGATCGCGAGGCGATCCGCCTCGTCGAAGAGCATGCCTTCGGCCAGCAGGCGGAGGCCGGCCTGGTCGATGCGCTGGTCACCGGCGGCGACGCCGTCGTCGAGCTGGTTGCGGAAGAAGATGGCCAGGTCGTCGGCCACATCCTGTTTTCCAGGCTTTTTGTGCAGAACGGCGGCAAGCGCTTCGCGGCCGTGGCGCTGGCGCCGCTGGCCGTCGAGCCGTCCTTCCACGGCACCGGCATCGGCGGCGCGCTGATCCGCGAGGCGCATGTCCGCCTGAAGGAAGCCGGCGAGGCTTTGGCGGTGGTGCTCGGCGATCCGGCCTATTACGGCCGCTTCGGCTACACCCACGCCCGCGCCGAGAAATTCGAGAGCGAGTACCAGGGCGAGGCGCTGCAGGCGCTGGCCTGGGGCGACGCGCCCGAGGCCGGCAGACTGCTATACGCTTCGGCCTTCACCGCGCTGGCCGCCTAGGCGAGCGCCAAACGCAGAGCTGGCATGCCGCGTTTTCGGCTCGATATCGAATATGACGGCAGCCAATTCGCCGGCTGGCAGCATCAGGCGGACCAGCTTTCGGTGCAGCAGGCGATCGAGCAGGCGATCGAAAAGTTCTGCGGCGAAGAGGTGCGAATACGTGCCGCCGGCCGCACCGATGCCGGCGTGCACGCGACCGCCCAGGTGGCCCATGTCGATCTGGCCAGGGACTGGGCGGGCGACAAGGTGCGCGACGCCGTCAACGCCCATCTGCAGGCAGCCGGCGCGCGCATCGCCATCCTCAAGGCTGCCGTCGTCGCCAACGATTTCGATGCGCGGTTTTCGGCCACCGGCCGCCATTATCTCTATCGCATCCTCAACCGCCGCGCCCCGTCGGCGCTTGAAAAGGGCAAGGTCTGGTGGGTACCGAAACGGCTCGATGCCGAGGCCATGCACGAGGCGGCGAAGGTGCTGCTCGGGCGGCACGATTTCACCACCTTCCGCTCCACCCAGTGCCAGGCCGAAAGCCCGGTGCGCACGCTTGACCGTCTCGATGTCACCCGCGCCGGAGATCTCATTGAGGTGCGAACCTCGGCGCGCTCCTTCCTGCACAACCAGGTGCGCTCGATGGTCGGCTCACTGCGCAGGGTGGGCGACGGCTCCTGGAGCGCCGCCGATCTCAAGGCAGCGCTCGAAGCGCGCAACCGGGCAGCCTGCGGACAGGTAGCGCCGCCCGACGGCCTGTTCTTGGTCGGGGTGGATTATCCGGCGACGGCTGACAAACCCGCCGCGGCAGAGGACGCGGAGACCTAGCCCCTCGCGCCGTCCGGAATGTCGATGCCGAGCAGCGCCTGCAGCCCGAACAAGACGAGCAGCGAGGCGACGAACATGCCGACAAACACCGCGGTGCCGGCAGCCGCGCCCTTGCCGATCGTCGCGTTGGTCATGCGCCAGGTCAGCACCATCGACAGCGCGAACAGCAGCAGCGAGACCAGGCCGCTGACCTCGTCGGTCGAAGGCAGGAACAGCCTCAGCAGCGCCGACGGCAGCATCAGCCAGGCGATGATCGCGGAGGCCCAGTTGGAGGCGACGACGTAGTGGACGAAGCGGCCGCCGATGCCGGCGCGCGGCGCGACCAGCGCAAGCGCCACCAGCGGCAGCACCCAGGAACCGATGTCGACGGTTGCCAGCCGGAGCAGCATGCCGAGCCGCCCGGCGAACGCATTCGGATCGCCTATCTCATTGGCGATCCCGACCCAGCCGACGATCAGCGCCGGCGCCGCCACGACGATGGCGAAGAAGGAATTCCAGAAACCGTCGGCAGACAGATCGAGCATGCGCAGGCCGTCGGCCCTGCCGAGCATCAGCCGCCAGGCGCCGGCCAGCGAAGCAAAGGTTTCGTCCGTTGACAGCATGGTCACGTCAGACCTTGTCCGAACCAGTCCTCGATAAAGCGCTCGTATATCCGTGTCAGCGTCTCGAGGTCGGCGACCGCCACGCGCTCGTCGACCATGTGCATGGTCTTGCCGACCAGCCCGAACTCGACCACCGGGCAAAAATCCTTGATGAAACGCGCATCCGAAGTGCCGCCGGAGGTGGAGAGCGAAGGCCTCTTGCCGACCACCGCGGCCACGGAACCGCTCAGCGTGTCGATCAGCTTTTCGTCGCGGGTAAGGAAGACATGGCTCGGCCGGTCGCGCCAGACAAGCTCGTAGTCGACGGCGGTCTTCTTGCCCGGCCGATATTTCTTGCGGCCCGCCGCCTGGTCGAGCCGGTTGTGGATCTCGGCCTGGACGGTCTCGGCATCCCAAGTGTCGTTGAAGCGGATGTTGAACGTGGCGGTGGCCTTGGCCGGGATGACATTGGTCGCCGGGTTGCCGACGTCGATCGACGTCACTTCCAGATTGGTCGGCTGGAAATCCTTTGTTCCCCTGTCGAACACCGGATGGAGCAGCGCGTCGACAAGGCTCATAAGCCCGCGCACCGGGTTGTCGGCAAGTTGCGGATAGGCGGCGTGGCCCTGACGGCCATTGACGATGACGCTGCCGGAGAGCGAGCCGCGCCGGCCGATCTTGATCATATCGCCAAGCGCATCCGGATTGGTCGGCTCGCCGACGATCGAGGCGTCCCATTTCTCGCCCTTGGCGGCAGCCCAGTCGAGCAGCTTCACCGTGCCGTTGATGGCCGGCCCTTCCTCGTCGCCGGTGATCAGCAGCGAGACCGAGCCTTTCGGGCCGCCATTGTTCTCGATGTGGCGCGCCACCGCGGCGATGAAGCAGGCGATGCCGCCTTTCATGTCGACGGCGCCGCGGCCATACATCTCGCCATTGGCGATCTCGGCGGCAAAGGGCGGATGCGTCCACGCCGCCTCGTCGCCGACCGGCACCACGTCGGTATGGCCGGCAAACATCAGATGTGGGCCGTTGCCGGAGCAGCGCGCATAGAGATTTTCGATGTTCGGCGTGCCATCTTCCGAGAATATCGGCCGCTCTACGGCGAAGCCGAGTGGCTTCAGCATGTCTTCCAAGGTCTGCAGCGCGCCGCCTTCGGCGGGCGTCACGGAAGGGCAGCGGATCAGGGCGGCAAGGTTCTGGGCAGGGTCGGTCGGCAATTTCATGGGCAAGCGATAGTCGAAAGCGGCAGGCCTGTCACGGTGGCAGATGTTCGCCGAGCAAGCCGCCGACAATATGGTTGTCGTGTCGTATAGTCGCGCGGGCCAGGACGGGATGATCGCATGGCCAAAGAAGGAAAGACGATCTCGATAGCCGGCGCCGGCAGCATCGGCTGCTATGTCGGCGGCTGCCTAGCGCTCGCCGGGCGTAAGGTCGTCTTCCTTGGCCGCGGCCGCATTGTGGAGGCGTTGCGCAAGGACGGGCTGCGGATCAGCGATCTTGACGGCCGCGACAGACGCATCGGGCCTGAGACGCTGGCGGTCAGCGACGATCCGGCGCTGGCGCTGCGCAACGCGGATATCGTTCTGGTCACCGTAAAGAGCGGCGCGACCGAGGAGATGGCGGCGCTTGTTGCGGCTCATGCCCGCCCCGATGCCATTGTGATCAGCCTGCAGAATGGCGTCGACAATCCGGACAAACTGCGTGGAGCGCTTCCCGCGCATCGCGTGCTTGCCGGTATGGTTGCGTTCAACGTCGTGCAATCGCCGGATGGCGAGACGCCGTTCAGCGTCCGCCGCGCCAGCGACGGCATGGTCATCATCGAGAATACTGAGCCCGGCCTTTCAGCACTGCTCAATGTCGAAGGACTTGGGGTCGAAACCCATGCCGACATGAGGGCGGTGCAGTGGAGCAAACTGCTGATGAACCTCAACAATGCGCTGGTCGCGCTCTCCGATCTGCCGCTGGCGACCGAATTGGCGGACCGCGGCTGGCGCGTCATTCTGGCGGACCAGATCGCCGAGGCGCTGGCCGCAATGAAAGCTTGTCGTATCGAGCCGGCGCGCATCGCTGGGCCGCCCCCATGGCTGCTGCCGAAAGTGCTGCGGCTTCCGGACTGGCTGTTCGGAATCCTGGCCCGGCGGCTGCTGGCGATCGACCCCAAGGCGCGCTCCTCGATGTGGGACGATCTCCATCGTCGTCGGCCGACCGAGGTCGACGAATTGCAGGGAGCGATACTGCGGCTCGCGCAAAAGACCGGCGTGCCGGCGCCTGTGACGAAGCGCATCATGGCGCTGGTGCGTCAGGCGGAAGCGGACAGGCGCGGTCCGCCCGGATTGACGCCCGACGAGGTCAGCCGCGGTCCTCGATCAGCGTGATATTTGCGCGACAGGTTCGAGCTCAAATTCTCGGTCTCGTTGACGCCAAGGATGGCGACATCGTCGACCGATTACATCACGCGTTATCTCTGTGATTTAGAGCCGGATCAGATTTGAGGTCGAAACGACCTAAAAATCATCCGGCGCTAGCGGTCGGCCGGCGCATTCGTGCGGCTGCCGTAGCGATTGGATCCGGGCTGTCCCGGAAACAGGCAGAGCACCAGGAAGGCAACGATCGACACGACGGGAACGAACAGCACCAGCGCCGCGATGCCCGGCTTGTCGAGGTCGTGCAGCCGCTTCACTGCCAGCACGACGTTCGACCACAACGAGGCGAGGAACGTGAGGAAGAAGACGAACGACCACATGTTGCTCTCGGCCGAACCTTCCGGCACCAGCGTGAAGCGATAAAGCGGAAAGGCCTGGACGATAGCAACCAGCAATCCGCCGAGAAAATAAGCCGCGCGGCTGACGCGGCCCGAGGTTTTGAAGAAGAGCCAGATGAAGTCTGCTTTTTCAGGCAAGCGGGTCCGGTCCGTATTGATTGGCGCCCCTGGTGCCTTCGAGCATGCCCAGTTCGATGAGCAGCCAGATGCCGCCGATGATGGGTATAAGGCCGATCAGTGTCCACCAGCCCGACTTGTTACGGTCGTGCCAGCGTTTGGCATAGAGAGCAATCGCGAAATAGATCGATGCCAGCGCGACCAGGATGCCGAGGATGCCGATCTGGTCGCCGCCGGCGGTGGTGAAACGTGTGCCGAGGATCGAGTCGAGAATGAACGCAATGATGGCGATGACGATGAATATGCCGATGCCGGCCCAGAACTTGGCCCGGTTGATGCGGCCGTCGAAACTCGTCAGCAGATACTTCCAGTCCATGACGCCCCTCCGTTGAACCAGCGCGACGGAATGTCGCGCCGGCGGAGGGTGCGTCTGTTCGCGGGAAAGATCAATCGCGCAGCAATTCGTTGATTGACGTCTTGGAGCGGGTCCTGGCGTCGACGCGCTTGACGATGACGGCGCAGTAGAGGCTCGGGCCCGGCTCGCCATTTGGCAGCGGCTTGCCCGGCAGCGAGCCGGCGACGACCACCGAATTTGCCGGCACTTCACCGTAGACGACCTCGCCGGTGGCGCGGTCGACGATCTTGGTCGACTGGCCGATGAACACGCCCATGCCGAGCACCGAGCCTTCGCGCACGATGCAGCCTTCGACCACCTCGGAGCGCGCGCCGATGAAGCAATTGTCCTCGATGATGGTCGGACCGGCCTGCATCGGTTCCAGCACGCCGCCAATGCCGACGCCGCCGGAGAGATGCACGTTCTTGCCGATCTGGGCGCAAGAGCCGACCGAGGCCCAGGTGTCGACCATGGTGCCTGTATCGACATAGGCGCCGACATTGACGAAGGACGGCATCAGCACCGCGCCCGGGGCAACATAGGCCGAGCGGCGCACGACCGAGGACGGCACGGCGCGGAAGCCGGCCTTCTCGAAATCGACCGCGCCCCAGCCCTCAAACTTCGACGGCACCTTGTCCCACCATACCGAGTGGCCCGGGCCGCCCTTGATGATCTCCATCGGGTTCAGCCGGAAGGAGAGCAGCACCGCCTTCTTCAGCCACTGGTTGACCAGCCACTTGCCGTCGTCCTGCCGCTCGGCGACGCGAACCACGCCGCGGTCGAGCAAGTCGAGCGCCGACTGGATGGCGTCGCGCGTTTCGCCGCGGGTCGCGGTCGAAATCGTATCGCGCTCCTCGAAGGCCTTTTCGATGGTCTTTTCGAGGCTCGCCAGATCGGGCTTCGACATGAATTTGCTCCATTACAAAGCTGTTAAGGCCTGCGCCTTAACCTGTTTTGAAATCGCGCGGACCCTATGTGAAGCCTTAATGGGGGTCAATCGCGACTGCGTCACGGGACGGCGCAAGTAAAGGAATTAGGACGGTGGATTCGATGACACCCATGGAAAAGGCGGGCTGGACGCCGCTGCCCCATTCGGACGAGGATCTCGAGCGGTCGAAAAGCGTGCCGGACACGCCGCAGACGCGGGCCGAAACCTATCGCCTGGCCTGGAACGATCCCGACTTCATGACGCGGCGCGAATTGCGTCCGGTGCGCCTGCAGCTCGAGCTCTTGAAGCCGGAGATGATCCTTGCCGAGCGCGGCATCCGCTCGACCGTCATCCTGTTCGGCGGGGCGCGGCTTCCCGAGCCGGGCGGCGCCGCCTGGGCCGCCAAGAACGAGACGCAGAAGAAGAACCTCGAGCTGAACAGCAAATATTACGAAGAGGCGCGCAAGTTCGCCCGGCTGTGCTCGCAGCAGTCGGCCACGTCCTACTATCGCGAATTCGTCGTCGTCACCGGCGGCGGACCGGGAGTCATGGAGGCGGGCAATCGCGGCGCCGACGATGTTGGCGCGCCGTCGATCGGCTTGAACATCGTGCTGCCGCACGAGCAGGCGCCGAACGCCTATGTGACGCCCGAGCTCTGCTTCAACTTCCACTATTTCGCAATCCGCAAGATGCATTTCGTCATGCGCGCCAAGGCGGTCGCCGTGTTTCCGGGCGGCTTCGGCACGATGGACGAATTCTTCGAGACGCTGACGCTGATCCAGACCGGGCGCATGGAGCGCGTGCCGGTGATCCTGTTCGGCAAGGCGTTCTGGCAACGGGCGATCGACCTCGACTTCCTTGCCGAGCAAGGCACGATCTCGCCCGGCGACCAGGACATCATCGATTTCGTCGACACCGCCGACGAAGCCTGGGACATCGTTCGCCGCTTCTACAGCCTCTGAGTGCGCGCTCGTCGTTACCGCAATGACCAGCGAGTTCTGACGGCGGCGCCGGCAATCTGGAGTTGGTTCAGCCCGGGACCTCGACGATTGCCGTCAGGAAGCCGGCGAGGTCGTCGGTGACGAAATCCACGTCGTCCTCATTCGCCGGGTCGCGCTCCCAGATCTCGGAGAAAGTCGGCTCGAAATTGCGCGGCACGACCAGCACCGTCGTCATGCCGAGCGATTTCGGCACAGAGAGGTTGCGCGCCAGGTCCTCGAACATCACCGCGTTGTGGCCGGTCACGGAATGCAGCTCAGCGAACCGCTCATAGGTCTGGCGGGCCGGCTTGGGGTTGAGACCCGCCGCGACGATGTCGAAGATGTCGTCGAAATGATCCAATACGCCGAGCTGGCGCGCGGCGCGCTCGGCATGCTTGCGGTCCCCATTGGTGAAAATGAACTTGCGGCCCGGCAATTGGCGGATCGCGGCACCGAGCACCGGATCGGGCACCAGCCAGGAATAGTCGATGTCGTGCACCTTCTCGAGGAAGTCGTCGGGGTCGATGCCGTGGCGCGCCATCAGCCCGTTGAGCGTCGTGCCGTACTCCAGGTAGAGCTCTTTCTGCAGCTTGCGCGCCTCCTCGCGCGAGAGCGTCAGCAGCTCGCCGACATAGGCAGTCATCTTCACGTCGATCTGCGCGAACAGGTTCGAGTGATGCGGATAGAGCGTGTTGTCGAGGTCGAATACCCAATCCGTGACATGGGCAAAACGGGCGGGCTCGGGTGTCGTCGTCATGGCCTCCTTATGGCATGCGGACGCGGAGTTTATCCACAACTTCCGCGCGTCTTGCGTCGTGAAAATGGCGCCTCGCTTCAAATTTTAATCGTCCCGGAAAGGTCACCTTCAGCGCTTGCTGGCACAGAGGCAGTCCGTTGGGAGACAGCGATGAGTCGCATAATCTTGAAGTCCGCAGTCGTCGCGTTCGCTTCGGTCGCTGTCTCGCTCTTGTTGACGCTGGTTGTGGTCCCGGCCATGGGCTTTCCGATCAGCCGCACCGTCTGGCTGACGGCCACAGTTTGCCCTTTGATTCTCGCCTGGATCGCTAGCGTCGGCACCTTCTGGCAAAGCGACCGGCTGAAAAATGCGCATCGCGAGCTTGCCCGCGCGCATGCTCAGCTCGCCGCGGCCCACAGACGCCTGTCGGAGAAGGCAAGCCGCGACGACATGACCGGCATGCTCAACCGCGAGACCTTCTTCGCCGTGCTCGACGGTTCCCGGCGCAAGGCCGATCGCGGCGCCCTGCTGATCATCGATGCCGACCACTTCAAGACCATCAACGACAATTACGGTCACCTGACCGGCGACGATGCGCTGCTTCTGATCGCCGGCGCCATCGAGCGCGGCGTGCGCAGCGGCGATGTGCTCGGCCGAATCGGCGGCGAGGAGTTCGCCGCCTTCCTGGTTGGCGCCACCGAACCGGAAGCAAGGCGCGTGGCCGAGCGCATCCGTCGCGAGGTCGAACTGATCCGCTTTCGCCCTGTCGACGAGCGGACCGTGCCTTTGACGGTCTCGATCGGCGGCATCACCTGTGGCGAGAGCGCCACCGTGTCGGAGCTGATGCGCGCCGCTGACCGCAGGCTCTACGAGGCCAAGCATCGCGGCCGCAACCTGTCCGTTCTCGATCGCGATCTTTCGGAAGCCGCCTGAGGGCTTGCGGCTCTTCGGCACGACCATGGCGCGGAAGAATCTCGGCCGCGTGCGCATCGCCGACTGGATCGGCAAATGGTGGCGATTATCGGACTAATGAGGACGGCGGGCGCTCGCCTGCCGGCTGGGCGATCACCTCGGCCAGGTGATCACAGTCTGAACCCCGAAAAGGCAGGCGGCGCCGGAAGTGGAATCGGCGCCGCCCTGGCGCGCCTTTGGGGGTCGGATTTACAGTCCGAAAACGGCGACCCGCACCAGCACGGCCGCGGCGGCAAGTGCCACCAGCAGGATGCCGAGGCCGATGGGCGAGCCCCAGCCATACCATTCCATGGCCAGCTTGGCGTATCTGTACTCCTCCTCATGCGAGAGAGGGGGGCGCTGTTGAATCAAGCTCATTGTTCACTCCTGTCGGCGACTTTGCCCTTGCTTCGCAAAGGGTGGCATCGCATATTGATACGATAGTCTGAATGTTAGACGACTTGATAGTTAGATGATCGAACTAAATTCGTCAAGCATGAATCGTGCTGAGATGACGGCGGCCGTCAGCCGTGCCGTCATGCGCTGGCAGGACGCGACGCAAGCCTATGACGAGGCGGTCGGGGAGCGGCTTGGGCTGATCGCGGCCGAGCGGCATTGTCTGAGCTTGCTCTATGCGGGGCCGCAATCGGCCAGCGCCGTGGCGGCGGCTACGGGGCTGACGCCGGCAGCGGTGACGGCCTTGATCGACCGCCTTGAGGCGCGTGGGCTCGTTACCCGAACCCGCAGCCTGGAAGACAGGCGCAAGGTGGTGATCGAGGCGACCGACCTGACCAGAGAACTTTCGGAGCGCTACTATGGCGCCATCGCGCGCGAGGGCGAGAAAGTGATGGCGGCTTTCAGCGACGCCGAGTTGGCGACCGTGCTGCGCTTCATCGACGCCGCGCTGGAGCTGCAAAGCGAGCGGTTGGCGAGGCTCAAGGCCGAGCCGGCTTCGGCCGGCTGATGCCCGAGGGACCGGACACTGGCGGCTTGCTTCCGCAAAACCCAGAGCGGCTCAGTCGCCTTTTAGCCACCGAACCGCTTCGACGGCCGGCTGGGCGAAAGCCGGACCCCGAAGCGCGCCGCACCGAACGATTTCGGGCTCGCGCATTTTGGTTCAATGCCTAGACCGTGGCGGGGTCGAGCGCCGGCTGACCCTTGAACCGCGAGACGATCCCGGCGAGGTCGTCGCCGGCGAATGCATCGCGCAATGCGTCGAAGGACGGCAGCACGAAGTAGGCGCGCTGGAACTTGTCGATCTCGTAGCCGGTGCGCATCACCGTCTCCAGGTCGAACGGCACATGATGGGCGTCCTTGCTTTCGACCGCGAATTGCAGCTCGGTGAAAGACGACATCAGTCCTGCGCCGAAAGCCTTTACCGGCTGGCCGGCTTCCTGGATGAGGCCGTATTCGGCGCTGTACCAGTAGAGCCGGGTGATCATCTCGTCGCCGCCCAGCGCGATCATGTCCTCGGCCTTCTCACCATACATCTGCATGAAATCGGCGAACACCGGCTGCGTCAGGATCGGCACATGCCCGAAGAAGTCATGGAACATGTCCGGCTCGACGATGTAGTCGAGTTCCTGCCTGGTCCGCAGCCAATTGGTGACCGGGAAACGGCGGTTCGCGAGATGGTCGAAGAAGGGGCCGGCGGGGATCAGCCCGGGCACCGCCACGATTTCCCAGCCCGTGAGCTTGCGCAATTTCTCGCTGATGGCGTCGAAATCCGGAATCTTGTCGAGCAGCCCGAGCGTCGCGACGCCGTCGAGATAGGAACGGTGCGCCAGCCTCTGCGTCAGCTTCGTCTGGCGATCGCAGAGCGTGCGCCACACTGCCTGCTCGTCGGCGGAATAGTCATAATCCTGAGCCACTGTGAAGTCGGCGCGGCACACCGAATAGTCGCCGCGAAGGCCTTGCGCCGCGCACTCGCGGGCATAGTCGGCAACGCTGATCGTCATTTCTTCCTCCTGAAAAAAATCGTCGGTTCCCGGATGGTGGCGTCATCGTAGCCGCGGCTCGTGAGGCAAATCAGCCTTCTTTGTAGCCAAGCGAGGGATTTTGAGGTAAACTTCGCTCAAATTTAAACGTTTAGGAGGGAAAATGCCTCAGTTGGATGAGTTCGAAATAAGAATGCTGGACACCCTGCAGCGCGACGGGCGCAAGGCCGTGTCGGAACTCGCGCAGGAGATCGGCCTGTCGACCACGCCCTGCGCTCGGCGCTTCGAGGCGCTGCAAGGCGCCGGCATCATCAAGGGCTTCGCCGCCGTGCTCAGCCGACGCGCGCTGGGGCTGACGGTCGAGGTGTTCATCCAGGTCCGCCTGGTGAGCCACAGCGACGGCTCGCCGGAAAGCTTCATCGCCGCCGTGCAGCGCATGGACGAGGTCTCGTCCTGCTGGACGATGACCGGCGACCACGATTTCCTGCTGCATGTGATGGTGCCGTCGGTGGACGATCTCAATGCTTTCGTCATGCACCGACTGATGCGGCTGCCCGGCGTCCGCGACGTCCATACCCAGCTTGTGCTGCAGAACATCAAGGGGCCAGGCCACGTGCCGCTCAGCCATCTGCGGCGGTAATCGTACCCGAAACGGTTCTCCGCAAAGAACGGCCCGACAATGTGGTGGGAGCGAATCTACTTCGGGCCGATTTCCCCGATATCAACTGAAATTAAGGTTACACGAACCTTAACAAAAGACGCGCTCGGAAATTTACGCAATGTTTCGTGCGTCGTCTCTTGCGATCTGGAGAAAGTGTGACCATGCATTATTCGGTAACTCACGATTGTTGCATGGAATCCTTAGCGGGTCGCTGTGCCGGTGCAATCGCATGATCCGTTTACCGGCGGTTAGCAACATTAGTGTCTTTTAATGAACCAGGCTTGCCTTCGTCCTTCCGTAAGGACTTGACGGACTTCGCTTGCTCGAACCCGTTCATGCGGAGGATGATCGCAAAGGAGCATTGCATGCAACTGACGGAGGACGTGGCTCAGAGGGTCACTGAAGCGATTTCACGCCCGCCGTGGAAATCCGCCGATCCGACGCTTTTTGCGATGCTGCTGCAGAAGAACGCGGATCAGAATCGCAAGGTCGTGCGCTGGGGCATAGCGGCGGCCGTGTTGAGCTACATATGCTACGGGGCCTTTGACTGGTTCCTTTTCCCGGACATTGCCGACCGTGTGATTCTGACGCGCCTGACGTTGGGATTGACCTTCCTGGTGCTTGTCGAACTTGTTGCTCGACGCGATTTTGCCGTCACCACTCTGCACTACGTTGCTGCTCTGGCGATCGTGGCGGGCGCGATCGGATGGCTGCTGTCGGCCCTCGAAACGAAGCATCAGGAGGCGCTGTCCCATTTCATCATCTTCGGCACGGTTTTCATTCTCGGTGCCAATCTTTTCTTCAACTTCCGGCTATGGCTCTCGGCGCTGTCGTCCGCAACCGTGACAATAGCATTCCTCGGCGCCACGCTGTTCTTGCTTCAAGCCGATCTTGGCACCCGTCTGGTGCTTGCAACCTATTTCGTGAATTGCCTTGTTTTGTCGCTTTATCTGTCATGGCGCCTCAGCATGGAGCGCTACCAAACCTTCCTGCATGCCCTTCAGGCGCAGATCCAGGAGCAGGTCGCCATCGAAAATGGTCAAAAGCTCATCGAGATCGCAGACACCGACCCGCTTACCGGGCTTAAGAACCGCAGGGCGATCACCCGAGAATTCGCGGAGTTGTGCAAGGAATGGGCCAGGGACAATGACGAAATAGGCGTCATTCTCATGGACGTGGACTACTTCAAGCGGTTCAACGACCGGCTCGGCCATCAGGCCGGCGACGACTGCCTGATCGAGCTTGCCCGAGCCTTCGACGAGACGGCGGCGTCCAATCACGCCATCGCGGGACGGTACGGCGGCGAAGAATTCGTCGTGCTCTGCAAGGTCGCCGGACCGGATCACCTGCGCGAGGTGACCCATCAATTCTGCCGGGCCGTCGAGGACTTGAACATCTCCCATCCCGATCGGGACGATAAACTCAACATCGTCACCATCAGCGCTGGCGCCTCGTTGACGCGCGCCGATCAAAGCATAGAGCTTCGGATCTTGTTGCAGGAGGCCGATCGCGCGCTTTACGCCTCCAAGTTTTCCGGTCGCGCGACCTTCACCATCTATGATGCGCAGGCCATCGATCAGAAGCGCGCCAGCCAGAATCTTTCGGAACTGCTCAAGCAAGCCGTTTCGGAGGGACTGGTCTCCGTGGTCTATCAGCCGATCTGCGATGCGATATCCGGCAAGGTGCTTGGCCATGAGTCGTTGATGCGGCTGCGCGACTTCGACGGCAGCGTGATCAGCCCGTCCGTGTTCATACCTGTCGCCGAGCAGACCGGCGGGATCGAGGAACTCGGGATGTGGGTGATCGATCGGGCTTGCGGCGACATGGTCGAGCACGGATTGGGATCGGTCGTGTCCGTGAACGTCTCGGTCGTCCAGCTCAAGGCTCCGAATTTCCCGCTTCACGTCACCGAGATCCTTGGTCGGCATGGCATGGCGCCCCAGAGGCTGGCGCTCGAGGTCACTGAAGGCAGCGATATATCTCTGGAGGCACAGGCCGCCAGAAGTATCGAGCAGCTTCGAAACCTGGGTGTTCAGATCTGGCTCGATGATTTCGGAACCGGATTTGCGGGTCTGGCCTGGCTCCGTCGTTTCAAGTTCGACGTCGTCAAGATCGATCGCAGTTTCTTGCACGATTGCCAGACGGTTCGAGGCCTGAGCCTGTTGCAGGACATGGTCAGACTGCTGCGCAATCTGGGCCATACGGTCCTTGTCGAGGGTGTCGAGACGAAAGAGCAGCAGAATTTGCTGCAGCACATGGGCATTCAGTCGATCCAGGGCTTCCTGACCGGACGTCCCGTCCCGATCGAAGAGATCATGCAGGCCAGGCAGGACCTCGTCGCTTAGCTTAAGCAGTCCGGCAGGAGGACAGGCGGCGCTATGTCGGCGAAACGAGGACGCCGCGCGATGCATCAGAAAGCCGGGCCGCTGCACGGCCCGACTTGAAAATCCGGATGTGAAGCGGCTCCGCTACCGCTCCATGGCGGGCGCCGCGAAATCCACGCGTTTGCGGATCTTGCCGTAGACGATGTTCCTATTCGATCCGTAATAGACCTCGGCTTCGACGCGGTTCTTATCCACCGCGGCATTGATGATGTCCCACATGTCGCCGGCCGATCGCAGGATGAGCGGCCAGTCCATGAACGTTTCCATGTACCCGTCGGTCGTGATCTCGTCGCTGAAATTGGCGAAGAGGAATTCGCCGTCCGGCTTGACCAGTTCCATCGCGCGCTGCAGCAGCCGTGCGCCGACCGGAAGCGGCAGGTAGTCATACAGCCCGGAAGCATAGACGAGATCGAATGTGCCAAGCGGGTAGGCGCGCCGCAAAAGACCGCGCACCGATCCGTCCACGGCTTCCACTGCCGTACCGGTGAGGTCGCGGTTGACCGTGCCGACGCTCACCGGATCCTGGTCGAGACCGATCCAGCGCTTTAACCTTCTCTCGGCGAGCGCCTTTGAGAGTTCGGCTTCCCGCAAATGGCCGCAGGCGATTGCCAGCACCTCGGCGTTTTCTACCCGGGCAGCCGTTTCGTCGACCGTTTTGGCCAGTATCTCGCGGCGCTCGCGCCCCGCCACCGAGCTTGCCGCTTCGCTCGTATAGGCAAAGATCTCGCGGCCGAGTTCGCTCGACGATGCCACGATCTCGTCGGCGCTCGGGTGCTTGTAGTAGATGTCCAGCAGCGTCGCGTCGCCCGAATAGCCGCGCGGCTTTTCGAAGGACCAGCGCGTGAACGGATCCTGCTTCAGGTAGGCCGCCACGCGGTGCTGCTGAGCGAGCGGGATCAGTTCCTGCCAAAGAGCCGGAGCGACCTCCCGGCGCAGTTCATGCAGTCGACCCGCCAGGCGCTCGACGATTTGCCCTGCGGGCTCCTGGCGCGCGAAAGCCTGATGAGCGAGGTCCAGCACCAGGGCGAGCTGGGCCGCCCGCGCCTTGAGCTCGGCGGCGTCGACCGCCTCCGCGGACGCCGCCTTGTGCTTCTTGATCAACGTCGATGTGATGAGGCTCGCCTCATCGATTTTCAGATCGGGATTCAGCGCCATATGGGCATTTCCTTGTGGTCCCCCACCGACAATTATAAATGCTTAGAGTTTTAATAAAAGTTTAGGGTCAACTGCATTAGTTTCTGCTAATACTCTCCTTGCCGAAGGTTTGAAGCGCCGAAAACCAGAGCTCGATCGAGCTGCGCAACGCGCACGTCCTTAACCTTTTGTTATGCACTGGGCTGACGCCGTCTCCCGCTCTGCGCGACGTTTCGGGTGTGCCCATCAAATCTGTGGGAAAGCTGCATCGAAACTGCTGAACCGCGCCCAGGCGGCTTCGACATCGCCAAATACGACCGGCGGACCGACGCAACGGAGGTCCGCCATGAACATCGTGCTGGTCAACCCGCCGCATACGGCCATCGGCAGCCGCGTGCCCGACGATCACCTGCCGCCTTTGGGTCTGCTGGCGATCGGCGGTCCGCTGCTCGATGCCGGCCATCGGGTGCGCCTGGTCGATGCGGAGTTCGGGCCGATGCCGCTTTCCACGCTCGTCGATGAGGCCCTGAGCGATAATCCGGAGTTCGTCCTGATCGGCCATTCCGGCTCGACCTCGGCGCATCCGACCGCGCTGCGGATCGCGGAAATGATCAAAGCCCGCGCGCTAGGGGTCGTCATCCTCTATGGCGGCGTCTTCCCGACCTATCACTGGCGCGACGTGCTCGCCGCAACGGACGTCTTCGACTTCATCGTGCGCGGCGAGGGTGAGGCGACCGCGCTGGCGCTGGTCGAGGCGCTGGAAAGGCGCCGGCCGGTGTCGGGTGTCGCCGGCATCGCCTATCGCGACGATTGCGGCCGACCCTTTGCGGCGCCGCCTGCGATGACGATTACCGATCTCGACGCCTGCCGCATCGGCTGGGAGCTGATCGACCATGGCCGCTACAGCTATTGGGGCGGCAAGCGCGCCGTGGTCATGCAGTTCTCGCGCGGCTGTCCGCATCTGTGCAACTATTGCGGCCAGCGCGGCTTCTGGACCCGCTGGCGACATCGCGATCCGGCCAGCTTCGCCAAGGAGATCGCCTGGCTGCACCGCGAGTATGGCGTCGAACTGGTCAATCTGGCAGACGAGAACCCCACCTCCTCGAAGAAGGCCTGGCGCGCCTTTCTCGATGCGATGATCGCCGAGAACGTGCCGGTTCTGATCGTCGGCTCGACGCGCGCCGACGATATCGTGCGCGATGCCGATATCCTGCACCTTTATCGCAAGGCCGGCGTCATCCGCTGGCTGCTCGGCATGGAGAACACCGACGAGGCCACACTGTCGCTGATCCGCAAGGGCGGCAGCACCAAGTCCGATCGCGAAGCGATCCGGCTGCTTCGCCGGCACGGCATATTGTCCATGGCGACCTGGGTCGCTGGCTTCGAGGATGAGGGTTTTCGCGATCTCTGGCGCGGCTTTCGCCAGCTCATCGCCTATGATCCCGACCAGATCCAGGCGCTCTATGTGACGCCGCATCGCTGGACGCCGTTCTTCCGCATCGCCAAGGATCGCAGGGTGATCCAGAAGGACATCCGGCTCTGGGACTACAAGCACCAGGTGCTGCATATGACCCGGCTGAAGCCGTGGATGCTGTTCTTCGCCGTCAAGCTGATCGAGCTTGCCGTGCAGTCACGGCCGAAAGCGCTGGCGCGCGTCCTTTTCCATCCGGACCCAGAGCAGCGGCATTCGATGCGTTGGTACACCAAGATGGGCCGCCGCGTCTGGTTCCGCGAGGTTTGGGGTTTTCTGGTCCGCGACCGCCGCGTGGCCGCGGGCCCGACGCTTGCCGAATTCTGGGGCGCGCCGCAGGACGCCGACGAGGAATCGATGGTCTTTCAGCGCCCGGCGCGAAAGCCGGCCCTGCCCGTCGCGGAAGATAAGCGGGTCGCCGAAAGCAGAAGGCTAGCCGGCTAAATAATCGCTACGGCACGATCAGCGTGCCGGCCCCGTGCTCGGTGAACAGCTCGAGCAGCACCGAATGCGGCGTCTTGCCGTTGAGGATGACCACGCCCTCGACGCCGCGCTCGATCGCCTCGATGCAGGTCTCGACCTTCGGGATCATGCCGCCCGATATCGTGCCGTCCTTGATCAGCGCCTTGGCCTCGCCGACCGTCAGCTCGTCGATCAGCTTCTTGTTCTTGTCGAGCACGCCGGGCACGTCGGTCAGGAAAAGCAGGCGCGAGGCGCGGCAGGCGCCGGCGATGGCGCCGGCAAAAGTATCGGCGTTGATGTTGTAGGTATGGCCGTCGCGGCCGGGCGCCACCGGCGCCAGCACCGGGATCATCTCGGAACGGGCCAACAGATCGAGCAGAGTGCGGTCGACCTCGACCGGCTCGCCGACGAAACCGAGATCCAGCACCCGCTCGATGTTGGAATCCGGGTCGATCATGGTCTTGCGCGCCTTTTCGGCGAAGACCATGTTGCCGTCCTTTCCGCAGAGACCGATAGCCCATTCGCCTTCGGCGTTGATCAGCGCCACGATTTCCTTGTTGATCGAGCCGGCCAGCACCATCTCGACGATCTCGACCGTCTTCTGGTCGGTGACGCGCAACCCGCCCTCGAACTTGGATTCGATGCCCATCTTGTTGAGCATGGCGCCGATTTGCGGCCCGCCGCCGTGGACGACGATCGGGTTGACGCCGGACTGTTTGAGCAGCGCGATGTCGCGCGCAAAGGCCTTGCCGAGCTCGTTGTCGCCCATGGCATGGCCGCCATACTTAACCACCACCGTCTTGTTCTCGTAGCGCTGCATATAAGGAAGCGCGCGCGAGAGCAGCGCGGCCTGCATTTCGGCGTTGGCGGCGATGTCCGTCATCGGTGCTTTTCCCTAGGTGGCAAGGATGGCGGGCGTCTTAGCGGGAATTGCCGCAGGTCGCAAACGGCTTTGCGCTCACAATGACGAAATCGGCGGGTTTCAAGGTCTGTCGAGATTCAGGTCAGGTCGGCCGAGAATGGCGGATTTCGAGAACCGGAACGGAGCGTATTTCTGGTACGTGAGTACGGAAGCGCAGAAGACCGCCATTCGCAGGCCGGCATCACCTGAGTATCGACAGACCTAGCCGGGCACCTTGAGCGGTGCGCGGCGTTTCAGCCATCCTGAAATCTTCTCCATTTGCGCTGCGAGCGACAAAAGCGTCTCCTCGTCGCCTGGCCGTCCCGCGGCCTGGATGCCGAGCGGCAGGCCACCTGCGGTGACATGCACCGGCAGCGCGATCGAGGGCTGGCCGCTGACATTGTGGATCGCCGGCCAGGGAGTGAACCACAGGCTCTTGTCCATCAGCTGGCCGAAAAACGATTTGATCCTGAGCAGCCCGGTAAGATGCAATTTGTCGAGGACGTTCTCGACGAGCTCGTCGGCGCCTTTCGGGTCCATCGCGCCGCAGGCGAGCGGCGGGTGCGCAATGATCGGCATCAGCACGGCATCGAAGCGCGCCGTGTCTTCGATCATCTGCCGCGCGGTGGCGTTGAGCCGCTGCACGGCGTCATAGACCTCGCCGGCGGACAGCATTTCGCCGAGGCGACCAAGCACGCGCGTCGCACGTTCGACTTCGCCGGTCACCGGGCGGCCGACGCGCTTCGCCTCGGCACGCATCATGCCTGCGACGGCCGAGGCGACGCTCTTGCAGAAATCGGCGATGAAGTCGCGGCCGATATAGGGCAGGTCGATCTCTTCCACCGTGTGCCCGCCCTCGCGCGCCAGCGCCACCGCGGTGTCCAGCGCCTCGAGCGTCTCAGCCGAGATCGGCAGGCCGAGCGGCGATTTGCGGTAGACGGCGAGGCTGAGCCGGCCTGGATCGCGCGCCGCTGCGGCGGTGAAGGCGCCCTTGGGCTCCCGCGCCGCATAAGGCGACAGCGGATCGGCGCCGTGCGTCAGGTCGAGCAGGAGGGCTGTGTCGCGCACCGAGCGGCTGACCGCATGGTCGACGACCATGCCGTACCAGCTCTCGCTGGTGAGCGGCGTCAGCGGCACCCGGCCGCGCGAGGTCTTGAGCCCGACCAAGCCGCTGCAGGCCGAAGGCACCCGGATCGAGCCGCCGCCGTCGGAAGCGTGCGCCGCCGGCACCACGCCGGCCGCCACCAGCGCCGCCGATCCGCCGGACGAGCCGCCGGTGGTGTGGCCGGTGTTCCAGGGGTTGCGGGTGATGCCGAAGCGGGCCGATTCGGTCATCAGCCGCAGCCCATGCTCAGGCGAGGTGCTGGTAGCGATCGGGATCAGGCCCGCGGCCAGATAGCGCTCGACCATCACCGAGTTGAAATCGGCCGTGAAGGCCGGAATGCGGCTGCCGCCATGGATCGGCACGCCCTTGATGCCGATGCCGAGATCCTTCAGCGCGAAGGGTACGCCGGCGAGCGGCTGCTTGCGGTCGATCGCCTTCGCCCGCGCCCTGGCGGCGTCATAGAGCGGCGTCGCTATGGCGTTGATGTCGGGTCTTGTCGCCTCGGCGCGGGCGATCGCGGCGTCGACCAGCTCCTGCGGCGAGATTTCCCCCTTGTGGATGAGTTCGGCAAGTCCGGTCGCATCCTGTTCCCAAAGCACGCGTTCGATCGACATCGCCGCTCCCCTGTTTTGGCGAAGGCTATCGCATGAAGCCGCAAATCGAAATCCGGATTTGCGTTGTTCATCTCGCATTGCGGAAGATGACTTCACGTACTGACGCCGCGGCAGCCTTGGGTGGACAACACCGCCCGCGCCGTTGCAAATAAATCGCAATCTTCTAATTTGCCTGCATGGGGCCTCAGGACATCAGCAAGCTGATCGTCCGGACTTCGATGAAGGACCGGGCTGCGTTCGATCTGCTCTACAAGCAGACCAGCGGGAAACTTTTCGGCGTCTGCCTTCGTGTATTGAGGGACAAGAGTGAGGCGGAAGAAGCACTGCAGGAGGTCTTCGTCAAGATCTGGACCAAGGCCGATCGTTTCGCGATTTCCGATCTCAGCCCGATTTCCTGGCTGGTGGCCATTGCGCGCAACCATGCGATCGACCGCATCAGGGCCCGGCGCGGTCCTTCCGCCAATATCGATGCAGCGCTCGAGGTCGCCGATCCGGCGCCGGGGCCTGAGGCCATGGCTGTCGCGGGCGGCGAGACCGAACGCATCTACCATTGCCTCGACGAATTGGAGAAAGACCGGGCGGCGGCGGTCCGGGGCGCCTATCTCAACGGCGAAAGCTATGCCGAGTTGGCGGAGCGCCACAAGGTCCCGCTGAACACGATGCGGACTTGGCTGCGGCGAAGCTTGCTCAAACTGAGAGAATGCCTGGAAAGATGACGCTGGCGGAAGAAAACGGACCGGAACGCGGAGGCGACGACCTGCTCGCCGCCGAATACGTTCTCGGCGTTCTGGCAGCCGACGAACGCCAGATCGCCTCCCGCCGCATCGATACCGAGGCGGGTTTTGCCCGCCTGGTCGATGCCTGGGAAGCCCATTTCGCGCCGATGGCAGCCGCCTACGCTGCGGTCGAGGCGCGGGCTTCGGTCAAGGCGGCGATCGACCGGCGGCTGTTTGCCTCATCAGTGGCCACCCCCGCCGCGCCCAGCACCGGCCTGCTGGGGAGCCTCGCCTTCTGGCGCGGGCTTGCCGCGGCCGCGCTTGCCGCTTTGGCCGTCTTTGTCGCCCTGCCTCTCGTCAATCCGCCGTTGCCGCAGCCCGAAACCAGGCTGGTCGCCTCGCTCGCCGCCGACAACAGCAACGTCAAATACCTTGCCGTCTATGACGCGGCGCGCCAGGAGGTCGGCCTCTCGCATGTTTCCGGCGAACGCGGCGCCGGCAAGGATTTCGAGCTGTGGATGATCGAGGGCAAGACTGCGCCGGTCTCGATGGGCGTCATCCCGGCCGGTCAGACCGCGCGCATGGCCGTCACGCCGGCCGTGCAGGAGAAGCTGGCGCAAGGCGCCGTGCTCGCCGTCAGTCTTGAGCCGGCCGGCGGTTCGCCGACCGGCCAGCCGACCGGCCCCGTCGTCGCCGCCGGCGATCTGAAGGGCATCTGACGACATTTCGGAAAAGAATTGGAGACTATCCCAAGTCTATCCACCCGAGATGTGTCGGCAGCAGCGCTTTCGTGCGCTTAGACGCGGTACGTTTGCATCCGGGCCGACGAATAAAAAATCTTCGAAGTTCGCGAAACTAAGTTTTTGACGCCTCGTATCTCCTCGCGTTCCCAAGGATGGGGAAAACAACCCGAGGAGACTGATACAATGCGTAAACTCGCCACCCTTCTGCTTGCCTCTACAATCGGCCTTTCCGCGCTTGGCGCCGTTGCCTATGCCGCCAATCCGATGGTCGGCGGCGCCCCGATGTATGCCAAGAAGAACATCATCGAGAATGCCGTCAATTCGAAGGACCACACCACGCTGGTCGCCGCCGTCAAGGCCGCCGGCTTGGTCGACACGCTGCAGACCCGCGGTCCTTTCACCGTCTTTGCCCCGACCAACGGGGCCTTCGCTGCACTTCCGGCCGGCACCGTCGAGACGCTGCTCAAGCCCGAGAACAAGGACAAGCTGACCAAGATCCTCACCTGCCATGTCATTGCCGCCAAGGCGCTGGCCGCCGACGTCGCCAAGATGGCCAAGGCCGATGGCGGTGCGCATGAGGTCAAGACCGTCGGCGGCTGCGCCCTGACGCTGAAGTCCGAAAAGGGCAAGGTCACGGCGACCGACGAGAACGGCAACGTCGCTCATGTCACAATCGCCGACGTGCGCCAGTCGAACGGCGTCATCCACGTCATCGACAAGGTTCTTCTGCCGAAGATGTAACAAAGCGCGTGCGGCCGGCGAAGTGGCGTATGTCCGCGCCGGCCGCACGGTCTCCCTCCCACGATCCGTGCTGCCGTCAAGCGCCGCTCCGCATCGCCAGGGCTTGGGTCGACGCGGGGTGGCGCGCGAACCGTCACCGGCTTTTGCTTTTCCGGTGGCGTCCTAGTTTGTAAGATCACGTCAGGAGGAAAGGCCATGAACCGTCGCGACTTTCTCTGGAGCGGTGCCGCCGCCACTGCCCTCACAATCGGAGCCGGAGCGGCGTTGCACATGGGCGGCGCGAAGCCGGCTCTGGCCGCCGAGACCTTCGAGATCACCAAGACCGACGCCGAATGGCGCGCCATCCTTTCGGATGCCGCCTTCGACGTGCTGCGCAGGGAGGGCACCGAATATCCGGGCACCAGCCCGCTGCTCAACGAACACCGCAAGGGCATCTTCGCCTGCGCCGGATGCGACCTGCCGGTCTATCCGTCGGAAACGAAGTTCGATTCCGGCACCGGCTGGCCGAGCTTCTGGCAGGAGATCCCCAATGCCATCGGCAAGACCGAAGACCGTTCGCTCGGCATGACGCGCACCGAGGTGCATTGCCGCCGTTGCGGCGGTCATCTTGGCCATGTCTTCGACGACGGCCCGCCGCCCACCGGCCTGCGCCACTGCATCAACGGCGTGGCGCTGACCTTCAAGCCCGCCGCGGCCTGAGCGGACTGCGATCTGTCCAAAGAAATGACCCCGGAAAATCGGCGACGATTTCCGGGGTCATGCGTTGAGGACGCCAGGTGGGGGTTCCGGCTCCTCAATGGCCTCCGCCGCCACCGCCGCCTTGCTGTGCCGGCTTGTTGATGAACAGCACGAAAAATCCGAGCGAGGCGAACAGCACGGTCAGCATCATGAACACGTCCATGAAGGACAACAGCGCCGCCTGCTGCTGCACCATGCCGGACAGCTTTGAAATGGCGGCGGTCGTGGCGTCGAGGCCGGCGTTTTGCTGGAAGGTCAGCGTCATGTTCTGCAGCTTGGTCTGCGCGGCCTCGCTGCCCCACTGCACATGCTCGGAAAGCCTTGCATAGTGAAAGGCATTGCGGTCGATCAGCACCGTGTTGATGACTGCCAGGCCGACGGCACCGCCGAGATTGCGGGTCAGGTTGAACAGGCCCGACGCATTCTTCAGCCGTTCCGGCGGCAGCGTGCCGAGCGCGATGTTGTTGATCGGCACCATGCACAGCATCATCGAGCAGCCGCGCAGGATCTGCGGGATCAAGAGCTCATAAAAATCCCAGTCGGCGGTGAGATGCGTCATCCACCATGTGCCGGTGGCGAAGCCGATGAAGCCGACCATCATCATCAGCCTGAGATCGATCTTGTTCGACAGGATGCCGGCAACGGGCGCGGTGAAGAACATCGCCAGGCCGCTGACGAACAGCGCCTCGCCGATCATCATCGAATCGTAACCGCGGATCCGGCCGAGGAACACCGGATAGAGGTAGGTCAACCCGTAAAGGCCGATGCCGACCACGAAGGAGAACAGCGAGCCGAAGGCGAAATTGACATTGTTGAAGGCCCGCAGATCGACGATCGGCTCCTCGGCGGTGAAGACGCGCCAGAAGAAGATGAGACCGCCTATGGTCATGATGATGGCGCAGGCAAAGACGGCCGGCTCCTGCAGCCAGTCATGGTTCGGGCCTTCCTCCAGCACGTATTCCATGCAGCCGAGGAAGGCGGCCATGCCGATCAGGCCCCACCAGTCGAACTTGGAGAACAGCTTGAGGTTCGGCTTGTCGAAATCGATCAGCGACCAGGCAGCCGTCGCCACCAGTATGCCCGGCACGACATTGATCAGGAACAGCCAGTGCCAGGACATGGCATGGCTGATATAGCCGCCGACCGTCGGGCCGATGGTCGGCGCCAGCGTCGCCACGAGGCCGATCATCGGCGAGACGACGGCGCGGCGCGACGGCGGGAAGATGGTGAAGGCGGCAGCGAACACGCTCGGAATCATGCCGCCGCCGATAAAGCCCTGGATGGCGCGGTAGACGATCATCTGGTCGATGTTGGTGGCGGTCGCGGCCAGCGCGCTTGCTGCTGTGAAGCCGGCGGCCGCGGTCGTGAACAGCACGCGGGTCGACAGCATGCGGCTGAGGAAGCCCGACAGCGGGATCATCACCACTTCCGCGATCAGATAGGCGGTCTGAACCCACGGGATCTCGTCGGAGCTGGCGCTGAGGCCGGCCTGGATCTCGGCCAGCGATGCCGAGACGATCTGGATATCGAGGATCGCCATGAACATGCCGAACACCATCGCCAGGAAGGCGATGACGCGGCGCGCCGGCATGTGGTCGGCGGGGGCGGCGGCTGCCGGACGTGCCGGCGCTGCTCCTGCGGTAATGGTTGCGGTTGCCATCTCATGGCCTCCCTGCGGCAGCTCCAAAAGTGCGCGGCGTTTTCCGCCCGGAACTGCGTCAAAACAGGCTGGGCGGCTCGGCGCTCAATTGGCCACCGGGCCGCCCCCCAAACTGCTCAGTTGGTCGTCGCGGCCGGCGCGGTGCGGCTGTCGGCGGCGACGATGACGCTGAGGCCGGCGCGCAACTTGCCGGTCTTCAGCACGTCGGCCGGCACGTCGATGCGGACCGGCACGCGCTGCACCACCTTGGTGAAGTTGCCGGTGGCGTTTTCCGGCGGTAGCAGCGAGAACACCGCGCCCGAAGCCGGCGCCAGCGACGAAACCGTGCCCTCGAAGGTCTGGCCGTCGATGGCATCGACCGTGATGCGGACCTTCTCGCCAGGCACCAGCCGGCCAAGCTGCGTCTCCTTGAAGTTGCCGACGATGTAGAGCTTATCCATCGGCACGACGACGGCGAGCTTCTGGCCGGGCGTGACGAGGTCGCCCTGTTCGACCGAGCGGTTGCCGACGACGCCGTCATAGGGCGCCTTGAGCACGGTGAAGGAAAGGTCACGCTGCGCCTTGTCGCGGGTGAGCTGCAGCGAGGCGAGCGTGCTGGCGGATTCCGCACGCTGGGCTTCGAGCACGCCGATATTGGCCTGCGCGGCGGTGATCTGCGCGTCGGCGCCGGCGAGGGCTGCCTTCGCCTGGTCGAGCGCCGTCTGGGCGTCGTCGAGTTGTGCCTGCGTGCCGACATGCGTCTTGAGCAGCTGCGCCGCGCGGGCCTGTGCGCGTGCCGCATTGTCGGCCGCCGCCTGGTCGGCGATCTTCTGCGCCTGTGCTTGCGCCAGCGAGGCCTGCGCCGCCTTGGTTTGCGCATCGATGCGGTCGAGCGTCTTCGCCAGCGTGGCGATCTGCGCCTCCGCCTGGCCGACCGCGATTTTGTAGTCGCCGTCATCGATGACGAACAGCGGATCGCCGGCCTTGACGCTCTGGTTCTCGCTCACCAGCACCTTGTCCACATAGCCGGAGATTTTCGGCGACACGAACGACATGTCGGCCTGGACATAGGCGTCGTCGGTGGAGATCATGAACCGGCCGTCGGTCCAGTAATCGTAGCCGTACCAGGAGCCGGCGCCGAGGAGGCCCAGCCCGATGATCGGCAGCAGCAGCGAGCGGACAGAGCGCTTCTTCTTGGCCGGCGCTTCGGCAGGCGCGGGAGGAGCGGGCAGTACAGGCGCTTCCGGAGCTTCGGTCGACGGCTGGACCTTGGCGTTGGGGAAATTGCGGACTTCGGCGGTAGCGGGCGCGTTCGAGGACATGATAATCTCTCTGGGACAAGTCAGTCAGACTGAACCGTTCGGTTCGAATTGGTGATTGACATAGCGCGGAAAGAGGCCCATATCAAGAGCAAATCGAACCGGTTGGTTCGAAATATTTCGTGAGGTTTGACGTCGATGGTCGAAACGACAGCCGATAGCGATCTGCTCGACCTGCGCAAAGGCCGTCCCGCGGCCGGGCAGGATCCGATCAAACGGGCCCAGATCATCGAAGGCGCGCGCCGCGTCTTCATCGACAAGGGCTTCGAAGCCGCATCGATGAACGACATCACGCGCGAGGCCGGCGTTTCCAAGGGCACGATCTACGTCTATTTCGCCAACAAGGAAGAGCTGTTCGAGGCTCTCATCGAGGAAGAGCGTGGCACCATCTTCAAGAATATGTATGAGGTGCTCGACCATTTCGACGACCTGCGCAAGACGCTGGTGAAGTTCGGCATGGTGCTCTCCGCCAAGATCACCTCGGCCAAGGTCATCCAGGCGCAGCGCACCGTGGTCGGCGCTTCCGACAGGATTCCCGAGCTTGGCGCCCGCTTCTACGAGCGCGGTCCCAAGCGTGGCCACGACAAGGTGATGATCTTCCTCAACGAAGCCGTCGAACGCGGCCTGCTGAAGATCGACGATGTCGATCTCGCCGCCTATCAGTTCACCGAGCTCTGCCTCGCCGGCCTCTTCCGCCAGTGCATTTTTTCCTACCGCACCAAGGCGCCGAGCCAAGCCGAGATCGAGCATGTCGTTCGCTCCGGCGTGAACGTCTTTCTGAAGGCCTACGGCACCGAGAAGCTCGCGGCCGAGGAGCAGGCGTCGCTCTCGGCGTGAACCTGCGGCGCGCAGCGATTGCGAAGGAACGCGAGGCGCTTTGACGACGCTACGGCGCCGCGGCAGCCGACTTCGATGCCACCGGTCACCTCCTTCTTCCAGCCCAACTCGAACCGTCGACCGGCACTTTTCCCGGACCCTTCCGGAAGAGCTTGTTAACCATCGGTTCCTATGTCTCGGGACACGTTTGTTCGACGAATCTCGAGTGTGACATCCATGCGTTTTACCCGTGCCAATCCTTCCGGCGCTTCCGCTTACGGCGACAACGACGACAGCAGCTCGGAAGACGCGCGGCATCATGGCGCTGCCGTGCCGCCGCAGCGGCAAACGGGGCAGGTCGTCACGCTGCGAGCCGCCGCTGACGGCGAATCGAACGCCGCCGATTCGGCTGGCGGCGACGAGTTCGGCGGCCAGGCCTGGCAGCAATATTTCTTCCTCGCGCCCAATGTGCGCTTCACTCGCACGCCGGATTCCGACAAACGGCCCGCACCGGAGCCAGTTGATGAAGCGCCGGCCAAGGCGGTGGCTTCCCGCGGGCTTCCCATTCGTCCGGCGCCGCTGGCGCCCCAGCCGACCAATCCGGGCCGGGCAGTCCCCGGCGCGGCCGCCACCGCCCCGGCCAAGCCGCCGCAGGCCATCGTCAAGCCGCAGCAGGCCAGCGCCGCGCCGCCGCCACGGGCCGTAGCCACTCCGGCACAAAAGCCGCAGCCGCCGAAATTTCGTTGGTCCTATCTTTCCGACGATGCGTTTTTCGAGTTCAGCCTGCCCTTGCTCGCCGAGCGCCTGGCGCGGGCACGGCTGAACGATCCTTTGCAGACGCCCGCGGCTCCCGCGCGGATGAGTCCTGCGGCGCAACCGAGCCCGTTCCGCCCCGCCGCGATCGGCGAGGCGACCTCGTTCTACCGCGTCATCGAATGGCGCTCGCACGGGCCGGCCGCAAGTCTGGCCCCGCTGACGGCGCCGGTCGATCTGCCCGCTCTCCGGTCCGCTCCTGGGGAAATCGAATCGCGCGCGCCCGCGCCTGAGTCCGTCGCGCCGCGTCCCATCGCAAAGAGCGCCAAGGCCGCCAGACCCGCGCCGCCCCTGCCCGTCGCCGGCAAGGTCGCGCCGCAGCCCGCTTCGGCCGGCTACGAGCTTCCGCCCGAGGAATTGCTGCAGATGCCGCCGGAAGGCCAGGGCTTCTACATGTCGCAGGAGCGGATGGAACAGAACGCGGACCTGCTCGAAAGCGTGCTGGAGGATTTCGGCGTCAAGGGCGAAATCATCCATGTCCGGCCGGGTCCGGTCGTCACGCTCTACGAGTTCGAGCCGGCGCCGGGCGTGAAGTCCAGCCGCGTCATCGGCCTGGCCGACGACATCGCCCGCTCCATGTCGGCCATCTCGGCGCGCGTCGCCGTGGTGCCGGGCCGCAATGTCATCGGCATCGAGCTGCCCAACGAAACGCGCGAGACGGTCTATTTCCGCGAGCTGATCGAATCGGCCGGCTTCCGCAACACATCGTGCAAGTTGGCGCTGGGGCTGGGCAAGACCATCGGCGGCGAGCCGGTCATCGCCGACCTCGCCAAGATGCCGCATCTGCTGGTCGCCGGCACCACCGGCTCGGGCAAGTCGGTCGCCATCAACACCATGATCCTATCGCTGCTCTACCGGATGAAGCCGGCGGAGTGCCGCCTCATCATGGTCGATCCCAAGATGCTCGAATTGTCCGTCTATGACGGCATCCCGCATCTGCTCACGCCGGTCGTCACCGATTCCAAGAAAGCGGTCACCGCGCTCAAATGGGCGGTCCGCGAGATGGAGGAGCGTTACCGCAAGATGGCGCGCCTCGGCGTGCGCAACATCGACGGCTACAACCAGCGCGCCGCGGCCGCCCGCGACAAGGGTGAGGTCGTGGTGATGCAGGTGCAAGTCGGCTTCGAGAAGGGCACGGGCGAGCCGCTGTTCGAGGAGCAGGAGATCGACCTCGCGCCGATGCCCTACATCGTCGTCATCGTCGACGAGATGGCCGACCTGATGATGGTGGCCGGCAAGGAGATCGAAGGCGCCATCCAGCGGCTGGCGCAGATGGCGCGCGCCGCCGGCATCCATTTGATCATGGCCACACAGCGCCCGTCGGTCGACGTCATCACCGGCACCATCAAGGCCAATTTCCCCACCCGTATCTCCTTCCAGGTGACGTCCAAGATCGACAGCCGCACCATCCTTGGCGAGCAGGGCGCCGAGCAGCTGCTCGGCCAGGGCGACATGCTGCACATGGCCGGCGGCGGGCGCATCGTGCGCGTGCACGGTCCCTTCGTCTCCGATCTCGAGGTCGAGCACGTCGTGGCGCATTTGAAGGCGCAAGGCCGCCCGGAATATCTCGATACGGTCACCGCCGGCGAGGAAGAGGAAGAAGATCCGGCCGACACGGGTCCAGTCTTCGACAAGGGCTCGATCGACGCCGAGGATGGCGACGCCCTCTATGAGGAGGCGATCAAAGTGGTCAAGCGCGACAAGAAATGCTCGACCTCCTACATCCAGCGCCGCCTCGGCATCGGCTATAACCGCGCCGCCTCGCTGGTCGAACGCATGGAGAAGGAAGGCCTGGTCGGAGCGCCCAACCATGTCGGCAAGCGCGAAATCCTTGCCGGTCGGCGCGATCATGTTTCGGAGCGCGACGAGACGGATTGAGTGGGGCGTTGAGGGCGCAGTCAGGTCGGCCGATCACGCCTGGTCCTGCCCGTCCTTGTTCGATCTGGGGCCGTCGGGGAAGAAGTCAGCCGGGCGAAGCGGAGGCTGGGTGAGGGAGCACCATACGCGGCTGCCCTGCTCCAAGGCGAAAAATGCGTCAGCCGCCGTTCGCCACCAAGGCGATCGCCGTGCGCAGATCCTCGAGCCCTGAGGCCTTTTCCGACGAAGTCGCGAGCACCGCCGGGAACGCCGCCGGCCGTTTCTTGATCTTGGCAAGCGTCTCCTCGATCAGCTTCGGCACGCCGGCCGCCTTGATCTTATCTGTCTTGGTCAGCACGATCTGGTAGGACACCGCCGCCTTGTCGAGCAGCGACAGCACCTCCTCGTCCTTGGCCTTGATGCCGTGCCGGGCGTCGATCAGCACATAGACGCGCTTCAGCGTGACGCGGCCCTGCAGATACTCGAAGATCAGCTTCGTCCAGGCATCGACCTTATCCTTCGGTGCGCTGGCGTAGCCGTAGCCCGGCATGTCGACCAGCGCCATCGGCGGCAGGTCGGCGCCTTCGCCGGAGAAGCCGTCCGGCACGAAATAGTTCAGCTCCTGCGTCCGTCCGGGCGTGTTGGAGGTGCGCGCCAGCCCCTTCTGGCCGACCAGCGCGTTGATCAGCGACGACTTGCCGACATTGGAGCGGCCGGCAAAGGCGATCTCCGGCGGCCCTTCCGGCGGCAGGAATTTCATCGACGGCACGCCGCGGATGAAGATCCACGCGCGGGTGAACAGCTCCGGACTTATGGCAGTTTCGCTCGTGGTTTTATCCGGCGCGTTCAAACGGCGGCCTCCAGCTTGGAAATGTCGGCGCCACGAATGGCGTTGAGGTTGCGGCTGACCTTGTCGACCGGCCAGTTCCACCAGGCCGCTTTCAAAAGCCGTCGCACCGTGAACTCGTCGAAGCGCATCTTCACCACCTTGGCCGCATTGCCGGCGACGATCGCATAGGGTGGCACGTCGTGCGTGACAACCGATTTCGCTGCGACGATCGCGCCATGGCCGATCTCGACGCCCGGCATGATCACCGCATCCATGCCGATCCACACGTCATTGCCGACGATCGTGTCGCCGCGGATCTCTTTCGACCAGGTCTCGGGGTCAAAACCTTCCTCCCAGCCATGGCCAAAGATGTTGAACGGATAGGTGGAGAAGCCGGACATGGCGTGATTGGCGCCGTTCATGATGAAGCGGGCACCCTCGGCGATGGCGCAGAATTTGCCGATGATCAGCCTGTCGCCGATGAAGGGATAGTGGTGCAGCACGCACCTCTCGGCGAATTTGTCCGGGCCGTCGGGATCGTCGTAATAGGTGAAGTCGCCGATCTCGATGTTCGGCGCATTGACCAGCGGCTTCAGGAAGCCGACGCGCGGATGCATCGCAATGGGATGCTTGATGTTGGGGTTGGGTCCGGTCATCGCGGTCAGTCCTTAGTTGGCAGGCACGAGGCGGCGCCCTGGCGACGCTGTCTCCCGATCAAACTACCGTGATCAGGCTGCAGCACCAACCCGCGCTCAGCGGCTGCCGCGACAGATCACGATCGGGTTGGAAAGCGCGCTGTCGAAACCGCTGCCCTGATAGGCCTGGACGTTGGAGGCGCCGGGCGGCAGCGCGAAACTGCCGTCGACGACTTTCTGGTCGCCGGCCGAGGTGTGCAGGGCCCAGCTATAGGTGCAGAACTGCGGCGGAGCCTTGGGTTGCACGTGGCTGCAGTTGAGCTGCGCGCCGCCGAGCATTGCCGCGCCGCCGCAGCTCACCGCTTCCTTGGCGGCGGCCGGAAACGCGCATGTCAGCAGGGCAGCCACGGTCGCGATCCTGAGCCGGTTCATCTTCATTTTTCGTGCGTGCCTCTGCCGGCCTTCAGTTGCGCCACGTCGGCGCGACGTTTGCTCCAGGCGGCTTAGCTGGTCTTGCGCACCGCGTCCAGCAGGATTATGTGCATGATGATAATAAGCATGCTCACGAAAGCTTGTCTGCCGACTCCGAAGTTCCTCCCATGCCTTCCTCGCTCACCAGCAGCTTCGTCCTGCACGACGTCGCGCGCCTGCCCGGAAAACGCTTCGAGCAGCGCTCGCGCCGCTCGAGCCAGACTCGCGGGCATTGGCAGGTGCGGCCCTATCTGTCTCGACAGCAAGGCATTCACCTTTCCGCGGACGCGCGGCAGGAGCTGCAAACACTTTGTCTGATCAAATCCAATCTGCTCGAGGCCTGCGCCCAGCCGGCTGTCGACCGGGAGAAAGTCCATGTCTGAACCAGCCTCACCACGCAAACCCGCCGACGGCGACAATGCCGGCGACAGAAGCAGCGACCAGGTCATTCGCCTGGACAGCCAGCGCGAGCAAAGGCGTGCCGCCAATCCGGGGATCGAAAACGATGAGCTGGAAGCCCCTGTCGCGCCGGAACCTGCTGCGCTCGAAGCACCCTCGGCCCAGCCGAAGCCGGCCGCCGTCACGATAGCCTCGCCGGCCCGGGCCAAGCCGCGGCGCAGCTTAACCCGGTCTGTCCTGTTTGCGCTGCTTCCGGTGGCGCTGGCGGTCGGCGGCTATTACTACGTCGTCGGCGGTCAGGTCATGACCACCGACAATGCCTATGTCCAGGCGCAGTCGCTCGGCGTCTCCACCGATGTTTCCGGCACCGTGCAGGAGATCGACGTGCATGACAACGAGGCGGTTAAGAAGGGCCAGGTGCTCTTCCGCTTGCGGCCGGCCTCGTTCGAGACGGCGCTGGCCGGCGCTCAGGCGCAGCTCGGCACGGTGCGCAACCAGGTGCTGACCTTGCAGGCGAGCTACCAGCAGTCGCTGGCGCAGATCGCCCAGGCCGAGGCCGACATCCCCTACTACGAGTCGGCCTTCCAGCGTCAGCAGGACCTGCTCAAGACCTCAACCGCCTCGAAGGCGACTTTCGACAGCGCCCAGCACGATCTCATCGCCGCCCGGCAGAAAGTCATCGTCGCCAAGGCGCAGGCGCAGGCAACGCTCGCCCAGCTCGGCGGCGACGCCGACCAGCCGGTCGAGAAGAACCCTTTCTACCTGCAGGCCCAATCGGCGGTGGACGATGCCCAGCGCAATCTCGGCGATTCTGTTGTCAAGGCGCCGTTCGACGGCGTCGTTACCAATGTCGATGCGCTGCAGGTCGGCAAGTACCTTCCCGCCTCGCAGCCGGCCTTCAGCCTGGTCTCGTCGACCGACATCTGGATCGCCGCCGAGCCGAAGGAAACCGAGCTCACTTATGTCCGGCCGGGGCAGAAGGCGACGATCAGCATCGACGGCTATCCGGGCGAGGTCTGGCATGGCGAGGTCGGCAGCATCAGCCCGGCCTCGTCGTCAAGCTTCTCGCTGCTTCCGGCGCAGAACACCAGCGGCAACTGGGTCAAGGTCGTGCAGCGCATCCCGATGCGGGTGACGATCGACGACCCGCAAGGCAAGCCGCCGCTGCGCGGGGGCATGAGCGCGGTTGTCAGCATAGACACCGGCCATGCCCGCGGCCTGCCCGATTTCGTGACCGACCTCTTCAGGCGATTTGAGCAAAAGTCATGAACACCGTCGCCACGGGCACGCCTGCGGTCGCCAATCGCGGAGCCATCACCGCCTGCGTCATCCTGGCGGTCATCATGCAGGCGCTGGACACCACCATTGCCAATGTGGCGCTGCCCTATATCCAGGGCAGCGTGTCGGCGAGCGCCGACCAGATCAACTGGGTGCTCACTTCCTATATCGTCGCCGCGGCGGTGATGACGCCGCCTTCGGGCTATCTTGCCAACCGCTTCGGCCGCAAGCGCATCCTGCTGGTCGCCATCACCGGCTTCGTCGTCGCCTCGGTGCTGTGCGGCTTTGCCCAGTCGCTGCCGCAGATCGTCGGCTTTCGGCTGCTTCAAGGCCTGTTCGGCGCCGCCCTTGTACCGCTGTCCCAGAGTATCCTGCTGGACATCTACAGCGTCGAGGAGCGCGGTTCGGCCATGGCGCTGTTCGGCGTCTCGGTGATGGTCGGCCCGGTGCTTGGGCCCGTCATCGGCGGCTGGCTGACCGAGAATGTTTCCTGGCGCTGGGTCTTCTACATCAACGTGCCGATCGGCGTGCTGGCTTTCGCCGGCGTCTCGATGTTCGTGCAGGAGACCAAGCTCGACCTCAAGGCCCGGCTCGACTGGTTGGGTTTCGGCATGCTCAGCCTCGCCATCGCTTCGCTGCAGATGTTCCTCGACCGCGGCGAGCAGCTCAACTGGTTCTCCTCGTCCGAGATCATCGTCGAGGCGCTGATCTGCGCGTCGGCCTTCTATATCTTCATCGTCCACACCTTCACCGCCCGCGACACCTTCGTGAACCCGCGGCTGTTCCTCGACCGGAATTTCGCGGTCGGCATGGTGTTCATCTTCATCATAGGCATCACCTATCTCGCCTCGCTGGCGCTGATGACGCCCTACCTGCAAACGCTGATGGGCTATCCCGTGGTGACCGCCGGCATCGTCATGGGGCCGCGCGGCCTAGGCACCATGGCCTGCATGTTCCTTGTCGGCCGGCTGGTCGGCAAGGTCGACACGCGCTGGCTGCTGTTCACGGGGCTCGCGGTCACCGCCTGGGCGATGTACGACATGACCGGCTGGACCCCGGACGTTTCGCAATGGACGATCATCCGCACCGGCTTCATCCAGGGCGCCGGCTTAGGCTTCCTGTTCGTGCCGCTCACCACCATCACCTTCGCCACGCTGGCGCCGGAACGGCGCGCTGAAGGGACGGGCCTCTACAATCTGTCGCGCAACATCGGCTCCAGCGTCGGCATCTCGGTCGTCACCGCGCTTCTGACGCAGAACCAGCAGATCAACCATGCCAACATCGCCGACTATGTGACGCCCTATAATCCGGCGTTCGGCGATCCGGCGATCGCGCAGGCGCTGAGCCCTTACACCGCCGCCGGCCGCGCCGCGCTCGACGGGCTGGTCACGCTGCAGGCAACGATCATCAGCTATGTCGACGACTTCGAGCTGATGATGTTGCTCTCGCTCGCCGCCATCCCGCTTGTGCTTCTGCTGCGCAAGCCTGGCACACCGACCAAGGTCGACCACAGTGCCGTCATGGAGTGAGCTGGTGCATGTCGCCCAAAAGCGCGGAGCGGTTTTGGGAAAACGACACTGCATTAAAACAAAGTCCCTAAAGCGCGTCGCGCTTTAGGAGGAAAACCGGGGTCCCCCCGCGGGACCCCGGCCTGCCGGACGGCCTTCCCAACACCGGCGTCGCTGCGCCGGAAGCCGTCGCGGCTTTTGGGGAGGACCGGGGAAGCTACGAGGCAGGCCATGCCGCAGTTTCGCGGGGGCAGGCCAAATTCCGAAAGACGGCTGCGCGAAGTTCTGTCCGGAGCGCCATAGGGCAAGCCGCCAACGAAAAAACCCCGGTCATGCCGGGGTTTTTGGTGTTAGGGCCGGGGTGCCATCTATTCCGCCGGCGATGGTTTCTTGCGGAACATCGCCGCCAGATTGTCCCACAACTCGATCTTGGCGCCTTGGCGCTTCATGATCACGCCCTGCTGCAGGATCGAGAGCAGGTTGTTCCAGGCCCAGTAGATGACGAGGCCGGCCGGGAAGGAACCCATCATGAAGGTGAAGAGGACCGGCATCCAGGTGAACACCGCGGCCTGCGTCGGGTCCGGCGGCGTCGGGTTCATGCGCATCTGCAGGAACATGGTGATGCCCATCACGACCGCCCAGGCGCCCATATGCGGGAGGAAGGCCGGCGGCGCGAAGGGCAGCAGGCCGAACAGGTTGAACACCGAGGTCGGATCGGGCGCCGCGAGGTCGTGGATCCAGCCGAAGAACGGCGCGTGCCGCATCTCGATGGTGATGTAGAGCACCTTATAGAGCGAGAAGAAGACCGGGATCTGCAGCGCCACCGGCCAGCAGCCGGCCAACGGATTGATCTTTTCCGTCTTGTAGAGCTCCATCATCGCCTGCTGCTGCTTCATCTTGTCGTCCGCGTATTTCTCGCGGATTTCCAGCATCTTCGGCTGCACCTTCTTCATGTTCGCCATCGACGCGTAGGACTTGTTGGCCAGCGGGAAGAAGATGGCCTTGACGATGACGGTCGTGGCCAGGATCGCTAGGCCGAAATTGCCGAAGAATTTGTACAGCGTGTCGATCAGCCAGAACATCGGCTTGGTGATGAAATAGAACCAGCCCCAGTCGATCAGCAGATTGAACTGGCGAATATGACGGTCAGCCTCATAGGCGTTGATCTTGGCGACTTCCTTGGCGCCGGCGAACACTTCGGTTTCGATGGTTGCGGACTGGCCGGCCTCGATGTTGATCGGATCAGTGAGGAAGTCGGATTGGTAGCGATGGCGCCCGTCCTCGAAATAGCCGTAGCGTGGCTGGAAGGGCTGCTTTTCGGTCGGCACCATGGTGACGGCCCAGTACTTGTCGGTGATGCCGAGCCAGCCGTCGGTCGACTTGCCTGGCTTGACTTCCTTGTCCTTCTCGATGGCGGCGTATTTGTATTCCGTCAGCCCCTCGGTGCCAGTAACGCCGATCAGGCCTTCATGCAGCACATAAGTGCTGGCGACCGCCGGCTTGTCGTAGCGCGTGACGCGACCGTAGTTGAACAGGCTGACGGCAGCGCTTCCCGAATTCTGCACGGTGTCCGAAACGGTGAACATATAATCGTTGTCGACCGAGATGGTGCGCTTGAAGGTCAGGCCCTTGTCGTTGGTGTAGGTCAGCGTCACCGGCGTCGACGGGGTCAGCGTCGGATTGCCCTCAACGCTCCACACCGTGTCGGAACTCGGCACCGCGCCGGTCTTGTCGGTGCCGACGAACCCGATCTCGGCGAAATAGCCGGTCGGTAGCGCCTGCGGATTGAGGAGTTGGATCTCGGGCGAATTCTTGTCGACCGTCTCGGTGTAGTGCTTGAGCTTGAGGTCGTCCAGGCGAGCGCCGGTGAGATTGATCGAGCCCTCGAGGCTCGGCGTGTCGATCTTGATGCGCTTGGTCGCGGCAACCGCCTGGTCACGGCTCTCTACAGTGACTGTCTCGCCGCCAGGTGCGGTCGGGATGGCGCCCGGAGCCGGCGCCGGCGTCCCGGCCGCGCCCGGATTGGTCCCCTGCGCTTCCTTCTTCTGCGCCTCGACGCGCTGCTGCTCGATGCGGGCCTGCTCGCGTTGCTGCTCCATCTTGGGGTTCATGTAGAACACCTGCCAGAGCGTCAGGATCAGCACCGACAGCGCGATGGTGATGAAGAAATTGCGGTTGTTTTCCATCGAAAGCCCTTGGCCTATCGTGTTCCGCGCAGCCGGCGGGAAAGCTCGGCCTTCAACTGGCCGAACGGAATGGCAAGCACGTCTTCGCGCCCGACGATGACATAGTCACTGCCGGGCGCCATGTCATCGGCGGCATGCGTTCGCACGGCTTCTCTCAGCCGCCGCCGGACGCGGTTGCGCACCACGGCGTTGCCGACCTTCTTGGTCACGGTGTAGCCGACGCGTGGCGCACAATCGTCGCCCCGGTCGAGAACCTCGACGAGAAAAAGCCGCCCGCGGCGCTTCTCGCCGCCGCGCACAGCCATGAAATCCGCGCGTTTCAGAAGCCGCCCGGGAGTTTTCCCCTTTGGCTTGCCGGTTGCGGGCAACGATCTCGTCTTTCGTTCAGGCGCTGAGCCGCTTGCGGCCGCGGTTGCGGCGGGCTGCGACGACGCCGCGGCCACCCTTGGTGGCCATGCGGGCACGGAAACCGTGCCGGCGCTTGCGGACGAGTTTGGACGGTTGGTAGGTACGCTTCATTTGTTTTAATACCGCGGCGTGCGGCCCTTCTTGATTCTGTCACTCTGTAACAGGAGCTTTGCCGGGCCGGTTATAGGCGCGATCGAAACCGCGCCGGGACGGAAGGCCCGAGCGTGAGCGGGCTTATAGGAAGAAGGATTTTGGAAGTCAATCCAGCCCGCCCAACGGCATTTTTTCACTGGCCGGCGGCGAAATTGGCAAAAAAGCCGCAAATCGCATAATCTTGCTCGATCAAGCCTTCGTGAAAACCGCGTCATGACAAGTGAAGTCCTGTCAACGGATGAAAAGCCACGCCCCGCGGCGGCAAGCTCGCCGCGCCGGGTGCCGCTGTCGCGCGGTCTGTCGACCAAGCTTCTGCTTCTCACCATCGTCTTCGTGCTGCTCGCCGAAATCCTGATCTTCCTGCCCTGGATCGCCAGCTACCGGGTGAACTGGCTGAAGGAGCGGCTGAGCACCTCCGCCGCCGTGTCGATCGTGTTGCTGCAGGGCGAGCCCAACTCGCTGTCGCACACCGCCCAGAACGACGTGCTGATGGCGATCGGCGCCAAGGCGATCGCGGTGCGCGACGGCGGCGTCTCGCGGCTGCTTGTCGTGGCCGACATGCCGCCGAAGGTAGACGAGCATATCGATATTGCCAATGTCGGCCTGGTCAACGGCATGACCGGCGCGCTGGAAACGCTGTTCGCCGGCGGCAACCGCATGCTGCGCGTCTTCGGCCCGGTCGGCGACAGCGACAAGGAATTCGAGCTGATCATGCCGGACTACAGTCTGCGCAACGCCATGCTCAGATATTCGCGCAACGTCGCCGTCGTCTCGCTGCTGATCTCGCTGTTCACCGCCATGCTCGTCTATGCGGCGATCGATCTGATCATGATCGGCCCGATCCGCACCATGACGCGCTCGATCCTGTCCTTCTCCGAGGCGCCGGACGATCCCGGCCGCATAATTTGCCCGACGGAGCGTGCCGACGAGATCGGCGTCGCCGAGCGCGAGTTGTCGCAGATGCAGGATCGGCTGCAAAAAATGCTCGCCGAGCAGAAGCACCTCGCCAACCTCGGGCTTGCCGTGTCCAAGATCAACCACGACATGCGCAACATCCTGGCTTCCGCGCAGCTTATGTCGGACCGGTTGCGCCAGGTGAAGGATCCGACCGTCCAGTCCTTCGCGCCGAAGCTGTTGCGCGCGCTCGACCGCGCCGTCGCCTATTCGGAGGGCGTGCTTGCCTATGGCCGCACACAGGAGCCGGCGCCGTCGCGCCGCCGCTTGCGGCTGCGCCAGCTGGTCGACGACGTGCACGGCCTGCTCGATATCGAGGAGGGCATCGAATTCATCAATGCCGTCGAGCTCACCTTCGAAGTCGACGCCGATTCCGACCAGCTCTTCCGCGTGCTCACCAATCTGTGCCGCAACTCGGTGCAGGCAATGGCGGCCGACACGGAGAGCGCGGTGGTGCGTCGGCTAGCCGTCTCGGCCGAGCGCTTGGGCAGCGTCAGCCGCATCACCGTCAGCGACACCGGCCCCGGCCTCCCGCCCAAGGCGCGCGAGAACCTGTTCGCCGCCTTCCGCGGCTCGGCGCGCAGCGGCGGCACCGGCCTTGGCCTGGCGATCGCCCATGAGCTGATCCGCGCCCATGGCGGCACGGTGGAGCTGGTCGAATCGATCGGCGGCCGCACGGTCTTCGCCGTCACCATCCCCGACCAGCCGGTGCGGCTCGATCAGGCCCGCAACGGCCTGCGCCGCCCGGCTTGACCGTGGCAGGCCAGGGAAGACGTTCCCGCTTCGGAGTTCCGTGAAGCAAAGACCCCGGTCGGAATGTGATCCTGTAAACGCCTGCGACAAAACTTTTGCCGGGCCGGCTTGCTTTTCCGAAATTCAGTCGTTAGGGAACACTCCACATCGCGGCCGGCGTCTCGACCGGATCGCGGGGCTTGTGTCTCACACGGCCTGATGCGCGCCCGTAGCTCAGCTGGATAGAGCACCAGACTACGAATCTGGGGGTCAGGAGTTCGAATCTCTTCGGGCGCGCCAATTAATCAAACTGAACTCCCGCGCATTTGCCTCGCCGGCCGAAGCAGTCGCTGGCTGCCTACGCTCACGCGGCGAGGTTCACGTGGCGTATTAATCCACGATCCCGATCGGGTCGGCAGTGATACCCGAGCGTTCTTGAGTTCAGCTTTTTTTCATGCACCCTTGCTCGTCTCCAGCCGCAGTCGGCGGCGCGGCCTAAGTCCCACCGCGCGCAAGGCAGTCATCGGCGTTACTAACCCCCTAGCTGTTGCAGCTTGCGACAGGCACGCCTTGCGCCTTCACGGCATCTCTGGCGACACCTCTCCTTGTTGCCATCCCTGCATCGCCCCACGGATTCTGGTTTAGCTGGTGCGCTCGTTTTTGCCGAACGATTGGAAGGTTCATCGACAGGCAACGACACTTGCGGCTTGCGACTGACTTTCTTTGGCAGGATCTTTTTGCGTGGCAGCGTAGGTGCTTGGAACTTGGCAATTCGGCTCTTTGCAATTTCGACGAATGCACCATTCGGAAATGCCGCTAGATAAGCACGATACATCGAGACATCGGATGTATCCTTGATTGATTTCCAGAATTCGAGCTCTGCCGCCGCGTTGATGTCTGGCTGATAGGCGTCTGCCGAAGACGGACTAGACGCGGCATCCGGGTTGAATGAGAATCCCGGCTCCACCAGGGACGAGTTGCTCCAGGGAACCTGCTTCCCAGAAGTCGCGTTCATGACGTCCAACCGGACGCGACGCATGAGAATTTCAATGTCGATCGAAGGAGTCTTTATCCGCTTCACAAGAGAGTCTGCAAACGGACTATGATTGACGGCTCCATCGAGAGCCACGTTGCCGGGTTGTGTTGCAAAGCCGATAAAGACTCCCCTGCCAGCATCCAAGGCTCCCAGCCCCTTTCCTATGGCAAGGCCGCGACTTTGACCCGGTCCACTCAATTGCTTAACGAAAGGATTGTCCCGACAGGCATCGAGAAGGACGATTGCGATATTTTCCTCGGCCGTCATGGCGGCGATGATGTCTTGCAGGCGCTCAGCCTCCAGAGCCAAGTCGGCCGGACGTTGAAGGGCGGCGTCAACCGGCAATAGGTAGTTCTCCCCGTTCGCTTGGAGCCCGTGTCCGGCGAAGTAAAAAAGCGAGACGTCACCCGGCCGCAAGTTTCGCCTGAATTTTCCGATGAGTTCCCTGAACGTTGATGCGTCGGTATCCAATCCAAGGGTGACGTCGAAGCCCGTCTCTTGCAAAACTCGGGAGATGGCATTCGCATCATTTACCCCGTTGGGAAGCGATGACGCAAAACGGTAGGCCGAGTTACCGATTACGAGCGCATATCTATGGCTGCGTTGACCGATCTGGGTCTCAGAGGAGGCCGGTGTCGACAAGCCGGCCAGCAAAAGAAGGCACGCGCACAACAAACAAACCTTGGACATTGCGACCTTCCCGAGTAACGGAGAATATTACCATCCGTTAAAGCGCGTGGGTACCCGTTGTAAGGGCCATCTTGCTTGGGGAAGAGGCCAAACTTGCCGGAGGCCGCTTGGTATGAGGTCTCCGTGCATCGTCAACGCCCTTTCCGGCATCGACTTCAAGCAACATCAAACCCCGAATGAGGCCGCAGCATACAAGGTGGGCCGAGCTCACGAGCTTTTGGCAACACCGTTCGATCGCTCAGCCGACCGCCTTCGTCGCCGCCCTTCCGGCGCTGCGTCCGGAAAAGATGCAGCCGCCGAGGAAGGTGCCTTCGAGCGCCGCATAGCCGTGCACGCCGCCGCCGCCGAAGCCGGCGACCTCGCCCACCGCATAGAGACCAGGCACCGGCCCGCCCTCCGCGTCGAGCACGCGGCTGTCGAGATCGGTCTGCAGGCCGCCCAGCGTCTTGCGGGTGAGGATGTTGAGGCGGACCGCAATCAACGGGCCGTTCGCCGGATCGAGCATCTTGTGCGGCCTTGCGGTGCGGATCAGCCTGTCGCCGAGATAGGCGCGCGCGCCGCGCAGCGCGGTGACCTGCGCATCCTTGGAGAACGGGTTGTCGAACTGCATGTCGCGGGCGCGGATCTCGCGTTCGACCTGCGCCACATCGAGCAGCGGCTCGCCGGCCAGCCCGTTCATCCGCGCCACCAGCTTCGAAAGGTTGGCCTCGACGATGAAATCCTCGCCCTTTTCCATGAAGGCTTTCACCGGCCCGGGAATGCCCGACGTGGCGCGGCCGAGCACCTGCCGCCAGCTCTTGCTCGTGAGGTCCGGATTCTGCTCCGAGCCCGACAGCGCAAACTCCTTCTGGATGATCTTCTTCGTCAGGATGAACCAGGAATAATCGAAGCCGGTGCTCATGATATGGCTGAGCGTGGCTAAAGTGTCGAAGCCTGGGAAAAGCGGCACCGGCAGCCGTCTGCCGCGCGCGTCGAGCCATAGCGAAGAGGGGCCCGGCAGGATACGTATGGCGTGATCGGTCCAGACCGGCGCCCAATTCTTGATGCCCTCGACATAGTGCCACATGCGGTCGCGGTTGATGACCCTCCCGCCCGCTGCTTCGGCAATTGCCAGCATGCGGCCGTCGACATGGTCCGGCACGCCGGTGATCATGCGCTTCGGCGTCGCGCCGAGACGCTGCGGCCAGTTCCTGCGCACCAGCTCGTGGTTGCCGCCGATGCCGCCGGAAGCGACGATCACGACCTGGGCGTGGAGCTCGAAATCCCCGGCCACGTTGCGCGAGCTCTTGCGTCCACGCTCGACCGTGCTTGGCTCCAGCACGTCGCCGCGCACCCCGGTCACCGTCTTCCCGGTCCGCGTGATCTCGTTGACCCGGTAGCGGAACTTGAACTCGACGAGCCCACGCTTCTGCGCCTCGCGCACGCGCAGCACGAAGGGCTCCAGCACGCCGGGCCCGGTGCCCCAGGTGATGTGGAAGCGCGGCACCGAATTGCCGTGGCCGCTGGCATTGCCGCCGCCGCGCTCGGCCCAGCCGACGACGGGGAAAAATTTCAACCCGCGCTCGATCAGCCAGGAGCGCTTCTCGCCGGCGGCGAAGCCGAGATAGGCTTCAGCCCATTTTCGCGGCCAAAAATCCTCAGGGCGGTCGAAGGCGGCGGTGCCCATCCAGTCTGCGAGCGCGAGGTCGTGGGAATCGCGGATGCGCATGCGCCGCTGCTCGGGCGAGTCGACCAGGAAAAGCCCGCCGAACGACCAGAAGGCCTGGCCGCCCAGCGATTGCTCGGGCTCCTGGTCGACGATGATGATTTTCTTGCCGGCATCGGCAAGTTCTGCCGCGGCGACGAGGCCTGCCAGCCCCGCGCCGACAATGATGACATCCGCGTCGTCAGCCATTTTCGTTCCCCCCAGCGCCTTCCGACGGCCTGTCAGACGGGCTCCCAGCCGTTCTTGCCGCCGGCGCGGAAGATGGCGTCGATGACCTTCTGGTTGAGGACCGATTCCTCCAGCGTGAAGACACGGTCCTTGCCGCCCTGGGCCGCGCGTACGAAGGCCTCGCATTCCAGCCGGTACTGCTGGGTGCCCGGGAAGCGGAACACCTGCGCTTCGGTGTGGTTCTGGTTGTGCAATTCGATGCGGTGGTGGTCGTAGAGCCCGGCATTGAACGGGCCAAAGACCTCGATGAAACCCTTCTCGCCGTGGAACACCATCACCTGCCGCGCCGCCATCTGCGTAGACAGGTAGAAGGACAGTTCAAAGTCGCCGAAATCGGCGCGGATCGAGGAATAGATGTCGGTGCCGAAGGTCTTGTCGCGCTCGATGGTGGCTTGCACGCGGACCGGTTCCTTGCCGGTCGAGAAGCGCGTCGACACGGTCGGATAGACGCCGATGTCGGGCAGCGCGCCGCCGCCAAGATCCAGCTGGTTGCGCATGTTGCTGGGATCGACATTGTAATAGGAAAACGCGCCCTGGACGTGGCGCAGCCGGCCGATCGCGCCGCTGGCGATGAGGTCGCGCACCTTGATCCACTGCGGGTGGTAGACGACCATGAAGGCCTCGCAGACCAGCACCTTCTTTTCGTCGCGCAGCTTGATCAGCGGCGGGATGTCCTTGGCGTCGAGCGCAAGAGGCTTCTCGACCAGCACATGTTTTCCCGCCTCGATTGCCTTTGCCGTCCATTCGACATGCTGCGAGGTCGGCAGCGGGATATAGACGCCATCGACCTCCTTGGAAGCGAGCAGTTCCTCATAGGAGCCGAAGGCATGCGGCGCGCCGAAACGCTCGCCCAGTGCCTTGGCCTTCGACAGGTCGCGGCTGGCGATCGCCGACAGCACGCCATTCTCCGAATCTACGATCGCCGGCAAAAGCTGCTCGCGGCCGATCTTGGCCGTCGACAGAACACCCCATCGGAACATCATGCTTCTCCATGTCGGTTACGTCGATGGAGGTGTGCCCCAATTCCGGAGAAAAGCCAATCGCAGACGCGGGCCACAAAGCGCCTTCGTCATTCTCGGGCTTGACCCGAGGATCCATTCCGTGACCTATGACGTAAAGTGCAGGGATGCAGAGATCTGCAACCGTTGCAACGCCTTAGCGTCACGCCATGGATCCTAGGGTCTGCGCGCGTCGCTTCGCTCCTTGCTCCGCCCTAGGATGACGAACCCGAGGATGCGCGACCAGAGCTAACCCCTTCTCCCCGTCAGGGTCATGTCGAAGTCGACGACGTTGGAATAGATCGGCGTGCCGACATCCATGCCGTAGCGCGATCTGAGCACCTTGCCGGTGACATGGAACTTGATGGTTCCTGACTTCAGCCCATCGAGCTCGGCCGTGAACTTTTCCGAAAACGTCTTGCCGCGCGCCGTCAGCCGGCCGGTGACCACGGCGGTGGTCTCGCCGGTGCGGGTCACGTTTATCGAGCGGAATTGGATCTCCGGATTGTTGGCGCTGTCGAAGACGGCGTCGGAACGCAGGAAAGCATCGATGCGGCCCTGGCCGGTGCCGACGCTTTCCGGAAAGATGGTGAGGTTGACCTTCGAGCGCCCGACATCGGCATTGTCGATGCGAATCGTGCCCTTGAAGCGGCCGAAGGCGCCGCCGAAGCCGCCACCGCCGGCCTTGCCGATGGTGAAGCGGATCGAGGAGCCCGCCGGGCTGATCGTGTAGCTGCCGGCGGCGTCACTGAGCGCCACCGCGGCGCAAACCGGCGCGGCAAGGCAAGCGGCAAAGGCCGCCAATCCGAGGATGCGCGCATGCATCGACATCTTTCCTATCCTGAACCAGCGCATTGCTGTCTTCCCGCCACCAACGAACGGGCGGCCCGCTCTATTCCCGGGCAGACGAAGGCGTGATTATGCGCGTGAGCACGCCGTCGCGCAGCAGGAAATGGTGGCGCATCGCTGCAAGGATATGCAACGCGACCAGCGCGATGCCGGCATAGGCAAGATACCAATGCGCGGCGGACCAGAAGCTTTCCGCGGCGTCGGATTCGGCGAGCGGCAGGTCGGGCATGACGAACTGGTTGAACGGCATCGTCGGGATTTCCAGCGTCGAGACCGAGACCAGCGCCCAGCCGGAGAGCGGCAGCGCAACCTGGAAGGCGTAAAGCGCCAAATGCGCCAGCGGCGCTGCCTTGCGCTCCAATGTTCCGACCGAAGGCGGGAGTGCTGGCGCCGCATTGCCGACACGCCAGGCGATGCGCAGGATGACCAGCCCAAGCAGCAGGAAGCCGACGGACTTATGCAGCTGGATCAGCTCGAAGGACGTCCGCTGGCTATCGATGCGCATCATCACGAAGCCGAGCACGAACTGGCCGATGAAGATGATGCCGATCAGCCAGTGAAGGATGATCATCGCCCAGCCATAGCGGGTGGCGGTGTTGGTGATGGACGATTGCATGGTCGAAAAACGTCGCTGAAATCACCTTTCTTCCAGCCCTCCCCACAAGCGGAACGGAGGAGCCCTACGGGCTCACCTTGAAGAAATCGACGAAGGCCCGCAACGCCGGCCGCATCTGGCGGCGGCTTGGGTAGTAGACGAAGAAGCCGTCGAAAGCGGGGCACCAGTCCTCCAGCACGCGGATCAGCCGGCCATCGGCGAGCGGCGCCTTCACATAGTCCTCGAAGACGAAGGCGAGCCCGGCGCCGTCGATCGCGGCCTGGGCGATCAGATGGTCCTCGTCGAGGATCAGCGGCCCTTGTGCTGCGATCTCGATTTCCTCGCCGTCCTTCTCTAACTCCCAGCGGTAGAGGATGCCGCTGGAGAAGCGGAAGCGGATGCAGCGGTGATCGGCGAGATCGCGCGGATGACGCGGTTTGGGCATGGTCGCGAAGTAGGAGGGCGCGCCGACCACCGCGCCGCGGATGTTCGGCCCTATGCGCGCCGCGATCATGTCGCGCTGCAGGCTTTCGCCCAGCCTGACACCGGCGTCGAACCCGCCCTCCACCACATCCGTGAAGCGGTCCTCGATGACGACCTCCAGCACGATCTCGGGATAGGCGGCCGTGAAGGCAGCGAGCCGCGGCGTCAGCACCAGATGCGCGGCGGTGCGCGGCACGCTGAGCCTGAGATTGCCGGCCGGGCGGTCGCGCGCCTCGACCGCCGTTTCCAGCGCCAGGTCGATCTCGGACAGCGCCGGCCGCAGGCGCTCCAACAGCCGCGCGCCTTCCTCGGTCGGGGCGACACTGCGCGTGCTGCGCGCCAGCAGCCGCACGCCGAGCTGCGCCTCCAGGCTCGCCACCGCATGGCTGACCGCCGACGGCGCGATGCCGAGCTCGCGGGCCGCGCCGCGGAAGCTGGCCCATTGCGCGACCGCGGCGAGAACGGCCAGCTGGGAAAGGTTCGTCCGGTTCATTGATCTATCTTATAGAGCGAGCTGTGCGAAAGAGACATGATTATCGAACGGATGCCTAGGCGCTATTTCATCTCCATCGCAACAAGGAGATGCGCCATGGAAACCCGCAAATTAGGAACTGAACTCGAAGTCTTCCCCGTCGGCCTCGGCTGCATGGGCATGAGCTTTGTCTATGGCGGACAGCCGGAGGCGGAAGCCATCGCTACGCTGCGCCGCGCCATCGAGATCGGTGTCACCTTCTTCGATACCGCCGAAGTCTATGGCCCTTACGAGAACGAGATCCTGCTCGGCAAGGCGCTGAAGCCGGTACGCGAGAAGGTCACCATCGCCACCAAATTCGGCTTCAAGATATCCGAGCACGGTTCGGGCATCGACCGCATGATCGGCGTCGACAGCCGCCCTGAGCACGTCAAGGCGGTGGCGGAGGCCTCGCTGAAGCGGCTCGATACCGACGTCATCGACCTCTACTACCAGCATCGCGTTGACCCGAACGTGCCGATCGAGGACACGGTCGGCGCCATGGCCGAACTGGTGCGCGAGGGCAAGGTGCGGGCGCTCGGCCTGTCGGAAGTGAGCGGCGCCACGCTGCGCCGGGCGCATGCCGTGCACCCGATCGCCGCCGTGCAGAGCGAGTATTCGCTGTGGAGCCGCGATCCCGAGGACGAGGTCTTTGCCGTTTGCCGCGAGCTCGGCATCGGCTTTGTCCCCTACAGTCCGCTCGGCCGCGGCCTGCTCACCGGCACCATCGCCAAGCGCGATACGCTCGGCGCCGGCGACTGGCGCCTCGGCCTGCCGCGCTTCCAGGCCGAAGCCATGGAAGCCAACAATGCCGTCATTGCCGTGCTGGAAAAGTTGGCGATGGAAAAGGGCGTGACAGCGGCACAACTGGCGCTCGCTTGGGTGCTGCACCAGGGCGATTTCATCGTGCCGATCCCCGGCGCGCGCAAGATCCGCCATTTGGAGCAGAACACGGCAGCGGCCGGGATCAAGCTGAGCGCCGCCGAGGTCGCGGCCATCGGCGACGCGCTGTCGCCCGACAAGGTCGTCGGCAAGCGCTATACCGAAGAGCTGCTGGCGCTGGTGAATGGTTAGACATTTCAGCTTGCTTTGAGACGCTGGCGGGACAGCGCCCCCCTCTGTCCGGCAGGACAGAGGGGGGCGCCTCGCGCTGACCTACCAAGGCACCACGCTGATCTCCGGCCAGTTCTCTCGCGCCCTCTTCCCCTTCGCCTCATGCGTCCGCTGGTTGTCCAGCACCCGGTTCGGCGTGATGCGGAACGAAAAAATGTCGTCGAGCCCGAACGGCGCCACCAGCTCCAACGCCTCGTCTGCGTCGAACCGCACCCCGACCGCATGCGTCTTCGAGGCGAAATAGCCGACCGATTCACTCGCGCTCGTGTAGCGCGGGCATGCCTGCCCGAATTTGGCCGGATACCACAGGTGCACGCGTGCCTGATTTCGCACCTCCACCGGCAGCGTCAGTCCTTCGAAATGCTGCGCCGCCCGGCGGATCACCGCGTCCTCGGCCTCGTAGGAGAGATCGGTGCCGTCGAAATAGAACAGATCGACATCCTTGATGCCGTAGCCTGAGGGCCTGCCGGTGAGATGGTTCCAGATGCTGTTGTAGAGCGCGCCGGAAACCACCAGCCAGTCCGGCAACGCCAGTTCACGCACTCGCGCCAGCGTTTTGGCCAGCAGCGGGTCCGCCGCCACGATTTCGAGGAACGCCGCGCGTTGCTCCTCGAAAGGCAGGCCGGAATAGCGGAGATGGTGCATCGCCCAATGGAGGGCGATTCGCCACCTTCCGGCAATCCTTTATGCTCTCAGCACGCCGCCCGTCTGCTTGTTGACGTTCTCGACGATGCGCTTGGCCAGCGCCTCGAAATCCTCGTCGGTCAGCGTCTTTTCGACCGGCTGGATCGAGACTTCGATGGCGATCGACTTCTTGGCGGCGCCGAGCGCAGCGCCCTCGAAGACGTCGAACACCGAAACGCCGGTGACGAGCTTCTTGTCGGCGGCCAAAGCTGCCCGCACCAGCGTGCCGGCCTCGACCGTCCGGTCGACGACGAAAGCAAAATCGCGCTTCACCGCCTGGAAGGGTGAAAGCTCCAGCTTCGGCTTGGTGCGCGTCGGCTTGGCCTTCGGCTCCGGCACGGCATCGACAAAGACCTCGAAGCCGCAGAGCGGCCCGGAGGCGTCGAGCACTTCGAGCGTCTTTGGATGGAACTCGCCGAAAGTGCCGAGCACGGTCTTCGGCCCGAGCTTGATCGTGCCTGAGCGTCCGGGATGGTACCAGGCCGGGCCGCCGGGCTCGATCTGCAGCCTGTCGACCGGCGCGCCGCAGGCTTCGAGCGCCGCGATCGCATCGGCCTTGGCGTCGAACACCCCGACCGGCCCGGCATTGCCGGCCCAGCTGCGGCCCGAGCCGTCGAGCTTGGCGGTGCCCCGCCGCACGCCGGCGGCGACGCGCCGCTGCTGATCGGCCAAGTCGCCTTCATAGGTGCCGGAGACCTCGAACAGCGCCACGTCGCCGATGCCCCGATCGGCATTGCGCTGGGCGGCGCTGATCAGCCCGGGCAGCAGCGACGGCCGCATGTCGGACATGTCGGCGGCGATCGGGTTGGCGAGCTTCAGCCGGTTCTGGCCGCCGCCGAACAGCTCGGCGTGCTTCGCCGGAATGAACGACCAGGTGACCGCCTCCATCATGCCGCGCACGGCGAGCGCGCGCTTGGCGGCCCGGGTGCGCACCTGCAGCATGGTCAGGATCCTGCCGTTGACCGCGTCATGCGAGGTGAGCGGCTGCGGCGCTATGTTGTCGACGCCGTGGATGCGCATCACTTCCTCGACGAGATCGGCCTTGCCGTCGACATCCGGACGCCAGGAGGGGACCTTCACCTCGACGGCGTCACCTGAGCTGCGCGGCTCGAAGCCGAGACGGGTCAGTATAGTGAGCGCTTCTTCTCTCGGCACCTCGATGCCGGTCAGCCGCTTCACTTCCGACAGCGGGAAGGAAATGATCTTCGGCTTGTGGCCGGCATAGCCCGCCACCTCGATTTCCGTCGGCGTGCCGCCGCACAATTCCAGCACCAGCTTGGTCGCGAGCTCGACGCCGGGCACCATGAACTCAGGGTCGACGCCGCGCTCGAAGCGGTAGCGCGCATCGCTGATGATGCCGAGCGTGCGACCGGTGCGGGCCGTCGTGATCGGGTCCCAGAGCGCCGATTCGATCAGCACGTCGGTGGTGTTCTCGTCGCAGCCCGAATGCTCGCCGCCCATGATGCCGGCAATCGATTCGATGCCGTTGTCGTCGGCGATCACGCACATCTCGGGCGTCAGCGAGTATTCGCGTCCGTCGAGCGCCAGCACCTTTTCACCGTCCCTCGCGCGGCGCACCACAAGGTTGCCGGCGACCTTCTTCGCGTCGAACACATGCAGCGGCCGGCCGCGGTCGAAGGTGACGTAGTTGGTGATGTCGACCAGCGCGCTGATCGGCCGAAGCCCGATGGCGATCAGCCGCTGCTGCAGCCATTTCGGCGACGGGCCGTTCTTCACGCCCTTCACCAGCGTCAGCGCGAAGCCGGGGCAGAGTTCCGATGCCTCGATCTTGACCTTGACCGGGCACATGCCGTCGCCGGCATGCGGCATGATCGCGCCGCCGGTCAGCCGGCCGAGGCCGCTCGCCGCGAGGTCGCGCGCGATGCCGTAGACGCTGGTCGCATCGGGGCGGTTCGGCGTCAGGTTGATCTCGATCACCGGATCGTCGAGATGGGCGTAGGCGGCGAAGCTGGTGCCGACCGGTGCGTCTTCGGGCAGGTCGATGATGCCGGTATGCTCGTCCGAAAGCTGCAGCTCGCGTTCGGAGCACATCATGCCATGGCTCTCGACGCCGCGGATCTTGCCGACCGAAAGCGTGACGTCGATGCCGGGAATATAGGTGCCGGGCGCAGCAAAAGCGCCGACCAGGCCGGCGCGGGCGTTGGGCGCCCCGCACACCACCTGCAACGGCGGCTTGCCGTCGCCGGTATCGACCGTAAGCACCCGCAGCCGGTCGGCGTCGGGATGCTGCACGGCAGTCAGCACCTTGGCTATGACAAAGGGTTTTAGGCCCGCCTTGTCGTCGACATGTTCGACTTCGAGGCCGATCGCCGTCAGCCGCTCGACGATTTCGGCAAGCGAAGCGTCGGTCTCGAGATGGTCCTTGAGCCAGGAGAGGGTGAATTTCATGACTGTGTTCCGTAGGAATGGCTTTGCGCGTCAGGTCTAGCCACGCTCGTCTTGAGGTGCCGCGGCAGTGAATCGGGCATATGCAGGAAGGGCAGCTGCTCGCGCACATGCGCATGCAGCGTCGGCCTGAAATAGGCAGGCATGTCCATGGCGCCGAGCGTGAAGTAAATATGGCCGGCGAGCCGCTCGTCGCTATAGGCGATCGGCGAGCCGCAAATGCCGCAGAACGAGCGCGCCACCGGGCCGTTCCGGTAGCTCTTCAGCGATTTGCCTTCGAGCGCGATCTGGTCGGCCGCGAAGCCGATAAAGGCCGACACCGGCGCGCCGCTGGCGCGCCGGCAATCGCCGCAATGGCAATAGCTGATGTGGTGCGGCTCGGCCGAGGCCTCGAACCGCACCGCACCGCAGCGGCAGCCCCCGGTGTGGGGAGCAGTCATGTGGAAAGACCCCCGAACAGCGTCGGCATGTCGAGCGGCCGGAAGCCGTAATGCGTGAGCCAGCGCACGTCGGCGTCGAAGAAGGCGCGCAGGTCCGGCATGCCGTATTTCAGCATGGCGATGCGATCGATGCCCATGCCCCAGGCAAAGCCCTGGTATTCGTCGGGATCGAGCCCGCCGTAACGCAATACGTTGGGATGCACCATGCCGCAGCCCAGGATCTCCATCCAGTCGGAGCCTTCGCCGAAGCGTACTTCGCCCGGCCGCGAGCGGTCGCACTGGATGTCGACCTCGAGGCTGGGCTCGGTGAACGGAAAGAAGGACGGCCGAAAGCGCATCTTGACGCTCGGCACTTCGAAGAAGGCCTTGCAGAATTCCTCCAGCACCCACTTCATGTTGGCGATGTTGGCGGTCTTGTCGATCACCAGCCCCTCGACCTGATGGAACATCGGCGAGTGCGTGGCGTCCGAATCCTGCCGGTAGGTCTTGCCGGGGATGACGATGCGGATCGGCGGCTTCTGCTGCTCCATGGTGCGGATCTGCACGGGCGAGGTGTGCGTGCGCAAAAGCTTGCGTTCGCCGTTCTCGTCCGGCTGGAAAAAGAAGGTGTCGTGCATCTCGCGCGCCGGGTGGCCTTCGGGGAAATTGAGCGCGGTGAAATTGTAGTAGTCGGTCTCGATGTCCGGACCTTCCGCGATCGCGAAACCGAGGTCGCCGAAGATCGCGGCGATCTCGTCGATCACCTGGCTGATCGGATGGATGCGGCCGCGCTCGGCCGGCGACTGGCGCACCGGCAGCGTGACGTCGACCGTTTCGGCGGCGAGCCGCGCCGCGATCGCCACGTCCTTCAGCTCCGACTTGCGCGCCGTCAGCGCCTCGGTGACGCGGTTCTTCAGCCCATTGATCGCCGGGCCCTTGACCTGCCGCTCCTCGGCGCTCATCGCGCCGAGCGTTTTCAGCATCTCGGAGACCGAGCCCTTCTTGCCCAGCGCCGAGACGCGCACAGCCTCGATCGCCTGCTCGTCGGCCGCGGCCGCGATGTCGGCCATCAAAGAAGCTTCAAGGGTTTCAAGATTTCCAGCGGTGGCGTTCACGGCGAAACTCTCTCGATCGGGCAACCACCGGGGTCCGGCGCGTCACCAATTTGGTTGCATCAGGCATAAGAAAAACCCGCGCCAGCCGTGCCAGCGCGGGTTCCCCAAATCAGAATAGCGAATGCTTGGGAAGCGCTGGCTTAGGCGACAGCGCTCTCAAAAGCATTCGGCGTGGTGTTCTTCAGATATTCGAGCGCCACCTTGGCCTTGGCCACAAGGGCTGCGAAAGCCTGCGGCTCGTGGATGGCCATGTCCGAAAGAACCTTGCGGTCGATCTCGATGCCGGCCTTGTTGAGGCCGTCGATGAAGCGGCCATAGGTCAGGCCGTGCTCGTGCACCGCTGCATTGATGCGCTGGATCCACAGCGCGCGGAACGAGCGCTTGCGGTTCTTGCGGTCGCGATAGGCGTACTGCAGCGACTTTTCCACCGCCTGCTTGGCGATGCGGATGGTGTTCTTGCGACGGCCGTAGAAGCCCTTGGCGGCTTTCAGGACCTTCTTGTGCTTGGCGTGGGCGGTGACGCCTCTCTTTACGCGTGCCATGTCATGATCTCCTTAAAACGCTGTTCCGGACCGAATGCTTAAAGGCCGTTCGGCAGAAAATTCTTGATGACCTTCTTGCCGTCCGGTTCAGCCAGAACCATCGTGCCGCGGGCATCGCGAATGAACTTGTTGGAACGTTTGATCATGCCGTGGCGCTTGCCGGCGGCAGCCGACAGCACCTTGCCGGTGGCGGTAATCTTGAACCGCTTCTTGGCGGCCGATTTGGTCTTCATCTTGGGCATTTTGCTACTCCGTAATGTGGCGCACCATCGCGCTTCTTTTCTCGCTTCGGGCCGACCAGAGCCCGAAAAGCAAATGAAACCGCCACGGCATGCCCTGCCGGGCGGTTTTTGTTTTTGCTCTGCGTATCGTGCTTTCCGTAAATCAGAGATGATTTCCGACCCGATACGCAGAACGGCGGTCCTATAGATCAAACAGGGCTCGTGCGCAACACCTCACGCCCTGCGGCGCGCTGTCCCGTTCAGGGCAGCGTGAACCACACCGGCAGCACCCCCGACTGCTGCGCGCCGTCGATCAGTTCGAAGGCCGGCAGCGCCACCAGGAATACCAGCCCGTCGAGCAGCGTGTTCAACAGCAGGCGCGGCTTGAAGCTGCCGGTGTCGCCTTCCTGGTAGAGCGAAAGCTTTGGAAAGAAGCGCGGCACGCGCGCCAGATAGGCTTTGTAGGGAGCGCCGAGGACTTCCTTGAGATAGCGCTCCTCGCGCAGGATGACGATGTGGAACGCGCCGGCGCAAAGGACCGCGAAGAGGATGATGCCGGAAAACGAGCCGATCTGCGCGCCAACGCCGGCTGCCGCCACGGTCGAGAACAGATAGAGCGGGTTGCGGGTGATCGAATAGGGCCCGCCGGTGACCACTTCGGAGGATTTGCGGCCGCCGATGTAGAGCGTCGACCACAAGCGCCCGACGATGCCCAGGAAGATCAGGAGCACGCCGAACATCTCGATCGTCTCGTGCACGGGCGTCTCGGGAGGGAACGTCGACTGGCCGAACAGGAGTGCCGCAAACAGCACCACGATGAGCACCGCCAGCACGATGCGGCGCATATACTGGTAGCCGCCCAACCCTTCTATCTGGTTGTCGGTCGGGATCTTTGTTTCATCGACCATGGCCAATCCGATCGTCGTGTTTTGATCGCGATCGGGAAAATCCGATCGTCGATTTGATCGCGATCGGGAAAATCCGATCGTCGATTTGGTCGCGATCGGGAAAATCCGATCGTCGATTTGGTCGCGATCGGGAAAATCCGATCGTCGATTTGCTCGCGATCGGGAAAATCCGATCGTCGATTTGCTCGCGATCGAAGACTCGATCGTCGAGAAGCCGGCGATCGGATAGAAAAACAGGCGCCCCGCCGATCGTCGGGTCGCCCTGCGCGGCAATTCAGGCGGATTTTGGAGCACCAAGCAGCGCCGGCCGGTCAATTCTCCTTCGCGAAACCGTGATCGGCGCGACAGTTTGCGGCGATCGCGCCGGAATGGCTCCAGGACGGAAAGGAAACGTGAGGCGCACCGTCAGCGGGGCGCCAGCACCATCATCATCTGTCGGCCTTCGAGCTTCGGCTCGGCCTCGACCTTGGCGATCGGCGCGACTTCCTCGCGCACCTTGTTCAGGAGCTGCATGCCGAGTTCCATATGCGCCATTTCGCGGCCGCGGAAACGCAGCGTCAGCTTGACCTTGTCGCCGTCCTCGAAGAAGCGCCGCACGGCCTTCATCTTGGTCTCGTAGTCATGGCTGTCGATGTTCGGGCGCATCTTGATCTCCTTGATCTCGATGACCTTCTGGTTCTTGCGCGCCTCGGCCGCCTTCTTCTGGTTGGCGTATTTCAGCTTGCCGAGATCGAGGATCTTGACGACGGGCGGCTGCGCGTTGGGCGATATCTCGACGAGATCCAGCCCGGCCTCTTCGGCCAGCAGCAGCGCGTCGTTGATGGAAACTTCGCCACGGTTGTGGCCTTCTGCGTCGATGAGCTGGACCCGGGGCACCCGGATGTCTCGATTGGAGCGCGGACCGTCCTTGGTCGGGGCCGCTGCTTTGAAAGGTCTGCGAATGGTCGTGGTCTCCTCGGCCGTTTCGTTCAGGGTTTCTTTGAGTTCAATCGCTTGGACGCGCCTATGTGGTGAGCGCGCGGCCGGAGTCAATAGCACAGCCTCGCCAGGAAATCACCTCAAAGCTTGCCATTGCCTGCACCAAGCAAAGAAAAGGTGCGAGCACTTTTCCGCGAACCGCCGGATGTGCCAAAAGACCGGCCGGAAGGACGAGGTCATGGACGCCAGCGCACCAGTTTTCATCGACGTGAACGGAACGCAGATCGCTGTCAGGCAGGCGCCGGGCTCAGCGCCGGGCATCGTCTGGCTGGGCGGCTACAAGTCCGACATGCTGGGCACCAAGGCCGAGGCGCTGTCGGCCTGGGCGAGCCGCGAAGGCCGCGCCTATCTGCGCCACGACTATTCCGGCCACGGCGAATCGGGCGGCGAATTCGCCGAGGGCACGATCTCGAAATGGCTGGCCGAGAGCCTCGCCGTCTTTCGCCGCTTCAGCAAGGGCAAGCAGATCCTGGTCGGCTCCTCGATGGGGGCGTGGATTGCGCTGCGCATGGTGCAGGAATTGCGCAAGGCCGGCGACGACCGCATCGCCGGCCTGGTGCTGCTTGCGCCGGCGCCCGACTTTACCGTCGAGCTGATCGAGCCGGTGCTGACCAGGGCGCAAAAGCGCGACCTTTCGAAAAAGGGATTTTTCGAGGAACCGTCCGACTATTCCGCCGAGCCCTATATCTACACGCGCGCGCTGATCGAGGACGGCCGCGCGAACCGGGTGATGACCAGGCCGATCGACACTCATTGCCCGGTGCATATCCTGCAGGGTCTCGCCGATCCCGACGTGCCTTCCGGCCATGCGCTGAAGCTCGCCGCACTGCTGCCGGCCGATGACGTCACGCTGTCGCTTATCCCCGACGGCGATCATCGCCTCTCCCGCCCGGAGGATCTCGACATGCTCAACCGCGCCGTCGGCGACCTGGTCCAGCGGGTTTCATGAGCATGCGCATTTCAATCCCGATATCCGCCTTCGTTGCGGCCATCGTCGGCTTTGGCGGCACTTTAGCCATCGTCATTGCCGCCGCCAAGGCGACCGGCGCCACTCAGATCGAGACCGCGAGCGGGGTGACGGCGATCTGCCTGGCCATGGCCCTAGAATGCCTGTGGCTGTCCTGGCGCACGAAAATGCCGGTCATCACCGCCTGGTCGACCCCGGGCCTGGCGCTGATCGCGGCCTCCAGCGGCTTCACCATGGCGCAAGCCGTCGGCGCTTTCATCGTCACCGGCATCCTCTTGATCGCCACCGGCCTGTTCAAGCCGCTGACCCGGCTGATCGCGCAGATTCCGGCCTCGGTGGCGTCCGGCATGCTGGCCGGCATCCTGGTCGGCTTCGCCATCAGTGCGGTCAAGGCCATTCCCGCCGATCCGTGGCTGATCCTGCCGCTGATCGCCGCCTTCTTTGTCATCCGGCTGTTCAACCCGGCGGTTTCGGTCCTTGTCGTGCTGATCGGCGGCGGCCTTGCCGCCTTCCTCACCGGCCGCGTCGGCGGCCTGCCGGCGCCGGAATTGTCGACACTGACGCTGATCGCTCCGCAGTTCACCGTTTCGGCGATCATTGGCCTGGCCTTGCCGCTCTACCTCGTCACCATGGCCTCGCAGAACCTCTCCGGTCTCGCGGTGCTGAAAGCCGCCGGCTACCACCCGGAACCTGGCCCGCTGATCGGCGTCACCGGGCTGTTCTCGCTGCTCTCGGCGCCGTTCGGCGCCTCGACGACCAATCTGGCGGCGATCTCCGCGGCGATCTGCACCGGCCCGGATGTCCATCCGGATCCCGCCGAGCGCTGGAAGACGGGTCCGTTCTATGCGCTCGCCTATCTGGTCTTCGCCATCTTCGGCGCTTCGCTGGTGGCGATCTTCGCCGTCCTGCCGCAGAGCCTGATTGTGCTGGTCGCCGGCCTGGCACTGATGGCGCCTTTGGCCAACGCGCTCTCGATCGCGCTCCATGATGCGGGCGAGCGCATGCCGGCCACGCTCACCTTTGCGGTGACGGCCTCGGGGCTCACCTTGTTCGGCGTCGGCGCGGCTTTTTGGGGGCTGGTCGCCGGAATGGCAGTGCTTTTCCTCGAGAAACTCAAAAAGCGATAATCATTTCAGGCCTTTCGCCGGTTTTGGCCGGACTTGCCTTGAATCGCCGATTTCGCCTTCCCATTTCGATTCCACGCAGCCGGTTTGGCTGTCTCCAACGGAAGGATTGGGAGAAAATGAACACAAGTGCATTGATCCGTCCGGCCTGGACGCCGGCGACCATCGCGCTGATGGTGATCGGCTTCATGGTGTTCTGGCCGCTGGGCTTCGCCATGCTTGCCTACATCATCTGGGGCGACCGGCTCGAAGGCTTCAAGCGCGATGTCAACCGCGCCACCGACGGCATCTTCGCCGGCTGCCGCCGTGGCTCGGAAAAGGCGGCCCGCTGGGGCCATGGCTCGTCCCGCACCGGCAACGTCGCTTTCGACGACTGGCGCGAGAAGGAACTTGAGCGCCTCGCCGAGGAGCGCCGCAAGCTCGACGAGATGCTGAACGAGTTCGACGAGTATGCCCGCGAGCTGCGCCGTGCCAAGGACCAGGAAGAGTTCGACCGCTTCATGGCCGAGCGTAACAAGCGGACCGCGCCAACCACGACGAGTGGTCCGACCGGAGCGACGGGGCCGAAGCGCGGCAAGGGGTCGAACCTCCTTGACGACTGAGCCTCAATCATAAGGCTCGGCCGACATGCGGCGTCGCGCGAGCGGCGCCGTTTCTTTTTTGTTCTCCATGTAGCCTCACTCTACTGGTCGTTTTTCTCGAATCGCGTATCGTCCGGCCATGACCCTCGGCTTCTTTCGCAATCTGACCAAGCCAGAACCCAAGCCCGTCGTGGAGCGCGAGCATTGCGTCGCCGGCCGCACCCTGCCGCTCAAAATCGTCGAGAGCGCGAGGGCCCGGCGGTTGACGCTGCGTATCGATTCCGGCGGCCAGGGGCTGCGCATAACCGTGCCGCCCGGCTTGCGCCGCGGCGAGGTGGAGAAGTTCCTCGACCGCCATCAGGACTGGCTGGAGCAGCGCCTGGCCAAGGTGCCGATGCGCCCGCAGGTGCGGCCCGGCATCAAGATCCCGATCCGCGGCGTGCCGCACCGCATCGTCCATGAGCCGGCGAAACGCGGCACCGTCACCATCGCGCGCGACGAGCGCGGCCCGCTGCTCATCATCCATGGCGAGCGTGTCCACCTGCCGCGCCGCATCGCCGATTATCTGAAACGCGAGGCCAAGCGCGAGATCGAGAGGCTGGTGGTCAAGCACACCGAGGCGATCGGCAAGCGCGCCAAGGCGATCCGCTACAAGGATACCTCCAGCCGCTGGGGGTCATGCACCTCGGAGGGCAATCTGTCCTTCTCGTGGCGCATCATGATGGCGCCGCCGCCGGTCATCAATTACCTGGTGGCGCATGAGGTCGCGCATCTGAAAGAGATGAACCACGGACCGAAATTCTGGAAGCTGTGCGAAAAGCTCTGCCCCGACACCGATCGCTGCAAGGACTGGCTGAAGCGCAACGGCGGCGCGCTGCAGGCGATCGTGTTTGAGTAGGCGTCGCCCTGGCACCCGTATAGCTGGCGGCCCAGCGCAGCCGCTCAATCGTCATTCGCCGCGTTGAGTTCCTCCGGCCGCAGCCCTTCCTCACTCGCATGCGGCCACGGCAAAAAATTCCGGTCGAACGCGTCGCTGCCGAAATATTCGAGCGCCCGGTGCGCCTCGGCGCCGTTGAAAGCGGACTTGTCCATCAGATGCGCGATCACCTCGCGCGCCTGCGCGATCTTCTGTCTGAGTTCGGCGACGGTCTTGTCGGTCATGATCTTCCTGCTCCCGCCTGTGTCCCTATTCGAAAGGTAGCGCTTTCCGCCGGCCCGGCAACGGCATGCTTTTTCTCGACTCTTGCGGCTTTTCGTGCCAATCCCGCGCCATGACGCTCGACATCAAGATCTGCGGATTGAAGACCGACACCGCGATGGCCGCCGCGCTTGCCGGCGGGGCCAGCCATGTCGGCTTCATCTTCTTTGCCAAAAGCCCGCGCTTCGTCGATCCGGCCGAGGCTGGCCGTCTGCGCCAGGCGGCCATCGGCAAGGCCAAGGCGGTTGCCGTCACCGTGGATGCGGATGATGCCCTTCTCGACGAGATTGTCGCGAGGATGCAGCCGGATATGCTGCAACTGCATGGTTCCGAAACGCCGGTGCAGGTGGCCGAGCTCAAGACCCGCTACGGCCTGCCGGTGATGAAGGTGCTGTCGGTCAGCGAAGCCGCGGATCTCGAGCGGATAAAGCCCTATGTCGGCGTTGCCGACCGCTTGATGTTCGACGCCAAGCCGCCCAAGGGAACGCAATTGCCGGGCGGCAATGGCGTCGCCTTCGACTGGCGCATCCTTGCCGGCCTTGACGCCGGCCTCGATTACATGCTTTCCGGAGGACTCAACGCCGCCAATGTCGGCGATGCCCTCAGACTGGCCAATCCGCCCGGGATAGACATCTCCTCCGGCGTGGAGAGCGCTCCGGGCGTCAAGGAACCGGCGCTGATCGAGCAGTTTTTCCGGGCCGTCAGGGCCGCGCGCGACGACCGCGCCGCCTGAGGAAGTTTTCAAACCCGAGCATGTCCCGGAAAAGTGGGAACCGGTTTTCCTAAGGACGTGCTCAGAAGCAAAGACTCAGGAGATCGGCGATGAACAGGCCGGCTATGCCCAATTCCTTCCGCACCGGGCCCGACGAGCAGGGCATGTTCGGCATTTTCGGCGGCCGCTTCGTCGCCGAGACGCTGATGCCGCTGATCCTCGATCTCGAAGAGCAGTGGAACAAGGCCAAGAATGATCCGGAGTTCAAGGCGGAGCTGGAGAACCTTTCGACCCATTATGCCGGTAGACCGTCCAAGCTCTATTTCGCCGAAGGCCTGACAAGGCATCTTCGGGAGGTTTCCTCGGCGAAGGGCCTCGGGGGCGGCGCCAAGGTCTATTTCAAGCGCGAGGACCTGAACCACACCGGCTCGCACAAGATCAACAATTGCCTCGGCCAGATCCTGCTCGCCAAGCGCATGGGCAAGAAGCGCATCATCGCCGAGACCGGTGCCGGCCAGCATGGCGTCGCTTCCGCCACGGTCGCTGCGCGCTTCGGCTATCCTTGCGTGGTTTACATGGGTGCCACCGACGTCGCTCGCCAGAGCCCGAACGTCTTTCGCATGAAGCTGCTCGGCGCCGAGGTGCGCCCGGTCACCGCCGGCCACGGCACGCTGAAGGACGCCATGAACGAAGCGCTGCGTGACTGGGTCACCAATGTCGAGGACACCTATTACCTGATCGGCACCGCCGCCGGCCCGCATCCCTATCCGGAGCTGGTGCGCGACTTCCAGTCGGTGATCGGCACGGAAGCGCGCGCCCAGATGCTGGAGCAGGAAGGCCGGCTGCCCGACGTCATCATCGCCGCCGTCGGCGGCGGCTCCAACGCCATTGGCCTGTTCCACCCGTTCCTCGACGACAAGGATGTGCGCATCATCGGCATCGAGGCCGGCGGTCGCGGCCTCGACGGCGTCGAGCACTGCGCCTCGATGAATGCCGGCGCGCCGGGCGTGCTGCACGGCAATCGCACCTATCTCTTGCAGAATGCGGACGGCCAGATTCTCGACGGCCATTCGATCTCGGCCGGTCTCGATTATCCGGGCGTCGGGCCCGAGCATGCCTGGCTGCGCGATTCGGGCCGCGTCGAATATGAGCCGATCCTCGACGACGAGGCGCTGGAGGCCTTCCAACTGACGACCCGGGTCGAAGGCATCATCCCGGCGCTGGAATCGGCGCACGCCATCGCGCATGCGATGAAGATCGTGCCGAAAATGGACAAGGACCAGATCGTCATCGTCAACCTGTCCGGCCGCGGCGACAAGGACGTGCACACGGTGGCCAAGATGCTGGGCATGGAGATCTGACAATGACGACCCGCATCGACCGCCGCATGGCGAAGCTCAAATCCGAGGGCCGTCCGGCTTTGGTCACCTATTTCATGGGCGGCGATCCCGACTACGAGACATCTTTGGCTATCATGAAGGCGCTTCCCGGCGCCGGCAGCGATGTCATCGAGCTCGGCATGCCGTTCTCCGATCCGATGGCTGACGGCCCGGCCATTCAGGCGGCGGGTCTCAGGGCGCTGAAAGGCGGCCAGACGCTGGTCAAGACGCTGAAGATGGCGTCCGAATTCCGCGCCGGCGACGACGAAACGCCGATCGTGCTGATGGGCTACTACAACCCGATCTACATTTACGGCGTCGATCGTTTCCTGGCTGACGCCAAGGCGAGCGGCATCGACGGCCTGATCGTTGTCGACCTGCCGCCGGAAATGGACGAGGAGCTCTGCGTTCCGGCGTTGAAGGCGGGCATCAATTTCATCCGCCTGGCGACGCCGACCACCGACGACAAGCGCCTGCCGAAGGTGCTCGAGAACACCTCCGGCTTCGTCTACTACGTGTCGATGACGGGCATCACCGGCTCGGCCTTGGCCGACACTGCCAAGGTGTCGGCGGCGGTCAAACGCATCAAGGGTCACACCGCGCTGCCGGTCTGCGTCGGCTTCGGCGTCAAGACCGCCGAGCAGGCGCGTACCATCGGCGCCTCCGCCGACGGCGTCGTCGTCGGCACGGCGATTGTCAACGCGGTCGCCAATGTGCTCGGGCCCAAGGGCGAGAAGACCGCCGATCCGGCCGAAGCGGTCGCCACGCTGGTCAGCGGGCTTGCCCAGGGCGTCCGCTCGGCCCGCCTTGCTGCCGCCGAATAGTCTGACTATCTGTTTTTACGCAATTCCGGACGGAAAACCGCCACACACTTTTCCTGGAATTGCTGGACGTCTCTTCGTCGGGACAGGAGCCGAAGCGATGAACTGGATCACCAACTACGTTCGACCGAAGATCAATTCGATGCTCGGCCGGCGCACCGACATGCCGGAAAATCTCTGGATCAAGGATCCCGAGACCGGCGAAATGATCTTCCACAAGGACCTCGAATCCAACCAGTTCGTCATCCCGTCTTCCGGCCACCATATGAAGATCTCGGCCAAGGAGCGGCTGAAATACTTCTTCGACGACGGCAGATACGAGACCCTGGAAAACCCCAAGGTCATGCAGGATCCGCTGAAGTTCCGCGATGAGAAGCGCTACACCGATCGGCTGAAAGAGGCGAAGGCCAAGACAAGCCTCGAGGACGCGATTCTTAACGCAGTCGGCACCATCGAAGGTCTGCCGGTGGTGGTTACCGTGCAGGACTTCGCCTTCATGGGCGGCTCGCTCGGCATGGCCGCGGGCGAGGCCATCGTCCATGCCTTCGAGGTCGCTTTGCAGCGCAGGCGGCCGCTGATCCTGTTCGCCGCCTCGGGCGGCGCCCGCATGCAGGAGGGCATCCTCTCGCTGATGCAATTGCCGCGCACCACGGTCGGCGTCGACCGGCTGAAGGAAGCCGGCCTGCCCTATATCGTGGTGCTGACCAACCCCACCACCGGCGGCGTGACCGCGTCCTATGCCATGCTGGGCGACGTTCACATCGCCGAGCCCGGCGCGCTGATCGGCTTCGCCGGCCCGCGCGTCATCGAGCAGACGATCCGCGAGAAGCTCCCCGACGGCTTCCAGCGCGCCGAATATCTGATGGAACACGGCATGGTCGATATGGTGGTCTCGCGTCTGGAGATGCGCCCGACCATCGCACGATTGTTGAAGATGCTGCTCAAGACCCCAGTGGCCGAGAAGCCATTGGAGCCTGAGATCCTGCCGCCGGCGGTCGTCAACGCCGAAGCCCGGCCGCAGGCCTGACGCGACACCGTTTGCCGCCCACCGCGATTGCGCCAGCTGCGCTGCGCAGTAGCCGTTTGCGCATGATCCCTTTCCAAAACCGATCCCGGTTCGGGCTCATGCGCCAGAGCAATTCCAGCAAGAGTGCGTAGCGGTTTTGCGTCCGGAATTGCACACGAACGAAAAGCATTGAAGGCGATCCTGTTCTTTCGCCGCAAATGCTCTAGGATTCCGCCATGACAACGCTCGCCGCCGATCGTGAAATTGAACATCTGATGACGCTCCATCCGAAAGGTTTCGACCTTTCGCTGGACCGCATCGCCCGCCTGCTCGAGCGTCTCGGCAACCCGCAGGACCGGCTGCCGCCGGTCATCCACATCGCCGGCACCAACGGCAAGGGCTCCTGCGCCGCCTTCTCGCGGGCGCTGCTGGAGGCGGCCGGTCATCTCGTCCACGTGCACACCTCGCCGCACCTGGTAAACTGGCACGAGCGCTACCGGCTGGCCGCCGAGGGCGGCGGCAAGCTGGTCGACGACGATGTCTTTGCCGAGGCCATCGCGCGCGTCGCCAAGGCCAATCAAGGCCAGAAGATCACCGTTTTCGAGATCCTCACCGCCGTCACCTTCATCCTGTTTTCCGAGCATCCGGCCGAGGCGGCGATCATCGAGGTCGGGCTCGGCGGCCGCTTCGATGCCACCAATGTCATTTCGCGGCCTGCCGTCTCGGTGATCATGCCGGTGTCGATGGATCACGAAGCCTATCTCGGCGACCGCGTCGAGCTGATCGCGGCCGAAAAGGCCGGCATCATGAAGCGCGGCTGCCCGGTGGTGATCGGCGCGCAGGAAAGCGAGACCGCGCTGGAGGTGCTGATCGAGACCGCCGAGCGGCTGGATTGCCCGACCGTTGTCTACGGTCAGGATTTCCTGGCCTTCGAGGAGAACGGCCGCATGGTCTATCAGGACGAGGACGGTCTGATGGACCTGCCGCTGCCGCGCCTGCCCGGTCGGCATCAGTTCGCCAATGCCGCCGCGGCGATCGCCGCGGTCAAGGCCGCCGGCTTCGAGATAAGCCATCGGGCTGCCGAAAAAGCGATGACCAGCACCGCGTGGCCGGCCCGGATGCAAAAGCTGACGCAGGGCAGGCTGGTTGAGCTTGCCCCAAAGGGCGCCGAGATCTGGCTCGACGGCGGCCACAATCCGGGCGCCGGCGTCGTCATCGCCGAAGCGCTGGCCGAGCAGGAGGAAAAGAACCCGCGCCCGCTGATCCTCATCGCCGGCATGATCAACACCAAGGACCAGACCGGCTATTTCAGCGCCTTCAAGGGGCTTGCCCGCCATGTCTACACGGTGCCGGTGAGCAAGAGCGATGCCGGCGTGCCCAATGACGAGCTCGCGCTGCGCGCCACCGAGGCCGGCCTGTCGGCCGAGCCGGTCAACTCCGTCGCCGATGCGCTTATGCTGTTGCGCGACAGCTGGGACGGTCCGGCGCCGCGCATCCTCATCGGCGGCTCGCTCTATTTCGCCGGCGCCGTGCTGGACGAGAACGGCACGCCGCCGACCTGATAGCGCCGAGGCAGTCGCGAGGAGCAATCGTGATCAAGGTGAACCAACTGGCCCATGTCTGCATCTTCGCGCATGACCTTGAGGCGACGCGCGGCTTCTACCGGGATGTGCTCGGCATGGACACGCAGTTCAACTTCCTGCGCGACGGCAAGATCTTCGGTTTCTATCTCAATTGCGGCGGCCGCAGCCATGTCGAGGTGTTCGAGAAGACCGAAGCCCGCTACAGCGAGGCGAACCAGGTCAACCACTTCTGCCTGGAGGTGGAAGACATGGACGCCGCGATCGCCCATATCCGGTCGAAAGCGGTCGAGGTGACGGCGAAGAAGCTCGCTTGCGACGGCACCTGGCAGGCCTGGATCAAAGACCCCAACGGCGTCAAGATCGAGCTGTTCGAATACACGGCCAAAAGCGCGCAATTCATCGGCGGCGATCGCGTCGCCGATTGGTAGCGGCGCCTGCCTCGAAGGTTATTTCAGCTCGATCTCGATGAAGGCGTATTCGCCGTCATTGGCGTTGATGACATCGTGCTCGACGCCTTCCCGGCGGAAATAGGGCGCGCCTTGCTTCATCTCCGCGAAGGATTCGCCGTCCTTGGTCACCAGCTTCACCTTGCCGTCCATCAGCGGCACGATGACATAGTCGTGGCCATGGCGGTGCCAGCCGGTGTTGGCGCCCGGGGCGAAGCGGTATTCGGTGACGATCACGCGCTCATTGTCGACGTGAACTGTGGCCTTGGCTGTTCCGGTCATGGGACTCTCCTTTTCTTAAGGAAAGGAGATGGCTGCCCGAAGCGTCAGGGCCAGAGCGCCGTCAGCGATGGCGCCAAGGAAAAAGCCCGGCGCGATGGCCGGGCTCGATCTTTCTGATATTCGGATTGGCTCAGGCGAGGCTGCCATTGATCCAGTGCGACAGCGCCGTCTTCGGCGCCGCACCCACCTTCATGTCGGCCACTTCGCCGCCCTTGAAGATCATCAGCGTCGGGATCGAGCGCACGCCGTACTGGGCGGCCAACTCGGGATTCTCGTCGATGTTGAGCTTGGCGACCTTCACCTTCGAGCCGAGCTCCTTGGCGATGTCTTCCAAAGCCGGGGCGATCATCTTGCACGGACCGCACCACTCGGCCCAGAAATCCACCACAACCGGCTCCTTGGCATTGAGCACATCGGCCTGGAAATTGCCCTTGTCGACCTTGACGGTGGCCATGCTGAAATCCTTTCGAAAACTCGGGTTGCACCAAATGTGGTGGCTGTGGTGGCGATGTTCAAGCAGTTCTTGTGTCACGCTCCCGTGAGTCGGGCAAGGGCACCGTCCATGGCCGCTGCCGGCAGCTCGATCAGGCGCGGCGCCTCGGTGAACAGCAGCGCGGCCGTCACCGTGCGGCCCGGATAGAGCGGCTGAAGCAGCGCGCGGTAGAGCGCAAGCTGCAGGACATAGGCCGGCGGCACTTCGGCCAGGCTGGCCGGCGCCGGCCGGTTGGTCTTGTAGTCGACGATCGAGACCGTTTCCGCGGTGACGGCCAGCCGATCGATCTTGCCGGAGATCGAGCGCAGCCTGCCCCTTACCTCCAGGCCGCCCATGACGGCGACTTCCGCCCGCGAGGACGGCGAGAACAGCGCCCCGAAGCTTCTGTCGGACAGGATGGAAAGCACGGCTTCCAGCGCCGTGTCGCGCTCTTCGGCCGGCCAGTCGGCGCCGGCGCGCGCTAGATAGCGCTCGGCCGCGCTCCGCCTCTCGTCCTCGGCGATGCCGGGCAGCATCTGTAGCAATTTGTGCAGTGCCAGCCCGCGCATCACCGCAAAGCCGGGTTCGGTTTCCGCAGCGAGCACCGGCGAGCGCGTGTCGGGCAAGCTTTCCGTCGCTTCGTCGATCAGCGCCGAGGCGCCTGAAGGCGAGAGCGGCCGCGGCAAGTCCTCATAGGGCGGGAGCGGCCGGAACAGGCCGTCCGGCAGCGGCGCGGCATGATCGAACAGTATCGTCTCCTCAGCCTGATTGAGCGCCATCGGCGGCAGCTTGGTCATATGGAAGCGATGCACCGCCACGTCGGGTGTCGCCGGATGCCGCCGCTCAGCGCTTTCCGGCGCACCCAGCAGTGCCCGGCTGACAATCGAATGCCAGGTGCCGGTGCTCGGCGCGCGCTTGCCGTGATAGCCGCAGACGATCAGCCGGTCCTCGGCGCGCGTCATGCCGACATAGAGCAGCCGCCGGTATTCGTCGTCGGCAAGCGCGCGCGCCCGCGCCGAGGCCGCTTTCGAAACGCCGTTGACGACGTCACTCGCCGAGCGCCAGAGATAGCCCTTGCCCTTCCAATCAGCGCCCGAGCTTTCGAAGGCCATCAGCCGCGGCAGGTGCTGGTCGCTGAACGGCGCCGAGCCGCCGTCGACCAGGAAGACGACCGGCGCCTCCAGGCCCTTGGCGGCGTGCACGGTCATGACGCGCACCTCGTTGCGGGTCTGGTCCATCTCGCGCTTGATCTCCGGCCCGCTGTTTTCCAGCGTCGAGAGGAAGGATTCCAGCCCCGGCAGGCCGGTACGTTCCTCAGCCAGGCAGAAACTCAGGAACTCGTCGAGGATGTCGCCGGCTTCCGGCCCGAGCCGGGCCGTCATCTTGCGGCGCAGGCCGTCACGCGAAAGCGCGGCGGCATAGAATTCAAACACCGGCTTGAACGCCACCTCAGTCGCCCAGCCATCGAGCCGGCTAACAACGGCGGCCAAGACCTCGTCTCCGCCGGCATGCTGCCGGAGCGAGGCGATCAGCGACTGGCCCTTTGGCCGCTCGCCAGCGAGCGTGAGCAACGTCTCCTCGGAAACCTCGAAGATCGGGCTGCGCAGCACGGCGGCCAGGGACAAGTCGTCCTCCGGCTGAATCAAAAAATGGCCGAGCGCGATCAGGTCCTGCACGGCGATATGGCCGGGAAGGCTCAGCCTGTCCGCGCCGGCAACCGGGATCTGCCGGTTCTTGAGGCTGCGCGACAGCGCGTGCACGAAGCGATCGCGCTTGCGCACCAGCACCAGGATGTCGCCGGCGGTCAGCTTGCGGCCTTTGCCTTCGATGGCCTCGCCGTTGCGCAGCCAGTTCTGGATCGTCGTTGCCACATGTTCGGCCACGCGCACGGCGGGCGCGCTGGCGTGGTTGACCGGCAAGGTCCAGTCGTCGGGCTCTTCGACCATTTCGGCGCCGATCGAGGGCCACACCTCGACATAGCCCGGCGCATCGGTGCGGATCGCCTTGTGGCTGAGCGGATCGGGATCGTGGCTGATGCCGCGTCGCACGCCTGGCTCGGCGAAGACGCGGTCGACGGCGGCAAGCACGTCGTCGCTCGAGCGGAACGACCAGGTGAGCTTCAGGTCGGCAAACGAAGCCTCCGCGTCGCGCACCCGCCCGGCAAACAAAAGCCGGCTTTCGGCAAAGGAATCGGGCGCCGCGCCTTGGAAGGAGTAGATCGACTGTTTCTCGTCGCCGACGGCGAACACCGTGCGCCGCACCGTCTCTCGCTGGCCGAACCCGGCGAAGAATTCTTCCGTCAGCTTCTTCACCACTTCCCACTGGTCGGGACTGGTGTCCTGCGCCTCGTCGAGCAGGATATGGTCGATGCCCTGGTCGAGCTTGAACTGCACCCACGGCCCGGCATCGGGCCGCGACAGCAGGCTGACCGTGCGGGTGATCAAATCGTTGAAGTCGAGGAAACCGCGGCTTCGCTTCAGCTGCTCGTAGCGGGCGATCAGCCAGCCGGCGACGGTGAGCGCAGCGGCCGTGCCTTCGAGCATGCGGAACAGCCCCAGCCGGTCCGATACATCGAGGATCGCCTTGGCCGCCGCGAGATAGCGCTCGGGCAGGTCGGGCAGCCTGTCCACCAGCGCTTTCTTGAAGATCTTCGGTGGATCGTAAGGGTCGCCATCGGAGCGCAGAAATGCCTTGGCGAGCAGTCGCAGTCGCCTGATAGGATCGGCTTCGGCAAAAGCGGTCTGCGCATAGGGCAGCACGTTGTTCAGCACCTGCCGCGCGTCGGCGGCTTCGGCGGCGCCCGCGAATTCAGCGAAATGGCTCGGCGCAAAGCCCGGCAGCGGCCAGACCGAAGCGGCAATGCCGGCTGCCGTCTGTCCGGGTTTGAAGCCGAATTCGGCGAACAGCAGCCGGAATTCCCGGTCCCTGCCCAGCTTTTCGATAAAGGCGCGCAGTTCGTCGCGCTTGCCGACGATCTCGGAGAGCAGCATGTCGAGCCCGAATTCGCCGCCGCGCTCCAGCACCGTGGCAAAGGCTTCCGCCAGGCCTTCGACACCGGCGCCGGCACCCGAGATCATGTCGCGTCGCGCATCCGCGAAAAGCGAGGCCTCCATCTGCGGGTCGAGCATCTCGAAATGCGCCGGGATGTTGGCTTCCAGCGGGAACTGATGCAGCACCGATTCGCAGAAGGCGTGGATGGTCTGAATTTTCAGGCCGTCCGGCGTTTCCAGCGCCTCGGCAAACAATCGGCGCGCGCGTCGCATCGTATCGCGATCGGCCGCCCGCCCGTCGAGCGCGGCTATCCGTGTCGCGAGCTCGGCGTCGGGAAGCGCCGTCCATTCCGACAGCGTCGAGAACACGCGGTTCGACATGTTGGCGGCGGCGGCGCGCGTGTAGGTCAGGCACAGGATCTTCGACGGATCGGTGCCGTTGAGCAGAAGCCGGATGACGCGTTGCGCCAGCACATGGGTCTTGCCCGAGCCGGCATTGGCCGAGACCCAGGCGGAATTTTGCGGATCGGAAGCGCGCGCCTGGCTGGCGGCGGTGTCGGAGGGGATCGGATATCTCATCCTTCCGCCTCGTCCTCGCTTGCGCCGCCGGCCGACCATTCCAGCACGCGCGCCAGATGGTCGTAGTCGCCATCGGCCTCGCCTTCGCGGAACGGCAGCGCGCGTGACAGATAGCCGGTGGTCGGGTCAGCATAGTGGAACAGCAGCCTTTCCAGCCGCGCCCACGCTTCCTCGGCAAGCTCGTTGGCGGTCTTCGGCTTGCGGTTGTATTCGAGGATCGATTCCTCGAACACCTCGCCGTTCGGCTTCAGCCGCACGAAGGCAAGCTGCGAGGGCTCGCAGATGCCGAGCTCCTTGAAGGCGCCCCGCCGAAGAAGCGCGCCCTCGAGTGCCAGCTGCGGCGACAGAAGCGTATGCGCCTGCGCCTTCGAAGGCGAGGAACCGGTCTTGTAGTCGAGGATGTCGGCCATGCCGACTGCGAGAAGGTCGACCCGGTCGGCATAGCCCGAAAGCGTGATGCCGGTGCGGCCGACAACGGTCTTTTCGGCGCGTTCCTCGGCATAGCGCCGGGCGACGGCGTCGGCGCGGGTATGCTCCCATTCGATGATGTTTTCCGCGAGCTTTTCGAAGCGCGGCCACCACACCGCCTCGATATCGGGCGGAAGTGCCGCGTCGGCAAAGCACGCGCGACCGGCCTCGATGAGGGCTGCCAGCGCGCCCGGCGCCCTCGGATCTTCCACCCTTCGCGAAAACAAATGCAGGATTTCGTGGAACAGCGTGCCGCGTTCGGCAGCACCGGGGTCGCGGATCACCGGGTCGAGCGGCATTAGGCCGAGAATCCGCCTGGCATAGATCGCATAGGGGTCGCGGCGCAGCGTCTCGATCTCGGTGACCGAGAAATGCTGTGGCCGCAGGTGCAGCGGCGGCTTCGGCTGTGGGCGGGACGCGAAATCCTTCCTGTCGCCGGCATCGAGCGCGCGCGCCCAGACAAGCAGCGCGTCGCCGCGCCGGCGAACTGCCGTCGCCTGGTCCTTGCCGATGAAGGTGACGATGCGCTGCAACCAGCGCGACGGCACCGCCGGCGCGTCGCCGGATCGGGCCGAGCGCGTCAGCACCACCGTTTCAGTACCCATCGCAATCTGGAAATCATGCGCGGCAAGGCCGATGCGCCGCTCCGGCGGCTCGAGATCGATGCCGGTCTTCATCAGCCGCGACATGAACCGGTCGCTCTCGGGCTTGCGCGGCCAGACCCCTTCATTGAGGCCGCCGATGACCAGCGTGTCGACGCTTTGCAGGCGAGCTTCCAGCGCTCCCCAGATGGCGATGTTGCGGTCGGTGCCTTGCGCCGGCTTGACCGTTTCCGGCGCGATCAGCGCCTCCATCACGTCGGGCCATTCGCCCGCACCGATCATAAACGGCGATGACACGGCAACCAGCCCGCGCAGAAGCGCGGCGAGCTTCTCGCCGGCGTCGCCGGCATAGAGGCTGGTCAGGCTGTCATCGGCCGCGCGGCCGAGACCTTCTAACGCCACGACGCTCGCCCGCGTCAATGTCGCGATATCGGCATCCTTCTCGCCGCGCATCGCAGTGAGCGGGGATAGCGCATCGGTGAGGCGATTGAGCACTGCCCGCGCCTCTTCGATACCGCGTACCGTGAGGCGCTGGAACCAGAAGGGCTGACGGCTGTCGCCGCCAAGGCCCGCGAGCCGCGTCTCGAAAAGCGCGTCGAGGGAAGCGACGTCCGGCCGGCCGGTGCCGCCGCGCAGCGCCACCAGCTCGATCAGCTCGGCAGCCTTGCGCACGCTCTGGCGTTCGAGACCGAGGCCAAGCAGCGGATGCTTGAGCAGCGACAATAGACCCACCGGATCGCCTGGCCGGAATGCTGCGCCTAGCGCCAGCCTGAGCAGGCTGGCGGCCGGCGTGTTGGCTAGCGGCGTGCCGCCGGAATCGTCAGCGACGACGCCGAAGCGTAGCAGCTCGGCCGAGACGCGTCGCGCCAGGGCGCGGTCGCCGGTGACGAGTGCCGCGCGCTTGCCCGGCATTTCCACTGCGCGCTTAAGCGCAATGGCAATCGCTGCCGCCTCGTCGCGCTCATTTGCAGCCTCGACCAGCGTCACGCCGGCCAGCGCCTGCTCGACATCATTGACCGAGAAACGCGGCCGCGACTCCGTCCAAAGCTCGGTGGTCTCGGCCGGCCGCAGCGCCTCGCCGACAAGGGCGGCGCGTAATGCGAGCGGTCGTGATGCAGCGCCGATCTCCTCGACATCGCGGCGCTCAATGCCAATGCTGCCGATCAGCTTGGCGAGGCCGTATTGTGGGTGACCAAGTGTTGCCGGCCGCGCGCCGGGCGCGGTTATCGCCGCGAAGGACGCGTCGTCGAGCTCACGGTCGAGCCCGGGCAGCACGACGGCGCCGTTCGGCAAGCCGGCGATCACGGCAAGCAACTCGGCCGTGGCTGGAATGGAGCCGGTCGAACCGGCGGCGATCACCGGTCCGGTCGGCGGACTGCGCTTCAGCCGCGCCGCTTCCAGCCGGATCAGCGCGCTGCGGTGCGCGGCCGGATTAGAGCGGTCACGCTCTTTGAGCAACTCCGGCCAGTTGTCGGTGACGATGCCGAGGAAATCGAGCGTCACCTGCCACCAGCCCGCAAGGTTGCCGGTGACCAGCGTGGCGAGCTTCGCCCAATCCGTTCCCTCGGTCTCGATCTCGTCCATCAGCCGGGCAAGGTCGCGCGAAAGCCAAATGGCGTCGGCGGCCGAGGTCGGCACAACGAACTCCTCGTTGAAGCGCGCCCTGACGTGCGCCGGCAGGCTTTCCTTCCAGGCGCGCACCAGCGGCGCCAGCAACAGCAGCCTTTCCTGCGCGGCGATCGGCGGTGCGAGGTCTATTGCCGGTGCCGCCTCGGCGTCAAAGGCGGCCTCGTCCTCGTCGAACTCGCCGAGCGGCCGCACCGTCGGCAAGATGGCCGAGCGTCTGCCGAGGATGTCGACGAAGGCGCCGCGCAGGGCGCGCGCCGCGCGCCGCGTCGGCACATAGATAGTCGCGTCAGCCAGCGCCAGCGGCTCGCCGTCGAAGCGGAAGGTTGGGATCAGGCGGCCTTCGAGCAACGCCTCCGCCAGCGTCGGCAGGAACGGCGCTCCGGACGGGATGGAAAAGACGCGGCGCGAGCCGCTCATACCGCATTAGATCTTTGTGCGCCCGTTTGGGCGCACAAACGACGATCTAACTCTTTGAGTCTACGCATCGTGCTTTCCAAAAATCGGACCCGATTTTTGGGCCGATGCGGTCGCGGGCGCGCCGGTGACCGCCGCTTCGGCCGCCGGAATGGCATCCGGCGTCCCGACGGTGATCCAGCGGCCTCTCATCTTCATGCCGAACAGGCGGCCGGCGGCGATTGCCTTGTCGAAATAGGCGTTGATCGAATGCGGGCCTTCGGGCGCATCCTTGAAGATGCGCGGATGGATGATCGCGGCACCGGCATAAATCAAGCCGGCAGGGTCGCCTTTGGACCGGTGCAGCGCGCCGTCCGGCGCCACGAGGAAGTCGGTGCCGACGCAGTGTCCGATCGCTGAGTCGAGATCGGTGAGCATCAGCAGAATATCCATTCTAGCGGCGTCCCATGCAAGGGCGAGGCGCTCGAGGCTGGGCTCGCCGCTGTCGATCCAGAACGTATCGGCATTGATGATGTAGAAAGGCTCGCCCCCCAGGAACGGCAGCGCCTTGACGATGCCGCCGGCCGAGTCCAGCAGGCCCGCGCGCTCGTCGGAAATGTCGATCTTCGGCGCCCGGCGGCCGGCGACATGGGCGATGATCTGCTCCGGCAGGTAGTGAACGTTGACGACGGCGCTGGCGACGCCGGCGGCTTCCAGGCTGTCCAACCCCCAGTCGAGCAAGGCCTTGCCGGCGATCTTCACCAGCGGCTTCGGCATCGTGTCGGTGATCGGCCGCATGCGCTTGCCGAGACCGGCCGCAAGCACCATCGCGGTCTTCGGCTTCATGGCGAGCGCTCCTCGAGCAGGCCGTGGGCCATGTAAAATTCCTTCAGGCCGGCAAGCGCCGGGTGCGCCAGCGCCCGCCTCAGATAGTCGCGAATGCGCGGCAGGTGCTTCAGATAGTAGGGCTTGCCGTCGCGCTTTTCGAGCCGCACGAAGATGCCCAGGATCTTCGAATTGCGCTGCGCCGCCATGATCGCATAGGCCTCGGCGAAGCCGGCTTCGTCGAAGGCGCCGGCCGAACGCCGCGCCGCGACATAGGCTTCGACCGTCCGCCGCTCGATCTCGGTCGAGACGGTGACACGCGCATCCATGGCCAAAGAGGCGACGTCGTAAGCCGCCGGGCCGATCAGCGCGTCCTGCACGTCGACGATGCCGAGCCGATCGAGGCCGGAACGCTCTGCCCGCCAGATGATGTTGGGCGAATGGAAGTCGCGCAGCATCAGCGTGTATTCCTGGCCCTCGAGCCGGTCGAGCACCGCATTCCATGCGTTATGATAGCCGGCCCGCAATGCATCGCTTGCCGGCTCGCCGGTGACCATCGGCACATACCAATCGACCAGAAGGTCGGCCTCGATCAGCATCGCCTCGCGGTCAAAGGGCGGAACGCCGTGGTATACGCCCGGCGCGGCCTCCATGCGGTCCGGCCAGGCCTTGCCATGCATCATGGCGAGCAGCTCCGCCGCTGCCTCATAGCGCTCGACGATCGGCTGGCCGTCGCCGCCCAAAAATCCTTCCGAGCCGAGATGTTCGAGCAGCAGAAAGCCCTGATCGAGGTCCTGCGCATGGATAAGCGGCACGCTGACGCCGGCGGCGAGAAGCGCCCGGTCGATGGCGACGAAGGCGGCGACCGACTGTGCGGTGTGAGCGATCACGGCGTAAGGCTTGCCGTCGCGCACCGGCGGTCCGAGCACCAGGCGCGGCGAGTTCATCAGCACCCGCGGCGCCCCGCCGGGAAGCGAGGCGATCTCGTAGGAACGGGCGGACGCGTCGCCGACGAAATGACGGCGGCTCGCTTCGCCCCAGCCGGCCGAGGCCAGGAAATCACGCATCGCCAGCGAGCGCGCCGCGCGCTCGAAGGCGGCTCCCTGTCCGGAGATCCTTGCCGACCGGCCCGCGCCCTGCTCGATAAGCTCGACCTGGAGCGCATTTGCCGGCAGCTGGTCGCCGGCTCGGTCCGGCCATTCGATCAGTGCCGCGCCCTGCGCCAGCGCGTCGTCGAGGCCGAGCTCGTCGAGCTCGTCCGGCGAGGACAGGCGGTAGAGGTCGAAATGGTGCACGGGTATCCGCGTCTCGTAGCTCTGCACCAGCGTGAAGGTCGGGCTCGGCACTTCGAGGCCGGCGTCGTCGGCAAGCGCCCGGATGAGCGCGCGGGCGAGCGTCGACTTGCCGGCGCCGAGATCGCCTTTCAGCGCAATCGCGTCGCCAGCCCGCAGCGCCATGGCAAGGTCTTCGCCAAGCCTCGCGGTCGCCGCCTCGTCGGCCAGAAATCGTTCCAACACCGTTTCTGCCAAAGCGCGTTACTCGGCCGCTTCGCGGATGCCGCCGGAGGGCGTCTCCGGGAAGGTGCAGATCACGGTCGTGCCCTTGTCCGCTCCGGTCTCTATACGCACCGTTCCGCCGTGCAATTCGACGAAGCTCTTGACGATCGACAGTCCCAACCCGGCGCCGCGTCGGCGGCCGCCATTGGCGCGCGGCTCGAAGCGTCGGAAGACCGATTCCAGCACGTCCGGCGGCATGCCCGGCCCGTCGTCATGCACCGAGAATTCGACGCCGTCTGCCATTTGACGGCAAGCGAGCGTGATCGTGCTCGCCGCTGGCGCATAATTTGCGGCATTGCTCAAGAGATTGTAGAGGATCTGGCGGACCCGGATCTCGTCGCCGTGGAAGCTCTTCGGCGCCGATGCAGCGTCGACCTTGAGCTTGATCTGATGCTCCTCCAGCCGGTCCGCGACCAGCTCGGCGGCCGCAGCGATCGTCCTGTCGATGCTCATCTCGGAAATGTCGAGCTGCATGATGCCGGCATCGACCGTCGCGAGATCCAGTATGTCGTTGACGATGGTGAGCAGGACCGAGGACGACGAGCCGACATGCTCGACATATTCGCGCTGCTTCGGCGTCAGCGGTCCCGTCGTCGGCAGCGACAGCAGTTCGGTGAAGCCGATGATGTTGGTCAGCGGCGAGCGCAGTTCGTAGGAGACGTGCTGCACGAACTCGTTCTTCAACTGGTCTGACTTCTCCAGCGCCTCGTTCCTGTCCTTCAGCGCCCGCTCGACATTGACGGTGTCGGTGACGTCGACAAAGGTCATCATCACTTGCCCGTTGGGCAGGTGGATCACGGCATAGCTCAGCACCGTGCCGTTGACGAGTTCCGCCTGGCCGTGGCGGTCGCGGCGTTCGTCGTCGAAGCCGGTGATGGCGGCGACGAAGCCGCCCCACGGACTGTCTGCCGCGCGTTGATCGCAAAGATCGCGGATCGCCGAGACATGCACGTTAGCCTTGATCGCGTCCGGCGCCAGCCCCCACAGCGCGATAAAGGCGGGGTTGGACAGGCGCAGCCGTCCGTCCGGGCCGAACACCGCCACGCCCTCCGCCAGATTGTCCAGCGTCTCGCCTTGCACACGCACGGCGGTCTGGTAGCGGCTTTCGAGGTCCATCTTCTCGGTCAGATTCTCGAACACCCAGGTGACGCCGCCCTTGGGCTGCGGGTTGGCCACCACGCGGATCGTCTTGCCGTCCGGCAGGTGCCACCAATGCTCCTGCGATTCGACGGCGCGATAGGCGCCGAGCAGGTTCTCCTTCCAGCGCCGCCATTCCGGCTGTTCGGCGATCTTGCCTTCGCTGCGCAGCCGGTCGAGCAGCAGCGCGTTGGAGGGGGCGCTGTGCAGAAAGCCGCCGTCCAGGCCCCACAGTTTCTGGAATGCCTGGTTGAAAAAGCGCAGGTTTTCGTCGGTATCGAAGATCGCCACCGCCGTGTTGAGCTGGTCGAGCGTGTCGGCATGGCTGCGCACGGTGCGCTCATATTCGGCGCGGATCGTCTCGATCGCGCTGATGTCGCAGGCGAGCCCCGCCGAGCCGTCGGCGCTCGCAAAGTCGGTGACCGAAAACATGTGGCGATCACCCTCGATGACCGTCGACAATGTCTGCTCGAAGACGGGGCGCGACTTGTGCTGTTCGGCAATCTGCTCGCGCGCCTGTCCGCCGAGGAACTCCTTGGCTTCGCGCACGGCGGCCTCCGCGCTTTCCGCTTCGACCGCCTCGGCATAGGCGCGGTTGACCCATTTCAGCCGCCCGTCGGCCGCCCGCAGCCATGTCGGCATCTTCAGCGCGTCGAGCAAGCCGAGCATGGTATCGTAGTCGGCGCTGAGCCGCTGATTCTCGACCTTCAGCCGGGCCTGGCTGCGCAGCCTTTCCGACAGCGATATGAAGCGGACCAAGACATGCGCGGCGCTCTTGCGGCCATGCACCTCCAGCGGCATGCCCGCTTGCGTTTCGATGACGAGATCGAAAGTTTTCGCTTGGTCGCGCAGCGCCGCTATGGCGTTCTCGAGCGCCGCGGCGGAGCGCGGCATCAGCCAGCGGCCGAAAGCGAGGAAGGCGGACCGCTCGTCCGGTGCGCCGCTTTCGAGCGGCAGGCTGCCGATCAGCTCCGGTTTCTTGATCTCGGAACTCCACACGACGACGCGCTGGTCGCGCAAATTGAGCAGCGCCTCGGAGCGCTGCAGGGCCGCGTTGACGTCGGCGATTCGCGCCCTGAGCTGGACATTTTGCGACGCCGTCCGTGCCCGCTCGCGGATCAGGAAGATGGCCGAGACAAGGGCTGCCCCCATGACGCCGGCAAACATCGCAAGTTGCATCACCTCGACCGTGCTGACCGCCGCGGCCACGCCGGTATCGGCATGCGCCGCAACGCTAAGCAATGGGGCGGCAGACATGGCGGTGGCAAGGAGCGTGCCGAGACGGGCGCCGGCACGCCATGAGAGAGCTCCGCCCGCCGCGGCGGAGCCGGTCGTGATCGAATCCTCGTGGCCGCCGGAAACGGCCTTTCCCGCGCGTGGCGGGTTATCCCCCGGCATGTCTTGGTCCTCTTCGCCGCTTGAATGCAAGACCGCCCTGAATGCGTCCCCGGCCCAACTGTCCCCGGACCGCGAATCACAACAATAACGCCTGCCGGAATCGGCGTGAAGAATCACAGGTGCAAAAAATGAAGCCGGGCAGAAAGTCAACACCCGGCTTCAATATGTTGTAGATATTTTCGTTTTGGTTAATAGCGGTAGTGCTCAGGCTTGAACGGGCCCTGCGGCGTCACGCCGATATAGGCCGCCTGCTCGGAAGAGAGCTCGGTGAGGCGCGCGCCAAGCTTGTCGAGATGCAGCCGCGCCACCTTCTCATCGAGGTGCTTGGGCAGCACATAGACCTGGTTCTGGTACTGGCCGTGCTTGGTGAAGAGCTCGATCTGAGCCAGCACCTGGTTGGTGAACGAAGCCGACATGACGAAGCTCGGATGGCCCGTGGCGTTGCCCAGGTTGAGCAGGCGGCCTTCGGACAGAAGGATCATCCGCTTGCCGTCCGGGAAGGTGATCATGTCCACCTGCGGCTTGACGTTGGTCCATTTCAGGTTGCGCAGAGACGCCACCTGGATCTCGTTGTCGAAGTGGCCGATGTTGCCGACGATCACCATGTCCTTCATCGCCCGCATATGGTCGAGCGTGACGACGTCCTTGTTGCCGGTGGTGGTGATGACGATGTCGGCGGTGGGGGCTGCGTCTTCCAGCGTGACCACTTCGTAGCCGTCCATCGCCGCCTGCAGCGCGCAGATCGGGTCTACCTCGGTCACCTTGACGCGAGCGCCGGCGCCGCGCAGCGAGGCCGACGAGCCCTTGCCGACGTCGCCATAGCCGCAGACGACCGCGACCTTGCCGGCCATCATCGTGTCGGTGCCGCGGCGGATGCCGTCGACCAGCGATTCCTTGCAGCCGTATTTATTGTCGAACTTCGACTTGGTGACGGAGTCGTTGACGTTGATCGCCGGGAAGGGCAGCAGGCCTTTCTTCTGCAGCTGGTAGAGGCGGTTGACGCCGGTGGTCGTCTCCTCGGTGACGCCGCGGATCGCTTCCTTCTGCTTGGCGAAGAAGCCCGGCGAAGCCTTCATGCGCTTCTTGATCTGGGCGAACAGGATCTCTTCCTCTTCGCTGCCGGGACTGGACAGCACGTCCTCACCCGCCTCGGCGCGCGCGCCGAGCAGGATGTACATGGTGGCGTCGCCGCCGTCGTCGAGGATCATGTTGGACGTGCCGCCGTCGGCCCACTGGAAGATCCGGTCGGTGTAATCCCAGTAGTCCTCCAGCGACTCGCCCTTGATGGCGAAGACCGGAATGCCGGCCTCGGCGATCGCCGCGGCGGCGTGATCCTGGGTGGAGAAGATGTTGCAGGAGGCCCAGCGTATATCGGCGCCCAGCGCTCTCAGCGTCTCGATCAGCACCGCGGTCTGGATCGTCATATGCAGCGAGCCGGTGATGCGCGCGCCCTTGAGCGGCTTCTTGTCGCCGAATTCCTCGCGGCAGGCCATCAGGCCCGGCATCTCGGTTTCGGCGATCTCGATCTCCTTGCGGCCCCAGCCGGCAAGCGAAATGTCGGCGACCACATAGTCCTTGCTACCCGTCATGGCAGTGCTCCGGTGTGATTGTCTTCAAAAGCGCGCCGGCGCCGGGACGGCGCATGGAGGGCGCGGATTGCCGGCCTGACTAGCAGATCGGCTGCCAAACGACAATGGGATATAAAGAAATCTTTATTCGTGCATGTCTTTCGAGACAATGCGAGCAGCGATCGGCGGCCTTCAGATTTCCTCGCCGAAGCGCGAGGCGACCAATTGCTCCAGCGCGTCCATGGCCGGACCGGCTTGCGGACCGGTGGCGGTGACGCGGATCGAGTAGCCGGGGCTTGCCGCCAGCATCATCAGGCCCATGATCGAGGTGCCGCCGACCTTCACGCCGTCCTTCTCGACATGGATGGTTGCGTCGAAGCCGCTGGCGACCTGGACGAACTTGGCCGAGGCGCGGGCATGCAGGCCGCGCTGGTTGACGATCGGGAACTCACGCACAACCTCGTCTTTTTCCGGCGCATGGGCGTTCATTTGCTGCTCAGAAGCTGGCTGGCGACGTTGATGTACTTGCGCCCTGCGGCCTGCGCCTCGTCGAGCGCGGCGGCCATGTTGTCGCCCTTGCGGACCGAGGAGAGCTTGATCAGCATCGGCAGGTTCATGCCGGCGATGACCTCGGTGCGGCCCGATTCCATCACCGAGATGGCGAGGTTGGAAGGCGTGCCGCCGAACATGTCGGTGAGCACGATGACGCCGGCCCCGGTGTCGACGCGTGCCACCGCGTCGACGATGTCGGCCCGGCGTTTCTCCATGTCGTCGTCGGCGCCGATCGCGACCGTTTCGAAATTGTCCTGTGGCCCCACCACGTGTTCGACGGCATGCCGGAACTCGGTGGCGAGTTGACCGTGCGTCACGAGCACGAGTCCGATCATTCTTTGGTGGCTCCCGTCATCGCCGCTTTACTGGCGTATTTTATGTTCGCCAACCATTCCAGGCGGCGGGAGCGCTATCTTGTCGACGCACGGCCGGTTGACAAGCCCAAAATTGCGACGGCCCGGTCCATTTTGACGCATTGCAGCAAAAAATCCGGACCCGGATCATGAAAAAGGCGCTATCGACAGCCGCGCCATCACGGCCGGCACGCCTGTGACAACATTGCGCTCCGCAAGATCGATGCGCGGCACCAGGCAGCCCGCGACCGGCTCGCTGATTTCTTCCTGGAAGCGGGCCATTTCCTCTTTCGGCACCAGCCGGACGTGCAGGTCGATCACGCCGCCCGGCTCGAACGGCAGCGGGCTCGGAATGAAGCCGGGCACTTCGGCGAGACCGGCGATGATGGCCGGCGCCCGGCAGACCAGCCGCCCGTGACGCGGGGCGGCAAGCAGCCTGTCGTCGCCGATCAGTCGCGAAAACAGCCCGCGCACCCGGCAATGATCGATGAGCGTCAGCGCCAGCGTCGTCTTGCCGGCGCCGGACGGCCCGGTGATGAGGACGCCGCGATCGCCGATCAGGATCGCCGTTGCGTGGATATTTTCGGGCTTCACGGCAAGATCGGACATGATCGTTTCTGTCTGGGAACGGAGATCAGCCTTCGGCCGGCAGGGTCACCACGAAGCGCGCGCCCTTGATCTCGCCCGGCTTGGTGCCGGGGATGTTTTCCGCCGTCAGCGTGCCGCCATGCGCTTCGACGATCTGGCGGCTGATCGACAGGCCCAGGCCGGAGTTCTGGCCGAAGGCCTCACCGGCGGGCCGGTCGGTATAGAAGCGCTCGAAGATGCGATCGATCTTTTCGGCTCTGATGCCCGGACCGTTGTCGTCGACGGTGACGATGTTGAACTTGCCGGCGCGCGCCAGCGAGATGGTGATATGGCCGTGTTCCTCGGGAACGAAGGAACGCGCGTTCTCGATCAGGTTGGTGATGACCTGGCCGATCCTCAGATCATGGCCGACGACGACATAGGCTTTGACGCCCTGCGGCAGCTTGGCGACCTTGAGCTCGATCTCGACCGACTTCTTGTTGCGCGTCGTCTCGCGCGAGACCGCGACAAGATCGGTGATGAACTTCTTCAGGTCGACCGTCGAGGCATCCTCGCGCGCCAATTCGGCATCGAGCCGCGAGGCATCGGAAATGTCGGTGATCAGCCGGTCGAGCCGCTTCACGTCGTGCTGGATGATTTCCATCAAACGCTCGCGTGAGGTGTCGTTCTTGGCCAGAGGCAGCGTTTCGACCGCGCTGCGCAGCGAGGTCAGCGGATTCTTGAGCTCGTGCGAGACATCGGCAGCGAAGCTTTCGATCGCCTCGATGCGCGCATAGAGCGCGTTTGTCATGTCGCGCACCGCGATCGACAGATTGCCGATCTCGTCCTGACGGTCGGAGAAGTCAGGGATCTCCTCGCGGTTCTTGACGCCGCGCCGCACCCGTACGGCGGCAGCCGACAGCCGCCGCAGCGGATTGGCGATCGTGGAGGCCAACAGCAGCGAGAGGATGGCCGTGACGAGCGCCGCGATGCCGAACACGCGCAGGATCGCCTTGCGTTCGGCCGCGACGATCTTGTCGATGTCGCCGCCTTCGGTGGACAGCATCAAGACCCCGAGCACGGCGCGGAAGCGCTGGATCGGCACCGCTACCGAGACGATCTGTTCGCCCTGCTCGCTTACCCGCACGATGGTCGAGGGACTGCCGGTCAGCGCCTTGACCACTTCGGGGAAGGCCGCGCCATTGCCGCCGGGCTGTTCGTGATAGACGGGCAGGTCCTTGTTGCGGAAGAAGTCGAAGACGAATTTCTCGACGCGCTCCAAAAGGCCGGGCTGCTCGTCGTCGACAGGCGGGAGGTCGTAGCGCAGGATCTGGCCGCGCGAATAGAGATGCCGCGAATCGAGCAGCAGGTTCGCGTCGCGGTCGTAGATGCGGGCGCGCGTGCGGGTCGGCGAGATCAGCCGCCGCAGCACCGGCGCCACGCGCTCGGGATTGATCGGGAAGTCGAGATTGTCGAGCTGGTCCGAGCCTGGCCCCAGGCTTTCGCCGGCCTGCAGCTCGAGCAGCTTTTCCGGATCGATGCTGATCGAGTCGGTCTCGACCGTCGCCGAGGCCGCGATGGCGCCAGCGATGATCTCGCCTTGCGTCATCAGGCTTTCGACGCGGGCGTCGATCAGCCCGTCGCGGAAGGTGTTGAGGTAGAGGATGCCCGTGACCAGCACGGCAAGGCCGGCCAGGTTGAGAAACAGGATGCGCCGCGTCAGGCTGGAGAAGATGTGGTGGCCGAGGAAGCGGCGCATCGGCACCGTGATCTTCGACAGGAATGAAGGCACGATACGCGACGGGCGCTTCGCCGCGCCCGCCCGCCTGCCTCGCTCTGCTTCCACTGCCATCAACTAGCAGTCCCTGTCCGGTGAATGGTGCATGGCGAATGGAAAAATGGGGCGATTAGATAGAGCCCAGTGGGCCGCTCGCACCATCCACCATTCACCATTGACTATTCACTATATCAAGCTTCCCGAAACCGGTACCCGACTCCGTAAAGGGTTTCGATCATCTCGAAGTCGTCATCGACGGCCTTGAACTTCTTGCGCAGCCGCTTGATGTGGCTGTCGATGGTGCGGTCGTCGACATAGACCTGCTCATCATAGGCCGAGTCCATCAGCGCATCACGGCTTTTTACCACGCCGGGGCGCTGCGCAAGCGAATGCAGGATCAGGAACTCGGTTACCGTCAGCGTCACCGGCTCGCCCTTCCAGGTGCAGGTGTGCCGCTCCTGGTCCATCACCAGTTGGCCGCGCTCGAGCGAGCGCGCCTGCTGGCTGGGCGCCTTGGCGGCCGCCTCGCGGGCGCTGGTGCGGCGCAGCACCGCGCGCACCCGCTCGACGAGCAAGCGCTGCGAGAACGGTTTGCGGATGAAGTCGTCGGCCCCCATCTTGAGGCCGAACAATTCGTCGATCTCGTCGTCCTTCGAGGTCAGGAAGATCACCGGCAAGTCGGATTTTTGCCGCATCCGGCGCAACAGCTCCATGCCGTCCATGCGCGGCATCTTGATGTCGAGGATGGCGAGGTTGGGCGGCCGCGCCGCCAGGCCTTCGAGTGCCGACGCGCCGTCGGTGTAGGTTTCGACGCGGTAGCCCTCGGATTCGAGCGCGATCGACACCGAAGTCAAAATATTTCGGTCGTCGTCGACAAGCGCGATTGTTGCCATTTCAAGCGGCTCCCTCATGAGCTGTCCCTTCTGTCGTCGAGAAAGGGCTTTTGCAGGACAAATTGGGTACAAAATGTGGCACGGGCCTTGTCCGAAGTCACGGGCGGCCTGCCGCTACACACGATCGCACCCATAACCGGATTGGACGAACGAAGCCTGCCAATCCTTTGGGCAACCTCTGTGATTTTTTGCACATATAAACGATTTAAACAACTTTCAAAATTTTTAAATCGATTAATGATTTGATATCATTCGCCTTTTCTGGTTCTCACCCTACCTAGTCCCTTGCGCGTTCCGGCAATGACCGGTCAGACGCGGCCAAAATCCGGAGAGGAAATTTGATGTCGGAAGCCGGCAAACGCAACCCCGACTGCGCCATTGACGCGATCGGCCTGAGGACCACGGGCACGGTGCGATATAATTTCGGCGCTGCCGAGCTCTATGAGGAAGCGATCCGCCGCGGCGAGGCGAAATTGACGGCGCAGGGCGCGCTGGTTGCCGAGACCGGCCAGCACACCGGACGCTCGCCGAAGGACAAGTTCGTCGTGCGTGACGACAGCACCGCCCCGCATGTCTGGTGGGAAAACAACAAGGCGATCTCGCCGGCGCAGTTCGAGACGCTCCTCGCCGATTTCCGCGCCCATGCTGCGGCCAAGGATCTCTATGTGCAGGATCTCGTCGGCGGCGCCGACGCCGAGTTCCAGCTGCCGGTTCGCGTCGTGACGGAATTCGCCTGGCACTCGCTGTTCATCCGCAATCTCCTGATCCGCCCGCAAGCCGCCGAGCTCGACCGCTTCGTGCCGCAGATGACGATCATCGACCTGCCGTCCTTCCGCGCCGACCCGGCCCGCCACGGCACCCGCGCGGCGACGGTTATCGCGGTCGACCTCACCCGCAAGATCGTGCTGATCGGCGGCACGTCCTATGCCGGCGAGATGAAGAAATCGGTATTCACCGTGCTGAACTACCTGCTGCCGCAAAAAGGCGTCATGCCGATGCATTGCTCGGCCAACGAAGGACCCGCCGGCGACGTGGCCGTCTTCTTCGGCCTTTCCGGCACAGGCAAGACGACACTGTCGGCCGATCCATCGCGCACGCTGATCGGCGACGACGAGCACGGCTGGGGGCCGCACGGCATCTTCAACTTCGAAGGCGGCTGCTACGCCAAGACGATCAGGCTGTCGGCCGAGGCGGAGCCCGAGATATTCGCCACCACGCAGCGCTTCGGGACGGTGCTGGAGAATGTGATTCTCGACGCCGCCCGCGTGCCGGACTTCGACGACGGCAGCCTCACCGAGAACACGCGCTGCGCCTATCCGCTGGACTACATTCCCAATGCCTCGAGGACCGGCCGCGCCGGCCATCCGAAGAACATCATCATGCTGACGGCCGACGCCTTCGGCGTCATGCCGCCGATCGCCCGGCTGACGCCGGCGCAAGCGATGTATCACTTCCTTTCAGGCTATACCGCCAAGGTCGCCGGAACCGAAAAGGGCATAACTGAACCCGAGGCGACCTTCTCGACCTGCTTCGGCGCGCCCTTCATGCCGCGCCATCCGTCAGAATACGGCAATCTGCTGCGCGAGCTGATCGCCGGCCATGGCGTCGATTGCTGGCTGGTCAACACCGGCTGGACCGGCGGCGCCTATGGTACCGGCCGTCGCATGCCGATCAAGGTGACGCGCGCCCTGCTCGGCGCGGCGCTCGACGGCTCGCTCAATGCCGCCGAATTCCGCACCGATGCCAATTTCGGCTTCGAGGTCCCGGTGGCGGTGCCGGGCGTCGACGGCGCCATTCTCGATCCGCGCTCGACCTGGGCCGACAAGGCGGGCTATGACCGGCAGGCCTCCAAGCTGGTCAACATGTTCGCCGCCAACTTCGAGAAATTCGAAACACATGTCGACGCGGCCATCCGCGGCGCCGCGCCGCGCCTGCAGGAGGCGGCGGAATAGCTGCCGCTCCAACATCTTCCTCCAGGGCCCGGCTTTGGCCGGGCCTTTTCTTTTTCCCGCCGCCGCGCCATGACTGTGCGCATGAATGCCGACGACAGGATCATCATCGCCAGTGACGCGGTCATCCATCCGGACGACCTGCACGAGGATTTCATCCGCTCTTCCGGCCCGGGCGGCCAGAACGTCAACAAGGTAGCGACCGCCGTCCAGCTGCGCTTCGACGCCGCCAATGCGCCGGGCCTGTCGGAGCGGGTGCGGGAGCGCGCCATCAAGCTCGCCGGCCAGCGCGCAACCAAGGATGGCGTCATCGTCATCGAGGCCGGGCGCTTCCGCACTCAGGAACAGAATCGCGCCGACGCGCGAGCCAGGTTGACGGCACTGGTCGCCAAGGCGGCCGAGCCGCCGCCGCCGCCGCGCAAGAAGACGAAGCCTTCGAAGGGCGCCGTCGAGCGGCGCCTCAAGACCAAGGCCGGGCGCTCGACGGTGAAGAAGCTGCGCGGCCGGGTCGAAAGCGACTAGGGGCCGAGATCCGACGACGGCCGCTTTCGGGTCGCGAAGCCGTTCTGCCGGTGGCATGCTCGGACGGACTGATCGGATCGAATCCCATGCTCGTTCTGCCCAAGGGCGTTCGCCATATGCCGGGCTATCTGTCGCGCACGGAGCAGGAAGCGCTGGTCGAGGAGATCAGGCGCGTCGTGCAGGCGGCGCCGCTTTACGTGCCTGCCATGCCGCGCACAGGCAAGGAAATGAGCGTGCGCATGACCAATTGCGGGACGCTCGGTTGGGTGACCGACCGCGAGCGCGGCTATCGCTACCAGCCGATGCACCCGGTGACAGGCGAGCCCTGGCCGCCGATCCCCGAAGCCCTGATAAAAGTGTGGTGCGAGGTGTCGGCCTATTCGCACGCGCCGGAAGCCTGCCTCGTCAATTTCTATTCGAGCGAGGCCAAGATGGGTCTGCACCAGGACCGCGACGAGCAGGATTTCGCAGCACCCGTCGTTTCGGTGTCGCTCGGCGACGACTGCCTGTTTCGGGTCGGTCACACCACGCGCGAAGGCGGCACCAAGTCGTTCAGGCTGAAGAGCGGCGATGTCGTCGTGCTTGGCGGGGAGGGACGCCTCTGTTTCCACGGCGTCGACCGCATCTACCCAGCGACCTCGGCGCTGTTGAGGAGTGGCGGCCGTATCAATCTGACGCTGCGGCGGGTAACGGTGCCCGCAAGCTAACGAAATCTAGAAGTTTTCCTCATAAAGACGGGCAGCTATTGCAGCTTGGGGCTCGGCAATGACGCAAAGCTATTCGGTCCTCCGCGGCCTGTGGGCAATCGTCACGGAGGCAGCCCAACTCGTTCGGAGGGATTCGGGCCTCTATCTGGCCATCGTCATTTATGTTTTGGCCGGGCTGATCTTTCTGAACGCGATTGGCGCGGCCGACCGCCTCGCGTTCTCGATATATTTCGGGTCCTGGATCTCCCTCAACGGCTTCGCACTGCCCACAATAGCAATCCTTGCCGACGCAATTCTCATTATGCATCGCTTCAATTCCCGGCGACGTTTGGTTGCGAAAAGAGTGTTTTCGACCGGGCGGTTGGCATATTCGCTATCGGGATTGTGCCTTCTGATGGCGCTCATGATCTTTCAGGGCAATTTCACTTCCGTGAAAAACGGAATGTCGGCCTGGCAAGGCGGTTTTCAATTCGATGTCCTGCACGCGGACATCGACGCTTTCCTCCATTTGGGCGCCGATCCGTGGCGCTGGCTCTACTCCGTGGCCGAAAGTGATCTGGTGCGCGCCATAATAGAATGGAACTACAACGTCTTCTGGTTTCTGCTGAATTTCGTCGGCTTGTTCTTCGTCGCCACATCGCCCATGGTGGCATCGGTCCGAACGCGCTATCTCGCCTGCTTTATGGCAGTCTGGATCCTGGTCGGGAACATCCTGGCGGCGCTGTTCCTCTCGGCGGGTCCGGCATTTTACGGCGCGGTCACGGGAGACACGGCGCGATTTGGTGAACAGCTTGCATTCCTGGCCCGCGGGGCTGGGTCAAGCAACTCCGCGGCCGCCTACCAGCAGTATCTATGGTCGCTGTATGAGGCCAAGCAGACCGGTTTTGCCACGGGTATCTCGGCGTTTCCCAGCGTTCACGTCGGCCTTGCAATGCTCAATGCATTGTTCGTGCGCGAATACAGCCGCCTCCTCGGCGCCTTCGCTCTGCTCTACGTGGCCTTTGTTGCTGTCAGCTCGGTCTATCTGGCATGGCACTATGCAATAGACAGCTATGTCGCCGTCATCGTCGTGTCTGTGATTTACATCGTCGCTCGCAAGCTGATCCCCGCGGACCGTCGCCTCGTGCCGAACATGCCGATCGGAGCCGTCAACCGTCCCGTGGCGGCCGCTACGGTCTGCTGAGACCCGGCTCCTTATCGAAGCTGCCGCCGACTAAGAACAAAGACTAATTTGAAAGCGCGTCGCCTGAATCGACGCCAGGGCCATGCGCTTTAGGCGCCGGTCCGCCGGATTCGATCAGAGTTTCCGCAATGCCACCTCTTCGACCAGGTGGTTGGCGCCTTTGCGCAGGATGAGGTCGGCGCGCGCCCTGGTCGGCAGGATGTTCTCGCGCAAATTCTTCAGGTTGATGTTGCTCCACAGGCCCTCGGCGATGGCGCGGGCGGCATCCTCCGACAGCTGCGAATAGCGGTGGAAGAAGGAGTCCGGGTTGCGGAAGGCAGTCTCGCGCAGTCGCATGAAGCGCTGGGTGTACCACTGGTGAATCAGCTTCTCGTCGGCATCGATATAGATGGCGAAGTCGAAGAAATCCGACAGGAACGGCACGATCTTGCCGTCCTTCGGCAGCTTGCCCGGCTGCAAAACATTGATGCCTTCGAAGATCAAAATGTCCGGCCTGTCGATGGTGACGAACTCGCCCGGAATGACGTCGTAGGTCAGGTGCGAGTAGACCGGGGCCCGGACATCGCGCTGCGCCGACTTGATGCCGGAAAGGAAGCGGAGCAGGGCGCCGACGTCGTAGCTTTCTGGAAAGCCCTTGCGCTCCATCAGATTGTTGCGGCGCAGGATCTCGTTCGGCAAGAGGAAGCCGTCGGTGGTGATGAGATCGACCTTCGGGCTCGACGGCCAGCGCGCCAGCAATTCCTTAAGCACGCGAGCGGTGGTCGATTTGCCGACGGCGACCGAGCCGGCGATGCCGATGATGAACGGCGTCTTGACGACGTCCTGCGCGTTGAAGAAGGCCTGGCGCTGCCTGAACAGCAGCTGGCTCGCCTCGACATGCGCCGAAAGCAGACGGGAAAGCGAGAGGTAGATGCGCTTGACCTCTTCGAGGTCGACCGGGTCATTGAGCGAACGCAGCCGGTCGATCTCGTCCTCGGTCAGCGTGAGCGGCGTGTCGGCGCGGAACTGCGACCATTGCTCGGCCGAGAAGAAACGAAAGGGGGAGTATTTCTCGGTCGGAGCAAGCTGGTCCATCGAGTCTCCTGCCCTCCTAGAGCATGATGCCGAAAAGTGTGGAGCGGTTTTCGGACGACATCATGCTCTATCCGTCTTTAGCGGTCAGCCCCGGGGCCGGGACGCCTTTTCAGCGACGCCCGAGCGGCCGGTGCGGCCCTCGAGCTCCTTCAGCACGTCCTGCAGCGGAATGCCCGCGATCGCGAGGACGACCAGCCAATGATATAGAAGATCGGCGCTTTCCGAAACGAGGGCCTGCCGGTCGCCGCGAATGGCGGCGATCACAGCCTCGACCGCTTCCTCGCCGAGCTTCTGCGCCGCCTTGTCCATGCCCTTGGCGAACAATTTCGCCGTCCATGACTCCGGATCACCGGAATGGGCGCGCTGATGAATTATCGTTTCCAGCTCGGCGAGCGAAAATTGAGCCATAGCAGTGGTTTAAGTCCGATGAACGGTCGAGTCCAGCCGCATCGGCAGGCCGGCGCCCGCCATATGCGCCTTGGCCTCGGCGATGGTGTAGGTGCCGAAATGAAAGATCGAGGCGGCAAGCACGGCGGCGGCATGGCCATCGCGGATGCCTTCCACCATGTGATCAAGCGTGCCGACGCCGCCCGAAGCGATGACCGGCACACGCACGGCATCGGCGATCGCGCGGGTCAGCGCGATATCGTAGCCGGCCTTGGTGCCGTCGCGGTCCATCGAGGTCAGCAGGATCTCGCCGGCGCCGCGATCGACCATCTTCTTGGCGAACTCGACCGCGTCGATGCCGGTCTTCTCGCGCCCGCCATGCGTGAAGATCTCCCAGCGGTCGGCCTCGCCGGCAGCCGATACTTTCTTGGCGTCGATGGCGACGACGATGCACTGGTTGCCGAACTTGTCGGCAGCCTCCGCGACGAAATCCGGGTTCTTCACCGCCGCCGTGTTGATCGATACCTTGTCGGCGCCGGCCAGAAGCAGCCTTCGTATGTCGGCCACCTGGCGCACGCCGCCGCCGACGGTGAGCGGCATGAAACATTGTTCGGCCGTGCGGGCGACCACGTCGAAGATCGTCTCGCGATCGTCGGACGATGCGGTGATGTCGAGGAAGCAGAGCTCGTCGGCGCCCGCCGCGTCATAGGCCTTGGCCGCCTCGACCGGATCGCCGGCATCGACCAGGTCGACGAAATTGACGCCCTTGACCACGCGGCCGTTCTTGACGTCGAGACAGGGAATGACGCGGGCTTTCAGCATCAGCGCCCCTCCATGGTCGACAAAAGGTCGACCACCAGCTCGCCGACCTGCGGCGGCACCTCGCCCTTCGGGTCGAACGCCGGATCGTAGGCGGAAATGGTAAGTCCGGCGATGCTGAGCGGGCCGGCAAGGCCGCACATCGCGGTGCGGACCTGCTCCGGCGCCGGGCCGCCAGGCGTTGCGTAACGATTGGCCTGCAGCTTTTCCGGATCATGCACGTCGAGGTCGACATGCATATGAATGCGCTCGGCACCCGTGGCCTTCAGCTTCGCCGCGGCGGCTGCCCAGTCCGGACACTCGGTGCGAATGATCGGCAGCTTCTCCAAAAGCTCTTTCTCGGCCGTATCGAGGTCGCGTGCGTTGACCAGGACACAGCGGGCCGGCTCGATCGGCTTGAAGCCGGGAATCTGCGCCGCCATGCGCCGCCAGCACAATCCAAGCGCCGTTGCCAGCGCCATGCCGTCGAGAAAGCCGGAGGTGGAGGTTTCCGGCGTGTTGAGGTCGCCATGCTGGTCGGCCCAGATGATGGCGTCCGCGCCTTCACCGGCCACCGCGCCCGCGCTGGTCAGGCAATTGCCGGCCAGAACGATGGGAAAGCGCCCATTGTCCAGCGCGATGCGAACCTCGCCCGAAACGACGTTGCAGACGGCAAATCCCGTGCCGATCTCGCGCTCCTGCTCGTCCTCGACGACCTTGCCGATGTCGCGCACCTCGACGTCGTGACCGGCAAGCTTCAGCGCCTCGGCCAGCCCGCCGGAGATCAGCGCATCGGGGCCTTGGCCACAGCGGCCGTGAAAGTGGCCGCTGTCATAGGACGCCAGGATGATCGAGATGTTCACGCTCGTGCCTCCGCGTGGTTGCCGCGCAGGATGGCGAGCGCCTCCGCCGGGTCGATGCGCCCGTCATAGAGCGCGCGACCGGAGATCGCACCCTCCAGGCGCTTCGCATCGGGCATGGTCATGCGCACGATGTCGGCGATGGAGGCCAATCCGCCGGAAGCGATCACCGGGATCGACACCGCCTCGGCAAGGTCGATGGTGGCATCCCAGTTGATGCCGGAGAGCACGCCGTCGCGGTCGATGTCGGTGTAAATGATGGCGGCCACGCCCGCACCTTCGAACTTCCTCGCCAATTCGATGACGCCGAGTTCCGAGGCTTCGGCCCAGCCCTCGACCGCCACCTTGCCGCCCTTGGCGTCGATGCCGACTGCTACCTTGCCGGGAAAGGTCCTGCATGCCTCCTTCACCAGTTCGGGCTCCCGCACCGCCACGGTCCCGAGGATGACTCGCGCCAGCCCGCGGTCCAGCCAGTCCTCGATCTGCGCCAGCGTGCGGATGCCCCCGCCGAGCTGCACCGGGTTCTTCGTCGCCTCGAGGATGGCGCCGACCGCGGCGGAATTGACGCTCTGGCCCTTGAAGGCGCCGTTGAGGTCGACGACGTGCAGCCATTCGAAGCCTTGCTCTTCGAAGGCTCGTGCCTGGGCCGCCGGGTCATCGTTGTAGATGGTGGCGGTCGCCATGTCGCCGTGCTTCAGGCGCACGCATTTGCCGTCCTTGAGGTCTATTGCCGGAAACAGGATCACGACCAGGCGCCCTCGACGATGGCGAAGTGGCCGGTCGATGCCGCCAGCCGGAATTTCAAGGCTTCCTGGTACTCGGGCGACTGATAGCAGGCGAGCGCCCTGTCGTAAGAATCGAACTCCACCACGACATGGCGGTTTCCCGTTGCTCCCTCCGGGTCGGTATGGCGGCCGGCCCGAACAGCAAACTTCGCGCCAAATTTGGCGAAGGCCTTCGCGTTGGCCTCGATGTATTTCTTGTAGGTGTCCGGGTCGCGGACATCGATCATGGCGATCCAGTAGCCCTTCTTGGTCATTCAGGGCCTCCAATTCAGGAAATTGGTGATCAGCGCCAGGCCGAGCGCCTGGCTTTTCTCGGGATGGAACTGCGTGCCGGCAAAGTTGTCGCGGGCAACGGCCGCCGTCACCGGCCCGCCATAGTCGGCCGTCGCCAGCACCTCGGCCGGGTTCCTCGCCTCCAGGTGGTAGGAATGGACGAAATAGGCGTGCAGCCCTTTCGGACCGGTCTCGATGCCCGAAAACAGCGGATGCTTGCGCGCGAGCTCGATCGTGTTCCAGCCGATCTGCGGGATCTTCAGTGCCGGATCCTTCGGCGTGATTTCCTTGACGTCGCCGGCAATCCAGCCAAAACCCTCGGTGACGGTCTTTTCCAGCCCGCGTTCCGACATCAATTGCATGCCGACGCAGATGCCGAGGAACGGTCGCCCTTTGCGAAGCGCCGCCTCTTCCACCGCTTCCCACATGCCGGTGACGGCATGCAGGCCGGCCGCGCAGTCTGCATAGGCGCCGACGCCCGGCAGGACGATGCGGTCGGCGCTGCGCACCCGCTCGGCGTCGGCCGTGAGATCGATGGTCGCGGCGATGCCCGCCTCATGCGCGGCGCGCTCGAAGGCCTTGGTGGCCGAGCGCAGATTGCCCGACCCATAGTCGATGATCGCTACCCGCATGTCAGGGCCTTCCCGGCGTATGGGTCAGCCCCAGCGCCATGCCCGTCTGCGCAGGCCGCGCCAGGTTGGTGTCGGGCACGATGTGCGGCATCGGCGCCTGTTCCTGCGTGCGCTCGCTGGCTTCGAGCGCGTGACGGACCTCGGCATCGCCGAGCCTGCCGGCCTCGACGACGCCCCATTCCCGCCAGCCGCGGCGGCGGAGCGCCGCGATCCGCAGGGCTTGGCCTTCGAAGCCGATATAGAGCGACACCAGCAGCGAGAGCGCCGATCCAGCCCATTCAAGCCTTAGTTTCTCGCCGAGCATGGACAACGCGGCCATGGCCGCGAAGGTGAGCAGGGCCTCGATCCAGAGGCGGTGCCAGGCGAGCCAGATCGGCGAGAACAGGAAGCCGAGCCAGGTGAAGCTGTCGCGCACCAGGGCGGCGTCCTCCTCGTTGCCCCCCGCAGGCGGCTCCATCACGACATAGATGGCCATAGGGTTATCCTTTCAGGGATCCCTTGGTGGACGGCACCGCATCGGGCTGGCGCGGGTCAGGCTCCAGCGCCACGCGCAGCGCCCTGGCCACGGCCTTGAAGCAGGTTTCCGCAATATGATGGTTATTGGCGCCGTAGTGGTTGGTCACATGCAGCGTTATGCCGGCATTCTGCGCCAGCGCCTGGAAGAATTCGCGCACCAGCTCGGTGTCGAATGTGCCGATCTTCGGCGACGAGAAGGAAACGTTCCAGACCAGGAACGGCCTGCCGGAAACGTCGATCGCCGCCCGGGTCAGCGTCTCGTCCATAGCGAGCTCGATCGAGGCATAGCGCATGATGCCGCGCCGCTCCCCCAAAGCCTTGCTCAGCGCCTGGCCGATGGCAATGCCGGTATCCTCGACCGTGTGATGGTCGTCGATGTGAAGATCGCCTTTGGCCTCGATCGTCATGTCGATCAGCGAATGGCGCGACAGCTGATCGAGCATGTGGTCGAAGAAGCCGACACCCGTCGAAATGTCGGATTTACCCGTGCCGTCGACATGGACCGATACGGAAATCTCGGTTTCCTTGGTCTTGCGGCTGATTTCTGCGGAACGGGGCGGCATCAGTCTGTCCTGTTCAGAGGCGCGGGCTTGAAAACGAGAGCCTTCTATCAGCATGATCCGGCGATTGCCAGTTGCCATTCCGGACTGTATCGGCCTTGCCGCGGACGGTTTGCAATCACTCGCCCTATGCATACATATGGCCGATCAAAGTCACTCGTACCGCGCCAATCGCCTTTGAGGGATAGCGCGACTCGGAGCAGGAAATGTCGAATGAACTGACCATGCACGCCACGACCATCGTCACCGTGCGCAAGGGCAGCAAGGTTGTCATCGCCGGCGACGGCCAGGTCAGTCTTGGCCAGACCATCATGAAGGGCAACGCCCGCAAGGTGCGCCGCATCGGCAAGGGCGGCAGTGTCATTGCCGGTTTTGCCGGCGCCACCGCCGACGCCTTCACCCTCCTCGAACGCCTCGAAGCCAAGCTCGAACAATATCCTGACCAACTGACCCGCGCCTGCGTCGAGCTCGCCAAGGACTGGCGCACCGACCGCTATCTGCGCCGCCTGGAAGCGATGATGCTGGTCGCCGACAAGTCGGTCTCGCTGGCGCTGACCGGCACCGGTGACGTGCTCGAGCCAGAACATGGCGTCATGGCCATCGGCTCCGGCGGCAACTACGCGCTCGCCGCCGCCCGCGCGCTGATGGACACCGACAAGGACGCCGAGGAGATCGCCCGCAGGGCGATGCAGATCGCCGCCGATATCTGCGTCTACACCAACAGCAGCTTCGTCGTCGAAACGCTCGATGCCGCCTAGGCGGCCGGCCATGATCCCGAAAAATGGGAATCGGCTTCTGGAACAGATCATGGTCGAACAGGAAGACAGCTACGATTTTCGGCCGGTCACCCAAAAGGATCTGCCGATGATCGCCCGCTGGCTTGCCGAGCCGCATATCGCCGAATGGTGGGGCGATCCGGAAAAGGAGATCGCCGAGATACGCGAGCATATCGGGTCGGTTTCGGTGGAGCCGCTGATCGTCGAATTGGGCGGCAAGCCGATCGCCTATCTGCAGAGCTACGATCCGCATCTCGAGGACAACCATCCTTACGCCGACCAGCCATTCGGCACGCTGGGTATCGATCTGTCGATCGGGCCGCCGGACCTGGTCGGCATCGGCCACGGCTCGGCCATCGTCCGCCAGTTCGTCGCGGAACTGTTCGAGGAAGGCGCGCCGCGCGTCGTCATCGATCCGCATCCCGGCAATGGCCGCGCCATCCGCGCCTATGAAAAGGCCGGCTTCAGGCCGATCGGCCGCAGGCATTCGGAATATGGGGACGTCGTGCTGATGGCCGTCGATGCGGCCGAAATCGACCAACAAGAGGGGGACTGATCACAATGACCGCATCCGGGGGAGACAAGACGCTGTCGGCCTATGAAGACAGCTGGCGCATGGGGCTGCTGCTGGTGCTGGCTCTCGTCGTTTTCCAGGCCGGCATTCTCTACGGCATGGGCCATCCGCCGATCTGCACCTGCGGCTACGTCAAGCTCTGGCACGGTGTGGTGAACAGCTCGGAGAATTCCCAGCACATCGCCGACTGGTACACCTTCTCGCACATCATCCACGGCTTCCTGTTCTATGCGCTGGCCTGGGCTCTGTTCCCGCGCTCGCCCGTCGGGCTGAGGCTGGCTTTCGCCGTCCTCATCGAAGGCGGCTGGGAACTCCTGGAGAACAGCCCCTTCATCATCGACCGCTACCGCGCCGGCACCATCTCCCTCAACTACTACGGCGACAGCATCATCAATTCGGTGTCCGACACGCTGTTCATGGCGCTCGGATTTGTGATGGCGCGAAAGCTCCCTATATGGGTGATCGTGGCTCTGGCGCTCATTTTCGAATTCGGCACGGGCTACATCATCCGGGACAATCTGACGCTCAACGTGATCATGCTGCTGCATCCGTTCGAGTCCATCAGGCAGTGGCAAAGTGGAATTTGAGTAATATGAGCACCTTTTCTCCCCGCGAAATCGTTTCGGAACTCGACCGCTTCATCATCGGCCAGAAAGACGCCAAGCGCGCCGTGGCGATCGCCTTGCGCAACCGCTGGCGCCGCCAGCAGCTGGAGGGCCAGATGCGCGAAGAGGTGATGCCCAAGAACATCCTGATGATCGGCCCGACCGGCGTCGGCAAGACCGAGATCTCGCGCCGGCTGGCGCGGCTGGCCGGCGCGCCTTTCGTCAAGGTCGAGGCCACCAAGTTCACCGAGGTCGGCTATGTCGGCCGCGACGTCGAGCAGATCGTGCGCGATCTCGTCGAGGTCGCCATCGGGCTGACGCGCGAGAAGATGCGTGAGGACGTCAAGGCGCGCGCTCACATCAATGCCGAAGAGCGCGTGCTCGAAGCTTTGGTCGGCAAGACCGCGAGCCCGGCCACGCGCGACAGCTTCCGCAAGCGGCTGCGCGACGGTGAGCTCGACGACAAGGAGATCGAGATCGAGGTGGCGGACACCGGCACCGGCGGTATGCCGGGCTTCGAGATCCCCGGCATGCCGGGCGCCAATATCGGCGTGCTCAACATCAACGACATGCTGTCGAAGGCGATGGGCGGCAGGAAGACCAAGACCCGCAAGACGACGGTGAAGGAATCCTACGCGCTACTGATCAATGACGAGTCCGACAAGCTGCTCGACCAGGACGAGGTGGTTCGCCAGGCGCTGGAATCGACGGAGAATGACGGCATCGTGTTCCTCGACGAGATCGACAAGATCGCGGCCAGGAGCGACATTTCGGGCGGTCCCTCACGTGAAGGCGTTCAGCGCGATCTGCTGCCGCTGGTTGAAGGCACCACCGTTGCGACGAAATACGGGCCGATCAAGACGGACCATATTCTTTTCATCGCCTCGGGCGCGTTCCACGTCTCCAAGCCTTCGGACCTGCTTCCGGAGCTGCAGGGCCGCTTGCCGATCCGGGTCGAATTGCGTGCCCTGGAGAAGCAGGATTTCGTCCGCATCCTCACCGAAACGGAGGCCAGCCTCATCAAGCAGTATATTGCGCTGATGAAGACCGAAGGCGTCGAGTTGGCCTTCACCGACGACGCCATCGATTCGCTCGCCGGCATTGCCGTCGACCTCAACGCCAATGTCGAGAACATCGGCGCCAGACGCCTGCAGACGGTGATGGAGCGGGTGCTGGACGAGATTTCCTACGACGCGCCGGACCGCCACGGCACGGCGGTCACCATCGATGCCGACTACGTGCAGAAGCATGTCGGCGATCTCTCGCGCAACACCGACCTGTCGCGGTTCATCCTCTAACGGGCGAAGCCCGGCGATGTGTGGCCAGATGGTACCATCTGGCCACCTTTCGTCCCGTCGGAAGCTTGCCTCGTCTCGACTCTCCCACGCGCTTTACCTAGTTTGCCGCCGACTTGAAGGCGGCGGTGGATGAAGAAACGCATACTTCTTTTTGTTGGGCTGGCATTGGCCGCGGCGCTGGCAACGGCGGACGCGGCGACCATGGTGCCGCCGGGCAATCGCAACAGCGTGCAGCCGGATATTCCGGGCGCTTCCAGCCGGCGCACCCAGGCCACCAACACCAGCTTCCAGGCCAAGTATCGCAAGGTCTACGCGCTCTTGCAGAACGATGCCGAGCTGCGCGGCAAGATCAGGAAAGTGGCGGCCGCCTACGACATCGATCCGATGCACATCGTCGGCGCCATCGTCGGCGAGCACACCTACAATGTCGACGCCTATGATCGGCTGCAGACCTATTACGTCAAGGCGATGTCCTACCTGTCGAGCAAGCTCACCTTTGCTTATGAAGGGGAGGACGTCAGCGATTTCGTTGAGCGGCCGCAATTCCAGAAATGCGCCGGCATAACCGACAGCTACGATCTCTGGGAATGCCGCGAGCAGGTGTGGAACCATTCCTTCCGCGGCAAGACCGTCGGCGGGACCAGCTTCCCCAACGACCGCTTCGGAGCCACTTTCTTCCAACCCTACTATGCCGGCCAGACTTTCGGACTCGGCCAGCTCAACCCGCTGACGGCGCTGCAGATGAGCGATCTCGTGCACAAGGTCTCCGGCCTGCCCGAGCTCGACGTCAATGATCCGAACACGGTCTACAAGACCATCATGGATCCCGACCTCACGCTGCCTTACGTCGCTGCGACCATCAGGAAGTCGATCGACGCCTACAACAGCATCGCCGGCTTCGACATCTCGCACAATCCGGGCCTGACCGCCACGCTCTACAATGTCGGCAACCCCGAGCAGCGCGCCTATGCGTTGGAGGAGGAGAACGAGAAGCGTCGCGCCGCCGGGGAAGCGGAAAAGCTGCCCGAGGAGAATTATTACGGCTGGCTGGTCAACGACAAGCTGGACGAGCTGAAGACGCTGTTCTAGCCGGCTGAGCCGGGTGGCTCAGTAGCCTTCCGAGGCGAGAAACGCCTCGAACTTGCGCATTTCGTCGGCATCCGCCTCGACCATGTGCCGCGGCTCTGGATAGGCGCCCGCCTGGATATCGTCTGCATATTCGCGGAAGGCCGCGATGCGCTCGCTCTGCAGGCGGTCGAACTCCGCCGCGAAGTCGCGGTAGCGCTTGGCATGGCGCGGATAATGGCCGCGATTGCTGCCGAGCACGTCTTCGGAGAACAGATATTGCGCATCGCAGCCCGCGCCGGCGCCCATCGAGATCATGATCAGCGATGTACGCCGCGAGATCGCGCTTGCAACCGGGGCCGGCACAACTTCGATCTCGGCGGCGAAGGCGCCGGCGGCTTCAAGGTCCTTGACCTGCTTCCAGACGAAGGCAGCACTTTCGGCCGTCTTGCCGACCGCCTTGAAGCCGCCCGTCCAGGTCGCATGCGCCGGGATCAGCCCGACGTGACCGCAGACCGGAATATGCTCGTCGCGCAGCCGGCGGATGGTCTGCAGGCTGGCCGCGCAATACATGGCGTCGGCGCTGGCCGCGCGCAGCTTCACCGCCATGCGCAGGATCTCGTCGGTGGTTGCGCCCAGCTTGATGCGTTCGTCGCCGGGAATGGCAAAGCAAGTGGGTGCGGCGTCGCGAAAACGCGGATCGAAGATAAGATCATAGGGGACCGAGATGATGTCGATGCCGGCACGCTCGGCGGCCTCGGCCTCCTCCAGCGAGAAAACGCGCAGCTTCGAAAGCTGGCGCTTGCCCTTCAGCAATTGCAAATCGGCGACGGTCGGTCTGTTGCGTGCCATGTCCGTGGATCCCCTCGTTTCCAGCGATTACTCGGGCCTATGCCGCCAGCAGCGACTTCAGCTTGACCGATTGCGAGCCGAGCGCCTCAGGCGCGGGCGTCGCCCGCTTCGCGATCAGCATCTCGGCCAACCGTATGTCGCGCGCCACCGCATTGCCGGGCCCGATGCCGCTGGCGGCGACCAGCCTGCCGTCCTCGGCCAGGTGGAACAGAATGAAGGCGCCGTCGTAGAGGTCGCGCCGTACGGTCGAGCGGCCTTCGTCCGAAAGCCCGGCGATCTGCAGCGTGAGCCCATATTGATCCGACCAGAACCACGGCACCGCGGCATGCGCCTCGTTGGCGCCCAGCATGTTCTTCGCGGCGAGCGCGCCCTGCTCCTGCGCGTTGCGCCAGGCTTCCAGCCGCACGCGCCGGCCGCCATAGACGGCGAGCGGGAACGAGCAGCAGTCGCCGGCGGCAAAAACATCCGGATCCGCGGTGCAAAGGTTCTCATCGACGGCGATACCATTGTCGATCGCAAGTCCTGCTTCGGCAGCGAGCGCCGTCACCGGCACCGCGCCGATGCCGATCACGGCAAGATCGGCGACGATGTCCTGCCTGTCGGCAAGCGTGATGCGAACTTGCGTGCCGTCATCGGCAATCGCCGTGATGCCTTGGCCGGTAAGCACCTTCACGCCTTCGGCCTGATGCGCCTTATGAATGATTTCCGCGATCTCGGCCGGCACGCCGCGCATCAGGATGCGCGGCTGCGCCTCGAGCACTGTGACCGTTGCGCCTAGCTTGCGCGCCGAAGCGGCAAGCTCGAGGCCGATGAAACCGCCGCCGATGATGGCGACGCGGTTCTCCGGCTTGAGATGGGCGCGGATCGCGAGCGCGTCGTTGAAGGTCCTGAGATAAACGCAGCGGCCGCCCAGACCAGGCATCGGCAGCTTGCGCGGCACGGACCCGGTCGCGAGCAGCAGCTTGCCATAGCCAAGCGAAGAGCCGTCGGAGAGGCGCACGAGATGCGCGGCGCGGTCGATAGCGACGGCCCGAACGGAATGGATGTGGCGGATCGAGTGTTCGGCCAAAAGCTCGTCGCTGGCGATCGCCTTGATGAGGGGCGCCTCGCTGGTCATCGCCTCCTTCGACAGCGGCGGCCGTTCATAGGGCAGATGCGGCTCGTCGCCGACCAGCGTCACCGGCCCTTCATGACCAAGGTCGCGCAGGGTAAGCGCGGCACGACCGCCGCACTCGCCGGCGCCGATGATGACCATTCCTCCCGCCATGCCGTCACCCAAGCTGAATGAGGACTTTGCCGGCGTCGACCTTGACCGGATAGGTCTTGAGATTGACGCAGACCGGCGCCCCGCGCGCGTCGCCGGTCTTGTAGTTGAAGCGGCCATTGTGTTTTGGACACTCGATGATGTCGTCCATCACCAGCCCATCGGCCAGATGCACTTTCTCATGCGAGCACAGGCCGTCGGTCGCGTAATACTCGTCCTCCGGGCTGCGATAGATGGCGTAGGTGCGGCCGGCATGATCGAACCGCATTACGTCCTCCTCGTCGATGTCTCCGGCCGCGCAGGCCTCGACCCAGTCGCTCATGTCGTCCTCCGGCGAAATTCTTCGTTGTCGGTTGTGTCGGATCCGGTCACTCGGCCGCGGCCGCTACCGGATTGTCGTTGTGCAGCTCTTCCCGGTAGGGCTTTGCCGTCGGCGGCAGCTCGCGCTTGAGGAAGTAGTCCTCGTTGCGCAGCTGGCGCAGGAAGGCCGGGATCATCTCGCGGTAGCCGGCCAGGATCGACGGCGTCGGCGCCGGCAAATCGTGCTTGATCAGCTCATGCAGCTTGGGCAGCGCGTGGTAGGGCACCATCGGGAACATGTGGTGCTCCACATGGTAGTTCATGTTCCAATAGATGAACCGGCTGATCGGGTTCATGTAGACGGTGCGGCTGTTCAGCCGATGGTCGATGACATTGTCGGCCAGCCCGCCATGCTGCAGCAGCCCGGTCATGACGTGATGCCAGGCGCCGTAGAGGCGGGGCAGGCCGACGAGCATCAGCGGCAGCCATGAATGCAGATAGAGCGCCAGCGCGATGGTCGCGACATAGATGGCGAGCCAAATACGGGCGATGCGGATGGCCTTGGGCTGCTCCTGTTCCGGGATGAAGGTCTGTTCTGCGGCGCTGATGACGCCGGCGGCATTGCGCACCATGTCGGTCATCGCATGCCAGGCATCGAGCACGCCGAAAAAATTCAGCACAACGCGCAAAAGGTCCGGCGGTCGCATGACGGCGATCTCCGGGTCGCGGCCGACGATGATGGTGTCGGTGTGGTGGCGTGTATGGCTCCAGCGCCAGGTCACCGGATTGCGCATGATCATGAAGCAGGCGAGCTGGTAGACCGCATCGTTCATCCATTGGGTGCGGAAGGCCGTGCCGTGACCGCATTCGTGCCAGCGGGAGTCGGTCGAGGAACCGTAGAGCGTGCCATAGACAAAGAAGAACGGCACGCACCACCAGCTGCCCCAGAACCAAGCGCCGCCCGCGCCACTGAGGAACAGCGCACCGAGCCAGATGATGGTGTCTCGGATAGCGGGCTGGTCGGAGCGCTGCATCAGCTCCTTCATCTGCTTGCGCGGGATCTCGGTGTGGTACCACTGGGCCGCCGAAAGACCGTTCTCGACCGCGCGCTTGGCGTCGCGGCCGGTCAGGCTGTAGTCGCGTCCGGACGGCGCCGGAGACGTGATTGCCGTCATTGCGGGGTCCTCCATCAGCACCTGGCGAATGGCCCTCGGCAATGCCGCGCCTCGCCCATGGCTGGCTTCGACTTCACCATAGCGCCAAGTCATGATAGCCTCAATGTCACAAAGATAGATTCTATCATTTTCTATCAGATTGGGCTAATCTGAGTCGGGCAAGCGATGGAGCACTCATGGCAAAGCGGCCGACAATCACCGATCTCGCGCGCGTTTCAGGCTTCAGCGTCGCCACGGTCGACCGGGTGTTGAACAATCGCCTGCCGGTGCGCGAGGAGACGGCGCGTCGCGTCTACGAGGCGGCGACCGACATCGGCTATCACGCCGCTGGCCTGATCAGGCAGCGCATGCGCCAGGAGTTGCCCGAATATCGTCTCGGCTTCCTGCTGCTGCGCGGCAATGACGTTTTCTACGGCGATTTCGCGCGCGAGCTGGAGCTTGCGGTCTCGCAATCGCAACGTTTCCGGGGCACTGCGACGATCGACTTCGCCGCTTCGCTGGCGCCCGATGAGATCGCCGCCCAGATGCGCAAGCTGGCGGCGAAATCCAGGGCCATCGCCGTGGTCGGTCCGGATCATCCGACGCTGACGGCGGCGGTGGAGGCGCTGAAGGCGCGAGGGCAGCCGGTCTTTTCGCTGCTCTCCGACTTCGCCGCCGGCATCCGTGAAGGCTATGTCGGGCTCGACAACCGCAAGGTCGGACGCACCGCGGCCTGGATGATCGCCAAGGCCGCCAGCAAGCCAGGCAAGGTCGCCCTTTTCGTCGGCAGCCACCGTTTTCATGGTCACGAGCTGCGCGAGATCGGCTTCCGCTCCTATTTTCGCGAGCATGCGCCGGATTTCACGGTGATGGAGACGCTGGTCAACCTGGAGGCCAACCAGGTGACGCATGATGCGATGCTCGAGCTTCTGGCTCGGCATCCCGACCTTGCCGGCTGCTACGTCGCCGGCGGCGGCATGGAGGGCGCGGTCGCGGCGTTGAGGGCGGCGAGACCGGCGCATATGCCGGTGGTCGTCTGCAACGAGATCAATGCGGAGTCGCGCGCAGCACTTGCCGACAACATCCTGACCATGGTGATCTCGACCCCGCTGGCGGCGCTCTGCCGCGAGCTTGTCGGCCTGATGGCGCATGCCATCGAGACCGGCGCCGCCAATGCGCCCGGCCAGACCTTTCTCCCCTTCGACATCTATCTGCCGGAAAACATCTAAGCCGTCTTCCGTCGGAATGATGTGATCCATCAGGCTGATGGAATTCTTTCGCGACGTGAAATCGCCCGGGGATTCCGCCGCAGAACGTTTGCATGCCCGGCCGCGAGGGCGCTGCACGCTTGCCTCCATCGAAAAACCGGCACGTCCATTTCGAATCACCCTTGACGGCTGTAAGCGAAATGGAATAAATATTTCACCAACTGGGTATTTTGGTTCTTTCGTTCCGGAACGTCTGTTTCAAACAGAGGACCAGGCGTTCCATCATGCGAGGAAAACGCCGCCGGAAGGGCCATGGGAGAGATTCCCCGGTAACATCGGGGATTCCGGTTCAATCGGTGCAGCCGGACACCAAGTGGAGGAGAAACTAAAATGAAGAAACTGCTTTTGGGCGTCGCGCTTTCGGCGCTGATGTGTTCGTCCGCCTTCGCCGCCAAGATCGGCGTTTCGATGGCTCTTTTCGACGACAATTTCCTGACCGTGCTGCGCAACGGCATGATCGCCCAGGCCAAGGGCATGGACGGCGTCGAACTGCAGGTCGAGGACGCGCAGAACGACGTGGCCAAGCAGCTCGACCAGATCAAGAACTTCGCCGCTTCGGGCGTCGACGCGATCATCGTCAACCCGGTCGACACTTCGGCCACCCAGGCGATGTCGGATGCGGCGGCCGCGGCCAAGATCCCGCTGGTCTATGTCAACCGCGAGCCGGTCAATGTCGACAAGCTGCCCGACAACCAGGCTTTCGTCGCGTCCAATGAGGCCGAGTCCGGCACGCTCGAGACCAAGGAAATCTGCCGCCTGTTCAAGGAAGCCGGCAAGAAGGAAGCCAATGTCTATGTGATCATGGGCGAGCTATCCAATCAGGCGGCGGTGCAGCGCACGAAGGATATCGATGAAGTGATTGCCACGCCCGACTGCAACTTCATCAAGATCATCGACAAGCAGACCTCGAACTGGAAGCGTGACGAAGCGCAGAACCTGATGACCAACTGGCTGTCGTCCGGCAAGCCGTTCGACGGCGTCATCGCCAACAATGACGAAAGCGCCATCGGCGCCATCCAGGCGATGAAGGCCGCCAATATCGACATGAAGTCGGTCGTGGTCGGCGGCGTCGACGCAACCCAGGACGCGCTGGCCGCGATGCAGGCGGGCGATCTCGACGTCACGGTCTTCCAGGATGCGGCTGGCCAAGGCGCGGGCGCGCTCGATGCGGCGCTGAAGCTCGCCAAGGGCGAGAAGGTGGAGCGCAAGGTCTACATCCCCTTCCAGCTCGTGACGCCGGCGAACATCGACAAGTTCCTGAAGAAGAACTGACGCCGCGCCAACGCAATTCCAGGAAGTTTTCCGTACGGACTTGCGTGAGGACAAACCCTGGAGCGGCGCTCCGACGCATCGAGTTGGCTGAAATCGGCTGCAGACAGAGCAGCGTCGCTCCCTTCCTTCTCCCGCCCGACCGGGCGGGAGAGCGGGCGCGGTCATTCGGAGGAAGAAGACGTGTCACAGACATCGCATGGCATTGGCGGGCTGAGCTATGACGCCAAGAAGCGCCCCTGGCCTGCCGAGTTCAACGTGTTTCTGGCGCTGGTCATCCTGGTCGGCGCATTCGAGCTGATCGGCCGCGTCTTCCTCGGCGACAGCTTCCTCTTCAACACCCGCGATAACGTCGATGCTATTTTCAACGAGCAGCGGCTGCAGATCATCATCCTGCAGGTGTCGATCGTCGGCATCATCGCCATCGGCGTCACGCAGGTGATCATCTGCGGCGGCATCGACCTGTCCTCGGGCTCGATCGTAGGCGCCACCGCCATGATCGCCATGAGTTTCGCGCAGGTTGCGACCGTCAACGGCAATCCCAACCCGAAGGCGATGTTCATTGACTACGGATGGACCGACCTGCCGGTCATCGTGCCGCTTCTGGTCGCGATCGGCTGCGGGCTGATTGCCGGCCTGATCAACGGCGCCCTGATCGCCTACACGCGCATTCCGCCGTTCATCGCCACGCTCGGCATGATGGTCACGGCGCGCGGCATCGCCAAATGGTGGTCGAAGGGCCAGCCGATCTCGTTCCCGACCGATAGCTTCGCGGCCATCGGCAAGGGGCTGATGCCGGTCATCATCTTCATTTCACTGGCGATCCTGTTCCAGCTCGTCCTGAGCTACACCCGATACGGCAAGCATTGTTACGCCATTGGCTCCAACGAGGACGCCGCGCGCATGTCCGGCATCAAGATCGCCAACCACAAGGTGCTGGTCTATGTGATTGCCGGCATCCTCGCCTCGATCGCCGCGGTGGTGCTTTCCTCCAAGAACCTCACCGCCCAGGCCGGCATGGGCGTGATGTACGAGCTCGACGCCATCGCCATGGCGGTCATCGGCGGCGTCTCGCTCTCGGGCGGCCGCGGGTCTATCATAGGCACGGTGATCGGCTCGCTGATCTTCGGCGTTATCATTTCCGGCTTCACCTTCCTGCGCCTCGACGCCTACTACCAGGAGATGGTCAAGGGCGTGATCATTGTCGGCGCAGTCGTTCTTGATCAATGGCGCCAGCGCCGCCGGGCGATAGGAGCTTGACCATGTCCGATATCGTTCTGAAGACCGAAAACCTCACCAAGCATTATGGCGGCGTTCACGCGCTGCAGGAGGCGAATTTCGAGCTGCGCAAGGGCGAGCATGTCGCCATCATGGGCGACAACGGCGCCGGCAAGTCGACCTTCGTGCGCCAGATCACCGGCGTCGAGCAGCGCACCGACGGCAAGATCTGGTTCGACGGCAAGGAAGTGAACTTCGCCGGCCCGATCGAGGCGCGCGAGGCCGGCATCGAGACCGTGTTCCAGAACCTGGCTCTGGCCGACGACCTCGACGTGCCGTCGAACCTCTTCCTCGGCCGGGAGAAGGTGCTTTTCAACCTCGGCCCCTTCTCGATTCTCGACCGCAAGGCGATGCGCAGGGCGACGGAGGCGGCGCTGATCCGCACCGCGGTGAAGATCCCGAACCTTTCCAGCACCATCCGCCACATGTCGGGCGGCCAGCGCCAATGCGTGGCGATCGCCAGGACCGCAACCTTCGCCTCCAAGCTGATCATCATGGACGAGCCGACCGCAGCGCTTGGCGTGCAGGAAACGGCGCAGGTCGAAAACATCATCCGCACGCTGAAGGAGAACGGCGAGCCGCTGATCCTGATCAGCCACAACATGCGCCAGGTCTTCGACCTGGTCGACCGCATCGTCGTATTCCGGCGCGGCCGCATCGTCGCCAATTTGCGCAAGCAGGACACCGACGGCAACGACATCGTCGCTTACATCACCGGCGCCAAGACCGGGCAGGCGGAGCTTCAGGCCGCCTGACCAGGCGCCACGACGGGACCAGACCAAATCGTCCGCGCCGGCCGGCGCGGACACGTTTTAGAGCCACCCTCAAAGGACATTCCATGACTCTCCGCTTCGCTCTTCTCGGCGCCGGCCGTATCGGCAAGGTGCATGCCCGCGCCGTAGCCTCAAACCCGCAGGCCAAGCTGGTGGCCGTGGCGGACGCCTTCGAGAAAGCGGCGACGGAGCTTGCCTCCGCCTATGGGGCCGAGGTGCGCAGCATCGACGCCATCGAGCAGGCCAAGGACATCGACGCCGTCATCATCTGCACGCCGACCGACACTCACGCCGACTTGATCGAGCGCTTCGCCAGGGCCGGCAAGGCGATCTTCTGCGAGAAGCCGATCGACCTCGACGTCAAGCGCGTCGAGCAGTGCCTGGCCGTGGTCGACAAGGCCGGCGCTACGCTGATGGTCGGCTTCAACCGCCGCTTCGACCCGCATTTCGCCGCCGTCCGCAAGGCGATCGACGACGGCGCCATCGGCGATGTCGAGATGGTCACCATCACCTCGCGCGATCCGGGCGCGCCGCCGCTCGACTACATCGCGCGATCCGGCGGCATTTTTCGCGACATGACCATCCATGATTTCGACATGGCGCGCTTCCTGCTCGGCGAAGAGCCGGTTGCCGTCAGCGCGCACGCCTCGGTGCTGGTCGACAAGAAGATCGGCGAAGCGGGCGATTTCGACTCCGTCAGCGTCATTCTGGAAACCGCGTCCGGCAAGCAGGCCGTCATCTCCAACTCGCGCCGCGCGACCTATGGCTACGACCAGCGCATCGAGGCGCACGGCTCGAAGGGCATGGTTGCGGCCGAGAATCAGCGGCCGGTGTCGATCGAACTCGCCAACGACAAGGGCTACACGCGCCCGCCGCTGCACGATTTCTTCATGACCCGCTACATCGACGCCTACGCCAACGAGATCGCTTCCTTCATCGCCGCCGCGACTGCCGGCAAGAAGGCGGCGCCGAGCGGCAAGGACGGGCTGGTCGCCTTGAAGCTGGCTGATGCCGCCTTGGAGTCTGCCAAGACAGGCAAGACCGTCCGCGTCGCCTGAAGGTTTGAAACTCGATTACAGGAGCCAGAGCGATGAACGGTCTAGCCGGTCGCAATTCAGAAACGCGCGCCATCGTCACCGGCGGCGCGCAGGGCATCGGCTTCGCCGTGGCGGAAGCCTTGGCCGACGAGGGTTGCCGCGCGCTGGCGCTGGTCGGCCGCTCGCAGGACAAAGGTGACAAGGCGGTCGCAGCGCTCAAGAAGAACGGTGTCGATGCCATCTTCATCAGCGCCGATGTCGCCAAGGTCGCCGACTGCAAGCGCGCCGTCGCAACGGCGCTCGCGCATTTCGGCACTTTGAACGCGCTGGTCAACGCCGCCGCCACTTCGGCCCGCGGCTCGTTGGTCGAGACATCGGAAGAGCTTTTCGACCAGATCTTCGACACCAATGTGCGCGGCCCCTTTTTCCTGATGCAAGGCCTCGTCGCGCATCTCCTGGAGCGCAGGGCGCCGGGCTCGATCGTCAACGTGCTGTCGATGTCGGCGCATGCCGGCCAGTCCTTCCTGACGCCCTATTCGACCAGCAAGGGCGCGCTGATGACGCTGACCAAGAATGTCGCCAGCTCCTACCGGAAAAACCGCATCCGCTGCAACGCGGTGCTGCCCGGCTGGATGGATACCGAGGGCGAGGCGATCGTGCAGAAGAAGTGGCACGATGCGCCGGACGACTGGCTGGAAAAGGCCGAGGCCGCGCAGCCGATGGGCCAGTTGGTCAAGCCGGCGCAGCTTGCCCGGCTGATCACCTATATGCTCAGCCCGCAGGCCGGCGTCATGACCGGCTCGCTGGTTGATTATGATCAAAACATAGCTGGCGTGATCGGGGAGTAGTGACACGAGTAGCCTTACGCCAGAAGCCGGCCAGCTGTGGGTGGAGATGTGATCAGCCTCGTGCGCCCAAAGGTACGCGGCCCCTGAGAGCCCCTGTTGCCGCAGCATCGCTATTCCGGTATAGTCAAGATGGTCAGAGAGTCATGAGATTGAGATGCTGCCCGGACCGAAAGAAGATACGAGCTGGACGGTCGCTGGGGCAAAGGCCCGGCTCTCGGAGGTAATAGATCGGGCGCAATCTTCGCCTCAGACGATCACCCGTAACGGCAAACCAAGCGTTGTCGTCGTGTCCGCAGAGGAATGGCGGCGGAAGACCGCCCGCAAAGGAACGCTTGCTGAGTTCCTCCTGGAGTCGCCGCTGCGCGGCGCCGATCTCGACCTTGAGCGTCAACCCGACGAACCGCGTGATCAGCCGCTTTGAGGCTTCTGCTCGATACCAATGTCCTGTCAGAGGTGACGAGGCCGGCGCCGGATGTAGGCGTTCTAAAGTGGCTGGACGGGCTTGATGAGGATCGATCATTCATCAGCGTCGTGTCGATCGCCGAGATCCGGCGCGGCGTTTCCCTCATGGATGAGGGCCGCAAACGAGAGGCACTGGCCGAATGGCTCGCTCGAGATTTGCCGCAGCGCTTCGAGCAAAGGGTTTTGCCGGTGGACGAAGCCGTTGCCTTGGCCTGGGGCGACCTGATGGGCATTGCCAAGCGCCGCGGTCGCGGTCTGTCGTCGATGGACGGTCTGATCGCCGCCACCGCGATTGCGAAGCAGCTCACCTTGGCAACGCGTAATTCGAAGGATTTCGAAGGCTTTGCAATCGAACTTTTCGATCCATGGTCTGCATGAACCGTGAACCGCTGCATGATGCTCTATTTTTCCCGAGGCCACGGAGCACGGCGCAAACCAAGCAAATGCTTAGCTTCATGGGGACGTGACAAGCGCCTCGGCATCGACTATATGAGCCGCATGATCCACCTGACCGCCTCGTTTTGGTACTTTAGCTACGGTAGCTCGCTGGCGGCGGGAGGATTGCGCTCGATCTGAAGATTGCAGCATCTAATCCGAAAAGCCGCCAGACCTGGCGGCTTTTTCGTTTCAGCCGGCAGGTCTCCTAACCAGGAGCAGAAAGCCGTGTTGACCACCACAGACGACCTACGGGTCAAGGAACTCAAAGTCCTGAGCACGCCGGACGACGTGATGCGCGAGATACCGCGCTCGCTCACGGCGACGCGCACCGTTGCTGCGTCACGCAACGCCATCCATTCCATCCTGACCGGGGCCGACGATCGACTGGTCGTCATCGTCGGCCCTTGTTCCATCCACGATCCGGTCGCCGCCGTGGACTACGCCAGCCGTCTGGCGGCGCTGCGCGAGGCCCTGGCCGACCGGCTCGAGATCGTCATGCGCGTCTATTTCGAGAAGCCGCGCACCACGGTTGGCTGGAAGGGCCTGATCAACGATCCCGACCTCGACGGCAGCTTCAACATCGACAAAGGCTTGCGGATGGCGCGCAACGTGCTTTCCGCCGTCAACAATCTCGGCCTGCCGGCGGCGACCGAATTCCTCGACATGACGACGCCGCAATACATCGCCGACCTCGTCGCCTGGGGCGCCATCGGCGCGCGCACGACCGAAAGCCAGATCCACCGCGAGCTGGCGTCGGGCCTCTCTTGCCCGGTCGGCTTCAAGAACGGCACCGACGGCAATCTGAGAATCGCCGGCGAGGCGGTGAAGTCCGCTGCGCAGCCGCATCATTTCATGGCGGTGACCAAGGGCGGCCGCAGCGCGATCGCGGCGACGACCGGCAACGAAGACTGCCATGTCATTCTGCGTGGCGGCGTAGCGCCGAACTACGACACGGCAAGCGTCGACGCGGCCGCCGCGGAGCTCGGCCGCATCGGCATCGCGCCGCGCCTGATGATCGATGTCAGCCACGCCAACAGCGGCAAGAAGCCGGAGAACCAGCCGAAAGTCGCGCACGACGTGGCGGGCCAGGTCGCAGCGGGCGACGAGCGCATCATCGGAGTCATGATCGAGAGCAATCTCGTCGCCGGCCGTCAGGACGTCGTGCCCAGCAAGCAGCTCACCTACGGCCAGAGCATCACCGACGGCTGCATCGATTGGGCGACCACCGAAACGGTGCTGCACGGACTTGCCGGCGCCGTCGAGTGGCGCCGGTCGGTGAAGCGCGAACTGCTCGCCACCCGTCAGGGCGCCGCCTGACAACCCTGGCGAGGGCGGCGTTCACGCGGCCCCCAGCCCCTCCCATGCGGTGAATACCGAGACCGCGAATAGAAGCAGCCCGGCCGCACGGCCGGCAATGACCGTTGCCCGCGGATTGCCGACCAGAAGCGCCCGGCTGCGCCCGGCGGTGATGGCGAGGCCGCCGTAGATTCCTGCTTGTGTGACGACAGTCAGCAGTCCCATGATGGTCGCCTGCATCCAGATCGGACCGTAAACCGGCTTCAGGAACTGCGGATAGACGGCAAGGATAAACAGATAGGCCTTGGGGTTGATCAGGCAGGTGATCAATCCCTGGCGAAAGGCTTTCCAGGCGGAGCGGCTGCCGGCGGGCCCGTCATCGCTGACGGTGATCGAGCTGCGCATCAGCGAAATTCCGATATAGGCCATGTAAGCGGCGCCGGCGATCAGCAGCGGTTTGAACAGGACCGGCACGAAATGAATCAGCAGCCCGACGCCGATCGCCCCGTTCAACGTATGCACTACGCCGCCGAGCATAATGCCGCCGGTCGCCGCCAGCCCCCTGTCGCGCCCCCCGGTCAGCGCATTGGCCAGCACGAACAGCATGTCCATGCCTGGAACGGCGATGATGCCGAACAGCAGGATGAAGAATAGCCAGAGATTTTCCGTGTAACTCATGTCAGTTGCCTGTCGCAGCGCCCGCCAAGGACGCTGAGGAATCTGTTGATTTTCAAACCGATGCGCGGCCCTATAGGTCGTCCCAACTGACGGGGGTGTGTCAGTTGCGTTACGATCGAGTGGAAAAATGCGCAAGGCCTCGCGTCTGTTCGAAATTATCCAGATCCTGCGGCTGGCCAAGAAGCCGGTGACCGCGGCGACGATTGCCGAGCAACTGGAAGTGACGGTGCGCTCCGTCTATCGCGACATCGCAGCCCTGCAGGCGATGCGCGTGCCGATCGAGGGCGGGCGCGGCATCGGCTATATCCTGCGCCCCGGCTTCGACCTGCCGCCGCTGATGTTTTCGATCGAGGAGATGGAGGCGATCGTGCTGTCGCTGGCGCTGCTGGAACGCACCGGCGATGACGAGCTCAAGCAGGCGGCAAAGCGCGTCGGCGCCAAGATCTCCGGCGCGGTGCCGCCGCCCTTGCGCCAGACGCTCGACGCCAACGCACTTCATGCCTGGGGTTTTGCGCCTGCGGCCGCGGCGGTCGATCTGGCTCTGGTGCGCCGCGCCATCCGCGACGAGGAGAAGCTCGACCTTGCCTACCGCGACGAAGCCGGCCGCGACACACAGCGTATCGTCCGTCCGATCGCGCTGATCTACTACGCCGAGACCGCCAACATCGTCGCTTGGTGCGAACTGCGCCAGGCCATCCGCAATTTCCGCAGCGACCGCATCGAGGATTGCCAGCCGACCGGCCTATGGTTCAAAGGCGAAGGCGATCAACTGCGGCAGGTTTGGGTGGACGGCTGGGAGATCAATGCAGCAGCCGCCGCCGGCACCTGAAGGGGAGCCAGCTCACCTCACATCCACCCAGCGCTGTTCCTGGAACGAACGCGCCATCGCATGCACGGTCCGCTCGATCTCCAGCCCCTCGTCGAAGTCGATGGTCCGCGCCGGCTTGCCGGCGATCCGCATCAAAAGCTCGCGGCATTCGATGATCTTAAGGTCGTTGAAGCCGAGGCCGTGGCCGGGCGCCGGCACGAAGGAATCGTAGGGCTTGTGGTGCGGCGCCAGCAGGATCGTGCGGTAGCCCTGCTCGGTCGGCCGGTCGGCGGTCAGATAAAGTTGGAACTCGTTCATTCGCTCCTGGTCGTAGAGGATCGAGCCTTTCGAGCCGAAGATCTGGAGGGCGATACGGCCCTTGCGGCCCCAGGCCGAGCGGTTGACCAGCAGCGTACCGGCGACACCGTTCTCCAGATGCATCAGAACACTGGCGATATCGTAGGTCTCGACCGCACGGCGGCCGCCGGAGGCGACGCGCCGGTCGGCATAGGGTTTCGCCATGTCGCACATGACGCGAGCGACGCGGCCGAACAGCACTTTGATCAGCGACAGCGGATGCACCGCGAAATCGTCGAGCGCGCCATAACCGGAAGCCGCCTCATGCTTCCAGAAGAACAGCGCCTCGGGATCGGCCATGAAATCCTCGTCCATCTCGATGCGCACGAGATTGACATCGCCGATGATCTTTTCCTCAAGCAGCGCGCCGATGTGGCGGATGGCCGGGTTCTGAATGTAGTTGTAGCCGAGCACGGCAGCCTTGCCGGATTTGGTCGCTGCCTTCGCCATCGCCTCGGCCTCGGCAAAACTCGGTGCCATCGGCTTCTCGCACCACAGGTGCTTGCCGGCTTCGAGGATGGCGATCGCCATTTCCGGATGGAACTGGTTGGGCGTGGTCAGCGACACGACATCGACCTCCGGATCGTTGACGACGGCACGCCAGTCGCCCGAGCCTCGAGTGAAGCCGAACTCGGCCGCTTTGCGCTTTGCAAGCTCGTCATTGACCTCACCCAGATGCACCAGCCTCGCCTTCTCGACATCGGGAAAGACGGTGCCGACCGCGTTCCAGGCAATGGCGTGGCACTTGCCCATGAAGCCCGTGCCGATGAGGCCCACTCCGACCATGTCGATTGTCTCCGCTGAAGGGGAAGAATTCGCATGGATGAATTAATCCATTTCAGCCGAGAATGGAACGTCCAAATCATTTTTTATGGTGTTCTTGCGCGAAACCGCTATGATGAGGCAGGAGAGGGAACACCAGCATGGCCGTGGGCGGAGCGACGATGGACGGACGGGTGCCTCGCGATTTCGAGACCTTGCGCACGACGATCCTGGAGCGGCGCACCAGTCTGCCCAAGCGCATCGCGCAGATCGCCGCCTATGCGCTGGACAATCCCGACGACATCGCCTTCGGCACGGCGGCGAGTATCGCGGCTTCCGCCGGCGTCCAGCCCTCGACGTTGATCCGCTTCGCCCAGCAGCTCGGCTTCGATGGTTTCACTAGCCTGCAGCAGGTGTTTCGCGAGCGGCTGCGCGAACGCAATTCCTCCTATGACGAGCGGTTGGCGGCACTGCGCGCCAAGGCCGAGGAAGGCGCTGGACACCGGGCGATCTTCGACGGCTTCGTGGCTGCCGCCAGCACCTCGCTCAGCGACATTTCGCGCGCGCTGAACGATGCGCATTTCGAACAGGCGATCACGCTGCTGGCAAAGGCCGAGACAATCTATGTGCTGGCCAAGCGCCGCTCCTATCCGGTCGCCTCCTACATCGCCTACGCGCTTGGCAAGCTCAAGATCCGCAACCAACTGATCGAGTCGGCCGCGGGCTTGAACGCCGAGATGATCGGCTTCGCCACGCCGCGCGACGCCGTCATCGCCATCAGCTTCTCGCCTTACGCGCCTGCGACCATCGAGGAGACGCGCTCGATCGCCGAGCAGGGCGTGCCCATCGTCGCCATCACCGACAGCTCGTTCTCGCCGCTCGCCCAATTCGCCAAGGTCTGGTTCGAGGTGGCCGAATCCGATTTCGGCGGCTTCCGCTCTTTGTCGGCGACGATGGCGCTTGCCATGGCGCTGACCGTTGCCGTCGGCGAAAAGCGGCGCGACGCCGGCCGCAAGCGCAAGGCCTGAGCGGCCCCGAACGGGCGTTTTTCCATCAGGGAACACTCATTCCATATTGACTATGGATTGGAATTATTATTTCATATTGACGGTGCCACGCCGCCGTTCGCGCGTGCTGCCCAAAACGACGCTGCTCTGCACAACAAAGCCGATGGGAGGTTCGAATGGGCGAAGCCGTGGAAGCGAAATATCCGCCGCTCGACGTCATCACGATCGGCCGCGCCTCTGTCGATCTCTACGGCCAGCAGATCGGCTCGCGTCTGGAGGACATAACCTCCTTCGCCAAGTCGGTCGGCGGCTGCCCGGCCAATATCTCCGTCGGCACGGCAAGGCTCGGCCTGCGCTCGGCGCTGCTCACTCGCGTCGGCGACGAGCAGATGGGCCGTTTCATCCGCGAGCAGCTCAGGCGTGAGGGCGTCTCGGTCGACGGCCTGAAGACCGACAAGGAACGGCTGACGGCGCTGGTGCTGCTTTCCGTCGAGGACGAAGGCGTCTCGCCGATGATTTTTTATCGTTCGGATTGCGCCGATATGGCGCTCGCCGAAGAGGACATCGACGAGGCTTTCATCGCCTCGGCGCGCGCCGCGGTCGTCACCGGCACCCATTTCTCGCGTCCCAACTCGGATGCCGCACAGCGCAAGGCGATCCGTTTGATGAAGGCCAAGGGCGGCAAGGTCGTGTTCGACATCGACTACCGCCCGAACCTCTGGGGGCTCGCCGGCCATGCCGAGGGCTTCGAGCGCTACGTCAAGTCGGACCGGGTCTCGGCGCAGCTGAAGACGGTGCTGCCCGATTGCGACCTCATCGTCGGCACCGAGGAGGAAATCATGATCGCCTCCGGCGCCGACGATTGTCTGAGCGCGCTTAAGACGATCCGCACGCTGTCGGCCGCTACCATCGTGCTCAAGCGCGGTGCCAAAGGCTGCATCGTCTATGACGGGCCGATCAGCGACGACCTCGAGGACGGTATCGTCGGTGAGGGCTTCCCGATCGAGATCTACAACGTGCTCGGCGCCGGCGACGCCTTCATGTCGGGCTTCCTGCGCGGCTGGCTCGGCGGCGAAAGCTTTGCCACGGCGGCGACCTGGGCCAATGCCTGCGGCGCCTTCGCCGTGTCGCGCCTGCTATGCGCGCCGGAATATCCCACCTTCGAGGAGCTGCAGTTCTTTCTGAAGCACGGCAGCAAGCACTTGGCGCTGCGCAAGGACGAGGCGATCAACCACATCCACTGGGCGACGACGCGCCGGCGCGACATCCCTTCGCTGATGGCGCTCGCTTGCGACCACCGCGTCCAGCTGGAAGATGTCGCCGCCAGGGTCGGTGCAGATGTCTCGCGCATCCCCGACTTCAAGGTGCTCACCGTCAAGGCGGCGGCCAAGGTCGCCGCCGGTCGCGACGGCTACGGCATGCTGATCGATGAGAAATACGGCCGCGATGCCATGTTCGAGTTCGCCCGCCATCCCTTTGCCTGGCTCGGTCGGCCGGTCGAATTGCCCGGATCGCGGCCGCTGCGCTTCGAATTCTCGCAGGACGTCGGCTCGCAGCTCACCGAATGGCCGGTCGACCATTGCATCAAGTGCCTCTGCTTCTATCATCCGGATGATCCGGAGGCGCTGAAGACAGAGCAGCAGCAAAAACTGCGAGCCCTGTTCGAGGCGGCGCGGAAAGTCGGCAGGGAACTGCTCGTCGAGATCATCGCCGGCAAGCACGGCACGCTCGACGACACCACCATTCCGCGCGCCCTTGAAGAACTCTATGCGCTGGGCATCAAGCCCGACTGGTGGAAGCTCGAGCCGCAGGCCTCGGCAGGCGCCTGGGCCAGGATAGAGCAGGTGATCGTCAAGAATGATCCGTGGTGCCGCGGCGTCGTGCTGCTCGGTCTGGAGGCGCCGCAGGATGAGCTGGTCGCCGCCTTTGCCGCCACCGCCAATGCGCCGATCGTCAAGGGATTTGCAGTCGGTCGCACCATCTTTGTCAATGCCGCCGAACAATGGCTGGCCGGCAAGATCTCGGATGACGAGGCTGTCGCCGACATGGCCTCGCGCTTCGAGCAATTGACCGAGGCATGGCTTGCAGCGCGCGGCCGCAAAGCAGCATAAGAAGAACGGGCAGCATATTAGGCGGCACAGGGAAAGCCGGAGGAAACGACAATGACCAACACCGTTCGCCTGACGATGGCGCAGGCGCTGACCCGCTTTCTCAGCCGCCAGATGACCGAGATCGACGGCAAGAAGGTGCCGATCTTCGGCGGCGTCTGGGCGATCTTCGGCCACGGCAATGTCGCCGGCATCGGCGAGGCGCTCTACCAGGTCCGCGACGAGCTGCCGACCTTCCGCGCCCATAACGAGCAGGCGATGGCGCATGCGGCGATTGCTTACGGCAAGGCGAATTTCCGCCGCCGCTTCATGGCCGCGACCACCTCGATCGGCCCCGGCGCGCTCAACATGGTGACGGCTGCGGCGCTCGCCCACGTCAATCGCTTACCGGTGCTGCTGCTTCCCGGCGATGTCTTCGCCAACCGCTTGCCCGACCCGGTGCTGCAGCAGGCCGAAGATTTCTCCGACGGCACGGCGAGCGTCAACGATTGCTTCCGCCCCGTCTCGCGCTATTTCGACCGCATCACGCGGCCGGAGCAGATCATCCCGGCGCTGAACCGCGCCATGCAGGTGCTGACCGATCCGGCCGAATGCGGCCCGGTCACGCTTTCGCTCTGCCAGGACGTGCAGGCGGAGGCCTATGATTATCCGGAAAGCCTGTTTGCCGAGCGCGTCTGGACGCCGCGCCGGCTGCGCCCGGATCGCAACGAACTGGCCGTCGCCGTGGCGGCCCTGAAGAACGCCAAGAAGCCGCTGGTGATCGCTGGCGGCGGCGTCCTCTATTCGCAGGCTTCCGGAGAGCTGGCCAAGCTGGTGCAGGGCGCCGGCATTCCGGTTTGCGAGACCCAAGGCGGCAAATCCTCGCTGCCCGACGATCATCCGCTCAACATGGCGGCCGTCGGCGTCACCGGCACATCAGCGGCCAACCGGCTGGCGGAAGAGGCCGATGTGGTTCTTGCCGTCGGCACCAGGCTGCAGGACTTCACCACCGGCTCCTGGGCGCTGTTCAAGAATGCCGGCCGCACCATCATCGGGCTCAATACCCAGGTCTTCGATGCCGGCAAGCACTGGGCGCTGCCGCTGGTTGCCGACGCCACCGAGGGGCTCGCCGAGCTTTCCGCCGCGCTGAAGGGCTGGAAGGCGCCGACCGCCTGGACCGACAGTGCGCTGAAGGGCAAGACGGAATGGCAGGCTGCTGCCGCCAAGGTGACGGCCTCGACCAACGCCGCCTATCCCTCCGACGCGCAGGTGATCGGCGCCGTGCAGCGCGCGATGGGCTCGGGCGTCACGCTTTTGCATGCCGCCGGCGGGCTGCCCGGCGAATTGCACAAGCTCTGGCAAGCGGGCGCGCCCGGTTCCTATCACGCCGAATACGGCTTCTCGACCATGGGCTACGAGATCGCCGGCGGGCTCGGCGTCAAGATGGCGAAACCCGACCAGGAAGTCGTCGTCATGGTCGGCGACGGCTCCTATCTGATGCTCAATTCCGAGATCGCGACGTCGGTGATGCTCGGCCTGAAACTCACCATCGTGTTGCTCGACAATCGCGGCTATGGCTGCATCAACCGGCTGCAGATGGCGACCGGCGGCGCCAACTTCAACAATCTCCTGAAGGACGCTCGCCACGAGGTGATGCCCGACGTCGACTTCGCCGCCCATGCGGCCAGCCTCGGCGCCGTCGCCGAGAAGGTGGCCTCGATTGCTGAACTCGAGACGGCGCTCGCCAAGGCGAAGGGCAACGACAAGACCACCGTGCTGGTCATCGACACCGATCCGCTGGTGTCGACCGAGGCCGGCGGCCACTGGTGGGATGTTGCCGTGCCGGAAGTCTCGTCGCGGCCGCAGGTGAACGCCGCGCGCAAGGCGTATGACGAGAAAAAGCTCATGCGGAGCTTAGGTGATTGAAGCTGGCACTGCCCCTCACCCTTGCCCTCTCCCCGTAAAGAACGGGGAGCAGGGGGCCGCCACCGCTGAAGCCTGTCCCTTCTCCCCCTCATTTCCAGGGAGAAGGTGCCGGCAGGCGGATGAGGGCAGCGCCGATGAGCGAAAGTTGAACGATCCAAACCTGGAGTGACGACTTGAAAGCCAAACTGGGCATGTCTCCCATCGCGTGGTGGAACGACGATCTCGTGGAATTGAGCGATGATGTGTCGCTGGAGGAGTGTTTGCGCCAGTCGCGCTCGGCCGGCTTCACCGGCATGGAGATGGGCCGCCGCTTCCCCAACGACCCGAAGGTGATGCTGCCGATCCTGAAAGAGGCCGACGTCACGCTCTGCGGCGGCTGGTTCTCCGGCACGCTGGTCGATGACGACCTGGCAAGCAACAAGGATCGCATCCAGCCGATGATCGACCTGTTCAAGGCGGTCAACGCGCCCTGCATCGTCTATGGCGAGGTCGGCCGCTCCATCCAGGGCGACCGCTCCAAGCCTCTTGCCACCAAGCCAAAGCTTTCGGCCGACGAGATGAAGGCCTATGCCCGCCGCGTCACCGAATTCGGCGAATGGTGCGCCGACCAGGGTATGCCGCTTTCCTACCATCATCACATGGCGGCCGTGATCGAGACCGAGCCGGAACTCGATTCCTTCATGCATCATTCCGGCGAGGGCATCCCGCTGCTGCTCGATGCCGGCCACCTCGCCTTCGCCGGCGGCGATGTGTTGCGCGCCATCGGCAACCACCACAAGCGCATCAACCACGTCCATGTGAAGGACGTGCGCATGAACGTGATCGACGGGCTCGACCGCACGAAACAGTCCTTCCTCGATGCCGTTGCGCTCGGCGCCTTCACCGTGCCCGGCGACGGCTCGCTCGATTTCGGCGCGATCGTCCAACGCTTCGCCGACTACGGCTATGAAGGCTGGTTCGTGGTCGAGGCCGAGCAGGATCCGAAAAAGAACCCGCCGCTGAGGATGGCTGAGGTCGGCCATAAGGAGCTGATGCGGGTGATGACGGCCGCCGGCTATACGGTCGAGACGCAGGGCTTCCCGGCGTAAGCGGTGGATCGTCCGGCCGCTCGCTCTATCTGATGCGTTTGGACAAGTCCCGGATTGGCGCGATGAAAGACTATGAACACCCCTTCTTCCGACCGCTGTGGCGGCGCATTGCCGTCGTCGCCGTCTGCCTAATCTGGTCGGTGATCGAATTCGCCTCCGGCACGCCGTTCTGGGGGGTAATCGCGCTCGGCTTCGCCGGTTACGCGGTGTGGCAGTTCTTCTACCTCTACAAGCCGGCCGAGGAGCCCAAGCCTCCGGCCGAGCCGAAGGAATGACCCAGGAGACAAAAATGTCGAAACTGCTCGTCAAGGCCGACAAGGGCCACGGCCACGTCGCCCACGTCACCCCGCAAAGCGCGGGCTGGACTTACGTGGGTTTCGATCTCCACCGGTTGCGGCCGGGCGAGACGGCCGCCGGCAAGACGGGCGAGCGCGAGGTCTGCCTGGTGTTCGTCACCGGCAAGGGCAAGGCTGCGGCCGGCGGCAAGGATCTCGGCCTGCTCGGCGAGCGCATGTCGCCCTTCGAAGGCAAGCCCTGGTCGGTCTATGTGCCGCAAGGCTCCGACTGGGCAGTGACCGCCGACACCGAGCTGGAGCTTGCCGTCTGCTCGGCGCCCGGTCTTGGCGGCAGCCTGCCCGCCCGCGTCATTGCGCCCGACGATCTCGGTCAGGAAGTGCGCGGCAAGGGCACCAACACCCGCTACGTCACCAACATCCTGCCCGAGGGCAAGCCGGCCGACTCGCTGCTGGTGGTCGAGGTCATCACGCCCGGCGGCCATACCTCCAGCTATCCGCCGCACAAACACGACCAGGACAATCTGCCGGCCGAGTCCTATCTCGAGGAGACCTATTATCACCGCCTCAACCCGCCGCAGGGTTTCGCCTTCCAGCGCGTCTACACCGACGCCGACAGAAATGGCGTGCGCGATCTGGACGAGGCGATGGCGATCGAGGACGGCGATGTCGTGCTGGTGCCGAAGGGCTACCACCCGTGTGCGGCCTGCCACGGCTATGATCTCTATTATCTCAATGTCATGGCCGGCCCGAAGCGGACATGGAAATTCCACAACGCCGCCGAGCATGAGTGGCTGATGAAGGCGTGAGATTTTTCATAGCCCTCAACCTGTTGGTCCAGTTCGGGAAAATCGTCGGCTAAGGACCGCCGGAGCCTGGGTTGCCTTCGAAAACCCATGAAAGCTTCGTCAATCCGTCATGGAAATCACCTATGGCAGCGGTCTGACGAGGATTTTCGATGCGCTATGCCATTTACTTTACCCCGAGGCAGGATGAGCCGCTGGCGCGGATTGCCGCTAACTGGCTGGGGCGCGACCCGTTCGGCGCGCCGACGCGGCCGGTCGAGGGTGTGGGTGACCTGTCGGCGGCGGAAGTTGCCTTCCACACCGCCTCGGCACGGCGCTATGGGTTCCACGCGACGCTGAAGGCGCCGTTCCGGCTGGCGCCCAGCGAAACGGAAGCCTCGCTGCGGGCGGCGCTCGACGATTTCGCCGAGGCCACGGCACCAGTCGTCGTCCCGCGTCTGGTCGTCGGCCAGATCGACGGCTTTTTCGCGCTCGTGCCGGGAAGTCCTTTCGAGCCGCTCAACAGTTTCGCCGGCGAGGTCGTGCGCGCTTTCGACCGCTTCCGTGCGCCGCTGACCGAGGCCGAGATCGAGCGCCGCAGCCCAGACTCGCTGAAGCCGGATGAGTTCCGCAACCTCTGCCAGTGGGGTTATCCCTACGTCTTCGAGACGTTCCGCTTCCACATGACGCTCTCCGGACGGGTCGGGCCACAGGAAAGCCCGCGCCTTCGCGCTGCAATCGACAGCCTGTTCGCGGATGTGCTGCAGCGTCCGGTGCCGGTGGATGCGCTGACGCTGTTCGTCGAAACCGAACCGGGCGCGCCCTTCATGGTGCTCTCGCACCACGTGCTTGGACGCGGCCCGGCCAGAAAAACCGCCTGATGTCCGCCCGCCTGAGATAGGACTGCTGAAATGACCGCCGAGACCGTTTTGAACAATGCCCGCATCGTGCTGCCCGACGAGATCGTCGCGGGCTCGCTGCTGCTGCGCGATGGGCTGATCGCCGCGATCGAGCTGGGTGCGGCCCGCACCGGCGAGGACATGGGCGGCGACTACATCATCCCAGGTCTCGTAGAACTGCACACCGATCACCTCGAAGGCCATTACGCGCCGCGTCCGAAAGTGCGCTGGAACCCGATCGCCGCCGTGCTCGCCCACGATGCGCAGGTGGCGACCGCCGGCATCACCACGGTGCTCGACGCCTTGCGCGTCGGCATGGACGAGGATGCCGACCTGAAGTCCGACGACGTGCGCAAGCTCGCCGATGCGATCGAGGACAGCGTGCGCCAGGATCGGCTCAGGGCCGACCACTTCATCCATCTGCGCTGCGAGGTCTCGGCGCCGGACTGCCTCGAGGCCTTCGCCAATTTCGAGACCGACGACAGGGTGAAGCTCGCCTCGCTGATGGACCACGCGCCGGGCCAGCGCCAGTTCGTCGATCTCGAGACCTACGCCTATTACTACCAGCGCAAACTGAAGCTGACCGACCGCGACTTCGAGAAATTCTGCGCGAAGCGTATGGCCGAATCGGCCAAGAATTCCGGGCCGAACCGCGTCTTCATTTCCGCCGCCTGCCGCGAGCGCGGCATCGTGCTTGCCAGCCACGACGATGCGACAGCCGGCCATGTCGACGAGGCGGTGGAGCAGGGTGTGCGCGTTGCCGAATTCCCGACCACCGAGGAAGCAGCGAGAGCCTCGAAGGCGGCAGGGCTCGGCGTGCTGATGGGCGCGCCCAACGTCATGCGCGGCTCCTCGCATTCGGGCAATGTGTCGGCGCGCTCGCTTGCCGGCGACGGTTTGCTCGACATCCTGTCGTCGGACTATATCCCCTTCAGCCTGATTCAGTCCGCCTTCTTCCTCGGCGATGTCGTGGAAGGCATTTCGCTGCCGCAGGCGGTCGCCATGGTCTCGAAGAACCCGGCGGAAGCGGTCGGCCTTAGCGATCGCGGTGTCATCGAGCCCGGCCGGCGCGCCGACCTCGTGCGCGTGCGCGTCGACCAGCATGTGCCGGTCGTGCGCAACGTCTGGCGTCAGGGCAGGTGCGTCGCATGATGGTTTCTGCGCTGATCGAACGCGAACTCACCGAAACGCCTCCGATCCGCAACGGCGTGTTCGTCGCGGTGGTCGGGCCGAGCGGCGCCGGCAAGGACACGGTGATCGGCTACGCCAAGGCGCATTTTGCCGGCGAGACGCGGCTGGAGTTCGTCCGCCGCGTCATCACCCGTCCGAGCGACTCCGCCAGTGAGGACCACGATACGCTGGCCGACGCCGCCTTCGCCGAGGCGGAAGCGGACGGCGCCTTCGCCATCTGCTGGGACGCGCACGGCCTGCGCTATGGCCTGCCGGCCGATGTCGATTGGGCGATCGCCAATGGTCATGTTGCCGTTGCCAACGTCTCCCGTGCCGTCATCCCGTTGCTGCGTGAGCGCTATGCCAACCTGGCGGTGGTCGAGATCACCGCTGCGCCGGAGATCCTCGCCGAGCGGCTGGCGGCGCGCGGCCGTGAATCGCGCGGCGAGGTGCTGGCGCGTCTGGCGCGCAGCACCAGCGTGACGCTTTCCGGGCTGGATGTCACCTCCATCGACAACAGCGGCGCCAGAGAGATCGCCGGCGACCGTTTCGCCGAGGTGCTGCGCAAGGCGATGGCGTTTTCGGACCTTTCGGACATGATCTGAGGTGTATTGATTCAGGTGATGCCGGCTTGCGAGTGGGAGGTTGGGCCGAGACTTGTTGATGTCGGCGCCAACGTCCAAAAAATGTGTGCAGCACGCGAAGTTGAAATCTGCCCCGCTGCCTGCCGAGATCGGACGAGGGAAGCTACTCCGCCGGCGCGCCGGCGACGTTCCGGCGCGACGCCTCCATCATCCGGCGCCGGGCGCGGAACACACCCCACTGCTGGTCGACCAGCACGCCGATCAGGATCACGCCGCCCATCACCGCGAAGTTCAGGGAGGACGGGATGCCGAGCAGATTGACGAGGTTTTGCAGTTCCTGCAGCAGCACGGTGCCGAGGATGACGCCTACCAGCGAGCCCTCGCCGCCGCGCAGCGAGAAGCCGCCGAGCACCGCCGCGGCGATGGCGTAGAGCTCATAGAACTGGCCGTGGCTCGCCGGCGAGATCGAGCGCGTGTACATGGCGAAGTAGATCGCCGACAGCGCCGTCAGCACACCGCAGATCACGTATGCCGCGATCACCACGCGTCCGGTGCGGATGCCCGAATACTTCGCCGCTTCCTCATTCTTGCCGATGGCATAGAGATAGCGCCCGAACACCGAGCGGTGCAGCACCACCCACATGATGATGGCGATCACGATCAGCGCGATGAAGGAATTCGGCAACCCGCCGGAGCGGCCGGCGGTCAGGAATTCCAGATCCGGGAAATTCTGGCCGAAAGCGAAGCCCGCCGTGCCGTCGGCGGTGTAGAAACGGGCGACGCCGCGGTAGATCAGCAGGCCGCAAAGCGTCACCACGAAGGGCTGCATCTTGAGCCGCGTGATCAGCCAGCCATGCACGAAGCCGATGATGGCGCCGAGCACGATGATCAGCACGAAGGCCAACGGCCAGTCCATCTCGCGCACGGCGATGAAGTCGATGAACAGCGTGCCGAGCAGCGCGATCAGCGAACCGACCGAAAGCTCGATGCCGCCGGTGATGATGACGAAGGCCTGGCCGATCGAAAGGATGCCGAACAGCGCGACCAGGTTGGAGGTGTTGGCGAGATTGATCGTCGACAGGAAGCGCGGATTTATAGCCGTGACCACCGCGCCGACCACCAGGATCAGGACCAGCAGGCCGAGGTCTTTCTTGCTCATTACGCTCCTCCCGCGGCTTGCGCCAGCTTCGGCTTCTTGCCCACCGCCAGCAACAGCACGTTCTCCTGGCTGAAATCGTCCCGGTCGAGAATGCCGGAGATCTGCCCCTCATGCATGACCGCGATGCGGTCCGAGACGCCGATCACCTCTTCCATGTCGCTGGAGATCATCAGCACCGCGACGCCGGCATCGGCCAGCGCCCGCATCAGCGCGTAGATCTCGGCCTTGGCACCGATATCGATGCCGCGCGTCGGCTCGTCGAGGATCATCACCTTGGGGTTCATCGCCAGCCATTTGGCCAGAACCACCTTCTGCTGGTTGCCGCCGGACAGCGTGCCGGTGCGGCTCAGGACCGACGGCGCCTTGATACCGAGATCCTTCTTCTGCTTCTCGGCGGTGGCGAGCTCCGCGCTGGTCGACACCAGCGAGCGCTTCGCATGCGCCGGCAGATTGGGTAGCGAAATGTTCTGCGCGATCGAGAGATCGAGCAGGATGCCGGTCAGCTTGCGGTCTTCCGGCACCAGGAAGATGCCGCTCGCCACCGCGTCGGCGGCCGATCCGACATTGAGCGCCTTGCCGTCCAGCGCGACACTGCCGCCGAGCCGCTCGTCGATGCCGAACAGGACGCGCGCGAGCTCCGTGCGGCCGGAGCCGACCAAGCCGGCAAGCCCGAGGATTTCGCCGCGCCGAAGCGCCAGGTCGACCGGGTGGTCGGGATAGACGCTGGTGCGCACCGCTGTCGCCGAAAGCGCGACGCCGCCGGGCGCGCGCCCTGCCTCCGCTGCTTTCTCGCGCTCCTTAAGCATGCGCCCGATCATCAGCTTGACCATCTGGTCGTGGTTGATGTCGCTCTTCGGCAGCGTGCCGGCCAGCATGCCGTCGCGCAGCACCACGACGCGGTCGGCGACCCGCTCGACCTCGTGCAGGCGGTGCGAGATGAAGATGACGCTGATGCCTTCCGTCCGCAGCCCCTTGATCACGTCGAGCAGCTTTTCGGTCTCGGCGATCGGCAGGCTGGAGGTCGGCTCGTCGAGGATCACCAGCCGCGCCTTGATCGACAGCGCCTTGGCGATCTCGACCATCTGCTGCTGCGCCAGCGACAGCGAGGCGACCGGCGCGTCGGCCGAGAAATTGGCGCCGACGCGTTTCAGGAGCGGCGCCACCATCTCGCGCAGTTTGGCGCGGTCGACCAGCTTCAGCGGCCCGGCCTTCAGCGGCTCGCGGCCGAAGAAGATGTTGGCGGCGACGTCGAGATTTTCGAACAGGTTGAGCTCCTGATGCACGAAGGCGATGCCGGAGCCGATGCTGGCTTCCACGGTCAAGCCGTCATGCGCGACGCCGTCGACGGTGACGGAGCCGCTGTCCGGCCGCGTCACGCCGCCGAGGATCTTCATCAATGTCGATTTGCCGGCGCCGTTCTCGCCGACCAGCCCGATCACCTCGCCCGGCCTGACCTCCATCGAGAACCCGTCCAACGCCACCACGCCGGGATAGGTCTTGCGCACGGCCTCGAGGCTCAGGAACGGAGCGGATTGGACGATGGATGGGTCGGAATAATTCATCACGCCATTGTTCATCGCGCTTATCGGCAGCCGGTGGGCTGCAGACTGACGGGCCGCATGCGGCCCGTCAATACTGACGCCGGCTCAAGGCGAAGCTTGAGCCGGCGCAACTGTGCATCCATTACTTGCCGGCCATCGCCTTCAGGTTGGCGGCATAAGCATCGACATCGTCCTTGCCGATGATCTTGGTCGGCACGATGATCAGGCCGTTGGCCGGAATGCCCGACTTGTCGCCCTTGAGGTAGGCGGCCATCAGCTTCATGCCTTGATAGGCCCATTCGAAGGGTTGCTGCACCACGGTCGCGGCCACCGTGCCTTCCTTGACGCCGCCCAGCGTGATCGGATCGTCGTCGAAGCCGACGACGGTGATCTGGCCGAGCTTGCCGGCGTCGCGCAGCGCCTCATAGATGCGCGGCGTGTTGTAGGAGTAGAAGCCGACCATGCAGGTGATGTCGGGGCTGGCGACCAGCGCATCCTCGACATTCTTCTTGGCCCGCGCCTGGTCGATGTCGTCGCCGCGCACGTCCACCAGCTCGATCTTGCTGCCGGCAAGCCCCTCCTTCATGCCCTCGATGCGCTCCTTGGCATTGTCGGCGCCGAGCAGGCCGACGAAGCCCAGGCACTTGCCGCCGTTCGGCATCGCCTTCTTGGCGATCTCGGCCGCCTGCTTGCCGGCATCGACGTTGGACGAGCCGATATAGGCGACGCGCTTGGTCTGCGGGGCGTCGCTGTCGGTGGTGAACAGAGCCGTCTGCGACGCGATCTTGTTCAGCCCGTCGGTCGAGGTCTTGGGGTCGACCGCCGACACCATGATGCCCTTCACGCCGGCCGTCACCAGGTCGTCCATCAGGCGCTGCTGGATGGCGACCGACGACTGCTCGGGATATTTCAGCTCGAGATTGTAGTCGGGCAGTTCGCCCTGCGCCTTCTTCACGCCGGCTTCCGCCGCCTTCCAGAAGTCTGACGCGCCGTTGACGACAAAGGCCAGCGTCGGCTTGTCGTCGGCGCGCACGGCTGCGCTGGCCGTCAGGCCAATAGCCAAGGCCGCCGCGGCGACGGACGCGTTGCGTATCATGGATTTCATGCTTCAACCTCCCTTTTGAAACTCATCGCTGCTGTCTCGGCTGCGGCCTGGACGCCCTCCTCCTCAAGGGTCTTGCACCTAAGTCCGGGGCCGATCCAGCCGCGACCGAAACACTAGACACAGATTTGACGTTCGTAAATAGTCCGATTTGTCTGACATTTTCGTGAGGACGAGGGCAGCCCTCTTCCGGCAAATTGCCGGGCAGCGAACCTGCGCTCCTCCCAGATGCCGTCGCCGCAGCTTGCCCGGCGACGCGTTGACAGTAGATCGCTTAGCGATATTAGTAAATAGTATTAGTCGCGGGTTCGGCCAGGCGCCCCAACCACGGCGAACCGGGTGCCGCGGTGGGCGCCGGCGGAAGCAGCATTTGCGCTGGTCGGGTCGGCAAAACTGGTGAAAACTGACAGCTTTGCTGACCTTTTTGGCCATTTTGTCGCCGCGTGCCGTGGCTGGCGCCAACGCCCTTTCATGTGATAATAGTTATAAGCATTCCTGCTGGGTGGCGGGCTTTGCGTAACAGCCCGGCAGGTTTGGGAAACGACCATGAGCGAACCGACGCACCTCCGCGATCCACGGGAAACGTCCAGACGCCGCAAGGCGCCGGCCAAGCCCAAGGGCCGTGTCACCATGACCGATATAGCGAGGGCCGCCGGCTGCTCGCAGGCGACGGTCTCTTTCGTGCTCAACGATTCGCCGGGCATCAGACTGTCGCAGCAGACGCGCGACCGCGTGATCGAGGCAGCCAGAGCCCTGGGCTATTCGCCGCCGGTCTTTTCAGCGTTGCGTCCGCCCGTCACGCCCTTCGAAGGGCTGGACGGCGTCATCGGCTTTGCCGTCGACCAGCTCGCCACCAGCCCCGAGGCGGTGGTGGCCATCGAGGGCGCGCGCCAGGCCTCGTGGAATGCCGGCAACGTGCTCCTGGTGGCGCAGACCATGGGTGACACCGTCATGGAGCCGCGTGCCATCCAGGCGCTCACCCGGCGCGGCCTCTCGGCGCTGATCTACATGACCATCTTCACCCGCGAGATCACCGCGCCCGAGTTCCTCTACAGCCTCGACATTCCGGTCATCCTGCTCAACTGCTACACCGCCGACTATGCCTTCCCGGCCGTGGTGCCTTCCGAGATCGCCGGCGGCCAGAGCTCCACGCGGCATCTGATCAGCCGCGGCCACCGCCGCATCGCCACCATCACCGGCGAACCGTGGATGCAGGCGGCGCAGGATCGGCTGAAGGGCTATCGCCGCGCTTTGGCCACCGCCGACATCCCCTTCGATCCGGACCTGGTGGTGGAGGGCGACTGGTCGGCCAGCGCCGGTTATGCCGCGACGGTGAAGCTGCTTGCGCTGAAGGACCGCCCGACCGCCATCTTCTGCCAGAACGACCGCACGGCGATCGGCTGTTACGAAGCGCTGAAGGAGGCGGGCCTGCATATCCCTGGCGACATTTCCGTGATCGGCTATGACGACGAGGAGATCGCCCGCCACCTCTTCCCGCCGCTGACCACATCGATCCTGCCGCATCTGGCGATGGGCCAGTGGGCGATCGAGCAATTGGAGGCACCGCCGACGCCCGGCCGCGGCCGCTATCCCATCACCAAACTTGAATGCCCGCTGGTGGAGCGCGAGAGCGTGGGAGCGTGCCTCGCACAATTCCGGTGACCCCGTCTTGATCCAGGCCTATGATGGATTGCGCGTGTTCCTTTCCCGACACAGGAAAAACGCTCGTGTGGCCGAACCGTCGTTTATGCGATCTCTTAAAGATCGAGCACCCGATCATCCAGGCTCCGATGGCCGGCTCGGCGACTCCGGAACTCGCCGCCGCAGTGAGCAACGCCGGCGGGCTGGGATCGCTCGGCTGCGCATCGATGCTGCCGGACGGCTTGCGCACCGCTGCGCGCCAGCTGCGCGCCTCGACCGAGCGTCCCTTCAACCTCAATTTCTTTGTTTTTCCCAGACCGGACACCAGCGACGCCGTACTGACCCAGGTCATCGACAGGTTGCGGCCCTACTACGAGGAGCTGTCGCTCGACGAACCCTCGCGGAGGCTTCCGCCGAGCGGACCGGGTTTCGACGAAGAAAAGCTTGAACTGCTGCTCGAGATCCGGCCACCGGTCGTCAGCTTCCATTTCGGCATTCCGGACGCGGCCGCGGTCGCCAAGTTGAAGCAGTCGGGGATCGTGGTTCTCAGCACCGCGACGAATGTCGCCGAGGCGCGCCAACTCGCCGACGGCGGAGCCGACGCGGTCATAGCGCAGGGCTGGGAGGCAGGTGGCCACAGGGGATCGCACGCCCCCAACCGTCCCGGTGACGGCGTGGGAACGTTGGCGCTGGTTCCCCAGGTCGTGGATGCCGTCAAGCTGCCGGTCATTGCCGCCGGAGGCATCGCCGACGGCCGCGGCATAGCGGCCGCCTTCGCGCTTGGCGCCAGCGGCGTGCAGATCGGCACCGGCTTCCTGTCTTGCGACGAGGCCGGCACCGACGGACCGCGCCGAGCCCTGATCCGCGCCGCCACGGACATGGACACGATGGTCACCGATGCCTTCACCGGCCGCGCGGCGCGGGCAAGACGCACCCGCTTCGCCTTGGAGATGGAGGTGAACCGGGCGCGCCTCCCCGACTTTCCGCAAATGGTTGCGCTCAGCGCTCCGCTCGGCGAGGCCGGTGCAAAAGGAGATTTCGCCTTTCATCTCTATGGGCAGGCGGCCGCCTTGAACCGGGAGCTTCCTGCCGGCGAATTGATGCAGACGCTCGTGGCCGAAACCGGTGAGGTGTTCGAAGCGCTCTCGACCGGCAAAACGACGCCTGCGTGAGCGAAGTCTCCACTCGTAGACGCCGCGGACAGGTTGCAATCCGGACTGCGAAAAGATCGGCCGGCAGGCAGGCATGCCATCCGGGCGCGATCGATGATGCTGGCATGGGCGGCATGGGGCGGCCGCCCAACTCGGCCAGTTTTGCCGCCATATGCGCTCTGGTGATCTGCGGCTGCGAAGCGCACATGGCGATCTCGATCACGCTGCGGAAACACGTCGGCATCCTCGCTTGCGGCGGCGAAAAGCCGGGCCATGACTGGATTCGGCGGCGGACTGGCAACGCCTCCGCCGGCGCGTTCATCTCGGCGATCCGGGCTCGCTCGGCGGCAATCTGTTTGCGATAGAGCGGACTGGCGCTCGGCCTCGGTATCGTATGCTCCTGCCAACGCCCACCTGTGCGATCTCGGGACCGAGGCTGGTTTCGTTGCTTGGCATGGTTCCCGCGTGGGTCTAGGCTGAAACCAGCAAGGGAGGACGGGATGACATCAAGCTTCACCGTTCACGCCGCATTCGGCTATGAGCAACTCATGGGCCGCTGGAGCCGCAGGCTCGCGCCCAAGTTCATCGACTTCGTCGGCATGGCCGGCGGCGAGAAGATCCTCGACGTCGGCTGCGGCACCGGCAGCCTGACCTTCGAACTGGCGAAGTCGCGCGATCTCGCCGAAATCCAGGCCATCGACTTCTCATCCGTCTTCGTCGCGGCGGCGAAGGAGAGGAACACCGATCCGCGCATCACTATTGAGCAGGCGGACGCCACGGCGCTGCCTTTCGAGGACAATGTGTTCGACCGTGCGCTGGCGCTGCTGGTGCTTCACTTCGTGCCGGAGAGCGGCAAGGCGGTGGCCGAGATGCGCCGCGTAACGCGGCCGGGCGGCGTGGTCGCCGCCGTTGTGTGGGACCATCTTGGCGGCATGCCGGCCATGCGCATGATGATCGACACCGTTGCCGCGCTCAGCGAAAGCGGCCGCCAGATGCGCAATCGCTACTGCTTCCAGCCGATGCTGCAGCCCGGCGAAATGAAGCGGACCTTTGTCGAACAGGGCCTCGCCGACGTCACCGAAACCGAACTGATGGTCCGCATGGATTACCAGAACTTCGACGACTACTGGGCGCCGATTGCCGCCGGCGAAGGCCCGCTCGGCAAATATATGACCACGCTCGACGCAGCCGAGCGGACCCGCACGGAGGCTGCAGTACGCGATGCCTATGAGGCCGGTCGTGCCGATGGGCCGAGGTCTTTCGCCAGCGTCGCCTGGGCCTGCCGCGGCATCGTGCCCTGACCTTCAGCGCCATCTGAGCTGCGCGCGGACGGCGTCGCGGGAACTGCGGTCGCCTAGCCGGCCAGTGCCAGCAGCCAGCGGTGCCAATAGATGGCGCACCCGACAGGATTCGAACCTGTGACCTCTGCCTTCGGAGGGCAGCGCTCTATCCAGCTGAGCTACGGGTGCTTCCCAGGAAACCGGAAAACGAACCAGCCGGTGAGCCGGCCAGCCACGGCTTCTTAGCGGAAGCGCGTGCTAGCTTCAACGGGCAATTGGCTTGGCGGGATATTCGCCGTAGCGGGCAGGCTCGCATTCGTCCGGTGGAGGTGCTGGAGTCGAGAGCGAGCGGTCCCAACTGATGTAGGCTCGGAGGCCGGCGGCCCCACTTCGGCAATGCATCGCGACTTCCGAGCGTTGTTCAGGCGCAAGCTCTCGCCAGCCCTCACCCCTCCACCTCGCTCTTCACCGCTCTCCGCTGCACCCCTCTTGTCGCCCGCTTCTGCTTCTTGGCGGTCAGTTCGTGCATGGCGTCGAGCTGCATCTGCTGCATCTCGGCCAGGCGCTGCCATTGGCGCGAAATCAGGTAGTCGAGCTTTTCGTGCAGGTGCCGCACTTCGAGCTCGGCCTTGAGGTTCACCCGGTAGTCGTTGAAGGAGCGCAGCCGGTCCTTCGCCTCCTGCCGCTTCTGGCTCATCATGATGATCGGCGCCTGGATAGCGGCGATGCAGGATAGGAGCAGGTTGAGCAGGATGAATGGGTAGGGATCAAAGGCGGCGGCCGCGCCCTCGAAGAGGTTGAGGCCGATCCAGATCAGAAGCACCGCCGCGAACGAGATCAGGAACCACCAGCTGCCGCCGAAGGCCGCCATGTCGTCCGAGACGCGGTCGGCGAAGGAGCGGCGCTCCTCGAACTCTTCTTCCGAGTTCTCCGAGATCGTGTCCTGTCTGGCGATCGATTCCACCACCTGGCGGTCGAGCTCGGAGAATTCGCCATGCTCCTGCTGCAGCAATTCCTCCATGTAGCGCATGCGGTAGCGGGCGAGCTCCTCGCGGCTGATGCGGGCGCCGCGCGGCAGGTCGGGATGGTCGGAGCGGATGCGGTCGGCGAGGCTCGGCCTCAGGTCGTCGACGCGCACCAGGTCGCGCTTGCGGAACTTCCGGCCGCTGATCGCCGACGGTTTTTTCTTGGGCTTTGCGCGCGCCGCGCCGGGCAGGTGCGGCTCCGAATCCGGCACCTCCGGCGCTTCGAGGATCTCGTCCGCCGCCTCATGCTGATCTTCCGGCACGGTGGCCGCCTCGAGATATTCGCCGCCCGAGTCGTTTTCATTGTCGGCTATTGTCTGCGCGGATGCCTTGGGGTCGCCGGCCATGCTCAGTGCTCCTCTTCTCGGGCTTCGATACGATACGCCGAGCCGGCGCGGCATATCCATCGCGACTGTGAAGCTGGTGTGACCGAACAAGTTCTTGTGATGGAGTGGATCTGCTTTCGGCGCGCACAGACATAGATCCAATTCTGGGAGATTTGGTTGAAATCCGCCTGCCGGCACCTTCTCCCGTATGCGACGGGGAGAAGAGGCTGGCCGCAAGCTCGGCGCCTTTCCTGCAACGCTGGCGATTGGCGAAACCGGCGATGAGAGCGCCCCTCTCCCCGTCACTTACGGGGAGAGAATGCCGGCAGGCAGGCGAGGGGCAGCGCCACCGTCGAAAGCATTGGTCCTGCCTCACCGGCGCCACGTCACCACCGGCGGGCCTATCTGGGCCGGTCGCTTGAGCAGGTCGCCGCCACCCGGGCTTCGCTACTGCGCCGGCAAACCCGGCAGCGACGAACTCGGCGCTTCCAAACCGGGCGCCGGCACTCCCGCCGCCGGCAAACCCGGAAGCGCCGAAGCGGCGGGCTGCTGGCCGGCATACATCAGCCGTGTCTGGGCATCGGCGCTCATCGGCGACAAGCTGCGCTGGATCAGCGCCTCGACATGGTCGTTGCGCTGGCGCGCGCTTTGGGCGCCCATCACGACCACGATCAGATGCCTGCCGTCGGCATTGTAGGAGGTGACGATGTTGTAGCCGGAGGCGCGGATATAGCCGGTCTTGATGCCATCGACGCCACGCACCCGTCCCAGCATGTCGTTATGGCCGCGCACCAGCCGGCCGCGGAACATGAAATCGCTTTCGGAGAAATAGTGGAAATGCTGCGGGAAGCGGCGCTGGAGCGCGATGCCCAGCACCGCCATGTCGCGCGCCGTGGTCACCTGGCCGTCGTCGGGCAGGCCGCAGGCGTTGCGGAAATTGGTGCTGGTCATGCCGAGCTGGCGCGCCTTGGCGGTCATCATGGCGGCGAACTGCTCCTCGCTGCCGCCGCCGAGATATTCGCCCACCGCCACCGCCACGTCGTTCGCCGACTTCACCACCATGGCGCGGATGGCGGAATCGACGTCGATCGTCTCGCCGTGCCTGAAGCGCAGCTTCGTCGGCGGCTGCGAGGCGGCGTGGTTGGATACTGGGATCTGCATATCCTTGCTCACCCGGCCGCTCTCCAGCGCCTCGAACAGCATGTAGAGCGTCATCATCTTGGTCAGCGACGCCGGATAGCGCTGCGCCGTCGAATTGACCTCGAACAGCGTCTTGCCGGTCGAAGCGTCGACCACGATCGCGGCATATTTCTGCGGCTGCGCCGGCACGGCCAGCACGGTTTCCGGCGGCGCGGCGGTGGTGCAGCCGGCAATGAGGAGCAGCAGCACCAGCGCGGTCATCAATTTCTGGAGGAGCGAAAGCGGAGTGGACAAGATTGTTCAAAAACGGTTGCTGAGATGCGGCGAAGCTAGCGTACCGCATCCGCTCCGTCCAACTGGTTAACGGCGGGAATGAGGCATTTGCCCAGCTTTTGGCGGTTTGCAGGAGGTTGAATTGCCTTCAAGGTCGGCAGCGCCGAGTTCGACAATTGGTGGCATTCGCCTGATGCAAAATGCCTATCGCCCTGCTTGCGCCGCTGCCGCCGGTCAGGCTTTGTTGTCACCGAAGATTCGAGGTTTGGTATGGACACCCTCAGCATCAACGCAAAAGGCATCTCGGTCTCCCTCGATCTCGCCGTCGGCCACATCGCCTCCCTGGAAATCGAGGCCGATGGCCGCCGCCTAAAACCGCTGCACCGCGCGCCCTGGGTCGGCTCGCCGCGCGCGACGTTGCCGCAAAACCTCCCCGAAGGCACGGTGCGCCTGTCCGGCGACTTCCTCTGCGCGCCGTTCTCCACCAGCGATGTCGAAGCTGCTCCCCTCCACGGTTGGACGGCCAACAGCGAGTGGGATGTCGTCGAAAGCAGTGCCATCGCCGGCGGCTGGCGCGCCGTCTTCCGCTTGCGCCGCAAGGTGATGGGTGCTTCCGTCGACAAGGTCTTCACGCTCCGCGACAACCATCGCTTCCTCTACCAGGAACACATCTTCTCCGGCGGTTCCGGCGCCATTTCCGTCGCCCACCATCCGATGACGGCGATGCAGGACGGCGGCCGGCTCGCCTTCACGCCGAAACGTCTGGCGGTCACGCCTGAGACCCCTCTGGAGCCCGATCCGGCGCGCGGCCGGTTTCGTCTGGCCTATCCCGCCCGCACCACCGACCTCACCCGTTTCCCGCTCGCGGCCGGCGGCACCGCCGATCTCGCCGACTACCGCATGGAAGACCGGCGCGAGGATTTCATCACCCTGGTCGAGGCCGATCATGGCGGGCCGGGCTGGACGGCGCTCGCCCGCCGCGCCGAGCAGGATCTGGTGCTGGTGCTGAAGAATCCGGCCGAGCTGCCGGTCACCATGCTGTGGTTCAGCAATGGCGGGCGCGACTACGCGCCCTGGAGCGGCCGCCATGTCGGCGTGCTTGGCATCGAGGACGGCCGCGCCGCGGTCGGCCACACCGCCTCGCTCGGCGACAACTGGCTGAAGCATGAAGGCGTGGCGACGGCCTTCGCGCTTGCCGAAGGGCGCAGCGTCTCCTTCCGCCATGTCATCGGCGCGGTTCCGGCAGCGGACGTCGAACCGCCAAGCGGCCTGGAACAAGCGACCGATCGACTGCGCATCCTTGCCCAGAATGGTTCAGCGAAGGAGATACCGTTCGACGGCGAATTCCTGCGCATCGGCCGTTCCGTGCCCGCCTGAGGCCCTTGCTCCGCCATAGGATGACGACCGATCTCAAGGGCGTGCGGCAGCGGCTTTATAACCGTTTGAAATTTCTCCCCAGTGCCGCCAAGATGCGGCCGGAGTCGCTAGCGAAGAGGCGCTGATGTCCGACTTAGCCCATATCACTGCCGCCATCTTCAAGCGCGCCGGCAAGGCCAGGCGTTTCGTCGTTGCCATTGCCGGCCCGCCGGGAGCCGGCAAGTCGACCATATCGGGCAGGCTGCATGAATTGCTGCCGGAGGGCACGTCCGAAGTCGTGCCGATGGACGGCTTCCACTATGACGACATCGTGCTCAACCGGCGCGGCCTGCGCGCGCGAAAAGGGGCGCCGGAAACCTTCGATTTTGCCGGCTTCGAGACGCTTTTGAAGCGGATCCGCTCCGGCGAGCCGGACATTGCCATTCCGGTCTTCGACCGCAGCATCGAACTCTCGCGCGCCGCCGCCGAGATCATTTCCGCCGACACCAAGTTCATCCTGGTCGAGGGCAACTATCTGCTGCTCGACGAGGAGCCGTGGTCGCGGCTGGCAGAGCTGTTCGATTTCACCATTTTCGTCGATGTCCCGCGCGACGAGCTCGAGCGCCGGCTGATGGAGCGCTGGCGCGGCCATGGCAAGTCCGACGAGGACGCCCGCGCCTGGATCGCCTCCAACGACATGCCCAATATCGAGCGCGTGCTGGCGCGTCGCCGGGAGGCCGACCTGGTGATTGGTTAACCTGCTCAATTTTCACCAGTTTCGGGCGGGAACCTTAAGATTTACAGGTCGTTATCTCCATGACCCGAATTGTCCGGCACTGACGCGATTCCAGGAAAGTGTGTAACGGTTTCCGGAATTGCGCGATAACAGGGAACCGTCTTATGGCAACCAAGACCAGAAAACCCGCGCCTGCAAGAAGCAGAGCCAATCAATCCAGAGTTGGTGCCGCTCCGGCGACCGCCGAGCGCTCCAAGGACGCCAAGCCAAGCTTCGGCAAGGCGGCGCCCAAGAAGGTCTCGCCCGGCACGGCGCACAAGGCCCCCGCGAAGGCCGCCAAACCTCATAAGCCAGCGGCAAGGTCGGGGCCGATCCGCACTGTGGCAAGCGTGGCGACCGGCGCGGTGGTGGCCACCGCGCGGCTTGCCGCATCCGTGCTCGGCCGAGGCGGCGCCAAGGCCAAGCCCAAATAGAGCGACTCAGCTCCTGACCGGGATAGTCAGGCCCCTCTGCACGGCGGGCCGTGCGAGGCCGCGCTCCAGCCATGCCGCGACACCGGGGAAATCGTCGAAGCCGACCAGATCGCGCGCTTCGTAGAAGCCGATCAGATTGCGCACCCAGCCCAGCGTCGCAACATCGGCGATGGTGAACTCGTCATCCATGATCCATTGCCGGCCCTTGAGCCGCGTTTCCAGGACGCCGATAAGGCGCCGCGACTCGTCGCGATAACGCTCCAGCGGCCGCTTGTCGGCGATCTCGCGCCCGGCGAATTTGTTGAAGAAGCCGACCTGTCCGAAGATCGGGCCGATCGCGGCCATCTGGAAGAACACCCACTGGATCGTCTCGTAGCGCCGGATGGGATCGGCCGGGATCAGCTTGCCGGTCTTGTCGCTGAGAAAGAGCAGGATGGCGCCGGATTCGAACAGCCCGATCGGCTTACCGCCGGGCCCGTTCGGATCGATGATCGCCGGTATCTTGCCGTTCGGGTTGAGCGACAGGAACTCCGGCGTCCAGCTCTCGTTCTTGCCGATGTCGACCGGATGCGGTTCATAGGGCAGGCCGATCTCCTCCAGCGCGATCGAAATCTTCACGCCGTTGGGCGTCGGCCATGAATAGAGCTGCAGGCGATCGGGATGCTTGGCCGGCCAGCGCTTGGCGATCGGAAAGGCGGACAGGTCGGTCATCGGGGCTCCGGATGCGGATGGGCGCGTGGCGGCGCGCGTGGCGGGTGGGCAAGACTTAGGACCCCGGCCCTCTGGGATCAATATGGCCGGCAATCGCCCCCCATGGACGGTCAGTCAACCGGCACCCGCAAGGATGGGAACGCGTCCGGCGCCGGCGAGCGCCCGCGTCGGGTCGCCCATCTCAGATCGCCCGTCTCAGATCGCCTTGAAGGCCAGCACGGCATTGGTGCCGCCGAAGGCAAAACTGTTGCTCAGCGCTGCGCGCACCTTGCGCTCGCGCGCCACATTCGGCGTCACGTCGAGATCGCATTCAGGGTCTGGCTCGCGGAAATTGACAGTCGGCGGCACGATGGCGTCGCGGATCGCCATGACGCAGGCGATCATCTCCAGCCCGCCCGAGGCGCCAAGGCAATGCGCATGCATCGACTTGGTCGAGGAGACCGAGAGTGCGCTCACGTGCTCGCCGAAGACGCGTTTGATCGCCGCGGTCTCGATCTGGTCGTTGGCCTTGGTGCCGGTGCCATGCGCATTGAGATAGTCGACGTCCTCGGGATTGAGCCCTGCATCCACCAGGCAGAAGCGCATCGCCGCTTCCGGTCCCTCGACGGTCGGCGCGACGATGTCGGAGGCATCGGCCGAGAGGCCCGCGCCGGCGATCTCGGCAAGGATAGTGGCGCCGCGCGCCATTGCGTGGTCGTAGCTTTCCAGCACCGCCATACCGGCGCCTTCGCCGAGCGACAGGCCCTGGCGGTCGGCAGAGAACGGCCGGCAGGTGTCGGGCGAGAGCACGCGCAGCGCCTCCCAGCCCTTGAGCACGCCCCAGACCAGCGGCGCCTCGGTGCCGCCGGCGACCATGACGTCGGCGCGGCCGAGCCGAATCTGGTCGACGGCCGAGGCGATGGCATGATTGGCCGACGCGCAGGCCGAAGTGACGCCGAACACGGGTCCGCGCAGGCCGAGACTCATGCTGACCTGGCCGGCGGCCGCGCCCGGCATAACCTTCGGCACGGTGAAGATAGCGGCGCGGTTGCGCCCCTCGATCAGGATCGCGCGGTAATTTTCCTCGATCGTCTCGAAGCCGGCGACGCCGACGCCGACAACGGCACCCATCCGATAGGTGTTGTCGGTATGCGCGACGAGTCCGGACTGCCGCATCGCTTCGCGTGCGGCGATCACCGCCAGCAGGCTGAAGCGGTCCATCGACACCACCTGCTTGCGGTCGATGCCGTGATCGGGCAACGCCTTGATTTCGGAACCGACCTTGACCTTCAGGTCATGCAGCGAAGGATTGTCGATCGGGCCGATTGCCGAGCGGCCGGCGCGCATGGCGTCCCAGATCGCCGGCACATCGGTGCCGAGCCCGCATATTCCGCCAATGCCGGTGATGACGACGCGCTTGAGCATGCAGTCAGGCTTTTTTCGCGATCAGTTCGCGAACCGCCTCGACCATGTCGCCGACGTTCTTGAGGTTACTCCAGGCGTCGACCGTGTTCATCTCGATCTCGATGCCGTACTTCTCCTCGAGATCGAAGATGATCTCGGTCAACTCCAGCGAATGGATCCCCAGCGTGTTGAGATCCGTGCTCGGCGTGATTTCTTCGCCGCCAGGTTCGGCATGCGCTTTGATCTTTTCGATGATTTCGGTCGTCAGCTGGTCAGCCATTCGGTTCCTTCCCCTGTCGTTTTCCGACGCCAACTGATCAGCGCCCCCTGTGTCACCGGATTCACAAACGTCGTCGCCCCTTACCTCGCCAGGAATCCGCGTGACCGCTCCAAGGTGGCTCCCTCTATAGAAACCGAAACGATGTCAAGCAACAAGCTATATATCGACAAAGCCGGTGGAGTGCTTAACGTTGGCGCCGTGGACACGATCGACGATATCCTGATTTCGCTGCCTGCCGCGCAACGTGTTGCCGGGCGAGGCAGGCTTTTCTGCGGCAAGAGCGGCGGCAGGACCCGCCTTCAACGTCTCTATCAGGACGGATCGGCGAAGATTCGCATGCCGGCGGTGCAAGGCGACCCGCTCGAGGCCGTGCTGATCAACACGGCCGGTGGGCTGACCGGCGGCGACCGGCTTGGCTGGGAGATCGAGGTCGGCGAGGGCGCCTCGGCATCGATCACCACCCAGGCCTGCGAGAAGATCTATCGCGCCGCATCCGACCGGGCCGAGACGAAGGTCAGCCTCACGGTTGGCGCCGGCGGCCGCATTGCCTGGCTGCCGCAGGAAACCATCGTTTTCAACCGCGCAGCCTTTGCCCGCGCGCTGCATGTCGAGCTGGCGGTCGAGGCCGAGGCGCTGCTCCTGGAGGCGATGCTATTCGGCCGGCTTGCGATGGGCGAACGGACGGTCCTGGGCAATTTCCATGACCGCTGGCGGGTTCGCCAGGGTGGCAGGCTCATCCACGCCGAGGACTTTCGCATCGGCCCGGATATCGCGGCCGGGCTCCAGCGCCAGGCCGTGGCCAGTGGCGCGCTTGCAATTGCAACGATGCTTCTCGTCTCCCCGCGTGCGGAAACCCTGCTGGAGCCTGCCCGCGCGATCATCGGTGATCAGGGTGGCGCCAGTTTCTGGAGCGTCGGGCAATCTGGCAAGCTTCTTGCGAGGCTCACCGCCGGCGACGGCTACCAGCTCCGCAAGCGGCTGGTTCCGCTCGTCGAGCTGCTCAACGGACGGGCTGGCCTGCCCAAATTATGGTCACTTTGACCTTCGACTACTTTGATCGTGAGTACCGAGAAGACGCATGAACCTGACGCCGCGTGAAAAGGACAAGCTGCTGATCGCCATGGCGGCGATCGTGGCGCGCAAGCGAATGGAACGCGGCGTCAAGCTCAACCACCCCGAGGCGATCGCGCTGATCACCGATTTCGTCGTCGAGGGCGCCCGCGACGGCCGCTCGGTGGCCGAGCTGATGGAGGCCGGCGCCCATGTCGTCACGCGGGCCCAGGTCATGGACGGCATTGCCGAGATGATCCACGACGTCCAGGTCGAGGCGACATTTCCCGACGGCACCAAGCTGGTGACCGTGCACGAACCGATCCGGTGAGGAGGATCCGATGCTGGAACTCAGACCCAATTGCGAATGCTGCGACAAGGATCTGCCGCCCGAGGCGGCGGATGCGCTGATCTGCACCTTCGAATGCACCTTCTGCGCCGATTGTGCGCAAGATGTTCTCGGCGGCGTCTGCCCGAACTGCGGCGGCAATTTCGCGCCGCGGCCGATCCGGCCGGCGGCAAAGTTGAAGAAATACCCGGCCTCGACCAAACGCGTGCTCAAGGCCGGGGGCTGCGGCCCCCGCAAGGCCGCCTGAGTCGGCAATTCGAAAAGGACCCGCCCATGACTTCCGCTTCGACGAAACGCACCGCACTTGCCGCGATCCTCTTCCTGGCGGCGGCGATGCCGGCTTACGCCCATGTCGGCGTCGGCACGACCTCGTCCCTCACGGCGGGCTTCATGCACCCGCTGTCGGGCCTCGACCATATGACCGTCATGATCGCGGTCGGCCTGTGGGCGGCGATGAAAGGCGGCAAGGCGGTGTGGGCATGGCCGCTCGCCTTTGTCGGCGTGATGGTGGCGGGCGCAGCACTCGGCATGCTGCAGGTGCCGGTGCCTTTCGTCGAGCCGGGTATCCTCGCTTCGGTCGTTGCCCTCGGGTTGCTGGTGGCGCTGGCGGTCGACCTGCCGGTCTCGGCGGGTGTGGCCATCATCGGCCTGTTCGCCCTGTTCCACGGCCATGCGCATGGCACTGAAGTGCCGGAGAATGCCGGCGGCCTCGAATATATGGCGGGTTTCGCCGTGGCGACGGCGCTTCTTCATGGCATCGGCATCGCGGCCGCGCTCGGACTTGGGCTCCGCTTCCGCGCCCTGGCGCGTCTTGCCGGCGCCGCCTGCGCGACGGTCGGCGCGGGCCTTGCCTTCGGCGTGCTGTGAGGCTGCGATGATCCCCGGCGAAGTCATCACGGCAAAGGGCGACATCGAGCTGAACAAGGGCCTGCCGACGGTGATGCTCAAGGTCGCCAACAGCGGCGACCGTCCGATCCAGGTCGGCAGCCACTATCATTTCTTCGAGACCAATGAGGGCCTGAAATTCGACCGCGAACGCGCCCGCGGCATGCGGCTCGACATCGCCGCCGGCACGGCCATGCGCTTCGAGCCGGGCCAGGAACGTGACGTCACGCTGGTGCCGCTCGGCGGCAGGCGCGAGGTCTATGGATTTCAACAGAAGGTGATGGGCAAGCTGTGAGGCGTGGCGGCGCGCTCAAATCACTTCGGCGGCTTGGCGGCCGCGTAGATGACGACCTTCCCGGGATTGTCGAACTCGACGGCAAGCACGTCCTCGGCCTGCACGCGCCGCGAATCGATGGCGTTGAAGAGCAGGGCGTTCGCTTCGATCTCCTGCCGCAGCTCCGCGACGTCTTCCTGATGCTGCTTTACCTTGTTCTCGATCGCAGGCGGCGGCCCGCCTTCGCTGCGCGCGGCATCCGTCAGGAAAACGATATCGACGGTATCCAGCTTGGTCGTCTTGCGCACGGTGCCGATATTGTCGCGCGTGCGGTCGATGGCGGTGATGACCTTGCCGGCCTCCGTCTTCGACAGCGCCTCCTCCTGCCGCACATCGGAATCGACGATCGTCGCGCCCGGCTTGGTGCTGTCCAGTGGCGGCTTGCCGTCCGCCGGCTGCGCGGGGAACGCTGGGGCGGCGACCACGAGAAGCATGGCCACCACAAGGGCTGGAAAGACAAGGGCTGGAAATCCTGTTCCGGGGCACGGGGCGCTCGCCATCGCTCGCTCCTGGTTGAACTTGTGGGGGGGCGAAAAAGGCGAAACGAGTCTTGTTTGCGGGAGGTTCCGTTCGCGATGATGCTGACGGGCCTGCAACCGGCCCGCCAGCGTTGGTCGTCAGCTCGCCTTCTTGGTGATCAGCGTCAGCGCGCCATTGGGCTGCAGGCTGGCGGCGATCACCTGCGCCGAGCTCATTCCCTTGGCTTCGAGCGCGGACTTCACCTTGGGTGTCGCGTCGATCGATTTGCGCAGGGCCTGCAGGCCGGCGTCGCCGCGTTGGGCGACGATCTGATTGACCTGCGTCTGCGTGTCCTTTGGCAGTTCCGTAATATCGACGATGCTGACGCTCTCGATCGTCGGCGCCTTGGGCGCGGCGGCAGCAGGTGCCGCAGGCGCCGGGCTCGGCTGCGGCGCGGGCTGCTGCGCGCCGGCCGCACCCGCCATCATCAAGCTGGCGGCGGCCGCGAAAAGTATCGTCTTTCGCATGGATATTCCTTCCCTCGGTTTGGAAAACGGTCGTTTTGGGCTGACTCGGTCACCTCAACCGCCAAATGGGATCGGAAGGTGTCGTCGAGCGGGTCATTGCATGACCATTGGATGGCGACAATGTGCGCTCCGCGCCCACACAAACTCGCTTTTGGGAGCAATCGCTGATGGCAAGAATTTCCCGTGCCGCCTATGCGCAGATGTACGGCCCCACGGTCGGCGACAAGGTGCGGCTTGCCGACACCCAGCTCTTTATCGAGGTCGAGAAGGATTTTACCGTCCATGGCGAGGAAGTGAAATTCGGCGGCGGCAAGGTCATCCGCGACGGCATGGGCCAGAGCCAGGTATCTAGGGCGGGCGGCGCCGTCGACACCGTCATCACCAACGCGCTGGTCGTCGACGCGCTCGCCGGGATCGTCAAGGCCGATATCGGCCTGAAGGACGGTCGCATCGCCGCGATCGGCAAGGCAGGCAATCCGGACACCCAGGATGGCGTCACCATCATCATCGGTCCGGGCACCGAGATCATCGCCGGCGAAGGCAAGATCCTGACGGCCGGCGGCTTCGACGCGCATATCCACTTCATCTGCCCGCAGCAGATCGAGGAAGCGCTGATGAGCGGCATCACCACGATGCTCGGCGGCGGCACCGGTCCGGCGCATGGCACCTTGGCCACCACCTGCACGCCCGGCCCCTGGCACATGGCGCGCATGATCCAGTCTTTCGACGCTTTCCCGATGAATATCGGGCTGTCCGGCAAGGGCAATGCCTCAAAGCCGGCAGCGCTGGAGGAAATGGTGCTCGCCGGCGCCTGCTCGCTGAAGCTGCATGAGGATTGGGGCACGACGCCGGCCGCGATCGACTGCTGCCTTTCGGTCGCCGACGACTATGACGTGCAGGTGATGATCCACACCGACACGCTGAATGAGTCCGGGTTTGTCGAGAACACGGTTGCAGCGATCAAGGGCCGCACCATTCACGCCTTTCATACCGAGGGCGCCGGCGGCGGCCATGCGCCCGATATCATCAAGGTCTGCGGCCTGCCCAACGTCATCCCGTCATCGACCAACCCGACGCGGCCTTACACGGTCAACACCCTGGCCGAGCATCTCGACATGCTGATGGTTTGCCATCATTTGTCGCCGTCGATTCCCGAGGACATCGCCTTTGCCGAAAGCCGCATCCGCAAGGAGACGATCGCGGCCGAGGACATCCTGCACGACATCGGCGCCTTCTCGATCATCTCCTCCGACAGCCAGGCCATGGGCCGCGTCGGCGAAGTGGGCATCCGCTGCTGGCAGACCGCCGACAAGATGAAGCGCCAGCGCGGCGCGCTGGCTGAGGAGACGGGCGACAACGACAATTTCCGGGTTCGCCGCTATATCGCCAAATACACCATCAACCCGGCGATCGCGCATGGCCTGTCGAAGGAGATCGGCTCCGTGACGGCCGGGAAACGCGCTGATCTCGTGCTGTGGAACCCGGCCTTCTTCGGCGTGAAGCCGGAGATGGTGCTGGTAGGCGGCACAATCGCCGCCGCCCCGATGGGCGATCCCAACGCATCGATCCCGACGCCGCAGCCGATGCACTACCGGCCGATGTTCGGCGCCTACGGCAAGGCGCTGACCAACTCCTCGGTCACCTTCGTCTCCAAGGCGGCTTTTGATGCCGGCTTGCAGGGCAGGCTTGGCGTAGAGAAGGCGGTGGTCGCGGTCGAGAACACGCGCGGCGGCATCGGCAAGCATTCGATGGTGCTCAACGACGCCACGCCGCATGTCGAGGTCGACCCTGAAACCTATGAGGTGCGCGCCGACGGCGAGCTCTTGACTTGCGAGCCGGCGACGGTGCTGCCGATGGCGCAGCGGTATTTTCTGTTTTAGCTACCGGATTTCATTCCTGCGGCTCTTCGACCTCATCGCCTGATCGTCATTGGGCTGATGGCTTGGATGGTCTAGGCTCCGGGAAAAGGCAGGATTCGAACCATGTACAAGGCCGTCGGATCACGAGGTTCCCGGGTCAGCCGCGTGCTCTGGATGCTCGAGGAGCTCGGGCAATCCTATGAGTTCGTAGAGGTGAAGCTGCGCTCGCCCGAGACCTATGCGCTGAACCCTTCCGGCAAGGTGCCGATCCTGATCGACGGCGAGCTGACGATCACTGATTCGGCGGCGATCTGCGTCTATCTGGCGCACAAGCATGCCGATAAGGGAATGGGCGCCGATCCCGGGCTCGCCGGCCGCGCCGAGTTGGATTCTTGGATGCATTTCGCGCAGAGCGAGTTCGAGGCGCCGCTCTGGAACAAATTGCGCCACCGCTTCATCCTGCCCAGGGAGCTGTGCGTCGATGTCGGCCCTGCCGCCGCCCATGATTTCGCTTCGGAAGTCAAGGCACTAGACCGCCGGCTCGGCGACAAGCCTTTTGCGCTCGGCGACCGCTTTTCCGCCGTCGACGTTCTGCTCGGCGATATGGGTGGTTGGGCGCGCGCCGGCCGGTTCTCGGTCGACTCAGATCGCGTCAACGCCTATTTCGATCGCGTGCTGTCGCGACCCGCCCGGGCGCGGGCGCAAGCCAATGGCGGAGCCATGAAATGAAGCTCAACATCAACACCGATTTCACCAAATTTCCGCGCGCCGTCTCGGTGCTCCCGGCCGGCGAGGGCGGAGCGGCGACACCTTTCGACAAGGCCATCTTGCCGCATGACGAGCGGCATTTGCGCCGTCGCGCCATCGAAACCGACGGCGGCGACAGGCTGTTGGTCGATCTGCCCGAGCCGGTGGCTCTCGGCAATGGCGACCGGCTGGTGCTGGAGGACGGCCGCCAGCTCGAGATCGTCGCCGCGCCCGAAGAGGTCTACGACATCCGCGCCCGCGACACCGTGCATCTCACCGAGCTTGCCTGGCATATCGGCAACCGCCACCTCGCGGCGGCAATCGAGGCGGACCGTATCCTCATCCTGCGCGACCATGTCATCAAGGCGATGCTGGAAGGGCTCGGCGCCACGGTCAGCGAGGTGCTGGAACCGTTCAGTCCCGTGCGCGGCGCCTATTCCGGACATGGCCACGACCATGGCCATGCGCATGATCATCACGGCCACGACCATCACGATCATGATCACGCGCATGGCCATCATGACCACGACCACGATCACCACCATCACCATGACTGACCAGCCGTCCGGTACCGCACTGCTGCGGCTGATGGCCTGGCTGTCGCCGTCCTTTCCGGTCGGCGGCTTCTCCTACAGTCATGGCCTCGAAAGGGCCGTGCATGACGGACTTGTCGCCGATCGCCGGGATCTCGCCGAGTGGCTGGAGACGCTGGTCGAGATGGGCTCGGGCTGGAACGATGCGGTGCTCTTTGCCGAAAGCTGGCGGCGCGCGCATGACGGCGGCGATATCGCGGAAGTCGCCGCGCTTGCCGAGGCGCTTGCCGGATCGCAGCAGCGTCACATGGAAACCATGCTCCAAGGCGCCGCCTTCCAAAAAGCCGCCTCTGCCTGGCCTTGTCATGCGCTCGAGCGCCTGCCTGCGGATTGCCCCTATTGCGTCGCTGTCGGCGCGATCGCTGGCAGCGATGGCATCGGCTTGGCGGACGCGCTGTCGGCCTTCCTGCAGGCCTTCTTCTCCAACCTCGTGCAGGCCGCTATCCGGCTCGGCGTTGTAGGACAGGTCGATGCCACCGCTTTGTTAGCCGGCTTCGAACCGTTGGCGCTCGCGACAGCTGCTCGCGCCGCGAACTCCACGCTCGATGACCTCGGCGGCTCGGCCTTGATATCCGACATTGCGGCGATGAAGCACGAAACCCAATATTCGCGTCTGTTCCGCTCATGATCATACTTGCCTTTGTCCTCTCCCTCATCCTGCTGCTGATCACCACGCTGCATGTCTATTGGGGCATAGGCGGCATCTGGCCGGGAAAGGACGCGAAATCCTGCGCCCGTGCCGTCGTCGGCTTTCGCGGCGTCGACGACATGCCCTCGCCCGTCGCGAGCTTTGCCGTCGCCGCGTGCCTGGCGCTTGCGACGCTATGGCCGCTGGCCCTTGAAGGCGTCTTCGCCTCGCCCTTTCCCAGGCAGGGCCTTGCCGCTACCGCGCTGCTCTTCGGCATCGTCTTCTTCGGGCGAGGCATCGCCGGCTTCACGCCTTGGTGGCGCGGGCTGACGCCGGAGCAGCCTTTCGCACGGCTCGACCAGCGCCTCTACTCGCCGCTCTGCCTGTTGATCGGGCTGGGCTTCGCAATCCTCGCCATCACGGAGTTTCCGGCATGAGCCAAGCCAATGGTCCCCTGCGCATCGGTATCGGCGGTCCCGTCGGTTCCGGCAAGACGACGCTCACCGAAAAGCTCTGCAAGGCACTGCGCGACAGGTTCTCGATCGCCGTCGTCACCAACGACATCTACACCAAGGAAGACGCCATGATGCTGGCGCGCCTGCAGGCGCTGCCGGAGGAGCGCATCGTCGGCGTGGAGACCGGCGGCTGTCCGCACACGGCCATCCGCGAGGACGCCTCGATCAACCTGCGGGCGATCGCCGAGTTGAACCGCAAATTCCCCGACCTCGACATCGTCTTCATCGAATCCGGCGGCGACAATCTCGCCGCCACCTTCTCGCCGGACCTTGCCGATCTGACCCTCTATGTCATTTCGGTCTGCCAGGGCGAGGAGATACCGCGCAAGGGCGGCCCGGCCATCACCCGCTCAGACTTCCTCGTCATCAACAAGAGCGATCTGGCGCCCTATGTGAACGTCAACCTCGACGTCATGGAGGCGGATACCGCCCGCATGCGCGGCAAGCGGCCTTTCGGCTTCACCGATCTGTCGCGCGGCAAAGGCCTGCAGGAAGTGCTCGAGTTCATCGTCGAGCTGGGGGGGCTGCAATCGGCACGGCCTGCCGCCTGACCCATCAGTTTGCGGTTGCTGGCAGCCGCCATGCACGGCATGCTCGGCCCAAACCGGAGGATTTTCGATGAGCCTTGCCCGTCTGCAGAAGGAAACGCTGACCAACCTGCCTTATTACGAGGAGCGGGTCGATCTCGCCGCCGCCTTCCGCTGGACGGCGCGGCTCAACATGCATGAGGCGGTCGCCAATCATTTCTCGCTGTCGGTCAACGAGGACGGCACGAAGTTCCTGATGAACCCGAACCAGGTGCATTTCTCGCGTATCAAGGCGAGCGATCTGCTTTTGATCGACGCCAACGATCCCGACACGCTCTCCGGCCCCAACGCGCCCGACCCCACGGCTTGGGGCCTGCACGGCGCCATCCACCGCAACGTGCCGCATGCGCGCTGCGCCATGCACGTGCATTCGATCCACGCCACGGTGCTTGCCTCGCTGGCCGACTCCACCTTGCCGCCGATCGACCAGAACTCGGCCATGTTCTTCAACCGTCATGTCGTGGACCCTCATTATGGCGGGCTGGCCTTCGAAGAGGAGGGCGAGCGCTGCTCGAGACTGCTCGTCGATCCCAAGGTCAAGGTGATGGTCATGGGCAATCACGGCGTGATGGTCATCGGGGATTCTGTCGCCGACACCTTCAATCGCATGTTCTATTTCGAGCGTGCCGCCGAGAACTACATCAAGGCGCTGTGGACCGGTCGGCCGCTGCGCACGCTCTCCGATGAGATCGCGGAAAAGACGGCGAGCGAGATGGACGACTATCCCGGCCAGGCCGAGCGCCACCTTGCGGAGCTGAAGGCAATCCTCGACGAGGAAGAGCCGGTCTACAGGAACTGAGCCCCGCGGTTGTGGGTTGACGCTGGAGGCTTGGCTTTCGCTTATTTTCGAAGCCGGGCGCTGCCCCTCACACTCTCCCCGTGAAGCACGGAGAGAGGGAAATCGCAGCGTCGGAGCGTGTCCCTTCTCCCCGTAGTCACCGGGAGAAGGTGCCGGCAGGCGGATGAGGGGCAGCGTCGAGGCCTGGAAAGTCTATTCAGAGACCCAATTGCGCCCGCAGTTCCTCGGCGCTGTTGATGACGATTGCGCCGGGCGGCCCTTCCATCGGCGCTTCCGGCCAGAAAATCGTCTTCATGCCGGCAGCCAGGCCGGCCATCGCGCCGGTGCGGCTGTCGTCGACCGCGACCGCGTCGGCCGGATCGACGCCGGCGAGATAAGCCGCGCGCAGGAAGGGTTCCGCATGCGGCTTGCCTTGGCGTACGTCGTTTCGGCTCACCGTGTGCATGCCGGGATAGACGAGACCGACCGCGCCGAGATTGGCGTCGACGATCAGCCGGTCGGAATTGGACACCACCGCCTGCTCGACGCCTAGCGCGCGCAATTGGTTGAACACCTCGATCGCGCCGGGCCGCGGCTTGAGCGTCTCGGCCATCGGCAGATAGTGGTCGTATTTGCGCACGATCCAGTCATCGAAGTGCAGGTCGAGGCCGAACTGGTCGCGCAGCATTTCGTAGACCGGCCATGCCGCGACGCCCAGCACGCGTTCGTGCAGGTCGGTCGGCGGCGTGATGCCGACGCTGCGCAAAGCGGCCACAAGTGCTGCCTCGTGCAGCGGCTCGCTGTCGACCAGCGTGCCGTCCATGTCCCAGAAAACCGCTTTCGGCGTCATGCAAGGCTCCTTTTGCCGATCCCTTAATGGGTTTCCGGTCAGAGATAAACCGCTCTCCCGGCAAATGCTTGAAGCGAGTGCGAACAGGGCCAACCTTGGTCGGCAGCGGCGCAAGCAATTGCTCTTTCAACTTGACAATTGCGCAGGGCCGCTTTCGCTGTAATCTAGAGGGCCCGCTATTGTCGGGCTTGGGGAGGCAGAATGTGAACGCGCGACAGGAAACCGGCAGCACCAGGTTGGACGACGCCGCGCGGGCCGGCTGGCTCTACTATGTTGCCGGCAACACCCAGGATCAGATCGCCGCCAAGCTCGGTATTTCCAGGCAGACGGCGCAGCGGCTCGTCTCGCTGGCGATGTCGGAAGGGCTGATCAAGGTCCGCGTCGATCATCCGATCGCCAATTGCCTCGACCTTGCCGCGCGGCTGAAGTCGCGTTTCGCGCTCGATCTCGTCGAGGTGGTGCCGAGCGATCCGACCTCGTCCTCGACGACGATCGGCGTCGCCGAGGCGGCGGCTGCCGAAATCGAGCGGCGGCTGCGCTCCGCCGCCCCCATCGTCATGGCCATCGGCACCGGGCGCACCCTGAAGGCGGCGATCGAGCTGTTGCCGCCGATGGAGTGCCCGCAGCACAAGGTGGTGTCCTTGACCGGCAACATCTCGCCCGACGGCTCGGCCGCCTTCTACAACGTCATCTTCACCATGGCCGATCGGGTCAAGGCGCGCTCCTTCCCGATGCCGCTGCCGGTCATCGCCTCCTCGCCGGAAGAGCGCGACATGCTGCTCAGCCAGCCGATGATCCAGCCGACGCTGGCGCTGGCCGCGGAGGCCGACGTCACATTCGTCGGCATCGGCGATCTCGGCCCGAAGGCGCCGCTCTATGAGGACGGCTTCATCTCAGAGAGGGAACTGAAGGCGCTGCAGAAAGCCGGCGGCGTCGCCGAGATCGTCGGCTGGGTTTTCGACCGCGAAGGCCGCATGATCGAAGGCATCACCAACGACCGCGTTTCGTCCGCCGCCTTGCCGTCACGCGAGAAGTCCTTGGTCATCGCGCTTGCCATGGGCGAGCGCAAGCTGCCGGGCATCCTCGCCGCCGTGAACCGGCGTTTGGTCAACGGCCTCATCACCGACGAACGGACAGCCACCGCCCTGCTCGGCGGCGCGTGATCGTGATGCTGGGCTCGGGCCGAATCTGACGCGACGAGCCGTTGGCGATAAAAAGAAACCCGGCTATTTGTAGCGTCCATGCGGATCGTTGCCATCGAGGAAGCCCATGTCCCGCTGCAGGTGCTCCGACAGTTCTCGGACATCGACATAGCCGCGCCTGCGGCTGGCGAACCACGAGAATTCCCGCGCCAGCAGCGAAATCCATCCATGTATCGGGGTCGAATCGAGTTTTTCCTGCATCGGGGTCATGATCGTCAGCCTTCGCTATGCTTGAACTGGAGTGATCGTCGACCCCAAATATCGGGCTGATCGGCACGTGCTTCCAATCAAACGTCGATCATGACCCATAAAGAGGCCTTATGCCCGATCTGAGCTCCCGGCAGAATGTCCAGCTCCCGCCCCTGCAGGCGATTCGGGTGTTCGAGGCCGTGGCCAGACACCTCTCCTTCACCAAGGCCGCCGAGGAGCTCGGCATGACCCAGGCCGCCGCGAGCTATCAGATCAAGCTTCTGGAAGAGCGCATCGGCGCGCCGCTGTTCCTGCGCCGTCCACGGCAGATCGAGCTGACCGAACCCGGCCAGCGTCTTGCGCCGGCTGTCAGCGAGGCATTCGCGCTGCTGAGCGGCGCCTATGCGGCCGCACGAGCCGGCGCCGACGGCGTGCTTTGCGTTTCCACCCTGCTCACCTTCGCCTCGAACTGGCTGGCGCAGCATCTGGGATCCTTTCAGGTCGCGCACCCCTCGCTTGCCGTGCGCGTCGACACCTCGAACCGAGTCGTCGATTTCTCGCGCGAGGACGTCGACATCGCCATCCGCTCCGGCGGCGGCAAGTGGCCGGGCGTGGAAACGCATATGCTGTTCAGGGCCGACTTCACCCCGGTGCTCAGCCCCAGGCTTGCGGCGAGCATCGGCGGCGTCAAGGAGCCGGCCGACCTGCTCAAGCTCCCCATCCTCGATCCCGGCGACATCTGGTGGCAGGAATGGTTCGCGCTCGCCGGTCTGCCCGCGGAGGAACTCGCCAGCCGTCCCGGCACCAGCATGGGCGCGCAGGCCTATGAGGCCAATGCCGCGATGGCCGGGCAAGGTGTTGCGATCGTCACCAGCGCCCTGTTCAAGAACGAGCTTGCCGACGGCCGGCTGATCCAGCCCTTCGACCTCGTCGGCGACGACGGCCACGCCTACTGGCTGGTCTATCCCACTGCCCGGCGCAACGTGCCGAAGATCCGCGCCTTCCGCGATTGGATTCTCGCCGAGATCGCCTGTCAGTAGGCCGGCATCACAGCCTGCCGTCTCCGCTACGCATCGCCCAGACGGGCGCGACATCGATTTGTGCTGCGCTGCAGCATCGATTCCGGCTTGACATAATTCACACTTAGTGAGTAATTGCCCACAACCAAGGCAAATGCTCATCTTGGTTTTAGGGAGGAATTGATGAAACTTCGCACGCTCACCCTGGGCCTGTTGTCGGCCAGCGCCCTTGTATTTGCCGCGCATGCCGAATCCATCACCATCGCCACCGTCAACAATGGCGACATGGTCCGCATGCAGAAGCTGACGGACGACTTCACGAAGGCCAATCCCGACATCCAGCTCAACTGGGTCACGCTCGAAGAGAACGTGCTGCGCGAGCGCGTCACCACCGACATCGCCACCAAGGGTGGCCAGTACGACGTCTTGACCATCGGCACTTACGAGGTTCCGATCTGGGCCAAGCAGAGCTGGCTCTTGCCGCTCGAGAAGCTCGGCGACGACTACGACGTCAAGGACATCATCCCGGCCATTGCCGGCGGCCTTTCGGTCGACGGCAAGCTCTATGCCGCGCCGTTCTACGGCGAGAGCTCCTTCGTCATGTACCGCAAGGACCTGATGGAGAAGGCGGGGCTCAAAATGCCCGACGCGCCGACCTGGGACTTCATCAAGGAGGCCGCCGACAAGATGACCGATCGGGCCAATGGCGTGAACGGCATCTGCCTGCGCGGCAAGGCCGGCTGGGGCGAGAACATGGCCTTCCTGACCGCCATGTCGAACTCCTTCGGCGCCCGCTGGTTCGATGAGAACTGGAAGCCGCAATTCGACCAGCCGGAATGGAAGAACACGCTGCAGTTCTATGTCGACCTGATGAAGGCAGATGGTCCTGAGGGCGCGTCCTCCAACGGCTTCAACGAGAATCTTGCGCTGTTCCAGCAGGGCAAGTGCGGCATGTGGATCGATGCCACCGTCGCCGCGTCCTTCGTCTCCGACCCGAAGGCCTCGCAGGTCGCCGACAAGGTCGGCTATGCGCTGGCGCCCGACAAGGGTCTCGGCAAGCGCGGCAACTGGCTGTGGGCATGGTCTCTCGCAATCCCCGCCGGCACCAAGAAGGCCGACGCCGCCGAGAAGTTCGTCTCCTGGGCGACCTCGAAGCACTACCTCGAACTGGTGGCTTCGAAGGAAGGCTGGGCCAACGTTCCGCCCGGAACGCGGACCTCGCTCTACAACAATCCGGAGTACCAGAAGGCAGCGCCCTTCGCGAAGATGACGCTGGACTCCATCAATGCCGCCGACCCGACGCATCCGACCGTCAAGCCGGTGCCCTATGTCGGCGTGCAGTTCGTGGCCATCCCGGAATTCCAGGGCCTCGGCACCACCGTCGGTCAGCTCTTCTCCGCCGCTCTTGCCGGCCAGTCGAGCGTCGATGATGCGCTGAAGCAGGCCCAGGACGCGGCGACCGCCGCGATGACCGAAGGCGGCTACCTCAAGTAAGGCTCCTCCCGGTGCCGAACGCCGGTAGCGGATCATGACCGGCATAGGCCGCCCGAAACCCAGTTCGGGCGGCCACCTTTGCAATCAGGAATTCTGGCACAAGTCTAAAATCCGGCTGACCTTGGGAGGGTGACCGTCATGGCTACTCAGCAAACCCGTTCGCTTGCCCGTTTCATGATGGCGCCGTCGGTGATCCTGCTGTTCGTCTGGATGATCGTGCCACTGGTCTTTACGCTGTGGTTCTCGTTCCTCCAGTACAACCCGCTCAATCCGATCCGCGATGGGTTCGTCTGGTTCGCCAATTACAAGCTCTTCTATTCCAACCCCGCCTTCCTGCAGTCGATCCTCAACACATTGACCATCGTCGTCAGTGTCCTGGTCATCACCGTGATCGGCGGCATCCTTTTGGCGCTGCTGCTCGACCAGCCGATCTGGGGTCAGGGCTTCGTGCGCATCCTGGTCATCTCGCCGTTCTTCGTCATGCCGCCGGTGGCGGCGCTTGTCTGGAAGAACATGATCATGCACCCGCAATACGGCGTCTTTGCCGATATTGCCCGCTTCTTCGGCGCCAACCCGATCGACTGGTTCGGTCAGCACCCGCTGACCGCCGTCATCCTGATCGTCGCCTGGCAATGGCTGCCCTTCGCGACGCTGATCCTGCTCACCTCGCTCCAATCGCTTGACGGTGAGCAGAAAGAGGCGGCCGAGATGGATGGCGCCGGCTTCCTCAGCCGCTTCTGGTATCTGACGCTGCCGCACATGTCGCGCGCCATCACCGTCGTCATCCTGATCCAGACCATCTTCCTGCTCTCGGTCTATGCCGAGATCCTGGTCACCACCAATGGCGGTCCCGGCTACGCCTCCACCAACCTGCCGTTCCTCGTCTACCAGAAGGCGCTCTTGGAATTCAAAATCGGCCAGGCGTCGGCAGGCGGCGTCATCGCGGTCATTCTCGCCAACATCGTCGCCTTCTTCGTCATGCGCGCGGTCGGCAGGAACCTGGACAAGTAGGGGCAAGACGATGCCACTTGCGCTGAACCACCCCCACTCCGTCCCGCTGCGCGGGACACCTCTCCCCCTGCCCGGGGGAGAGGAAACGCCTGCATCGAAGCCCCGCGCTTCCTCTACCCCGTCGATCGGGGGAGAGGTGGTTTGCGCAGCAAACCGGAGTTGGGGTCGACCCTGCCGCCAACATCGCCGATACGGGAGGACCTGACATGGCACGCGCAGTGACCACCCAGCACAAGACGATCGCAACAGTCGCGGCCTGGGTCGTCGCCCTGCTGATCTTCTTCCCGATCCTTTATACGATCATCACATCCTTCAAGTCGGAGCAGGAGGCGATCCAGGGCTTCGCCCTGATCCCGTCGGGCACCACGGAAAGCTACTCCGAGGTGCAGGCGCAGAGCGGCTATTTCAAGTTCTTCCTCAATTCGGTGATCCTGTCGGTCGGCTCGACCGTCCTTGCGCTCATCGTCGCCGTGCCGGCGGCCTGGTCGATGGCCTTCTCGCCGACCAAGCGGACCAAGGACATCCTGATGTGGATGCTCTCCACCAAGATGATGCCGGCCGTCGCCGTGCTGTTCCCGATCTATCTCATCTTCCGCGACACCGGCCTGCTCGACAGCCGCATCGGCCTCACCATCATGCTGATGCTGATCAACCTGCCGATCGTGGTCTGGATGCTCTACACCTATTTCCGCGAGATCCCGGGCGAGATCCTCGAAGCGGCGCGCATGGACGGCGCCTCGCTGTGGAACGAGATCATCTATGTGCTGACGCCCATGGCCGTTCCCGGCATTGCCTCGACCATGCTCTTGAACATCATCCTGGCCTGGAACGAGGCGTTCTGGACGATCCGCCTGACCACCACCGAGGCCGCACCGCTCACCGCCTTCATCAGCTCCTTCTCCAGTCCGCAGGGCCTGTTCTGGGCCAAGCTCTCGGCCGCCTCGACATTGGCGATCGCGCCGATTCTGATCATGGGCTGGTTCAGCCAGAAGCAGCTGGTGCGCGGCCTGACCTTTGGCGCCGTGAAGTAAACCGTAAGCGGCGGGCGAAATCCGGGGAGGAAACCATGGGAAACATCACGCTCAAGAACGTCTCCAAGTCCTTCGGGTCGACGACGATCATTCCGAACATCGACCTCGCCATCGAGGACGGCGAGTTCGTCGTGTTCGTCGGCCCCTCGGGTTGCGGCAAGTCAACGCTGCTCAGGCTGATCGCCGGGCTGGAGGACACCAGCGGCGGCACCATCAGCATCGATGGCCGCGACGTCACCCGCGAGGCGCCGGCCAAGCGCAAGCTTGCCATGGTCTTCCAATCCTACGCGCTCTACCCGCATATGACGGTCGCCAAGAACATCGCCTTCCCGCTGAAGATGGCCGGCGAGGACCAGGCGACCATCGACAAGAAGGTCAAGGACGCGGCGCGCGTCTTGAACCTCACCAACTATCTCGAGCGGCGCCCGGGCCAGCTCTCCGGCGGCCAGCGCCAGCGCGTCGCCATCGGCCGCGCCATCGTGCGCCAGCCATCGGCCTTCCTGTTCGACGAGCCGCTGTCCAACCTCGACGCAGCCCTTCGCGGCACCATGCGGCTGGAGATCAGCGAACTGCATCATCAGCTGAAGACGACGATGATCTATGTCACCCACGACCAGGTCGAGGCCATGACCATGGCCGACAAGATCGTCGTGCTCAATGCCGGCAACATCGAGCAGGTCGGCTCGCCGATGGAACTCTACAAAACGCCGAAGAACCTGTTCGTCGCCGGCTTCATCGGCTCGCCGAAGATGAACTTGATCGAAGGCGCGCCGGCCGACAAATATGGCGCCAAGACCATCGGCATCCGGCCCGAGCACATCAACATCTCGACCACGGCCGGCGACTGGAAGGCGACGGTCGGCGTTGCCGAGCATCTCGGCTCCGACACCTTCCTGCATGTCCAGACCGATGGCATCGGCACGATCAATGTGCGCGCCGACGGCGAGGTTGCCGTCAAGCACGGCGACACCGTCTACCTGACGCCCGACAAGGCCAAGCTCCATCGCTTCGGCGCCGACGGCAAGGCGCTGGCGCAGTGAGGCTCAAAGGCAAATCGGCGCTGATCACCGGATCGGCGCGCGGCATCGGCAGGGCCTTCGCCGAAGCCTATGTTCGCGAAGGCGCCAGGGTGGCGATTGCCGACATCAATCTCGAAGCGGCGGAAGCGACGGCAAAGGATATCGGCTCTGCCGCTTACGCGATCCGGCTCGACGTCACCGACCAGTCCTCGATCGAGGCCAGCGTGAAAGCCGTCGAAGCGAACGCCGGCGGCCTCGACATCCTGATCAACAATGCCGCCTTGTTCGACCTTGCGCCCATCGTCGTGATCAGCCGCGCGAGCTACGACAAGCTCTTCTCCGTCAATGTCGCCGGCACGCTGTTCATGCTGCAGGCGGCGGCCCGCTCGATGATCGCTGCTGGCCGGGGCGGCAAGATCATCAACATGGCGAGCCAAGCCGGGCGCCGCGGCGAGCCCCTGGTCGCGGTCTATTGCGCCACCAAGGCCGCCGTCATCTCGCTTACCCAGTCGGCCGGACTCGACCTGATCAAGCACCGCATCAACGTCAACGCCATCGCACCGGGCGTCGTCGACGGCGAGCATTGGGATCACGTCGATTCGCTGTTCGCCAAATATGAGAACCGGCCGAAGGGCGAGAAGAAGAGGCTCGTCGGCGAAAGCGTGCCCTATGGCCGCATGGGTCGAGCCGAAGATCTGACTGGCATGGCGGTTTTCCTCGCCAGTGACGAAGCCGAATACATTGTCGCCCAGACCTACAACGTCGATGGCGGTCAATGGATGAGTTGAGGGGGAAGCGCGCCTCTCTTCCTCCGGGGAGGACGCGTCGCGGGGCAGGTGAGGGGCGCATACCGGCAAACGGATGCTGCCCCTCACCGCTCCCCCAAGCGGGTGAATTGGGGGTTGGATTGTCGGGCTGCATATCGGCCAAAGGGTAAGTAAGATGACCGTGAAACTCTCTTCCTCGAACCTCGCCAAGCTTCCGTCGAAGGTTTCCGGTCCGAAATACGATCGCGCCGCGCTGAAGGCCGGCATCGTGCATTTCGGCGTCGGCAACTTCCACCGCTCGCACCAGGCTGTCTATCTCGACGACCTGTTCAATTCCGGCCTCGGCCATGACTGGGCGCTGATCGGCGCCGGCGTGTTCGAGGGCGAGAAGGCCGGCCGCGCCAGGCTGCAGGAGCAGGACTGGCTGACCACCGTGGTCGAGCAGGACCAGGGCCATATGAGCGCCCGCGTCACCGGCGCCATGGTCGATTTCCTGATGCCGGGCGATGCTGAGGCGATCGTCGAGCAGCTCGCCGACCCTGCGATCAAGATTGTGTCGCTGACCATCACCGAGGGCGGCTATTTCATCGATCCGGCCTCCGGAAAGTTCAATCCGGCCCATCCCGACATAGTCGCCGATGCCCAGCCCGGTGCGGCACCGAAGACAGTCTTCGGCATCATTCTTGCCGGACTGGTGCGCCGGCGCGCCGACGGCATCGTGCCGTTCACGGTCATGTCCTGCGACAACATCCCCCACAATGGCCACGTCACCTCCGACGGCGTCATCGGCCTTGCCCGGCTGATCGACGAGGCTCTGGCCAACTGGGTGAGGGACAACGTCGCTTTCCCGAACGGCATGGTCGACCGCATCACGCCGGCCACCACCGATCGCGAGCGCAGCATTCTGGCCAATGATTTCGGGCTGGAGGACAATTGGCCGGTCTTCTGCGAACCGTTCAAACAATGGGTGCTGGAAGATCATTTCACCGCCGGCCGGCCGCCGCTGGAACGGGCCGGCGTCCAGTTCGTCAAGGATGTCTCGCCTTACGAGCTGATGAAGATCCGCATCTTGAACGGCGGCCACGCAGCCATTGCCTATCCGGCGGGCCTGATGGACATCCATTTCGTGCATGAGGCGATGCAGGAGCCTCTGGTGCGCCGCTTTCTCGCCAAGGTGGAGCGCGACGAGATCATCCCGACCGTGCCGCCGGTGCCCGACACGGTGCTCGAGGATTACTACCAGCTCATCGAGCGCCGCTTCTCCAACCCCAAGATCGGCGACACCATCCGAAGGCTTTGCCTCGACGGTTCCAACCGCCAGCCGAAATTCATAATTCCGACCGCCGCGGACCGACTGAAGGCGGGGAAAGGTGTTGCCGGCCTGGCTCTGGAGTCCGCGCTCTGGTGCCGCTACTGCTTCGGCACCACCGACAGCGGCGCCGTCATCGAGCCGAACGATCCGAACTGGGACCGGATGCAGGCGACCGCCAAAGCGGCGAAGAACTCGCCCGAGGCCTGGCTGGCGATGGACGACATCTATGGCGATGTCGGCCGCTCCGCCGTCTTTGCCGAAGCCTTCGCCCATGCGCTGAACGAATTGTGGGCGAACGGCGCGCGCGAAACCTTGACGCGCTATCTCGCCGATAAGCTCTGAAGCTCTTTGGACGCAGCCGCAATGACGCCCGAGCTCGTCATCTTCGACTGTGACGGCGTGCTGGTCGACAGCGAGGCGCTTTCGGTGACCGCGTTGCTGGGCATGATCGAGCTCGCCGGCGGCACGGTCTCGGAGGACGCCGCCTACGAGCATTTCCTCGGCAAGAGCATGAAGAGCGTGCGCGAGATCCTCGGCAGCGATTTCGGGCTTGAGATCAGCGACCAGCATCTCACCGCCATGCGCGTCGAGCTGATGCGCAAGTTCCGCGAGGAGCTGAAGCCGATCCCCGGCATCAAGGAGATCCTGCCGAAGCTTGGCCTGCCCCATTGCGTCGCCTCTTCCGGCACGCTGGAGCGCATCCGCTACGCGCTCGAGGTCACCGGCCTGCTGGGCCTGCTGGAGCCGCACCTCTTCAGCGCCGCCATGGTCAAGCGCGGCAAGCCGGCGCCGGACCTGTTTCTCCATGCCGCCGCCGCGATGCGCGCTGATCCGGGCAAATGCCTTGTCATCGAGGACAGCCCGGCCGGCATCGCCGCGGCGCGAGCGGCGGGGATGCGTGTCTTTGCCTTCACCGGCGGATCGCATGCAAACAACCCTGCGCTCAAGGCGCGGCTTGCGTCGACCGAACCGGACTTTATATTCGCTGACATGCTGCAATTGCCCGACCTGATTGCAGACCTGGGAGCGAGAGTAAAAGCATCTTGACGAGTTTCGTTTGCGCGGTCGATGTCGGCACCGGGAGCGCTCGCGCGGGCATTCTCGACTCGCATGGCAACCTGCTCGGCCGCGCCGAGCGGCCGATCGCCATGCACCAGCCTAAGCCCGATCACGCGGAGCACGATTCGGAAAATATCTGGTCGGCAGTCTGCGCCGCCGTGCGGGCCGCGCGCGAGAAGACGAACGTCGCCGCATCGGATATTGTCGGCATCTCCTTTGACGCCACCTGCTCGCTGGTGGTGCGCGGCAGGCGGGGCGATCAGCTGAGCGTCTCGGTCACGGGAGAGAAGCGCTGGGACACCATCGTCTGGCTCGACCATCGCGCCATCGCCGAAGCTGACGAATGCACCAGAAGCGGCCATGCAGTGCTCGACTATATCGGCGGGGTGATGTCGCCGGAAATGGAAACGCCGAAGCTGATGTGGCTGAAGCGCAACCTGCCCGCAACCTGGAATGAAGCCGGCTATCTGTTCGATCTCGCCGATTTCCTGACCTGGAAAGCGACCCGATCGCTCGCCCGCTCGCAATGCACGCTGACGGCCAAATGGACCTATCTCGCGCATGAGGAGACGGGCTGGCGGCGCGATTTCTTCAAGCTCGTCGGCATCGGCGATCTCTTCGAGCATGGCAATCTCCCGGAAAAGGCGAGCCCCGTCGGCATCGATATCGGGCAACTCACGGCCGATGCGGCGGCAGATCTCGGCCTGACGGAGAAATGCCGGGTCGGCGCCGGGGTTATCGACGCCTATGCCGGCGCGCTCGGTGTGCTCGGCGGCTTCGCCGGCGACGAGAAGGACATCAGCCGGCACCTGGCGCTGATTGCCGGCACCTCGTCCTGCGTCATGGCGATGTCGCAGGATCCGCAGCCCTTCGCCGGCGTTTGGGGACCGTATTATGGCGCGGCGTTGCCAAAGCTCTGGCTGTCGGAGGGCGGCCAGTCGGCGACCGGCGCTCTGCTCGACCACATCATCCGCTGGCACGGCGCCGGCGGCGAGCCGGATGCGGCAATGCATGCCAGGATCGCCGAGCGCGTCGCCGAACTGCGCGCCGCCGAGGGCGATGCGCTGGCGGCGCGGCTGCATGTGCTGCCGGATTTCCACGGCAATCGCTCGCCGCTCGCCGACCCGCACGCGGTTGGCGTCGTCAGCGGGCTGACACTCGATTCGTCCTTCGACAGCCTGTGCAAGCTCTACTGGCGCACCGCCGTCGGCATCGCGCTCGGCGTCCGCCATGTGCTCGAGGCGCTGAACGAGAACGGCTATTTGATCGACACGCTGCACGTCACCGGCGGCCACACCAAGAACCCGCTCTTGATGGAACTCTATGCCGATGCCACCGGCTGCACCGTCATCGAGCCGCTGGCCGACGAGGCGGTGTTGCTCGGCACCGGAATGGTCGCTGCGACCGCCGCTGGGCTTTACCCCGACCTCAACGCCGCTTGCGTGGCCATGCAGCAGGGCGGCAGGACGCGGCCCCCGAATCCGGCCGCCGGCGCTCGCTTCGACCGCGACTATCGCATCTTCCTCGAAATGCACCGCCAGCGGCAGGCGCTCGACACCATCCAATAGAAGGCCCGGCTCTTGCGCTTCCCGCTGGCTCAATAGGTCGCCGCTCCTCCTCCTTGCCAATATGTCGCATTTCGTTCACAAGACGGCGCAAACGGCGCCATTTTGCGCCGTTTGCGTGCGGCTTCCGGGCGAGTCCCGACGCGCCGTGGTCTGAAGAGCGGAAAATGTCTGCGATCGAAGCCGGCGCTCGCGCGCCGGAAAATTTTTGGCGTCAGGAAATCAGGGCAACATTGTCGCTTGCCTGGCCGATGGTGCTCACCAATCTCGGCCAGACCGCCATGACCGCGACCGACGTCATGATGATGGGCCGTTTGGGACCCGACACGCTGGCCGCCGGCGCGCTCGGCTCCAACCTCTATTTCATGCCGCTGATCTTCGGGCTTGGCCTGATGCTCGCCACCTCGCCGATGATGGCGACCGAGCTCGGCCGCCGCCGCCATTCGGTGCGCGACCTGCGCCGCACCGTGCGCCAAGGACTCTGGCTGGCGGTCCTCGTCTCGATCCCGATCTGGCTGTTCCTCTGGCATGGCGAAGAAGTGCTTTTGGCCATGGGGCAGAAGCCGGACCTCGCGCACCAGGCAGGCATCTACCTGCACTGGCTGCAATGGGCGGTGCTGCCTTTTTACGGTTATATCGTGCTGCGCTCCTTCATCTCGGCGCTGGAGCGGCCCGGCTGGGCGCTGATCATCGTTTTCGTCGCCGTCGCCTGCAACGCCTTCTTCAACTGGGTCTTCATGTTCGGCAACCTCGGCGTCCGCCCGATGGGCATCGCCGGCTCGGGCCTCGCCACCTCGCTTTCCAGCATGCTGATGTTTGTTGGACTGGCGGCCGTGGTGGTGCTGGAGAAAAAATTCCGCCGCTATCACCTCTTCGGCCGCTTCTGGCGCTCCGACTGGCCGCGCTTCCGCGGCCTGCTGAGGCTCGGCCTGCCGATCGCCGGCATCCTCGCCTTCGAGGTGACGATCTTCAATGCGGCAGCCCTGCTGATGGGTCTGATCGACGCGGATTCGCTGGCAGCCCACGCGATTGCCATCCAGATCGCCTCGATCTCCTTCATGGTGCCGCTCGGCCTCAACCAGGCGGTCACCGTGCGCGTCGGCCTGGCACATGGCGCCGGCAATCCCGAGGGCGTCTCGCGCGCCGGCTGGACCAGCTTTGTCATCGGCGTCTCCTTCATGGCGCTGATGGGGCTGGTGATGATCCTATGGCCGCATCTTTTGATCAGCGCCTTCATCGATCTCGCCGATCCGGCCAATGCCAGGTTGATCACGCTTGCCGTGTCCTTCCTGGTGTTTGCCGCGCTGTTCCAGATCTTCGACGGCGCGCAGGCGGTGGCCGCCGGCATGCTGCGCGGCCTGCACGATACCAAGGTGCCGATGATCTATGCCGCGATCGGCTATTGGGGGGTCGGCCTTCCGCTCGGCGTGCTGCTCGCCTTCCATTTCGGCTTCAACGGCGTCGGCATCTGGATCGGCCTTTCGTCAGGCCTGGCGGTGGTGGCGGTGCTCCTGCTCGTCCGTTGGCTGCGGCGCGATCGCATCGCGCCGGCGCTGTCGTTCAGCCATTGAGAAGAGCGGCCGCCGGTCAGGCGGCGGCCCTCGTCGACCTTCAGTGTGCGGCGACACGCTCAAGCCGCCGCGCATATTGCGTCAGCGGGAAGCACATCACGAAGAAGATCAGCGCCACCAGCCCGTAGACGGTGAAGGGTTCGAAGGTCGCGTTGTTGATGGCGTTGGAGGTCCTGACCAACTCCTCGAAACCGATGATCGAGGTCAGCGCCGTCGATTTGATCAGCTGCACCAGGAAGCCGACGGTCGGGGCGCGCGTGATGGCGAAGGCCTGCGGCAGGATGATCAGCCTGAGTTCCTGCAGATAATGCAGTCCGAGACTGGCGCCGGCGTCCCACTGGCCGCGCGGCAGCGCATCGACACCGCTGCGCCAGATCTCGGCGAGATAGGCGCTGGCAAAGAAGGTGAGGCCGAGCGCCGCGGCGGTCCATGGCTCGATGCGCAGCCCCAACATCGGCAGGCCGAAGAACATCAGGAAAAGCTGCATGAGGAGCGGCGTGCCCTGGAACAGCGCGATATAGCCGGAAGCGATCCGCTTGATCCATTTGTTCTTGGCTATGCGGAAGAACAGCACGACCAGCCCGACCAGCGCGCCGCCGACGAAGGCGGCAAGCGACAACAGCACCGTCCACCGCGCGGCGAGCAGAAGGTTGCGCAATATGTCCCAGAGGGTGAATTCGATCATGACACGCCGGCTCCGAGTGCGCGGCGTCCGCCGCTGACCAGCAGCCGGCGCAGCCCCATCGACAGGCCGAGATAGACCATGGTCACCACCAGATAGGTTTCGAAGGCGCGGAAGGTGCGCGCCTGCAGCATGTCGGCCTCGTAGGTCAGTTCACGCACCGCGATCTGCGACACCACGGCCGATTCCAGCATCATGATGACGATCTGGCTGGTCAGCGCCGGATAGATCACTTTCAGCGCCTGCGGCAGCACGATCTTGATGAACACCTGCCTGGGCCTGAGCCCGAGCGCAAGTGCTGCCTCCGTCTGCCCGCGCGGCACCGCGTCCAGACCCGCGCCGACGATCTCGATCGTGTAGGCCGCCATGTTGAGCGTCATCGCCAGCATGGCGGCCAGGATCGGATCGAGTCGGATGCCGAGGCTGGGCAGTCCGAAGAAGATGAAGAACAGCTGCACCAGGAACGGAGTGTTGCGCATCACCTCGACATACCAGCCGATCGCCAGCTTGAGCGGCCTCGGGCCGTTCCGGCGTCCGGCGGCGCCCAGGATGCTGAGGAAAGTGCCGGCCAGCGTGGTGACGACGATCAGAAGCAGCGTCATCGCCGCGCCGCGCGCGATCACGCCCGCTGCACCCGCAAGCCAGCCGAAGTCCAGGCTGTAGCCCATCGCGATTGGCCCTGTTGGAAAGCGTGTAGCGCAAGAAACAAGTACGGGAGCGGTTCAGCGCTTCATGCGCGCTGAACCGCCAAGCGAGATCAATCCTTGAGGTTGTCGGGATTGAGCGGCGTCTTCAGCCAGGCTTTCGAGCTCTCGTCCAGCTTGCCGTCCGCCAGCATCTTGGCGACCGCATCGTTCACCGCCTTCTTCAGCCTATCCTCGTTCTTGTTGAGGCCGATATGCGAGGGCGAGGTCAGCAGCTGGAACTTCTGCTCGGGCTTCAATGCAACCTGCTTGGCCAGCACCTGCGCGCCGACATCGTTGCCGACCACCATGAGCTGCGTCTGTCCGGAGATGAAGGCCTGGATGACGGAATTGTAGTTGTCGAAGCGGCGGATGTCGGCCGAGGCGGGCGCCGCCTGGGTGAGCGAGGTATCCTCCAGCGTGCCGCGATTGACGGCGATCGACTTGTCGGCAAGGTCGTCCTTGCCTTTGACGGCAAGCTCGGCCGGGCCGATGACGGCGATGTAATAGGGCGCGTAGGCGGCGGCGAAATCGATCACCTGCTCGCGCTCCTTCGAATAGCCGACGCTCATCAGGATATCGACGCGCTTGTCGGTGAGATACGGGATGCGATTCTGGCCGGTGACGCTGACGAGGTTCAGCTTCACCTTCAAGGAATCGGCGATCGCCTGCGCGACGTCGATGTCATAGCCCTTGATGCTCATGTCGGCGCTGGCCGAGGAAAAAGGCGGGAAGTCGGAGAAGATGCCGACATTGATGGCCCCGGCCTTGGTGATGTCGTCGATGGCGTCGGCCTTGGCCTGCGAGGCAAGACCGGCGGCGCCGAGCATGATGAGTGCCGCAAGTGCGGATTTCAGTGTGTTTCGAAGAGTCATTTTAGTTCCCCTGCTGGAAGCTTGTTGTTGAAACCGGCCGCCGGCTCCAGCGCGACGGCCGTACTGGTTAGCAATTCCAGGAAAAGCGGGAAGCGGTCTACGCTTGGCGACTTCGTATAGCTTCCGTCCGGAATTGCGTAGAAACAAAGCGTTAGAGCGGTTCGCCGATTCCATGAAGCGGTGAAACGCTCTCGTGTCAGCCTTTCTTGATTGCCGGGCTGAACACCATCAGGCTCAGGATCTCGAACAGGACTTGCGCGCCGACATGGGCGGTGTTGGTGGTCGCGTCATATTGCGGCGCCACCTCGACGACGTCGCCGCCGACGATGTTGAGTCCCTTCAGGCCGCGCAGCAGCTCGAGCACCTCGCGCGTCGTCAGCCCACCGACTTCAGGCGTGCCGGTGCCCGGGGCGAAGGCCGGATCGATGCTGTCGACGTCGAAGGAGATGTAGGTCGGGCCGTCGCCGACGATCTTCCGCGCCTTCTCGATGATGGCGGGTATGCCGAGGCCGGTCACCTCCTCGGCATGGACCACCGTCATGCCGGATTCATAGGTGAACTCCCACAGATACTCGGCCGAGCCGCGAATGCCGATCTGGATCGTGCGGGTGGGATCGAGCACGCCGTCCAGGACCGCGTTGCGGAACGGTCCGCCGTGGTGGAACTTGGTCATGTCGAACAGCCCGCTGGTGTCGCAATGGGCGTCGATATGGATCATGCCGACCGGAGCCTGCTTACCGACCGCCTTCAGGATCGGATGGCTGATCGAGTGGTCGCCGCCGACCGAAAGCGGCAGCACACCGGCGTCGACGATCTGGTTGGTGCGCTTTTCGATGTCCTCGTGGCTGATCTCCAGCCGGTAACGGCTGCGGAACGGCGTGTCGCCGATGTCGGCGACGCGCAGCTCATGCGTCGGCGCGCATTCCAGCACGTGATTGTAGGGGCCGATGCGCTCGATGGCGCGCAGCGCCCGCGGCCCGAAGCGTGAGCCCGGCCGGTTGGTGACGCCAAGGTCCATCGGCACGCCGATCATCGCCACTTGCAAGTCGCCGAAATCCGGATTGTCGGCCGCCACCTGCCGGTACGGCGCGGCAAGGAAGGTCGGGATGCCGGAATAGGGCGCTAGCCGGGTGCCGCTTTTGCTGAAGATCTTGTCGGCGACCTTGCGGAATTTCGGATCGAACATCTCGCCGCCATGGCTCTCGCCATATTTGCGGCGCAACGCTTCGAGCTTGCCGCGATCGTAACCCATGTCCGGTCCTCCTCCGTGACTGCTTGCAGCGCGGCGGCTGCACCGACGCCTGCCAAGCCAGCAGTCATCCGGCTGATCGTTGCCCGCCGGCGCCTGCGAAATCTACGTCTGTTGAGCTGTTCCGGGCAAAAGTGTCGGGCAACTGTATTGAAAAATCAATTGATATTGTTAGGGTCTTTGCTGTGAGAAAATCTCACAAAGTCGGGAGCTGTCCTTGGCCAAGCGCTTGCCGCCGTTGAACCCGTTGCGCGCTTTCGAGGCGACGGCGCGACATGCCTCGCTGACCAAGGCGGCAGGCGAGCTCAACGTCACGCATGGCGCGGTCAGCCACCAGATCAAGGCGCTCGAGCAATCGCTCGGCGTAAAGCTTTTCCAGCGCGCGGGTCAGCGCGTGAAGCTGACGCCGCACGGCGCTGAGTTCCTGCCGGCGGTTTCGGCGGCCTTCGACGGCATCGCCGCCGCGACGCAACGCATGACACGCCCCGCAAGCACCGGTGTGCTGTCGGTGTCCTGCGTGCCGGCGCTGCTCCTGTTGTGGATGACGCCGCGGCTCGGCTCCTTCACCGCGCAATATCCCGACATCCAGCTGACGCTGATCCCCTCCAACGACGCCAGGGACATCCGCGCGCCGCACATCGACGTCTGCGTGCATTATGGCGATGGCAGCTGGAGCGACTGCTGGATACGCAAATGGTCGGGTCTCGAGCTGTTTCCGGTGGTCAGCCCGACGCTGATCAACAACCGCCCGATCCGCAGTGTGCGCGACCTTGCCGACCACGTTTTCCTGCATGGCGACGACGGCCGCGAGTGGCACACCTGGCTGGCCGCCGCCGACGCGCTCGACCTGGAGCGCGGCCGCCGCCATCACCTCGGCGACGCGCGCATAGCGGTGGAGGCCGCCGTCCACGGCCACGGCGTGGCGCTCGGTGATTCCGTGACCGCGCGCGCCCTGCTCGCCAGAGGCATGCTCGTCTCGCCCTTCGCTTTGTCGGTGCCGGCGGTCGATGACTTCTATGTCGTCTGCCGCAACGAGATGCGCTCGGCGCCGATCGTCCAGCTTTTCATCGACTGGCTGTTTGCCGAAAAGGAGCAGGACGAGGGCCGCGCCGATGCCCCGGTCGCCGGCCGTGTGCCGAGCCGCAGGAAGCGCCCGGCGCTCAAGGTGATCGGGGCTAGAGCGATTCCAGGAAAAGTGTGAGCGGTCTTCCGTCCGGAGATTCGCGTCAACAACAAGAAAGCCAAGAGCATTTCGCGGTTGCCGTGCAACGGTGAAATGCTCTGGCGCAGCGTCATGATCGCTGGACTTGCATAGCTGCTTTTTGTCGGGCCTGCTTGCAAAGCAGGAAGCGCTTTCAAAAATACAATGCTAAGACCGCAGCTGGTTAACAATTCTGGGAGCTGCGCGGCGGTTTTCCGTCCGGAATGCTTCATAACAGGGACTTGAGGCGCCGCGCTTGGAATCACGCAAGCGCGACGCGCTTTTTGGGTGAGCAGATATGGCACGAACCGATATAGCGCGGCGCGTCTACAACCACACCTGGAAGCTGGACCCCATCGTCCGCAGCCTGCTGGACACCGATTTCTACAAGCTTCTGATGCTGCAGATGATCTGGGGCATGTACCCCAACGTCGACGCCACCTTCACGCTGATCAATCGCACGACCTCGGTGCGGCTCGCCGACGAGATCGACGAAGGCGAACTGCGCGAGCAGCTCGACCACGCTCGCACCTTGCGCTTCACCAAGAAGGAGATGATCTGGCTCGGCGGCAACACCTTCTATGGTCGCAAGCAGATCTTCGAGCCGGAATTCCTCGCCTGGCTGGAGGATTTCCGCCTTCCCGACTATGAACTCACCAAGCGCGACGGCCAGTACGAACTGTCCTTCCCCGGTCCCTGGATGTACACCACGCTGTGGGAGATACCGGCGCTCGCCATCATCAACGAACTGCGCTCGCGCGCCGCCATGCGCTCCTTCGGCCAGTTTGCGCTCGACGTGCTCTACGCCCGCGCCAAGGCCAAGATGTGGGCCAAGACCGAGCGGCTGAAGGCACTGCCCGGCATCCGCATTTCCGATTTCGGCACCCGCCGCCGCCACTCCTTCCTGTGGCAGCGCTGGTGCGTCGAGGCGCTGAAGGAAGGCATCGGCGAGGCTTTCACCGGCACGTCGAACGTGCTTCTGGCCATGGACAACGACCTCGAGGCGCTCGGCACCAATGCGCACGAGCTGCCTATGGTGTTTGCGGCACTTGCCAATTCCGTTGAGGAGCTGAGGCAGGCGCCCTACAAGGTGCTGCAGGACTGGCAGCGCTATTATGGCGGCAATCTGCTGATCGTGCTGCCCGACACGTTCGGCACGTCCGCTTTCCTGCGCGACGCGCCGGACTGGATCGCCGACTGGACCGGCTTCCGCCCCGACAGCGCGCCGCCCATCGAAGGCGGCGAGAAGATCCTCGCCTGGTGGCGCGAGAAGGGCAAGGATCCGAAACAGAAGCTGCTCATCTTCTCCGACGGGCTCGAGGTCGAGACCATCGAGGAGACCTACAAGCATTTCCGCGGCAAGGTGCGCATGTCCTTCGGCTGGGGCACCAACCTCACCAATGATTTCGAAGGCTGCGCGCCGACCGAGACCAACAGCCTCGACGCCATCTCGCTGGTCTGCAAGGTCAGCGAAGCCAATGGCCGGCCGGCGGTCAAGCTCTCCGACAACCCCGCCAAGTCGACCGGCGATGAGAAGGAGGTCAAGCGTTATTTGCGCATCTTCGGCGAGAAGGGGCGGGTGGAGCAGCTGGTCAAGGTGTGAGGACTGCTCGAATAGAATTTCGGATAACCGGATAACTTGAGTTCCCGCCCACCCCCCTCTGTCCTGCCGGACATCTCCCCCGCAAGGGGGGAGATTGGCAGTTTCGCGCAATCTGCCTCTTTCTGCGGCGGTCAAAATTGGCGAAATCGCGCGCGACATCCGATCTCCCCCCTTGCGGGGGAGATGTCCGGCAGGACAGAGGTGGGTGCGAAGGAGCACGTCGGTGGAAATCGACGGCTTCGAAATACGTCATTCGCAATGGCGGCCTCATTCATACCTCTCCTCCCCACCCCCGCCTTCGCCCACGCCTCTGACCGCGGCCACGTCCTGCTTCTTCCCACGGGCTACTACATCGCTGGTGGCGCGCTTGCGGTCGCTTTCAGCTTTCTGACGCTGGCGCTGCTGCCGCCCGCCGCTCTTGACCGCTTCTGGCGCCGGCGCCTCTCGTTGTTCACTGTCAGCGATCACCCGCGCACCGTCCTCAGCCTGCTTTCCTTTGCCGGCTTCGTGCTTCTCATCGCCACCGGCCTGTTCGGCAGCCGTGATCCACTCTCCAACCCCTTGCCTCTGGTGATCTGGACACTGCTCTGGGCCGGTTTCACGCTGCTGCAGGGCGCACTCGGCGATCTCTGGTCCTGGCTCAACCCGTGGTACGGCCCCTGGCGTGTTGCATCTCGCGTCTTCAGCCTTCGCACTTACGAAGCCGACCCATCGCGCCTTCCCAAATGGCTCGGCTACTGGCCGGCGTTCGTCTTGTTCTTCGGCTTCGCCTGGTTCCAGCTCATCGATCCCGCGCCCGACGATCCGTCGCGCCTGGCCTTCGCCGCCGGCATCTACTGGCTGCTCAGCTTCGCCGCCATATGCGTCTTCGGCTACGGAGACTGGAGTCGGCGCGGCGAATTCCTCACCGTCTTTTTCTCCATGGTCGCCCGCTTCGCGCCTTTGCAGCGCGAGAAAGGCCGGCTCCACCTCGGCTGGCCCGGTGCGAAGCTGCTTTCCGCCTCGTCGCTGCCGGCAAGCGGCACGGCGTTCCTGCTGCTGGCGCTCTCGTCCGTATCCTTCGACGGTCTTTCCAAAACCTTCTTCTGGCTCGGCCTGTTCGGCGTCAATCCGCTGGAATTTCCCGGCCGCACCGCGTTGATCGGCATCGGCAGCTTTGGCTTGGTGCTGACATTCATCTTGTTGGCGGCCGTGTTCGCGCTTGCCGTTTCACTCGGCCAGCGCCTTGCCGGCGACGGGCAACCGTTCGAGAAAGCCGCCGGCCTCCTGGTTTGGTCGATCGTGCCGATCGCGCTCGCCTACCACATCGCCCACTACCTCACGGCGCTGCTCGTCGACGGCCAATACGCGCTGGTCGCTTTGTCCGACCCGTTCGCGCTCGGCTGGAACCTGTTCGGCACCGCCGACAGGATGGTCGAGGCGGGCGTTGTCGCCGGCGCCGAGTCGGCCTGGTGGCTCTGGAATCTGCAGGCCGGCGTCATCATCGTCGGCCATGTGCTAGCGGTCTTGATCGCACACGGCCTAGCCTGGCGACTCCACCCGCAGCCGTCGCGCGCGGCGCTCAGCCAGCTGCCGCTGACGCTTCTGATGATCGCCTACACCATATTCGGCCTATGGCTGCTTGCTACGCCGACGGCCGGATGAGACAAGGGCCCGTCATGACGCGCGCATGACCCCGAAAATCGGGTTCGATTTTCGGAAAGGATCATGCGCAAAATGAAAGTGCTCCAGCGTCCTTTGCGCGTCCCCTAGAGGACGCGCGGCGGCGCTGGAGTGGAAGCTCGCTTGCCACGTCACGGCTTTGGTGATTTAGTTTGTACACATGCAATTTTCGCGTCCTCCGAGCGCGGAGGATCGAGCCGCCTTATCGCTGGTCAAAAAACTGAAAACAGGGGAACGGACATGGCTGACAAGAACGGATTTTTCGACCTCTCCAAAAGCACGCTTTCCCGCCGCACAGCGCTGAAAGGCATCGCCGCCGGCGCCGGCCTGGCGCTCGCGCCCGGCTTCGTTCGCTACAGCCAGGCGCAGAGTTCGGCGCCGATCAAGATCGGCTTCCAGTCGCACCGCACCGGCATCGGCGCCGCCTACGGCCGCTGGTACGAGAAGACGAGCGCTGCCGCCGTCAAGGCGATCAACGATGCCGGCGGTATCAGCGGCCGCAAGGTCGAACTGGTGATCGAAGATGATGGCACCGATCCTGCCCGCGGCGCCGAGGTGGTCGGCAAGTTCGCCACGCAGCATAAGACCGACATCGTTTTCGGCACGCTGTTCTCGCATGTGGTGATCGGCTCGGCGCCCGCCGCCGGCGAAAACAAGATCCCCTATTTCGTGGTCAGCGAAGGCCACCACGTCGCCTCGACCAAGCTCAACCGCTACGTCTTCCAGCCCGGCATCACCGACGTGAAGAGCCAGATCCAGTCGATGGCGCCGTGGATCGCGGCGAATGCCGGCAAGAAGGTGACGCAGATCTTCCCCGACTTCGCCTTCGGCTACGACCATCGCGACTACCTGCCGCCGGCGTTGAAGGCGCAAGGCGCCGACGTGATCGCGCAGATCGCCATCCCCCCGACGGAGTCGTCCTTCACCAAATACTTCCCGCAGATCCCGGCCGAGACCGAGGTGATCTACCACGTCATGGTCGGTCCGGCCGTGCTCACGTTCGTCAAGGAACTCGGCGAGTTCTACGGCTCGCAAAGGCCGCAGCTCTTCGGCTTCATCGACTCCCTCGAGGCCGTCGACATCAACAGCCCCGGCCTCGAATTCCTCGACGGCAGCCATTTCTGGGAAGGCTCGCCGCGCTACGCGCAGCCCGATGACTCGGCCGCGCAGAAGGCCTATCGCGCCGCCGTCGGCATCGACGACAATGGCGCCGCCGTCGGCGACCCCAAGGACGTCTCCACCGCTGCCCACATGTTCGGCTGCTGGGAGACGCTCTATGTCGTCAAGAAGGCGATGGAGGATGCCGGCTACAAGGGGCCGGAAGACCGCGCCAAGCTGGTCGAGGCAACCGAAGCGCTGAAGGAATTCGCCGAAGGGCCGGAGCATCCGCAGGGTCCGAAAACCTTTAACGGCAAGATCCACCAATGCTTCGGCATCCAGAACATCTCCAAGGTCGAAGGCGGCAAGCTGAAGGTCGTCCACAAGACCAAGATCGAGGACGGCCTCTACGAGCCGGAAGGGGATTACACGACGCAAGCGCTGTGAGCTTCGACGTTTCACCGAGCGTGAGCGCCAAGCCACCCCCCTCTGTCCTGCCGGACAGTCCGGCAGGGCAGTGGGGGGTGCCTCGCGCATCCGCCGGTATCTAGCCCATGCACTTCGGACCCCACCTCCTGCTCGCCGCCCTGGAAGGCCTCGTCACGTCCGCCGTGCTGGCGCTGACGGCGCTTGGCCTGTCGCTGGTGTTCGGCGTCATGCGCATCGTCAATGTCGCGCATGGCGAGTTCTTCATGCTGGGCGCCGTGCTTGCCTGGGCGATCTCGACGGCGATTTCCGGCCATCCCGCTATCGGCTTCGTCGCCGCGCTGGTGATCGCGCCGTTGCTGGTCGGGCTGGTCGCGTTTCTTGCCGAATGGCTGGTGCTGCGCCGGCTGAACTACAATCCCGAAGGCACCATCGTCGCCACCATCGGCATGCTCTATATCATCCAGCAACTGGCGCTGACCTTCTACGGCCCGGAAGCGCGCCCGGTCGAGCCACCCTTCAATTACCGCATCCTGCTGCCGTGGTTCGGCTATTCAGGCTACAAGCTTTCGGTCATTGCCGCCTCCGCGGTTCTGCTGGTGATCACCTGGCTGGTGCTGACACGGACGAAAATCGGCCTGATCATGCGCGCCACCCAGTATGACCGCGAGACGGCGCAGGCCTTCGGCATCCCGGTCGAGCGCGTCTATGCCGGCGTGTTCGCCATCGGCGCCATGCTGGCGGCAATCGCGGCGGTGCTGATCGTGCCGATCAGCCAGGCGCATTACCTGATGGGGCAGGACCCGCTGCTGTTGTCCTTCATCGTCGTCATCATCGGCGGCCTCGGCTCATTGCGCGGCACGGTGGTCGCCGCCATCCTGATCGGCCTCTCCGACGGCATCGTCTCGGTGTTCTTCTCGCCGACCTTGGCCAAGATCATCGCCACGCTGGTGGTCGCCATGGTGCTGGTGTTCCGGCCGCAAGGCCTGTTCGGGACGGCGGCGCGATGAAGGATGCTTCCCCCGCGAAGACCTACGCGCTGCATATCGGCGTCATCGCGCTCCTGTTCGCGCTGAATTTCGTCCTGCCCGATTATCATCAGGGCCTGTTCGCGCGCATCATGGCGCTTGCCGTCTTCGCCATGGGCTACAACCTGCTCTTCGGCTATGTCGGCCTGCTCAGCCTCGGTCACGCCATGTTCTTCTCGGCCGGCCTCTATGGTGCCGGGCTGGCTGTCTATCAATTGGGCTGGGGCGTGCCGGAAGCCTTCGTCGCCGGGGTTGCCTGCGGCGCCCTGCTTGCCTTGGTCATCGGCCTGCTCGCGCTGCGCACATCGGGTGTGGCCTTCATGATCGTCACCATGATGTTCGCGCAGGTCTTCTATCTGCTCATCCTTTATTTCGCCGCCTGGACCGGCGGCGACCAGGGCCTTGTCATCCAGCAGCCGTCGAGAATAATCGCGATCGGCGGCGCATCGCTCGACCTGACCAATCCGACTGTGCGCTACATGAGCGCTCTGGCGCTGTTCTCGGTCGTGCTGCTCATCACGCTTGCTGTCGTTCGCTCCCGCTTCGGCCGCGTGCTGGTCGCCATTCGCGAGAATGAGGAGCGCACGAAGATGCTGGGCTACGACACCGTCGCCAACAAGCTCGTCGCCGTCATTGCCTCGGGCGCCATCTGCGCCGCGTCCGGTGCGGCTTACGCGCTGCTGTTCGGCTATATTGGATCGAGCTTCGCGTCGGTGCAGTATTCGATCCTGCCACTGCTCTGGGTGCTGCTCGGCGGCGCCGCGACCATTCTCGGGCCGCTCATCGGCACGCTGTTCATGTATTATGTCACCGACATCACCAGCGGCTTCACCTCCGCCTATCTTTTGATCGTCGGCGTGGCGCTGATCGTGCTGGTGCTCTTCTTTCCGAAGGGCGTTCTGGGCAGCGTCCGCCAGCGCTGGCTCGGATGGTTGCCGTGATGCCGCTGCTCACCACCAAGGGTCTTTCGCGCCGTTTCGGGGGCTTGCGCGCCGTCGACGGCGTCGATTTCGCGCTGATGCCGGGCGAAATCCGCGCCATCATCGGCCCCAATGGCGCCGGTAAGACAACTTTCGTCAGTCTGCTCAGCGGCCGCATCCAACCCTCCTCCGGCATGATCGTCTTCGACGGCGCCGACATCACGACCATGCCGGCTTACAAAAGGGTTCGCCTCGGCGTTGCCTACACCTTCCAGATCACCAGCGTCTTCGCCAATCTCACGGCCTACGACAATGTCGCGTTGCCGGTGCAGCGCACGCTGACCGACGGCCGCTCGAAGGGGCAGGTGAGGAGCGGCGTCATGGCGGCGCTGGAACGCACCGGCCTCGCCGACCGCGCCGGCACCCCGGCCGGCCAGCTTTCCTACGGCCACCAGCGCCTGCTGGAGGTGGCAATGGGCCTGGCGCTGAGGCCGCGCCTGCTGATCCTCGACGAGCCGACGCAAGGGCTGGCCGACAGCGAGATCGACAATTTCGTCCTACTGGTGCGCGAGATCGCCAAGCATGCCACCGTGCTGCTCATCGAGCACAACATGCCGGTGGTCATGCAGCTTGCCGACCGCATCACCGTCTTCAATTCGGGAAAGATTCTCGCTGAGGGCACGCCCGAGCAGATCCGCGCCAATGCCGAGGTGCAGGATGCCTATCTCGGAGCGACCCATGGCTGATCTCCCCGGCACCGAGAGCGGGCTGCTCGCCATTTCCGGCCTCGACTGTTTTTACGGCGAGGTGCAGGTGCTCTACGGGCTCGACCTTGTCCTCAACAAGGGCGAAGTGCTTTGCCTGTTCGGCCGCAACGGCGCCGGCAAGACGACGACGCTGAAGGCGATCATGGGGCTGGTTCCGGCCGCTGCCGGTTCGATCAGACTGGCCGGCAAGGAGCTGACCGGACTTGCCGCGCATGACGTGCCGAAGACGGGCGTCGCTTATGTGCCGCAGGGCCGGCGATTATTCGCCGACATGACGGTGGCGGAAAACGTCGAGATCGGCCTGATGACCCGCGGCAAGGGCAAGGCGACGCGGGAACGCGTCCTCGACCTTTTCCCGCTGTTGCGAGAGCGCTTGAAGCAACGCTCCGGCACGCTTTCCGGAGGCGAGCAGCAAATGCTTGCCATGGCGCGTGCGCTCTGCCTCGAGCCGCAGGTGCTTCTTCTCGACGAGCCCACCGAAGGGCTGATGCCCTCGATGATCGCCAAGATCCGCGAGACGGTGGCGAAGCTGCGCGATCTGGGCGTCTCGACGATCCTGGTCGAGCAGCGCGTCGACGCCGTGCTGTCGGTCGCCGACCGCATCTCATTCATCGAGAACGGCCGCAACCGCGAGACCGTCGATGTCGAGGAACTGCGCGCCGACCCCTCCGCGGTTCGGCGCTATGTGGGCGTGGGCTGAAGGTCACTGCGAAGCAGCGGGAGCTGGCGCCGAGCCCCACCCGGACCTGGCCCGACCTCCCCACAAGGGGAGGTAAAGCTCTGCACCGCTTCACCTAAAAAACAAAAACCCCGCGATCAAAAACGTCGGGATCAGCACCAGGCCGGACCACGCCATGTAGCCGAAGAAGCCCGGCACCTTGAAGCCGCGATGTCTGGCGATAGCAAAGACCATGAAGTTCGGCGCATTGCCGATATAAGTGTTGGCGCCCATGAACACGGCGCCGGCCGAGATCGCGGCGAGCGTGGAGGCCGCCTCCGTCATCAGGTGCCTGGCGTCGCCGCCGGCAAGCTCGAAGAACACCAGATAGGTCGGCGCGTTGTCGAGGAAGGACGACAGCGCTCCGGTCAGCCAGAAATAGGCGAGATCGTCGGGCTGGCCGTCCGCCGAGGTGACCAGCGAAACCAGCGGCGCCAGCGCCCCATCGTGCCCGGCTCTCAGGATGGCGATAACCGGCACGATGCAGATGAAGATGCCGGCAAACAGTTTCGCCACCTCGGCGATGGGCCCCCAACTGAAGCCGTTCGCTTCCCTGTGGTTTTTGTACGAGACTTTGAGCGACAGAAAGGCCAGCGCCAGGATGATCGCGTCGCGTACCAGGTTCTGCAGCTCCAGGCCGATGCCGAGGATCGGGATGCTGATGCCCGGCTTCCAGCTGGCGGAAAGCAGGATCGCACCGATCACGCCGGCCAGCAGCGGCAGGTTGGCGAGGCCGCGCAGGCGCACCTTCGTGTCCGGTGTCGGGTCCTTGATCTTCGGCAAGCCGCCCTCGCGGCGATGCAGCACGATGTCGAGCGCCAGGAAGATGATCAGCACCAGCCCGCCGGTGAACAGCGTCTCGCGCCAGAGGTTCGCGGTCGTCCAGAAGAAGTCGACCCCGCGCAGGAAGCCGACGAAGAGTGGCGGGTCGCCGAGCGGGGTCAGCGAGCCGCCGATGTTCGAAACCAGGAAGATGAAGAAGATCACCACATGCGCGTTGAACGGGCGGTTGTCGTTGGCGCGCAGCATCGGCCGGATCAGGATCATCGAGGCGCCCGTCGTGCCGATGACCGAGGCGAGGATCGCGCCGATCAGCAGCAAGCCTGAATTGACCAGCGGCGTGCCGTGGATGTTGCCGGCGACCAGGATGCCGCCGGAAATGGTGAACAGCGCGAACAAAAGGATGATGAAGGACAGATATTCGGTGAGCAGCGTGTGCAGCACCGCCTCGCTTGCCGCCGGCATGCCGAAAGCGATCGCCAGCGGAACCACGGCAAGTGCCGCCCACGCGGCGGCGATCTTGCCGTAATGATGCTCCCAGACATGATGGAACAGCAGCGGCCCGGTCGCGATCGACAGCAACAGGCCGGCAAAGGGCAGCGCCCACCAGAGCGACATCGCCGCGCCGGGCAGCTCATGCGCCTCGGCTGCGAAAACCGCTTGTGGAAAGGCGAGATGGAGTGCGGCCGTCATGGTTGCCGCCAACACCTTCGCCAATGTCGCAAAGCCCCCTCGATGCCTCACGGCGCGGTCAGTCCGAAAGGTGATCTTCGAGCACCACCCCGGCCTCGCGCATCCGTTTCAGCATCGTGCCGACCGAGCCGTTGAGATCGATGCCGCGGCAGGCATCCAGCCGCACCGTCGTCTTGAAACCTTGCTTGGCGGCATCGAGTGCCGAGAAGGCGACGCAGAAATCGGTGGCCAGGCCGACCAAGGTGATGGTGTCGATGCCGCGCTCCTTGAGATAGCCGGCAAGGCCGGTTGGGGTCGTGTGGTCGTTCTCGAAGAAAGCCGAATACGAGTCGATCGCGGTGCGGAAACCCTTGCGGATGACCAGTTCCGCTTTGGTCCAGGCGAGCCCGGAATGGAAATCGGACCCAAGGCTGCCCTGGATGCAGTGATCCGGCCAAAGCGTCTGCGGCCCGTAGGGCATCTCGATCGCTTCGAAGGGCTGCTTGCCTGGATGGCTGGAAGCGAAGCTCGAATGGCCGGCCGGATGCCAGTCCTGCGTCAGGATCACGTGATCGGTCCGCCGGATCAGGTCGTTGACCAGCGGCACGATCTCGTCGCCCCCGGCCACGGCCAGCGCGCCGCCGGGGCAAAAGTCGTTCTGCAGGTCGATGACGATGAGCGCTTCGTCGGCCATGCGGCCTCCCTTCTTCCTCGGCTTGGGCTCCAGTTGACGCGACCGGACACGGAACCTTGACCAGATGGCCGGCTGCGTCAACCTCCACAGGCATAACAAAGCCGTGGCCGACCACTTCGCTTTGACAATCGCGGCGAAGTTGATATCATTTGCATACGAATGAATTTGCCCGGCTGGACGGCGGCAGATTCCCTCGGAAAGGCCCCTTTCTGGGAAGGCAAAGCGTGATCCGTTACGCGAAACCCACCACGGTCGACGAGGCGCTCGCTCTGCTTGGCGAGGACCGCTGGCGCATTCTGGCCGGCGGCACCGATTTCTATCCGGCGCAGGGCGCGAAACCATTCCGCGACAACATTCTCGACATCAATGGTCTCGCCGCGCTGCGCGGCATCGCCGAGACGGACGACTATTGGTGGATCGGCGCCCGCACCACCTGGACCGACGTCGTGCGCCACAAGCTGCCCAGGGCGTTCGATGCGCTGAAGGCGGCCGCGCGCGAAGTCGGCTCGGTCCAGATCCAGAACGTCGCGTCGGTCGCCGGTAATCTCTGCAACGCCTCGCCCGCCGCCGACGGCGTTCCGGCGCTGCAGGTGGTCGATGCCGAAGTCGAATTGCGGTCGGCGAAAGCCACGCGCTACCTGCCGCTTGGCGGGTTCATTCTCGGCAATCGCCGCACGGCGCTGCAGCCGGACGAGATGGTTACCGCCATTCGTGTGCCGAAACGTTCGGCTGTCGGCTCGTCCGCCTTCGTCAAGCTTGGCGCGCGGCGCTATCTCGTGATCTCGATCGCCATGGCGGCGGCGCGTCTCGTGATCGAAGATGGCGTGGTCGCCGATGCTGCTATCGCTGTCGGCGCCTGCTCCGCCGTCGCCCGTCGTCTTGCCGGCGTCGAGGCGGCCCTGCGCGGCCAGCCGGTTACCGCCGCGCTCGCCGATGCGGTGCTGTCCGCGCCGATCGACGAACTGTCGCCAATCGCCGATGTGCGCGGCAGCGCCGAATACCGGGAGCATGCGGCGCGCGAGATCGTTGTCCGCGCAGTGTGCGCTGCGACCAGCCTGGGCGAAGGCAAGGTGGCCGCATGACAATGGAGCGCACCGACATTGCCTTCGAGGTCAACGACGCGGCTGTCAGCGTGTCGGTGCCGCCGGTGCGGCGGCTCTCGCAGGTTCTGCGCGACGAGTTGCGGCTGACCGGCACCAAGGTCGGCTGCGACGCCGGCGATTGCGGCGCCTGCACCGTGCTGGTCGACGGCAATCCCGTCTGCGCCTGCCTTGTGCCGGCGGCCTCGGTCTCCGGCGCGTCCGTCACGACGGTCGAGGGCCTCGCCAACGGCAGGCTGTCGGCCTTGCAGGCGTCCTTCCTCGAACACGGCGCCGCGCAATGCGGCATCTGCACGCCGGGCCTGCTGGTGGCGGCTACCGCGCTGCTGCAGCGCAACCCAACGCCGAGTGAAGCCGAGACGCAGGATGCGCTGGGCGGCGTGCTCTGCCGCTGCACGGGGTACCGGAAAATCGTCGCGGCGGTGATGCATGCCTCGCAGCATATGGACGGTTTCGACCGTCGCCTGCCGGAGGTCGGCCGCGCCGTCGGCGCCTCGCCGATCCGGCTCGACGGCGTGCCGAAGGTTACCGGCGACGAAAAATTCGGCGGCGATTCCTTTCCGCACGACGCGCTGTCGGTGCTGGTCGTCCGCTCGCCCTACTATCACGCCGGTTTCAGCTTCGGGGATCTCGACGCCTGGGCCAAAGCGCATCCCGGCATTGCCGGCGTCTTCACCGCCGCCGACATTCCGGGCAGGAACTGCTTCGGGGTCATCGGCCCCTTTGCTGATCAGCCGGCCCTCGCCGAAGGTTTCGCGCGCCTTCGCGGCGAGGCGGTCGCGCTGGTGGCGGGCGAGCGCGAAGCCATCCCCGACCTCGACCTGACGGATTTTCCGATCGCCTGGACGGAACTGCCGCATGTGTTGCAGCCCCGCGAGGCGAAAGCCGACGGCGCACTCCTGATCCACCGGCATCGGCCGGCGAACCTGCTCACCTCCGGCTATGTCGAGCGTGGCGATCCCGACGGCGCCCTTGCCGCCGCGGCTGTCACCGTCTCCGGCGCCTTCGGGACTTCTTTCGTCGAGCATGCCTATATCGAGCCGGAGGCCGGCTTCGCTTACATGGATGGCGACACGCTCGTCATCGTCGCCTGCACCCAGGCGCCCTACATGGATCGCGACGACACGGCCAAGGTGCTAGGCCTCCCGGTCGAAAAGGTGCGCATCGTGCCGACCGCCACTGGCGGCGGCTTCGGCTCGAAGCTCGATGTCTCGCTTCAGCCTCTGATCGGCCTTGTGGCGATGAAGACCGGCAGGCCGGCGGCACTCGCCTACACGCGCAACGAATCCATGATGTCGACCACCAAGCGCCATCCGGCCGAAATGGAGGCGACCATCGGTGCCGATTCCGAGGGCCGCGTCACCGGAATGATCTTTGAGGGCGATTTCAACACCGGTGCCTATGCAAGCTGGGGCCCGACGGTTGCCAACCGCGTGCCGGTGCATGCCTCCGGCCCCTATCAGACGCCGAACTATCGGGCGACGGGCAGGGCCATCCATACCAACGGCCCGATCGCCGGCGCCTTCCGCGGCTTCGGCGTGCCGCAGGCAACCATTATGCAGGAAACGCTCTACGACGCGCTCGCTGGCAAGCTTGGCATGGATCGCCTCGATTTCCGGCTGAAGAACTGCCTTCGAAACGGCTGCGAAACGGTCACGGGCCAACGGCTGGAGTCGGGCGTCGGCATCAGTGAATGCCTGGAGAGGCTTCAGCAGCATTGGGCGCGCGCGCTTGGCGATGCGGAAGCCTTCAACGCCATCAACACGGCAAGCAAGCGCGGCGTCGGCGTCGCCTCCTGCTGGTATGGCTGCGGCAACACCTCGCTGCCCAATCCTTCGACGATCAAGGTCGGCGTCTCGGCCTCCGGAGATGTCGTGCTGCACCAGGGCGCCGTCGACATCGGCCAAGGCTCCAACACGGTCATCAGCCAGATCTGCGCCGACGCGCTCGGCCTGCCGCTGGACAAGTTCAGGCTGAAGAGCGCCGACACCGCCATCACGCCCGACGCCGGCAAGACATCCGCCTCGCGCCAGACTTTTGTCACCGGCAAGGCGGCGGAGAAGGCGGGCCGCGCGCTGCGCGAAAAGATCCTGCGTTTCGCCAATGTGTCCGATCAAGCAACGATCGCGCTCGAGGGCGCAAGCATCTCCATCCGCGAGGTGGATGCGACGCGACGCATCGATCTGCGTACACTGAAGATCGATGCCGATGGCTTGGTGTTCGTCGCGGAAGAGACCTACGATCCGCCCACGCTGCCGCTCGACGCCAAGGGCCAGGGCAAGCCCTACGCCGTCTATGGTTATGGCGCCCAGATCGCCGAGCTTGAGGTCGATCTCAAGCTGGGCACGGTGAAGCTGCTCAAGATCACCGCCGCGCATGATGTCGGCAAGGCCATCAACCCGGTACTGGTCGAGGGGCAGATCGAGGGCGGCATCGCGCAAGGCATCGGCATGGCACTGATGGAGGAATATATCCCCGGCCGCACCGAGAACCTGCACGACTACCTCATCCCGACCATCGGCGACGTGCCGCCGGTCGAGCACATATTGGTGGAAGTTCCGGACCCGGAAGGACCTTTCGGCGCCAAGGGTTTGGGGGAGCATGTGCTGATCCCGACCGCGCCGGCGATCCTCAACGCCATCCGACATGCCACCGGCGTGCTGGTCACCAAAGTGCCGGCGACGCCGAGCCGCATCCTGGCGGCGATCCGCGAAAAGGAGGCGCGCCGATGAGCGAGCTTGCCGAACGTTTCGAAACCCACGATCCCGGTGAGAAGCAGGTGGCGGAGAAGATCCGCTGCGATGCCTGTCCGGTGATGTGCTACATCGCCGACGGCCGCACCGGCGCCTGCGACCGCTACGGCAATGTCGGCGGGCGCATCGTGCGCATGGATCCGCTGACCATCCTCGACCACGCGGCCGAGACCGGCGGCGCGGTCGTGCCATTCGTCGCCGAGGGCGAGGAGTGGGGTGGCGAGCTGGTCAACACCGGCCGCCGCTTCGTCACCGCGATCGGGGCCGGCACCACCTACCCGGATTACAAGCCCGCACCTTTAATCGTCAGCCAGGAGGTCGAGGGCGTCGATCTCGTCACCGTCGTCACCGAGGGCATCTTCTCCTATTGCGGCGTCAAGGTGAAGATCGATACGGACCGCCACATCGGCGACGAGACGGCGACCGTGCGCTCGGAAGGCGAGGCGATCGGCCACGTCACCACTGGCGAGTATGGCTCGCAGATGCTGTCGCTTGGCGGCGTGCATCACTTGACCGGCGGCTCCAAGGCTGAAGGCCGCGCGACTTGCGACGCGCTTCTCAACCTCTGCAACAGGAAGCCGGTCGAGCTCACCATCGACGGCGGTGCGACGGTCATTGTCGAGGCTGGCAAGGCGCCGGTCATCGACGGCAAGATCGAGCATCGCATGCGCGTCGGCTGCGGCTCGGCCACCATCGGCATGTTCGCCACGCAATGGCGCGGGCTGGTCGACGAGGTTGTGGTGGTTGACGACCATATCACCGGCGTCGTGTCGGAACATCAGGCCGGCAAGGTATTGGGCTGGGAGGATACCGGGATAAAGATCATCGGCCGCCGCTCGACGCCCGGCCGCTACTTCAAGGTTTCGGAGCCCGGTCTCGGCTGGGGCGGCACGACGATCTCCGATCCGCTGTCGATCCTGGGCGATTGGAACGCCAAGAAGGGTGCTCGACCCGGCCTGTCGCTGCTGATGGTCTCGACCACGGGCGAACAGTTCGCTTACTACGAGCTGGACGATCAGTTGAAACCGGTCGAGAAACCGTTCCCGGAGCGGCTGCAGAAATCCGTCGGCCTGATCGAGGACAATTGCGAGCCGGCCCTGTGCACCGTGCTCTTCATCGGCGGCGCCGGCGGCTCGCTGCGCGCCGGCGTCACCGAAAACCCGGTCAATCTCACCCGCTCGGTTCAGGGCCTGAAGACCTATGTCACGGTCGGCGGCGCGCCGGTCTATGTCTGGCCGGGCGGCGGCATCACCCTGATGGTCGATGTCACCCGCGTGCCGGAAGGCGCATTCGGCTATGTGCCGACGCCGGCGCTGGTCGCGCCGATCGAATTCACCATGCGCCGCGACGACTACGTCCGGCTCGGCGGTTACGAGGACGAAATCCGCAGCGTCGAGGATATCCTCGCCAAAGGCGGCGAGTACCTTAATCCGCGCAGCAATGCCGGCGCGCCGGCCGGCAATCCCTGGCCGCCGTTGGCGCAATTGCGCCGCACCCCGGCCAATGGGGCCGACTGATGAACGGTCCGCAGGCGCATTGGCTCGCCGACGGCAGGCGGCTTCATCTCAATCACGGGCCGATCGACCTCATCGTCGAGGCCTTTGGCGATGCAGCTGAACGCCGCGCCGCCTGCGCGCAGGCCGTCGCGCGCTTCCAGACGATCCTGACCGAACTGGTCGAGGAGCTTCCCGAATTGCGCCGTCCGGCGTCTTTGACGCCGAGCGTTTTTGCAGGTCCGACCGCGCGGCGCATGGAGGCCGCGGTCGCACCGCTCGCGGAAAGCTTCATCACGCCGATGGCCGCCGTTGCGGGTTCGGTAGCCGACGAAGTTCTGGCCGCGCTTCTCGCCGGACGCCTGCTCGAGCGCGCCTACGTCAACAATGGCGGCGACAGCGCCATTCATCTCGGCAAGGGCGGCACGATAACGCTGGCGATCGCCGGCACCGGGCACGGCATGGCCGACCGCATCACGATCCGCGCCGAAGACGGCGTGCGCGGCGTCGCCACCAGTGGCTGGCGCGGCCGCTCCTTTTCGCTGGGCATCGCCGACGCGGTCACCGTGCTGGCGCGGACCGGCGCCGAGGCGGATGCCGCGGCGACGCTGATTGCCAACGCGGTCGACCTGCCTGGGCATCCGGCGGTTCATCGCGTGCCGGCGCGGGATCTTTCGCCCGACAGCGATCTCGGCGAACGGCTGGTGACGCAGGGCGTCGGCGGGCTAGCGCCCGGCGAGGTGGCCCGGGCGCTGGATAACGGCCTTGCCGTCGCCGAAAATTTTCGCCGGCGCGGCCTGATCGCCGCGTCGGCGCTGTTCCTTGCCGGCCAAACCCGCATCAGTGGCTCCGTGGCGCTCGCCGCGCCCAACAAGCATAAAGCGAAGGAAACTGCCCATGCCTGAATTCCCGATCCGCAAGGTCGCGGTGCTGACCGAAGAGATCTTCCACGACGGCGGCCCAGCGGCGAAGGAGCCGCGCCTGCGCGCCGCGGCTCTCGCCGTGGTCAAGAACCCGTTTGCCGGTCGCTATGTCGAGGACCTGCAGGGCGCGATGGAGGACCTGAAGCCGCTCGGGCTGTTGCTTTCCGACAGGCTGATCGCCGCGCTTGGCGGCGATGTGAAAAAGATCGACGGTTACGGCAAGGGCGCCATCGTCGGCAGTGCCGGCGAACTGGAGCACGGCGCGCTCTGGCACGTGCCCGGCGGCTACGCCATGCGCGAGCGGCTCGGCGACGCCAAGGCGATCGTGCCGTCGGCGAAGAAGGTCGGCGCCTTCGGCGCACGGCTCGATGTCCCGCTCGGCCACATCAACGCTGCCTATGTGCGCAGCCATTTCGACGCGATGGAAGTCGGCATCAGCGACGGCCCGCGTCCCGACGAGATCTTGTTCTGCCTCGCCATGACCTGCGGCCCGCGCGTCCACAACCGCATGGGCGGCCTTGCGGCCGGAGACATCAAGGCTTGGGACGGCTTGAGATGAGCGGCGAGGACAATCTGCTGCGGCTGGTCGAGGCCGAAGAGCTGGACGAGAACAACTACCATCTGCAGGACCAGGTCGGCTTCATCCTGCGCAGGGCGCATCAGCGCCATGTGGCGATCTTCGCCTCCCACATCGGCGATCTGACGCCGCCGCAATTCGCCGCTCTCGCCAAGCTCTACGACATCGGCGAGACCTCGCAGAACCAGCTCGGCACGCTGATCGCCATGGATGCCGCGACCGTAAAGGGCGTCATCGACCGGCTGAAGGCGCGCGGGCTGGTCGAGCTTTCCAAGCACGAGGTGGACAAGAGGCGGCTGCTGGTCAATCTGACGGCTGAAGGCCGCGAGGCGATCGAGCGGCTGATCCCGCTTGCCCGCACCATCACCGAGGAAACGCTGGCGCCGCTCACGGCCAAGGAGGCTGCGACCTTCTTGCGGCTGCTGGCGAAGTTGGCCTGATCAAACCTCCGGATCGGCCCCGAACATCTCCCGCGCCTGCTCGGCCGTGTAGTAGCCGAGCCGGACATCTTCGGCGACCTGCTTCGGATCGCGCTCGCGCGGATCGCCATAGCCGCCGCCGCCGGGCGTGCCGACGCGCACGCGGTCGCCGGCCTTGAGCGGGATATCCTGCTCCTTCGACAGATGCGGCGGCACATGCGCTTCGCCGCCCCGAAACACGGTCACGCTGTTCGGCGCGCCGTCCCTGCCGCCAAGCGCGCCTTGCGGCCCGAAACGGCCATGGTCCATGACGAAGGACGCGCGCGCCTCGCCGCGCAGGATCTCGACTTCATAGGCGAGCCCGAAGCCGCCGCGATGTTTGCCGGCGCCGCCGGAGCCTTCGCGCAGCGCGTAATGGCGGTAGAGCACCGGGAACGCCTGCTCCATGATCTCGACCGGCGGCGACTTCGAAATGCCGATCGTCGAGCAGCCATTGCTCAAGCCGTCATGGCCCGCATTGCCGCCATAGCCGCCGCCCGAAATCTGGTACATGACATAGTCGCGGCCGCGTGCCGGGTCGTTGCCGCCGAGCGCGAAATTGCCGCTGGAACCGGCGGGCGCCGCCGTGACTTTCTCCGGCAATGCCTGCACCATCGCCGCGAACACGGCCTCCGCAATACGTTGCGAAACCTCCGCCGCGCAGCCCGAGACCGGCCGCGGATATTTGGCGTCGAGGAAGGTATCTTCCGGCCGCTTGACATTGAGCGGCTCGAACGCGCCGGCGCTGATCGGCACTTCGGGGAAGATGTGGCGCATGGCGAGATAGACCGACGATAGCGTCGTCGCCAGCACGCTGTTCATCGGGCCTGCGCAGGGCTTTGACGAGCCGGCGAAATCGAAGGTCAGGCTGTCGCCCTTCTTCTCGACGGCGAGATTGATGGTCAGCGGCTCGTTCACCACGCCGTCGGAATCGACAAAAGCCTGCGAGCGGTAGACGCCGTCCGGGATAACGGCGATCGAGGCGCGCATCTGGTCGGCGGCGCGGCGGCGCAGTTCGGCGATCGCCTCGACGACGGTTTCGTCGCCGTAACGATCGAGGATTTCATTGAGCCTGTCCTGGCCGATCAGCAGTGCCGCAGCCTGCGCACGGATGTCGCCGATGCGCTGGTCGGCGACGCGGATGTTGGAGCAGATGATGGCGTAGATCTCGGGATCGAGCAGGCCCTTCTTGAACAGCTTCACCGGCGGCAGCCGCAGACCTTCCTGTTCGACGGCGGTGGCCGAGGCCGAGAAGCCGCCAGGCACCGCGCCGCCGATATCCGGCCAATGGCCGGTGTTGGACAGCCAGCAGAAGATTTTGCCGTCGCGGTAGACCGGCATGACGAAGCGCACGTCCATCAGATGCGTGCCGCCGAGATAGGGGTCGTTGACGATGTAGATGTCGCCGGGCTCGGGGGCCAGGCAGCGCCCGTCGGCGATCATCTCGATCACCGTCTTGGTCGAATACTGCATGACGCCGACGAATACCGGCAGGCCCTGGCTGCCTTGCGCGATGAGCGAGCCGTCGGCGGCGGAATAGATGCCGTCGGAGCGGTCATTGGCCTCGGCGATCACCGGCGAGAAAGCGGCGCGGGAAAACGTCAAATCCATCTCGTCGCAAACTTGCTGCAAGGCGGCCTGCAGCACCGAAAGCGTGATCGTGTCGAGCTTTGCCCCTTCGACTGCCATTGTCAGGCCTCGCCGATGTCGATGATGATGTTGCCGTCGGCGTCCGAACGCGCATGATCGCCGGGCTCAAGCACAGTGGTGGCGTCCATCTGCTCGAGGATCGCCGGCCCTTCGATTGTTGCGTCGAGCGGCAGCCTTTCGCGCGCATAGACCGGCGTGTCGTGCCAGCGCCCGCTGTACCAGACCGGCCGGATCTCGCGCCGCGCCTCCTCCAGCGTCGCCGCGCGTCCTGCCGGGTCGATCAGCTTAGACAGGTCGATCTGCGGCCGCACGCCCGTCACCGAGGTGTTGAGGTTGACGAGATTGGCGCGGATCTCCGGCAGTTCAACCTTGAAACGCGCGAAATAGGCTTTTTCGAACAGCTGCTGCAGCGTCGCCCGTGAAACCGAGGATGAGGGCAGCGGCACGTTGATGATGTGCGTCTGGCCGACGAATTGCATGTCGGCGGAGTGGGTGACGCGGATTGCATCGGGCTTCACCGCTTCCTTGCCGATCAGCGCCTCGCCTTCGTTTCGGTGCCGTTCCAACAACTCGCGAAGCTTTGCTTCGTCGAGGCTCGCTACCGGCTGGTTGACCGTATTGACGAAGTCGTGCCTGAGGTCGGCGACGACGCAGCCGAGCGCGTTGGTGATACCCGGGCGTGCCGGCACCACTACTTTCGGCAGGCCGAGTTCGCGGGCCAGCGCCGTCGCGTGCAGCGGCCCGGCGCCGCCGAAGGCGAACAGCGCGAAATCGCGAGGGTCGTGGCCGCGCGACACCGAAACCATGCGGATGGCGCCCGCCATCTTCATGTTGCCGAGCCTCAAGATGGCACCGGCCGCCTCGACGCCGGAAAGGCCCGTGTGCCTGCCGATTCTGTCTTCGAAGATTGCGGTGACGCGCTCGACAGTGACCGGATTGTCGACCGCAAGCAGCTTCTTCGGCGCCAGCCGCCCGAGCACCAGATTGGCATCCGTGATGGTGGGTTCCGTGCCGCCGCGCCCGTAGCAGATCGGGCCGGGATTGGCACCGGCGCTTTCCGGACCGATCTGGATCAGGCCGGCGGCGTCGACGCGCGCGATCGAGCCGCCGCCGGCGCCGACGGTGTGCACCGCCACCATCGGCACATGGATCGGCATCGCATATTCGATCTCGATCTCGTTCGAGACCGCGGGCTCGGCGTTGCGGATCAGCGCCACGTCGGTCGAGGTGCCGCCCATATCGTAGGTCACCAGGTTGGCGAAGCCGGCGCGCTTTCCCGTGTAAGCGGCGGCGATGACGCCGGAAGCCGGACCGGACATGACGGTCTTTGCCGATTCCTGCGTGACGAAGCGGGCCGAGATCATGCCGCCATTGCCGTTCATGATCAGGAAGTCGCGCGCATAGCCTTTCGCCGCGAGCTCCTTGCGCAGCCGCTCGACATAGCGCTCCAGGATCGGCTGCACCGAGGCGTTGACCGCCGCCGTCACGCCGCGTTCGAATTCGCGCGCCTCCGAAAGCAGCGCATGGCCGGTCGTGATGTGGCCGTTCGGCCAGAGCTCCGCCGCGATTTCGGCCGCGCGCCGCTCGTGCGAGGGGTTGGCGTAGGAATGCAGGAAATGGATGACGAGCGACTCGCAGCCGGCGTCGAGCAGCTTTTTCACGGCATCGCGCATTTCGGCCGCGTCGAGCGGCAGGCGAACCGCGCCGGACGCCTCGACGCGCTCCGAAACTTCGAGCCGCAGATCGCGCGGAATGACTGGCACGAAGGTGCCCGTCATGCCATAGGCTTGCGGCCGCGTGCGCCGTCCAAGCTCGATCACGTCGCGGAAGCCGCGCGTCGTGATCATGCCGGTCCTGGCCAGCCGGCGCTCCAGCACGGCATTTGTGGTGGTCGTCGTGCCGTGCACGATGAGGTCGATGCCCTCGACCGGAAAGCCGGTCGCGCCAAGTGCGGCGACCACGCCGAAGGCCTGATTTTCCACCGTCGTCGGGGTCTTGGCGATCTGCACCTTGCCGCCGGCCTTGCCGTCGATCAGAAGCAGATCGGTGAAGGTTCCTCCAACATCGATGCCGGCAACCACGCTTCCCGCCGACGCCGAAAATTTCTCATTCATTGCCGAAACCCGAAATGCCAGGACTACGGATATGCCTCGGTTTGGAAAGCCGTTTTACGCTGCCATCTTGACCTGAAGATCATTTGTATACTAATAAATTCCGGACACAAGAGCTTACCGCTTGGCAGTGTGCAGAGAGCACGTCGGAACCTGACCGTTCGGGCGCGCACGAGAAAGTTTGGCGCCAGCGCCTCGCGTCCGCGCCGGAAAGTTGGGTTGATGAACACGACATCCGCGTTGAACCTCGCCGGCGCAAAGCCGCTGCAGTTCCCGATCCCGGCCAATGTCTATGCCGAGACCGTGGTATCGGTGAAGCATTACACCGACCGCCTGTTCTCGTTCCGCATCACCCGCCCGCAGTCGCTGCGCTTCCGCTCCGGCGAGTTCGTCATGATCGGTCTGCCCAATGCCGAGAAGCCGATCTTCCGCGCCTATTCCGTTGCCAGCCCCGCCTGGGACGACGAGCTCGAATTCTTCTCGATCAAGGTCCCGGACGGTCCTCTGACCTCCGAGCTGCAGAAGATTGAGGTCGGCGATACCGTCATCATGCGCCAGAAGTCGACCGGCACGCTGGTGCTCGACGCGCTGACGCCTGCAAAGCGCGTGTTCATGATCTCGACCGGCACCGGCATCGCGCCTTTCGCCAGCCTGCTGCGCGACCCCGACACCTATGAGAAGTTCGATCAGGTGATCCTCACCCACACCTGCCGCGACAACGCCGAGCTCACCTACGGCCAGGAACTGGTGGCTGCGCTCGAGACCGATCCGCTGATCGGCGAGCTGACCGGCGGGCGTGTCACGCTCTACAATTCGACGACCCGCGAGGAGTCGGCGCGCATGGGCCGGATCACGGCTCTGATCGGCTCGGGCAAGTTTTACTCCGACCTCGGCATCGACAAGCTCAATCCGGAGACCGACCGCATCATGATCTGCGGCTCGATGCACATGCTGAAGGACGTCAAGGAGCTCGCCGAAAGCCTCGGCTTCCAGGAGGGCTCGCTCAGCCATCCCGCCAGCCTCGTCGTCGAGCGCGCCTTCGTCGGCTGAGGCACCTCCCAGTGTTTTGACCATGCGGTCAAAAACCTACTGCTTTTGCCGCCTTTTTCCGCTATGAGCCACTGAAGGACTCGTGAAGGACAACTTCGCGGGCTATCTTCAGTGCACGTCGCTGAATGAAAGGGCAGGAGATGAGCAGCACCATCCGCGAGGCCGGCGCAGGCGCGTCCAAGATTATGCCGCTGCCGGCGCGTGCCGCCGCCAACACGCCGATGCCGCTGGAGCACGGCATTGCCCGCAATCCTGGCATGAAGCTGGACCTCGGCTTCCTCGAATCCGTGCGCAGCGTCAACCGCTCGGCGCTGGAGCGCCGCGTCGCCACCCTCACCAAGCGGCGCTCGATCAAGGCCGACAACCAGGCCGCCTGGCTGCTGCGCGCGATTGCCTGCATGGACCTGACCACGCTGAATTCCAACGACACCGACGAGCGTGTGCGCCGGCTCTGCGCCAAAGCGATCAATCCGCTGCGCCGGGATATCGTCGAGGGCCTCGGCATCGCCGACGAAACGATCCGCCCCGCGGCGGTTTGTGTTTACCATCCCTTCGTGGCCACGGCCGTGGATGCGGTGCGTGGCACAGGCATCCATGTCGCGGCCGTCTCCACAGCGTTCCCGCACGGCCTTGCGCCGCTCTCGACCCGCCTGCAGGAGATCGAGGCCTCGGTGAAGGACGGGGCCGACGAGATCGACGTCGTCATCCCGCGCGGGCTGGTTTACGGCGCCAAATGGCGCGAACTGTTCAACGAGATCGTCGCCATGCGCGGCGCCTGCGGCGACGCCCATCTCAAGGTCATCCTAGGCACGGGCGATCTCGCCACGTTGCGCAACGTCATGCTGGCCTCGATGGTGGCGATGATGGCGGGCGCCGATTTCATAAAAACCTCGACCGGCAAGGAAAGCGTCAACGCCACGCTTCCCGTCGGCCTCGCCATGGTGCGCGCCATCCGCGCCTATTTCGAGGAGACCGGCTATCTGATCGGCTTCAAGCCGGCGGGCGGCATTTCCACCGCGAAGGTCTCGCTCGACTGGCTGGTGCTGATGAAGGAAGAGCTTGGCCGGCCCTGGCTCGAGCCGCAGCTGTTCCGCTTCGGCGCCTCCAGCCTGCTCACCGACATCGAGCGCCAGCTCGAACATCATTTGACCGGCCACTATTCGGCCAACCATCGCCACGCGATGGCGTGAGCCACCCCCCTCCCCCTTGCGGGGAGGGTCGCCGCGAAGCGGCGGGGTGGGGGTCGAAAAACAAATCTGCCTGATCCATGCACCAAACCATTAGCCATTTACCCCCACCCCGATCGGCTTCGCCGATCGACCCTCCCCACACAGGGAAGGGTAAAGGAGCGACCCCATGAACATCCTAGAACGTTATCGCGCCATGGAGTACGGCCCGGCGCCGGAAGCCCGCAACGAGGCCGACGCCTGGCTCGCCGGCCGCGATTTTTCCAGGGCGCTGTTCATCGACGGCGCCTGGAAGGCGGCGGCAAGCGGCAAGACTTTCGATACCAGCGAGCCGTCCTCCGGCAAGCTGCTGGCGAAGATCTCGGATGCCGGCGCCGGCGACATCGACGCCGCGGTCGCGGCGGCCGCAAAGGCGCTGCCGAAATGGTCGGCATCCTCGGGCTACGCCAGAGCCAAAGTGCTCTATGCCATCGGCCGCGCCATGCAGCGTCATCAGCGCCTGTTCGCGGTGTTGGAATCGATCGACAACGGCAAGCCGATCCGCGAGAGCCGCGACATCGACGTGCCGTTGGCCATCCGACACTTCATCCATCATGCCGGCTGGGCGCAGACGCTCGAGAAGGATTTTCCCGACCACAAGCCGGTCGGCGTCGTCGGCCAGGTCATTCCGTGGAACTTCCCGCTGCTGATGCTGGCCTGGAAGATCGCGCCCGCGCTTGCGGCCGGCTGTACCGTGGTGCTGAAGCCGGCCGAATTCACTCCGCTCACCGCCATACTGTTCGCCGAGATCTGCGAGCGCGCCGGCGTGCCGAAAGGCGTGGTCAACATCGTTCAGGGCGGACCGGAGGCGGGTGCCGCCATCGTCAACCATCCGGGCGTGCAGAAGATCGCCTTCACCGGTTCCTCCGAGGTCGGCAAGATCATCCGCAAGGCAACCGCCGGATCGGGCAAGAGGCCGTCGCTGGAGCTCGGCGGCAAATCGGCCTTCGTCGTTTTCGAGGATGCCGACCTCGACAGCGCCGTCGAGGGACTGGTCGACGGCATTTGGTTCAACCAGGGCCAGGTCTGCTGCGCCGGCTCGCGGCTCCTGGTGCAGGAAGGCATCGCGGAGGCCTTCATCGCCAAGGTCAAGGTCAGGATGAGCCGCCTGCGCGTCGGCAGCCCGCTCGACAAGAACACCGACATCGGACCGCTGGTCGACCGCACGCAGCTCGACCGCGTCAAGGGCCTGATCGCCGAGGGCGCCAGGCAGGGCGCCACTTGCTGGCAGCCGGACGCTGCCTTGCCGACGACGGGCTACTATCACTTGCCGACGCTCGCCACCTCTGTTTCGCCGGCTAATATCCTGGCGCAGGAGGAGGTGTTCGGGCCAGTGCTGGCGACAATGAGCTTCCGCAACACCGAGGAGGCGGTCGAGCTGGCCAACAACACGCGTTACGGTCTTGCCGCTTCGGTGTGGAGCGAGAACGTCAATCTCGCTTTGCATGTCGCGCCGCAATTGAAGGCGGGCGTCGTCTGGGTCAACGGCACCAACATGTTCGATGCGGCCTGCGGCTTCGGCGGCTATCGCGAAAGCGGCTTCGGTCGCGAAGGCGGACGGGAAGGGATGTTCGAATATCTTGCCGCCAAGCTGCCGGTCGGCCCCGCCATCAAGCCGGCCGCAGTCGGCTCGGCGCAGGTCGTCGAGCAGGCTGACGGTATGGCCATCGACCGCACGGCAAAGCTGTTCATCGGTGGCAAGCAGGTGCGTCCGGACGGCAACTACTCGCTGGCCGTCGCCACCGCCAAGGGCAAGCTTGCCGGCGAAGTCGGCCTTGGCAACCGCAAGGATATCCGCGACGCGGTCGCCGCCGCGCGCGCCTGCAAGGCCTGGCCGGACGCGACGGCCTTCAACCGCAGCCAGGTGCTCTACTACTTCGCGGAAAACCTTTCGGGCCGTGCCGATGAGTTCGCTGCACGCCTTGTCCAACTCACCGGCGTGACGGCGAAGGCAGCGCGCGAGGAGGTAGAGCAGTCCATCGAGCGGCTGTTCCTCTATGCCGGCCTCACCGACAAGTTCGAGGGCCGCGTCCACCAGCCGCCGGCCCGCGCCGTGACGCTTGCGCTGCACGAGCCCGTGGGCGTCGTCGGCATCGTTGCGCCGGACAATCAGCCGCTCCTCAACTTCGTCTCGCTGGTGGCGCCGGCGCTCGCCATGGGCAACACCGTGGTGGCCGTGCCGTCCGAGCGTCACCCGCTTTTAGCCACGGATCTCTACCAGGTCATCGAATATTCCGACATTCCGGCCGGCGCCATCAATATCGTCACCGGCCGCAGCGCCGAGCTCTGCGGCGTTCTGGCCAAGCACGACGACGTCGATGGGCTCTGGGTGTTTGCCGATGCCGACACCTGCGCCAAGGCGGAGGCCGATTCCATCGGCAACCTCAAGCGCGTCTGGACCGGCAATGGCCGCAGCCTCGACTGGACATCGAGCGAGGCGGCTGGCGAGGCCGTCCTGCGCCGCGCCATCGAGGTCAAGAACGTCTGGGTGCCTTACGGCGACTAAGCGCGTTCCAGACCGGGTCTGGTTTGACGACACTCGCGCCGCAAATTCGGCGCGTTTGCCGCAGGCTTCCAGGCTTGACGCATCGGCATGTGTTCTTTAACCAGAAAAAACAATTGGCCTGCGGAATAGCGGTCAGGCTCGCCTGGCACATTGCATCCCGTCTGGCCGCCACTAAGAAAGCTTGCGACACCGGAGGGAAGCATGGCGGATCTGGCAGGCAAAGTGGTCGTCATCACCGCGGCGGCGCAAGGCATTGGGCGGGCGAGCGCGCTGGCTTTCACCAAGGCCGGCGCCACCGTTCATGCCACCGACATCAACGAGCAGCTTTTGGCCCAACTCGGCAAGACTTCCGGCATAAAAACCCGCAAACTCGACGTGCTCGATGACGCAGCCGTGACATCGGCCTTCGCCGAGATCGGCCCGGTCGATGTTCTGTTCAATTGCGCCGGCTTCGTCCATTCGGGCTCGATCCTCGAAATGACGGATGCCGATCTCGACTTCGCCCTGAATCTCAATGTCCGCTCTATGATCCGCACCATCCGCGCCGTGCTGCCCGGCATGCTGGAGCGCGGCGACGGCTCGATCATCAACATGGCATCGCTGGCGAGTTCGCAGAAGGGCGTGCCGAACCGTTTCGTCTACGGTCTGACCAAGGCCGCGGTCGTCGGCCTGACCAAGGCGGTCGCCGCCGACTATGTGGCTAAGGGCATCCGCTGCAACGCCATCTGTCCGGGCACGGTCGAGAGCCCGTCGCTGCAGGACCGCATGCATGCGCAGGGCGATTATGAGGCGGCGCGCGCCGCCTTCATCGCCCGCCAGCCGATGGGAAGGCTGGGCACGCCGGAAGAAATCGCCGATCTCGCCGTCTATCTGGCGGGCGCCACCTACACTTCGGGGCAGGCCTACAATATTGATGGCGGCTGGTCGATCTGACGCCCGTTTCGAAAATTGGGGGCGGTTCGCAGTGCTAGTGGGCGAACAGGAAGATCGGATCGGGGCTACGCGTTCGTCGGAAGCATCGAAAAGTCTGAAAAATCCAGCCTGCCGACCTACTGCGTGGAGTCCGCGCTTGCGGGGTACCAGGCTGATGGCTAGGGTCCGCCCGATTTTCGCATGAGGTCGTGGCGGAAAGTTTTGCAAATCGGTCTTTGGCCGCAAGGTGGAGAGAAAAGATGAAGTTGCTGCGCTATGGCGAGATGGGAAGCGAGCGTCCCGGCCTGCTCGATCAGGATGGCACGATCCGCGACCTTTCGGCCTATGTCGCCGACATCGCCGGCACGGCGCTGCATCCGGCTTCGCTGGAGATGCTGTCGAAGCTCGATCCGAAATCGCTGCCGGCTGTTTCCGGTAGCCCACGCATCGGAGCCTGCGTGGCCGGCACGGGGAAATTCATCTGCATCGGCCTCAACTATTCCGACCACGCTGCCGAGACCGGCGCCACCGTGCCGCCGGAGCCGATCATCTTCATGAAGGCGAGTTCGGCTATCGTCGGGCCGGATGACGACGTGCTCATCCCGCGCGGCTCGGTCAAGACCGACTGGGAGGTCGAGCTCGGCGTCGTCATCGGCAAGACGGCGAAGTATGTCAGCGAGGACGACGCGCTGGATTATGTTGCCGGCTATTGCGTCGCGCACGACGTTTCCGAGCGAGCCTTCCAGGCCGAGCGCCAAGGCCAGTGGACCAAGGGCAAGTCCTGCGACACTTTTGGCCCGATCGGCCCCTGGCTGGTGACCACGGACGAGATCGCCGACCCGCAGAACCTCAAAATGTGGCTGACGGTCAACGGCAAGACCATGCAGAACGGCTCGACCAAGACGATGGTCTACGGCGTGAAGTATCTGGTTTCCTATCTCAGCCAGTTCATGTCGCTGCATCCCGGCGACATCATCTCCACCGGAACGCCGCCCGGCGTCGGGCTGGGCATGAAGCCGCCGGTGTTCCTGAAGGCCGGCGACGTCGTCGAGCTCGGCATCGAGGGCATGGGCCAGCAGAAGCAGACCTTCAAGGCGGACGAGTAAGCGCAGACCTCGCCTTCTCCCCTTGTGGGAGAAGGTGGCCGCGAAGCGGCCGGATGAGGGGTGTTGGAACGATCTCTGCGTTGCAGAAGTAAGCGTCGCACTCCGCTGGAGCACCCCTCATCCGTCTCGGCGCTGCGCCCCGATCCACCTTCTCCCGCAAGGGGAGAAGGGGAGGCCGGCGCTACTTCAACACCCTTCCATCTGCCCCGAACCGATACGTCTTCGCCGGATCCGGCGTTGCATAGAGCGTCGCGCCCGGTTCGGCATTGTAGACGCCGAAGATCCGCACGGTGAGCAGCCCGGCCTTCTCGCAGTCGAGATAGAGATTGGTGTCGGCGCCGAGATGCTCGGCATGCACCACCGTGCCTTTCCAGGCGCCGGATTTTGCATCGACGGTCAGATGTTCCGGGCGCACGCCGACGGTCTTCGCCGTCTCGCCAAGCTTGGCGCCGTCGATGAAATTCATCTTCGGCGAGCCGATGAAGCCGGCGACGAATTCATTGGCCGGCGCATTGTAGAGCTCCATCGGGCTGCCGATCTGCTCGATGCGGCCGGCATTGAGCACGACGATCTTGTCGGCCAGCGTCATCGCTTCGACCTGGTCGTGCGTGACGTAGATCATCGTTGCCTTTAGCCGCCGGTGCAGCTGCGCGATCTCCAGCCTGGTGTTGACGCGCAGCGCCGCGTCGAGATTGGACAGCGGCTCGTCGAACAGGAACAGCTTCGGCTCGCGCACCACGGCGCGGCCGATCGCGACGCGCTGGCGCTGCCCGCCCGACAGCTCCGCCGGCCGCCGCTCGAGATAGGGCTCGAGCGACAGCATCGCGGAAGCGATCTTGATGCGGCGCTCGATCTCGGCCGAAGGCGTGCCGGCCTGTTTCAGGCCGAGCCCCATATTGTTCTTCACCGTCAGATGCGGATAGAGCGCGTAGGTCTGGAACACCATGGCGATGCCGCGTTTTGCGGGCGGCGTGACGGAGACGTCGTCGCCGTCGATCACCACGCGCCCGGAGGTCGAATCCTCTAGCCCTGCGATCACGCGCAGCAGCGTCGACTTTCCGCAGCCGGACGGGCCGACGAAGACGACGAATTCGCCGTCATTGACCTCGAGGTCGATGCCCTTCAGTACCTCGACCGGCCCGAATGCCTTCTTCACGTTCTCGATGTTCAGCGAGCCCACGGCTTCGTCCTTGTTCTAGAGTTTGATTGGCGCGCCGGTGCGCACGCTCTGGTCGGCGGCGAGGCAGACGGCGAGCGACTTCACCGCGTCCTCCATGTGGCGGGTCAGGTCGATGTCCTCGCGGATGGCCTTGAGCAGGAAGGCCTGTTCGAGGTCGCAGAGTTCCTGGTGCCCCGGCTCGCCTTCCATCGACAGCAGTTCGTCCTCTTTGATGAACTTTCCGTCCGGCCCGGTCGCGGCGCTGTGCAGGCGGATGGTCGAGGTCTTGGTGTGCGTGTCGATGTCGTCGGACTTCACGCCCTCCTTCATGACGATCGACACAGAGCCTTTGGGCGACATCACGTCCTTCACGAAGAAGGCGGTCTCCGAAACCATCGGTCCCCAGCCGGCCTCGTACCAGCCGACCGAGCCGTCTTCGAACAGCACCTGCAGTTGGCCGTAATTATACATCGAGGGCGCCACTTCATCGCTGAGCCGCACGCCCATGCCGCGCACCTCGACCGGTCTGGCGTCGGTGATCTGCAGCATCACGTCGAGATAATGCACGCCGCAATCGACGATCGGCGAGGTGGTCTGCATCAACTGCTTGTGCGTTTCCCAGCTGTGGCCGGAGGACTGCTGGTTGAGGTTCATGCGGAATACGTATGGCCCGCCGAGCTTGCGCGCCTCGGCGATCAGCCGCATCCAGGACGGATGGTGGCGCAGGATATAGCCGATCACCAGCTTCCTGCCGTTGGCTTTGGCGGCATCGACGACGCGCCTGGCGTCCGCCACCGTGGTCGCCAGCGGCTTCTCGACGAAGACATGGCAGCCGGCCTCGAACGCCCGCACCGCATAGTCGGCGTGGCTGTCGGAATAAGTAGCGATGGCGGCGACGTCCGGTTTCTCGTCGCGCAACACGTCCTCGAAGGAGCGCCTGATGCGATAGCCCGGGAGCCCATCCGGCAGCGGCACCTCGGAACGGTTGACGAGCGCGGCGATCTCGAAGCCCGGATTGGTGTGATAGGCCAGCGCATGGCTGCGGCCCATATTGCCAAGGCCGGCGACGACGACGCGAAGAGGCTGTTCTGCACTCACTTGACGGCTCCTGACGTGATGCCGCGGATCAGCTGCCGCGAGAAGATGACGTAGAGGATCAGCACCGGCAGGATCGCCAGCGAGAGCGCCGCCAGGATCGCGTTCCAGTTGGTGACGAACTGGCCGAGGAAGAGCTGCGCGCCGAGCGTCACCGTCTTGGTCTCTTCCGACGGCGCCAGGATCAGCGGGAACCACAGGTCGTTCCAGATCGGGATCATGGTGAAGACGGCGACCGTTGCCATGGACGGGCGCACCAGCGGCAGCACCAGCCGGAAGAAGATCGTGTACTCCGACAGCCCGTCGATCCTGCCGGCGTTCTTCAGGTCGTCGGACACCTGCTTCATGAACTCCGACAGAATGAAGATGGCGAGCGGCAGGCCTTGCGCCGTGTAGACCAGGATCAGCGCCGTCAGCGTGTTGACCAGCCCGCTCGCCACCATCAGCTGCAGGATGGCGACGGTGCCGAGGCGGATCGGGATCATGATGCCGAGCGCGAGATAGAGCCCCATCATCGTGTTGCCGCGGAAGCGGTATTCCGACAGTGCGAAAGCGGCCATGGCGCCGAACAGAAGCACGAAGAACAGCGAGGCGACCGTTACGACGAGGCTGTTCTGGAAATAATGCAGAAAGTCGCCCTGGCCGAACACGGTGGTGTAGCCGATCAGGTCGAAAGTTTTGGGCGTCGGCGGCGTCAGCGGCGCGCCAAAAATACCGGCGCGCGACTTGAACGAGTTCATGATGACCAGGATCACCGGGAACAGCGCGATCACCGTGTAGGTCAAAAGGACGGCATGGGCGCCGATGGTCCGGGGAAGCGAATGTGTTGCGGTGCTCATGGCGCGCCTCAGAACTGATAGCGACGCAGGCGCGTCTGGACGAGGAACAGGTAGACGCAGACGCCGGCGAGGATGATCAGGAACATGATCGTGGCGATCGCGGCACCCATGTTGGGATCGCCGACCTGCAGCTGAAAACCGAAGAAGGCGCGGTAGAGGAAGGTGCCGAGAATGTCGGTCGAATAATTCGGACCGGCGAGCGCCCCTTGCGCGGTGTAGATCAGGTCGAAAGCGTTGAAATTGCCCACGAAGGTCAGGATCGAGATGATGCCGATCGAAGGCAGGATCAGCGGCAGCTTGATCTTCCAGAACTGCGCCATACCGGTGACGCCGTCGCATTCGGCGGCCTCGATCACCTCGTCCGGGATCGACAGAAGCGCTGCATAGATCAGCATCATCGGGATGCCGACGAACTGCCAGACCGAGACGAGGCTGAGCGCGGTGAGCGCATATTGCTCTTTGCCGAGCCACGGCGTGAACAGGCTCTTCAGCCCAACGAAGTCGAGCAGGTGCGGCGCCACGCCCCAGATCGGCGACAGGATCAGCTTCCAGGCGAAGCCGACGATGACGAAGGACAGGATCGTCGGCACGAAGATCGCGGTGCGATAGAAGGCGGCAAACCGCAGTCTCGGGCTGGAGAGAAGCGCCGCCAAGAGGATGCCGATCGGATTCTGCACCAGCATGTGGATGATGAAGAACCAGACATTGTTCCGCAGCGCGTTCCAGAAATTCACCGACCAGTTGGGATCGCCGAACAGCGTGTGGAAATTGTCGAACCCGACGAACACTTGCGCCTGGTTGATGTTGCGGAACAGAGAAAGCTGCAGGGTCCCGAACAGCGGCAGGATCATGACTGCCGTGTAGACCAGCACCGCCGGCGCCAGGAAGACGCCGATATGCCAGCGGATCGGTTTCTTGGGTCGTGTTTGTGCGGCCATGAGTTCGGTCCCCGCCGTCTCTCGGTTCCAGGTCGATGGTGCTTGGCTGATGCCTCGATGCACGGCGGCCTGACTGTCCCCATGATGCGAGGGACAAGGCCAGCGACAGTGCGGCTTCGTCTTCCCGCAAGGGTGAGGGTAAGACCGAGAGGCGGCGCCGACAATCGCTATCTAGATCTGTCCGAAGGCCGGCCGGGCGGCGCCCGGCCGGTTCGAATGGCTAAAGCCTTACTTCGCCGGCTTGTACCAGCTGTCGAGGCCGTCCTGCAGCTTCTTGGCCGCGGCTTCCGGCGTGTCGGTGCCGTTGATCACATTGGCCGATTCGACCCAGGTCTCGTTCTCGAGGTTTGGCGTGCCGCGCGACAGGATCTGGTAGGTCGAGCGGATCGTCGACTTACACTTGCCGCGCCAGGAGACGAATTCCTGCGCCAGCGGGTCCTCCATCTTCACCGGCGTGTTGTTCAGGCTGAAGAAGCCCGGCAACGCATTGGCGTAGATGTTGGCGAAGTCCGGCGAAGCGACCCAGGACAGGAACTTCTTGGCTTCTTCCGGGTGCTTCGAGGCAGCGTTCAGGCCCATGCCGATATCGGTATGGTCGGAGATGTAGCAGGTGTCGCCGGCCTTCTGCACGGGCGGCGGGAAGGCGCCCATCTTAAACTGCGCCTGGGTGTTGAACAGGCCGATCTCCCAGGAGCCAGCCGGGTAGATGGCGGCGCGGCCGAGCGTGAACAGGTTCTGGCTGTCCGGATAGGTCTGCGCCTCAAAGCCGTCGCCGAGATAGGGCTTCCACTTGGCCAGTTCCTTGTAGGGTTCGACCCACTGCGGATCGGTCAGCTTCTGCTCGCCTTTGATCAGCGCCTGACGGCCTTCCTCGCCCTTCCAGTAGTTCGGGCCGATGTTCTGGTAGCCCATGGTCGCGGCTTCCCAGAGGTCCTTCGTGCCCATCGCCATCGGGATATAGGTGCCGTCCGCCTTGATCTTGTCGAGCACGGCGTAGAACTCTTCATTCGTCGTCGGCACCTTGAGGCCGAGCTTGTCGAAGGCGTCCTTGTTGTAGATGAAGCCGTGGATGACCGAAGCCATCGGCACGCAGAAGCTCGACTTTCCGTCGTCGGTCTGCCAGGCGGCCTTGGCGACCGGAGAGAAGTTGTCCATGCCGGGCAGCGACGAGAGGTCGGCGAGGTTGCCCTTCTTGAACAGCTCAAGCGACTTGTCGAAGGGGCGGCAAGTGATCAGGTCGCCCGCCGAGCCGGCAGAGAGCTTGGCGCCGAGTGCCGCGTCATACTCGGTCGGCGCCGAGGGCGCGAACACCACCTTGATGCCCGGGTTCTTGGCTTCGAAGGCCGGGATCAGCTTGTCCTTCCAGATGGTCAGGTCGTCGCCGCGCCAGCTCTCGATGTTGAGCGTGACGTCTTCGGCGAGGGCCATCACGGTGGTGCCGAGAATGCTCGTGCCGATGAGAAGTGCCGTCAGTAGTTTGGTCGTCATGTCCAGTCTCCCTGTTGACCTTTTTCAGGTTCGGTTTTGATGAGAACAGCGGCTAGCGCGCCTTGCTCCCCTCGATCGCGGAAAGCGCCGGCCTGAGCTTCTGGCCGGTTTTTTCCAGTATCTTCTCGGCCGCATCGGCATTGGCAGCACCCGCGGCGAGCAGAATGGCAGTCTTGACGCCGCCACCGCTCTCTTCGAGCAGGCGCGCCGCATCTTCGCGGCTGCGTCCGCTGATGGCGGCCACCATGCGCACCGCGCGGTCGCGCAGCTTGATGTTGTCGGCGGCAAGGTTGACCATGTAGCCGTCATGCACATGGCCGAGATGGACGGCAGCGAGCGTCGACAGCATGTTGAGCGCGATCTTCTGTGCTGTTCCCGCGCCCATGCGCGTCGAGCCGGCAATCAGCTCCGGTGGCGTCTCGAGCAGGATGGCGACGTCGGCCTCGCCGAACAGCGTCGCGCCCTTGTTGTTGGCGATCGCGATCGTCGCCGCGCCCCGGCGCCGCGCGTCGCCGATCGCCTGGACGGCATAGGGCGTCGAGCCGCTGGCCGAGATGGCGATCAGGCAGTCGCCCTTGCCGATATTGGCATTCGCCACGGCTGCCGCGGCTTCCTCGATATCGTCTTCCGGTCCGCCGGCAAGCGTGCGGAACGCCTCGTCGCCGCCGGCGATCAGGATGGCGATGCGGTCCCGCGCGATACCGAATGTGCCGGGAAGTTCCAGCGCATCGGCGACAGCCATCAGGCCGGAACTGCCGGCTGCAGCGTAGGCGAGCCTGCCTCCACCCTTCAATTGTCTGGCGACAAGCTCGGCGGCCTCGGCAATGGCCGGAATGGCGCCGTGCACGGCCCTGGCGGCCTCGATTTGCGCATTGGCGAGGAACGAAAGGATGGCATCCGGGGCCTGGACATCCAGCCCCGCGGCGTTCTGATGAAGCGCTTCCGTGCGCGTCTCGGCCATCCGCTTTCCTCCAACTGATCGAACAATACCAAAAAAATACCACTTGTCCACATCTCTCATTGCGTTTTCATGCTCCGGAGCGCGTTGGGAACAAATTTCCATGTCTTTTCAATCAAATACGCCTTAATCTTTTTTAAACCGAAATTAACCCTTGGCTATTGGTATTTTATTGGTATTATCCGCGACGAGGAGAAAATCGCGTGAAATTCGTGCTTGGCATCGATGGCGGCGGCACAAGCTGCAGGGCGGCCCTTGCGACCGCCGACGGCGCTGTCGTTGGCCGCGCCAAGAGCGGCGCGGCCAATATCCGCACCGACCTTACCGGGGCGCGCGCAAACATCGTCGAGGCAGCAAGGCAAGCTTTCGTGGCCGCCGGTGAAGATCCGCAGCTGATCCCTGAGACGCCTGCCATTCTCGGCCTCGCCGGAGCCAATGTCGGCACCTACAGGCAGCAGCTGGAAGCGATCCTGCCGTTCAGCAAAAGCCGCGTCGAGACCGATGCCGAGATCGCGCTCGAAGGCGCCGTCGGCTCCGGCGACGGCGCCATGGCGATCCTCGGCACCGGTACCGCCTATATGGCGCGCAAAGCGGGCAAGTCGCGCGCCATCGGCGGCTGGGGTTTCCAGGTCGGCGACCAGGGCAGCGGCGCCCGTATCGGCCGCGACCTGCTCGAGCAGACGCTCCTTGCCTATGACGGCATCCGCCCCGGCTCGCCGCTGACGGATGCCATGCTTGCCGTCTTCCGCAACAATCCCGAGGACGTGGTCGAGTTCACCACCAACGCCAGGCCCGGCGACTTCGGCGGTTTCGCGCCAAAGGTCTTCGAGCATGCCGACAAGGGCGATCTCGTCGCCAATTGGATCCTCGATAAGGCGGTTGCCGATGTCGAGGCTTCGCTCGGCGCCCTCGAACTCGCCGACGATGCGCCGCTATGCCTGCTCGGCGGCCTGGCGCCGCTCTACGCGCCGCGGCTGTCGGCGCGCTATCAGGCGCTGCTGAAGGCCCCGCTTGACGATGCGCTCGGCGGCGCGGTGCAGATGGCCGCGCGCATCTTCGCGGGCAAATCCGGAGGCGCCCGATGAGCGCCGCCGACCGGATTTTCGCCATGCTGCCGGGGACCCCGCGATGAGCGCCGCCGACCAGATCTTCGCTATGCTGCCGGAGGCGCCGCGATGAGCGCCGCCGACCAGATCTTCGCTATGCTGAAAGAATCCTCGCAGAGCGGCGCGCCGCTTTACCTGCAGCTGAGAAAAAGCATCGAGGAAGCGGTCAATCGCGGCCTGATCGGGCCGGGTGACGCGCTGCCGTCGGAGCGCGATATAGCCAGCAAGGCCGACATTTCGCGCGTCACTGTGCGCAAGGCCGTGCAGGATCTGGTCAAAGGCGGCATCCTCGTCCAGCGTCATGGCTCCGGCACCTTTGTCGCCCCGCGCATGGAACGTGTCGAGCAGTCGCTGTCGCGGCTCACCTCCTTCACCGAGGATATGGCGCGCCGCGGCATGGTCGTGCGCTCGGCCTGGCTCGATCGCGGGCTCTATGCGCCCTCGCCGGACGAGATGATGGTGCTCGGCCTGTCGTCGAGCGAGCTGGTGGCGCGCGTGGCGCGCCTGCGCATCGCCAATGACACGCCGCTGGCGATCGAGCGCGCCGCGATTTCGGCGAGCGTGCTTCCCGACCCCGAAGCGATCGGCTCCTCGCTCTACGCGGCGCTGGAACTGACCGGCAACCGCCCGGTGCGGGCCGTGCAGCGCATTTCGGCCGCCAATCTCGGCGACGGCGACGCGCGCCTTCTCGAAGTGCCGCCGGGGGTTGCCGGCCTGCACATCGAGCGTATTTCCTATCTGGCGAGCGGCAAGGTGATCGAGTTCACGCGCTCGATCTACAGGGGCGACGCCTATGACTTCGTCGCGGAACTCCGGCTGACCGGGCCGGGAGAGGAGAGCCGGCCATGAGCGCAACCGCCACCCACATGCGGCGCGAGATCGAGGAGATCCCGCAGGCCACCGCCCGCCTGCTGGACGGCTCGGCCAACGTGCTGGCCGAGGCCGGCCGCGGCCTTCGCGAGCGCGATCCGCATTTCGTCGTCACCGTGGCGCGCGGCTCGTCCGACCATGCCGCCACCTTCATGAAATATGCCGTGGAGCTGACGGCCGGCCTCGCCGTCGCTTCCGTCGGCCCGTCGATCGCTTCCATCTATGGCGCGAAGCTGAGGCTGCGCGGCTCGGCTTGCCTGGCGATCTCGCAGTCGGGCAAGAGTCCCGACATCGTCGCTATGGCCGAAACCGCGAGAGCCGGCGGCGCGCTCACCGTCGCCATCACCAACACCGCCGACTCGCCACTGGCGCGCGCCTCGGATTACGCCATCGACATTCTCGCCGGCCCGGAGCGCAGCGTCGCGGCCACCAAGACCTTCGTCAACTCGGCCGTCGCCGCCCTGGCGCTGATGGCGCACAGCACTGGCGATGAGGCGCTGCTTGCTGCGCTCGCCCGCCTGCCGGAGCATTTCGAGAAGGCGATCGCCTACGACTGGATGGCGCTCGCCGCGGCGCTCGAGTCCCCGCGCTCGCTGTTCATCCTCGGCCGCGGCCCATCCTTCGCGATCGCCAGCGAGGCGGCGCTGAAATTCAAGGAAACTTGCGCCATGCATGCAGAGGCTTACAGCGCCGCCGAGGTCATGCATGGGCCGCTGGCGCTGGTCGGGCCGGGCTTCCCGGTCCTGGCGCTTGCTGCCCGCGACGCGTCGGAGCCTTCGGTGGCCGAGGCCGCCGATAGCTTGACGGCCAAAGGCGCGGCCGCTTTCGTCACCTCCGACAAGGCGAAGGCAGCCAGGCTGCTGCCGTATGTCGCAACCGGCCATCCGTTAACCGATCCGCTGCCGCTGATCGTGTCCTTCTATGGCTTCGTAGAGGCCTTCGCTCGCCATCGGGGCCTCGATCCGGATGCGCCACGCAATTTGCGCAAGGTGACGGAAACCGTATGAGCGACCGTTTCGCCCTCACCGGCGCTCGCATCTTCGACGGCGCCGACTGGCACGACGATACGGCCCTCGTCGTCAAGGACGGCATGGTCGAGGCCATTCTGCCCACCGGCGCCGTGCCGTCAGGCGTCTCCCGTGTCGAGACCGGTGGCGGCCTCTTGGTTCCCGGCTTCGTCGACATCCAGGTCAATGGCGGTGGAGGCGTTATGCTCAACGACCATCCCGATGTCGCCTCGATCGAGACCATCTGCCGGGCGCACGCGCCCTTCGGCACCACGGCGCTCCTGCCGACGCTGATCACCGACACGCCGGCGATCACCGCCGCGGCGGTCGCCGCCGGCGCCGAGGCCGCCCGGAAGAAGGTGCCGGCTTTTCTTGGGCTGCATCTCGAAGGCCCGCATCTGTCCGTCGCGCGCAAGGGCGCGCATGATCCGGCTCTTATCCGGCCAATGACGGACGCTGACCAGGCTGCGCTGGTCGCGGCGCGTCAGGGCTTGTCGGTGCTGCTCACCACGGTCGCACCGGAATCGGTCCAGCCGGCCCGGGTCACGGCGCTGGCCGCGGCCGGCATTGTTGTCAGCCTCGGCCACTCCGACACCGGCTATGCCACGGCAACGGCCTTCGCCGAGGCCGGCGCCACGGTCGTCACCCATCTCTTCAACGCCATGAGCCAGATCGGCAATCGCGAGCCGGGACTGGCCGGAGCGGCGATCGACACCGGCAGCTTCTACGCTGGCATCATCGCGGACGGAATCCATGTCCATCCCGGCACCATGACGCTTGCACTCAATGCCAAGAAAGGCCCGGGCAGGATCCTTTTGGTCACCGACGCCATGGCGACGATCGGCACCGACATGACATCCTTCACCCTCAACGGCCGTACCATCTACCGCAAGGACGGGAGTCTCAGGCTTGCCGACGGCACGCTGGCCGGCGCCGATCTAGACATGATTTCCGCCGTGCGCTTTGTCCATCGCGTGGTCGGGCTCGATCTCGACGAGGCGCTCCGCATGGCCTCGCTCTATCCCGCCGAAGCGATCGGCCAGGCGCATCGCCTCGGCCGCTTCGCCAACGGCACCGCAGCGGACATTGTCGGGCTGTCGGAAGACCTGGACGTCAAGAACGTCTGGATCGGCGGCGAGAAGGTGTTTGCGGCGTAGGCCTCTTCCTTCGTCATCCTCGGGCTTGACCCGAGGATCCATGCCGTGACCTCTGCGATGGGGCGCAACGGTGCAGAATTCCGTAATCGTTGCAACGCTTTGGCGTTAAGGCATGGATGCTAGGGTCTGCGCGCGTCGCTTCGCTCCGTGCTCCGCCCTAAAATGACGAAGCTGCCGGGCGTTTGCACTAGTCTAGCTCTGCGATCTGGATTGGTAGATATCCTTGTACGCCTCTCGCAAAACGTTCTTCTGTACCTTGCCCATCGTGTTGCGCGGCAATTCGTCGACGAAGATCACCTGCTTCGGGTGCTTGTATTTGGCCAGCCGCCCGGCAATGGCGTCGGCGATATCGGCTGCGCTGATTGCCGAGCCCGGCTTGCGCACCACGACCGCCGTGACGCCTTCGCCGAAGTCGGGATGCGCAACCCCAATCACCGCGCTTTCGGCAACGCCGGTAAGCGCGTCGATCTCGCTCTCGATCTCCTTGGGATAGACGTTGTAGCCGCCCGAGATGATCAGGTCCTTGCTGCGGCCGACGATGTGGACATAGCCGCCGGTATCGATCAGGCCGAGGTCGCCGGTGATGAAGAAGCCGTCGTCGCGGAATTCGGCCTTGGTTCTCTCTGGCATCCGCCAATAGCCGGCAAAGACGTTCGGGCCCTTCACCTCGATCATGCCGATCTCGCCCTGGGCTAGCGGCTTGCCGCTTTCGGGGTCGGCGACGCGCAGCGTGACACCCGGCAGCGGAAAGCCGACCGTGCCCGCGCGCCGTTCGCCGTCATAGGGGTTGGATGTGTTCATGTTGGTTTCGGTCATGCCGTAGCGTTCGAGGATGGCGTGGCCGGTGCGCTCGCGCCAGGCATTATGCGTCTCGCTAAGCAACGGCGCCGAACCGGAGATGAACAGCCGCATGCGGCTGGCCGCATCCTTCGTCAGGCCCTGCTGCTGCAGGAGCCGCACATAGAAGGTCGGCACGCCCATCAGCGCGGTCGCGCGCGGCAGAAGCGAAATCACACGGGCCGGGTCGAACTTCCGCTCGAACAGCATTTTTGCGCCGGCCATCAGGATGACGTTGGTCGCGACGATCAGGCCGTGCGTGTGGAAGATCGGCAGCGCGTGGATGAGCACATCATCGCCGCTGAAGCGCCAGTAATCCACCAGCACGCGCGCGTTGGAGGCGAGGTTCTCGTGGCTGAGCATGGCGCCCTTGGAGCGGCCCGTCGTGCCAGACGTGTAAAGGATGGCGGCAAGATCGTCGGGGCCGCGCTCCAGATCCGCAAAATCCGCCGGCTGCAGCGCCGCACGGTCCGCAAGCGTGCCCTGTCCGTCGCGGCCTAGCGTCAGCGTCGCCGCCCCCGCCGATGCGGCAAGCGGTTGCACATCCTTCACCTTTTCCGGATCGCACACGACCAGCCGCGGCTCCGCGTCGCGGAAGAAATAGTCGAGCTCCGGCAGCGTATAGGCGGTGTTGAGCGGCAGGAAGACGGCGCCGGCGCGCAGACAGGCGAGATAGAGGAGCAAAGCTTCAGGGGTCTTCTCCACCTGCACCGCGACGCGATCGCCGGGCAGCACACCAGCGGCGACCAGCGCGTGCGCAAACCGCGCGGACCACGCCAGCATGTCGGCATAGGAAATCGAACGCCCGTCACCCGTCTCCATCAGCACTTGGCCAGGCGCCGGCATGCTGGCGCGAAACGCGTCGAACAGGTGATTGGTCATGTCGTCCCCTGGCGTCGAAAGCTCGGCCAGAGCGAATATCAGATTTGTCAGCGATGGGCAGCTATTTGCGACCGCGCGCGGCCTTGCCTGCGCGAGCCCGCGGACCGTCGCCTGGGCTGAGCTGCGCCATGCACATCTCCGCCGTCAGGCGGTAGTGACTGAGCAAGGCATCGACCGCGCCGTCGGCGTCGCCGTCCATGGTCCGCTCGGCAATCGTCCGGTGCTCGCCGAAGTCGTCGCGTTCGGAGCCGGGGCCGCGCTGCGAGATCAGCCGGTAGCGGGAGGCCTGGTCGGAAAGCTGGTCGCAAAAGCCGATCAGCCAATGCGAGCGGCAGGCGCAGATCAGCGCGCGATGAAAGGCGCGGTGCAGCTTCTCCCATTCCGGATTGTTGGTTGCCGGGTCATCGGGCCGGCGGCGTTCGGCGCGCGCCAGGCGGTGCAGGGCGAGCACCAGCTGTTCTTCCCATTCCGCCGTTCGGTGCGCAATGGATTCGCGTAATGCGCGTTCTTCCAGCCAGCACCGCGTGCGGGTGAGCTCCTCCAGCTCGGCCGCGTTGACCGGCATCACGAAGAAGCCGCGCTGGTCGTGGCGGCCGAGCAATCCCTCGGCGGCCAGACGGTTCAGCGCCTCGCGCACCGGCGAGGCGCCGGCGCCATACCGGGAAACGACCCATTCGACGCGCAGCTTGCCCTCGGCTTCCAAAGCTCCCCGCAGCAAGTCCTCGCGGAGCTGATGGTAGACCGAACTGGCCAGCGTGCTCTTGGCACCCTTGCCTTCGCCCGTATCGGCGTTCCCGTATGGCAATTTGACTCCTGTTGCCGGCCCCTGTTTTGCAGGGTCCCTCGGCCAAGCAATTTCATACGATGTATCTTACAGCCGAGCACTGCCGCCTAAAAACGTATGATGGCGATATCCGTATTTTAAGACAAGGCGGGGTCAATTATCGAATAAAGTAAAATCCACTTGAAAAAAGGCTGACGTCAGTGGGAGACTTGACATAACTCGGTATACTGAACAGCCCTTAGTTAGCGAGGCGGCTTTGCTAGGAACGCACTGTCGACGTCTTTAACGGCCTTGTCGGCGGCTGAGCGGATCGCTTCGATATTTGCCCGATAGGTTTCCACTGTGCCGCCTTTGAAAATGGCCGCGCCGGCCACCAGCACGCCGGCGCCGGCGGCCGTCACCAGCGGCGCCGTTTCTGGCGAGATGCCGCCGTCGACCTCGATGCGGATCGGGCGCTCGCCGATCAGCGCCTTGACCTTTCGCACCTTGTCGACGATCGCCGGGATGAAAGCCTGGCCGCCGAAGCCGGGATTGACGGTCATGATCAGGATGAGGTCGAGCCGGTCGAGCACATATTCGATCGCCGTTTCCGGCGTCGCCGGGTTGAGCGAGACACCGGCCTTCTTGCCGAGACCTTTGATGGTTTGCACCGAACGGTCGAGATGCGGGCCGGCCTCGGCATGCACCGTTATGCCGTCGCAGCCGGCCTCGGCAAAGGCCGCCAGGTAGGGGTCGGCAGGCGCGATCATCAGATGGCAGTCGAAGAAGGTTTTTGTCCGGTTGCGGATCGCCTTGATCACCGGTGGGCCGAAAGTGATGTTGGGCACGAAATGGCCGTCCATCACGTCGAGATGGATCCAATCGGCTCCGGCCGCCGCGACCGCTTCGACCTCATCGCCGAGCTTCGAAAAGTCCGACGCCAGCACCGATGGTGCAATCAGGGTCTTCTTGCTCATGAAAGGCTTCTCCCGGCATCCTCATCGGCGCTCTGTGCTGCGCGCTGGCACGCGGGTCTGCCTAGACCATCGTCCGGCCAAGGGGAAGCGTGTTTTCCGCTTCGCTCGACGGGCACGCAAAACGCGAGCTGCGATGCGGGAAGGAGAGAACCCGCTGGATTTTTCCGGCGGGTTCGCGGGCGCGGTAGTGATGGGCTGCCCTACTGAAGGTTGTCGGTCGCCGGGTTCCGCTGCAGCCTTGGTTGGCTTCTTGGCACCAACTGCTGCAGGATATTCGGATTGAGCAGCAGGTCCGGATCGATCTCCAAGCCTGGCCGCCTGCGGATCGGGAAGCAATCCGGATACCGGCCGGCCGTTCCGACTGGGCAGCGCCGCCTGATGATCGGCTGGCACATGCCATCGATCATCTCCGAGCCCGGCGCGCATACAGCGTCTTCGAACCTGCCGCATCTACCTTCGATCACTTCGGTGCCGCGTGGACACACGCAGACGCCGCGTTTGTTGAGGAACTGGCCGCGGATGGAGCATGCTTGCGGCTTCCTGACCGGCACGCAGGCTTTGCCCTTCAACGCCGTCCCCCTCGGGCAGACGCAATCGCCATCGGCATTGCGCACCTGGCCACGAATGCGGCACTGGCTGGGCGGCTGCTGCCTGTCGGGCACGCAAGCCTTGGCGGCGCGGTCGACATGCGTGTCCTTGGGACAGGCGCAGCCATCCGGTGTCGGCACGGCGCCGCGGATAGTGCATTTCGGCGGAGCGACCCGGCAGACGCCGTTCACCAGCTCGCCGCGCCGGCATACGCAATTGCCGTCCTGGTCGCGGTACTGGCCGGGACGCAGCGTGCACTGCGGCTCCTGCGGCTGCTCGCTCTGAACGCATCTGCCGTTTTCCAGCTCGGTGCCGCGCGGGCAGACGCAGCGTCCGTCCTCGGTCCGGATCTGGCCCTTGAGTAGGACGCAGCGCTGCGGCACTGGCAGCGGCAGAAGCTTAGTGCCGCCGGACGAGCACTGACCGTTGCGGAATGTGGTGCCGTCCGGGCAGGCGCAGCGGCCGGCCGAGTTGAGCACCATGCCGCCCGAACACTGGTTCTTGACCTCACGCTTGATTGTGAAGGGGTGGCATGCATAGGCCCTGCCGCGGTCGCCTTGCGCGTTGGCTGGGGCGCGCGACAGTAGATCGCCGCCGCCCTGCACCGGCGTGTTTGGCGAGAGCACCCCGACGCAGTTCTGTCCGCTGACCGTACCCCGCAGAGTGGCAAGGCGCGCGTCGTCGGGAAGGACCACTGTGACATGATGCGTATGGCTTTCGCCGGCGCCCAGCGTCAGATTGGCGATGCAGGACGCCGGCAGCGTCGCCGGCTCCGGCGAGCAGCCGAAAGGCGGGTCGATCGCGGTGATCTTGACACCCTCCAGCCTGCCGAGACCGTCGATGCCGACCGCATCGCCGATGCGGACCGGACCGGAGAAGGCATTCGGCCCCTCATTCGTGATAGTGATCTCGAACGAGCAGGGCGCGCCTGGCTGGCATTCGCTGTCGCCGGTCTTCTCGACGCGGATCGTGGAGGCCCCACCGCCCTTCGCGCAAGCCTGGCCGATCGGATAGACGATGTCGTCGCGGGGCGCCGGCCCAAAAGAGCCGCGCGCGCAGTTCTCGAACGCGTCATTGCCGCCGACCGTCACGTCGAAGTGCCGGCTGGTTCCGGGCGTCATGACGGCGCCGGCAATCTGGCAAGACAGCATGTTGGCGGGCACTGGCCCGCAGTTCCAGTCGGCGCCGTCCGGGGTCACGGTCCGGACAGCGACCGGCGCGCCGCCCGACACCAGCGTGGCGGCATCGTTGACCCGCACCGGACCGGTGGGGGCAGCAGTGCCGGCATTGGTCACGGTGATGCGGCAGGATACCGAAGACGCACCGGCCAGCGAGCTCTCGCATGCCTTGGTGATGCGCAGGCCGGGCTTGGCGCCATTCGGACGGCGGATGCGCTCGGTCGCGCACGCCTTGTTGTTCGCGAGGTCAACCTCGCCGGCAATGGCCTTCACCTCGGCGCAATTCTCGACCGTGTCCGGCCGGTAGTTTGCCGGCATGACCGCCTTGACCACGATGGGCGTCGAGGCGCCCGGCGGCAGCGAGATGCCGGCATTGTCGCAGCGGAACTGGCCGGGGCCGTTCGGCAAGCAGGTCCATGGCGGGCTGGGCCCGAAGGCCGAGGAGGTCGGCGCGTCGCCCGGATAGGTGTCGATCACGGTCAGCGGCCCGTGATAGGTGCTGGTGCCGTTGTTGATGATATCGATCACGAAGCTGCAGATGCCGTCCGGCGTGCAGACCGGCATGCGGGCGCGCTTCTTCAGCAGCAGGTCGACCTTCTTCTCGACCGCAGGCTGGCATTGCGGATCGCGATCGCCACGGCGGCAGACCGGGATCGAGGCGCAGCCGCGATCGTTCTGCTGGCTGCCGAACAGCGGCTTGCCGCTCGCCTGGTAGTCATAGGCGGCGCAATTGCGCAGCACGCTGCCCTGCCAGCCGCCGGCCGGCTTGAAGCCGAGCTTGAGGACGGCGGAGGCGCCCGGGTTGAGCGTGGTTGCCGGATGGGTGCAGGTCATCGGCGTCGTCCCGGGCGCGCAGACCCAGGGTGGGTTCGGTCCCGACGACAGCGCCGACCCGGCCGGCAATGTCACCTCGTCGAGCACGATCTTGCCGTTATAGGGCGCATCGCCGACATTGGTGACCGTGATGGTGAAGTCGCAGCCGCCGGACATCGTGCAGCGCGGCACTTCTGCCCACTTCTCCACCTTGGGGTCGGGCTGCTTTTGGGGCGGGCACCTGAGATCACGCGGAATGTCGATGTCGATCTCCTGCGTGCAGCAAAGTCCCCAGCCTTCCTTCGGCCCGGCATAGGTGTCGATGCCGGTGACGACGAGATGGATGGCCTCGCCCGGCGAGGCGCCGATGATCTTCCAGTTCAACACGCCGCCGCCGGCAGGTACCTGCTGGGTGTCGGTGGCGATGGTGATGCCGGGTGTCGTCGTCGACAGCTGCACCCATTTGCCGGCCATCTCCGGACCGACCGGCATGTGATAGATGAAGGCGCCGCCGCCGGGCACGCAGTCGACCGTGCCGCGTTCGACCTTGAAGCATTCCTTGCTGGGAGGCGGAGGCGGCGGGTTGCACTTGCTCAGGTCGATCGTGATCGAGGTTTTCACGCCGGTGAGGAAATCGGCGTCGTCGGGCTTGTCCGGATCCTGCGAGGGGATCGTGGTTGCCGGGCCGCCCCTGAAGGCCACCTTCATCTCACCCTGGTTATCGACCGTTGCCGGCGCGGCGAAGGCGGCATGGTCTATCTTGGCCGTGATCCGGAAAGTGATCACGCGTTCGTCGGCAGCGCCGACGCCGTCGAGGTTCGAAGCGCTGATCCGGAAATTGGAAACGCTTGCCGTATCATTTGGGCCGGCCGATGTGCTGATCGAAGCAGCGGGCAGCGGTCCGCCGGAAGCGCCCGTGCCGTCGCCGACGAGGTCGACGCTCACGATCTGCAAGCCGTGCGGCAACTGGTCCTTGAAGTCGAGCCTTGTCGCCTTCAGAAGGGCCGCCACGCTTGGCCGGTCGAAGTCCTGCGGGTCGCCATGGATGCCGAAGCTCAAGACGTATTCGACGCTATCGCAGCCCCTTAGGCCACCCTTCTTGGTGAAGAAGGGTATGATCCGCCCGAGCTCCGGATTGATGCCGCGCGATCCAGCCGTGATTTCCGGGTTGGCGATCTGGCCGGCCGGTGCCTTGTCCTGCGCAAGCGCCGGCACTGCCGGCAGCATGGCGACCGCGACACCGGCCGCCATCAGCCAGCGCGCGCCGCGCCTGGCGTATGACAGGGGTTTCATGATCGTGCCCATGACGGCTTTGCGCGGGGCAGGGCGGGAAAGGACGAGACCGCTCATCTGTCCCTCCTCGGCGCTTCGCACTCGACGGCCGGCGTCCTCAGCGGCAGCGTCACCTTGCAGCAAGGATAGTAGCCGCCTTTGTCCCGGTCGGACTTCCGGTAGAAGCAGAGCCCGACATTGACGGTGTCGCCCGGATTATGGCCGATGATGCCGATCGTGTAGGGCTTGCCCGGCGCATGCGACATGGGTGAGGTCACCCCGACGCCCGGTGTCTTGGACAAAGCCTTGATCGAATCGCCGCCAAAGCCGGCGTGGTCATCGAGATAGAGGTCGGCCCGGAGGCCGCGGGGTGTGCAGAAATACTGCACGTCCTCGACATCGAGGCATGGGGGCAGGTTGCCGGGCGGAGGGAAGTCCGGCGGATAGACGGGAGGCAGGAAGCCGCCGGGGATTTCCTCATAATAGCCGGCGCGGCCCTCGCAGGGGCGCCAGACCCTGACGTCGCCGACATGGCCCTGGACGTCAGGGTCTTCGAAATAGCCGTCGAAGTCGACGACCCAGGAGCCGAAGGGCGGCACGTTTACCGGCTTGACCAGCTTGCTTGGCGTGAGCTGGACGCCATGCACGGCAAGCGGCCCGCCGGCGGCGAGGCGCTCGGCAAGCTCCGGATTGTCGCGCAATTTGTCGCCGGTGTTCACGACCGTGTGGGTGCAGACCGAGGTGTCAAGATTGCCTTCGGGGTCGTAGCGGTATTGCAGGTCGACGCCGCCTGCCGACTGCCGGTTGCCCTGCGGGAAGCCGACCGCATATTCCTGCGGCACCTCGGCCCAGACCGATTCCGTTGCCGGATCGTCCGGATCCTCGCGCTGGTAGCGGATCACCTCGCCTTTGCCGGTATCGGCGAAGCGGCTGTAATCGTAGCGGTTCTCGACCGGGCCGCGCTGGGCAAGATACATGAAACCCTGATTGTCGAAGGCGATATCGGTGACGGCATAATCTTGGTCGGCCTTGACCGTCAGTTCCCAGCGCGGATCGCGGCCAAAACCCCCGTCGCTTGCAATGCCGACCGACCAGATTTCGGCTTTCTCGCCTACGGAATAGTAGAGCCGCCCGCCATGGTAGGCGACGGCCCAGACGCGGCGCGCATCCTGCGTATAGCCCCAGGTTCGGAGGTCTTCCGAATCGAAGGCCGTGTCGTGGATGTCCATCACGGCGCCGTCGTCGGCGACCGGGGCGAGCCCATGCGCGGGACGCCCGGCAACGCCATGGTCGATGCTGTCGATCAGATTGCCCTCGATATCGACGCGGTGGATGAGCCCGGTATCGAGATCCGAGGCGAAGAACTCACGATGGGTCGGATCGAAGGCGAGGTTGCCGATGCCGGGCCCGCTGTTGGTGTCGATGTCGGCGAATTTCGAGACGGCGCCCGAGATACCGTCGATCTTCCAGATGGTGCCCGGTCCGCCGCCATTTTCGGTGCCGAACTGGCCATTCATGAAGACAGCGCCGGCGGCGCCGCGGCGCTGTCGCTCAGGCCGCCCGTCCTCGTCGGCGTCCGGCGTGACGATCTCGATGCCGTGCAGCGAGGTCGCCGCCGTATAGAGGTTCGGAATGCCCGACGGCACGCCATCGCGCACGCCGTCGTCATAGGTGAGGCCGAAGACCTCGCCGATCTGGCCGGCTGTCACCTCGAAGGGCGGCGGCGTGTAGACGAGCTGGCCCGAAGCTGGGCCGCCGAGTTGCGAGACGTTGAAAATGCGCAACGAGGCCTGCGAAGTGTCGATGAAGGTTTCGTCGACCGGGTCGACGCCGGGCGGCAGGCCGCCCTTTTCGGAATCGGGAGAGCCGAAATCCGGGATGATCGTGCCGGGGAAGCCGGTCACCGCCATCGAGCCCGGATAGATGATCTGGGCTTCCTGAGCCTTTGCCGCACCGCCGAGGCAAAAGCCGGCGGCCAGTGCCAGGGCAAGCATTCCGCTGGTGGTCACGATCGCGCGGCGCAAACCGCCGCCGCGAAAAGCCACGAACGAGCCGCGGTCGCGAGACATTGAGCTCCCCCCGAAGTCATCGGAAGAACCCTCCGATTTCGCCGCGCAAAACAAGGTAAGTCGCAGCGTTCCGGCTCGTTCGTCCCTGATAGAATTGTCTGTTTTCCGCCTGTTCACGATACGCCGGGTGCCTGGCAGGGTCAACGGAATCAGCCGAAAGCCGAGCGCGTCGTCTCCATCCCGAAGCCGATGATCGCGCCGAGCTCCTGTTGCTTCCTCGGACCACCGCGGCTCTGGATTTCTGATCATACGGGCTCGCTTTCCGGCCCGCGCCATGCGGCGCCTGGCCGTCAGTCGCAGGCTGATGCGGAAAGGTTCAATGCGCTAGAGCAATTCGAGAAAAAGTGTGAGCGGTTTTCCGTCCGGAATTGCGTCAGAACAAACAAGCCCGAGCATTTCGTCGTTTCCGTGAAACGGTGAAATGCTCTAGGCGTCCGGCTGGTAGAGCTGTCTTTGCCCGTCTCATGCAAGTCGCCGAAAAGAGAGCAGCGATTTTGGCATCAGCCCCGAAGCGCGGCGCTTGAATTCTCGACGCGACGCGCTTTGGCAAAATCACCAGATCCACTCGCCTCTGCCGAGCACGGAGACCGCCTCGACGATGCGGGTGAAGCTCGCGCGAGCACGACCGACCGTATGCCGGGCTCTCAAATAGCTGTGCACCAGCCCCTGTTCTTCGAACCAGTAGGCATACCCGCCGGCCGCGACGACGCGGTCGCGATAGGCCTCGCCGTCTGAGGACAGCGGGTCGCATTGGGCAGTGATCAGCACCGTCGCCGGGAGATAGGCGAAATCGGCGTCGGCGAGCGGCGACAGCGTGATGTCGCCGGTCCGGTCCACGCCGCCGGTGCGAATGTTCAGGTAGAATTCGATATCGCGCAGGGTCAGCATCGGCGCGTCAGCATGCGCCACATAGGAGCCGCGCGAGCGGTCGCCCCCGAGGCTGGGATAGATCAGCACCTGGCCGGCCGGCTTCTTGACGTGACCGCGCGTTGCGTGGGCAACGGCGGCGCAGAGGTTTCCGCCGGCGCTGTCGCCGCAAAGCAGGACAGGGCAATCATAGGTCTTGGCGGCCCATTCAAAGGCGCTTAGCACGTCGTCGAAGGCGGCCGGATGCAGATGTTCCGGCGCCAGCCGGTAATCGACCGAAACCACCTCGTAGCCGGTGCGGGCGCACAGCTCGGCGCAGACATCGTCATGGCTGTCCAGCCCGCCGAGGATGAATCCGCCGCCATGAACATAGAGCACCATTGCGGCGCTGTTCGATTCCGCGTTGCTATAGATGCGGATCGGGATGCTGGCGGTCGGCGTGGCGATGGCGGTCGTTTCGACCGTCACGCCTTGCGGATAGCCGGCGAAGAACTCGCGGCACATCCGGTCGTAGATCGCCCGCTGCTCTGCGATCGTGTAGTCGATCGTGTCGGGCGGGTAATAGGAATTGGTCTTCTCGATGAAAGCCCAGGTCTCGGCGTCGATGAGGGTCTTGTAGTCGGTCATAGCGCTTGGGCCGATCGCGAAGGTCGAGCCTGAGCACCCCCCTCTGTCCTGCCGGACATCTCCCCCGCAGGGGGAGAGATTGGCAGCTTGGGCGCCGGCGATCCACCTGCGACGCTGGCAATTGGCGAAAGCGACCGTGACATCCGATCTCCCCCCTTGCGGGGGAGATGCCCGGCAGGGCAGCGGGGGGTGTGACGGAACGCCATCGTCTGCGGCCTATCTACCCTTCCACACCGGATCGCGCTTCTCCGCAAAGGCGCGGAAGCCTTCCATATTGTCCTCCGAGCCGTAGAGGATATCGACCGTCGGCAGTTGCCTGCGCGTCACCTTGTTCATGGCCTCCTGGAAGGTCAGCGCCTCGGCCACGCGCGCCGTCTCCTTGATCGCGGCGAAGACCAGCGGCGGGCCGCTGGCCAAAAGCCGCGCGATTTCCCAGACGCGGTCCTCCAGCTTCTCCTTGGGCAGCACCTCGTTGACCAGGCCCCAGCGATGCGCTTCCGCCACATCCATCCAACGGCCGGTGAGGAGAAGGTCCATGGCGATATGGTAGGGAATGCGTTTCGGCAGCTTGATCGTCGCGGCGTCGGCCAGCGTGCCGGCGCGGATCTCGGGCAGCGCGAAGGAAGAATGGTCAGAGGCGTAGATCAGGTCGCAGGACAGCGCCAGCTCGAAGCCGCCGCCCACCGCCATGCCGTTGACGCAGGCGATCACCGGCTTGTTCAAGTCGCGCAGTTCCTGCAGCCCGGCAAAGCCGCCGACGCCGTAGTCGCCGTCGACCGCGTCGCCGGCCGCAGCCGCCTTCAGGTCCCAGCCGGCGCAGAAGAACTTGTCTCCGGCCGTCTTGACGATGGCGACGCGCAAGCCGGGATCGTCGCGGAACGCCTTGAACGTCTCGCCCATCAGCCGTGAGGTCTTGAGGTCGATGGCATTGGCCTTGGGCCGGTCGAGCGTGACTTCCAGGATCGTGCCTTCGCGGCGAGTGGTGATGACGTCAGCCATTCTTCTTTTCTCCAAGCACCAGCAGCGCGTCGGCGATCCAGGCGCCCTTGCCTTCGGCGCAGACGATCAGCGGGTTGATGTCGAGCTCTTCGATCTCGCCTTCATTCTTCTGCACGAAGTCGGCAATGCCGGCGATGGCGTCGATGGCGGCCTGGACGTCTGCCTTGGGCCTGCCGCGATAGCCCTCCAGCAGCGGATAGAGCTTCAAGCCACGCAGCGCCGCCTCGATGTCGTCGCGCGTCGCCGGCAGCATCAGGGTCACGCTGTCGCGCAGCAGCTCGACCAGCACGCCGCCGGTGCCGAGCGTCATCACCGCGCCGAACATCGGGTCGCGGGTGAAGCCGACGATCAGTTCGGCGACGCCGTCGCGCACCATGCGCTCGGCATAAAGCCCGGTGCCGAGCGGCAACAGGTCATGCGCGGCATTGCTGACGGATTCGGCGTCCTTGAGGTTCAGCCGCACCGCGCCGACCTCCGACTTGTGCGTCACGCCGAGCGTCTTCAGCGCCACCGGGAAACCGAGCGCCATGGACGCAATCACCGCCTCGACCGCGTTCGAGGCGCGCTCGCCCTTCGGCACCGGCAGCCCGGCCTCGATCAGACGCGCTTTGGCCTCGGCTTCGTCCGGCGTGACGTGGTCGCCGTCGGAAGCGCCCGCCGCCGTGGTGTCGACCGGCTGCGCCTGCGGCTCGCGCCAGGCCCAGCCGATGAAGGCGGCGGCCTGGGCGGCGTCCATCGCTTCCGAAATGCCGAACAAGGGCACCATGCCGCGCGCCATCAGCCCGGCGGTATATTCCTCCGGCAGGTTTTCCGGCAGCGAGGAGACGATCGCGCCCTGCGCCCTGTTGGTCTTCAGCGCCGCCTCGAAGGCACGCAGCGTCGCCCACCAGTCGGTGTCCGAGCAGCGGTCGGGGCGCGGGAAGTCGAGCACCAGCATGTTGAGGTCGAAGCCGCCCGACACCATGGCAGTGAAGGTGGCCGTCATCGCCGGCTCGTTGTTCCAGATGAAGGTGTGGTAGTCGAGCGGATTGGCGACCGCGACCAGCGGCCCGAGCGTCGATTTGACATGCGCGCGATGCTCGGCGCTTAGCGTCGGGAAATGCACCCAGCGTCCTTCCGCGCTGTCGGCCATCACGGAGGCTTCGCCGCCCGAGCAGCTCATCGACGACAGTCTGTAGCCGGGCAGCGGCCCGGTGATGTGCAAGAGCTTCAACGCCTCGATGAAGGCCGGTATGGAATCGACGCGCGCGATGCCCAGCCGCTTCAGGAACGCGCCCGAGGCGGCATCCGAACCGGCAAGCGACGCGGTATGGGAAACCGTCGCCTGCCGCGCCTGTTCCGAGCGGCCGACCTTCATGGCGATGATCGGCTTCTTCAGCTCGCGGGCTCTCGCCGCCAATCGCTCGAAGCCGGCCACGGAATCGAAGGCCTCGATATGCAGGCCAAGCGACGTGACGCGCTCGTCCTCGATCAGACCGAGCGCCATTTCTGAAAGGCCGGTCTGCGCCTGGTTGCCGGCCGTCATCAGGAACGCGATCGGCAGACCGCGCTTCTGCATCGTCATGTTGATGGCGATGTTGGACGACTGAGTGATGATGGCGACGCCCTTGCCGCCCTCGGCCAGTCTGATCCCGCCATGCTGATCGGGCCACAAAAGCGCGCCGTCGGCATAGTTGATCAGGCCATAGCAGTTCGGGCCGATGATCGGCATCTCACCCGCGGCGGCGACCAGCTCGGCCTGCAGCCGCTCGCCGTCCTCGTCATAGGCCTCGGTCTCGAGGAAGCCGGCGGCAAAGCAGACGGCGCCGCCGGCGCCGCGCTCGGCCAATGCCTTGACCACTTCGATGGTGAGATGCCGGTTGACCCCGACAAAGGCGGCGTCCGGCGCGCCGGGCAAGTCGGCGACGGAACGGTAGGCCTTGCGGCCTGCGACCTCGTCTTTAGTCGGGTGCACCGGCCAGATTTCGCCGGCAAAGCCCATCTTGATCGATTGCGCGACGACGGCGGCGGCCTGCGCCCCGCCGAACACGGCGATCGATTTCGGGCGCAGGAGACGTTCGAGTTTATGCATGGTCATCTTTTCATTTGAGCACGATCGTTGCCAAAACCGGATCCCGGTTTTGGCGGATCATGCTCTAAGCCCCGAACGGGCGCAGCAACGCCCGCGAAATAATATGTCGCTGAATCTCCGAAGTGCCTTCCCAGATGCGCTCGACGCGCGCGTCGCGCCAGATGCGCTCCAGCGGCAGGTCGTCCATCAGCCCCATGCCGCCATGGATCTGGATCGCCTCGTCGGCGACGAAAGCCAGCATCTCGGTAGCCTTCAGCTTGGCCATCGCCATGTCCTGATCGGTGACGGTGCCCCGATCGTACTTCCAGCCGGCTTCGAACACCATCAGGTCGGCGGCCTTCAATTCCGTCGCCATATCGGCGAGCTTGAACGACACACCCTGGAATTTGCCGATCTGCTGGCCGAACTGCTGGCGCTGCGCGGCATATTCGATGGCATGCGAAAGCGCGCGCTCTGCGCGGCCGAGGCAGGTGGCGCCGACCTGCAGGCGCGTGGCGCCGAGCCATGAATTCGCCACCTCGAAGCCCTTGTGCACTTCGCCGAGCACCTGGGAAGCCGGCAGCCGGCAGTCGTCGAATTCGAGGATCGAGTTGGTGTAGCCGCGATGCGAGACGTTGCGGTAGCCGTCGCGCACCGTGAACCCTTTGGTGCCCTTGTCGACGAAGAAGGCGGTGATCTTCTTGCGCTTGCCGCGCGGCGAATCCTCTTCGCCCGAAGCCATGAATACGATGGCAAAGTCGGCGATGTCGGCGTGGCTGATGAAGTGCTTGGTGCCGTTGAGCACCCAGTCCGAGCCGTCCTGAACCGCGGTCGCCTTCATGCCGCGCAGGTCGGAGCCGGCGCCGGGCTCGGTCATCGCCAGGCAGTCCCACTTCTCGCCGCGGATGCAAGGGAAGAGATATTTGTCACGCTGCTCCGGCGTTCCGGCGAGCAGGATGTTCGAGGGACGCGCCACGCAGGTCCAGTGCAGCGCGTAATTGGCGCGGCCAAGCTCCTTCTCGTACAGCAGCCAGCTCACCGTATCGAGGCCCGCGCCGCCGACATCGGCCGGCATGTTGGCGGCGTAGAGCCCGGCCGCGATCGCCTTTGCCTTCAATTCGTCGATCAGCTCGCGGCGCAGTTCGCCGGTGCGTTCCACCTCGCGCTCATGCGGGTAAAGCTCGTTCTCGACGAAGGCACGCGTCGTCTCGACGATCAGTTTTTGTTCTTCTGAAAGACCGAAATGCATCGCCTCAGCCCTTCTTCTTGCTTGTTTTCGCCTTGTCGGCCTTCGTGGGCTTCTCGGCCTTTGCGGGCTTCGCCATCTTCTTCGCCGGCTTGGCGGCTTTTGCCTTGTCGCCTGCCTTGGCGGCCGGCTTCGCCGCCAGCTTGGCCAGCTGCCTGGTATAGTCCTTGTGAAGCGCGCCGGCGCCCCAGCCCTTGCCTTTGTTCTGCTTCGACAGCGCTTCCATAATGGCGACCAGATTGTCGTCGCGGATCTTTTCCAGCTCGCGGATCGACAGGCCGTTTGCCTGCTCGTCCGATTGCGTGGCGATCAGGTCGACCAGCTCGTCGTTGAACTCCGGCACGTCCATCAGCTTGGTCCACGGCCATTTCAGGCAAGGTCCGAACTGCGCCATGAAGTGGCGCATGCCGGCTTCGCCGCCGGCGACGCGGTAGACCTGGAACATTCCCATTTGAGCCCAGCGCAGGCCGAAGGAATAGCGCATGATGTCGTCGAGTTCCTCGACGGTGCAGATGCCGTCCTTGACCAGCCACAGCGCCTCGCGCCACGCGGCCTCCAGGAGGCGATCGCCGACGAAGGCTTCGATTTCCTTGCGCACCACCACCGGCTTCATGCCGATCGAGGCGTAGATCTCCTTGGCGACCTCGATCGCCTCGGGAAAAGTCTGCTGGCCGCCGACGATCTCGACCAGAGGCAGAAGATAGACCGGGTTGAACGGGTGCCCGACGACCAGCCGCTCCGGGTGCTTCTTCATCGCCACCTGCATATCGGTCGGCTTGATGCCGGAGGTCGAGGAGCCGATTATGGAGTTGGCCGGCGCATGGGCGTCGATCTCGGCCAGCACTTTGTGCTTGAGGTCGAGCCGCTCCGGCACGCTCTCCTGGATGAAGTCGGCATCCGCCACTGCGTCGCCGATCGTCTTGGCGAAGGTGAGCTTGCCTTCTTTGGGCAGGCCGCCGGGCAGCATCTGCTTGTAGGCGCGGCGTGCGCCCTTCATCACCTCGCCGACTTTGCGCGACGCCTCGGGATCGGGATCGAAGATCGAAACATCGATGCCGTTCAAGAGCAGGCGCGCCACCCAGCCGGCGCCGATGACGCCGCCGCCGATGGCGGCCGCCTTGTTGATGATGCTCATGGTCAGGCTCCGGTTCTGGTCTTGGCTGTTTCGGGATCGGAAAGCGGCACGCGCTCGCCGGCGCGGATCACGGCCGGGTCGTAAGCTTTGCGCGCGAAGACTTCGAGCACGAGGGGCCGGAAGAACTCGATCGGCAGCGTCTCGTAGTCGGGATCGAAGCTCGACTGGTCCCAGCGCTCGCAGAACCGGGCGCAATCGTCGAAATAGAGATGGCCGGCGAAGCGGTCGCGGGCATACTGGTTGCCGCCCAAATGATGCGCGTAATAGAGGCGCTGGAAGTCGCCGTGCTTTTCGACAACCCAGGTGCATTGCTCGCGCACGAACGGCTTCAGGATGGTGGCGGCATATTCGTCATGATTGTAGGGCGCGTATATGTCGCCGATGTCGTGCAGCAGCGCGGAGACGATCCAGTCAGTGTCGGCGCCGTCGCGCCAGGCGCGCGTCGCCGCCTGCAGCGAATGGCCGAGCCGGGTGATCTTGTAGCCGGACAAACCTTCGTCCAGCTGCACCAGCGCGGAAAGCAGCCGATCCCCCGTCCTGGCGGCATAGTCGATCTCGTGGGCGGTCAGGAATTCATAGTCTTCCTTGTCGCCGTCCTTCATCGCGGTGAATTTGACGGTAGCCATCTCGACCTCCCGCTTTTCAATGTTGTTTGAGCATGATCTTTTCCGAACCGCAGGTCAGCGAAGCAAAAACCGGTTCCCACTTTGCGGGATCATGCTCATGCCGCGATCGGCGCCCGCTTGGTGAGGTTGAGCTTCTTGCGCACTTCCTCCGGTCCGAGCACGCGCGCACCGAGATTGGAGACGATGCTCACCGCGCGCTCGACGAGCTGCGCATTGGTCGCCAGCACGCCCTTGTCCAGCCACAGATTGTCTTCCAGGCCGACACGGACATTGCCGCCGGCCAGCACCGCCGCCGCGACATAGGCCATCTGGTTGCGGCCGATCGAGAAGGCCGACCAGTTCCAGGTCGACGGCACGTTGTTGACCATCGCCATGAAGGTGTTGAGGTCGTCCGGCGCGCCCCAAGGCACACCCATGCACAGCTGCACCAGCGCATCCGGCTTCAGCACCTGTTCCTCGACCAGCTGCTTGGCGAACCACAGATGCCCGGTATCGAAAGCCTCGATCTCGGGCTTCACGCCGAGCGCCGTCATCATGCCGCCCATGGCGCGCAGCATGCCGGGCGTGTTGGTCATCACATAGTCGGCTTCGGCGAAGTTCATCGTGCCGCAATCAAGCGTGCAGATCTCCGGCAGGCACTGGCGCACATGCTCCATGCGGTTGGTGGCGCCGCCCATGTCGGTGCCCTTCTCGTTGAGCGGCAGCGGCGCTTCCGGCGAGCCGAACACCATGTCGCCGCCCATGCCGGCGGTGAGGTTCAGCACCACATCCACGTTCGCCTCGCGGATGCGCTCGGTGACCTCGCGGTAGAGATGGACGTCGCGCCTGGGCTTGCCGGTCTCGGGGTCGCGCACATGGCAATGGACGATCGCAGCACCCGCCTTGGCGGCCTCGATCGCCGAATCGGCGATCTGCCTGGGCGAGCGCGGCACGTTCGGGCTGCGGTCCTGCGTCCCGCCCGAACCGGTCACGGCACAGGTGATGAAAACCTCACGGTTCATCGCGAGCGGCATCGTCTTTCCTCCCAAATTCGATCAGCCATTGATGAAGCCGGAAACCGGCTTTGCTATGACGACCTGCGCCGAAGCTGGCCAAGCATGACCGACTTGCCGGAAACTGTTTTGCGTTTTACGAAGGCGCCATGACTAAAAGCGAAAAACCGACGATCTTTCGCGCCGAGCGGGAAACGCTCAAAGTGACGTTTCTGGTGTTCTCGGGCTCGTCGATCATGTGCGTGGCCTCGGCGGTCGACCCGCTGCGCGCCGCCAACCGCATCTCTGGCGAGACTTTGTTCGACTTCAAGCTGGTCTCGCTCACCGGAGAGGCGCCGGTGACGACCTGCGGCTTGCCGGTCGCCGTCAGCGGCCGCTTCGATGCCGCCGAAGCGACCGACATGCTGGTCGTCGTCGCCGGCTTCGGCACGCAGAACTATGCGACGTCGGCGTTGCTTGCCGGGTTGCGCCGCGCGGCGCGTGCGGCCCGCGCCTGCGGCGGCGTCGAGGCCGGCACCTGGCTGGTGGCGCGCGCCGGCCTGCTCGAAGGCCGCAGCGCCACCACGCATTGGGAAGACATGGAGGATTTCTCCGCCGCCTTTCCGGGCGTTGATGTGCGCCCCGACCGCTATGTCATCGACGGGCCGGTCTTCACCTCGGGCGGTGCCTCGCCCACCTTCGACCTGATGCTGCATCTGGTCCGCACCCGGCTCGGCATGGCGGCCGCGCTCGATGTGGCGAGCGTCTTCATCTACGATCAGACGCGCGCGGCGACCGACGCCCAGCCGCTGGTCTCGCTCGGCCGGCTCGACGGCTACGATCCGCGCCTGGCGCAGGCGATCCGGCTGATGGAAGCGCATGTCGATGAGCCGCTGACCATCGATGCCGTGGCCAAGCGCGCCGGCGTCACGGCGCGAACACTCGAGAGCATCTTCCGCAGGTCGATCGGCGAGACGCCGGGCGCCTATTATCTGCGGCTGCGGCTCGCCGCCGCCCGACGTCTGGTGGTCGATACGCGCATCGCCATGGCCGACATCGCCGGGCGTACGGGTTTTTCATCAGCCGCGGCGTTTTCCAGGGCGTTTTCCCACGCGTTCGGCGAAGCGCCGGTCCGGCTGCGGCGCGGCTGATGCAGATCGGCCAAAAGCGCGCAGCGGTTTTGGGAAGCGGCATAGATCAAAACAAGGGATTCAAAGCGCGTCGCCTGAATCCGCTTCTGTGCGGCGCGCTTTGAGGATCCAGTCGGTAGCGGCCGCAAGGTCGTCGACCAGCGCCGTGGGAGGCGGATCGAAGCGCGTTTCGTCGCCTGGGCGGTACTTGCCGGTCCGCACCAGCAGCCCCGCGCCAAGCCCGGCGCTGAGCGCGCCGGCGACGTCGCTCTCCGCATCGTCGCCGACCATGACTGCATCGGCTGCCGAGCAGTTCAAATCGCCAAGCGCCGCGAGGAAGAAGTCCGGCGACGGCTTGCCGAGCACGATAGGGCTTCGGCCGCTGGCGAATTCGAGCGCTGCCACGAAGGCGCCGGCATCGAGGCTGAGCTCACCGTCGGCATCCTTGAAGCTGCGATTGGCGGCGAGAGCCAGAAAATCGGCTCCGGCAACAAGTTCGCGGAACGCTCGGTTTAGGCCGGCATAGTCGAAGGCCTCGCCGGCGTCGCCGACGACGACAGCGGGGCTCTTGCCGCCTTCCAGGCCGGTAAACTCGGCTTCGAGGTTGGGATGGACGAGCAGGTGAGGTTGGCGGCCATGCCTTCGCAGCCATTCGACTGCGGCGCGCGCCGGCGTCAGCAATTCTTCATCCCTGACTTCGACGCCCAGCGCGGCGAGCTGCGCGATGATTTTATGGCGCTGCGAACGTGTCGTGTTGCTGACGAAGCGGAGCGGCAGTCCGGCCTTGCGCAAACGCTCGACCGCAGCCACAGCGCCTGCGATCGGGGTGTCGCCATCATAGACGACACCCGCGAGATCGAGCAGCACCGCGCGTATCATCGGTGCAGGATGGAGAAACAGTCTCCGTTCGTCAAACTGCCGAAAATAGGCCCACGGACACAGGGGCCGAAGAATCAGGCGGCGTCGCGGCCTTCGCGCACAATGCGCGAGCGCATGCTCTTGGCCAGCGCCGTTTCCAACCGCGCGGCGACCGCGCGATCCCATTCATTTGCTTCGCCGGCGCCATCCTTCGGATGCGGCAGCGCCATCAGCCGATCGATGATCGAACCAGCCTCGCCGGAAGAGAGCAGGGCGTCGATTTCGCGTTCGTGCTGCATACGTTTCGCCTCCTTCTTTCCTTCCCGCCGCATGTCGACAATATACGCGATTCGTGACGGCTGTTTGAAGGCAAGAGCGCGGCGATTGAGAGGCAGCGCGGGGCAAAACCTTGTCGTGTAGGTTCGCCCCGCATGGAATGCAATTTCAGCTCTGCGGCGCTCGATTCGGGCGCCGCAGGAAAGCCTCAGACGTAGCGGTTGACGATGTTTTCAAGGAGCTCCTGCCGGCCGGAGCGCGGCTGCGGCTCGATCTTCTCCGTCACCACGCGTTCGGCGATCTCCTCCAGCGTACGCTTGCCGGAAAGCATCGCCTTGCCTTCGGCCGTGTTCCAGCCGGCATAGCGTTCGTTAAGCGGACCCGACAGCGCCTTGTCTCCGATCATCCTGGCCGCCGCCTTGAGCCCGCGCGCGCAGGCGTCCATGCCGCCGATATGGCCGATCAGCAGATCCTCCGGGTCGAGCGACTGGCGGCGCAGCTTGGCGTCGAAATTGGTGCCGCCGGTCTTGAAGCCGCCACCCTGCAGGATCTGGTAATAGGCCAAAGCCATCTCCGGCACATTGTTGGGGAACTGGTCGGTGTCCCAGCCGGACTGATAGTCGTTTCGGTTCATGTCGATCGAACCGAAAATGCCGAGCGCGTTGGCCAAGGCCAGCTCATGCTCGAAGGAGTGGCCGGCAAGGATCGCATGGCCCTGCTCGATGTTGACCTTCACCTCCTTCTCCAGCCCGAAGCGCTTCAGGAAGCCGTGAACGGTGGCGACATCGTAGTCGTACTGGTGCTTGGTCGGCTCCTGCGGTTTCGGCTCGATCAGGATCGTGCCCTCGAAACCTATTTTGTGCTTGTAATCCACGACGAGGTTGAGGAAGCGGCCGGCCTGCTCCTGCTCTCGCGCAAGGTCGGTGTTGAGCAGCGTCTCGTAGCCTTCGCGCCCGCCCCACAGCACATAGTTCTCGCCCTTCAGCTTCTTGGTCACGTCGATGCATTTCTTCACCGTCGCCGCCGCATAGGCGAACACGTCCGGATCGGGATTGGTGGCGGCGCCCGCCATGAAGCGGCGATGCGAGAAAAGGTTCGCCGTGCCCCAGAGCAGCTTGACGCCGGTCTGGTTCATCTTGGCCGAAAAATAGTCGGCGATCTCGTCGAGGCGCGCCGCGCTTTCGGAGAAATCCTTGCCTTCCGGGCGAACGTCGGCGTCGTGGAAGCAGAAATAGGGGACGCCGAGCAGCGAGAACAGCTCGAAGGCGACGTCGGCCTTCAGTTTCGCCAGTTCCATCGTGTCGATGCCGCCGGGCCTGGCGAACCAGGGGCGGTCCAAGGTTTGGCCGCCGAACGGGTCGCCGCCCTGCCAGGCGAAGGAATGCCAATAGGCGACGGCGAAGCGCAGATGGTCCTCCAGCCGCTTGCCACCCACCACTTCGTCCGGGTTGTAATATCGGTAGGCCAGTGGATTGGTCGAATCCGGCCCTTCATACTTGATGGTCTTGATGTTGCCGAAAAATCCGCTGCTCATGGTTTCCTTCCTCTCCAACTGCTTTCGCCGATTACCTCAGGCGTAATTGGTTTGGCGCTTCCGTGGGTCCAAAAGGGTCATGTCGAAACGATCCAATGAAGGATGAAGACCATGACCGACCTCAACACGATCGCCCGCAACTACATCACCGCCTGGAACGAGAGCGATGCGGCGCACCGCAAGGCCCTGCTCGAGGCCGCCTTCACCAGCGACGTCAGCTATCGCGACCCGATCATGCAAGGCGACGGCCACGACGGCCTCGCCGCGCTGATCGACGGCGTGCAGCAGCAATTCGCCGGCTTCCGCTTCTCCCTGAAGGGTGAGCCGGACGGTTTTGCCGACCGCATCCGCTTTTCGTGGAATCTGGGCCCCGAAGGCGCAGAATCCGTCATCGAAGGCACCGATATTTGCGTCATCGAGAACGGCCGCCTGAAGAGCGTCACCGGCTTCCTCGACAAGGTGCCGGCGCAGTGAGGCTAACTGGGTAAGGGAGGCGCGAGGCACCCCCCTGTGGCCTGCCGGCCATCTCCCCCGCAAGCGGGGAGATCGGCTTTCATCTAGGATTTCCCCAATCTCCAACGCTGCAAAAGGGAGCGAGGCGCCCAAGCTGCCAATCTCCCCCCTTGAGGGGGAGATGCCCGGCAGGGCAGAGGGGGGTGCCTCGCGCATACTCACGCGGTTACCGCCCTGATCGCCGGATAGAGCGCACGATAGCGTTGATAAGCATCTGCATACGCCCCACCAAGCCCGGCATCCGGTTCGATCGTCGCATCGGTCGCCGGCGCGGTGCAAACGGCAAGCGGATCGGCGCCGGTCGCGGCGATCAGCCCGAGACGCGCCGCGCCGAAGGCGGCGCCGAAATCGCCGTCGGCCGGGATGTCGACCGGCAGCTGCAACGCGGTGGCGATCGCCTTCAGCCAGTAGCGCGAGCGAGAGCCGCCGCCGATCGCCGTCACCCTGGTCAGGGTCGTGCCCGCCGTTTTCAGCGCCTCGAGGCTGTCGCGGAAGGCAAACGCCACGCCTTCGAGCACGGCCTGGGTCAGCACGGCGCGGCTCGATTGATGCGCGAGGCCGGTGAAGGAACCACGAATGGCCGCATCATTATGCGGCGTGCGCTCGCCGGAGAGATAAGGCAGGAAAGCGATGCCTGTCGGCGCCTTGAGCTTGTCGCCGAGCTCGCCGGTCAGGTCGCCGGCGCCTTTGCCGGTGATCTCCGACAGCCAGTTGAGCGAATCGGTGGCCGACAGGATGACCCCCATCTGGTGCCAGGTGTTGGGCAGCGCGTGGCAGAAGGTGTGCACCGCGCTTTCCGGATTGGGCAGATAGGAGGCGTTGGCGGCAAACAGCACCCCCGACGTGCCGAGCGACACGAAGGCGTGGCCGGCGCCCACGGTGCCCATGCCGCAGGCCGAGGCCGCATTGTCGCCGGCGCCGCCGGCGACCGGAATGCCTGAAGCAATACCCCATTTCGAGGCAAGCTCGCCGCGCAAGCCGCCGGCCTTCGCCGTGCCTTCGACCAGCGACGGCATATGCTTCTCGTCGAGCGTTGTCGCGGCGAGCAGTTCGGAGGACCACTGCCGCTTGCCGACGTCGAGCCAGGATGTGCCCGCCGAATCCGACATCTCCGAAATATGCTCGCCGGTCAGCCAGAGCCGCAGATAGTCCTTGGGCAGGAGCACCTTGGCGACAGCGGCAAAAACACTGGGCTCGTTGTCCTTCACCCACACCAGCTTCGGCGCCGTGAAGCCCGGGAAGACGATGTTGCCGGTGAGCTTGCGGAAACGCGGGTCGGCGTCGAGCGCCGCTGCCTCGACATGGCTGCGGGTGTCGTTCCAAAGGATGCAGGGACGCAGCACCTTGTCCGAGGCGTCGAGCAGGGTCGCGCCATGCATCTGGCCGGAGAGGCCGATACCCTTGACCGCTACAAGCTCCTTGGGATGGGAAGTCTTGAGCTCGGCAATCGCTGTCTGGCAGGCTTCGATCCAGTGCGCCGGATTCTGTTCGGACCAGCCGGCATGCGGCCGCGAGACGTCCAGCGAGCCGTGGCCGGACCCGACGACCGTCTGGCGATCATCGATCAGGAGCGCCTTGACGCCCGAGGTGCCCAGGTCGAGGCCGAGATACATGATTTCCTCCCGATGCCATTAATTTTTTCGGGTCTCGAAAAAATCTGGCTTGGCCAGTTCTTAAGCCAAGATCCGCCTCCGGTCAATTCTCTGACAAATCGGCCGCGCGGCGCGATAACAGCGCCGACAGCGGGCTGTCCGGCCGCGCCAGCTGACGCTCGGCGGTCAGCGCCCGCGCCAGCGCGCTGTCACCGGCACGCAGCGCCGCCTCGATCAGCATCAGGTCGATCACGTCGCGTTGTGCACGGCTGCCGCCGAAGCGGTGCGCGATCCAGCGGATTGGCCGGATCAGGCGCGCCACCTCTCCGTAGTTGCCCTCGCCGAATGCTTTGATCGCCAAGGTTAGAGGGTGGCCGACGTCGCGCGTGAATGCGGCGTTATCGTCATCGCCGCGCATTGCTTCGCGCTGCGCTTCGAGCAGGGTCTGGGCCGGCGCGTGCAGCCCGGCGCCGACAAAGGCCATCATCGCATGCGCATCGTTGAAGGCGTAATTGCCGGCGGCCGCCTTTGGCGCCCAGTTCGCCGCAAGCGCCGCCCAGCGGTCGCCGACATCGACGCCGTGGAGATAAAGTCGCCACAGGATCGCCGAGGCGTCGACCATGTTGAGCGCCAGCGTCGAGCGGTCGCCGTAGATCGGCCCGTCATAGAGCTGGAGCACCTCGTTTGTCTCGCCGAGATCGTAGTGGAACAGCGCCAGATGCCACCAATTATGGATCTTGAGGAAGCTGTCCTTCGTCCACGCCTCCGGATTGGCGCGCATCCAGGCGATGCCCTCCCTTTGCCGGCTTTGCATTTCCATGACATGCGCGACCGCGTGCTGCGCCCAGCCGTCGCGCGGCTCGATCTCGATGGCCTGCCGGCCGAAGGCTTCGGCGCGCGCATAGTCGCCCATTTCCTCCAGCCCGAAAGCCTGCATGCCGAGAACCGCATGGTAGCCCGGCATGTCCTTCTCCCAAGCCGACAACGCCCGCCCGATGCGGTCGCGCAGCATGCGCGCATTGCCGATGAAGAAGTCGATCTGGTGGCCAACCTGCAGCGCCACCGCATCGAGCGGGTTGTCGATGGCGACGTCCTCGAGGATGCGGGCGGCGTCATGCCAGCGGCCGCTGGCAAGATGGCCGAGCGCCGCGACATGCGCGCGCTCGCGCGCGGTGCCGGCGAGCGGCAGCGCCGCCGCATGGCAGGTTTGCGCAATCGCCATCGCCTCCCGCTCGGTGGCGAGGCCGAACAGATAGCCCTTGAACACATGCGCCATCACGAAGCTGGGCTCATCGGCGATCGCGCTATCGACGGAGCCGACCGGGTCGCCGATGAAGCACTGCAGCTCACGGACGGCTCTGGCGTAGGACGAAAGCCCGGCTTCGGTCGCGCCCGAGTGCGTCAGGCCGAATGCGTCCTTCAGCGCCATAGCCGCGTCCTTTGATGCCTATTCGTCCGGTCGGACCGATGCAATCCTAGAACATCGACCGTCGGCCCGCCAACCGGCGAGGGCTTCGACTGTGTCGAACCGGACTTCTCCTCAATTCCCCGAACGCATCGCCACCGTGGCGATGCCGGCGCCGACAAGCAATGTCCCGCCGGTGCGGTTGAAGATACGGATCGCCCTTGGGTTGCGCACGATGGCGCGCGCTCGCGAAGCAATCAGCGCATAGCCGAAGGCATTGCTGAATGCGAGCGCCAGGAAGGTCGCTTCGAAGATCAGCATCTGCGTCCAGAAATCGGCATGCCGGTCGAGAAACTGCGGCAGGAAGGCGACGAAGAACGTGATGCTCTTCGGGTTGAGCGCCGTGACCAGCCAGGCATGCGCCATCATCCTTGCCGCCGACACGGCGTCGGTGCGCGGTTCGGCCTTCAGCGCGCCGCCGGCGCGGAACAGTTTTATGCCGAGATAGATGAGGTAGCCGGCGCCGATCACCTTGAGCACGGTGAACACAGTGGCCGAAGCCGCAAGCAACGCGCCGATGCCGAGCATCGAAAGCGTCATGGCGGTGAAATCGCCGAGCGCGACGCCGACTGCCATCGGCAGCGCCGTACGCCAGCCCTGGCCGAGCGCATAGGAGACGACCAAGAGGATCGTCGGGCCCGGGATGACGAGGAGGATGGCGGAGGCAGCGGCAAAGGCAGCCCAGTTTTCGAAGGACATTTTCCCTACTCCTTGAGCGCAAAGAACAGGATAAATCCTGGGGTATGCGAGATTGTAAAGAGGCGTTGGAGAAAATCTTCGGCGCCGGCCTGCCCTGTCGCCTGGCCCGGATAACGCCCTGTCAGGGTTAAGTGCGGGCAAAGTTCTTTCACCCTTTTTCAACCATGACTGACGAAAATTGCAGCCATTCGGCCGGACCGTGCTTCCCGCCGACAGCGTAGGGTTTGGTGTATGCGCGAATTGCCGCAAAGTCTGACGCCGCCTTCGAGCGGCGAAACCGTCGAAACCGAAGTTCCGCTTTCCCGCCGCGCCATGCTTTCAGGCATGGGCGCCATGGCGCTGCTCGGCATGGCCGGCTGCAGCACCACCGACACGCTCGACCTGCCGCAATTGCAGATCGACGACACCACCACCGGATCGGTGCCGATCCGACCGGCGATCAGCGTCGACAAGAACATCACCGGTCCCGACGTGATGTATGCTGCCTTGACCGACAACGGCTTCCAGGTCCCGGCGGTGCCCTACCAGAAGGTCAAGCCGGAGTTCCGTCGCCAGATCGTCGTCGACAAGACCGGCGAAGCGCCCGGCACCATCGTCGTGCATTTGCAGGAGCGCATGCTTTATCTCGTCCAGCCCGGCGGCGACGCCATCCGCTACGGCGTCGGCATCGGTAAGGACGGCTTCCGCTGGTCGGGCCGCGCCAACATCCAGTACGGCAAGGAATGGCCGGTCTGGACGCCGCCGCCGGAGATGGTCAAGCGCAAGCCGGAACTGGTGAAATGGCAGGGCGGCCAGCCCGGCGGCCTGACCAATCCGCTGGGCGCCCGCGCGCTTTACATCTACCAGAACGGCAAGGACACCGGTTACCGCATCCACGGCTCGCCCGAATGGTGGACCATCGGCCAAGCGATGTCGTCGGGCTGCGTGCGGCTGATCAACCAAGACATCATCGACCTCTACAACAGGGTATCGAAGAAGAACCCAGTCGTCGTCGTCTGATTTTTTCGGCGGTCAGCACGGCCGCTATTTTTTCGGGATCATGCGCCTCCTTTCTCCCGTTGCGTGATGCCGCAAGACAGGCGAAGGTGCTCTGAAAAGCTTCGCCTCGGGAGAGAACGATCATGGCCGGAACCTTTGTCATCGCGCAGGGCGGCGGCCCGACCGCCGTCATCAATCAGACGGTCGTCGGCGCCACGCTGGAGATCCGCAAGCGGCATCCCGGCGCCAAGGTGCTCGGCTCGATCCATGGCGTGCGCGGCATCCGCGACGGCAACTATGTCGACCTCTCAGCCATCCCCGAAGATCGGCTGCGGCTGATCGCCGGCACCCCGAGCGCCGCCCTTGGCTCGACCCGCGACAAGCCAGACGCGGCCTATTGCGAGGTCATCCTCAACGGCCTCAAGAAGGCCGGCGCCGATGCCTTCATCTATATCGGCGGCAACGACACTTCGGGCACCCAGCAGATCCTGACCGACGCCGCCGGCGGCGCGATGGCCTTCGTGCATGCGCCGAAAACCATCGACAACGATCTCGAGGAGAACGACCATACGCCGGGCTTCATCTCGGCGGCCGAATTCGTCGCCGGCGCTTTCCTGTCGGTCGATTTGGATTTCCGCGCGTTGCCCGGCATTTATGTCGGCATCGTCATGGGCCGGCACGCCGGCTTCCTGACTGCCGCGGCCGCCGCCTGGCAGCTCGATCCGGATAGCGGTCCGCATCTGGTCTATGTACCGGAGCGCGCCTTCTCCGCCGAGCGTTTCATCGATGATGTCCGCAAGAAGCTCGACCGCCACAAGCGCTGCATCGTCGCCGTCTCGGAAGGCGTCAGCACCGCCGACGGCAAGGCGTTGGTCGAGAGCCTGGTGCCGCCGGAAAAGCTCGAGCGCGACCAGCACGGCAACGTCAAATTGTCGGGCAGCGATCTGCCGGCGGCGCTCGAACGCGCTTTGGCGGTAGGCCTGCCGGGCAAGCGGGCGCGCGTCGATGCCCTGGGCTATATGCCGCGCGGCTATGTCGGGGCGATCAGCCCCGTGGACGCCAAGGAAGCCTTCGAAGCCGGCGCGTTCGCGGTCGCCGTTGCCGAGGAGGGTGGCGGCTCGGTGGCGCTGCAATATGACGGCACCAAGACCGTGCTGAAGAAGGTGCCGCTCGAGGCGGTGGCCGGCAAGACCCGCCACATGCCGGACAATTTCATGAAGCCGGACGTCAACCAGTTGTCCGAGGCCGGCATGGCCTATCTGAAACGGCTGGTGCCGGAAAAATACAAGGTCGGAAAGCCGTTCGTCTGATGGGCGACCTTGTGGTGGGCGACTGGTTCGGCAAATCCGTTGTCGATGCCAGAACGACGATGCTGACCGAGCCATTCGTGCACGATTTCGTGCGCGCCAATATTTGGCATTTCAAGGGCCGGGACGCCGACCTGCTGGTCGACACCGGCATGGGCATCTGCCCGCTGGCGCCCGAGATCGACACCCCGGCCGGCAAGCCGCTGATCGTCGTCGCCACCCACATCCATCTCGACCATGTCGGCTCGCTGCACGAATTCCCGCTCAGGATGGGGCCGAAGGTCAGCGCGGGGGAGTTCGATGGCATGGATGATGCCGTCACCTACGCCAACATGTTCCACAATCTCGACGATGCGGTATCCAAATTGCCGGCGCCCGGCTGGAAGGCGGCTGACTATCGCATCCCTTCCGCACCGTTGACGCGAATGCTCGACGAGGGCGACATCGTCGACCTCGGCGACCGGAAATTCCGCGTGCTGCATCTGCCCGGACATTCGCCGGATTCGATCGCGCTGTTCAATGAGGCCGACGGCCTGTTCTTCGCCGGCGACGCCATCTATGACGGCATGCTGATCGACGACCTGCCGGATTCGGACCGCGCCGCCTATTGCCGCACCATGCAGCGGCTGCTCGAACTGCCGATACGTATCGGCCATGGCGGCCATGGCCCGAGTTTCGGCCGCGCGAGGATGGGAGAGATCGCGTCTTCCTACCTACGCCGCCGAGAGCGCTTCGTGAGCGCTGTCTGAATTAAATCTTTGTAAGGTCGCGCCAAAACCCTAATTCGGACCATTCCACGCCCTAAATGCGTGGCTGTCGATCCGGCCGGCTGCCATGCATGGCGAGACGGGCAATCCCGGCCGTCGACACGCCGACGGGCGCGTCCTTGGAGAGAGCCGTCCGCGGCGCCGGATCAACTCTCGCCCGGACAGAAACGACCATGTCACCATTTAGCATTCTTCGCAGACATCGCGTCGCGGCCCTGCTGGGCGCTGCGCTGATCATCTCCCCCGTCGTTGTTTCCTTTGCGCAAAATCCCGGCAATGCCGGCCTGAGCAACGTGGTCGCGACGACACAGACGCCGGTCGCCGGCATTACCGCCCCGAACGGCTCGTTCGCCCCGGTTGTCGCCACCACCAAGCCGGCAGTCGTGACCGTGACGACCGTGATGAAAGCCCAGCCCGGCGCGACGGATGACGGCTCGCCTTTCGACGGCAATTCGCCCTTCGACCAGTATTTCCAGCAGTTCTTCGGCGACCAGGGCATCCCGATGCCCAAGACGCCGCCGCAGCAGGCGCCGCGGCAGGAGGCTTTGGGCTCCGGCTTCATCGTCGGGTCCGATGGCACCATCGTCACCAACAACCATGTCATCGACGGCGCGACCTCGATCAAGGTGACGCTCGACGACGGCACCGAGCTTCCCGCCAAGCTCGTCGGCCACGACGCAAAGAACGATCTGGCGGTGCTCAAGGTCAAGGCGAGCAAGCCGCTGCCGACCGTCAAATGGGGCGATTCCGACAAGCTGATGACCGGCGACCAGGTGCTGGCGATCGGCAATCCGTTCGGCATCGGCACCACGGTCACCGCCGGCATCGTCTCGGCGCGCGGCCGCGACCTGCACAGCGGGCCGTTCGACGATTTCATCCAGATCGACGCGCCGATCAACCACGGCAATTCCGGCGGCCCGCTTGTCGACGTGAAGGGCAATGTGATCGGCATCAACACGGCGATCTATTCGCCCAATGGCGGCAGCGTCGGCGTCGGCTTCGCCATTCCTTCGGACCAGGCACAAAAAGTGGTCGACAAGCTTATGAAGGGCGGTGACATCGAATACGGCTATCTTGGCGTGCAGATCCAGCCGGTCACGCAGGACGTCGCTAGCGCCATCGGCCTCGACCATCCGGGCGGCGCGCTGGTCGCGGCGGTCACCGAGGGCTCGCCGGCGGCCAAGGCCGGCATCGAGACCGGCGACGTCATCACCGGCTTCGCCGGCCAGGAGATCAAGGACCCCAAGGATCTGTCGCGCGCCGTCGCCGACGTCTCGCCCGGCAGCAAGGAAACGCTGAATGTCTGGCGCAACGGCAAGGCGATGCAGATCTCGGCCGATGTCGGCCGCAATGCCGAAGACCAGAAGACCGCCTCGAATGACGAAGGCGGCAAGCCATCTGCCGAACAGGGCCTGCGCGTGCCCTCGCTCGGCCTTGGCCTTACGGACCTCACGCCGGACATCCGGGAGCAGCTCAACCTGGCCGACAACCAGCGCGGCGCCGTGGTCGAGCGCGTCAACCCGGACAAGGCGGCCTCCGCGGCCGGCATCGAACCCGGCGATGTCATCGTCGCCGTCGACCGCACGCCGGTGAAAAACGCAAGGCAAGCGAACCAGGCGATCGCCGAGGCCGGCAAGTCCGGCAGGAAGTCGGTGCTGCTGCTGGTCGATCGCGGCGACGCGCAGATATTCGTCGCCGTGCCTTTCGCCGCCGGCTGAGAAAACTTCCAAGGAGCCTGCCGGCCTCTTCGGCAGGCTCCGCCGACAAGATTTCGGTTGCCCGCAAACGAGGTCGACTTCCGCGACGACGATCGTCGCGACGGCTTCGATCTGGTGCTGACGCTGACGCGCGAGCAGGCTCGGCGCCCGGCCGGCGCGATCCTTCCAGATCGGAGAGAAGGACGCTCAGACGAGGCTGCGCCCAGAGTTGCCGACGTCTTTGACCCGTGGGCGCAACGCTCCCGAATCAAGCCGGTAGGTTCAAAATGGTTAAGCGGTATCGAAAAGTGACTATTAGGAGATTCTAAAATCGAACTGAACAGTTCGTTTCTGTTGACGGTGCGTGCAGGACGGGGTGAACATCGGCGCGCGTATACACTTGGTGAGCCAAATGGTGAAATGCGATAACCAGCTGATTCAACAGTGTAAAAACCGATCGTGCGGGCGATTGGTACAATTTCAAGATGGGATTCATGGGCCAGCCGAAACAACTTCGTGATTGGAATCCGGCAGCCGGCTCACCCACATCGGGGCTGTCCGAACGACGCGATTTTCACTCCCAAGACACGCCGCTAGACGGACGAAAAAACATACTGGAGTACCAAAAATGAAAAAGATTGTTCTCACTGCCGCCGCCCTTCTGGCCATTTCCGGCAGCGCCTTCGCTGGTAGCGACAACTACGGTTCCAACGCCGCCAATCAGCCGGCCGCAGCGGTCGACACTTCTCGCACGGCCTCGACCCACAGGTCGGAAGCGGCCGCTCAGAAGCCCGTCACCCAGGGCGCGGACCACAACCTCTTCGGCAACAACTAAACTGCCGAACCTGGCCATGATCCATGAGGGGCCATGGCCGACAGGAGACAGGCGGTGGGTTCACCCGCCGCGTCCCCAAGGCATGTCGCCCAAAAGTGTACCCCAGTTTTGGAAACGACATCAGGTTAAGAATTCAGGAGTATTGAAATGAAGAAGATCGTTCTTGCCGCAACGGCCGTTCTGGCCCTCTCCGGCGCAGCTTTCGCAGGCAGCGACAATTACGGCTCGGCTGGCGCCAGCCAGCAGGCCCCTGCCGTCGACACGACCCGCACTTCGTCGGTGGGCACCGACTCGCCGGTCTACAAGCTGCTGAACTCGTCGAATGACGTGCACAAGTCGGCCCCGCAGGGCAGCGACCGCAATCTGTTCGGCCGCTAACAGCCGCAAGCAGTTGACGAAAAAGAGCGGCGAAGGCAAACCTCGCCGCTCTTTCTTTAGCCGGACCGTCTCGCGCCTCTTGGCCGAAACGGCAGCACCGCGCGTCAGGCCGCCTTCGCCTCATCGCGATGCAGCGTGAAGGAATGCCCCTCCGCGTCGAAGATGTGCAGATCCCCGGCGCCGGCATTGAGCCGCAGCGTCTCGCCGCGCTTGACCTCGACATTTCCCGGCAGTTTGGCCACCAGCGGCAGATCGGCGCGGCCGATGTCGACATAGACGAGCTGAACCTCGCCGAGCTGCTCGATATAATCGACCTTGCCTTCGAACAGGTAATCCGTCCCGGTCGCGATCGCGAGATCCTCGGGCCGCACGCCGAAGCTCACCGCCGCGCCGTTCGCCGAAGCGGGCGTTGTGATCGGCACCGTCGCCTTGCGGTCGCCGACATGGCTGACCACGGTCGGATTGCCGGCCTTCTCGATCTTCGCCGGCAATATGTTCATGGCCGGCGATCCGATGAACTGCGCGACGAAGAGATTGCCCGGCCGCTTGTAGAGCTCCATCGGCGTGCCGACCTGCTCGACGACGCCTTCCTTCAGCACCACGATGCGGTCCGCCAGCGTCATCGCCTCGACCTGGTCGTGCGTGACGTAGATCATCGTCGTGTTCGGCATCGATTCTTTCAGCTTGGCGATCTCGATGCGGGTGGCGACGCGCAGTGCCGCATCGAGATTCGACAGCGGCTCGTCGAAGAGGAACACCTTCGGATTGCGCACAATGGCACGGCCGATGGCGACGCGCTGGCGCTGGCCGCCCGACATCGCCTTGGGCAGGCGGTCGAGATACTTGGTGAGCTGCAGGATCTCGGCCGCCTGGCGCACGCGCTTGTCGATCTCGGCCTTGCTTTCCTTACCGATCTTCATCGAGAAGGCCATGTTGTCGTAAACGGTCATATGCGGATAGAGCGCATAGGACTGGAACACCATGGCGATGCCCCGCTTCGAAGGCGGCACGTCGTTCACAACTTCGCCGTCGATCTGGAGCACGCCGGAGGTGATTTCCTCGAGACCGGCAATCGACCTCAGCAAGGTCGACTTGCCGCAGCCCGACGGCCCGACGAACACGATGAACTCGCCCGATTTGATGTCGAGGTCGATGCCGTGGAGAATGTTGAGGTTGCCGTATGATTTCTTCACCTGGTTCAGCGTGACATCGGCCATGGTTTCCTCTCCAGTGATTGTCTGTTCTCAACTCAGTCGATCCGCCCGAACCAGGCACCATAGCCGCCAAGGCGGATGGGCCCGGTGCCACCTTGTCCCGAAAAGCCGTGTCCCGGCAAGGGCTGCAGCGAGCCCTTGCCGAGATCAACTTCGGCCGGCTTGCTGCCGAGGTTGAAGACGCAGGCGATGCGCTCGTTGCCTTCGCGGCGCGTGAAGGCGACGGTGTCGCCATCGCTTTCGATAAAGTCGATTTCGCCCTTGCCCAGCGCCGGATGCTGACGCCGGAAGGCGAGAAAGCGCCGGTAATGCTCGAGCAGCGAGCCCGGATCGCCCTGCTGCACATTCACGGCTTGCGCCAGATGCTTGCCCGGCACCGGCAGCCAGGGCTTGGCGGTCGAGAAGCCGCCATTCTTGGCCGCCGCATCCCACACCATCGGCGTGCGGCAGCCGTCGCGGCCCTTGAATTCCGGCCAGAAACGGATGCCGTAGGGGTCTTGCAGGTCCTCGAATTTCAGTTCCGCCTCGCCGAGGCCGAGCTCTTCGCCCTGATAGATGCAGACCGAGCCGCGCAGCGACATCAACAGCGCCGAGATCACCTTGAGATAGGCGCTCGGATCGGCTTCGTTGGCGGCCCAGCGCGAGGCCACGCGCATCACGTCATGATTGGAGAACGCCCAGCAGGACCAGCCGTCTCTGGCGACCCGGCCGAAGGCCTCCAGCACCGCCCGCACCTTGGCGGCGCTGATCTTTTCCGGTGCCAGGAAGTCGAAGGAATAGCACATGTGAACGCGCTTGCCGTCGGCGGTGTAGGCGGCCACCACTTCCAGCCCGCGCTGCGAATCGCCGACCTCGCCGACGGCGGCCTGCGCCGGATATTCGTCGAGCAGCGCGCGGAAGCGTTCAAGGAAACCGAGATTCTCCGGCCGGCTCTTGTCGTAGATATGGTCCTGGTAATTGTAGGGATTCACGGCCGGCGCCGTCTGGTCGTTGCGCTCTTCCGGCGGCAGCGGCGGGTTGTCCTCCAGCCCCAGGCTGTGGAAGTAGAAATTGATGGTGTCGAGCCGAAAGCCGTCGACGCCGCGCTCCAGCCAGAAGCGGGTGATGTTGAGCAGCGCGTCCTGAACCTCGGCGTTGTGGAAGTTGAGATCGGGCTGCTCGGCCAGGAAATTATGCATGTAATATTGCTGGCGGCTTGTATCCCATTGCCAGGCCGAGCCGCCGAAGATCGACAGCCAATTGTTGGGCGGCGTGCCGTCGGGCTTGGCGTCCGCCCACACATACCAGTCGGCTTTCGGATTGGTCCGGCTGGAGCGGCTTTCCTTGAACCAGGGGTGGATGTCGGCGGTGTGCGACAGCACCTCGTCGATCATCACCTTGAGGCCCAGCCGATGGGCTTCCGCCACCAGGGCGTCGAAGTCGGCCAGCGTGCCGAACATCGGATCGACGTCGCAATAGTCCGACACGTCGTAGCCGAAATCCTTCATCGGCGATTTGAAGAAGGGCGAGATCCAGATGGCGTCGACGCCGAGCGAGGCGATGTAGGGCAGCCGCCGGACAATGCCTTGCAGGTCGCCGATGCCGTCGCCGTTCGAGTCCTGATAAGAGCGCGGATAGATCTGGTAGATCACCGCGCCCCGCCACCAGTCGCGGTCTACGGCGGGGTCCGGTCTCGAACTCGTCTTCAAAGCCGATTGCATTGTCTCAACCTCCTTTCACCGAGCCGGCAAGCAGCCCGCGGACGAAATAGCGCTGCAGTGAGAAGAACACGATCAGCGGCACGATGATGGTGATGAAGGCCGATGTCGTGAGGATTTCCCAATTGCCGCCTCTCGAGCCGAGCAGCGCGTTGAGTTGCGCCGTCAGCACGATCTGGTCGGGCGCCGTGCCGAGGAAAACCATCGCCACCAACAGATCGTTCCACACCCACAGGAATTGAAAGATGGCGAAGGAGGCAAGCACCGGGAAGGACAGCGGCAGCACGATCTTGACGAAGATCTCGAAATCGCTGGCGCCGTCGATCCGTGCCGATTCCATGATCTCGCGCGGCAGGCCGGCGATATAGCTTCTGAGCAGGTAGATGGCGAAGGGCAGGCCGAAGCCGGTATGCGCCAGCCAGATGCCGAGATAGGTTTTCGACGGCACGCCGAAGAAGGTCCCGACGCCGTTGTAGAGCTTGAGCAGCGGGATCAGCGACATCTGCAGCGGCACCACCAACAGGCCGATGATCACCGCAATCAGCAGCGCCCGTCCGGGAAAGCGCATCCAGGCCAACGCATAGGCGGCGAAGGCGGCGATCAGAATCGGGATCACTGTCGCCGGAATGGTCACGGTCAGCGAGTTCATGAAGGAGCGGCCGATGCCTTGCGACAGAAGCACGTTCTCGTAGTTTTCCGTGGTGAATTTCGGCGGCGCCGAGGATGCATAGTAGACGCGCTGGCCGCGATCGCCTTCGAAGGCCTTCGGCGAAGACAGCACGAAGGTGCCGTCGGCGTTGACCTGCAGCGACACCCCATCGCCGAGATCGGCAGCCGTGCCGGCCTTGTATTGTGTCGGCGCCGCCGCCTTGGTGCCGAAGGCGCTGATCGCACGCTTGGCGCCGTCGCCGAAGACGTTGCCTTCGATGACGTATTTGCCGTCCTTCTGGGTTTGTGCGGACGCAGCCGGCAGACGCCCAGCCTCGGTCTGGCTGGAGCTTGAGAAGGAGTTCCACCAACCCGACGCGATGATCTGGTCCTTGTCGCGCAGCGACGACACGAGGATGCCGAGTGTCGGGATGGTCCAGATGACGACGAAGACCAGCACGGCGAGATGAACGCCGAATCGGCCGACGAAGGACTTTCCGCGGGTCGCAGCCATCTCAGTGTCCTCCCGTCTCTTTGTTGGCCTGGCGAATGTTCCAGACCATGATCGGGATGACCGCGATCATGATGATGATGGCGATCGTGGCACCGCGGCCGAAATCGCCGCCGCCGCGGAACATCCAGTCGAACATCAGATTGGCGAGCACCTGGCTGTTCCATTGGCCGTTGGTCATGGTCAGCACGATGTCGAACACTTTCAGCACCAGGATGGTGATGGTGGTCCAGACAACTGCGATCGTCCCCCAGATCTGCGGCACCATGATCTTCCAGAAGATCTGGAACGGGTTGGCGCCGTCGATCACGGCCGCCTCCAGCGTCTCTTCCGGAATGCCGCGCAAGGCCGACGACAGGATCACCATGGCGAACCCTGTCTGGATCCAGATCAGGATCACCATCAGGAAGAAATTGTTCCAGAACGGCAGCGATATCCAGACCTGCGGCTGGCCGCCGAAATACTGGATGATGGCGTTGAGCAGGCCGATCTGCACCTGCCCCTCGCCGCGATACTCGTAGATGAATTTCCAGATCACGCTGGCGCCGACGAAAGAGATCGCCAGCGGCAGGAAGATCAGGCTCTTGGCGATCGTCCCCCACCAGATCTTGTCGGTGAGCACGGCGATGATCAGGCCGAGGAAGGTGCAGGCCGCCGGCACCACCGCCAGCCATAGGATGTTGTTGAAAATCGAGTTGCGGAAATCCTGGTCGCTGAACGCCCATTGGTAGTTGGCGAGGCCGACGAAGTGCTCGCCGCCGCGGTCGAGAAAAGAGAGCCGCAGCGTCTCGATCACCGGATAGATCAGATAGATGGTCAGGATGATCATCGCCGGCCCGACGAACAGCCATGGCCGCACCAGCCCTTGCCGGCGCAGATTGTCGACGGCGGCGCTGCCGGAGACGCCGCGCGACGGAAAGATGAGATCGAGCAGCTTGTTGGCGCCCCAGAAATACGCGACACAGCCGCCGACGCCGATGATGATGACGAATATGGCCGAGAAAATCTGAGCCGCCATGGGTCCCTCTCCCTGGGCATGACCGGCCGGCCAAGGCTGGCAGCCGCATGCGCCGACTTTCAGTTATTCGGAACGCGAAGGCTTCCGGCGTGCGTTGCCGGTCGGACCCGGGCCGTAGCCCGGATCCAGTAGGAGGATGAGGAAAGTCTCGGGTCGCGCGCGGCGGCCTCTCTGCTTACTTGATGGCATCCCAGCTCTTCTGGATATCGGCGGCGACGTCCTGGGCGGACTTGCCGCCGACCAGGTCGATCATGCCGGTCCAGAAGGAGCCTGCGCCGACCTTGCCGGGCATCAGGTCCGAGCCATCGAAACGCACCGTGGTGGCCCCGACCAGGATCTCGCCCTGCTTCTTCAGCGCGTCGCTGCCATAGGCGTCCTTGTTGGCTCCCTTGAAGGGCGTGACGAAGCTCTTCTGCGCCATCCACAATTCATGCGCGAGCGGCATCTCGAGGAACTTGATGAACTCACGCGAAGCCCTGGAATCCTTGGTGATCATCACCAGCGTTCCGGCCACTTCCAGCGGCGTGCCCAGTTCCGGCTTCGAGGCGTAGGGCGGGTACGGGAAGAAGTCCGCATCCTGGCCGAGCTTCACATTCTCCGGGAAGAAGGAAGGAATGAACGATGCCTGATGGTGCATGTAGCACTTCGGCGGCACCGTAAAGAGGCCCTTTGGGCTGTCGCGGAAGTCGGTTGCCGCGACTGCCTTGGCACCGCCGTCGACCATCTTGTCGTCGGTTGCGATCTTGCCGAAGATGTCGAGGGCGTTGACCACGGCCGGATCGGTGAAGGGAATCTCGTTCTTCACCCATTTGTCGTAGACTTCCGGCGGCTGGGTGCGCAGCATGATGTCCTCGACCCAGTCGGTCGCCGGCCAGCCGGTGGCGCCGCCCGAACCCAGCCCAATGCACCAGGGCTTGCCGCCGTCGGCAATGATCTTCTTTTCGAGATCGGCCAGTTCCTCCTGGGTCTTCGGAACTTTGTAGCCGGCCTCCTCGAAATTATCTGGCGAGTACCAGACCAGACCTTTCACGTCGATCTTGTATGGAAAGGCATAGAAGCCCGGCTTGCCGTCCTTGCCCGTATAAGTGCCGAGCTTGGCCCAGGAGTCGCCGGCGGCATAATTTTCCTTGATCCAGGCGGCGACGTCGTCGCCCAGCGGGGTCAGCACACCCTTGGAAGCGAGATCCTGGATCAGTCCCGGCTGTGGCAGGATGGCGATGTTGGGCGGGCTGCCGGCCTGTGTGTCGATGACGATCTGCTGCTCATAATTCTCGGACGAGGAGTATTTGACCTCTGCTCCCGTCGCCTCGGAGAAATAGTCGAGCACCGAACGCACGAGCGTCTCGTCCTCGCCGCGCCACGGACCGAAGATGGTCAGCGTTTCGCCCTTGAGGTCGACCTTCTTGAGATCGTCGTAATTCGCCCAATGAAACTTCGAATCCTCGCCCGGCTTGAATTTCAGTTCGGCATGTGCCGGCAGGCCAAGGGTGAGCGCAGCGAACGCAGCACCCAAGAGAAGCATTTTCTTCATGGCAGTCCTCCCAGTGTTGAGACAGTTCGGACGAAACCTCCATCTCGTCCGCCGACGCCCACGGAACTGTGACTCAGCGAGAAGGCAACCGCAACCTTTCGAAGAGTCTTCCAAAGCGCTTTGGCTAAATCTGATCTCGCCATTGAATCATGCGGAAGTCAAGAGGTCGGCCGTGCTAATCGATTTAAACCCGCTTGCGAGTGAAGGAAAAAGTGCAATGCAGCAAGCTTTTTTGGCGCTGCAGCAGCAATTTCGGCTTCAAACTGCCTGTGGCGGCCCCTAAGGTCATGACGTTCCGACGACGGTGCCAGCGATCCTCGGATCGATTCAAATTGAAAGCGCTTTGAGGCTGGAGGCCTCGATGAACCTCAAGCAACTCTCGCACATGCTGTCGCTTTCGCAAACCACGGTAAGCCGGGCGCTGAACGGCTACCCGGAGGTCAGCGAGGAGACGCGGCGTCGCGTGATGGATGCCGCTAAGCGCCACGGCTACCGGCCGAACCCCAGCGCGCGGCGGCTGGCCACCGGCAAATCGGGAATGATCGGCTATGTGCTGCCGACCGGCAACGCCGTCGACATCGATCCGCATTTCGTCGAGTTTCTTTCTGGTCTCGGCGACTATGCCCGCTCGCACGAGCTCGATCTGGTGCTCTCGCCGGCCGACGCCGACGACCAGGAGACGACCTATCGGCGCATCGTCGCCAACCGGCAGGTCGACGCCGTCTACATTTCCTCGCCACGCCCGGCCGACCGGCGGCTGGCGCTGGTCAACACGCTGGGCATCCCCTTCATCGTCCATGGCCGCAGCGAGGGCTTTGAGTTCGACTATCCCTATCTCGATATCGACAACGAGGGCGCCTTCCACGAAGCGGCCAGGCTTCTCGTCCAGCTCGGCCACAAGCGGCTGGCGCTGATCAACGGCGATGACCGCGAGACCTTCGCCATCCATCGCGAGCGCGGCGTGCGCCGGGCGCTTGCCGCCAGCGGACTGACACTGGGCGAGCGCCACATCTGTTCCACGACCATGACCGAGGAAAATGGCTATCGCGCCGCCCGCCGCCTGCTCGAAGAAAGCGGAGCCCCGACGGCGATCGTCTGCTCCAGTCTCATCATGGCGCTCGGCGTTGTCCGCGCCGTGCGCGATCTCGGCCTGACCATTCCGGGCGATCTGTCGCTGGTCGCCCATGACGACGTCTTTCCCTGGCTGCGGCCGGAGAATTTCCCGGTGCCGCTGTCGACCACGCGCTGCTCGATCCGCCTTGCCGGCGCGCGTGTTGCCGAGCGGTTGGCGGCGCGCATATCAGGGCTGGAAGAGGGCGCGCGCGGCGAGGTCTGGCCGGTCGATCTGGTGGTGCGGGGGTCGGTGGCCGGCGCGCCGGTGTAGGTATCGTGTTCCGACAGACGAGACGCGTTGAGTTCCGTCGCACCCCCCTCTGTCCTGCCGGACATCTCCCCCGCAAGGGGGGAGATTGGACGTCGCAGCCGTATTCGCCAATACTCGACTTTGAGGAGCGGGGTCGGCGCTGAAACTGCTGATCTCCCCCCTTGCGGGGGAGATGGCCGGCAGGCCAGAGGGGGGTGCTGTCCCGCCGGCGCCACAGATTTTCGGGAGCCTATTTCTTCGCAGCCCCAGCTGCTTTTATATCCAACAGCCCATAGCCGAAGTCATTGTCCCGCCCCTTCGGGCCGAGATCCTTGGCCGTGGCCGCCAGCGCCTTCTCGATCTCATCGGCCGAGCGGTCGGGCGCGGCATGGATCAGGTTGGCGATCGCGCCTGAGACGATCGCGGCGGCGAAGGAGGTGCCGGTCACCACGTCCGAGCCGGTGCCGCTCGGCGCAACCATCTCAACGCCCGGCGCCGAGAGGAAGACATAGGCGCCGCGATTGGCTTGCGGCATCAGCCCGTCCTTGGCGTCGGTCGCGGTGACCGCGATGACGCCGTCGAAGGCTGCCGGATAGCCGTAAGGCGCCTTCGGCCCGTTGTTGCCGGCCGCTGCGACCAGCACCATGCCGAGCGCGCGCGCATTGCGGCAAGCCGTGCCGAGCAGGTCGTTCTTCGGCCCGACGAAGCTCATATTGATGATGCGCACGTCCTGTTCCGCCGCCCAGTCGAGCGCCGACAGGATGACGTCCATACTCGACTTGCCGCCTTCGAAGGCTCGTGCGTGATAGATCTTGGCGCCCGGCGCGATGCCTTCCAGCGCGCCGACGCCGGCGATCAGCCCGTCGACGGAGGTGCCATGGTCGCGCTTCTTGATCGGCACGTTCGGCATGGCGTCGAACTGGTCGGCGATCACGCCTTTTAGCGCTGGGTTGGTATCGTCGATGCCGGTGTCGATGACGGCGACGCGCACGTTCTCGCCGCTCGCCTGTTTCGAATCGAGCGCGATGCGCTCGAAGGCATAGTTCACGATGCCGGCTGCCTGCTGCAGCGAATAGATGTGGTTGGGCTCACGCCGCTGCGTGCGCCCGTCGGCGGCAAGCTGCGCCAGCACGACGCCGACCGGCCGTCCGTCCGGAATGCCGTAGCGCACCAGCGTTGTGCCGAGCAGCCGCGACTGGCGCTGCGAGCGCACCTGAAGGCCGAAGGTGGTGGCGATCTGCTGCACCGCGCCGGCATCGCCGGCGACCGTCACCAGCACCTCGTCGGGCACGAACTCGCCACTGACCGCACGCGGCGGCGCGACGACATTGAGCCCGGTAGGCGATGTGATGGGGCCGCTTGGCGGCGGAGCGGGCGCCGCTGTGCTTGTTGGACTCTTTGGAGGCGCCGGCTGCGTTGGCGCAGGCGTCGGCCGTGCCGGCGGATTCGGGAACAGGTCGACGATCAGCGCCGGCAGGAACACGGCGCCAACGGCGGCATTGCCCGCGCCGGATTTCCCGCCGCCATTCCTGACGCCGTCCTCGTCGCAGTCAGCGCCGGCCGCCGTCGTGCGGTTGAGGCAGTCGATCTGCTTTTGCGAGAGGTTCGGATCGTTGGTCTGCGCCACGGCGGGAGCGCCTACAAATGTCGCCGCGAGGATTGCCGCATGAAGAACGACCGCCTTAGCCGCCATCGACCGGTTTCCTTCCCTGCACCACAGCTTCCGCGAAAGGCTGGGCGGCAATAAGGCCGACGAGCTTGTCGTAGTCGGCCGCCGTGCTGGCCGGGATTGTCACGTGAAACACATCGTCGGCGGTCGGCCCGCCGGCGATCTTCAGCCCGTTCTGCCCAAGGAAGGCGGCGATATCCGACATCCTGGCATCCGGCTTGAACTTGACCAGGGCGAAGGGCAGGTTTGCTAGATCATCCTGAGCGCCGGCGATTTCAAAGTCGTTGCGCTTGCCGCCCGGCCGCTCGAAAGACTGCGCGACGACCAGTGCAAGCAGCGCCGCGGCCGCCGCCCAAGCGACACCCGACGGGATTGCCGTGACCCGGCCGAAGACCTTCGCCAGCCATGACTGGCCGGGGGGCGTGCGCGCCGGACCGGCCTCGGCGTCGAGCGCCCTTGCAAAGCGGGAGAGCGCGTCGGCCGGCGGTCGGATCGCCTCGTTGGCGGCGGCGGTGCCGGAGAATTCGGCTTCCGCCTCGCCGAGCGCGGCAATCGCCGCAGGATCGGAGGCCAGCCATTCCTCGACGGCTTCGAGTTCTGCGCCTTCCAGCGAACCGTTGAGGTAAAACGGCAGCAACGTCTCCATCTCGTCGCGGCGCGACATCTTTTCAGCGGCGCTCATGGCCACCCCCTGTCGTAACCGGCCGCCTTGAAGGCCTCGCCGAGTTTCTTGCGGGCGTAGAACATCCTGGTCTTGACAGTGGCAACCGGGATGTTGAGCACCTCGCCGATCTCGGTCACCGACTGGCCATGGTAATAGGCAAGGTCGATCACCGTGCGGTGTTCCTCCGGCAAGGCATCGACAAAGCGGCGCAAGGCGGCGGCCTTGTCTTCCTTCATGGTGACCACTTCCGGCGTGTCGGCGCTGTCGGGAACCTGCGCCGCGTCATCGTCGTCGATCCAGTCTTCCTTCTTCTTGCGCAGCAAGGACAGTGCCTTGAAGCGGGCGATGCCGAGCAGCCAGGTCGAGACTTCGGAGCGGCCTTCGAAGCTCGGCGCTTGGCGCCACAGCTCGAGAAAGACCTCGTTGGTGATATCGTCGGCCATCATGTCCGATCCCGTCTGGCGCGCCACGAAACGGTAGATCCGCGCGTGGTGACGCATGAACAGGAGCCGCACGGCCGCCCGGTCGCCCTTCGCGACCCGGTCTACAAGCGCGCGATCGGTTTCGGTCGCCGCGTTCATGGCCGGTCGAGCCGCCTGGCTCCTCGTGGCTCTGTCGCTGGTCGGTCCAAAAAGGTTCATCCTCCGCCAGGGAATTTTCGGAAGCTAACCGAAGAAGATGAGCGTTGCCAGAGGTGGCTCCCCCTTCTCCCCTTGTGGGAGAAGGTGGATCGGCGCGGAGCGCCGAGACGGGTTGAGGGGTGTTCCAGCGGAGTAGGTGTTGGCGTTCACTGGAACACCCCTCATCCGTCGCCTTTGGCGACACTTTCTCCCACAAGGGGAGAAGGGGGAGCTAAATCAAAAACACCTTCCCCTTCATCGTCGCCGGCACCTCCACGCCGAGCCGGCTCAGCACCGTCGGCGCGAGCTGCAGCTGGTCGAGCAGCGCGTCGGCTTCTGGACCCTTCGCCGGCCCGAAATAGTAGAGCGCGAAATCCTGCATCTCGTCGTCATGCCCGCCGTGATGGCCGCGGTCGGTCTGGCCGTGATCGGCGGTGACGATGACTTCATAGCCGGCTTCGCGCCAACCGGGCAGGAAGGCGGCGAGCATACCGTCCATCGCGTAGCAGGCATGATCCATCTCGTGGCAGTTGTGGCCGAAGCGATGGCCCATCGAGTCCAGCGTGCAGCTGTGCAGGATGCCGTAGTCGATGCGGTGGCGGCGGGTGAGCATGGTCAATGTCGCGAACAGGTCGACATCGCTCGGCGTCATCTGGTTCTTGAGATTGTAGCCGGTCATGGTGTGGAAGCGGCCATGCGTGATCGGCCCGCCAGACTCGTCGAATTCCATGTCCTCGACGAGATCGAATGGATAGGAGCGGAAGAATTCCGACCAGTAGGAATGCGTCACCGCCCCGGTCCTGCCGCCGGCCTTGCTGACCTCCGAGAAGATATCGGGCTGCCTGACCCGGAACCGGTTCTCGTTGGAGAGGATGCCATGAACCTGCGGCGTGACCCCGGTATGGATCGAGGCGTAGCAGCAGGCCGATGTTGACGGCAGCACGGAGCGCATTCTCCACACTTGCGCCTCACCAGACTGTACCCAGCCTTCGAGATTGCCCATGAGCCGGCGCCAGTTCCGGTAGGGCACGCCGTCAAGGATGATGAGCAGCAATTTGGATTTAAGCGCCACGGGCAATTCCATGCGGTCTGGCGGGAGAGATCGGCGGGCTTGACCGGTCCGGCCAAGTCCGAGAAGTGCAGCGAAGAGCTAGCCAGCTTAGTTGCCGGCGCTTTCCATGCGCCGGCCGGCAATCGCCTTTTCCAGCCAGCCGATCTCCATTTCGGGGACGGAGGACAAGAGAAGGTCGGTATAGGCATCGAAGGGCGGCGCCAGCACCTTGCTCTTGGAGCCGTAGCGGACGACCTCGCCGCGATACATGACCGCGATCGAATCGGCGATCGACTTCACTGTCGCGAGGTCGTGGGTGATGAAGAGATAAGCCACTTTCTCGATCTGCTGCAGGTTGAGCAGCAGCTTGAGGATGCCGTGGGCGACCAGCGGATCGAGCGCCGAGGTCACCTCGTCGCAGATGATCAGCTTCGGCTTGGCGGCGAGCGAACGGGCGATGCAGACGCGCTGCTTCTGGCCGCCCGAAAGCTCGGCCGGATAGCGGTCGATGAAGCCCTTTCCCATCTCGATCTGGTCGAGCAGCTCGGCGACGCGCTTGTCGCGCTCGCGGCCTCTTATGCCGAAATAGAACTCGAGCGGCCGGCCGATGATCGTTCCCACGGTCTGGCGCGGGTTCATCGCGACATCGGCCATCTGGTAGATCATCTGCAACTGGCGCAGATCCTCCTTCGGCCGGTCGGCGAGCCTGTTGCCAAGCGTTCGGCCGTCGAAGAAGACGCTGCCCTGCTCGGGCGGCAGGAGGCCGGTGATGGCGCGCGCCAGCGTCGATTTGCCGGAACCGCTCTCGCCGACGACGGCCAGCGTCTGGCCCGGGTAGATGTCGACCGAGACGTTCTTCAGCACCTTGACGAGACCGCCGCCATAGGCGGCCGTCACGTTCTTCACCGAGAGCATCGGTGTGGTGCCGGGCTGCTGTTCGTTGTGCTCGATCTCATGCACCGAGACCAGCGCGTTGGTATATTCCTGGCGCGGCTCCTTGATGATCTGGCGAGTACCGCCCCATTCGACCAGCCGGCCATGGCGCAGCACCATGATCTCGTCCGCTACCTGCGCCACCACGGCGAGGTCGTGGGTGATGTATAAAGCCGCCACATGGGTATCGCGGATGGCGTCCTTGATCGCCGCCAGCACATCGATCTGCGTCGTCACGTCGAGCGCCGTGGTCGGCTCGTCGAAGACGATCAGGTCGGGCTCGGAGCAAAGCGCCATCGCCGTCATGACGCGCTGCAACTGGCCGCCGGAGACCTGGTGGGGGAAGCGCTCACCGATCGTTTCCGGATTGGGCAGGCTGAGCTTCTTGAACAGCGCGACGGCTCGCTTTTCGGCCTCGGCCCGGGTTGCCGTGCCGTGCAGAAGCGTCGCCTCCACCACCTGGTCCATCAGCCGGTGCGCCGGATTGAAGGCCGCCGCCGCCGACTGGGCGACATAGCACACTTCGCGGCCGCGCAGCTTGCGCAAGCCCTCCTTGCCGCCCTTCAGTATATCGCGGCCGTTGAGGATCACCTCGCCGCCCGTAATGCGCACGCCGCCCCGGCCATAACCCATGGAGGACAGGCCGATCGTCGACTTGCCGGCGCCGGATTCGCCGATCAAGCCGAGCACCTTGCCCTTCTCCAGCGTCAGCGAGACATCATGGACAAGGGTGATGGTCTTGGGCGCCTCGCCGGGCGGGTAGACGGTCGCCTCGATGCGCAGATTGCGGATGTCGAGGAGTCGGCCGGAATTTGCTTTGCTGTCAGCCATCACCCGCGCCCTCCCTTCAGGCTGGTCGTGCGGTTGAGCACCCAGTCGGCGACAAGGTTGACCGAGATCGCCAGCGCTGCGATCGCCGCCGCCGGGATGAGCGCCGCCGGGATGCCGAAGACGATGCCGTCCTTGTTCTCCTTCACCATGCCGCCCCAGTCGGCGTCCGGCGGCTGCACGCCGAGGCCGAGGAAGGAGAGCGTCGACAGGAAAAGCACCGCATAGATGAAGCGCAGGCCGAGTTCCGAGACCAGGGGCGACAGCGCGTTCGGCAGAATCTCGCGGAAAATGATCCAGCCGCTGCCTTCGCCGCGCAGTTTCGCGGCCTCGACATAGTCCATGACGTTGATGTCCACCGCCACCGCGCGCGACAAGCGGTAGACACGGGTCGAATCGAGGATGCCCATCACCAGGATCAGCGTCACCAGGTTGGACGGCAGCACCGACAGGACGACCAGGCCCATGATCAACGTCGGGATCGACATCAGCAGGTCGACGAGGCGCGACAGCATCGTGTCGAACCAGCCGCCGAACACCGCCGCCGAGAAGCCCAGAATGGCGCCGAGCGAAAAGGACAGCGCGGTGGCCAGCACGGCGATGAACAGCGTGATGCGGGCGCCATAGATCATGCGGGACAAGAGATCGCGGCCAAGATTGTCGGTGCCCAACAGGTGCACCGATGACATCGGTTCCCAAGGGACGTCGCTGACGATCTCGGCATTGCCGTGCGGGGCGATCCATGGCGCCAAGACCGCCGCCAGCACGAACAGCGTCGTCAGCACAATGCCGATCAGCGCCGCGACAGGAGTGCGTCTGATATCGAGCATACCGGCGCCCCCTACTTCGGATGCCTGAGCCGCGGATTGGCGACGATCGCCGCAATGTCCGCGATGATGTTGAGGGCGATATAGACGGCCGCAAAGATCAGGCCGACCGCCTGGACGACGGGAACGTCGCGCTTGGTGACATGGTCGACGAGATATTGCCCCATGCCCGGATAGACGAAAATCACCTCGACCACGACGACGCCGACCACGAGATAGGCGAGGTTCAGCATGACGACATTGATGATCGGCGCGATCGCGTTCGGGAAGGCATGCTTGCGAATGACCGCGAAAGCCGAGAGCCCCTTGAGCTCCGCCGTCTCGACATAGGCCGATTGCATGACGTTGAGGATCGCCGCTCGCGTCATGCGCATCATGTGGGCCAGCACCACCAGCGTCAGCGCCGCCGCCGGCAGCGCGATCGCCTGCAACCGCTCGCCTAACGACATTCCGTCATAGACGGTCGAGATGGCTGGGAACCATTGATGCTCGACCGCGAAGTAGAAGACCAGCAGGTAGCCGATGAAGAATTCGGGGAACGAGGTCGAGGCGAGCGCCACGCCGGAGATCATCTTGTCGACCCAGCCATTGCGGTAGCGCACCGCGATCAGGCCAAGCGTGATCGCCAGCGGAATGGCCACGATTGCCGCCCAGAAGGCCAGGAACAAGGTGTTCCACAGCCGTTCCTTGATCGATGTCGCGATGTCCTGGCCGCTCGACATGGCAGTGCCGAGATCGCCGGTGAGCACGCCGCCCAGCCAGTGGAAGTAGCGGATATAGGCAGGCTGATTGAGCCCGAGCTGTTCGCGCAGATTGGCGAGCGACTCCGGCGTCGCCGATTGTCCGAGGATGGCTTGGGCGACGTCGCCGGGCAGGATCTGCGTGCCGGCGAAGATCAGGACCGAAACGGCCAGCAGAAGGAGGATGCCCAGCGCAACGCGCTGGGCCACCAGTTTCACGACGGGTGAGGACATCTCCGCAAGGCCGGACCTTAGGCTTCCATCCAGCACTTCGCCAAGGCGTAGCCGTTCATCAGCTCCTGATGCGGATCGTCCACCCAGCCACCGACTTTGGGACCAGTTGCGTCGATGAACTGGTTGAACATCGGCAGAATCAAGCCGCCCTCGTCACGCACCATCACAGCCATGTCATGGTACATCTGCTTGCGCTTGGCCTCGTCGAGCTCGGCGCGCGCCGCCAGCACCATCTTGTCGAAGTCCGGCCGCTTGAACCGCGTGTCGTTCCAGTCGGCGCTCGACAGGTAGGCGGTCGAGTACATTTGGTCCTGCGTCGAGCGGCCGCCCCAATAGGAAGCGCAGAAGGGCTGCTTGTTCCAGACTTCGTTCCAGTAGCCGTCGCCGGGCTCGCGCTTGATTTCCAGCTTGATGCCGGCCTTGGCCGCGCTCTGCTGATAGAGCTGCGCGGCATCGACCGCGCCGGGGAAGGCGACGTCCGACGTCCTGAGCAGCACGGCGCCGTCGTGACCCGACTTCTTGTAGTGGAACTTGGCCTTGTCGGGATCGTATTTGCGCTGCTCGATCTCTGTGAACAGCGGGTAGGAGGCGTTGATCGGGAAGTCGTTGCCGAGCGAGCCGTAGCCGCGCAGCACCTTGTTCAGCATCTCTTCGCGGTTGATCGCCAGCTTCAGCGCCATCCTGAGGTCGTTGTTGTCGAACGGCGCCGTGTTGCAATGCATGATGAACACGTAGTGGCCGGGACCGGAGTGGTTGCGGATGGTGACGCCCCGCACGCGCTTGATCAGGTCGACGATCTTCGGCTCGACGCGGTTGATCATGTTGACCTGACCGCCCTGCAGGGCCGCCGTGCGCGCCGTCGCGTCGTTGATGACGACGACTTCGACCTGGTCGGCATGGCCCATCTTGTCGCCCTGCCAGTAGTTGGCGAAGCGTTCGCCGACATGGCGCACGCCGGGCTCGTTGACCTTGACCTTGTAAGGGCCGGCGCTGATGCCGGCATCGGGTTTGTCCTTGCCGCCATTCGGCTGCACGATCAGGTGATAGTCGCTGAGCAGATAGGGAAGGTCGGCGTTGGCTTCCTTCAGGGTCAGGACCACTTCCTTACCGTTAACCTTGATGGTCTCGATGCCCTTCATGTAGCCGAGCGCGCCGGACTTCGACTTCTCGTCCGAATGGCGCTCCAGCGTGGCGGCCACGTCCTGGGCGGTCACCGTCTTGCCGTTGTGGAATTCGATGCCGTCGCGGATCTTGAGCGTCCAGACCTTGGCGTCGTCGGAAGAGCCGATTTCCTCGGCGATGCGGTTCTCGAGCTTGCCGTCGGGCGACAGTTCGACGATCATTTCGCCCCAGCACTTGCCGAAGGCGAAGGGCACCTGGGTCATCATCAGCGCCGGGTCGAGGCTGTTGGTGGATTCACCGCCGACCAGGCCGGCCTTCAACGTGCCGCCCTTGACGGGGCCGGCAGCCCGGGCAGCGCTCGAAAGCAGCGAGTTGGCGAAGGGCGCGGTGACGCCGAGCGCGGCGGCGCGGCCAAGGAAGTCGCGGCGGCTGAGCTTTCCGGCAGCGACGCGCCGGCTGAGATAGTCGAGTTCGTTTGTCATTATGGGTTCCTCACTCTGATGGTACGACCATGTGGTCGGTTCTTGTTCTTGTGAGGGATAATGAGCGCAACGGAAAGCTGTAAGCAAGACCGAATGCGACATGCCGTGGCGTAAATGGCGCGTCGCATTTGGACCAATCTTGTAAGCGCTCACACGAGAGCGCGGGGAATCGTCTGTTTGAAATCGCGTTCAAACACCAGCTTTTCGCCCTCATAGGCCTCGATTCTGGCGTTGAGGATGAAGTCTTGCGCGTCCGAGCGCATCTCAGCGAAGGTCTCGGTCCGCACCGACCATTCATTTCGCGACAATGTCTGCGTCCAATGCGTGCTGCCCGTCGCCGACAGCGGATCGTCGGGTTGGATCGCCCATGTCTCCCGGACCATGCTGCCGTGGACCAGCCCGTGCTCCAGGTCGCGCACCTCGCCGAAATCGTCCGTTACGGCAAGCGTGACGACGCCGGTCTTTTCGTTGCGGTCAATATGCCGTTCGGAATTGGTCGGCCTGATCGTCTCGGTCGCCCAGGGCGTAGCCCCTTCCGGTTCGGGAAACGACACCTCGTCGGCCGTCGCCGGCGGACGCAGCGGCAGCTTGAGCGTCGCGGCCGACAGTTCGAGCGTCGCCGGCTCCGGCGACGGCCAGATCATCGGCCAGTAGGCCGTCGAGACGGCGACCCGCAGCAGGTGGCCGGCCGGCACCCGGTAGGCGCACTGGTCGAGCACGACGCGTGCCGAAACCGTCTCGCCTGGCACCAGCGCTTCCGGGAACTCGTGCGAGTTGCGGTGGGTGAGGTTGAGCACGCCATAGGAGATCAGCTCCGAGGCGCCGTCCGGATGCACGTCGCAGAGACGCACCGCGAGGTTGGCCTGGCGGCGGTCCGAGGCAACCCGTACTTCGACTTCAGGCGCGCCGACGATGTCGATCGCCTCCTCGAGTTCGACCTGGTCGAAGCATACCGAAAGCGCGTCGTCGGGGCGCTGGTCGCCCGGCAGTTCCGGACCGAAGGTGAAGGGAAAATACTCGCCGCCCGCAAGCCCGCAACTTTGCGGCGAGGCGACGATTGCCGGCCCGGCGCCTTCGGGAATGAGCTCGGTTGCCTTCATCTTGATGTCGGGCGAGGGCCATTGCTGTTCCGCAACCCAGCGGCCTGGCCGTTCGGGATGCCAGCGGGCCGGACGCACGCTGTCCATCACATAGGCGCGGTAGTCCGGGTCGGCCTCGACGCCGGTCGCCGCGCTCTTCAGCCAGCGGTCCCACCAGCGCAGCGCCTCCTGCAGGAAACCGATGGCCGGATTGGGTGCCGCGTAATGCGGATATTTGTGGATCCAGGGGCCGACGATGCCCTTCACCGGCGCCTGGATGTTGGTGACCAGATTGGAGATCGTGTTGCGGTAGCCGTCATGCCAACCGCCGATCGACAGCACTGCCGCCTTAACGGCCGAAAAGTCCTCGCAGATCGAGCCGCGTTTCCAGTAGGCATCGCGATGCTGGTGGCTGAGCCAAAGCGGCGCGAGAAAAGCCTGGTTCTCCAGCCGGCTCAGCCACAGATCGCGCCAGCGGTTGCCGCCGGCGATTTCCGGATCCGGCGGCCGCGACGAATAGGAGAGCATCGTCGAGGCCCAGCCGAAATTCTCAAGCAGCAGGCAGCCGCCCTTGTAGTGGATGTCGTCGGCATAGCGGTCGACGGTCGAGCACAGGCTGATCACCGCCTTCAGCGCAGGCGGCTGCTTTGCCGCGACCTGCAGGCAATTGAAGCCGCCCCAGGATATGCCCATCATGCCGACATTGCCGTTGCACCAGGGCTGCGCGGCCGCCCAGGCGATGACGTCGCAGGCGTCCTGCAATTCCTGCTCGGAATATTCGTCGTCCATCAGCCCTTCGGAATCACCGTTGCCGCGCATGTCGACGCGGATCGAGGCATAGCCGTGTCCGGCGAAATAGGGATGCGTCAGCTGATCGCGGAAGATGGTGCCGTCGCGCTTGCGGTAGGGCAAATGCTCGAGGACCGCCGGCACCGGGTTGTCGCCGGCATCCTCAGGCATCCATATGCGCGCCGACAGCCGGCAGCCATCCGGCATGACGATGCCCATATCGGGAAATTCGACGACCTTGCGAGGGAATTCTGTGACGGTTTTCATGCAAGGCACATGATGGAACCGTCGCCGAGGCGTCGTGGGCCAGCCGGCGAAATCGGCTGGTCAATAAGCGTCAGTTCAAAGCGTCAGTTCAGCGGAATGTCGTTGTCGGCCTTGCTCGCCTGGTATGTGCCGGACAGCGCGTCATAGCGTGCGGAGATCTTGGCAATGCGCGCCTCCAGCCGCCTGCGTTCCGCCTCGGGCAAAGCGCGCACCAGCCGGCGTATGGAAAAGCTCTTCCAATAGGCGTTCTCGGCGTTGTAGTCGCCGGGATCGAGTGTGAAGACCTCCTTCAGGATCTTCAGGTCATGCGGGATGGCGAAGCTGTCGCGCGAGTCCTCGTGGCTGAAGAGGTAGTAGAAATTGTCGAAGCCGGTCCAGGTGATCGCCGACAGGCACAGCGAGCAGGGCTCGTGCGTGGCCAGGAACAGCGCATCCCTGGTGTCGACGCGCTGGGCCCTGGGCATTTCGTAAAATCGCTTCAGGCAGTGCATCTCGCCATGCCAGAGCGGATTTTCGATTTCGTTGTTGGTTTCGGCGAGCACCAGCGAGCGGTTGTCTTTCCGCAGGATGGCGGCGCCGAAGAGTTTGTTGCCATGGGCAACGCCTTCAGCGGTCTTCGGCACGATATCGTGCTCGATAACGTCGAGCAGGCGGTCGATCAGCGAAATGTCTGTCATCGGGAAAAACTGGCAGCTTTCAGGGAAGATGGATCTCGTAAGGGTGCGAGAAATGGCACTCTTCGAGGTTGGCGCCGTCGCCGCCGCGATCGACGATGAGGAAGTCCTGTTCCTCGCCGATCGGCGTCAGCACGCCGTGCCAGAGGTTGCGCCGGTAGTTGATGCCCTGCCCGGGCGCGGTGATGAAGGCGTGCGGCTCGCCTGGGCCGTCCAGAGTGTCATGGCAGACGACAACCAGGAACGGCCGCGGCGACAACGGAATGAAGGCCTGGCTGCCGAGCGGATGGCGCTCGACCATGGTCAGTTTCAGAGGCATCTCGTAGGGGGTGCCGCGCACCATCGAGATCAGCACCTTGGCATTCGGCCCGGTGGCCTCGGCAGTGGCGAGATCGTGGTAGCGCATCGCCTTGCCGCCATTGATCGGGTAGCGGTTCTCGCCGCCCATATCGATCACGTCGCCAAACGGCGCGAAGTTTTCGCGTGTCAGCGGCTGGGCCACGATTTTGGTCACCGCGCGCGAGCCCCAAGGGCGCCGCCAAGCTTGGCGTGCCGGTTGACGTCCTTGTATAGCAGGTAGCGGAAATTCCCGGGACCGCCGGCGTAGCAGGCCTGCGGGCAAAAGGCGCGCAGCCACATGAAGTCGCCGGCCTCGACCTCGACCCAGTCCTGATTGAGGCGATAGACTGCCTTGCCTTCGAGCACATAGAGCCCATGCTCCATGACATGGGTCTCGGCGAAGGGGATGACCGCGCCGGGTTTGAGCGTGACGATGGTGACATGCATATCGTGGCGCATGTCGGCCGGGTCGACGAAGCGCGTCGTCGCCCAGTGGCCTCCCGTGCCGGGCATCGGGCTCGGCTCGACCTCCTTGTCGCTGCTGAAGAAGGCTTCCGGAACGTCGAGGCCGTCGACCGCCTCATAGGCCTTGCGGACCCAGTGGAAGCGGACCGCACCGCTGCTCTCATTGCGCACCGTCCAGCCGCTGCCCGGCGGGAGGAAGGCGAAGCCGCCTGGGCGAAGCACATGGTTCTTGCCGGCAAGCGAGACCGTAAGCTCGCCCTCGACCACGAACAGCACGCCCTCGGCTTCGGGGTCGAGCTCAGGCCGGTCGCTGCCGCCGCCGGGCAGGACCTCGACGATGTACTGCGAAAAGGTCTCGGCGAAACCCGAAAGCGGTCTTGCGATGATCCAGGCCCTCGTCTTGTCCCAGAACGGCAGCGGGCTGGTGACGATGTCCTGCATCACGCCCTTGGGGATCACCGCATAGGCTTCGGTGAAGACGGCGCGGCCGGTCAACAGCTCGTGCTGACCGGGATGGCCGCCATGCGGCGCGTAATAGGTTCGCTCGGCCATGTTCATCCTGTCCATGTGTTGAAGCCTATTTTGGAAGCATGTCTTTCAGCCGAAGCAGCGCGATGCGCTCGACTTGTTTGCACGCGGTCTCGAATTCATTGCTGCGGCTGTTGCCGATGCGCGCCTCGAACTCCGCCAGGATCTGGTCCTTGGTCTTGCCCTTGACCGCGATGATGAAGGGAAAGCCGAAGGTCGTGACATAGGCGGCGTTGAGCTTCGAAAACAGCTCGCGCTCCTTGTCGGTCAGCGCGTCGAGCCCGGCGGAGGCCTGTTCCTTGGCCGATTCCGCCGTCAGCCGCTTGGCCGCCGCCAGCTTGCCGGCGAGGTCGGGATGGGCGTTGAGCACGGAAAGCCGCTCGGCTTCGGTCGCCGCGCGGAAGACGCGGCAGAGCGCGTTGTGCAGGCCGCCGGCGCTGTCATGGGCCGGGCCGAGCTCCAGCTCGTAGGCCCGCTCGGCGATCCACGGCGAATGCTCGAACACCCCGCCGAAGGCATGCACGAATTCCTCGAATTCCATCCGGGACGGGCGCAGCGCCGGCGCCTGGTAGGGGTGCGTCTCGCGCCAGTGTTTTGCGATATCGATGCGCCGGGTCAGCCACACCTTGTCATGCGACTTCACATAGTCGACGAAGCGCTTCAGCGCCGCCACGCGGCCCGGACGGCCGACCAGCCGGCAATGCAGGCCGATGTTCATCATGCGCGGCCGCCCCGCCTTGCCCTCCGCATAGAGCGTGTCGAAACTGTCCTTCAGATAGGCGAAGAACTGGTCGCCCGAATTGAAGCCCTGCGGCGTGGCAAAGCGCATGTCGTTGGCGTCGAGCGTGTAGGGGATGATGAGCTGCGGCTTCTCCAGACCACCCCGGTCGAACCAGTAGGGCAATTCGTCGTCATATGTGTCGGAGACGTAATCGAAGCCGCCTTCCTCGGCGACGAGTCGCACCGTGCTGACCGAAGTGCGGCCGGTGTACCAGCCGGTCGGCCGCGCGCCGGTCACTTCGTAATGCAGACGGATCGTCTCTTCGAGGTCGCGTCGCTCGTCCTCCGCGCTATGGTCGCGGTAGTCGATCCATTTCAGCCCGTGCGAGGCGATCTCCCAGCCGGCCTCCTGCATCGCCGCGACCTGATCGGGGGAGCGTGCCAGCGCCGTGGCGACGCCGTAGCAGGTCACCGGCACCTCAGCTTGCGTGAACAGCCGGTAGAGCCGCCAGAAGCCGGCGCGGGCGCCGTATTCATAGATCGATTCCATGTTCCAGTGGCGCTGGCCGAGCCAGGGGGCGGCGCCGACGATCTCGGACAGGAAGGCTTCGGAAGCCTTGTCGCCGTGCAGCACGCAGTTCTCGCCGCCTTCTTCGTAATTGACGACGAACTGCACCGCGACATAGGCGCCGCCGGGCCATTTCGGGTCTGGCGGATTGGCTCCGTAACCGCGCATGTCCCGTTCGTAACGCATGATCGCTCCTGCCCGACTGTTGAGATGAAGATATCGAAAGGAGTGCTCGTGCATTCCCCCGAAAATTTTTGAAAGTCCTTTTTGCCGCACTCCGCTCGACCGGGGCTTATGCATCGCCTTTAATTGGCGCACAATTGACCTGAAAACGTTCGACTACTTGGGATGGGAGGCGGCCAGTGGCAGAAACGTCGAAAGCCGATGGCGGGCGTCTGACGACCCATGTCCTCGATACCGCGACCGGCAGGCCGGCGAAGGGCCTTTCGATCGGGCTTTTCCGCCTCGAAGGCCAGGCCCGCACGCATTTGAAGACCGTCACCACCAATGATGACGGCCGCTGCGACGCGCCGTTGCTTGCCGGCGCCGACTTCCGCACCGGCGAGTACGAGCTGGTCTTCGCTGCCGGCGATTATCTGCGCGGGCAGGGCGCCAGCCTGCCGGAGCCGGCTTTCCTCGACACCGTGCCGATCCGCTTCGGCATGGCGGAGGAGCGGCATTATCATGTGCCGCTCTTGATCTCGCCCTACGGCTACTCGACCTATCGCGGGAGCTGAGACATGGCCGACAAGACCCGTGACCAGATACGCTTCATCCTGAACGGCGACGATGTCGCGCTGAACGACATCGCCCCCGACGCGACCCTGCTCGACTGGCTGCGGTTGAACCGCTCGCTGCGCGGCACCAAGGAAGGCTGCGCCGAGGGCGATTGCGGCGCCTGCACGGTGCTGGTCGGCAAGCTGTCGGTCGAGGGCCTGGTCTATGAAAGCGTCAATGCTTGCATCCGCTTCATGGGCTCGCTCGACGGCACGCATGTCGTCACCGTTGAGCACCTGCGCGGCAATGGCGAACAGCTTCACCCCGTGCAGCAGGCGATCGTCGATTTCCATGGCTCGCAATGCGGCTTCTGCACGCCCGGTTTCGTCATGTCACTCTATGCGCTCTGGATGAAGACGCCCAATCCGTCCGACGCGGCGATCGAAAAGGCGCTGCAGGGCAATCTCTGCCGCTGTACCGGCTACGAGGCGATCATGCGCGCGGCGCGCGCCATATCAAGCTACGGCAAGGCGGCGAAGGACCCGCTGGCAGTGGAGCGCAAGGATATCACCGCACGGCTGGGAGCGCTGCGCGACGGCGCCAGGGTCGAGGTCGGTTCGGGTAGGCAGCGGCTGATCGTGCCGGCTGACGTCGACGATTTCGCCATGGTGCTCGAGAAGGGGCCTGGCGCCACCATCGTTGCCGGCTCAACCGATGTCGGGCTGTGGGTCACCAAGCATATGCGCGACATCTCGCCGGCTATCTTCATCGGTGGCCTCGACGGCTTGCGCACGATCTCGGAGACCGATGGCGTGATTACGATCGGCGCCGGCGTGACTTACAGCGAAGCCTTCGCCACGCTTTCCAGGCGTATCCCGGCCTTGGGACCGCTGGTCGACCGCATCGGCGGCGAGCAGGTGCGCAACATGGGCACCATCGGCGGCAACATCGCCAACGGCTCTCCGATCGGCGACACGCCGCCGCCGCTGATCGCGCTCGGCGCGCAGCTCACGCTCCGCAAGGGCAAAGCCCGACGCACGATCCCGCTCGAAACCTTCTTCATTGCCTATGGCAAGCAGGATCGGCAGCCCGGCGAATTCGTCGAGGCCGTCCATGTGCCCGTGCCGGCAGAGGGCACGAAATTTGCCGTCTACAAGGTCACCAAGCGCCGCGACGAGGACATTACTGCTACCCTCGGCGCCTTTTATCTGACCGAGGCCAAGGACGGCACCGTGGCGGATATCCATATCGCCTATGGCGGCATGGCGCCGACGCCGAAGCGGGCGACTGCGGTTGAAACCGCCCTTATCGGCAAAGTCTGGACCGAAGCGAGTGTCGAGTCCGCGATGGCCGAATACGCCAGCGACTTCACGCCAATTACCGATATGCGTGCAACGGCCGAGTATCGGGCGCTGGCGGCGAGAAATCTTTTGCTGCGTTTTTATATCGAAACCACCGGCACCGGGGCGCCGTTTCAAGTGACCCGCACCGAGGCGGCCTGATGAACAAGCACGCCACTTCCAACCTCAAGGCCGAAAAAATCGTCGGCGGCGTCGCCACCGAGCAGCGGCACGATTCCGCGCACAAGCATGTCAGCGGCGCCGCCGTCTATATCGACGACATGCCTGAGCCTGCCGGCACGCTGCATGTCGGCCTTGGCCTCGCCAATGTCGCGCACGGCATGCTGAAGAGCATCGATCTGTCGGCGGTGCGCGCAGCGCCAGGCGTCGTCGATGTGCTGACCTGTGCCGACGTGCCCGGCGAGAACGACGTCTCGCCGAGCAACATGCATGACGATCCGGTGCTCGCCGAGCACAAGGTGCACTTCTACGGCCAGCCGATCTTCGCCGTGGTAGCTGAGACACGCGAGGCGGCGCGCCGCGCGGCACGCCTGGCTAGGATCGAATATGACGAGCTTCCGGCTGTGATCGACATCTGGGACCTCGACCCGGTCAAGGACAAGCAGGTCACCACGCCGCTGATCCTGAAGCGCGGCGATGCGGCCGCGGCGATTGCGGCGGCACCCCGCCGCATCAAGAACCGCATGTGGCTTGGCGGCCAGGACCATTTCTACCTCGAGGGCCAGGTCTCGCTGACGATCCCCGGTGAGGACGACGAGGTGATCGTCTATTGCTCGACGCAGGGGCCGAGCGAGACGCAGCATCTGGTTGCGCATGCGCTCGGCGTGCCGAGCCATGCGGTGACGGTGGAAGTGCGCCGCATGGGCGGCGGCTTCGGCGGCAAGGAGACGCAGGCCAACCAATGCGCGGCCATAGCCGCCATCGCGGCCAAGAAGCTGGGGCGCGCGGTGAAGATCAGGCTCGACCGCGACGAGGACATGACCGCCACAGGCAAGCGGCATGATTTTGCCATCGACTACGAGGTCGGCTTCGACGACGAGGGCAACATCCTCGGCGTCGATTTCACCTATGCCCTGCGCTGCGGCTTCTCCGCCGACCTGTCCGGTCCGGTCGGCGACCGGGCGCTCTTCCATTGCGACAACGCTTACTTCTATCCGGCGGTGCACGCGAAATCGGCGCCGCTTTTCACCAACACGGTCTCGAACACCGCTTTCCGCGGCTTTGGCGGCCCGCAAGGCATGGTCGGCGCGGAGCGCGTCATCGACGAAGTGGCCTTCGCGGTCGGCAAGGATCCGCTCGAAATCCGCAAGCTCAATTTTTATGACCCGATGGATGCGATCGGCGAACGCTGCCTCACGCCCTATCACCAGAAGGTCGAGGACAACATCATCCACCGCATCGTCGCTGAGCTGGAGGAAAGCGCCAATTACGCGCGGCGGCGGCGCGAGATCAGCGCCTTCAACAACAACAGCCGCTTCATCAAGCGCGGCCTGGCGCTGACTCCGGTCAAGTTCGGCATTTCCTTCACAAAGACCGAGGCCAACCAGGCCGGCGCCCTGGTGCATGTCTATGCAGACGGCTCGGTGCATATGAACCATGGCGGCACCGAAATGGGCCAGGGCCTGCATCTCAAGGTGGCGCAGGTCGTCGCCGAGGAATTCCAGATCGATCTCGACCGGGTCAAGATCACCGCCACCACCACAGCCAAGGTGCCGAACACCTCGCCGACGGCGGCATCTTCCGGCGCCGACCTCAACGGCATGGCGGCGCAGGATGCCGCTCGGCAGATCCGCAAGCGGCTGACGGATTTCGCGGCCGAAAAATACCAGGTGCCGCTCGACCAGGTCGTGTTCCTACCCAACCGGGTGCGCATCGGCAACCAGGAAATCGCCTTCAACGATCTGGTCAAGCAAGCCTACATGAACCGCGTCCAGCTCTCGGCGGCTGGCTTCTACAAGACGCCGAAGATCCATTGGGACCGCAGCAAGGGCCGCGGCCATGCCTTCTACTACTACGCCTATGGCGCGGCCTGCTCGGAAGTCTCGGTCGATACGCTGACCGGCGAATATGTCGTCGAGCGCACCGACATCCTGCACGATGCCGGCCGCTCGCTGAACCGCGCGATCGACCTCGGCCAGGTCGAGGGCGGCTTCATCCAGGGCATGGGCTGGCTGACGACGGAAGAGCTTTGGTGGGACAACAGCGGCCGGCTGCGCACGCATGCGCCGTCGACCTACAAGATCCCGCTCGCTTCCGACCGGCCAAAAATCTTCAACGTCAAGTTGACCGACTGGTCATCGGCCTACGAGCCGACCATCCATCGCTCCAAGGCGGTCGGCGAGCCGCCGCTGCCGCACGGCATGTCGGTGCTGCATGCGCTCTCCGACGCGGTGGCGAGTGTCGCCGATCACAGGATCTGCCCGCGCCTCGATGCCCCGGCGACGCCGGAACGGGTGCTGATGGCGATCGAAAGGCTGAAGCGGGAAGCCGCAAAGCCGGCCTGAACCGGCCAAAACGTGCAATTCGAGGTGCGAAACGCTATATTTCCTGGGTGGAAATGCAGACGATGAACTCGAAAGTGCAAAGCCTGAAGGCGTTTCTCGGCCAGGCCGGCCGGGCCGCGCTCGTCGAGGTCGCGGCCACCAAGGGCTCGACCCCGCGCGAAGCCGGCGCCTTCATGCTCGTCTCACCATCGGCGATTTTCGGCACCATCGGCGGCGGCCAGCTTGAATTCATGGCGATCGACAAGGCGCGGCAGATGCTTTTCTCCTCCCTTGAGGGCGAGATGGCCGCGAAGCGGCCAGAGGGGGTGCTCTCAGAAGGCAAGCGAGCGCCGAGCACTGCCCCGGTGACCCAACCTGGCGGCTCCGCCGCCACCCTGCCCTGGAGGGGGAGGGAAGCCCGCATCGAGGTCGACGAAACCTGCGCGACCCTGGATGTTCCACTGGGTCCTGAAATCGGCCAATGCTGCGGCGGCCGAGTCGAGGTTCTGATCCGCTTGGTTGACGCTAAGATCGAACAGGAACTGGTAGCCAAGGCCGAGGCCGAGGAGGCGCATCTGCCGCATGTCTATGTCTTTGGCGGCGGCCATGTCGGCCAGGCGCTGGCCGCGTCGTTGGCGCTGCTGCCCATTCATGTGGAGGTCGTCGAGACGCGGGCCGATGCGCTGGAAGGCATGCCGGAAACGGTTGAGACGCGGCTGACGCCGATGCCCGAAGCGGTGGTGCGCGAAGCCCGTGCGGGATCGGCCTTCGCCATCCTCACCCATGACCATGCGCTGGATTTCCTGATCGTCGCCGAGGCGCTGAAGCGCGACGACGCCGCCTATGTCGGCATGATCGGCTCGAAGACCAAGAAGGCGACGTTCAAGAACTGGTTCCTGAAGTCCGACGAGGGCAGCGAGGCCCAGTTCAACCGTCTCGTCTCGCCGATCGGCGGCAATGCCGTGAAGGACAAGCGCCCGCCGGTGATCGCCGCGCTCGCCGCCGCCGAGATCATGACGGCGCTGGTGTCGCATGCGGTCCAGGCCTCGGCCGCGCCCGCAAAGGCGATGGCCGGCTGATTCAGCCGGGGAGGAGCCTAGCCGGCTATTCCTTTTCCTGCGTATGCGCTTCGAGGAACCACAGCAACTTGTCGAGCGAACGCGAGTAGGCGGTAAAAATGTCGGCGGTGTCGGCATCGCCGGCGTCGTCCGCCTCGTCGATCGCCTCACGCGCCAGCCTGGCAGCGGTGGCATAGCGGTCGATCAGCGCCGCCAGATGATCCTTGGTCTTGTGGATGTCGGTCGGATAGGGCTGGAGCTTCGTTGCCCTCGACACCTCCTGCGAGGTGCCGTGCGCGGTGCCGCCAAGCTGCACGGCGCGTTCTGCGATGATGTCGACATGGCCGTCGATCTCCTCGCGGAACTCGTCGAGCATCTCATGGATGGCGATGAACTGCGGGCCCTTGACGTTCCAGTGCGCCTGCTTGGTGACCAGCGCCAGGTCGATGGCATCGGCAAGCCTGGCATTGAGAAGATCGATCGATTCCTTCTTGGCGTCGGATTTGAGGTCGTTCTTGGTGACAATGGCGTCCATGGTCGGCTCCTGTGGCGCTGGGTCGCTGTGAAAGCTGGGGACTTGGTCTCGAAGGGCGGCCGTGCAGCCGCCAATCGCCAGAACGGCGACGGAGCGGGTTTCGTTCCGCGTCGGATCGAGGGGCGCACAGCTGGCGAAGGTATGACTGATGCTCACAGCTGCTCGTCGCTTTCTTCGTTTCCCAAACCGGATTGAACCGTGTTTTCTGCACGCCTGGCGAACACGAATGACGAACACGGGACGAGCGACATGGATGTCTTGCGCATAGCGGCATTTTCGGACGGCAACAGCGGCGGCAACCCGGCCGGCGTGGTGATTGGCGAGGTTCTGCCCGACGCCGCAGACATGCAGCGCGTCGCTGCAGAGGTCGGCTTTTCCGAGACCGCCTTTGCCGCACGTGAAGGCGACGGCTGGCGTGTCCGCTACTTTTCGCCCGAATCGGAAGTGCCGTTCTGCGGCCATGCCACCATCGCGCTGGGCGCGGCCCTCGTTAGAAAGTTCGGTGACGGAATTTTCAAGCTGCTCCTGAATCAGGCCGCCATCACCGTCGAAGGGTTTCGCGGCGGCGCCAACTTTGCCGCCGCCCTGCAGTCGCCGCCGACGCGCAGCCGGCCGGCCCCGTCGGAGCTGGCCGGCGAGACCCTGGCCATGTTCGGTTACCAGCCGGGCGATCTCGATCCCGCCATTCCGCCGGCGCTGATTCATGGCGGCGCCGACCATCTGGTGCTGGCCTTGAAGTCGCGCAAGGCGCTCGCCGCCATGGCCTATGACCTGAAACAGGGCCGGGCCCTGATGCGGCGCGAGGGACTGGTAACGATCCTGCTCGCCTATGCCGAAACGCCGCGTCTCTTCCACACGCGCAATCCCTTCGCTTCCGGCGGCGTCTACGAGGATCCGGCGACCGGCGCTGCCGCCGCCGCCTTTGCCGGCTATCTGCGCGACATTGGCTGGGCGCATGGCGGCGCGATCGATATCGCTCAGGGCGAGGATATGGGCATGCGCTCGCGGCTGCATGCCGATATTCCGCCCACCCCGGGCAGCTCGATCCGGGTATCCGGCACAGCCCGCCTGATGGACGAAGACTGAGTGTGGTCACCCACGCGAAGGCGCGTGCCCGCCAGCCCTACCTACCGGCAAGAATGTCCTTGATCAGCCGCTGGCAGCGATCGGCCATGAAGTCGAGCAGCAGGCGCACCTTCGGATCCTGCAGCTTCTTGTGCGGATAGACGGCAGCGAACTGCACCGGCGTCGGCGGCGTCGTTGCCAGGATCACTCTCAGCCGCTGATCGCGGATGAACGGCTCGACCTCGAAGCGCGGCTTGTTGATGATGCCGCGCCCCGACAGCGCCCAGCCTGTCAGCACATCGCCATCGTCCGTATCGTAGGGTCCATGCACCTCGAATTTCTGCGGACCGTTCGGCGTCTGCAGCGTCCAGACATATTCGCGCGTGCCGGAATAGCGCAGCATCAGGCAATCATGTTTCTTGCCGATCAGTTCCTGCGGCTCGACCGGCTCGCCGCGCGCCTCGAGGTATTTCGGCGCCGCCACCAGCACGCGCTCGCATTCCATGATGCCGCGCATCCGAAGGCTGGAATCCTCGATGATGCCAAGCCGGAAGGCGACGTCGATGCCTTCCTTCATGATGTCGACATTGTGGTCGGAGAGTCTCAGCCGCACCTCGATATCGGGGTATTTGTCGTGGAAATCCGGAATGCCCGAGGCGATCAGCCGCCGGCCGAGGCCGAGCGGCGCCGTTACCTTGATCGTGCCGCGCGGCTGGCCGGAGAGTGCTGCGACCGCGGCCTCCGCCTCGGTGATCGCGTCCAGCACCTGCTTGGCGCCGGTGTAGAACACGGTGCCGTGCTCGGTCGGCATCAGCTGCCTCGTGGTGCGGTTGAACAGCCGCACGCCGAGGTGCTTCTCCAACTCCTTGATGCGGTTGGAGGCGACCGCCGGTGAGATGCGCATGTCGCGCCCGGCCGCCGACAGATTGCCGAGCTCGACGACGCGGACGAAGACGGCGATGTTGTCGAGATAGGCCATGCGACGGTCGTGGCTCTCAAATGGCTGCGTGGGACGACCCTAGTATTTTCCATTTTTTTTTGAAAGTCATCGCGCGCCCCGCCTCTTTTCGTTTGCGCTCCAGACCGTAAAGTCGCCTGATCGGCAGGGACGATTTCCCAGGGGCGACTCGATGATGGATTTTGCGATTTTCTGGGACTGGCTGAGCTTCGCCGTCCGCTGGCTGCATGTCATCACCGGCATCGCCTGGATCGGCTCGTCCTTCTATTTCGTCGCCCTCGATCTCGGGCTGCGCCAGCGTCCCGGCCTGCCCGCCGGCGCCTTCGGCGAGGAGTGGCAGGTGCATGGCGGCGGCTTCTACCACATCCAGAAATATCTCGTGGCGCCGGCGGAGATGCCGGAGCACCTGACCTGGTTCAAATGGGAATCCTACGCCACCTGGCTGTCGGGCTTCGCCATGCTTTGCGTGGTCTATTATGCCGGCGCCGACCTCTTCCTGATCGACCCCAACGTGCTCAACATCTCGGTACCCGTCGGCATCCTCTTGTCGCTGGCAACGATCGGCGTCGGCTGGATCGTCTATGACCTGCTCTGCCGCTCGCCGCTCGGCAAAAGCGATACCGGCCTGATGCTGGTGCTCTACTTCGTGCTGGTCTTCATCGCCTGGGGGCTGACGCACCTCTTCACCGGCCGCGCCGCCTTCCTGCATCTCGGCGCCATCACCGCCACGATCATGTCGGCCAATGTCTTCATGGTCATCATCCCCAACCAGAAGATCGTCGTGGCCGACCTGATCGCCGGCCGCAAGCCGGACCCGAAATACGGCAAGATTGCCAAGCAGCGCTCGCTGCACAACAACTACCTGACCTTGCCGGTGCTGTTTCTGATGCTGTCGAACCACTACCCGCTGGCCTTCGGCACCCAATTCAACTGGGTCATCGCCTCGCTGGTCTTCATCATCGGCGTGCTGATTCGGCACTATTTCAACACCGTGCACGCGAGGAAGGGGAACCCGACCTGGACCTGGCTGGGTGCCGCCGTGCTGTTCATGGTCGTCATCTGGCTGTCGACCGTGCCCAAGGTGCTGACGGGGGAGTCCAAGACCTCCGCGGCATCCGCTGCTGCCCAGGTCTACATTGCCTCGGCGCATTTCCCGGCCGTGCGCGACACCGTGCTCGGCCGTTGTTCGATGTGCCATACCGAAGAGCCGGCCTATGAAGGAATTTACCATGCGCCGAAGGGCGTGTTGCTCGACACCGACGCGCGCATCGCCGAGCATGCCCGGGAGATCTACCTCCAGGCCGGCCGCGCGCATGCCATGCCGCCCGCCAACGTCACTCAGATAACCGACCAGGAACGGGCCCTTTTGGTGGCCTGGTTCGAAGGCGCCGGAAAGTAAGCATGACCTCGAAACTCCTGCGCGGCCGCACGCTCTCCTTCCTGCGCTGGCCCGAAGCAATCGACGACCATTCCGCCTGGCGCTACGAGGAGGATGGCGGGCTGCTGATCGACGACGGCAAGATCATTGCCGCCGGTCCGTATGCCGAGATCGCCAAGCGCGCCGGCGCCGGCGTCGAGACGATCGATCATCGCCCGCATCTCATCCTGCCGGGCTTCATCGATGCGCATGTGCATGTTCCGCAGATGCAGATCATCGCGTCCTACGGCGCCGAGCTGCTCGACTGGCTGAACAAATACACCTTTCCGGAGGAGTCGAAATTCGCGAACGCGCAGCATGGCCGCCGCATCGCCAGGCTCTTCCTCGACGAGATGCTGCGCCAGGGCACGACGACGGTCGTCGCCTATTGCTCGGTGCACAAATCTTCGGCCGAAGCCTTCTTCGCCGAATCGCACGACCGCAATATGCTCAACATCGCCGGCAAGGTGATGATGGACCGCAATGCGCCGGAGGGCGTGCTCGACACGCCGCAGACCGGCTATGACGACAGCAAGGCGCTGATTGCTGAATGGCACGGCAAGGGACGCCAGCTCTATGCCACCACCCCGCGCTTCGCCATCACCTCCTCGCCCGAGCAGATGGAGATGGCCGGCGCGCTCTGCCGTGAGCATCCCGATCTGCACATGCAGACGCATCTGTCGGAAAACCACGCCGAGATCGCCTTCACCCAGGAGCTCTACCCCTGGTCGCGCGACTACACTGACGTCTACGAGCATTACGGCCTGCTGGGCAAAAAGAGCCTGTTCGGCCACTGCATTCATCTTTCCGAGCGCGAAGCCGATGCGCTGTCGCAATCGGGTTCGGTTGCGGTGTTCTGCCCGACCTCCAATCTCTTCCTCGGCTCCGGCCTGTTCGACTACCAGCGCTACCGCCGCCGCGAAAAGCCGCTCAGGATCGCTGCCGCCAGCGATGTCGGCGGCGGCACCAACTATTCGATGCTGCGGACCATGGAGGAGGGCTACAAAGTCATCGCGCTGAATGGCGAGAAGCTGAACCCCTTCCAGTCCTTCTGGCAGCTGACGCGCGGCAATGCCGAGGCGCTGTCTGTCGCCGAAAAAATCGGCACGCTGGAAGAAGGCACGGATGCCGACATTGTCGTGCTCGACGCCAACGCCACGCCGGCGATGCGGCTGAGGATGGAGACGGTGGAGACCCTTGCGGAAGAGCTCTTCCTGCTACAGACGCTGGGCGACGATCGCGCCGTGAGCGAGGTCTATGTGGCGGGCCGGCCGGCCAAGAGCGCGATTGTCGCATAGATTACATGTGCTCGTCGCTTGACCCCGCGTCAGCCATCGGCCAAAGCGTGCGTCGACATTGACAGGGGAAACGCCATGGCTGCCGCCGACGACATCGCTCTGATCAAGAAACAAGAAGCCACGCTGGTCTTTCCGGCCTTCGACGAAGCCGTGGCCTTCCAGATAGGCGCGGCGATCAGGGAGCGGGCGCTCAACGAAAACCTGCCGATTATCGTCGATATTAGGACCTTCGACCGTCCCCTATTCTATGCCGCTATGCCGGGCTCCAACGCCTCCAACCCCGACTGGGCGCGGCGCAAGATCAATGTCGTCAAGCGCTATCTCAGAAGCACCTATCGCATGGTGCTGGAGCAGCAGCGACCCGACCGCACCTTCAAGGTCGGCGAAGCACTCGACATTGCCGACTATGTGCTGGCCGGCGGCGGCTTTCCCGTCGCGGTGAAGGGCGCAGGCGTGATCGGCGTCATCGCCGTCTCCGGTCTGCCCGAACGAGAAGACCACGGTGTCGTTGTCGATGCGCTCTGCGCCCATCTCGGAGTCGATGCGAGCAAGCTCAAGTTGCCGCCGGAAGAGCAATGACCGATCCAAAAACTTTCCTTACGTCGATCTTCAACGCCGCCGTCGCCGCTGCCGATCCGGAAAAGACGATCCGCAATCATTTGCCGGCAAAGCCGAAGGGCCGCACCATCGTTATCGGCGCCGGCAAGGGCTCGGCGCAGATGGCGGCGGCCTTCGAGAAGGTCTGGGATGGTCCGATCGATGGGCTGATCGTGACCCGCTACGGCTATGGCGCCAGATGCGAGCGCATCGAGATCATCGAGGCGGCGCACCCGGTGCCGGACGCCGCCGGCCTCGAAGCCTCGCGTCGGCTGTTGGAGAAGGTGCGGGGACTGAGCGCGGACGATCTGGTCGTGGCGCTGATTTCGGGCGGCGGCTCGGCGCTGCTGCCGTCGCCCGCTCCCGGCCTGACTCTTGCCGACGAGATCGCCGTCAACGAGGCGCTGCTCGCTTCCGGCGCGCCGATCGCGGCGATGAACACCATCCGCAAGCACATCTCGACCATAAAGGGCGGCCGGCTGGCCGGCGCCGCTCATCCGGCCCGAGTCGTATCGCTGGTCGTCTCCGACATTCCCGGCGACAATCCGGCGCTGGTGGCCTCGGGGCCGACCGTCCCCGACACCGGCAGCCGCGCGGATGCGCTGGCGTCGATCGCCGCCTACGGCATGAGCCTGCCGGATGCGGTCATGGCGCATATCCAGTCTGCCGCAGCCGATGCGCCACGCTCCGACGATCCGCGCTTTGCCGGCAATCAAGTGCATCTCATCGCCTCGGCCGGCGTCTCGCTGGAAGCCGCGGCCGCCGCAGCGAAGCGGCAAGGCATCGAGGCCGTCATCCTGTCGGATTCGATCGAGGGCGAGGCGCGCGAGGTCGGCGGCGTGCATGCCGCGATTGCCCGCGAGGTGGCGACCCGTAACCGGCCTTTCGAGAAGCCGATGCTGATCCTCTCCGGCGGCGAGACGACGGTAACGCTGCGGGCGAAGGGCAAGGGCGGCCGGAACTCCGAATTCCTGCTTGCCTTCGCCATCGGTATCGATGGGGTCAGCGGCATCCATGCTTTAGCCGCTGACACCGACGGCATCGACGGCTCCGAGGACAATGCCGGCGCCTTCGCCGACGGCACGACCCTGGCGCGCATGCGTGCCGCAGGCGTCGATGCTAAGGCTATGCTTGCCGGCAACAATGCCTGGACCGCCTTCAACGCGGTCGGCGATCTGTTCGTGCCCGGTCCGACCGGGACCAACGTCAATGATCTAAGGGCGATACTCGTCCGGTAGCGCAATAAACGGCTGAAGTCGTCATTCCAGGGCGAAGCAGGAGCGAAGCTCCGTCGCGGAGACCCTGGAATCCATTCCGTGACCTCGGGCATGGAATGCAGCGGAGCAGAATTGTGCATCGTTGCGACGCCTGCAGGTAACGGAATGATCCTCAGGTCTGCGCGCGTCGCTCCGCTCCTTGCTTCGCCCGTGGACGACGAGGCGACGGGCATCTCGCCCAATTCTCCCAAGTCGCACGACTCGTACAACAGCATCCGTCCGCGCAAGGTCCCGTTTAGGCGCGCAGATCGGTCAAGCAGCCATCAACTGCTTCACCTTCCTCATATCGGTGAGAAACCGCTCCCTCTCGGCCTCCTTGTCCTCATGCTCGCGGATGCGCAGGATGAAGGAGGGATGGACGGTGACAAAGACCCGCAAGCCGTCCTCGCGCTGGATGACGTCGCCGCGCATCCTGGTGATCGGCACCGCCTTGCCGAGCAGCGACTGCGCCGCTGTCGCGCCGAGCGCCACCGCAAGATTTGGCTTGATGAGGTCGAGTTCCTTGTCGAGCCACCAGCGGCAGGCACGAATTTCGCCGGCATTGGGCTTTGAATGGATCCGCCTCTTGCCGCGCGGCTCGAACTTGAAATGCTTCACCGCATTGGTCACATAGACCTTGCGGCGGTCGATCTCGGCCTGGTCCAAAATGCTGTCGAACACCTTGCCCGCGGGCCCGACGAACGGCTTGCCGGCAAGGTCCTCTTGGTCGCCGGGCTGCTCTCCGACAAACACCACGTCGGCATTCTCCGGTCCCTCGCCGAACACGGTTTGCGTGGCATCGCGCCAGAGCGGGCAACGCCGGCAACCGCTCGCCTCTTCGCGCAATGCCGGAATATCCGTACTTTCGGGCTCCACCACATCCGCCGGCTCCGGCGAAGGCCAGTGTTTTGCCTTCACTTTGGCGTGGCGCGGCGCTGGGGAGGTTGGCATCCGGGCGATCATGGCTGTCGCGGCTCTGTCCGCTCCTGCTATCAGGTCTGGAATGAGCGAGGCCTCGGGAAGGTTCCGCCAATATTTCTTCGGCATCTCCTTCTGCATCGCCTTCACCTTGAGGCGGGCCGGGTTGAAGATATTCTCGAAATAGGTCCGCCACAGCGTCTCGGCGTCGTCTTCCGCCGGCGCGTCGCGCTTGCTGGCGCCTGGGCCGATCGCCAGCCGCTCGCCGTCCCACTCGGCCGAGGCGTGCGGCGTGAGAATCGTCCAGCGCATGCCGGCGAAGCGGCGCACAAAGAAATCGGCATTGCGCTCGACGATGAAATGATCGGGCTCGAACCAGGCGACATAACGTTCCTCCGCGCCGTCGCCGATCTTCCGGAAGCGCACGAAGGCGCACATCTTGTGGATGTCGCGCCGAACCGCCTTTTCCATGGACTCGAGCCTGCGGATATCCGGGTCGGAAGCGATCGACAGCAGCTTCGGGTCGACGCGCAACCGCCAGAGCAACCGATAGAGGAAGTTGAAACGGTCGGGGTCCGAATGGCAGATGACCGTCTCTGCACGTTCGATGAACTCGCGCGGGACGACAAGCCGCGCATCCTGTCGGCAAGCCGGCAAATCGTTGCCGCGATCATCATCGTCGTGGCCAACCTGCCAAGCGACCTCTTCCGGCGGAATATCATTCGTGGCCAGCCGGCGCGCCGCATCGCGCCAACCGGCGAAATCGGTCTCGCTTTCGAGACGGGCGAGATGAGATGCGAGGCTGAGCTGGGTCCGTGCCATGGTCAAAACAGCGAAAGCTGCTCGCAAGATCGGGTGATGATCTGGCGCAAGCCCGACTTGTCGGTGAGCGCGCCTGGTGACCAGCCTTCCGCAGTGATGAAGGGGCGTACCTTGGCGACCGAACGGCAGAGCCGTCCGACATCTTCGAGACGCAGCCGGCGATGGCGGCGCGTCTGCAGAATCCTGTCGACCACCTTGGTGCCCAACCCCGGCACACGCAGCAGCGCCTCCCGATCGGCGCGATTGACGTCGACCGGGAACCGGCCGCGGTTGCGCAGCGCCCAGGCAAGTTTGGGATCGATGGCAAGGTCGAGCATGCCGTCATTGCTGCCGGCCAGGATTTCAGGCTGCGAGAAGCCGTAGAAGCGCATCAGCCAGTCCGCCTGGTAAAGCCGGTGCTCGCGCATCAAGGGCGGCTTCTGCAACGGCAGCGCCGCAGACGAATCCGGGATCGGACTGAAGGCGGAATAATAGACGCGGCGCAGATGATAGCTGCCATAAAGCCGGGCGCTGGCGCGCAGGATGCCGTCGTCGGACGTTTTGTCGGCGCCGACAATCATCTGCGTCGACTGGCCGCCCGGCGCAAAGCGCTCGCGTTTGCGGCTCTGCAACGTTGGTTCGGCCTTCTCTTCGATCTTGCAGCGCAGCTTGGCCATGGAAAGCCGGATCGTTTCCGGCTTCTTTTCCGGGGCCAGCTTCTTCACCCCTTCGTCGGTCGGCAGCTCGACATTGATCGACAGGCGATCGGCATAACGGCCTGCTTTTTCGATCAGTTCGGCTGACGCTTCGGGAATGGTCTTGAGGTGAATATAGCCGCCGAATTTCTCCTCGATCCTGAGCCGTCGCGCCACCTCGACCATCTCGCCCATCGTCTCGTCCGGCGAGCGGATGACGCCGGAGGACAGGAACAGACCCTCGATGTAGTTGCGGCGATAAAAATCCATGGTGAGCCGCACCACCTCGTCGACGCTGAAGCGGGCTCGCCGCACGTTCGAGGAGGACCGGTTGATGCAATAGCTGCAGTCGTAAATGCAGAAATTGGTGAGCAGGATCTTCAGCAGCGAAATGCAGCGCCCGTCCGGCGCATAGGAATGGCAGATGCCCGAGCCCTCGGTCGAACCGATGCCGCCTGTTTTCAGCGAATCGCGTTTCGCCGAACCGGACGATGCGCAGGAGGCGTCGTATTTGGCGGCGTCGGACAGGATCGCCAGTTTCTCGCGGACGGAAATCACAGCCATTCGTTCATGATATGTTCCAGAAAGTCGCCTAGCTATAACTTTTGAGTGTCGCGGCGAAACGTGATCACTCCGTCTGCGAGGCCAAGTCCTCAGACCTCGTGGAGGTAGAGGTGGTAGTCGAGTTCGCTGACGGTGCGTGCGACGCGCAGATATTCCGCCTGCTTGATCGCCACGAAGGTCCGGTGCAGGTCGGGACCGAGCGCCGATTTCAGGAATTCGGAGCCACGTGCCGCCTCGATCGCGGCGCGCCAATCGGTCGGCATGGTGGAGGCTTCCGCTGTCTGCTCGTAACCGTTGCCGGTCGTTTCCGGTCCGGGGTCAAGGGCCTCGTCGAGGCCGTTAACGATGCCCGCCAGCACCGTCGCCGCCACAAGATAAGGGTTGGCGTCGACGCCGGACGGCCGGTGCTCGATACGCCGGTTCATCGCATCGCCCGCCGGCACGCGCAACGCCACGGAGCGGTTGTTGACGCCCCAGGTCGGCGCCACCGGCGCATAGGATTGCGCCACGAAACGCCGCCATGAATTGGCATGCGGCGCAAACACCAGCATCGATTCCGCCATGGTGTGGATCAGGCCGCCAAGCGCGTTGAGCAGGCTTGGCGACCATTTCTCGCCGGCAGCTTCGGTGAAGACGTTGCGGCCGGCATCGTCCTGCAGCGAGACGTGGAAATGCATGCCCGAACCGGCATAGGCCTCGATCGGCTTGGCCATGAAGCAGGCGGTGACGCCGTGCCGGCGCGCCTGCGCCCTCACCAGCCGCTTCAGCATGACCAGGTCGTCGGCCGCCCGCATCACGTCCTTGCGGTAGTTGAGCGTCAGCTCGTACTGTCCGGGCGCATATTCGGAAATCACCGTCTCGGCCGGAATGCCTTGCGCCCTGGCGGCGGCGTAGATGTCGGAAAACAGCGGCTCCATGCCGTGCAGGTGGTCGACTGAATAGACTTCCGTTTTGCCCGAGCGGCGCCCGTCGAGCACCGCGCGCGCCGCCTGCACCTTGCCGTCGGCATCGCGCTCATTGGCAAGCAGAAAAAATTCCAGTTCGAAGGCGCCGGCCGGATGCAGGCCGCGCGCCGCCAGGATCTCGACTTGCCTTGCCAGCACCAGCCGCGGATCGGAGGTCATCGGCTGGCCGTCGAGACGATACATCGCCATCAGCACCTGGCCGCGCGGCGGCTTGGTGCCGTGCAGCGGCACCAGCGTGCCTGGAACCGGCCATGCCCTGAGGTCGCCGTCGCCGGTGTCCCAGATCAGCCCGGTCTCGTGAACATCCTCACCGGTGATGTCGAGGCCGAGGATCGAGATCGGCATATGCCTTCCGCCCTCGAAAATGCTCATCAGCTCGTGCCGGCGCACGATCTTGCCGCGGCCGATGCCGTTGGCGTCGGTGAGCACGATGTCGAAGGCCTCGATGTCGGGATGGGCGGCGAGAAACGCTTTCGCCTCGGCCGGCGTCGAGCCCGAAGGGGAGGTCGCAACTGTGCTCGGATTGTCCATAGCCGCTTGTCTCATGCCGTAAGCCTGGCGGCAACCGCGGCGAAAGCCGCGATCAGGCGGCTTACCTGCGCCGCGGTCGTCGCCGGCGAGATCAGCATCATATTGTGGAACGGCGCGATCAGCACGCCGCGATTGACCAGCGCGACATGGACGGCGGCTTCGAGTTCCGGCGCATGTGCCTTCTCCGCCTCGCCGCCGTTCTTGAGCGGCCCGGGCGCGCAGATGAACTCGACGCGGGCGCCGACGCGCGCGACATGCCAAGGCAGCTTGTTTCGCTCGATGACGGCGGAGAGCCCCGCGTCGAGGCGGCGCGCCAGCCGGTCCATATGCGCATAGGCTTCCTCGGTCATTACCTCTTCGAGCGTCGCCCGCATCGCCGCGAATTGCAGCGGGTTGGCCGACAGCGTGGTGCCCATGCCGGAATAGCCGGGCTCCTTGCTGCGATTGTAAGCGCCGTAGCGCGTCGCGATCTCCTCGCTCATGCCCCAGATGCTGGCCGGCACGCCTCCGGCCACCGGCTTGCCGAGCACAAACAGGTCCGGCTCCAGCCCGTGCCGTCGCGTGTAACCGCCGGGCCCGGTTGAAATGGTGTGCGTCTCGTCGATCAAAAGCAGCGTGCCGGCGGCCCGGGTGAGGCGCCGCAGCGCGTCGTGGAAGTCGGGTTCCGGCAGCACCATGCAGGAATTGGTCAGCACCGGTTCGGTGATCACGCAGGCGATATCGCGGTCGCCAAGTGCCGCTTCCAATGCTGCAATATCGTTGAATTCGATAACCTTGGTTGCCCGTGTGAGATCGCGGAACTCGCCTGCCAGCCCAAGCCGGTTGACCGGCTTGGCGTCGATCAGTCGCACCATCGTCTCGTCGACCGAGCCGTGATAGCAGCCGTTGAAGACCAGGATCTTTTCGCGCCCCGTCACCGCGCGGGCGACCCGCAAGGCGAAGCGGTTGGCATCGGTGGCGGTGGTGGCGATCTGCCAATACGGCAGGCCGAAGCGCTGCTGCAAGAGCGGACCGATCGCCAGCGCATCCTCGCTGGGCAGCATATAGGTCAAGCCGCGTGCTGCTTGCCGGCGGATGGCGCGGGCGACCGCCGGCGGCGAATGGCCGAGCATCGAGCCGGTGTCGCCCAGGCAGAAATCGTCGAGCTTGTTGCCGTCGACATCGGTAATCGTGGCACCGTTGGCGCTGTCGACCAGGATCGGGAAAGGCGTCGGCCAGTCAGTCATCCAATGCATCGGCACGCCGCCGAGGAAGCCGGCCATGCCGTTGCCAACCTTGGCCTCGGACTTCGGCCGCGCCTTGCGGAAGGCGGCCGCCTCGGCCTCGCGCAGCTCGGCTATGCGGGCGGCGGCGATGCCGCCGATGGAAGTCCGGTCGATTGAATGCATGAAGCCCCTCTTTCTCGCGCGGCACTCTGCCAACCGGTCGGCAAAACCGCAATTGGCCGCGCAGGGGGCGGGCGTTGGCTCAGGCAGTAGGGATTAAGGGGAGTAGGGGAGTAGGCAGGGGGAGGAAGTGCAGGAGGTCTCTGTTTTCCCTATTCCCTTGCTGCCCTATTCCCCTAATCCCTTACGCAGTGATGTCGATCACACCGCAATCGCCGGCCGCGCTGCCGAAGACGATGCGGCGCTCTTCCCTGTCCCACATCATCGAGGTGATTGCGCCTTTGCCGGGACGGCGCAGCAGCACTTCCTTGGCGTCGGCGAAGCGGGCCGCGATCACCATGCCGTCCTCATAGCCGATCGCCGTGACCTCCTGGCTGGGATGGCAGGCAACGCAGGTCACCATGGTATTGCCGCGCGTGCCGAGCTCCAGCGGCGCCTTGCCCATCGGCCCGTCCTTGCTGGCGAAAGGCCACACGATCGCCGCCGGCGCGCCGGAGCTCGCCAGCCATTTGCCCTTCACGCTCCAGGACAGGCTTTTGACCTTGCCCGGATAGCCGCTCATGCGCATGTGCTTTCCGTCCGCCAGCTTCCAGCCATGCAGCGCGTTTTCCTGCATGGTGGTGATCAGGAAAGCGCCGTCCGGCGAGAAGGTGATGCCGGTATGGGCGCCGGCCCATTCCAGATCGACCGGCTTGCCCTCCGCCGCCGGGAAATGCAGCGTCGCGCCATTGTAGCGGGCAACGCCGAAGCGCATGCCCTTGGGCGAGAAGGCGAGCCCTTCCACCGAGCGCGGATGCGCGAATTCCTTGATCTTGCCGTCGGCGAAACGGACGAACGCCGTCTTGCCCGAGGCATAGGCGACCGCACCCTGAGGGCCCGCCGCAACGCTGGTGATCCATTTTCTGCCGGCGCTGGCAAGTTCGCTCGCCTCGCCGCCGGCCTTGACCGCAAACACCTTGCCGTCCTCGCCGCCGGTGATCAGGCGGTCGTTCGCCGCATCGTGGAAGGCGGCGAGCAGCCCGTCATTCGCCTGTACGGTCTTGTGCCCATGGTCGAGCCGATGGATCGCGCCGTCGGCCAAAGCGAAATGCGGCACATCGTTGAGGAAGACGGCGGCGACGCAATGGCCTTCGAGATCAAGCGGGGCGACTGTCGGCATGGGGATGATCCATTCGATTTCACCAGCCGGCGCGGCTAGGTGTGACTCCCCCTTCTCCCCTTGTGGGAGAAGGTGGATTGGCGCGTAGCGCCAAGACGGTTGAGGGGTGTTCGACGGAGTGCCGTCATCGCCAAGCTGGAACACCCCTCATCCGACCGAGCTTCGCTCGGCCACCTTCTCCCACAAGGGGAGAAGGAAAGTAGGGGCAGCGCTAACGCCTGAAAGTCCGGAAATCAAGCCGCCTGGCAGGCTTCAAAACTCTTCCTGAGGCGCTCGGCGTCGAGATCGCGGCCGATGAAGACCAGCCGGCTTTCATGCTTCTCGCCGTCCTTCCAGGCGCGCTGGTGGTCGCCTTCGAGGATCATGTGCACGCCTTGCAGCACATAGCGGTCCTCGTCGCCCTTCAGCGCGATGATGCCCTTAAGCCTGAGGATGTTCGGCCCTTCCATCTGGGTCACCTTCTCGATCCATGGGAAGAACTTCTTCGGATCCATCTCGCCGCCGCGCAGCGAGACCGACTTCACCGTGACATCGTGGATGTCGGAAGGATGGTCGTGATGATGGTGATCGTGCCCGTCGTGGTGATGGTGGTGGTTGTGATCGCAATCCGGGCCGCATTCATGGTCGTGATCGTGGTCGTGCGCCTCGAGGAAATGCGGATCGTTCTCCAGCGCGCGTGACAGGTCGAAGGCGCCGCGGTCGAGCACTTCGCCGAGCGCCACACCGGCGCGCTGGGTGCGATGGATCCTGGCCGCCGGGTTGATGGCGCGGATCGTCGCCTCGACCTTTTCGAGCTCTTCGGGAGTGACGAGATCGGTCTTGTTCAGCACCACCACATCGGCGAAGGCGATCTGGTCCTCGGCCTCCTTCGAGTCCTTCAGGCGCAGCGGCAGGTGCTTGGCGTCAACCAGCGCCACCACCGCGTCGAGCTTGGTTTTGGAGCGCACATCGTCGTCCATGAAGAAGGTCTGCGCCACCGGCACCGGGTCGGCCAGGCCAGTGGTCTCGACCACGATGGCATCGAAACGGCCGGGCCGCCGCATCAGGCCCTCGACGACGCGGATCAGGTCGCCGCGCACCGTGCAGCACACGCAGCCATTGTTCATCTCATAGATTTCCTCGTCGGATTCGACTATCAGATCGTTGTCGATGCCGATCTCGCCGAACTCGTTGACGATGACCGCGTAACGCTTGCCGTGGTTCTCCGACAGGATGCGGTTGAGCAGCGTCGTCTTGCCCGCGCCGAGATAGCCGGTGAGAACGGTTACGGGGATCTGCGTCTGTGCATCGCTCATGGCCTGCCTCGAAAAATCTGTGCTCGAAGGATTTGTCGGCCCTCATATAGGATGTGAGCCGCGCTTTTGCACGCGCCAAACCGATGGGCCAGCCGGTCCCGATCGGGGCAGCCGCAGTGGGTTAAAGTAACAGGGCAGCCGCACGGCATCAGAGCCCCTCCGGGATGTTCCGCTGTGAATGCCGGCGGGCCAAAAGTCGTTTGTCATCTAACTGAAATAAACATCTGGCATCACCTGCGCGGGCACCGCAATGCTTGCCGGCAAAGTGTTTGCAGGCCGGACTCGTTAAATCGTCATTTGCCAGCCGCCGGACAGCCTCTATGCTGCCCGCGCCGGTTCGGCCGAAGAGGGAATGACCATGGCCAAGGCGGACAGAACGGCGACTATGAGCCGGCTGCATTCGGCAGCGCGGCTGGCGCGCACGGTGCTTGCTGCGCGGCTTCTGGCACATGGCTTCTACGCCGGCCAGGACCAGATCATGCTGGCGCTCGACCGCGAAGACGGCCAGACACCCGGCAATCTCGCCGACAAGCTCGGCGTACGTCCGCCGACGATCACAAAAACCATCAACAGGCTGCAGGCGCAGGGTTTTCTCGAAAAGCGCGCCTCCAACGCCGATGCCCGCCAGGCCCATATTTTCCTCACCGGCTCCGGCCGCGAAACCATCCGCGCCATCGAGAAATCGGTCAAGAAGACCGAGAAGCAGGCGCTGAGAGGTCTCGACAAGAAAGACCAGAAGGCGCTGTTCAAGCTGCTCGCCCGCATCGAGGCCAACCTGTCGAACGAGGACCTGATCCTCATCGACGACGACGCCGAGCTGGATGATTAACGAGCGACGCGCAGCGTCGTCTCGAGCGACGCGTGAGCGCGATGCGCAGCATCGTCGCTTAGCCGCCGGCGTTGGTGACCCACGAGCGACGCGCAACGTCGTCTCGAGCGACCCAAGCGCGATGCACAGCATCGTCGCTTCAGGCACCACCCAAGCATCGGCAGCTCAGCGGAAAGGGCGACGACGCTACGCGTCGCGCACCAGCGTCGCCCAGCGTCCCGGCGTCAGCCCGAACGCCTTCTTGAAATGCCGGTTGAAATGGCTCTGATCGCTGAAGCCGGCCGCAACAGCGGTTTCGGCAAGCGGCTCTCCCGCTTCGATCATGCGCCGCGCCCGCTGCAGCCGACGCATCAACAGGAAGCGATGCGGGCTTGTCGAATAGGTCGCGCGGAAATGGCGCGACAGCGCGTAGCGGTCGAGGCCGGTAACCGCCTCCAGCTCCTCGGAGCGCACCGGCCGTTCAGCGTTTTCTTCGAGATAGTCGCGGGCCAGCGCGGCAGCCCGCCACGCGATTTTTCCCGCTGATTTTGCCGGCTGTCCGGCATGGCGTTTCAATCGCTGCGCCAGCTGCGCGATGAAATCCGCCACGAACAGGTCGTCGAGTTCCTCGGTGAGCGGTGTTAGCGCCGACAGCAGCGTGCCGCGCAACTGAGGGTCGCTCACCACAGCATCCTTAACGAAAGGGAGCGGCGAACCGTGGAGGCAGTCAAGCAGCAGCGACGGCTCGAGATAGAGAATCCTGTAGCGTAAGCCGTGCTCGGTGCCGGCGCCGCCGTCATGCAGTTCGTCGGGATGCAGCACGATCACCTGGCCGGGCAGGCTGTGCCGAAGCGCGCCGCGATAGTGGAAGCGCTGCACGCCGTCCAGCGTCACGCCGATGGCGTAGGTGTCGTGGCGGTGCAATTCGAAGGCATTGCCGTGGAAACGCGCCTCGATGCGCTCGAGGCCCGTGGCACCGGGCGCCGAAACGATCCGGTCGTCCTCAGCGCACGAACGTTCAAGACCTCCCAGCGCCTCATTGCCTAGATCGTGCGCCATGGTCCCTGATCCACATCTCGGAGAAACATTTTGGTGTTCGACACGAAATTTGCAATCGTGCTCAAGGAAGACCTCGCCGTCTGGCAGAAGCTCAACGTCACCGCTTTCCTGACCAGCGGCATCGTCGCGCAATCTCCTCAAATCATCGGCGAGCCCTATCGCGACCGCGCCGGCAATTTCTTCAATCCGCTCTCGATCCAGCCCGTTATCGTGCTGTCGGCGGACGGGTCGACGCTTGCCGCGATCCACCGCCGGGCCCTGGAGCGCGGCGTGACGACATCGGCCTATGTCGAGGAGATGTTCTGCACCGGCCATGACCTGGCCAACCGCGCCGTCTTCGCCGAATTCGCACCGGACGACGCCAAGATCGTCGGCATCGCGCTGCGCGCCGAAAAGAAGCTGGTCGACAAGATTACCAAGGGCGTCCGCATGCATGCTTGAGTGGCGGGGAGGATGGTCTTGGTGGCTGATTGACCATTCGTCCGGACGACGTCGCGCACGTTCGAGATTGGCCGCGACCTCCTTGTTTCGTCAGCCTGGGCTGCGCGCGTCGCTTCGCTCCTTGCTCCGCTCGGGCGGACGAACAAGGAACGTTCTGGTGACCGCCAAGGCACTGCGCTCTAAGCCTGTCGGCACGTCTTGTTGGCCAGTCGCTTTTGGCTTGCCGGCCGGCGGCGATTGCCGCAAAAGGACGGCGTCTACCTCTCCTCCGGCCCGATTTTGAGCGTTCCCAAAAATTACGACGACAGCGCGACGCCGCCCGCGGCGATGCTGTTGATGCTCTGCGTCTATGTCTGCTTCACCTTTCTCGACACCTCAAGCAAATATCTAGTGCTCGCCGGCGTCTCGGCGCTGATCGTCGCCTGGGCTCGCTTCGTCGTGCATGTCCTGCTTGTCGGCGTTTTCCTGCGCGGCTGGCGCGAGCCGTCGCGCTTCCGCGCCAACAATCTGCCGGCGCACATCCTGCGCGGATGCCTGCTTTTCGGCTCGACCATGTTCAACATCCTGGCGCTCAGGACGCTGCAGCTCGCCGAGACCACCTCGATCTATTTCTTCGGCCCGATGGTGATCACCGCATTGGCCGGCCCGCTGCTCGGCGAGTGGGCGGGCTGGCGGCGCTGGCTGGCGATCCTCACCGGCTTCGTCGGCGTCCTCATCATCACCCGGCCCGGCGTCGGCGTGTTCGGCATGGGCCATCTCTTCGCGCTGGGCTCGATGCTGTCGAACTCTTTTTACGTCATCATGACCCGGCGCATGTCGTCGACGGAGACATCCGAAAGCCTGATCCTGTTCTCGGCGCTGGCGCCGGCGGTGCTGCTCCTGCCCATGCTGCCCTTCTCATTGTCCCTGCCGCAGGACGGCTGGCACTGGGTGATCCTTTTGATGCTCGGCGTCTTCGGCGCCGGCGGCCATTGGCTCCTGGTCCAGGCCTATCGCCTGGCGACGACGACGGCGCTCGCGCCTTACCCTTATTCGCAGATGATTTGGATGATCATCTCCGGCTGGCTGATCTTCCACCAGTTTCCCGACCGCTGGACCCTGCTCGGGGCGGCCATCATCGTCGCCAGCGGCCTCTACATCATCCACCGCGAGCACAGGCTTCGCCTGCGCAATTCCGCTTCCTTGGACACGGAAGCCGAGGGCTTGGCAAAAAAACTTTGATTTGCCCTCAATCGATGGCATAAGCCCATTTAAACAGTTTAAAGGCCTCGGGGACCAAGGCTGGCACAGAAGATCAAGCTTTCGACGATCGCGGATGCGCTTGGCGTATCCACGGCAACGGTGTCGCTGGCGCTGCGCGACAGCCCGCTGGTCGCGGGCTCGACGCGCGAGCGTATCAAGGAGCACGCGCGCGCCATCGGCTATATCTACAACCGACGGGCCGCGTCGCTCCGCACCTCACGCTCCGGCATTGTCGGCGTCGTCGTGCACGACATCATGAACCCGTTCTTCGCCGAGATTCTGCGCTCGATAGAAAGCGAGCTCGACCGCAGCCGCCAGACCTTCATCCTGTCCAACCATTATGACCAGCTGGAAAAGCAGCGCACCTTCATCGACACGCTGCTGCAGCTCGGCGCCGACGGCGTCATCATGTCGCCGGCCATAGGCACGCCGGCCGAGGACATCATCATGGCCGAGGAAAACGGCCTCCCGGCGGTGCTGATCGCGCGCACCGTTACCGGCGCCGACGTGCCGGTCTTCCGCGGCGACGATGCCTATGGCACGGCACTCGCGACCAACCATCTCATCTCGCTCGGCCACAAACGCATCGCCATGATCGGCGGCACGGACCAGACCTCGACCGGCCGCGACCGCTACCAGGGCTACGTCAACGCCATGGAAGCGGCCGGGCTGGAGGTGAAGCCGTCCTGGCGCATTCCTGGACCGCGCACCAAGCAGGCCGGTTTCGAGGCTGCAGGACAGTTCTTGGCGCTGAAGGACAAGCCGACCGCCGCCTGCTGCTGGAATGATCTGGTTGCGATCGGACTGATGAACGGCATCGCGCGCGCCGGTCTGGTGCCGGGCGTCGATATCTCCGTCACTGGTTACGACGACCTGGAGGAGGCTGCGATAGCAACGCCGGCCTTGACCACGGTCTGGAATGGCCAGCGCGAGGTCGGCCGCCGAGCCGCCAGCGCGCTGCTCGACAAGCTGAACGGGCAGGCCGTGCGGCCGTCGCAGGAATTAATCAAGCCGGAGCTGCACGTACGCCAGTCCACCGGCAAGCCGGTGGAGCGTCAATGACACAGACAGAAGCGAAGTCGCCGGTCGCCATCCTGGTGCCGGGCCGTTTCAACGACCATGCCATCGGCCGGATCGACAAGGCGTTCAAGCGCGTGCGGATCGAGCGCGCCGATCCGTCGCTCGTCACCGGCGAGATGCGCGAGAGCGTGCGCGGCATCGCCTCCTTCGGCGGCATCAGCGCGGTCATGATCGACGCGCTGCCGAATCTCGAGATCATCGCCCATTTCGGCGTCGGCTATGACTCCGTCGACGCTCGTCACGCGGCGACCCGCGGTGTCATGGTCACCAACACGCCCGACGTGCTGACCGAGGAGGTCGCCGACACCACCATCGGCCTGTTGATCAACACGGTGCGCGAAATGTACGCCGCCGAGAAATGGCTGCGCGACGGCGACTGGGTGAAGAAGGGCGACTATCGCCTGAGCCGGCTCACCTTGCGCGGCCGCCGCGTCGGCATCTTCGGCATGGGACGCATCGGCCTTGCCGTCGCCCGTCGACTCGAGGCGTTCGGCCTGCCGATCGCCTATCACAACCGCCGCAAGGTCGATGGCCTGTCCTATGAATACCATGCGACGCTGAAGGGCCTGGCCGAAGCGGTCGACACGCTGATTTGTATCGCGCCGGGCGGGGCCGCGACGGAGAAAGCCATCAACGCGGCGGTCCTGGCGGCGCTCGGTCCCGACGGCGTCTTCGTCAATATCGGCCGCGGCAGCACGGTTGATGAGGCGGCTCTGGCTGCAGCACTCTCCAATGGCACCATCGCTGCCGCCGGGCTCGATGTCTTTGCCGACGAACCGAATGTGCCCAAAGCGCTGCTCGATGCGCCCAACACCTCCCTTCTGCCGCATGTCGGATCTGCGTCCGACCACACCCGCCGGGCCATGGCGGATCTGTGCGTCGACAATCTCATCTCCTGGTTCGGCGAGCGCCGGCCGCTGACCCCGGTGCCGGAAACGATCAACGTCAAGCCACGCGCCTGAGCGGAAGGCCGGCCACGTTTATTAACGCCTGCTTAACCATCATTCTGCATACTTCGTTATGCATGTTGTCCAAATCGGCGCGTGGTTTGGAGAACAGCATGGCACGGCAAGCCAGGATGTGGAGAGGCGGAGTGAAGCTGTTAGCCGGGTTGGTTGCGTCAGTCGCCTTATACGGGGGCGTTCAGTCCCTGCACGACGGCAACGGCCAAAGCGCGGTCGAGCAAGCCGGCCTCTCCAACAGCTATCGGCTGACAGCCAATGGCGACGAAGCGGCCTGCGCAATCAAGCGCGGCGCCGAGGTCTCGGACGGCCTGTCGCTGCTGACAATTGCTCCGAACTGCAGCAAGCTGATGCCCGGCATCGAGCGTGTGAAATTCTGGCGCGAGCAGGCCGACGGCTCGGTCGCGTTCAGCGAGAACGGCATCGATCCGATCGTCACCTTCGGTGTTGCTGATGGCGACGGCTACGAATCCTATGCGCCGGCCGCCCCGCTTTTGGCGCTGAACGCGACGACCAGCGACTGAGTTCGGCTATTCCGCCGCCGCGCGTGCACCGGCCTTCGCCGCCGCATGCAGGCGCACGGCATCGCCGAAGGCGCGGAAGATCTTTGCCGAGTTGCTGTCCGACTTCACCCAATATTCGGGGTGCCACTGGACGCCGACGGCGAAGGCGCGAGCCTCCTTGACCGAGACGGCCTCGATCGTGCCGTCGGTCGCCAAAGCCTCGACCTGCAGTTTCGATCCGAGCCGGTCGATCGCTTGGCGATGCAGCGAGTTGACCTTGATGTCGCCGGCGCCGAACACGCCGGCGAGGCAGGTTCCAGGCTTGATCGAAATCGTCTGGTGGATGCCGAAGCGCTCGTCCTGATTGTCGCTCACCGGCGCGCGGTGATCGAGCGAGCCTTCGCGCTCCTGGATCTCGGTGCCGAGCGTCCCGCCCAGCGCCACGTTGAGCTCCTGGATGCCGCGGCAGATGGCGAGCAGCGGCACGCCGCGCTCAATCGCCTTGCGGATCAGCGGCAGCGTGGTGGAGTCGCGTGCCGGGTCGTAGGGGCCGTTGGCCTCGCTGGGATCGCCGCCATAGAGCGAGGGATGCACGTTGGATTTCGAACCCGTCACCATGACGCCGTCGACCGAGGACAGCAGCTCGTCGAAATCGAGCCGGTCGCCGAAGGACGGCACCAGGAGCGGGAACACGCCGGCGCCGGCGATCGCCGCTTCGATATATTGCTGGGGCGCGGCATGCCATGTGTAGTTGTCGAACTGGCGGACATCGGTTGAGACGGCAACGAGCGGCTGCTGCATTTTGGATCCGGGTTCCATCGAGGGCTAACGAATTATTCTGCCTACAAAATAGGCGATCAGTCGGCACTTTGCCATGGCAAGTTTCGGTTCTCCGAATGGGCCAGGACGGTCGGCGTTAGACTATAGTTGCACGTTGCCCGCGGTGCTGGACTCGACATCTTGCCCGTGTATTGTTTCGCGCAGCCGATCAGGGCACCGCGGATGTCCGAATATCGGTCTGTTGGTTCTAAACGGGAGGAAAATGCATGGATCGTCGTTCGTTCATCCGTAAGGCCGGTGCATCCGGTGTTGGTGTCGCGGCAGCGGCCGCCGCGCTTGCCACGCCGGCGATAGCCCAGTCCAATCCGAAAGTGACCTGGCGGCTGGCATCGTCCTTCCCGAAATCGCTCGACACGATCTATGGCGGTGCGGAAGTGTTCTCAAAAATGCTGTCGGAAGCGACCGACGGCAATTTCCAGGTTCAGGTCTTCGCCTCGGGCGAGCTCGTTCCCGGCCTGCAGGCGGCCGACGCCACCGCCGCAGGCACCGTCGAGGCATGCCACACGGTGGCATATTACTATTGGGGCAAGGACCCAACCTGGGCGCTGGGTGCCGCAGTGCCGTTCTCGCTCAACGCGCGCGGCATGAACGCTTGGCACTATCATGGCGGCGGCATTGACCTCTTCAACGAATTCCTTGCAACGCAAGGCCTGTTCGGCCTGCCGGGCGGCAACACCGGCGTGCAGATGGGCGGCTGGTTCCGCAAGCAGATCAACACGGTCGCCGATCTTTCCGGCCTCAAGATGCGCATCGGCGGCTTTGCCGGCAAGGTGGTGCAGAAGCTCGGCGTCGTGCCGCAGCAGATCGCCGGCGGCGACATCTACCCGGCGCTGGAAAAGGGCACGATCGACGCCGCCGAATGGGTCGGCCCTTATGACGACGAGAAGCTCGGCTTCTACAAGGTCGCGCCCTACTACTACTATCCCGGCTGGTGGGAAGGCGGCCCGACCGTGCATCTGATGTTCAACAAGGCCAAATACGAGGAATTGTCGCCCGCCTACAAGTCGCTGGTGCACACGGCCGCGCAAGCCGCCGACGCCAACATGCTGCAGAAATACGACTACCTCAATCCGGCGGCGGTGAAGCGGCTGGTCGCCAGCGGCGCCAAGCTGGCCCCCTTCAGCCAGGAAATCATGGCTGCCTGCTTCGAAAAGGCCAACGAAGTCTATGCCGAAATGGAGGCCAACAACGCGCCGTTCAAGAAGATCTGGGAATCCATCAAAGGCTTCCGCAAGGAGCACTATCTCTGGGCCCAGGTCGCCGAATACAACTACGATACCTTCATGATGGTGCAGCAGCGTAACGGCAAGCTGTAGCCGGGGATTAGCCCTCTCCCCTATGGTGACGGGGAGAGGGCGCTGTCACCGCCGGTTTCGCCAATCGCCAACGTTGCAGGACTTCAGGTCCGGCCCGGCACGACCAGCACCTTGACCTCGCCGGGGGCGGCTGGGTTCGAGATCACCTGCGGCGCCTCTTCGAGTGGCACCTGCCTGGAAATCAGCTTGTCGATCTCGATCGCGCCGGACGCGATGAGGTCCGCGGCGCGTCGATGCGTGAAGGGATTGATGAAGGACCCGAGGACCTTCAACTCCCGGAACAGCACGTCGAAAGGCTCGAAAGCCACCTTCTGCCCCTGCGGCATCACGCCGACGATCACCACCGTGCCTCCGGCCTTGGCAATTCGCATCGACTGCTCGACCGTGTCGCGAACCCCGGCGCATTCCAGCACCACGTCGACGCCGCCCGGCACAAGCCCGGCTTTTCCGGCGATGGCCTCGATGGGATCGACGGCGCTGGGATCGACCGTAGCGGTCGCGCCGAGTTCTTCGGCCAGCGCGCGGCGCGAGGCCTGCCTGGTCGATAGGATGATGGTCGCGGCACCGGCAAGCTTCGCCAATTGGACGGTGAGCAGGCCGATGACGCCGCCGCCGAGCACCACCACCGAGTCGCCGGGCCTGATTCCGGCGAGGTCGATGCCGTGCAGGCAGCAGGCCAGCGGCTCGCAGAAGGCGCCATGCGTCGGCTGGAGGTTGCCGGGCAGGAGGAAGGCCTGGCCTTGCGGCATCACGACATAATCGGCGAAACCGCCGTCCCGGTGGATGCCGATGGCCCTGAGATTGCTGCACAAATTGACGCGGCCGGCCCGGCACTGGCTGCAGCGCCCGCAGGCGATGTTGGGGTCGCCCGTGACCCGATCGCCGACGGCGATGCCGGACACCGCGTCGCCGACCGCCTCGACGATGCCGCAGAATTCGTGGCCAAGCGTGACCGGCGGCGTGCACGGGAATTCGCCATGGAACAGGTGGCGGTCCGTGCCGCAGACGCCGCAGGCTTCGATCCGCACCAGAACATCCTCCGGCCCCGGCGCAGGTTTGTCGACCGCACGAAGGGCGATGCCGCCGATTGCTTCCAGCCGTACGGCTCTCATGACTTGGTCACCTCAGTTGAAACTCGGCGGCTTGGAAAGATCGGGTGCCGGCGTCGCCGGGTTGGCGGGGGCCGTATCGCCGAAATTCGGCGGCTGTGACAAGTCCGGGGTGCCAGGCGCGGCGGGCGCCGAGCCGCCACTGGCGGGCGCCGCGCCATTGTCGCCCGGCGGCGTGCCGAGCGGCGCAAGTCCCGGCATGTCCGGCAGCTTGAGGTCGATCGTGCTCGGCTCGACCGCGGTGCCCTTGTAGCGCATTACCATTTGCGGGAAGGCGATGGTAAGCCCGATCATGATCACCTGGATACAGACGAACGGCACCGCGCCCCAGTAGATCTGGCCGGTGGTGACCGGCGCGATCTGCTTGCCGGTGATGCGGTCGAGATAGGGCACGCGCGCCGCGACCGAACGCAGGTAGAACAGCGCGAAGCCGAACGGCGGATGCATGAAGCTGGTCTGCATGTTCACGCCAAGCAGCACGCCGAACCAGATCAGGTCGATGCCGAGCTTGTCGGCGGCGGGCGCCAGCAACGGCACGATGATGAAGGCGAGCTCGAAGAAGTCGAGGAAGAAGGCGAGCACGAAAACCAGCACGTTGACGCCGATCAGGAAGCCGGTCTCGCCGCCCGGCAGCGAGGTCAAGAGATGCTCGACCCAGATATGGCCGTTGACGCCGTAGAAGGTGAGCGAGAAGACGCGCGCGCCGATCAGGATGAACAGCACGAAGGCGGAGAGCCGCGTCGTCGAGGCCAGCGCCTGCTTGATGACATCCATCGTCAGTCGCCCCTTGAAGCCCGCCATGATCAGCGCGCCGACGGCGCCCATGGCGCCGCCCTCGGTTGGGGTGGCGATGCCGAGGAAGATGGTGCCCAGCACCAGGAAGATCAGCGCCAGCGGCGGGATCAGCACGATCACCACCTGCTGTGCCAGCTTGGACATCATGTTGATGTGGAGGCGCTGGTCGGCGATCGCCACGATGTAGATGACGATCACGCCGACGGTGGCGCCAAGGATGTCCGCATTGTCGCCATGAGTCGGCGCGAGGTAACGATAGGCCGCATAGGAAATCGCGCCGGTCACCAGCAGCGCCACGATCAGCGAAATCACGCCGTGGCCGAGCGTGCGGGCCTCGAGCGGCAATGCCGGCATCGAGTTCGGCCGGACGATCGACATGATCAGGATGTAGAGCATGTAGATGCCGGTCAAAACGAGGCCGGGGATCAGCGCGCCCGCATACATGTCGCCCACCGAGCGTCCAAGCTGGTCGGCCAGCACAATCAGCACCAGCGAGGGGGGGATGATCTGGGCCAGTGTGCCGGAAGCCGCGATAACGCCCGAGGCGAGGCGCCGGTCGTAGCCGTAGCGCAGCATGATCGGCAGCGAGATCAGCCCCATGGCGATGACGGAGGCCGCCACCACGCCGGTCGTTGCGGCAAGCAGTGCGCCGACGAAGATCACCGCATAGGCAAGCCCGCCGCGGATCGGGCCGAACAGCTGCCCGACCGTGTCGAGCAGGTCCTCGGCCATGCCGGATCGCTCCAGCACGATTCCCATGAAAGTGAAGAATGGAATGGCCAGCAGCGTGTCGTTCGACATCACCCTTGTGCCGTAGAAATTATCCGGCAGCGCATGCAGCAGCGGCCAGGCGAGGTTGATCGAGCCGCCGGAATAGGGCGACAAGAGCACGCCGATGAAGAAGAACAACAGGCCGTTCGCAGCGAGCGAGAAGGCGACGGGGTAGCCGATCAAAAGGAAGATGATCAGCGAGGCGAACATGATCGGCGCCATGTTCTGCGCGATGAACTCGATCATGAGCGCACCTCGCCGGACAGCGCCTTGGCTTCTTCGGCAAGCGCTTCGGCCTCGAGCTTGGCCTGGTCGTGGGCCGAGACATAGGGAGTGGGATCCTCCATGTCGCCGCGCATGATGGCGATCTTCTTGATGATCTCCGAGACACCCTGGATGGCCAGCAGGAAGAAGCCGACGAGCAGGATGGCCTTGGCCGGCCAGACGATCAGCCCGCCGGCATTGGTCGACATCTCGCCGCTGCGGAAGGACAGCGACACGTAAGGCACGAAGTAGAAAACCATCAGCACCACGAACGGCATCAGGAAGAGGAGATGGCCGAGGAGGTCGATCCAGTGCTGCACGCGGCGGGGGAACATGCCGTAGACGATGTCGATGCGGATATGGTCGTTCTGTTTCAGCGTATACGCGGCGGCCAGCATGAAGGCGGCGCCGAACAGATACCACTGCAGTTCGAGCCAGGCGTTGGAGGAGATGTCGAACATCTTGCGGATGACGGCGTTGCCGGCGCTCACCAGGATCGCAAGCAGGATCAGCCACGAGACCCAGCGGCCGATGAACTCGTTGATGCGGTCGATCGTCGTGGATAGAGCGAGCAGCCCTGCCATGCATTTCCTCCCTCGCGCACCGGCCCCGAGAATCGCGTTCGATTTTCGAGAAGCACGATGCCTAACTCAAAGTGCTGGCGCCGCGCCCGAGTCCCCCTCCGGTGTCGCGCCGCTTGGCCCAACGGTATGCAGTGCGTGGTCCGGTTGGTCAACATGGCAAAGCACGTGCCGGCGATCCACGCGGCGAGCAACGGTAAAAACCGGTCACCTCACGGCGCGTCATGCAACCAAAGTCTGATGGGTTTCAGGCGACCTTGGCCTGGTCGCGGCCGGCGCCGATCAGCACCAGCATGGCGACGAGGAAGAGGTATATCCAGCCGTCGCGCCATTCGAGCGGGAAATAACCGGCCCACAGCGATTCGGCCATGCCGAAGGCCGCGGCACCGAGAGCAGCCTTGAGCGGCGACATGTAGCCGCCGACCGCCGTCACGAACAGGATCTTGAGGCCGTAGACAAGGCCCGTGCCGAAGCTGATGTTGCCGTAATAGATGCCGGCGAGCATGCCGGCAAAAGCCGCGCAGAAGCCGCCATAGAGCACCGCGCGGCGGAACACCGCGGTCACATCGATGCCACACATCGCGGCCGCCTTCGGGTCGTCGGACACGGCCCGCCAGGCCCGTCCGAAGCGCGAATGCGAAAACAGCCACGCGGCCACCGCCACCATCGCCATCACCGCCGCGCAATCCAAGAGCTGGATAACGGTCAGCGTCACCTTGAAGCCGGCACCCTGCGCGAAGACGACGGGCTGGGCGAGCATCGGCGGCAGCCAGAGATCATGGGTGTCGGCGGCGATGCGGCTTGCTTCCGACAGGAACAGCAAGATGCCGAGCGTCGTCACCACGATGGCGTTGGGCGACCGGTCCGCCAGCCTCTCGAACACGCTGCGCGACAGCACCTGGCTGATCAGCGCCGCATAGAGCAGGGCGGCAACGATGCCGAGCGCGACCGAGGCGAACAGGGTCAGCCACAGCGCCTGATAGCCGAAGGCGGCGGTCAGGATCATGGTGTGGCCGCAAAAGGCAAACAGCGCGCCATAGGCAAGGTTGGTGCGGTGCAGGATTCCGTTGGTCAGCACGTAGCCGAAGGCGAGCAGCGCATAGAGCGCGCCCGAATGCAGGCCGTTCAGCACCTGCTGATAGAAATAGAGCATGGAGCATCCCTAGGGCCGTGCGAGCTGGCCCCCGTTTCGAGCGTTGCACCCGGAATCTAACTTGTCAAATACGTTTTATCGGTTAGATTTCCGGCATGACGGTTTCCTGGACCCCGCACCGCTTCACCGGCGGCATCCTCGCGCTCGACACGGCGAACACGGTCGTCCTGCGCAACGATCCCGGAAGGACCTTCGACCGTTTCGCTGATCCGGCCGAGATCGCCCGCTTCGCCGAGGCGGCGAGCGGCTTTCGCGCCGCCGAGCTTGGCGGCCGGCGGCTGGAGGCCCCTCAGCCGGGCGACATCGCCGCGGTCGTGCTGTCGATCCGCGAAGCGACGGACCGCCTGTTCCGCGATGCCATAGCGAAACGCGCGATCGCCGCCGGCCATCTGCCCGATTTCCTGACCGCCTGCGCCAAAGGCCTCTCCGGCAGCAGCATCGAGATCGGCGCGACGGGCCGGCCCTTTGGCGATCCGGCGACGCCGATCGCTTTCGAGGCGGCTTTGGCCGTCTCGGCGCTTTCGCTGCTGCGCGACGACACCGTTGCGAGGCTCAGGATCTGTCCGAACTGCAGCTGGCTCTTCGTCGACCGCAGCCGCAACTCAAGCCGCCTCTGGTGCGACATGGCCGTCTGCGGCAACCGCCAGAAAGCGAACCGCTACTATCGCCGCCGCACGGCGGCCAGGGAGGCCACCAATGCCTAGAAAATTCCGTTCGATCGCCCTCGGCGCGGCCCTGATCGCCGCGACGGCGCTCGGCGCCTGCCGCGACACCGGCAAGGAGCAGCTCTTCGCCATTTCCGGCAAGCTGTTCGAGTTCAACTACCGGCTTGGCATCGCCACCTATGTCATCACGCTGAGACCGCTGCGGCCGATGGGCGAGGGACAGATTGCGGTGGTGAATTTCCAGAATCCGGCCGGCGGCGACCCGCTCATCGTCAACCAGAAGATCTGGCCGAAGCTCCCGCATATCACCTTGACCAGCCCGCCGCTCACCTGCGTGGTCAAGGACAAGCCCTATTCCGTCACGATCCGCATCGAGGATTCGAGCGGCACGTTGCTTCAAAGCCTCGAGACGACGATGACCTCCTCGGCGGACCAGACCATGCTGCCGGACCGGCCGCTGGTGATCGGGCCGAAATACGAGCTCAACCCGGACCTTGCCGGGCATCCCGACGGCAAGCTGCCGGATGCGCCAAAGCCGGATTGCTCGAAGGCGGCGTGAGGCCCGTTGACCGGTCGAAATTTTCGTGCGCTGCAAAGCGTTTAGCGTGCGATTGAATGCGGCGACCGCTTCCAGCGGGACCGTTTGTTGCGTGCGCTCTGGCCGCTGCGATTTCGTTTGACCTGTCCCGCAAGGGAAGAAAGACTGCGGCCTCTCACTCCGACGTTGGCCGCCGATCCGCGGCGCGCCTCCGCAGAGGACATGCCTGATGACGCTGCATGACGTCGCGCTCGACGACAAGTTCGACCTTGGCAAGGAGCGCGTTTTCCTGTCCGGGGCGCAAGCCGTCGTGCGCATGCTTTTGATGCAGCGTGAGCGCGACCGCCGCGCCGGCCTCAACACCGCAGGCTTCGTCTCCGGCTATCGCGGCTCACCGCTGGGCGGCCTCGACATGCAGCTGTGGAAGGCGAAGCGGCAGCTTGCGCAGGCCGACATCGTCTTTCAGCCGGGCCTCAACGAAGAGCTCGCCGCCACCGCCTGCTGGGGCTCGCAGCAGACCGAGCTGCTCGGCGAAGGCACCCATGACGGCGTCTTTGCCGTCTGGTACGGCAAGGGGCCGGGCGTCGACCGCTCCGGCGACGTTTTCCGCCACGCCAATCTCGCCGGCTCGTCGAAAAATGGCGGCGTTCTCGCCCTGATGGGCGACGACCACATGGCCGAATCCTCAACGAACGCACATGCCACCGAATTCCTGTTCGTCGACACCATGGTGCCGATCCTCAACCCCGCCGGCGTCCAGGAGATCATAGACTACGGTCTCTTTGGCTTCGCCATGTCGCGTTTCGCCGGCACCTGGGCGGCGATCAAATGCGTCAAGGACAACATCGAATCGACCGCTTCGGTCGACGCCTCGATCGCGCGGCTGGACATCGTCATTCCCGACTTCGACATGCCGCCGGGCGGCCTGAATATCCGCCACGAGATCGACATGCTCGGCCAGGAGGAGCGCCTGCATGAGCACAAGCGCGCCGCCGCCTCCGCCTTCATCCACGCCAACGGGCTCAATCGGACCGTCTATTCGGGCGGCCGCAAGCCGAAGCTCGGCATCATCACCATAGGCAAGAGCTATCTCGACGTCCGCCAGGCGCTGGAGGATATCGGCATCGACGAAAAGGCCGCCAATCGCTTCGGCATCCGCCTGTTCAAGGTCGGCTGCCCCTGGCCGCTCGACTATCAGCATATCGCCGACTTCGCCCGCGGCCTCGAGACCATCGTCGTCGTCGAGGAGAAGCGCTCGTTGATCGAGGTGCAGTTGCGCGAGAACCTCTACGGCTCCGCTATTCAGCCTGCCATCGTCGGCAAGAAGGACGAGCGCGGGGACTGGCTGTTTCCGGCCAAGGGCGCGCTCGACCCGAACGAGATCGCGATCGCGCTCGGCGAGCGTATCCTGCGCACCATCGGCCCCTCGGAGGAGATCGCGGCGCGGGTGGCGAAGCTGCGCCAGTTCCAGGCGATGCTCGCCGATACCGCGGACATCGGTTCGCGCACGCCGTTCTTCTGCTCGGGCTGCCCGCACAATTCCTCGACCAAGGTGCCGGAGGGCTCGCTTGCCGCCGCCGGCATCGGCTGCCACTTCATGGCGCTGTGGATGGACCGGAACACGGTCGGCTTCACCGCCATGGGCGGCGAGGGCGCGCAATGGGTCGGCCAGGCGCCGTTCTCCAAGCGCGGCCATATCTTCCAGAATCTCGGCGACGGCACCTACAACCACTCCGGCGCGCTGGCGATCCGCTTTGCGCTCTCCTCAGGCGCCAACATCACCTACAAGATCCTCTACAACGATGCAGTCGCCATGACCGGCGGCCAGCCGCACGAAGGTGGCCTCACCGTCGATATGATCGCCAGACAGGTGCGCGCCGAGGGGGTCGAGCGCATCGCCGTCGTCACCGACGAGCCGGCCAAATATGCCGGCAAGGCCGATTTCCCGCCCGGCGCCACGATCCATCACCGCGACGACCTCGACCTCGTGCAGCGCGAGCTGCGCGAGGTCAAGGGGGTGTCGGTGCTTCTCTATGACCAGACCTGCGCCGCGGAAAAACGCCGGCGCCGCAAGCGCGGCACCTTCCCCGATCCCGACAAGCGCGTCTTCATCAACGAGCTGGTCTGCGAAGGCTGCGGCGATTGCGGCGTGCAGTCGAACTGCGTCTCGATCCAGCCGGTCGAGACCGAATTCGGCCGCAAGCGCCGGATCGACCAGTCGAGCTGCAACAAGGATTTTTCCTGCCTCAACGGCTTCTGCCCCTCTTTCGTGACGGTGCATGGCGGCAAGATCAGGAAGGCCGAGGGGATTGCCGGCAAGAGCGATCCGCTCGAAGGCGTGCCGTCACCCGGCGAATTTCCACTCGGATCTCAGGGCTGGGCGGCGATCATCGACGGTGTCGGCGGCACCGGCGTCGTCACCATCGGCGCGGTGCTGGGCATGGCTGCCCATATCGAGGGGAAGGGCTGCGGCATGATCGACATGGCGGGCCTTGCCCAGAAGGGCGGCTCGGTCTTCACCCATGTCCGCATCGCCCCGACGCCCGAGGACATCCACGCCATCCGCGTTTCCGCCGGCAAGGCCGATCTTGTGCTTGGCTGCGACCTCGTCGTCTCCGGCGCCAAAAAGGTGCTCGCCGCGGTGCGCGAGGGCCATACCATGTTCCTCGCCAACACCGCCGAGATCATGCCCGGCGAATTCACCCGTTCCGCCGATTTTTCGCTGCCGGTCGAGCGGCTGAAGAAGGCGATCCGTGCCGCCGCCGGCGACGACAAGGCCCACTTCTTCGATGCCACCCGCACGGCGACCGCGCTGTTCGGCAATTCGCTCGGCGCCAACATGTTCATGCTCGGCTTCGCCTTCCAGCATGGCGGGCTACCGCTCTCGGCCGAAGTCGTTGAAAAAGCGATAGAATTGAACGGCGAAGCGGTGGTGATGAACATCGCCGCCTTCCGCTGGGGCCGTCGCGCCGCGCACCAGCCGGATTTCGTGCGCGGCTTGGTCGGTCGTACCGGCAAGCCGGCGTCGGCACCGGAAACGCTCGACGACATTGTCGCCCGGCGGGTGGCTTTCCTCACCGCCTACCAGAACGCCGCCTATGGCAAGCGCTATGCCAACAGGATCGCGGCGCTGCGCGCAGCCGAGGCGACAGCGGTTCCCGGCTCAACGGCCGTCACCGAGGCGGCCGCGAAAAACCTCTTCAAGCTGATGGCGATCAAGGACGAGTATGAGGTGGCCCGGCTTTACACCGACGGCAGCTTCGCCGCCGATCTCGCAAGGCAGTTCCAAAGCTACGAAAAGCTGGAATTTCACCTCGCGCCGCCGATCCTCGGGCGGCGCGGCAATGACGGCAAGCCGAGGAAGTCGAGTTTCGGCCCGTGGATGATGAAGGCATTTCGCCTGCTTGCTGTCATGAGAGGCCTGCGCGGCACCGCGTTCGACCTGTTCGGCCATACCGCCGAACGGCGCGCCGAGCGGCAACTGCTTGCGCAATACGAGGCCGATCTCGATCTGATCGCCGCAGCACTTGCGCCGGGCAAGGTCGAGGCCGCCGCCGCTCTGGCCTCCGTTCCGGCGCTCATCCGCGGCTATGGCCATGTCCAGCAGGCCAGCGCCGCCAAGGCGTCCGAAGAGCGCTCCAGGCTGCTGCAGCGGCTGACCGAGGCCGCTCCGGTGCCCGTTCTCAGCGCTGCCGAGTGATTGCGCCAGACCAATCCCGAAGTTTTCGTCGGTCCGCCTAAAGTGCCTCGCGTCGAAATGGATCCAGGCGAGGCGCTTTAGGCCTTTGTTCGATGCAGGTCGTTCTCCCAAAACCGCTGCGCACTTGTGGGTGACATGCGTTAGGTCCTTTGCGGCCCTTGGCCGGCAGACCGAAGCCGCTGCTCAAGGCGGTTCTGTTCTAAGCCTTTCTTAAGGCGGTTGTGTCATGACAAGGCTTAGCGTTGGGCCGACCCTATGGGCAAAACAAAGACCGAAAGCATCCCCGCGGATGTTTATATCCAATTTGTGCGGTCGTTGTTCGACAACGCGCACATGTTGTTGATCGGTGGCGCGTGCTACTGGATCCTCGGATTCATGATCTATCTGCGCACCCACAATCCCCTGTTCCTGGCGTTTTCTTTTGCCCTGCTTTCCGTCAGCCTTATCCGTTACTTCGGCATTCGCGGCTTCCTGAGGACAGGCGGCGCGATTGCCGATGTCGAACACGCGCAGCGGTTGGAGCGCAGCTACATCCTGAAGGGCTGCCTTCAGGGTCTCGGATTGGGCGCGCTGTGTTTCGTGTCGATCTACATATATCCCGAACCGTTCGCCGAGCTCGCGGCAATGTCGCTCACGCTGGCGACCCTGGTCACCGTTGTCGCCCGCAACTATGGGTCGCCGCGCATGGTGCGGATCTTTTCCGTGACCTTCATCGGTCCGGCGGCTCTCGCGCTCCTGCTGCGCATGGACGCGCCCTCCGTCGTCCTCGGCCTGATGATCATCCCGATGACGTTCATCACCATCACCGGCGCCGATCATGTCCGCAACGTGCTGTTCTCGGCGGTCATCGGCCACAAGCAGGCGAGAAACCTGACGCGCAGGTTCGACCGCGCGCTCAACACGATGTCGCACGGCCTGGTCATGCTCGGCCCCGACGGGCGCGTCGCCGTCGCCAATGCCGAGGCCGCCCATCTGATGTCGCTGAAATCGGCCGACGCGCTGCTCGGGCGCTCGATCCACGGCCTTCTGATGCGCGGCGTCGCCGGCGGCATGCTGGCACCGAAGGATTGCCGCTACATCGAGGCGCAGCTGACGCGCGCCTTGCGCGAGGGCCGGGACCGCAAGGTGCTCGTGTCGCTCGCCAATGGCCAGCACTACGAGTTCTCCGCGCGCGAAGGCAGCCAGGAACTCGGCGTCATCACCTTCGAGGACGTCACGGCCCGGGTCGAGGCGGAGGAAAAGATCCGCTTCATGGCGCGCTACGACAACCTCACCGGCCTGCCGAACCGTGCCTACTTCCACGAGCTGGTCGGCGAAGCCATGGCGTCCGGCGACCGCGACCGGCTCTGCGGCTTGGCGGTGCTCGACCTCGATGATTTCAAGAGCGTCAACGACACGCTCGGCCACCCGGTCGGCGACGGTCTGATCTACGCCGTAGCCGAGCGCCTGGCAGCGGTCGCCGGGCCGGGCATCAATGTCAGCCGCTTCGGCGGCGACGAATTCATGATCTATTTCGACCGCATCGAGGATGAGAGCCATCTCAGCAGCCTGCTCGACGAGATCTTCGCCGGCCTGCAGGGCGAAGTCGACGTCGCCGGTCACGGCCTGCGCATCCAGACCAGTGGCGGCGCGGTGTTGTCCGTGGTCAAGGACACCGACGTCGACGGCATGATCGTCAAGGCGGACCTCGCGCTCTACAAAGCCAAGGAGCTCGGCAAGAACAGCTGGCGGCTGTTCGAGGCATCGATGGACGCCGCCTTCCGCAATCGCCAGCTGATGAAGGCCGATCTGCGCAGCGCCGTGCAAGCCAAGGAGTTGCGCGTCGTCTACCAGCCGATCGTGTCGATGAGCACCATGCGCATCGCCAGCTGCGAGGCGCTCTGCCGCTGGGATCATCCCGATCTCGGCCCGATTTCGCCGGGCGTCTTCATTCCGCTGGCCGAGGAGATGGGCATCATCTCCGAGATCAGCTCTTTCGTGCTGCAGGCGGCCTGCGCCGAATGCGCCAAATGGCCGGCCCAGACCAGCGTTTCGATCAACCTGTCGGCCAAGGACTTCCGCAACCGCGACGTCGTGCAGAAGGTGCGTGATGCGCTGGCGGCGTCGGGCCTTGCGCCGCACCGGCTCGAGATCGAGGTGACGGAGACTGCCCTGCTCGACGACAAATCACTGACCCGCGAGCTGATCGAAGAGCTGAAAGCGCTGGGCGTCCGCATCGCGCTCGACGACTTCGGCACCGGCTATTCCAGCCTCAGCTACCTGCACAAGCTGCCGCTCGACAAGATCAAGATTGATCGCTCCTTCCTGATCGACGTGACCCAGAGCCCCCAGTCGCTCGATCTTCTGAAGGGTATCGTCGGCTTGACCCGGACGCTGGGCCTGGTCGTCACGATCGAAGGGGTGGAGACTTTCGAGCAGCTGAAGATATTGGTGCGTTCGGTCAAGCCAGACCTCGTGCAAGGCTTCCTGTTCGGCGCCGCGCTCAGCGCGTCCGGCATCGAGACGATGTCGAACGTCACCTGGCCATTCGCCGCGGACCTGCGCCTCGCCCCCAGACGGTCGGCCAGATAGGGAATTTCATCATTCAGGATTAAGAATGCGCGTTGCGTTGGCTACGCAGCAATTTTCGTCCAATCGGACAGTTTTTACCCGATTGTTCAGGATCAAAAGCTCACATTTGTTTTCTCTAAGCAATTCAATACGGCAAAGTATTTTGGTTTGATGCCCTATATTACCGGTAGCTGCGGCAGCCAAGTCCTTTCAGCTCTGGCATCTGTGAACTCCTTGACATCGGATGCGTGCCAAGGTCCGAGTGTGCGGTCGACTTTTCCGCCCAACCCTTTCCGGCGCATTGTTAAGGTTAACGGAAGGTAAACCAGCAGTATCGAATTTTCGGCTTGTGTCTCATTTTGACTCGAATAGCCTGTTTACAGGCGGATACGAGGACTTGAGGATGGATGCTGCAAGAAACGATGCGCAGGCTGACGCCGGCGCAAATGCTGGCTCGGCGCTGAATCGTTCGATCATGCAATTGCTGGAGCATGTCGATTATCGTTTGATCACGGGGGGCGAGGATCTGGAGGCGATCTACCGCCTTCGCTATCAGTCCTACCTGCGCTCAGGCATGTGCGGCCCGATCGCCAGCGGGATGTTCGAGGATCGCTGGGACAACCTGCCGAATTCCTACCGGTTCGGCGTCTATTTCGATGGCCACTTGGTCAGCACGCTGCGGCTCCATTACATTTCCCGCGAGCACCCCTATTCGCCCTCTGTCGACGCCTATCCGGAAATCTTGGCAGAGCGGCTTGCCCGCGGAGAAACCTTCATAGACGGAACCCGGTTCGCAACCGACGCGGATAGCGCGCCCGCGCCCGGAGTCCTGCCTTTCCTGACGCTGAGGCTCGGCATGGTGGCTTCCAGCTATTTTGGCCAGACGGCCGTGCTGACGCCGGTCAAGGTCGAACATTCCGCCTACTACGCCCGCATCTTCCATGCCGTGCAGCGGACAGAAGGCAAGGTGTTTCCGGGTGTCCTTGCGCCGATCGCCTTGTTCGAGATCCCCTGCGGTGAAAACTTGCGCCAGACGCTCGACCGCTTCCCGTTCTTCAAGTCGACGCCGGTGGAGCAGCGGATGATGTTCGCCAATCCGGCCATCAACCGGCTCACCCCTCTGTCGATCGTACCGACGGCCAAATACTATCGCGATGCCGCCTGAACGGGCGTCCTTCCGCGCCTCGTGAACCTTCCCCGCGGCTCCCGCGTTACGAGTACCGGCGTCACTGATCATCGACGGCGCCGCATTCTTGCCCCAGGCTTGTCGCCGGCTCAAATCGGGTTTTTCACGGGAAGGAGTACGATTATGACCATCCACTCGCTTGCGCTCACGCCCCTGATCTCGCTGATCGCCGGCATATTGATCCTGGTGATGCCGCGCCTGCTCAACTACATCGTCGCGCTCTATCTGATCGCGGTCGGCCTGCTCGGCCTGTTTCCGCACCTCGCCGCCTAATGTATCTCGCCCGGAACTGTGCAGCGGTTCTGGGCAACGGCACCCATCAAAAAGAGCTTTGAAGCGTCTCGCCTGAATCCGATTCAGCGCGACGCGCTTTAAAGATCCACGACGCCCCTCGCCACGGCGAGAGCCTCCCATCGCAATTTTAGCTTCCGCCCATTTCAACTTTCGTTTGAGGCTGTTGTCGCGGGCCGTGCGGCAATAGCGCCATTGCTCTTGCTCGGGCTTTTCGCTATGTGCCTCGAAGGCATTTTCGAAGGGGTATTCCTATGGCTGATCACACGCCGACCGGTCCTGTCGAACTGGGCGCGCAGATGGACTATGCCGAGCATGATCGTACCTACAACGCATTCCTGGCGCTCGCCAAATACGGCTCGCTCGTCTGCGCCGCCATTCTGCTGGCCATGGCCTTCGGCTTCTTCGCGGGCGGCTTCTTCTCGGCGACCATCCTGTTCATCGTGATCATGGCCGTCGGCTATTTCATTCTGCGGTAGACTTTCCAAGCCATTGCGTTCGACGTTCCGCCGGAGGTCCCGGCCGACGCCTTGCGCAGCAAGGTTCCAGCCGAAAGGATCATGCGGTGGGGCAGACGGTATTCATCCCTCGTGAGCTTGACGCGAACGAGCCGCGAGTCGCGGCCTCGCCCGAGACGGTGAAACGGCTGGCGGGCCTGGGCTTCGAGGTGATCGTCGAGAAGGGCGCCGGTCTCGGCTCGCGCATTACCGATCAGGAATTTGCCGCCGCCGGCGGCACGATTGGAACTGCCGGGGACGCCAAGAACGCCGATGTGGTGCTGAAGGTGCGCCGGCCGACCGATGCCGAGCTCAAGGGCTACAAATCGGGCGCGGCCGTCATCGCCATCATGGATCCTTACGGCAACGATGCGGCGCTGGCCGCGATGGCCAAGGCCGGCATCACCGCCTTCTCGATGGAGTTCATGCCGCGCATCACCCGCGCGCAGGTGATGGACGTGCTTTCCTCGCAGGCCAATCTTGCCGGCTACCAGGCGGTGGTCGATGCGGCGGCCGAATATGACCGCGCGCTGCCGATGATGATGACGGCGGCGGGCACGGTGCCGGCAGCAAAAACCTTCATCATGGGCGTCGGCGTCGCCGGTCTGCAGGCGATCGCCACAGCGCGCCGTCTCGGCGCCGTCGTCACCGCCACCGACGTGCGCCCCGCGGTGAAGGAGCAGGTGCAGTCGCTCGGCGCAAAGTTCCTGGCGGTCGAGGACGAGGAGTTCAAGGCGGCGGAGACCGCCGGCGGCTACGCCAAGGAAATGTCAAAGGAATATCAGGCCAAGCAGGCGGCACTGACCGCAGAGCACATCGCCAAGCAGGATATCGTCATCACCACGGCGCTGATCCCTGGACGTCCGGCGCCGAAGCTGGTGTCGGCCGCCATGGTCGCCTCGATGAAGCCGGGCTCGGTGATCGTCGACCTCGCCGTCGAACGCGGCGGCAATGTCGAAGGCGCGGTGCCAGGCAGGGTCGTGACGACGGAAAACGGCGTCAAGATCGTCGGCCATCTCAATGTGCCCGGTCGTGTCGCTGCATCCGCTTCGCTTCTCTACGCCAAGAACCTCTACGCCTTCCTCGAGACAATGGTCGAGAAGGCGACGAAGACCCTTGCCATCAAGCGCGATGACGAGCTGGTCAAGGCGACGATGCTGACCGATGCCGGCCAAATCGTGCACCCCAGTTTCGCCAAGGCCGCCGGGCAGCCGCGCACCGAGCCCGCTGCGATCCCGGCCACGGTCCTGGTCGCGGATGCCGCCGACAAGAAACCGGCGCCCAGGAGGAGGGCCGCAGCCAAGTCACCCTCGCCTAAGCCAGAAGGGACCGCGTGATGGAACAGCTGCAGAAAGCCCTCGACCAGCTCGATCAGGCGACGGCTGCCGTACGCCTCGCGGTGCAGGATCTGGCCAATGCGCCCGCCGGCGCCGAGGCTGCCGGCAACGCGGCGCACGCGCTCTCGGGCGGCGCCATCGATCCCTTTGTCTTCCGCTTCGCCATCTTCGTGCTGGCGATCTTCGTCGGCTATTATGTCGTCTGGTCGGTGACGCCGGCGCTGCACACGCCGCTGATGGCCGTCACCAACGCCATCTCCTCGGTCATCGTCGTCGGCGCGCTGCTCGCCGTCGGCATCGCGGCCTCCGGCCTTGCCGCGGGCTTCGGCTTCATCGCCCTGGTGCTGGTGTCGGTCAACATCTTCGGCGGCTTCCTCGTCACCCAGCGCATGCTCGCCATGTACAAGAAGAAGGAAAAGTGACGTGACCGTCAATCTCGCTTCCTTCCTCTATCTGGTCTCCGGCATCCTCTTCATCCTGGCGCTGCGCGGCCTGTCGCATCCGACCACCAGCCGGCAGGGCAATCTCTACGGCATGATCGGCATGGGCATTGCCATCGCCACCACGCTGGCGCTGGCGCTGCCCTCGGCTGGCCGCTTCGGCCTGATCGTGCTCGGGCTTGCCATCGGCGGCGGCGTCGGCGCCTATGTGGCGCGCCGCATCGCCATGACCTCGATGCCGCAGCTGGTCGCCGCCTTCCACTCGCTCGTCGGTTTCGCCGCCGTCATGGTGGCGGCGGCAGCAATCTACGCGCCGGAAAGTTTCGGCATCGGCACGGCCGGCGACATCCATGCCCAGGCGCTCATCGAGATGAGCCTCGGCGTCGCGATCGGTGCCATCACCTTCACCGGCTCGGTCATCGCCTTCCTCAAGCTCGACGGCCGCATGTCCGGCAAGCCGATCATGTTCGGCGGCCGCCACCTGATCAACATCGCGCTCGGCGTAGCCCTCGTGGTGCTGATCGTGCTGCTCGTCACCACCGAATCCAAGCTAATCTTCTGGCTGATCGTCGCCGCTTCGCTGGTGCTCGGCGTGCTTCTGATCATCCCGATCGGCGGCGCCGACATGCCGGTCGTGGTGTCGATGCTGAATTCCTATTCCGGTTGGGCGGCAGCGGCGCTCGGCTTCACGCTCGGCAATCTGGCGCTGATCATCACCGGTGCGCTGGTCGGTTCTTCCGGTGCGATCCTGTCCTACATCATGTGCAAGGGCATGAACCGCTCCTTCATCTCCGTCATTCTCGGCGGCTTCGGCGGCGAGACGGCTGCGGCTGCCGACGACGCCATCGAGCGCACCGTCAAGCAGGGCTCGGCCGACGACGCCGCCTATCTGATGATGAACGCGCAGAAGGTCATCATCGTGCCGGGCTATGGCATGGCGGTGGCGCAGGCCCAGCACGCGCTGCGCGAGATGGCCGACAAGCTCAAGGCCAATGGCGTCGAGGTCAAATACGCCATCCATCCGGTTGCCGGCCGCATGCCTGGCCACATGAACGTGCTGCTCGCCGAGGCCAATGTGCCCTATGACGAGGTGTTCGAGTTGGAGGATATCAACTCCGAATTCGCCCAGGCCGATGTCGCCTATGTCATCGGCGCCAACGACGTCACCAACCCGTCCGCGCGAGATGACAAGAGCAGCCCGATCTACGGCATGCCGATCCTCGACGTCGACAAGGCCCGCACCTGCCTGTTCGTCAAGCGCTCGCTGGGTTCGGGCTATGCCGGCATCGACAACACGCTGTTCTATAAGGACGGCACCATGATGCTGCTCGGCGACGCCAAGAAGATGACCGAGGAAATCGTCAAGGCCTTCGATCACTGATCCGGCTTGCCATCTCAAAGACCGAAAAGCCCGGCCGTGAGCCGGGCTTTGTCTTTCAATCACCGGATGGTTCAGTCTAGCCTTTGGACAGGAAAAGCGCCTCGTCTTCGTCGCGCTGCTTGCCGCCGAGAGCTGCGGCAGCGCTGGCGATGAATGCGCCGATGACCAACGCCAAGGCGCCGATCAGGGCAAATGAGGCCGTTGCCTTCCTGGCCGTGTCTGCCGCCTGCTTGGCCTTGGTCTTAGCCTCCTCCACCTTTGCAAGCACCGCATCGACACGGGCCTTTGCGTCGGCTTCCGGAAGGCCTGTGCGGGCAGTCACAAGCTGCGCCAGGTAGGTCTTGTCGTCGGCCGACACCTCACCGGAGGCGGCACTTGCGACCAGGATGCGAGACGCTTGCGCCGTGGTCGCCGCGTCGTTTTGCGGATTGGCGGCTGCAAGCTTGCTCGCATCCGCCGGACGGAACAGCGTGTCGACGAAATACGATGTCGCATTGTCGACCGAGGCGCCGTTGGCGTTTGCCGACGCGCCTGCCGAGGCACCCATCGCGGCGCCCGACGCGACAGTGGATGCCGCCTGCACGCCCGTCCCAACTGCAGCCGACAGGACCGAGCCGAGAACACCGGCGACAAGCAACGTGGCCAGCGCCCAGGCAAGGAAGCCGTGGGTGGTGTCGCGGAAATAGACCTCGTCAGTGTGGACGCCAACCCATTTGGTCCGCAACCGCCCGGCAAGATAACCGCCTAGGCCCGCCGACAGCCATTGCACGACGATTAACCAGGCGCCCGTGGTAGCCGCGAAGGTGGTGACCGAAGGATTCGACGCGGACCAGGGCGAAACCATCGTCAGCCCGAGTCCGGAGCCGAGCAAGGTAAGGATGAGAGTCAAAGCCGAGGCTGCGAAAGCGCCAGCGATAATCGGCCCCCAACTGACGGCGGTGGCGGAGGATTCTAGCGTACCGGGAGGATCGGTTGCCGATAGGGTGGGCTGCATCGAAGCCTCCTAGCGGGCAAAAAGCATGATGAGAATGATGATCGGAATCGGAACCCCGAGCAACCAGAGCAAGATACCGCGGCCCATCGAAACCTCCTGAAACAAGTTGTGATCGATCTGTCACAATGTTTCAGGCGACCTTCTGTTCCGGTCGGATCACCCCATCCGCCACGGACGGCGGACCGACGGCAGGCTGGCACGGTCCTCAAATATCCAGATTGGCCACCGACAGCGCATTGTCCTGGATGAACTCGCGCCGTGGCTCCACCTCGTCGCCCATCAGCCGTGAGAACAGGCTGTCGGCGTCGGTCGCGTCGGCCACCTTGACCTGAAGCAGCGAGCGCACATTCGGATCCAGCGTGGTTTCCCAGAGCTGTTCGGCGTTCATCTCGCCAAGGCCCTTGTAGCGCTGCATGGTCAGTCCCTTGCGGCCAGCCGCGAACACCGCGTTGAGCAGCGCCAGCGGTCCGGAAAGGAGCTCGGAAGTCTCCTTGCGGCGCAGCGTCGGCTGCTCGCCATAGACTTCCGCCAGGCGCGCTGCATAGCGGTCGAGCTGGCGCGCATCGGCCGAGTTGATCAGCCCGGCATCGAGCTGGACCGCGTCCTTGACGCCGCGCACGGTGCGTTCGAAGACATACCCGCCCGACCCGTCATTGGAGGTCGACAGCCGTCCGCTCCAGCCGCGCTCGGTCTCCTCGGCGATCATGTCGAGCCGCCTGGCGACGTGTTCGGCCATGGCGGTGGCGCGGCCGAGATCGGCGAGCACGTCGGCGTTGAGCGCGCCGGCGATCGCCGCCTGCTCGACGACACTGCGGTTGTAGCGCGTGTGCAGCCCGTTGATCAGGTGCCGCACCGCCAACGCGTCGTCGACCGCGCCGCGCAGGTCCTGTCCGGTCCGCACCTCGCCGGAGGCGAGCGTCAGTGAAGCCTCTTCCAGCCCGGACTCGATCAGATATTCCTCATAGGCGCTTTCGTCCTTGAGATATTGCGAGCTCTTGCCCCGCGTCACTTTGTAGAGCGGCGGCTGGGCGATGTAGAGATGGCCGCGCTCGATCAGCTCCGGCATCTGCCGGAAGAAGAAGGTGAGCAGCAGCGTGCGGATGTGGGCGCCGTCGACGTCGGCGTCCGTCATCAGGATGATCTTGTGGTAGCGCAGCTTGTCGGCGTTGAACTCGTCCTTGCCGATCGAGGTGCCGAGCGCCGTGATCAGCGTGCCGATCATGTCGGAGCTGAGCATACGGTCGAAGCGCGCCCGCTCGACATTCAGGATCTTGCCCCGCAGCGGCAGGATCGCCTGGTTCTGGCGCGAGCGCCCGCCCTTGGCCGAGCCGCCGGCCGAGTCGCCCTCGACGATGAAGATTTCCGATTTCGCGGGATCGCGCTCTTGGCAGTCGGCAAGCTTGCCGGGCAGCGAGGTGACGCCGAGCGTGCTCTTGCGGGTTATGTCGCGCGCCTTGCGCGCGGCTTCGCGCGCGGCGGCCGCCTGGATCACCTTCTCCACCACCACCTTGCCTTCGCTTGGATGCTCTTCCAGCCAGGTGCCCAGCGCCTCGTTGACCAGGCTTTCCACCACCGGCCGGACTTCGGAGGAGACCAGCTTGTCCTTGGTCTGCGAGGAGAATTTCGGATCCGGAACCTTGACCGACAGAACGGCCGTCAGGCCTTCGCGGCAGTCGTCGCCGGTGAGCGAAACCTTTTCCTTCTTGGTCTGGCCGGAAGACTCGCCATAGCCGGTGATCTGCCTGGTCAGCGCGGCGCGGAAGCCGGCCAGATGCGTGCCGCCGTCGCGCTGCGGGATGTTGTTGGTGAAGGCCAGCACGTTCTCGTGATAGCTGTCGTTCCACCACATCGCCACCTCGACGGTGATGCCGTCGCGCTCGGCGCGAATGGCGATCGGCTTCTCGATCAGCGGCTTCTTCACCCGGTCGAGATATTTCACGAACTCCTCTAGGCCGCCGTCATAATGCAACTCGTGGCGCACGAGGTCGGCATGGCGCGCGTCGGTCAGCACGATGCGCACGCCGGAATTGAGGAAGGCGAGCTCGCGCAGCCGGTGCTCGAGCGTGTTGTAGTCGAACTCGACCATGGTGAAGGTTTCGGCCGACGGGAAGAAGGTGATCTCGCTGCCGCTGCGGCCTTCATAGGTCCCCGGTCGCTTGTCCTGCTCGTAGGTGCCGGTCACCTTCAGCGGAGCGTCGGCATTGCCGTGCGTGAAGCTCATCTCGAAGATTTCGCCGTTGCGACGGATCTTGAGCTTGAGCCATGCCGAAAGAGCGTTGACCACCGAGACGCCGACGCCGTGCAGGCCGCCCGAAACCTTGTAGGAGTTCTGGTCGAATTTGCCGCCGGCATGCAGCTGGGTCATGATCACTTCGGCCGCCGAGACGCCCTCGCTGGGATGGATATCGGTCGGAATCCCGCGGCCATTGTCGATGACGGTCACCGAGCCGTCGGGGTTGAGCGTCACCGAGACGAGGTCGGCATGCCCGGCCAGCGCCTCGTCGATGGCGTTGTCCACCACCTCATAGACCATGTGATGCAGGCCCGAGCCGTCGTCGGTGTCGCCGATATACATGCCCGGCCGCTTGCGGACAGCGTCCAACCCCTTCAAAACCTTGATGGAATCGGCGCCATACTCGGCTTCCGCGCCAATGGCGCTTTCGGTCTGATCGCTCATAAATACCTGTCTGATTGATGTCGCTGATCCGGCGCGGAAAAATGGTCCCGAATCGCGCCGTTTTGATGTCCTAGATATAGGCGCAAATGGCCGTTTTTCCAAGGTTTGCAGGCGTTTTGCCGGCTTGGCGAGCGGCCGTTGGCAGGCCGGGCGCGATACACCGGGAAGCGCGGTGCGGGCAGCGGGCTATGCCGGCGCGAAAGCCGCGCCCGAGCGCGGCCTTGCGACAGTCACATCGGGGCGTCTGCTATTCCGCCCGGAGGCCGGCGCGCAGCGCCTTCAGCGCCTCGCTCCAGCGGAACAACTCGTCCAGCATGGCCTTGGCGCCGCCCAGCACCTGCTCGCTCGGATGATACGCGCCCTCCTTGTCGAGCAAGGTCCTGTAGGAAGGCAGCGCCACGCCTTCCGGGATCGGCATGACGCCGACCGAGGTCAGCAGCGGCTTCAGCGCCTGTGCCGCGCGCAGGCCGCCGGACACCCCGCCATAGCTGAAGATGGCGGCGGGCTTGTAGCGCCACTCCTTGAGCAGATAGTCGACGGCGTTAACAATCGCCGGAGCGGCGAAATAATTGTATTCCGGCGCCACGAACACGAAGGCGTCGGCGGCGTCGATCGCCGTCGACCAGGCCTTGGTGTGGTCGTTCCCGTATTTGCGCAGGCGCGGATGATGCGGCTCGTCGAGCAGCGGCAGCTTGAAGGTGGCAATGTCGGCGAGCGCCGGCTCGAACTTGCCGTGCTCGCGCGCGAACCCCTCCAGCCACTCGGCGAAGATCGGTCCGGCGCGTCCCGGTCGCGTGCTGCCGATGATGATGCTCAACTGGTGCTTCACGGGTGGCTCCTCGATTGACGGTATCCGTTGGCGACTAAAGGAACCGGTCACCGTCAACAAGCAGCCATCGAAGGGCGCCGTTCACATTCAGGCGAGGCGGTCTCTCCATGGGCTTTCCGTTCGGTCACATGGACGCCCGCTTTGCCGCGCATTACATTTGCCGCCGTAGCGGAGCATCCGATGGACACAAAGCCCGCCCCCTTCGTGCCGCCTGCGCCGAAGCCGCGCACCCAGCCGCCCTCGACGCTGGAGATGATGCGCATCGTCTACCGCAACCCGCTCGAGCTGTGGGGCGAGCATACCTACAACGAGCCCTGGATCTCGGTGACCGGTATCGGCGGGCCGCTGGTCATCGCCAACGATCCCGGCCTCATCCGCCACGTGCTGATCGACAACGCCAGGAACTACAAGATGGCGACGGTGCGCCAGCTGATCCTGCGCCCGATCCTGCGAGACGGCTTGCTCACCGCCGAGGGCGAGGTGTGGAAGCGCTCCCGCAAGGCGATGGCGCCGGTGTTCACGCCGCGCCACATCTTCGGTTTCGCCGAGCCGATGCTGAAGCGCACGCTGGAATTCGCCACCCGCTACGAGGTCGGCGGTACGACCGACGTCGCCCGCGACATGACGATGCTCACCTATGATATCCTGGCCGAGACGCTGTTTTCGGGCGAGATCGCCGGCGAGCCCGGCAGCTTCGCCAAGGAGATCGACCGCCTGTTCGAGACCATGGGCCGGGTCGATCCGCTCGACCTGTTGCGCGCGCCACAATGGCTGCCGCGGCTGACGCGCATCCGCGGCCGCAAGACCATGGCCTATTTCCGCAACATCGTTGCCAACACGGTGAAAATGCGCGAGCAGCGGCTGAAGCGCGATCCCGACGGCGTGCCGCAGGATTTCCTGACGCTACTCCTGAAAGCCGAGGGGCCGGACGGCCTGACCCGCGCCGAAGTCGAGGACAACATCATCACCTTCATCGGCGCCGGGCACGAGACCACGGCGCGCGCGCTCGGCTGGACGATCTACTGTCTCGCCGAAGCGCCCTGGGAGCGCGACAAGGTCGAGCAGGAGATCGATGCGGTACTGGCGCGCGAGCCCGATCCGACAAGATGGCTGGACGCCATGCCGCTCACCCGCGCCGCCTTCGAGGAAGCGCTGAGGCTTTATCCGCCGGCGCCCTCGATCAATCGCGAGCCGATCGAGCCGGAGACCTGGAACGGCCTCTATATCCCGAGATACGCCGCCGTGCTGGTGATGCCCTGGGTGGTGCATCGCCATCGCAAGCTATGGGACAGGCCGGACGCCTTCATGCCGGAGCGCTTCCATCCGGAGAACCGCGAACGGATCGACCGCTTCCAGTATCTGCCTTTCGGCGCCGGGCCGCGCGTCTGCATCGGCGCCAGCTTCGCCATGCAGGAGGCGATCATTGCTTTGGCCATCCTGTTGTCGCGCTTCCGTTTCGACGTAACGTCACAAACTCGGCCATGGCCGGTGCAGAAGCTGACCACGCAGCCGCAGGGCGGCCTGCCGATGCAGATTTCCCGCCGCGCCTGATTGGAACGGGTCCCGATCGGGAACAGTCTACCGGTCGGCGATCGGCCGGCGCTGCTGGAACTGGCCGGCGGCGCGGAAGCGCCAGAGATAGCTCGGCAGGATCGCGGCGATCGCCTGCGGCTGGATGCCGAGGCCATTGATCGTTCTGTTCGCCTGGGCGGCGGCTTCGGAGACGACGTTGTGCTCGCGCAGCTGCAGCACCTGGTCCTTGGTCAGCAGCGGATTGGGCAACAGCTGCAGGATCGAGGCTTGGATATTGGCCACCCACCACGGCACCGGCACCAGGAGGCGTCTGCGGTCGATAACGGCGAGCAGCTCCTGCATGCATTCCTTGAAGGTCAACACCTGCGGGCCGCCGAGCTCATAGGTCTGGCCACGCTCGACCTTGCCGTCGACCGAGCGTGCCACCGCCTCGGCGACGTCGCCGACATAGATCGGCTGGAATTTCGTCTCCCCGCCGCCGATCAGCGGCAGCACGGGCGAGAAGCGCGCCATGTTGGCGAAGCGGTTGAAGAAGGCGTCCTCGGGTCCGAAATTGATCGAGGGCCGCAAGACGACGGCGTCGGGCACCGTCTCGAACACTGCTTTCTCGCCGAGAGCCTTGGTGCGGGCATATCCCGACGGCGAGTTGAGGTCGGCGCCGAGCGCCGATATATGGGTGAGGCCGGCGCCGACCGATCGCGCGGCCTCGGCGACGGCGCGCGCGCCGAACTCGTGCACGGAGCCGAATTTCTGCCGGCCGCTCTCATGCAGTATGGCGACGAGGTTGACGACGTGGTCGGCGCCCTGAACGGCGCGGTCGACCGACCAGCGCACGCGCACATTGGCCTGCACCGGCTGGATCTGGCCGACATTGCCGAGCGGCTGCACATGGCCGGCAAGGTCGGGTCGCCGGCAGGCGACCCGGATGCGATAGCCGCGCTTGGCGAGCGCGCGAACGACATGACGGCCGACGAATCCCGAGCCGCCGAACACGACGACGAGCTTGGGGGTCTGCAGGATTTCGGTCATGGCTGGCTCCGCGCGCAAAAGCTTGGCTGAGCCGCTTCTTAATCCGTTTCGCGTCAAAGGCAAAGAGCGACCGGAGGTCGCCGCCGCCTTGTTTTTGAGTAATTCCAGGAAAGTGTGGAGCGGTTTTCCGTGCCGAATTGCGTCAGGGTAAAAGCCGCTCAGAACGCCCGGCCGATGCGCGCGTCGAGCGAATGCCGGTTGCCGCCGCGGATGACGAAGAAGGCGAGGATTGCCGCCCAGAGCAGCGATTTTTCCGCGCCCGAAAAGCCCTGGCCCATGGTGACCCAGTGGAACCATACCGTGACCAGAAGCACGATCAAGCCGGCGAAAGCGGCCGGGCGGGTGACGAGGCCGATGGCAATCAAAATGCCGCCGAAGAATTCGGTGCAGGCGAGCAGCGGCGACCAGAAGACGCCAGGATAGAAGCCCAGACCTTCGACCATTTTCGTGGCGCCAAACGGATTGACGATCTTCTGCGAGCCATGAATGGCGAGGAAGGCCCCGGCAACGGCGCGCAACAGCGTTTCGGCCGCATTGTTCAGCGTCGCATAGAGTCCGCCTAGGGCCGGAACGATAAGCCTTGGTCTGGACGTGTCGGTGCTGGCGAACATGCGGTCTCCTTTTTGCTGATTTGACGGACGCAAAGGCGTCCACTCCGTCAAATAGGATAAACCTGACGAACTTTCGCATGTTTTATTGCCGCAGTGAGAAACAGAAAATCCCGCCGAAGCGGGGTTTCCGGGCAGTGAGCGCACCGAAACAGGGTCCAACGAGGCGGCTTGACCTGAGACCGTATCAAGGCGGCGTGAAGCAAGCACGCCCGCCCCGGACCTGGACGCCCGGCGCGACGGCCGCCAATCGCAAGCCGCGACCCAAGCCACCCTTTTGCGGCTTGCGATGTGGGGTGCCGCTGATGGGTCGCTGCCGGGCTAAGAAAGGTTCAAAGGGCGCGAAGCAAATGCGCGCCTTGTTGCCGGGCGATGCCCCGATCAGGCCGAGTAGCGTTCGGCGAATTCGGAAATGCGCTGCACGACCGCCTTCGGGATATCGACTCCACGCGCCGTCGCCTTTTCAGCGGCCTCTGCCCGGGCGCGGCCGGGGATGTGCACGCCGTAGCGCCGCCGCAGCCGGTCAAGCTGGTCCTTCATGCGCTGTTCAAAATCCGGGTCGACCAATTTGGGCTCGATAGCGAGCACGAAGAGCCCGGTTCCGGGGCTGTCCGGCCCGCCTGAGAACCAGGGTGCGTCGAGCGACCAGTTGGCGCCGGAAATCCCCGCCGCCAGCACCTCGACCATAAGCGCGATGTTGGCGCCGCGCTGGCCGCCGAAGGCGAGCATCGCGCCCTTCATCGCCGCCGCCGGATCGGTGGTCGGGTTGCCGCTGGCATCGAGTGCCCAGCCCTCGGGGATCTTCCTTCCGTCTTCCGCCGCCTTGCGGATGTTGACGAAGGCGGTGGCGCTCGACGATTGGTCGATCACCAACGGCGGCCCGTCCGCGGCAGGCGCGGCAAAGGACATCGGGTTGGTGCAGTAGACCGGCTTGACCGAGCCCGAGCCTGCAAGCACCGCCGGCCCGTTGGTGGCGGCGAACGAGACCAGCCCCTGCGCTGCCAGCCGTCCGGTGAAATAGCCGAGCGCGCCGCAGGTATAGGCGTTCCTTTGCGAGAAGATGGCGACGCCGAACAGCCTCGCCGCCTTGACGAGGTCATCGATAGTGCGGTCGAAGCCGGTATGGGCAAGCCCGCCGCGCGCGTCGGAGAGGTAGACGGCCAGCGCCGGCCGGGTGACGACCGGATCGGCATCGCCGTCGATGCGGCCGTCCTCGATGGCTTCCAGATAGTCGATGAAATGCGACAGGCCGACCGCCGACAGGCCTTCTGCTTGCGCGGCGATGATCGAGGCAACCAGCGACTGCGTCACTTCTTCATTGGCGCCGGCGCCGAGCGCCGCCATGCGGCACAGCCCTGTTGCCTGGTCGAGAGTGAGTTGCATCGGAGCCGTCCTGAGGAAGTAGGGGAGTAAGGGAATAAGGGAGTAGGGGGAAATTGTGGAGCAAATAGCGAATGGGGATGGAAATGTGAACGCGGATCGTGGCTGAACACTCCCCTATTCCCCTATTCCCCTACTAACCGATCTTGACCGGAATCCGGGCCTCGATGCGGCTGAAGATGACAACCAGGATGCCGGTGATGGTCATGTAGATCAGCGCCAGCAGCAGCAAGGGCTCGTAGGTGAGATAAGTGTCCTGCCGCACCTTGGACGAGACGGCGAAGATATCGATGACGCTGATCGTCGCCACCAGCGGCGTCGACTTGAGCTGCAGCACGGTTTCGCCGGTCAGTGTCGGCAGCGCACGGAAGAAGGCCTGCGGCAGCCAGATGCGGCGGAAGATCTTGAAGCGGCTCATGCCGAAGGCGCGCGCGGCTTCCAGCTGCCCTTTCGGCACGCCGGCGAAGGCGCCGCGCATCACCTCGCCTTCATAGCCGGCAAATGACAAGGTCAACGCCAACACGCCGTAGGGCCAGGCTTGCCTGAGATAGGGCCACATCCAGGACTCGCGAATCCATGGATATTGCGGAAAAAGCGATCCAAGCCCGTAGTAGAGCAGCCAGAGCTGCAGCAGCAGCGGCGTGCCGCGAATGATGGTGCAGAAGATCTTGGCCGGTGCGGCGAGCCAGAACGGCCCACCGGCCTGCGCCAGCCCAAGCGGTACGGCCAGTATAAAGCCCAGCGCGCAGGTCACGACGAGGATCCACAGCGACCGCCAGATGCCGAGCAGCCCCATCTGCCAATATTGCGGCAGCCAGTCCCAGCGCATGAAGAAGGCCGCGCAGAGGACCAATCCCAGCGCGATTAGGATCAGCACGATGCGGTGCGGCTTCAGCCAGAGCGAGGCACGCGCCGCCATGTTGATCGCGGTCGCTTCGGCCGACATCAGCGCGCCTCCTTGACGGAAGGCATGCCGCGCCGCGACCAGGCCTCGACGCGGCCGATGATCACGTTGGAAAACAGCGTCAGCGCCAGATAAAGCGCGCCGGCAGCAAGATAGAAGACCAGATAGGCCTTGGTGACGCCGGCCGCCTGACGCGTCGCCAGCGTCAGTTCGAAGAAGCCAACGACGGCAAGCAACGCGGTGTCCTTGGTGGCGATCAGCCAGAGATTGGCAAGGCCGGGAATGGCGAAAGGCAGCATTGCCGGCAATGTTATGCGCCTCAACATCAGGCCGGGCGGCATGCCATAGGCGCGGGCGGCCTCGATCTGGCCTTGTGGGATGGACAGGATGGCGCCGCGGATGACTTCCGTCGAATAGGCGCCCTGCACGACGCCAAGGACAAAGATGCCGGCGGCCAGCCCGCTGATGTCGACGCGCTGGTAACCCATCGCGGTCAGCAGCTGATTGATGAGATCGGTGCCGGCGTAATAGAGCAGCAGGATCAGCACCAGTTCCGGCACGGCGCGCACCACCGTGGTGTAGACGGCGAGCAGATCGCGCGCCACCGGTCCGCCGTAGAGCTTGCCCCAGGCGCCGCCGGTGCCGATCAAAAGGCCAAGGCAGGTGGCGCCGATGGCGATCTCGATCGAATGCAGCAATCCGACCAGCAGGGTGCCGCCCCAGCCGGGCGGCACGGGCGACAGGAGCTCGATGATGCCGGCCGCCGAGGCCGGAAGAAAGGCATTGATCAGCTTCGCCCCCGAATTGCTGGCAGCCGCCGACCGCAGCGTTCAGCGGCGGGCATGCGTGGCAAGGTTTGGGCCAAGGGGCATGGCGCTGGCCATGCCCCCAACATCAAAAGGAGGCGTCAGTTCGACTGCGTGGCGCCGCCATAGATGTCGAAGTCGAAGTATTTCTTCGAGATCTCATCGTACTTACCGTTGGCGCGGATGGCCTTGATGCCGGCGTTGATCTTTTCCTTGAGCGCGGTGTCTTCCTTGCGCACGCCGGCGCCGACGCCCGGTCCCAGCACCTCGTCGTCCGGCGCGACCATGCCCTTCAGATCGCAGCAGGCCTTGCCCTGGTCCGTCTTGAGGAATTCGCCGAGCGCGATGGAGTCGGCCTGCACCGCATCGAGACGGCCGGCGGCGAGATCGTTGTTGGCCTCGTCCTGCGTCTGGTATTCCTTGATCTCCTGCGCGCCGGTGAAGTGCTTCTTGGCGTAGACGGCATGCACGGTCGACACCTGAACGCCGATCACCTTGCCTTTAAGATCGTCCGGCGTGGCGCCGAACTTCTGATCCTTCGGTCCGATGATTGCTGTCGGCGTGTTGTAGTACTTATCCGAGAAGTCGATCGTCTTCTTGCGCTCGTCGGTGATCGACATCGAGGAGACGATGAGGTCGATCTTCTTGGTGGTGAGCGCCGGAATGATGCCGTCCCAGGCAACGGGCGTGATGACGCAGTCGAGCTTCTCCTCGGCGCAGACGGCGTCGATGAAATCGATCTCCCAGCCGACCCACTTGCCCGTCGCATCCGGCGAGGTGAACGGCGGGTAGGGCTCGGCGGCGACGCCGATCTTGACCTGATCGGCCTTGGCCACGCCCATCGCGGCGACGCCGAACAGCAGCGCCGCGGCGAAGGTCTTGAGAACAGTCTTCATTTCAGGACTCCCAGTTTGTTGTCGTTCCCGGTTTTCGCTCCGCTTGACGCCGGCCCTAGCCGACATTGCGGAGGAATTGCTTGAGCCTTTCGGATTTCGGCGCGCCGAACAGCTGTTCCGGCGGGCCTTCTTCCTCGACCAGCCCGTTGTAGAGGTAGACGACATGGGTCGCGACCTCGCGGGCGAATTTCATTTCATGCGTCACCAGCACCATGGTGCGCCCCTCGCGCGCCAGGTCGCCGATCACCTTCAGCACCTCGCCGACCAGTTCCGGATCGAGCGCGGAGGTCGGCTCGTCGAACAGCATGACGCGCGGATTGATCGCCAGCGCCCTGGCGATCGCGGCGCGCTGCTGCTGGCCGCCCGACAGGAATGCCGGGTAGACGTCACGCTTCTCCGCCAGCCCGACCCGGGCGAGCAGCTTCTCGGCCTGGGCGATCGCCTCGTCGCGCTTGACGCCGAGCACGTGCACCGGAACCTCGATGACGTTCTCGATCAGCGTCATGTGGCTCCACAGGTTGAAGTTTTGGAACACCATGCCGAGTCTCGAGCGGATGCGCTCGATCTGCTTGCGGTCGGCAGGAACCGTATGGCCGTGGCTGTCGGCCTTCAGCTTGATCTCCTCGCCATTGACACGGATGATGCCGCTGGTCGGGTTTTCCAGGCAGTTGATGCAGCGCAGCAGCGTCGACTTGCCGGAGCCCGAGCCGCCGATGATGGCGATCACCTCGCCGTCGCGCGCCGACAGCGAAACGCCCTTCAGCACATGCAACTGGCCGAACTTCTTGTGCAGGTTCTCGACATGGATGGCTTCGGCGGCGCCGCTCTGCGCTTGGTCGGCTGGGACTGCGGCGGCTTCCACCGCGCTCACCGGGTAACCTCTATAGGGGCGACGGCAGTTCGTCGAACGTCCATCCGGCTCATCAACATACGCTGTACTGTCCCGCTCCTCACTTCAGCATGGACCCGGCAGCGCGAGCCCGTCAATCCCGTTCATTACGGCACTTGCGACCTTGTTGCGCAAGTGTATAAATAGCCGTTCATGAAATTTTTTCGGTTTTTTTCATCTCAAAAGGGCATTGATGAGCGCTTTCGGATCACAATCCATGGCGGCGCCACTGCGGCGCGTGCTCATGCGGTCGGCGGCGAACGCGATGCGCGACGCCGACAGAGCTCAATGGCACTATGGCCCCGGGTTCAACCCGGCGAAGGCAGCGTCGCAGCACGCGGCCCTTGCTGAACTGGTAGCCGCTTCCGGCGCCGAAATCGAATGGATCGAGGACAAGGCGGACGGCCTTTCGGATTCGGTGTTCACGCACGACCCATCGCTGATGACCGACCGCGGTGCGCTGATCCTGTCCATGGGCAAGCCATTGCGCGCCAGGGAGCCCTCCCTTCATGAGGAAACCTACAGAGGGCTGGGCATTCCGATCCTTGGCCGCGTCGAGGCTCCTGGCCAGGTCGAAGGCGGTGATTGCGTATGGGTGGATGCCCGCACGCTGGCGATCGGGCGCGGGGTCCGCTCCAACCAGGAAGGCATCCAGCAGGTTTCGAACCTGCTGACGCCGCTGGGAATTTCCGTCTACGGTTTTGATCTGCCGCTGTGGCAGGGGGAAGAGGCGTGCCTGCATCTGATGTCGGTGATCAGCCCGCTGGCCGACGATCTCGCGCTGGTCTATTCGCCGCTGTTGCCGGCTCCGTTCTATCAGATGCTGAAGGCGCGCGGCATCAGGCTGGTCGAAGGCGACGCCGGAGAATTCGCCGCTTCCAACGGCCTCAGCCTGAACGTGCTGCCGACCAGCCCGCACAAGGTCATTGCCGTTGCGGGCTTTCCCAAGACCAAAGCCGCGATGGAGGCCGCCGGCTGCACGGTTGAGATTTTCGAGGCGGATGCGCTCTGTATCGCCTGCGAAGGCGGGCCGACATGCCTGACGCGGCCGATCCTGCGCCGATGACGGCGCGCCGCAAGTTCCGTCGCGAGGGCGAGGAGCGGCGGCGGCAGGATCTGATCGAAGCGACTCTGGACTGCGTGGCGGAATATGGCCTGCAGGGCGCCACTTTGCGCACCATCGCATTGCGTGCCGGCGTCACCGCCGGCCTGATCCGGCACTATTTCCCCGGCAAGGAAGAATTGCTGCAGGGGGCCTATACGGCGCTGGTCGGCCGCATGACCGAGCAGGCGAAAGCGGCATTGGTCATGGAAGAGGCGTCGCCTCGTCAATGCCTTGCAGCTTTCGTCACCGCCAATCTCAGCGCGCCGATCATCGACCAGCGGGTGTTTTCGCTCTGGGCGACGTTCATCGGCCGTGCGAGCGCGGATCCGACACTCGCCCGCGCTCACCGCGAAGGCTATCTTGGCTTTCGCAACGAGGTGGAAGCGGTCGTCGCCGAGGTGCTCGCCGCCGAACAGCGCGAACCGGACGCAAGTCAGCTTCGCCGTCATGCCATCGCCATCAATGCGATCATCGACGGGCTTTGGATCGAAGGCTGCCTGGCCGGTGAGATGTTCTCGCCCGGCGAGTTGGCGGCGATTGGCATCAAGGCTGTCGAGGCCGAACTCGGCCTCGCGCCGCTGAAGCATGATCCCGAAAAGTAGGACCCGGTTTTCGGAGAAAGATCATGCTCAACAAAGGTTAGATCGGGATGGCAATTCAACGAAACGCCATCACGGTCTGGAGCAATTCCAGGAAAAGGTGAGAAGCGGTTTCCCGCCCGGGATTGCGTAACAAACTAAAGAGATAGAGCGGAGGATCACTGTTTCCGTTAAACGGTGATCCGCTCCAAAGGGAGAAAACCAATGACCACGCTCGGCGAAGCGCTCATCACCTTGCTCGAGGCGCATGGCGTCGACACCGTCTTCGGCATTCCGGGCGTGCATACGGTCGAGCTTTATCGCGGCCTGGCGCGTTCGAAGATCCGCCACATCACGCCGCGCCACGAGCAGGGCGCCGGCTTCATGGCCGACGGCTACGCCCGCGCCGGCGGCCGGCCGGGCGTGGCTTTCGTCATCACCGGACCCGGCCTCACCAACACCATCACCGCGATGGGACAGGCGCGCGCCGATTCGGTGCCGATGCTGGTGATCTCCGGTGTCAATGCCACCGATACGCTCGGCAAGGGTTTGGGCTTCCTGCACGAACTGCCGGACCAGCGCGGCATGATGGAGAAGGTGGCGCTGTCTTCTGAGCGTGTCACCGAGGCCGAGGAACTGCCGGGTGCGCTCGCCCGAGCCTTCGCCGTCTTCTCCTCGTCGCGGCCGGGTCCGGCTCACATCGAGATCCCGACAAACGTCATGGTGAAGCCCGCCGAGGGGCTCGCGCCGGTGCTCGGCAACGCCGCGCCGCCCGCTCCGGACGCGGCGGCTGTTGCCGAGGCTGCGAGGTTGATCAAGGCGGCTCGCCGTCCGCTGATTCTTGCCGGTGGCGGTGCCAAGAAAGCCGACGCGGCGCTGACGCGTTTCGCCGAAGCGCTCGGCGCGCCGGTGGTCGAGACCGCCAATGCGCGCGGCCTGCTGCATGGCCACCCGCTCTTGGTGCCGGCAAGCCCAAGCCTCAAGGCGGTGCGCGCGATGATGGCGGACGCCGATCTGGTGATCGCCGCCGGCACCGAATTCGGCCCCACCGACTATGACGGTTATGGCGATGGCGGCTTCGTGCTGCCGCCGAGCCTCATCCGCATCGATATCGGCGCCGACCAACTCGCGCGCCGTCCGGTGACGGTTGGCATCCACGCCGATTGTGCCGAGGCGCTTTCTGCCCTGCTGGCTGCACTCGGCGCCGCTCATGTCGCCGCGAAAGAGGGCGAAGCCCGCGCTGCCGCAGGGCGAGAGGCCGCGCTGGCGGAGCTGCGGCCGGACTACCTGGCGCAGCTGCGCGCGGTGGAGACGATCCGTGACGCGCTGCCCGGCGCCATCATCGTCGGCGACTCGACGCAACCGATCTACGCCGCCAACCTCTATTACGACCACGACCGTCCGGCCGGCTGGTTCAATGCCGCGACCGGTTTCGGCGCGCTGGGCTACGGTCCGCCGGCGGCGATCGGTGCCGCCCTTGCCGTGCCCGAAGCGCCGGTCGTGTGCCTCACCGGCGACGGCGGCTTCCAGTTCACCTTGCCGGAGCTCGGCGCGGCGCTCGACGCCGAGGCGCCGGTGATCTTCGTCGTCTGGAACAATCGCGGCTATCGCGAGATCGAGACCTCGATGCTTGATGCCGGCGTCGAGCCGGTCGGCGTGTCGCCGGCACCGCCGGATTTCTGCAAGCTCGCCGAGGCCTACGGCATCGAAGCCGAGCGGCTAACAGGGGTCGGTGACCTGGCCGGTGCGCTGAAGCGCGCGCGGGCGGGCGGCAAGCCGCGGGTTATAGAAATCACCTTCGATTGAGGCTCCTGGCGATCGTCCCATCCGGCCGAGACGCGGCCCGCGTCACGTCACGCGGCTGCGTGTCGACGCATGCAAAGACGGGACGCCTGCCATGTCGATATTTCAATTGAGTGACAACGCGAAAGGCGCGACGTTCGAGGCTGGGGCGGCATAACCATAAGAATACGACAGGAGCGGTCGAAATATGACGGAAACGCTTAACGGCAGGCATGTCGTGGTGACGGGCGGCACCGGGGCGCTCGGCGGCGCGGTTGTCGGCAGGTTGCTGGAGCAGGGCGCGATTTGCCACGTGCCCAATGCGCATGCCGCGGCTCCGCCGCATTTTCCCTACGCGGCTCACGCCAGCGTCCATCTGGCACACAATGTCGACCTGTCGGACTCCGCCAAGGTCGAGGCCTTCTACCATCAGGTTCCGGAGCTTTGGGCTTCGATCCATCTTGCCGGCGGTTTCACCATGGCGCCGGTCGAAAAGATCGAGACGGCATCCTTTGCCGAGATGATGGACACCAATGCCCGGACCACCTTCCTTTGCAGCCGCGCCGCGGTGCGCTCGATGCTGACGTCGGGCACCGCGGGGCGCATCGTCAACGTCAGCGCGCGCGCCGGGCTTGATCCCAGGCGCGGCGCCGGAATGGTCGCCTACGCCGCGAGCAAGGCGGCGGTCGCCGCGATGACGCAGGCGATGGCCGAGGAGCTGAAGCACAAGGGCATCCTGGTCAATGCGGTCGCGCCCTCGACGCTCGACACGCCCGCCACCCGCGCCGACATGCCCGACGCCGATTTCACCAAATGGGTCAGCCTCGAGGCCGCCGCCGAGGCGATCGCCTATCTCGCCTCGCCCGCCAATCAGGCGATGAGCGGCACGCTGGTGCCGCTCTACGGGCGAGCCTGAGCTCACAGATCAAAGTGCAATGAAAAACCCCGCCGGATCGCTCCGGCGGGGTTTTTGCTTTCGGTAGAGGAAGGAGCTTAGTTGCCCTGCTTCTTCAGCGCCGCGCCCAGGATGTCTCCCAGCGAGGCACCGGAGTCGGTCGAGCCGTACTGGGCGACCGCTTCCTTCTCCTCGGCGATTTCCAGCGCCTTGATCGAGACCTGCAGCTTGCGGGTCTTCTTGTCGAAGGCGATGACGCGGGCGTCGACCTTCTGGCCCACGGTGAAGCGCTCGGGGCGCTGCTCGTCGCGGTCACGGGAAAGGTCCGAACGCTTGATGAAGGTATCGAGGCCGCTGTCGACCAGCCGCACTTCCAGACCACCATCCTTCACCGCGGTGACCTCGCAGGTGACGACGGCGTTCTTGCGCAGCTCGCCGCTGCTCGCCGCCTCGCCGACCGTGTCGCGGGCCAGCTGCTTGATGCCGAGCGAGATGCGCTCCTTCTCGATGTCGACGTCGAGCACCTGCGCCTTGACCATGTCGCCGCGATTGTACTCTTCGATCACCTGCTCGCCCGGACGGGTCCAGTCGAGGTCGGAGAGGTGCACCATGCCGTCCACGTCGCCTTCCAGGCCGATGAACAGGCCGAACTCGGTCTTGTTCTTGACCTCGCCCTCAACCTGGCTGCCGACCGGATGGTTGCGCGCGAAGGCTTCCCACGGGTTCTCCAGCGTTTGCTTGAGACCGAGCGAGATGCGGCGCTTGGCCGGATCGACCTCGAGCACCACCACGTCGACTTCCTGCGTCGTCGACAGGATCTTGCCGGGATGCACGTTCTTCTTCGTCCACGACATTTCCGAAACGTGGATAAGGCCCTCGATGCCCGGCTCCAGCTCGACGAACGCGCCGTAGTCGGTGATGTTGGTGACGGTGCCCTTGATCTTCTTGCCGATCGGGAACTTGGTGCCGATATCCGACCACGGATCGCTCTCGAGCTGCTTCATGCCGAGCGAGATGCGGTGGGTTTCCTGGTTGATGCGGATGATCTGCACCTTAACCGTCTGGCCGATGTTGAGGATCTCGGTCGGATGGTTGACGCGGCGCCATGCCATGTCGGTGACATGCAGCAGGCCGTCGATGCCGCCGAGGTCGACGAAAGCACCGTAGTCGGTGATGTTCTTGACCACGCCCTCGACCACCTGGCCTTCCTCGAGGTTCTGCACGATTTCCGAACGCTGTTCGGCGCGGCTCTCCTCGAGCACGGTGCGGCGCGACACCACGATGTTGCCGCGGCGGCGATCCATCTTGAGGATCTCGAAGGGCTGCGGGTTGTGCATCAGCGGCGAGACGTCGCGGATCGGACGGATGTCGACCTGGCTGCGCGGCAGGAACGCCACGGCGCCGTCGAGATCGACGGTGAAGCCGCCCTTGACCTGGTTGAAGATGACGCCTTCGACGCGCTCACCCTTGGTGAACTTCTCTTCGAGGCGCACCCAGCTCTCCTCGCGGCGGGCCTTCTCGCGCGACAGCATGGCCTCGCCAAGCGCGTTCTCGATGCGCTCGACATAGACCTCGACGGTGTCGCCGACCTTGAGGGAGGAGTCCTTGCCCTTGGCGCCGAATTCCTTCAGCGGCACGCGGCCTTCGACCTTGAGGCCGACATCGATGATGGCCATGTCCTTTTCGATCGCGGTGATCGTGCCCCGGACAACCTGGCCCTCGCCGGAATGGCCGGCGGTGAATGATTCTTCGAGCATGCTCGCGAAATCATCGCGAGTGGGATTTGCAGCTGACATTGTTTCTCCTGGAATGCTTCGCACAACAAGCGAAGCGGGCGCCGTGGGTTAGCGTTGCGTGAGCCTGCCGGCGTTCCGGGCTGAAGAGCCCTCGGCCGCTTAAGCGGCAAGTCCGGCGCATAGAGAATGCTGGCAGGCTGGTTCGTGCCCGATATGGGTATTTTCATCGCCTCCGGCAACGGAAAACACGAGGAAAACCCGGATCAGGCCTTGTTTCTCTTGGCCAGCAGTCTTTGATGGTTAGCCATGGCCGCCAGAAACGCGGTCTCTATAGACACTTCGCCGGTGTCAGGCAAGTGCGCGTCGCGGCGGTGCGCGTGCTCCGCCCGAATGTTTTTGCGATTACGCGTTCGCGGTTGCAGTTCTTTTTTGCCGACATGGATTGTCACGGGGAGCATCACCATGCAGTCAAGCGCCACTTTCAACATCTTCCTGCCGGTTGCCCTCGTCATCATCATGCTGGGGCTTGGCCTGTCGCTCAAGCTCCAGGACTTCTTGCAGGTGGTGCTGCGACCGAAGGCCCTCCTGGTGGCTCTTATCGTGCAGATACTGGTTCTTCCCGTCCTTTGCTTCGGCATCGTGTCGGTTTCGGCTTTGCCGCCTGCCATGGCGGTCGGCATGATGCTGCTCGCGGCCAGTCCCGGCGCCCCGTCCGCGGTTCTCTTCACCCACCTTGCCAAGGGCGATACGGCGCTCAGCCTGACGCTGACGGCGATCAGCTCAATGGTGGCGCTGGTGTCGGTGCCATTGATCACCAATTTTTCGCTGCTGCATTTCTATGGCGCCGGGCACGTCATCCCGCTGCCGATCGAGAAATTCCTGCAGTTCTTTGCCGTTGTGCTTGTCCCGGTCTCGATCGGAGTTGCCGTCCGGCACCGCTACACGGCCTTGGCCGAGCGCCTGGAAGGGCCCGTCAAGCTACTGGCGACGCTTTTTCTTGCGGCGGTCGTTATTTTTGCCGTCGTCGATCAGCGGCAGGTCATCGTGACCTGGGGACCTGTTGTCGGCTTTGCCGCCTTTGCGTTCAACGTGGTGAGCATGGCGCTCGGCTACGCCGTTCCGTCGCTGCTGCGCCTGGAGAGGCGGCAGGCGGTCGCCATCACCATGGCAACGGCCATCCACAACGCCGCGTTCGTCATAGCCCTGGCGCTTAGCGAATATCTGCTCAACAATGCCGAAATGGCGATCTCGCCAGCGCTTTACGCCTTGATTGCCTATGTCACCGCGGCGGTTTTCGTAGCCGTCGTGAGCAGGTCAGGCAGACATGCGATCGAAGGCACGATCCGGTCGTGATAGCCAAGCTCAGGCGAGGTCTTTCGCGGCCATGGCTCGGTCAACGATTGCCATGGCCGCCAGAAACGCGGCCTCGACTGCCATGTCGCTGGTGTCGAGCAAGTGCGCGTCCGCCGCCGGCTTGAGCGGGGAGTCGGCACGGCCCATATCGCGCTCGTCGCGGCGCTCGATGTCGGCGAGGATCGTGGCAAAATCGGCGCTGCCGCCCATGCTTTCGATCTCGGCCAGCCGGCGCCTTGCCCGCACTTCCGCGCTCGCTGTGACATAGAGCTTGATATCGGCGTCGGGACACACGACCGTGCCGATGTCGCGTCCGTCGAGCACCGCGCCTGGCGGCGCCTTGGCGAACTCGCGTTGCTTGTCGACCAGGATGCGCCGGACCGACGGAATGACGGCGACCTTTGAGGCGGCCTCGCCTACCGCATGCGCCGAAAGCACCGTACGGTCGAGGTTCGAAAGATCGACTTGGCGTGCCGCGGTTTCCGCCGCCGAGACATTGTCGAGCGGCAGACCGAGCTCGAGCAGCTTATGGGCGACGGCGCGATAGGTGAGGCCGGTATCGAGCAGGTTCAGCCGGTAATGATCGGCGAGCCGGCGAGCGAGTGTGCCCTTGCCGGCGCCCGCGGGGCCGTCGATTGCGATGGTGAAGGGGTGAGTCATGGGTCGGCCGACGTAGTCGAAGAGCGCGATGAATATGACAAGCGCCGCGATCCTTCACACCCCCCTCTGTCCTGCCGGACATCTCCCCCGCAAGGGGGGAGATTGGCAGTTCCGATACCGGCGCATTCCGTCCGGCGTCGGAGATTGGCGAAAGCCTGCGCGACATCTGATCTCCCCCCTTGCGGGGGAGATGTCCGGCAGGAAAAAGCGGGGTGCTGTTCCACCTGCATCTCGGTTCGGCTCCAACCCATCGCCCGTCACTCGATCTCGGCGCCGAGCCCCTTCATCAGCTCCATGAATTCCGGAAAGCTCGTCGCGATCATGTTGGCCTCGTCGATGGTCACCGGCTTTTCCGTCGCCAGCCCCATCACCAGGAAACTCATGGCGATGCGGTGGTCGAGATGCGTCTTCACCGCCGTGTCCGGCCCGTTGGGATGAGCGCCCAGGCCCTTGCCGCCGGGCTTGCCGCGCACGGCGAGCGAGGCTTCGCCCTCGCTGCAGTCGACGCCGTTGAGCTTCAGCCCGTTGGCCACCGCCGACAACCGGTCGGATTCCTTGACGCGCAACTCCTCCAGACCCTGCATCAGCGTCTCGCCTTCGGCGAAAACAGCGGCAACCGCCAGCACCGGATATTCGTCGATCATCGACGGCGCCCGCTCCGGCGGCACCACGACACCTTTGAGGTCGGAGGAGCGCACGCGCAGGTCGGCCACGTCCTCGCCGCCGGCAATGCGGGGGTTGAGGATGTCGATGCGGCCGCCCATCTCCTGCAATGTCAGGAGCAACCCGGTGCGGGTCGGGTTCATCAGCACGTTCTCGATCACGATATCGGAACCCGGCACGATGAGCGCCGCCACCAGCGGGAAGCCGGCGGAGGAGGGGTCGCCGGGCACGGCGATGGTCTGCCCCGTGAGCTTGCCCTGGCCTTCGATGAAGATGTGGCGCACGCCGCGCTCGTCGGTCTCGACGGTCAGGTTGGCGCCGAAGCCTTTCAGCATCTTTTCGGTGTGATCGCGCGTCATCACCGGCTCGATCACGGTGGTGATGCCCGGCGTGTTGAGCCCGGCAAGCAACACCGCCGACTTCACCTGGGCGGACGCCATCGGCACGCGATAGGTTATCGGCGCGGCATGTTTCGGGCCGCGCAGCGTGATCGGCATGCGGTCGCCGGGCGCCGCCTTCAGCACCTGCACGCCCATCTGCCGCAGCGGCTCCAGCACCCGGCCCATCGGCCGGCCGGAGAGCGAGGCGTCGCCGATGAAGGTCGTCTCCATGTCGTAGGTGCCGACCAGGCCCATGGTGAGCCGCGAGCCGGTGCCCGCATTGCCGAAATCGAGCGGGCCTTCCGGCTCGAGCAGCGCGCCGTTGCCGGTGCCGCGGATCACCCATTCGGCCCCCTTCTTTTCGATATGCGCGCCCATCGCCTTCATGGCGGCGCCCGTGCGCATCACATCCTCGCCTTCCAGCAGGCCGGTGATGCGCGTCTCGCCGGAAGCCAGGCCGCCGAACATGAAGGAGCGGTGCGAGATCGACTTGTCGCCCGGCACCCGCGCCGTGCCGGCAAGGGCAGGGGATTTGCGGGCCGTAGCCGGCTTCGGGGCGGCAGCGTGAGACATTGTCTTTTCCAAATGCGGGTGCCGGCGGGCCGGCTCAATTCGTCGTGTTGCGGCGGTCTCGTATCACGGCGCGCCGCAATGGTCATCCCCTCACGCGGGCCTTCGAATGCAAGGTTTTGCGATGCCGGCTTTTGGCTTTGACAGCGCGGAAAACTGCGGTTAAGGGGACCATTCTTTTTTTGACGAGGCTTGCTGTGGCAAAACCTGAACTTGGCACAAAACGTGTCGACCCCGAAACGGGGCGGAAATTCTACGATCTGAACAAGGACCCGATCGTCTCGCCCTACACCGGCAAGAGCTATCCGCGCTCCTATTTCGAGGAAGGCAAGATTTCCGCGATCGAGGACGATGAGGACGTCGCCGACAAGGAAGTCGACTCCGAGGAGGAAGAAGGCGCCGAAATCGTCTCGCTCGAAGATGCGGACGAGGAGACCAAGGGCGGCGGCGACGATCTGCCCGATCTCGGCGACGACGAGGATGATGTCGATCTCGGTGACGATGACGATGACACCTTCCTTGCCGACGAGGAGGAAGAGGACGACGACGTTTCCGATATGATCGGCGTCGGCGACGACGAGGACGAGGTCTGATTTCGGCCCCGGCGCGATTGTTTGCCGGCCATTTTGACCTGTGACGAAAAAGCGGCTTTTCAAGGCTTGATCTTGACCGAAGGCGGCGCTAGAAGCCGCCAGCACTAAACGACGGCGCGGTGCCCAACCGCGCCGGATCTCTTCGCCGGAAACGGCGCCGGCTGACTGCCGGGAGTGGGGCCATAGCTCAGTTGGGAGAGCGCTTGAATGGCATTCAAGAGGTCGTCGGTTCGATTCCGATTGGCTCCACCAAACAGTCTTTCTGTGATGCTCGGTTTCGCGGCATTGGCGCTTGTCGCTTGTGAATCGGTATCCGAGGCCCCGCCTCCTCCTCAACCTGCCCCGGCTGCTGTCGCGGCTTCCGCTGTCCCGGACACTGCGGTGCTCGACCAAACCGTGGCGATCACGCCTCCGGGCAAGAGTGTCCCCGCCCGATATGCGGCGTTTTCAGGCATTTGGGCGGGACGGCTGGATGGCACCTTTGAAGGCAAGCTGGCCGTGCTGACCGTTTCACCGGGCGGGCAGGTGACGGTCAGCTACGCGTGGGGCGATATGGCCGACAACAAGCCGGGGATCGCCGACGGCGCCGGCAGGATCGCCGGGAACACATTAAAGCTTGGACGCCTGCCGAACGGCGCAGACATCACGTTTACGATGCAGCCTGACGAAACGCTGGCCGGCACCTACACGCTTGCCGGCCAGACCTATAGGGGCCAGTTCGCCAAGCAATAGCGGCGGGCGGTCGCGTCGCCTTCTGCCGTGTCGGCCGGGCTCGAATCGGCTATGCCTCTCCCATGCAGGAAACGTCCCTCTATGCACCGGTGAAGCGGTTCCTCGAGAGCCTCGACTTCACCGTCAAAGGCGAGGTCGGCGGCTGCGACATCGTCGGGTTGCGCGAAGGCGAGCCGCCCGTGGTCGTCATCTGCGAGCTGAAGCTGCAGTTCAATCTCGAGCTCGTTCTGCAAGGCGTCGATCGGGCGGCGGCCTGCGACGAGGTCTGGCTCGCCGCGCGGATGTCGGCGCGCGGCAAGGGCCGCGAGCACGATCGACGTTTTCGCGCGCTCTGCCGCCGGCTCGGCTTCGGCCTGCTCGCGGTCAATGGGAAAGGCAAGGTCGAGTTGCTGCTCAGCCCGGCCGCCGTGCCGCCGCGGCGCGACCCGAGGCGGCGCTCGCGGCTGGTCGAGGAGCATCACCGCCGCAAGGGCGATCCGTCCATCGGCGGCAGCACGCGGCAAAAGCCGATCATGACCGCATACCGCCAGGAAGCAATTGCCTGCGCCGCCGCCATGGCCGACGGCCCGAAGCGGCCGCGCGATTTGAAACTCGTTGCCCCCCGCGCGGCCAGCATCCTGCTGCACAACTATTATGGCTGGTTCGCCAGGGCCGAGCGCGGCATCTACGCTCTGACCGAACTCGGGCAGGCTGCCTTGCAGTCGCAAGGGGTCCTCGACGGTCCGCCGCAGGTCGCTCCGTTTCAAGTCGAGCAACTTGGAGCGAAGCTCGGCGCGTGAGCGGCTGACGCCGCTCGCGCAGTGTCGGCTACCGATCGAGATCGTCGAATCGCACCATGCGTGGTTGACTCACCTCTTCGTTCATGCAGAAATTGGTTGGACCATTGAACCACTTTCGGAATTCACCAGCGTGACCGACCCTCTCCCGCCGATCCAGACGACGGCCCGCGATGATGCGGTCCTGAAGGCGTTGGCCGGCTTCGTGCGGCAGGAGGCGTTGGGTCCCGGTGAAAAACTGCCGACCGAGCGCATCCTGGCCGAGCGCCTTAAGGTCAGCCGCAACACGGTTCGCGAGGCACTCACCCGCTGGGAGGGGCTGGGCCTCGTAGAGCGGCGCCAGGGCAGCGGCACTTACCTCAAGGCGGCGGTTTCGCCCGACATGCTGCACATGCCGCTGACCCTTGCCGGCGGCAACGACTTTGCCGGCCTGATGCGCACCCTGGAGATCCGCCGCGCGCTGGAGGCCGAGGCCGCCGCTCTTTGCGCCGTCCGCGCCGGCAAGGCTGAGGTCGCCGAGATCGAAAGCAAGCTCGACATCATGGAAGAAGCCTTCCACAGCCGCGCCGGCATGTCGTCGGAGGAAGACTGGGAGTTCCACCAGTCGGTCTACCGCGCCTCCGGCAATCCGCTGTTCGAGCAGATCATCAGCGCCATGCACGAGCTGTTCCACCGCTTCTGGGAGCATCCGCTCGGCGTGCGCGATTTCGGCCATGCCAGCTTTCCCTATCACCGCACCATCTTCGACCGCATCGCCGCGCACGACCCGGAGGGAGCCCGGGCCGAAGCGCTGAAGCTCATCGCTACTGTCGAAAACGACCTCAAGCGCGGCGCCGCCAACCTCAAGCTTTTGGACCGCAAATGAACGAGCATCCCACAGGGTTCGACCCGGCTTCTTTGGCCAGCGACTATCTCGGCGAGGCGGCGACTCTTCTCGCGCATGACGATCCGTTCCCCGGCGGCGCTGTGGTGCCGCCGATCTACCAGACATCGCTCTTCACCTTCGACAATTACGCCGACATGGCCGACACCTTTGCCGGCAGGAGAAGGCAGCCGATCTATTCGCGCGGCGACAACCCAACGGTGATGGAATTCGAGGCGCGTGTTGCGGCCTTGGAAGGCGCGGAAGCCGCGCGGGGCTTCTCCAGCGGCATGGCGGCTATCAGCGCCACCGTGCTCGCCTTCGTCGGCGCCGGCGAGCGGATCGTTGCCGTACGCAACTGCTATGGCGACGCTTACCGCCTGTTCGAGCGCCTGTTCCCGCGCTTGCAAATCAAGGTCGACTATGTCGACGGCTCGGACCCCGATGCGGTGGCGGCAGCACTTCCCGGCGCCAAGCTGCTCTACCTCGAAAGCCCGACCTCGATGATGTTCGAGCTGCAGGACATTGAGCACCTGACGCGGCTGGCAAAGGGTGAGGGCATCGTCACCACCATCGACAATTCCTGGGCGACGCCCGTCTTCCAGAAGCCGATTTCGCATGGTGTCGATCTGGTGCTGCACTCGGCCTCGAAATATCTCGGCGGCCACAGCGACACCGTCGCCGGGGTGGTGGCGGGCTCGGCCGCGCATATCAAGCACATTAACGAGCAGACCTATTCATCGCTTGGCGGCAAGCTGTCGCCTTTCGAGGGCTGGCTTCTGCTGCGCGGCCTGCGCACGCTGCCGCTGCGGTTGCCGCATCATATGAAGAGCGGTCTCACGCTCGCCGAGCGGCTGAAGGCGCATGGCAAGGTCGAGCGGGTCAACCATCCCGCCTACTCCAATCATCCCGGCAAGAAGACGCTTGCCGGCTATGCCGGGCTGTTCTCTTTCGAGGTCGCGGAGGATGTCGACATTCCGGCTTTCATCGACGCGCTGAAGCTGTTCCGCATCGGCGTCAGCTGGGGCGGCCATGAAAGCCTGGTCGTGCCCGCCAAGGCCTCGCTCGAGCAGACGCCGGGTCTCAATTCGATGGCGCGCTTCGGCGTCAGCCCCCGAACCATCCGCTTCAACGTCGGATTGGAGAATGTCGAGGATCTTTGGGCCGACATCGCCCAGGCCTTCGACAAGGCAAAAAAATAAGGTGTTCAAAATGGGAGTTCCGAACATGAAAAGACTGACAATCCTGCTTGCCGCCGCTGCCGGCCTCGCGATTTCCGCCGGGGCCGCGCTGGCCGACACCACCATCAAGATGGTCGAGGTCATCACCAGCCCGCCGCGCACCGAATTCCTGAAGAAGCAGATCGCCGAATTCGAGCAGGCCAATCCCGGGATCAAGGTCGAGCTCGTCTCGCTGCCCTGGGGCCAGGCGTTCGAGAAGTTTCTCACCATGGTTCAGGCCGGCGACACGCCCGACGTGGTCGAGATGCCGGAGCGCTGGATGGGCCTCTATGCCAACAACGGCCAGCTCGAGGATCTCGGCCCCTACATGGCCAAATGGGACGACGCCAAGACGCTCGGCGACCGGGCCAAGCAGTTCGGCTCGACAGTCAACAACACCCAGTTCATGATCCCTTACGGCTACTATGTGAACGCGCTGTTCTGGAACAAGAAGCTGTTCAAGGAAGCGGGTCTTGACCGTCCGCCGGAAAACCTCGACGAGTTCGTCGAGTTCTCCAAAAAGATCTCCGCCATCCCCGGCAAATACGGCTATTGCCTGCGCGGCGGGCCCGGCGCCTTCAACGGCATGCACATGTTCATGAACATCGCCAACGGCAAGGGGGGCTACTTCACCGAGGACGGCACTTCGACCATCAACGAGGAGGGCTCGGTCAAGGGGCTGCAGATGCTGGCCGACATGTACAAGAACGGCCTGGCGCCGAAGGATTCCGTGAGCTGGGGCTTCAACGAGACGGTGACCGGCTTCTATTCCGGCACCTGCGCCATGCTCAACCAGGATCCGGACGCGCTGCTCGGCATCGCCGACAAGATGAGCGCCGACGACTTTGCGGTCGCGCCGCTGCCGGTCGGCCCGAGCGGCAAATCCTATCCGACGCTGGGCTATGCCGGCTGGGCGATGTTCGCCAATTCGCAGCACAAGGACGAAGCCTGGAAGCTGATGGCGACGCTGCTGTCGCCCAAGGACAATCTGGAATGGGCCAAGGAAGTCGGCGTCGTCCCGATCCACAACGGCGCCGATCAGGACGCCCACTTCAAGACCGAGCAGTTCAAGGGCTGGTTCACCGAGCTCAACGACAGCTCGAAATATGAAATGGTGACGCCGCCGACCCATCTGGAAAACCTCGGCAACTTCGTCGACCAGGTGGCGATCAAGAACTTCCAGGAAGTGCTGCTTGGCCAGAAGCCGGCCAAGCAGGTGGCCGACGAGTGGGCGGCGTTCCTGACCAAGGAGCAGCAGGCCTGGCTAGCCAAGAACAAGAAGTGACCTTTCTTCCTTCTCCCCGCTTGCGGGGAGAAGGTGTCACCCGATGAATGTCGCCCAAAAGTGCGAAGCGGTTTTGGGAGAACGACATTCACGGACAAGTGACGGATGAGGGCAGCGCCGAATCCTGAAAGTCGCCTCCGCTCCTCATCTGCCTGCCCTCCTCCGCAGCAGCTGCGCTGCAGCTACGGAGGGTGAACCGGCGTCTTCTCCCCGTGAACGGGGAGAAGGACGCTGTCGCCACGCTGGCCTCACCATCACCCGTAGAGCCAAATCGAATGACCTACGCAGTGTCCGAAATCCGATCGACCGGCCGGCCGCGCAAGAAGCGGCTGAGCAAGGCCGCGATCGAGCCCTGGCTCTATCTTTCGCCGGCTATCGTCCTGCTGGTCGTCGTGCTCCTGGTGCCGCTGATCATCGGCATCAGCTATTCCTTCCGCAAATTCTCCGCCTTCAAATCGGAATATGTCGGGCTCGGCCAGTACCAAGCGATGCTCTCCGACGCGGTGCTCGGCCAGGCGCTGGTCAACACGCTTTGGTGGACGGCCGCCAGCCTGTTCTTCCAGTTCTTCCTCGGGCTTGGTCTGGCGCTGCTGCTCGACAAGCCCTTTTATGGCCGCAAGGTCGTGCAGGCCGTGGTGTTCCTGCCCTGGGCGGTGCCGTCCTTTCTTTCCGGCCTTACCTGGGCCTGGCTGTTCAACCCGATCATCGGCCCGCTGCCGCACTGGCTTTTCGCGCTCGGCCTGAAGGCCGAGCCGACCAACGTGCTTTCCGATCCGGCCACAGCTATGTGGGGGCCGATCGTCGCCAACATCTGGTTCGGCATTCCCTTCTTCGCCATCACTCTGCTTGCGGCGTTGAAGTCGATCCCGTCGGAACTGCATGAGGCGGCAGCCATCGACGGCGCCTCGCCCTGGCAGCGCTTCACCAAGGTGACGCTGCCGTTCCTGGCGCCGACCATCGTCATCACCGTCATGCTGCGCACCATCTGGATCGCGACCTTCGCCGACCTGATCTTCGTCATGACCGAGGGCGGACCGGCAGGCTCGACCAGCACGGTGCCGGTCTACATCTATGTCAGCGCCTTCAAGTCGCTGGACAAAGGCTATGCGTCCGCAGTCGCGGTGCTGCTGCTGGTGCTGCTCATTGCCTATGCGGTTGGCCTGATCGCCATCCGCCGCACGCTTGTGAGGCATGTCTGATGATTGCCGGCCGCTCCACCTCCTCGCGCATCGCTGGCGGCATCGGCCTCTACGCCGCGATCGCCGCCTATGTCGTCTTCGCGCTGTTCCCGATCTTCTGGACGCTGAAGATCTCTGTGACGCCGGAGCGGCTGCTCTATTCCGAAGGCATAACCTTCTGGCCATCGGAAATGACGCTCAAGAACTTCGACACCGTGCTGGAGGCTTCCGACTTCCCGCGCTACTTCTTGAACAGCGTCATCGTCTCGGTGTCGACGGCCGCACTGGTCACGGTCATCGCCACGCTTGCCGGCTATGCGATGTCGCGCTTTACCTTCCGCGGCAAGGCGACTTTAGCGATCCTGCTCTTGCTGACCCAGACTTTCCCGTTGGTCATGGTCATCCCGCCGATCTACCGCATCATGGGCGATCTCGGCCTGACCAACAGCCTGACCGGGCTGATCATCATCTACACCGCCTTCAACACCGCCTTCGCCACCTTCCTCATGCAGTCCTTCTTCGACAGCATTCCGAAGGATCTGGAGGAGGCGGCGATGATCGACGGCTGCACGCGCGCCCAGGCCATGCGCCGGGTGATCGTGCCGCTCACCTTGCCCGGCATGGGGGCGACGCTCGGCTTCGTCTTCACCGCCGCTTGGAGCGAATTGCTGTTCGCGCTGATGCTGATCTCCAGCGACGAGCAGAAGACCTTTGCCGTCGGCCTGCTCACCTTCATCGGCAAGTTCGCCGTCGACTGGGGGCAGATGATGGCGGCCTCCATCCTGGCGCTGATCCCGGTCTGCATCTTCTTCGCCTTCCTGCAACGCTATCTCGTCACCGGCCTTACCGCCGGCGCTGTCAAAGGATAATCGATGGCTTCCGTCACCCTGCAACATGTCGAGAAGGACTATGGAGCGCTGCGCATCCTGCACGGCGTCGATCTCGAGATCGCCGACGGCGAGTTCGTCGTGCTGGTCGGCCCGTCCGGCTGTGGCAAGTCAACGCTGCTGCGCATGATCGCCGGCCTGGAGGAGGTCACCGGCGGCGAGATCCGAATCGGCGAGCGGCTGGTCAACGATGTGGCGCCGAAGGACCGCGACATCGCTATGGTGTTTCAGTCCTATGCGCTCTACCCGCATATGGACGTCTCCTCGAACATGGGCTTCAGCCTGATGCTGAAGAAGGCCGAGAAGACGACGATCGACAGCAGGGTGGGCGCCGCCGCCAAGCGCCTCGGTCTGGAGACGTTTCTCGGCCGCCTGCCGCGCCAGCTCTCCGGCGGTCAGCGCCAGCGCGTCGCCATGGGCCGCGCCATCGTGCGCGATCCCAAAGTCTTCCTGTTCGACGAGCCGCTGTCGAACCTCGACGCCAAGCTCCGCGTCCACATGCGCGCCGAGATCAAGGCGCTGCACCAGCAGCTGAAGACGACCTCGGTCTATGTCACGCACGACCAGGTCGAGGCGATGACCATGGCCGACCGCATCGTCGTCATGCATGACGGCTATGTGCAGCAGGTCGGCCATCCGCTGGAGCTCTACGATCGTCCCGCCAACACTTTCGTCGCCGGGTTCATCGGCTCGCCCGGCATGAATTTTTTGCCGGCAAAGGTCGCCAAGGGCGGCAAGGTCGATGCCGTGCTGGCCGACGGCCAGAAGCTGAGGCTGCCGGACGGATTGCCGCTGAAGGATGGCGATGCGCTGACCGTCGGGCTGCGGCCGGAACACATCCGGCTGGCCGACGACGGCCCGCTGAAAGGTCAGGTCGAGGTCGTCGAGCCGCTCGGCCTGTCGACGCAATTCTATGTCAGGCTGGCCAACCAGCAGATCTGCGTCTTCGTCATGGGCCGCAGCAATGTCAAACCGGGCGACGCGGTCCGCCTCGCCGCCGACCCAGCGGCGCTGCATCTGTTCGATCCGGCAAGCGGCGCTCGCATCGGATAGGTCAGCGCCGGCGGAAGGCGTCCAATGTGTAATCGGGCCGGTCAGGTCGCCTAGATCGGCCAATATCCCGGACAAGACCAGCGTCGTCGCCACGCCTGCACCGGCCCCGCCTGCGCTGTCGTGCTCGACGCGAATCCTTCTCCTCCGAGATCGTCGGCGAGAACCTCTTGAGAAAGACGGCGATCTGGCGCAATTGTGGACCGACAACATGGAATTGGCCCGCCATGCGCGCCGCTTCATCGACGTCGGCCTGGAGACCGCCCGGCGCAAGGCCGAACTCCACTCGGTCTCGCAAGAGCCCTGACGCTTCGATACTGCCGCGAGGTGAATTGCGGTTTTCGGCAGCCGCGCTCTGCTAGACTCCCGTGATTCGTCTCGACAGGGAACGACATGAGCAAGGCTCTCGGCACATTCGCATTGGTCACGGTTCTGAGCGCCTTGCTGATGGCGCTGTCGCTGGCGGTCGCCAAGCACGGCTACCCTCAAGGCGCCTTCGGCGTTAAGCGCCTCGACGGCATTGCCGACGCGGGTTCGTTCCTGGCCATCGCCGCCATTTATTTCTTCAGCGCGCTGTTGATGATGATCCTGCCCATCCGCGCCGCCGGGGTTGTGCTTACGCATGCCGCCGACGCGATCTTCTGGGCAACGATCGTGCTGTTCGCCGCCATTGTCGGTTCGCTTCTCGCTCGATGGGCGCTCGGCCAGCGTGAGGTGCCTTGGACCCTTCTCAACTGGCGATTCCTGTTCGTCCCGGCGATCGTCGGCGCGCATCTCGCCATGAATGAGCTTCGCCGCAACATCCTGCTCAGAAGCCTGTTCTTCGTCATCTTCGCCGCGGTCACGCTCGCCTGCCTGTTCTGGTCGTTTTCCGTCTGAAGGAGGCCGTCAGGCCTTTGTCGTGACAGGGCGCGGACGAAGCCGGTGGACTTCCACCGCCGCGCGCCTACCTTTATCGAAAGCTTCTCGGGTAGACGTTTCCGCAGACCATGGCTATATCATTTGTCTGACAAATGACCGGCGCTTTGCCACGCCAGCCAATCTCGAAGAAACAAGCCAATCTCGAAGGAATGAAGATGACCGTGCTCCGCAAGAACCTGATCGACGGCGAGTGGCTGGGCGAGGCCGGCTCGCGCAACATCAACCCATCGAACACCAACGATGTGGTCGGCGAATACGCCTCGGCCGGGCCGGAGGAGGCCAAGCAGGCCATCGCGGCCGCCAAGGCGGCCTTCCCGGGCTGGTCGCGCTCCGGCCCCCTGGCACGCCATGCCGTGCTGAAGAAGACTTCCGACGAGATCATGGCACGCAAGGACGAGATCGGCCGGTCTCTCGCCCGTGAAGAAGGCAAAACCCTGGCCGAAGGCGTCGGCGAAACGATCCGCGCCGCGCAGATCTTCGACTTCTTCGCCGGCGAGACGCTGCGACTGTCGGGCGAGATGGTGCCGAGCGTCAGGCCCGGCATCGGCGTCGAGATGACCCGCGAAGGCGTGGGCGTCGTCGGCATCATCACGCCGTGGAACTTCCCGATCGCCATTCCCGCCTGGAAGATTGCGCCGGCGCTGGCCTACGGCAACACCATCGTCTTCAAGCCGGCGGAACTGGTTCCCGAAAGCGCCTGGACCATCGTCGACATCCTGCATCGTGCCGGGCTGCCCAAGGGCGTGCTCAACCTCGTCATGGGCAAGGGCTCTGTCGTCGGCCAGGCAATGCTCGACAGCCCGGACGTCAACGCCATCTCCTTCACCGGCTCGGTCGGCACAGGCAAGCGTGTCGCCGCGGCGAGTGTGGAGCATATGCGCAAGTTCCAGCTCGAGATGGGCGGCAAGAACCCGCTCGTCGTGCTCGACGATGCGGACCTTGCGGTGGCCGTCGATTGCGCCGTCAACGGCGCCTATTTCTCGACCGGCCAGCGTTGCACCGCGTCCTCGCGCCTCATCGTCACCGCAGGCATCCACGACCGCTTCGTCGACGCCATGAAGGAGCGCCTGGACAAGCTGGTCATCGGCGACGCGCTGGACGCCAAGACCCAGATCGGCCCGGTCGTCGACCAGACCCAGCTCAAGCAGGATGAGGACTATATCGCCATCGGCCGCCAGGAAGGCGCCGAGCTCGCCTTCGGCGGCGAGCGGCTGGAGCGCGAGACTCCCGGCTTCTATCTCAGGCCGGCGCTGTTTACCGGCGCCACCAACGCCATGCGCATCTCGCGCGAAGAAATCTTCGGCCCGGTCGCCAATGTCATCCGCGTCAAGGATTATGATGAGGCGCTGACTGTGGGCAACGACACGCCGTTCGGCTTGACCTCCGGCATCTGCACGACAAGCCTGAAGCACGCGACGCATTTCAAGCGCAACTCCGAAGCCGGCATGGTAATGGTCAACCTGCCGACGGCGGGCGTCGACTTCCATGTGCCGTTCGGCGGCCGCAAGGGCTCGAGCTACGGCCCGCGCGAGCAGGGCCGCTACGCCATGGAGTTCTACACCACCGTCAAGACGGCCTATACGTTCGCCGGCTGACGGGCAGGCGTCATGACGTCCGACTTCGCCGGAATGGCCTGGCTCAACCCGCCGCCGCGCCATGTGTTTGGCGACGGGACGCTTCATGTCCGCACCGGCAAGGAGACGGATTTTTGGCGCGAGACCTTCTACGGCTTCCGCCGCGACAATGGCCATTTCCTCTATCGTCCCGTGGCGGGCGACTTCAGCGCCGAGGTCACCGTCAAGGGCGAATACAAGGCGCTCTACGATCAGGCCGGCCTGATGCTGCGGCTCAGCGAAACGCACTGGATCAAGGCCGGTATCGAATACACGGACGGCCTCGCCTATTTTTCCGTTGTCGTCACCAACGACGCCTCCGACTGGTCGCTGGTCAGCATTCCGACCGACCCCGACGGCGTACGGATTCGTCTGACCCGCCACGCCGAAGCCATTTGCGTTCAGTACCTCGAAGCCGCGGACGGCCGCTGGAAACCGGTGCGGCTGGCCCATTTCCCGGTCTCGCGGAGCGTCAACGTCGGCATGATGTGCTGCTCGCCGCAGCGCGAAGGCTTCGAGGTGATGTTCTCGGGCTTCAGCGTTGGCCCGCCAATCGCGAGAGAGTTGCACGATTGATAGTGGCGCGGCGCTGCCCGCGCGCACCTGCGACGCTGCCCTCCGCGGCCGGCCGTTTCTGGAAGGAAACTGGGAAAGACGGGCCTCACCAAGGGACGTGCTGTATCTCCAGCCGCGGCAGTCCGATCGGCCTGATGCCGAGATCGTTCGCCAGGGCACCGAAACCCTCGGTCTCGATCAGGTCGCGATAGGGGATCTCCGGAAAGCGAAGGCCGCCGCGATGCAAGGCGGCATCGACCAAGAGCATGGTGCCGCCGACACCGTCCAGGCCGATGCTGTCGAGGTGGCGGACATCGCTCATATGCAGCCTTGCATGGGTGTGCCGCGGAGGCTGATAGAGACCGTCGTGAACATGGCGGAAGTAGTTATGATCTCTGTTGTGCCGCACCGTGACGAAACTGTTGAGGTCGAAGCTGTCGCCGCCTGGGACTTTCACGCAGTGCGGCGCGACGATGCGGTGCCCCCTTGCAATCAGCCGGGTCACGACATCCGCTGGAAAACGCCAGACATCGATGTCGATCCACAGCGCCCAGTCGTCCTCGTCTCTCAGCCCATGATCGATCAGATGGTTACGCACCTTGGCGATGCCGCTGCGCCTGAAGCGTTGCAGCTGCCGGTTCGCTCGCTTGTCGCGATCAAGCTCGGTGCCGAGTTTTTTCCGCAGCAGCACGACATCGCGATAGTCCTTGCCCAGGGCCGCAGTGGCGCCTTGCAACCGCTCCCAGCTGCCATCTGAACTGTCGCCTTCGCAAAAGACGAGCTTCATCTTGTCTTTTGGGAAGTCGAGCTGCCGCAACGCGGCGAGGAATGGCTCTATGTGTTGGGCCGCATCGCGCAGCGGCACCAGCACGGCGAGGTTGGATCCCGATGGCGGCGGCGCCGCGATGGCCGCTTGGCTGACGCTTTGCCGGGCGGCTTGCTCATCGGAAACAGTCCCGCGCGTCAGGCGGTGCCGGGCCTGGTAGATCAACTTGCGCAGCCTATGCCGCAACCGGGTGGGCCTCTCCGGCGTCCACCATGTGCCCGCCCAGTGGTGGATCGACAACGTCATGCCGCCGCTGCCCGCCCGCTTTCCCGACGAATCGAGAGGCGAGTACAACTCGGCCGGATGGATCGCAAACGCCGTCTGGTCTGGATAGGCGAGTTGCGCGGAGGTAAGCACGCAAGGCCCGGTGGCGTCGATCGCCTGTTTTGCGCGGACGAGCCCGGGCAGGAACGACAGCAAATGAAGCCAGAACGGGTGCCCCGGCGGGCTGGCCATGGTCCCGTTGAACAGAAGGTAAGGCAATCCGCGAAAGTCGGCCTGGAGGCGTGCGTGGGCGTCCGGCTCCGTGCAGAACACGATCCGATCCTCGCCCAGGATCGGATCGAACGGCGCCACGCATTCGCAATCGATATCGGCATAGACGCCGCCGAAATGGTGGAGAAGCAGATAGCGGCCCGCGTCGGCGCGCAGGATACCATACTCGTAGCTGCAAAAGGTCGGCAGGAAGCTGGGATAGTGTGCGGCCACGAACTCGAGCAAAGTCCGATCGTTCCAGAACATCATCGTCCAGTCCGGATGATGCCGCTTCCAGCTCTCAACATAGCCTTGGAAGCGGGCCGGGACGATGTCGGTCTTCCACGTCTGGTGCAGGATTTTCGGGATCATCCGCGGCTCACGGCTTGAACTTGGTCACAGTCGGCGTCGACGCGGGTGGCATCCAGGCCCAGGCCCTGACCGACGGCCTCGCGGATCGCTTGCGGCCCGAACCGCGACCATGCGGCGTCGTGGGCCCGGGCGCGAAGGCTGGCCATGCGCGCATCGTCGGAACAAAGTCTGACCGCCATGTCGGCCAATCCCTCGTCGGTGTCCGACAGAAGCACCTCGTCGCCCTCGATCAGGTCGAGACCCTCGGCTGCCAGCGGCGTTGCAATGACCGGGACCCCCCAGGCCATTGCTTCGAGGAGCTTGATGCGCGTGCCTCCGCCCATGGCAAGCGGGACGATGCTGAGATGGGCAACGGACAACAGAGGTCTGATATCGTCCGGATCCTCGACCAGACTGACCCCGTCCAGTCCTGCCAGGGCGCGAACGCGCGACTCGGGCGAACGCCCGGCAAGAACGAGCTTCGCGGTCGGCAGCGTCTGGCGAATGCGGGGCAAGATGGTGTGCCCCAGCCGCTCGGCGGCGTCGACGTTCGGCTGATAGCTCAGATGGCCAACATAAAGGATGAGCGGAAACGCATCCGAGACGGCTCGTTGCAGCGGCAGTAGCCGCGGCAGATCGTCCGCTCGCGGGATGCCGTTTGGCACGATGTGGACGGGGACTTGCGGCCGGACAAACGCCTCCAGCCGCTTACGGTCCCGTTGCGAGCACACCCAGATACGGTCGACGATGGCTGCCGCCTTTCTCTCGAGCGCCCTGAGGTCTGAGGAAAACGGCCGCCAACGCTTCTTGCGCGGCAACTGACCGGCGAGATCCGATTCGACATTGTGCATGTCCAGAACGAGTTGCCGGACCATCGGCCGCAACGGAGCGAGAAATCTGAACAGACCAACGCCTTCGACGACAATAGTATCCGGGCGAAAATCCGCCACGAGCGCCTTGAGCCGCGCCAGCGCCGGGAGCGGTATCCGGCTCTCGCCCTTGGCCCTCCAGCGGGCGAGCGAAGGCGCTCGCGGTTCGGGCTTGTTGATAAGCTCGGTCACGCGAATGTCTGGCCCGGCAGGTTGGACGTCGCTGCTTCGCGGCAGGAGCGAGGCCAGGCAGACCGGGCCGAACGCGGCTGCCGCCATGGCGTTGCCGAAATTCCTGAGATCGGCGCCGGACCTCGGCGGAAACGGCGGGTCGTGGCATATGATCAGCGTGCGGCGCGACGTCGCTGAATTGGGCATTGGCGACATCCTAGCCTCAGTCTCGGTCAGTCGCCCGATTCGGATCCTGGCCAGATATCGCATCGCCTTCCAACTGCGGCCCAGCTCCTTATGCGCTCGGACCGCGCGCATCATGCCGCCAGCATCGGCGAACTTGCGGTGCCTGATCAGCTGTCGGGCGATCCGCTGAGCTATCCAGGCCTTGCGCCACTGCACCGCCTCCCGTTCGACGCCGGCGGCAGCCAGCCCGTTCAGTTCCAGCGCTATGGCAAGGAAGGTCCTGCGCGGTGCCGTGATGAAGCGGCGCGCCATACGTTCCTCGTCATGGTGGTAGAGCAGCACCGGGGTCTCGACGGTAACCACGTCGGCACGGGCCAGCACGGCGGTCCAGTAGCAGGTGTCCTCATCGAGGCCGATCGTTTCCGGAAAGCGGAGGTTTGCGGTCGCCCAGTCGGCGACCAACGCGCTTCCCATCGCGATTGGCCACACTTCGTTGCGAAGGTAGTGTCGCACATTCTCTCGCCGGTCCGCGCCGTAGCCTTGCGGTGCCTTGAGCTTGTCCGGCCGGCTTTTTGTCCGCCGTATGCTGGCCCCGACGGCAAGGCCGGCGCAAGGCCGGCCTGCCAGCGCCGCGCTCAGCCGCGACAGGCTGCCGGGCATCACCTCGTCGTCGGCATCGAGAAAGAATATGGATGTGCCGCTTGCCCGCTCGAGTCCGACATTGCGCGCGGCGCCCGCTCTGCGCAGTTGAACGCCCACCACGTCCAGCGGCAAGCCGTGGCGGTGCGCGCTTTGCCTCGCCATCGCAGCCGTCTGGTCGTCCGATCCGTCGTCGACCAAGAGAATCTCGCGGATGACCGCTCTGTCGGAGGCCAGACTGCCGACTGCCGCTTCGATGGTTGCAGCCGCATTTCTTGCCGGGATAACGACGGTAATGTCAGCCGCCACAGGTGAGCCGCTCATTGCTGTTCGAAGAAGCCACGCTTGAGCAGGCGGTCATAGCAATGCTTGAGCACCGACACCGGGCGCAGCGAAAGACTGTCAAGATTGCCCACCACCTGAGGTTCGATGTCGAATGGCGACTGGCCTTCGATCCAGCTGTAGGAGGAGCCGTCCTTCAGCACCGACGGGCAGCCCACGACATAACCGCCCAGCGCCTTCGCGTGACCCACCCGGCGCAAGCCGAAATGGAGGCTGGAAGAGATCACCGGTTCCCGCGTTCTTAGATAGACATGAAATCCGCTCGGCGATTTTGCTATCGGCGTGCCGTCCGCAATCGCCTTGTGACCGGACCGCCAGGCACGGTAGCCGGCGTCGTCATCGAAATCGAGGATCATCAGGTTCGCAAATCCGCCCAATATGCCGACATTGCCGGCAAAGTCGCCAAACCAGCGCGCGATGTCGCTGCGGCCCGGCGGCTTCTGCGCCAGTTGGAAGGTGATGGAGGTGAACGCCAGTTCCTTCAGGTCCTTGCGCAGCGTCCGCAGGTGCAACGGATCATACTCCATGGCCGCGAGGTCGAGATGCTTGCCGCCGGCACGAAGCGGCAGGCAGATATAGCCGCGCTCGAACAGCCTTATGGTATAGTCGGTCAGTGCCCCAGCCTGCATCCGCCAATGTTCCGGGATCGAGACGTTCCCGACAATCTGTTGGGCCGAACGGTGCGTTCGTCAAGCGCCGGCGCCTTCGCCGCGATCGCCCGCACTGTCGTCAGACATTCTTGATCGACTTCCAGTGACTTAGCCGTTCTGCGATCAACTCCACGCGCCGCTGATTGTCGTTCCCGTCCAGGATGGTTAAGTCCTGCGGATCGGCGCGCAGATAGACGCCGGACGTTCGCGCATTCACCTCCGGATTCGTGTCCGAACGTGTGGTGAAATATCCGGACGCGCGCTCGGCGGATTCCAGCCGGATTTCGCCTGTCCCGTGCAGCTGCGGCGCGTTCGCGTCCAACGGCCGTTCCCCGTTCCAATAGTAGAAGATGCCCGAAGACTCTCCTTTCTCCTTCGACGCCTCGCTCCAGTATCTGGCCGACAGGCTGCCATTCTCTTGCCATGAGCGGCCGTTCAGCTCCAGCGCGCCGTTGCGGTCCCGCGAGATCCTGAGCAGACTGACCGCGGAAGGCTCCCTTGCTGTGCGCTCTGACAGGGAGAACTGCCACCAAAACCCCTCTATGCGGGCGACTCGCCCCTCATTTTCGATGGCATTTCGCAGTTTTTGATTGATCGCTCTGGTCTCCGCGGCGGTCGCTGCCTCGCCGTAGCGTACCGACGTCAGGCCGAGCAGATCGCTGGGAAGCTTGGCACCATTCGCATGCAGGATGAAGGTCCGGCGCATGCCGAGAACCCCGCCGAACAGGCCGGCCTCGAAAACCACATTGTCTCGCGGAGAAGCCTGGGCGGGAACAGTGGTGGTCGATTCCGGCTGGCTCGCGCTCGTCCAGTCGTCCTGGGCGAACACGAAAGCGGCGAAGTCGACCTCGCGCGTCAGCTCGAGGAGACGCCCCAGTGTTGTCGTCCCGGGATTGAAGGATGTCGTCCAAGGTTCGACATTGGCAATATCTTCAAGGCCACGCTGCAGCGCCTGCAACAGCTTCTTCTGTTTTCCTGACGAGCCCAGGAAGATTCGCGGTTTGGCCATTCGTCTCTCTCCGGCGCAATAGACTCCTCACAGCGTAGGCGGTTGTCCTATCTCATTGCAACGACCGCATTACCATGGCACGCCTCCAGCTACACCTCCGCGCGGTGCTGGAAGAACTGCAGGAAGAGCTCGCGCTCGGTGGTGATGCTCGGGGACCTGTTCTCGCATGAGCCATAATCGAAATCGATTTTCGGGAAGGATCATCCGCCAACGAGCAACAGGCCGCCCCATTCCGGCCTTTTCGCTATGCAATATGCCTGTGATAACGCCTCTTTGCCCGTGGCAACATTTCCGGTTGAGCCACCGGCGATAGGGCGATAGATTATGCTGCAGTGCACAATGAACCCGGTAGGGCCGAACGTCGGCTCGTGCCGGCTATCAGACACTGAACCGCGCTAACTGTTGTTTACGCAATTCCCGACGAAAGACAGTCACACACTTTTCCTGGAATTGCTCCAAGGCTGAACGGACGAAAAATCCGGCATGAAGATTCCAAAATCCATTCTGCTCGATCCGGAGGCAAACAAGGCCTATGGCGCCTTTGCCGTCGCGGTTTCCGTTCTTGCCTTTGCCTATTCCAGCAATTTCGGTCAGGTCCTGATCCTCGCCTATTACGCGGTCTGGCTGCCGCTGTTCTTCGTCGACTACCGGCGTTTCACCTGGAAGCTCTCAAACGCTTGGCTGCCGATACTCTTCGCGACCTATGTCTGCCTGTCGGTCTTCTGGTCGCAGGCCGCCGGCATCAGCGCGCGTGCGGCGGTGCAATATTCCTCGCATATCGTCTGTGCCTATATCGCGGCCCGCACCATCAGCGTGCGGACGCTGGTCCTGGGATCGCTGATCGGGATATTCGTCGTCCTGCTCTACTCGCTGAAAGTCAACGCTTACGCGCTGGACATAATGGACGGCACTTTCAATTTCGTCGGCGCCTTCGCCTCCAAGAACCAGGTCGGGTTCTTCTCGTCGTTCGGCATCTTTTTGTCTTTCGTCTTCCTGATGTTTTACCGGCGCAACTGGCTGAGCTTCTTCTGGACCGCGCCGATCATCCTGATGTCGGCATACATGCTGGCAATCTCCCACTCGGCGACATCCGTCGCCTCGCTGCCGGCGGTGCTCGGCATCGTCATCTTGCTCACCATGAGCAGGGTCCTGTCGCGGCGCTACCGCCGCGTGCTGTTCGTGGTCGGCGGCGGCGCGTTGGTAGCCGGCGTGGTGGCCGCGCTGAACCTCGGCCTGCTGGACGTCGTGCTCGGCATCTTCGGCAAGGATTCGACGCTGACCGGCCGCACCTATCTCTGGCAGCAGGGCTGGGAGGCGGCGCAGCTGCACCCGCTGCTCGGCTACGGCTATGCCGCCTACTGGGTGCAAGGGTTCGCCGATCCGGAACGGTTGTGGGCGGAGTTCTATATCACGACCCGCACCGGCTTCCATTTCCACAACACCTATATCGAGACCCTGGTCGAGATCGGCTTCGTCGGCGTCACCATGCTGGCGCTGATCATCCTGCGCGCCTTCTACGGCCATATCTCGAAGGTGGTGTTCGGGGTCTGGAGCGCCGATTCGGTGGTGCTCGCCGGCGCCGTCGGGCTGATGCTGATCCGCTCCTTCTTCGAGGTCGAGATCCTCGGCCCTTATTTCATGGCCTCCTTCATCGTCTATTATGGCCTGTTCAAGCTGACCCCGCTGCCGGTTGCCCGGCGACGGCGGGTTGCCATTCCTGTCCAGGATGAAAAATCTGCCAACGGCCACATGCCGGCGCCGGTCTGATCGCGGTTTTCGCCTAGTCCCCCGAAAGCGAGAACCGGTTTCGGGTCAAGGACATGCGTAAGACCAAAAGCCTAAAAGAGCACGGAGCAAATCTGAAGGATTGCGACGCGATTTAGGCCACGGCTCGCGAGCGCTGCATTTGCCGTTGCAGGAAGCGGCGCACCGGCTCGTCATAGACGCGGGTGGCAATGTCGGCGATGACGATGACTACAACGGCCATCACGATTCCGAACCAGGGATGATGCGCGAACGGGTCGACCGACGCCGCCTTGCCGGCCCCCGCGATGATCATCAGCATCGGCGTGTGGATGATGTAGATCGGGTAGGAGACCCGCCCCAGCCAGCCATAGAAGCTAGCCAGCCGCGGCGCCGTGGGTGCCACCGCGCCGGTCACCACCATCAGCGGGAACACGACGGCGATAGAGGCGAGGTCGTAGGCGACACGCCCGGCAGCACCCGCAGGCGCGATGGCGAAGACGATCAGCGTAAGCAGGATCGCGGCCTCGACCCACCAGCCGCGCCGCAGAAAGCCGAGGCCATCCTGGTAGCGCGCCATCGACCGGCAGAGCAGCACGCCGAGGAAGAAGGAGAACGACACGCGCGGGAGCCCGCTAATGATGGTCTTGCCGGTCATGCCGAAATCGAGCGTGCCGGCAAGTGCCGAGGCGACGATCAGCAGCACCAGGCTGACGGCTACCAGCACCGTCAGCACACGTTTCGACAGCAGGAAGAAGACGGCGGCATAGGCGATGTTGACGATCAGCTCGAAGAACAGCGACCACGAAGCGGGATTGAGCGGAAAGATCGTATGGTAGGCATCGCCGACCAGCGGAATGAAGAGCATGCCTGTCGTGAGCTGCGTGCCGATCTCCGACAACGGCATGTATTCCGTCGCAATCAGCCTGTTCTTGACCAGCAGATAGAAGCAGCCGAGCAACGTGCCGGCGAGGTAGAGCGGGTAGAGGCGTATCAAGCGGATGGCCAGGAAGGTGCCGAAGCCCATGCCGTTCTCGATCTTGCGGTCGTAAGCGTGGGCGATGACGAAGCCGCTGAGCAGGAAGAACAGGTCTACCGCAAGATAGCTCGACGGCAGCACTTTGCCGTCGGCCAGAAAGGGCGAGAAGTGATAGAGCATCACGCTGATCGCCGCCACGCCGCGGATGGCGTCGAGGTTCAGGTAGACGTGACGCGGAGCGGCAGGCTGCATTCTATGCCTTCAAGCGGTCCAAACAGATTGCTCGCCCGCACCTTGGCGCGAACGAGCCTGACTTGTTCCTCCCGCGGACCGCGCTGAGCGAGGCCCGGGCGCCCGGCTACTGGCTGGCCATGGGTGGGCCGCCGGCACTCGGCGCCAGCTTCACCTTGATGACGTCGCCCGGCAGCACCGGCGTGTCTTCCTTGGCGTCGATCTCGCTGGTCTTGCCGTCGGCAACACGCACCAGCGAATACAGCAGGGCCGGTTCCTGGCCGCCTGTTATGGCAGCCGCCATTGCGGGATCCGAGGCCGCGGCGATCAGGCCCTTCTGCATGGCAGTCCTCAGCGTCGCCTCGTTCAGGTCGGCCTCGGCCTGCTGCCGGCTCGCGGCCAGGTTGGAATTGAGCGTGTTGCGGGCATCGATGGCGTCCTGATCAGCTTTGCTGATCGACTGCTTGGCGGTGAGGATGGCCGTCTCATAATCCAGGATCTTGCCCTGCAGGTCCGCCACCGACTGTTTCGAATCGAGCAGTCGCGCATTGGCGACAAGGCCCTTCTGGGCCAGCGGACCGATGCTGGTGAGCTGCTGCTGCGCCAGATCCACTTGCTGCTGCTGATTGGCGATTTTCTTCTGCAGCGATTCGATCTCGCCTTCGAGCACGCCTTTCAGGTCATCGAGCGCGTCCAGCTTCAGCTTCAGCGCCTTCTGGTCGGCCGTGAGGATCTGCATCTCGTCGGCAACGATGGCCTGCGTTCTCGGGTCGTCCGCAGCCTCCTTCGGAATCTCGAAGCTCGTCTTGCCGGCAAGGTCTGCGTCGATGCGGGCACGCTTTATGATCAGCCGCAGCCGCTGGTCGTCATAGATATCGAAACTGCCCTTGGCGGTGACCAGGTCCTTGCCGAGCTGAGGGCCGTAATCGGCGTTGCGCCGGATGCCGCCGGCGATGCTCACCGCCTTCAGTACCGTAAGGTCCGGCACGTAGGGGAACTGGCCAGGGTTCTGCACTTCGCCCGAAATGTAGAATGGCCGGAACTGCGCCATCTCGACCGAGGCTTCAGGCTTGTCGGGCAGTGCCAGCTTGCGCTGCAGCGCGAGACCGATCGCGGCAGCGATCTCCGAGGTCGTCTTGCCGGCCGCCTGCATCTCGCCGACGAACGGTACCGAGAGCGTGCCGGCGGGGCCGACCGAATAGTCGCCGTTGATGGATGACCAGTCGCGGAACGTGCCGTCGACCGTCTGCCACTCGGCAATGCGGATGTTGAGCTTGTCCTGCGGCCCGAGACGATAGTCTCCAGCCACCGCCATGGTGGGAATCGCAAGAGACAGGGCAAGCGCCACGGCCGCAAATCGGCTGGGCGCCTTGGAAAGGAGTCCGAGGGGGTGGTTTTTCAATGAACGTTTCCGATCCGCGTTAGCCCCATCCGCCCGATGAGATTACTGCCGGACGCCTGTCCCGAGATTGGCGGGACAGGCCTGGCGGTCAATAGCTGCCGCGCGCCATCCACACGGCAGGCACGGTTTTGACGATGATGCGAATGTCCTCGACCATCGACCAGTTCTCGACATAGTGGCGATCGAAGGCGACGCGCGTGTCGTAGGACACGTCGTTGCGCCCGCTCACCTGCCACAGCCCGGTGAGGCCCGGGCGCGACTTCAGATAATAGACTGCGGCGCTGCCGTAGATCTCGAGCTCGTCGCGTACGACAGGGCGGGGCCCGACCAGGCTCATGTCGCCCTGCAGGATGTTGATGATTTGCGGCAGCTCGTCGAGGCTGAGCTTCCGCAGCACCGCGCCGACACGCGTCACGCGCGGATCGTCCTTCAGCTTGCGCGTCGCCGCCCATTCGGCGGCGGCATCCGGATTCGCGGCCAGGTGCGCGGCGAGCACCTTCTCGCCATCCTGCACCATGGTGCGGAATTTGAGGCAGGCAAAAATCCTTCCGCCGCGACCGATCCGCTTGTGGCCGTAGAAGATCGGGCCGCGGTCGGAAAGCTTGACCAGCAGGGCGACCATCAGGAAAAGCGGGCTGAGCAGGACCAGACCCGCCAGGGAACCGACGATATCGAAACTGCGTTTGAGCAGACCGCCGATGGGGGGTGGAAAATCAATGCCGGCCTGCGAAAAACCCGCATTAGCCGGCTTGGCGACGTCCCTCATGCAAAAGCTCCATACGTTGAACGGATGGTTTACGGCACGATACCAAAAAAATGCTGCAGCGCAACACACAATTTCCCATTCGCGTGAAATGTTCCCGTCATGAATTGATCAAATAATAAACCTGCCCTGCCCAAATTTTGGCCTTTGTGGCATGTTTATGACAAGGTGAGAGGTTTTTTGGGAGATGTAGTACAGCTTTCAGGCTGATTTTGGGCAATGCATTCTTTGCTGCAGACGAACGACGGTTGCACGTCGTAGGAATCACTCGCGCAGGTAAGTTCTTCGCATTAAATACTGGTTAATGTTTCGGGTTCTACTGTCGAGGATTTCGCTATAGTGAATAGGTGGCGATGCAGGGGTGTGCGCCGCAGCATGGCAGAGTCGATGCCGCGAAACCCTTGACTTGATGTGCATTTGGCCTTGCCGCAAAGGTCTCGCCTTAATAGAGTGGCAAACTGTTGCTGTCATAGTCTGGATGGGTCGGAAAGGCCGGAAGCAACCGGTCGGATTGGGCAGCCAGAAATAGCTCTCTGGCGGAACGGGGAGTTACGCGGGTGGGTAAGCCACAGCCTTTGCATGCGCGTGCCGGTTGACGGGCCGACGAGCATGTCTTTGCCAAAGTTCATCGTCGGGATGATATTCACGCTCGCTGTTGTAGTCGGCTGGTCCTGGCTCGACGGCGATTCGCTTGGCACCATCATCATGCGCGCCGTGATTTGCGCTGTCGTCATTCAGGTGGGGTACTTCGTTCTGGTGTTCGCCATGATCGCCAGGAGCGGGCCGATACCCGCCGACAAGGCGCGGCAGGCCGACCGTGGCATCAAGGTGCCCGATGGCGAAAAGCTAACCGCGCGGCGCGGCAGCCTCCGCTGATCGTTCAGCCGGCGCAGGGGGCGGCGCATTGTCGGCCCATGTTGCGGTTTCCCGTTCGGCCCGTTCGCCGGAGAGCATCCTGGCCAGCCGGCTGCCCGACTTTGCTTTCAGCCGCTGATATTGCCCGACCTCGACGATGCGGCCGCCCTCGATGGCCACGACCCAGTCGGCAAAGGCGATCATCGACGGCCGATGCGCGATGGTGAGGATAGTCATCTTGCCGCGCAGTTCCTCGATCGATTGAGCGATCAGCGACTGATTCTGCCAGTCGAGCGCGCTCGTCGCCTCGTCGAGGATGAGCAGCGAGGGTTCGCGCAGCAGCGCCCGTGCCAGCGCGATGCGCTGACGTTCGCCGCCGGAAAGCCTGACGCCGCGATCGCCCACCACCGTTTCGAGCCTCCGGTCGAGCCGCTCGACGAAGTCGGCCGCATGAGCCTTGCGCAGCGCAGCCCAAAGCTCCTCGTCGCCGGCCTGCGGCGCCGCCAGGCGCAGATTGGCGCCGATTGTGTCGTGCAGCAGAAACACGTCCTGCGGCACATAGGCCACCTGGCCGCGCCAGGCCCTGCGGTTTTGCGCGGTGATCTCGACACCGTCCGCCAGGATCCCGCCCTGGCTCGGCTCGAGCAGCCCAAGCAGCATGTCGGCGATCGTGCTCTTGCCCGAACCGGACGGGCCGATCAGCGCCGTCACCTCGCCAGCGGGAAGGCCGAAGCTAATGCCGCTCACCACCGGCCTTCCATCGCCGTCGCCATAGGCGAACGAGACGTCGCGGATATCCAGGCCCCTGTCGAGCGACAGCCTTGCGTTCGGCGCGGCATCGCCGGGCTCCATCTCGCGCTCGGCATCGAAGCGCGCCTGCAGGGCCTGCATGGCGGTGTAGGCCGGCAGGTTGATCAGCATCTGCTGCGCCTGCACCTGAATGTCCATGAAGCGGGGCGCGACCCGCATGAAGACCAGGAGCAACACGACGATTTCCGCAAGGGAGAGATGGAAGCGGACCAGCGCGATATAGATGAACAGGCTGAGCCCGATCACGCTCGCGACCTGGAACAGCGCGGTGCCGATGGTGCTGTTGCGGACATAGGCGACATTGTCCGTCTTCATCTTGTCCAGCGTCGCGCGGAGCTGCGCGAAATAGCTCGTCTCGACATTCAGGCTCTTGGCCACCTTGATGCCGCCGAGGAACTCCGAGACCGTGCGGTATTGGTCCTGGCGGCTGCCGGTCAGCACGCGACCGTAGGCGGTGGCGCGCGCACGGAAGGGCTGCAGCGCGATGAACAAGAGCACGCCGATCAGGATGGCGAAGCACGTCATCACCGGCGAGATGAACACCGACACCACGAGATAGCCGGCAAGCAGCAGCGCCGTCTGGGCGAGCATCAGCAGCGAGAAGGCTGCGGCCTGAACGCGGTCGATGTCGCCGGTCAGCGCGTGGTCGAGATCGGAGCTGCGCATGCGGGTGAAGACACCCCAGCGCGCCTTGCCGATGCTCTCGAACAGGTTCATGCGCACCCGGTTGACGAAGTCGTAGAGCAGCCGCGCCATGTAGAGCGACTTGAAGCGGTTGAACATCGCCTGCAGCGCCACCAGCGCGACGAGCAGGCAGAGCACCGTCGCCAGCGAGAGCGTCCCGCCCGGCACCAGCCAGCGCAAGGCGCCCGGTACGCGCACGGCGAAATCCTGGTCGGCACTGCCGATCAGATGCAAGAGCGGGATCAAAAGCAGGATCGAAAGGCCCTCGGTCAGACTCCCGAGGACCAGGAAAGCAAGCGCCGTCAGCGTGCGCTGCCCGCCGATATGCGCCATGACACCACCGAAGCCGGCCACGTCCCGCAAAAGTGTCAGGCGAAGTTTCGAGGACCAGGCCATGCCGCTGCTCACCTTGCCCGGGCCAGATCGCGCTCGATCAGGGCGACGGCCTCGTCGATCCACTCCAGGCCTGCCGGCACTTCGAGCCGGCTGACGCCGATCCGGCCGGCAAGCTGCGCGCATTGCTGGAGATGGGTGGCCGCGAAATCGCCGACCAGCGCCTGCCGGCCGAACCGCGTGACATAGGAGAACTTGATGATCGCCGGCAGGGCGGCGGCGCCCTTTAGCGGCGTGATCGCCGCCTGCCCGTCGCGCTCCAGCACATAGATCCGGGCCGCCGGCACGGCCTCGCCGGAGAACCCTTCCTGCAGGCGATGCTGCGCCTTCTCGATCTGCGGATGTACCTGCGGCCGCACCTCCGCTCGGCCGATCCTGATGGCGTTCGCGGCATCCGCTGCAAGCTTGAGCTGCGGAAAGCCGGGCAGGATCATCGGCCGTGAGGGGGCGGACAGGTCCAGCGCCACGACATCGTCGGTAAGCAGAAGGTGACCGGCGCGGATCATCGCGCCCGCCGTCGTCGACTTGCCGGCACCCTTGTCGCCCATGAAGATCACGCTTTGCCCGCCAACGGCGATCGCGCTGGCGTGCAGGACGAGCAGACCGCGCTGATGCAGCGTGAGCGCCAGCACCGGACCGAGGAGCGGAAAGGCAAGCAGCGGATCATCGACGCCCGGCGCCGGATCGACATCGATCCTGGAGGCATCGCTGATTAGGAAGGTGCCGACGGCTTGCCAGGACAGGTACTGGCGTGTCGGCTCGAAGCGAAAGGCCGCGGCGTTCGGCAATGCAGCCTCCGGAAAATCGATCGGCCCAACAGCGATCTCGATGTCCGATGTTGCCGGCGCGGTCGGTTCCAGTTCCGGCAAAGCCACCTCCGACCCGATCGTCAGGCCGTACGCCTTGTAGAACCGACGGGCACGCCCGTTTCGAGGGGCCGCTTCGATGGCGGAGCCGGGCCTCGCGGCAAGAGAAGCGGCTGGAGAGTTCATGCAGGGCTTCCATGCTGTTGGACCTGCCGCAGCCATAGCGACAGTGAGGCCGAACGCCAGATATGCTGGACGTCGGGCAGCGTCGCCTGCTCGGGCCGCTGCAGCATGAGCGCATAGACCGCGTTCACCTCGGGCAGATTGACATAGGGGGCGATCAAGTCGTTGTCCGACACCAGCAGCCGGTCCAGCAGATCGCGATGGTTGACGATCATGCCTTTGACCAGGCTGGCGGTGAAATCGATCTTGTCGCGCCGCCACTGCACCGCCGGCGGCAGCACGCCTTCCATCGCCCGGCGCAGCACATGGCGGCCGAAGCCGTTGCGCAGCTTTTCCTCGCCCGGCAGTGCCAGGCAGAATTCGACCAGCGGCTTGTCCCAGAACGGATAGCGCGGCTCGATGCCGAAATTGGCGGCGGCCTTGTCGAGAACCTCGAAAGCATGGGGCACCAGCCCGGTGGACAAAAGCCAGCGATGGGTGAGCGCTTCGCTGGTGCTGACATTGGCGGGCATAAAGGCCGCGCGATGGAAACGTTCGGTGAGATCAGTACGCCTGGCAAGCTCCGGATTGACCAGTCCTGCCCACGCCGCGCGCGGTGCATCGAAGCGTCTGCGCCGCAGTTTTCCGAGAAGGCGCCTGGCCTTCGCCCTCATCCTGGCAATCCGCCAGGCCGGCCCGTAGGCGGCGAGGAACTTGAAGTAAAGAGGCAGCATCCCGTCGCCATAGGTGTTGGCGGCACTGTGCAGCTCGCGCCACAGCGCCAGCCACCTGCCGCGATGGGCGAGCTCATGCAGATGCCCATGACCTTGCGATACGACCTCGTCACCGCCGTGGCCGTCGAGAAGCACTGTGACGCCCTTGGCGCTCGCGGTGCGATAGACGCTGCGGGTCAAGGACAGACCGGGCGCCAGGAAGGTCCCTTCCTGTTCCTCCAGAATGCGATCAAACTCGGCGAAGGGCGCATAGTCGCCGACCGCGATCAGCGTGCCGTCGAGCCCATATTGCTCCAGCACTGCATCGATGAAGGGCCGCTCGTCCATCGAAGACCCCCTCTCGAAGACCAGCGAGAAAGTTTTGAGCTTCGGCTTCTGCGTCGCCGCAGCTTGAAGTCCGGCCATGCAGGCGATCGAGGACGAATCGAGCCCACCACTCAGCATGGCACCGACGGACGGATTGCCCCGCATCCGGTTTTCAACCGATCGCGCGAAAAGATGCAGGAACTCGTCCGCTGCATCCGAACGCAGCGGCCTTTGTGACGGCTCAATCTCCCAGTAGCGGCTCAGCACGACCTGCTTGTTGGTCACCGTCATGCTGTGCCGAGCGGGCAAGCGAAAGATCTCCGCATAGAGCGTGGATTGCGGATCGTCCGGGAGGCCGGCGAGGAAGCCGGAAATCTGATGCTCGCTGAGCGCCCTGCCGACACCGTCCAGCGCCAGAAGTGGGTTGATCTCCGAGGCGAAGGCAAAGCGCCTGTCGGCGCAGTGGTAGTAGAAAGGTTTGACGCCGAAATGGTCGCGCGCGCAAAACAGCGCCCGGCGCTCGGCGTCCCAGACCGCGAAGGCGAAATCGCCTTGCAGGTAGGTCGGACAGGCCTCGCCCCATTTGAGATAGGCGTGCATCAGCAGTATGGCGTCGGCGGCCGATCGGTCGCGCACACCGAGCCGCGCCAGAAGCTCCTCGCGGTTGTCCAGCCGGCAATCGGCCGTAATGGCGAGCTTGCCGCCGGCCATTGTCAGCGGCCCAGGGCCCTGCTCGCCGGTCGTGTTGAGCCAGGCATGGCCTAGTGCTGCGTGTCTGTCCGTCCACCATGAGCTGCCGTCGCGCGCCCGGTGGCGCATGCGCGCCAGCATCTGCTGGATGTCGGCCGCCGCCGCTGGGCTGCCATCCTGTCTGAGCAGAATTCCGGCGACGCCGCTCATCGCCTAGTGTCCGTGATCGACAAGATGGGCAAACCCGTTGATGGAGCCGCCAAGCACGATGTGGTCGCCGCTGATCAGCCAGGCATGCGCCTTGAGATCGGCGCCGGGGTCGCGCGCGATGCCGATGCTGATCGTGGAGGCCTTGCCCTGGCGGGCAAGCAGATACTGTCCGGCGAGCGCCTGGGTAAGGCAGCTGGCGCCCGGCACGTATCGCGCAGCAGCGGCAACGCCCCATGCAACGCGCCGCAGATCGGCGATGGCAGCGTCATTCCTCGCTTCCAGTCGAGTCACCAGAGCGCGCATGCGATTATAGGACGAAAGCGTAAGCCCCAGCCGCACGAGGCTGACCACTGCCAGGCAGCGCGCCAGAAACAGCGCCTCCGGCCCGCTAAGCGAGAGGACCCTAGGCCAGTTCCTCATGGTGGACCCTCGCAAGCCCGGCTTCGATCAGTCCCTTGAGCAAGCCCTCGACATCGGCCTTGCAGCGTTCTGTATCGACATCATAGCGGGCGAGCACCGCGCTTGTTATGTCGGGGATCGGTCGTGGCTCCTGGATCAGCTCCCAAATGTAGGCGCCGACGCCGTTCAGGCTGTAGTAGATGTTGGATTTAAGATGGAGCAGCGCCAGTCCGTTGCCGAATTCACAAGCCACGGCATCGCCGCTCGCGACCACGCGGTCATGGTTCGATGGGTTCCAGTGCATCCTAAAACCTCATTGTTGAACGCTTGCGTGACCTCGAGCGGGATCGGTTGCCTGCGATCCTTAGGGAGTCCAGGTAGCCCGGGCAGGAGGCCCCGGCTCAGTGTTCGAAGAAAGGGAACGCCCGGAGCCCCAACTGTGACAACTCCGGGCGCTACAAGCTCAGGAGAAGGTGAGCTCACCGACCGGTGTGTGCGCGGGAAATGCCGCGTCAAGCGCCGTCGTCCCGGAGGCACCCTGCGTGATCGTTTCGATCGAACCGTGAACCGTCAGGCTTGGGGTCTCGTACTCTTGCTTTTCAACATTCTGTTCCATTCTATTCTCCAATTAAGACTGGAAGCGGCGTCGGAATCCCGCCAGCATATTGCTATGCTGCATCGCAATTGCTGCACGGCAACATTTATGAGTCAAGCCTGATTTACCAGGCAGTAATCAATTCTTGGTTGCGCAGGCCCGCGTCAGTGATGACGCCGCCGGCTTTTGCATCTCGGGCGAACACCGCTCGAACGTTCAACATCGCCTTTTTGCCGTCTAAGTAAGCGTATGATTTGATTGGGATAAGTCCGTAAGCTTAAGTGGCTATGTGGGAATCGCGAAGAAAATACTTCAGAAAATAGCGAATGCCGGCTCGCCTCGCCGCCACCGGATTTGTCTTCAAAAGTGATCGGCCATGAGCGAATATGAACGCTCAGGTTGCAGGCGCGAGGCGGCTTGGGAAGGCGCTGGATGGCGCTCCTGATTTTTTGGCGATGCTTTTCTTCGCAGTTGCGGTATAAACGCCGCCGCGGGCGGTTTTGCGGAGAGACGACAACGGGCATGACCGTGCAGGATGCTTCTTACGACAGGCTGCGTGCGACCGGCAGTGCCGACGAAGTCGCCTATGTGCAGGCCTGTCTGCGGCTGTTCTTCAATCCGACAGCGCGCGCGGTCGACCATGGCGGTATGCCGGCTCCGGCAATCTGCGTGGCCGACATTGCCGACATTGCGAGGTTGAACAAGGTCGCCGTCTTTATGCTCAAGGCTCTCTCGCATGGGGCCACCGGCGCGACGCCTCCCGAATTGCTCGCATGGCTCGATGGTTATCGCCGGCGTACCATGTCGATGAATGCCGCCTGCATCGGCGATTCGATCGCCATCCATCAGGTGTTGCAGGACAGGCAGATCGACTTCGTCTTCCTGAAGGGACCGCTCCAGCAGCAATTGCTCTACGGCGACCATTTCATGAAGCCGTCCGGCGACGTCGATATTCTGGTTTGCCCGTCCGGCTTCGCTGCCGCCCGCGAAGCCCTTCGCTCGGCCGGCTACGAGGTCGCCGGCAAGTCCCGGTCGGTCTGGTGGGTGCGTTTCCTCGGCGAGCAGCACATGGTCCGCGACGATGGCGTGCGGGCCGCAACGGTCGATCTCCATTATCGGCTGCAGCAGCCGGGCTCGCCGAGCCCGCGCGACATCGACGGCTTCCTGCGCCGCAAGCGCGAGGTCAAGGTTGCGGGCGCCTCCATGCCCCTGATATCGGCGTCCGACACGTTGCTCTTGTCCTGCATCAGCGTCGCCAAAGCCTTCTTCAACCGCGAGCCCTGCGCCGGCTATGTCTGCGACGTCAGAGCCGCGGCCGGCCGGCTGAACGAAGCCGAGCAGCAGAAACTGCTCGACCATGCCGCTGAGCAGGGCCTCGCCGACACGCTGCTACTTGCTTTGCGCGCGGCCGATGTTCTGCTTGGCGGTACCGGCACGCTGCTTTCGGACCGCGCCACCCGGATCCTGGCGCGCATCGACAATGCCGACCTCTTCCACATGGTGATCGCGCCCTGGCTGTCCTCGTTGCGCTGGCCGCAGCGGCGGACGGTGCTGTGGGAGCTCTGCGGTCGCGAGCCGGTGCGCTATCTGGCGGAGGCCGGCTGGGCGGCTTCCGCCGATCTCAGCCGGCGGATCTTCGAGCGGCCGGCCGCGGCCGCGCCGGTGCGGGGCAACGCATGAAGATCGGTTTTGCATTCATAGGCGGGCTGTCACTCACGCAATCGAAAGGTGAATCATGGCCGTGACGACCCCAAGGGTCTGCGTCATCATCGCTGCCCGCAACGCGGCGCGGACCATACCGGTCGCCATCGCTTCGGCTCTGCGCGAGCCGGAGGTGGCGGAAGTCGTCGTGGTCGACGACGCCTCCACCGACGACACACAGAATGTGGCGCGCGCCGCCGATGACGGCAGCAGCCGGCTCAAGGTGATGCGTCTCGACGTCAACCGGGGGCCGTCCTTTGCACGCAACGCCGCCATCAAAGCCTCCGTTTCGCCTTTCATCAGCATCCTCGACGCCGACGATTTCTTCCTCGAAGGCCGTTTCCGCCGGCTGTTTGCCAGCCCCGACTGGGATTTCGCGGCGGACAACATCATGCTGATCAGGGACGATGCCGCGACCGACCCCACCAAGGTCGCGGCTCCCTCCTTCGCGCCAGAACCGCAATTCCTCGACTTCGAGCGTTTCATCGAAGGCAACATTTCCCGTCGCCGCGTGCTGCGCGGCGAACTGGGCTTCCTCAAGCCGGTGATCAGCCGGGCGTTCCTCGATCGTCACGGGCTGAGCTACGATGAAAAGCTGCGGCTCGGCGAGGACTACGAGCTCTATGCGCGCGCGGTCGCCCGCGGCGCGCGTTTCAAGATCATCAAGACCTGCGGCTATGGTGCGATCGTTCGCGCCGATTCGCTGAGCGGCCGTCACAGGACGCAGGATCTGAAGCGGCTTGCCGATGCCGACCTGGCCTTGCTGGCGCTGGGCAACCTGCCGGAGGGCTCGAAGGCCGCGTTGCGGCGCCACGAGCGCCATGTGCGCGACAAATACCGGCTGCGGAATTTCCTTGACGTGAAGGCGGAGCGCGGCCTGGCATCGGCCGCCGCCTATGCCTTGGCCAGCCAGTCCAATCTGATCCCGATCGTTCGCGGCGTGGCGGCCGACAAGCTGGACGCCTTGCTCCGCCGCGCCGGCATTGCTGCGAAGCAGCAGGTGCCGCCGATGCGCTTCCTGTTGCCGGCAACAAGTGCCGCAACAGAATGATCCGACAAAGGCGGTCAGCGCGGGCGCCGTTCCCAAAAAAATCCGCTTTCCGAAACTACGAGGTTGCCTACTTGCCCCGAGAATGGCAAGCTATGCTGCGGTGCAGCAATTTCGAAAGGCCGATCGAATGGCTTCGATTTTTGGCTTCAGATCCAGGGATCCGGCTCGTGACCGGGAGACCGATCTCCAGCGGCTCGACCGTCTGGCGAAGCTGTTCGACCAGATCTCCGCCGAGATCGAAGCGGAAAAGACCGGGCTGGAGAACCGCTATCGGTCGACGGCGACCAACGCCGCTTTCCTGGTCGAGGCAATGGAGAACGGCTCCGCGTCGACAGACAAGTCGTCGGATGTCAACACGATGACCGGCGCGATCCTGAATTACGAGCGGCGCATCGCCGAACTCACGCGCCAGAAAGGTCTGATGAAGGAACTGCGTCATTCGCTCGACGCGATTGTCGACGAAAGTGTCGGGCAACCCGGTTCGCAGGGCGCACAGGCAAGGTCTGCGGGCAGAGGCTGACAGCACGTCCAGGCGCGGTCATAGCTGCAAAACATTAGAGGAGTAAGAGGCGGAGGATCAGAAGCGGCTCTCTGGAGGCGGGCCAGGAATGACTTTGGGTTGGGGCGGACAGCACAAAGGTAAGTTTGTCATGAACGCATATCCGAACGACACCTCCACCGCGGCTGCTTGCAGCATGCCGCGCGCGAATTCGAACAGGTCGAAGACGCTTAAGCTCTGGCTCGCCGGCGCATTGCTTGCGACCGCGGCCGCTATTGTGGCACCACCCCATTCGGTGCATGCCGAGGAGATGCAGAGCGCGCCGTCCTTCGTCGACAATTTTTCGAATTTCGACCGTTCGCGCTGGTTCGTCTCCGACGGCTGGAGCAACGGCAATCATCAGAACTGCACATGGTCGAAGGACCTTGTCCGGCTTTCGGACGGCGTGCTGTCGCTGAGCTTCGAAAAGCGCAAGCTGAAGGATCGCGACTTCGCCTGCGCCGAGGTCCAGACCAAGCAGCGCTATGGCTACGGCGTCTATGAGGCGCGGATGAAGACCGATACCGGATCCGGCCTCAATGCCGCCTTTTTCACCTATATCGGACCGCAGGACAAAAAGCCCTGGGACGAGATCGACTTCGAGGTCCTCACCAAGGATCCGACCAAAGTCCAGGTGAACAGCTACATCCAAGGCAAGCCGAAGAACGGCAAGCTGGTCGACGTCGAAGGCGGCGCCGATAAGGGGTTCAACGACTATGGCTTCGTCTGGGAGAAGGACCGGCTGCGCTGGTATGTCAACGGCAAGCTGGTCAACGAGGTGACCAACCCGGACGAATTGCCGACCAATCCGCAAAAAATATTCTTCAGCTTGTGGGGCAGCGACAAGCTGACCAACTGGATGGGCGCCTTTGCCGATCCCGGCCGCAAGGTGACCATGCAGGTCAAGCGCATCGCTTTCACGGCGCTCGGCCAGCCGTGCCAGTTCCCGGAGTCGCTGGCATGCACCATAACCAACAGCAACTAGGCATGTCCCCCAAAGTAGGAACTGGTTTTGGGATGCGGATCATGCCGAATATCTAGGCCTCATACAGGGCCTGGGGGACATCTTAACTGGCCGGGCCGTCTTTGCGGCCCGGCCTTAAACAGGAATAGAACCAAATGAATTTGACAGTGTTTGGAATTGGCTATGTCGGTCTCGTCCAGGCCGCGGTGCTTGCGGAAGTCGGGCACGAGGTGGTGTGCGTCGACATCGACGAAGCGAAGGTGGACCGGCTCAACCAGGGCTTCATCCCGATTTTCGAGCCCGGACTGGAAGCTCTCGTCAAGGAGAACCACGCCGCCGGCCGCATCCGCTTCACCACCGACGCGGCCGCGGCGGTCAAGCATGGCCAGATCCAGATGATCGCGGTCGGCACGCCCCCTGGCGAGGATGGCTCGGCCGACCTGAAATACGTGCTTGCCGTCGCCGAGGCCATCGGCCGCGAGATGGACGCGCCCAAGATTGTCGTCGGCAAGTCCACCGTGCCGGTCGGCACCTGCGAGAAGATCAAGGAAAGGGTCGCCCAGACGCTGAAGGCGCGCGGCCGCGAGGACCTGACCTTCGACGTTGCTTCGAATCCGGAATTCCTCAAGGAAGGCTCGGCGGTCGCCGACTGCATGAAGCCGGACCGCATCATCGTCGGGACGTCGAGCGAGGACACCGAGGCGGTGATGCGCGAGCTTTACGCGCCGTTCAACCGCAACCACGAGAAGATGATTGTGATGGATGTCCGCAGCGCCGAGTTCACAAAGTATGCGGCCAACTGCATGCTGGCGACCAAGATCAGCTTCATGAACGAGATGGCGAACCTCGCCGAGCAATTGGGCGCCGACATAGAGGAGGTGCGCAAGGGCATCGGCAGCGATCCGCGCATCGGCTACCATTTCATCTATCCCGGCCTGGGCTATGGCGGCTCCTGCTTCCCCAAGGATGTACGCGCGCTGATCAAGACCGCCGAGGGCGTCAAGTTCGACGCCAAGCTGCTGCGCGCCGTCGAAGAGCGCAACAACGCGCAGAAATCGGTGCTGTTCGACAAGGTCAACCGCTATTTCCAGGGCGCCCTCAAGGGCAAGACATTTGCGCTGTGGGGCCTGGCCTTCAAGCCGAACACCGACGACATGCGCGAGGCTCCGTCGCGCACGCTGATGGAGGCGCTTTGGGCCGCCGGCGCCAAGGTGCAGGCTTACGATCCGGAGGCCATGCAGGAGTGCCAGGCCATCTACGGCCAGCGCGAGGACCTTCTCTTGTGCGGCACCAAGGAAGCGGCCCTGCGCGGCGCCGACGCGCTTCTCATCTGTACCGAATGGAAGAGCTTCAGGGCTCCCTCCTTCGACGCGCTCAAGGACGCGCTGACGACACCGGTCATCTTCGACGGCCGCAACCTCTACGACCCGAAGGTCATCGCCCGCTACGGCATCGAATACCACTCGATCGGCAGGATGGCGGCATGACAGTGTCCGCCGCCAGCTTCCCGCCGCATGGCTCCGGCGAACGACAGTGGGACCGACAATGATGGAGGGTCGATAATGATCGTGCGCGTTTCGGGAGATTCGATCTGATGGTGATGGACGTTCAGCCCGAACAAATCGCCAACGAGCATTTCGACCTCGTCGTCATCGGTTCCGGGTTCGGTTCAGCCTTTTTCCTGCATGAGTTCCTGAAGCGGCGCAAAGCCCGGGTCTTGGTGCTGGAATGGGGCCGCCACAACACGCATGAATGGCAGCTTGACCAGAACGCCAACACCGACATAGACGACGAGAGCACTTATAAGACCGACAATGCCGACAAGCCGTGGAACTACACGATCGGCCTCGGCGGTGGCACCAACTGCTGGTTCGCGCAGACGCCGCGTTTCCATCCCAACGACTTCAGGCTGAAGAGCACATACGGCGTCGGCAACGACTGGCCGATCAGCTATGACGAGCTGGAGCCGTTCTACTGCGACGCCGAGGAGGTCATGTCGATCTCCGGCGACCCCGACATGGCCCGGATGCTGCCGCGTTCGCGGCCGTTTCCGCAGCCGCCGCACCGCATGTCGACGCCGGACCGGATGATGAAGGCGGCGCAGCCGGAGCAGCATTTCGTCATGCCGACCGCCCGCGCCCGCGTCGCGACGGCGCAGCGCAACTCATGCTGCGCCAACCTCAGATGCTGGCTGTGTCCGGCCGACGCCAAGTTCACCGCCAACAATGGTTTGATGCACGTCTTCCAGCACGCGGACGTGTCGGTTTGCTTGGGCGCCGAAGTGCGGCGGCTCGACCATTCAGCCGGCTCGGTGCGTTCGGTTGCCTTCCTGCGCGACGGCAAGGAATATTCGGTCAGCGGCGAACTCGTCATCCTTGGCGCCAACGCCATCCAGAGCCCTGCAATCATGTTGCGCTCGGGGCTCGGCGGCGAATTCGTCGGGCTCGGCCTGCACGAATCCTATGGCTGGAACTACGAGGTCTATCTCGACGGCGTCGACAATTTCGACGGCAGCACCATCACCACCGGCTTGAATTTCGGCCTCTATGACGGCCCGCATCGCGCCGAGCACGCGGCGGCGCTGGTCTATTTCGAGAACCGCTGGCAGCACGGCATGCGAGCCGAGAAGGGGCGGCTGCGGCAGGCGCTGCCGCTGGTCATTGTCACCGAAAACCTGCTCGACCCGGAAAACCGGGTGATCCTCGACAAGAACGAGAACGCCTTCGTCAGCTTCAAGGGAGCCTCCGACTATGCAACCAAGGGCATGGCCAAGGCGCTCGAGAGGCTGCCGGCGCTGCTCAAGCCTCTTCCGGTCGAGCAGATATTCGATCGCGGCATAAGGCCGACCGAATCGCATGTGCAGGGCACCTTGCGGATGGGCACCGGCCCCGCCGACTCGGTGGTCGACCGCGACATGATCCACCACCAGCTCCGGAACCTCGTCGTCGTCGGCACCAGCACCTATCCGAGCTGTTCCTGCGCCAACCCAAGCCTGACCGCCGCGGCGCTTTCGCTGCGGGCGGCGAGCCGGCTGGCATGAAGGAGGGGTCGATGAAGATCACGCGACGCACCGCATTGGCCGTTGTTGCCGGCGGCATTGCTTCGACCGGCATCGCCGCTGCGGCCGTATCGTCCTTCTCGGATGAGGATCTGGTCCGCATCACGCTCGAGAAATACTTCGGCCCGCTCAACATGCGCATCGAGCACCTGCAGCAATTCGTGCTCGAATTCCGCAACCGCAACCCGTGGATATTCCCGAGCGAAAAGCTGGCGGACGCGGTGACGCTTTTGGAGACCGTGAGGCTCGACAGGGCGCGCGAATTGCTGCCCAGGCGCAAGCAGCAGGATGTCGGGAATTTCGAGCGCTGGGTCATTGCCGAGTTCCACATGCTGACCGATTATGCCTGGCGCAGCTCGCCCCATGATCCGATCCGCTTCACCGGCTGGCATCCATGCACCAATCCGTTCGCCAATCTCGAGCAGCAGACTGCCTGACACTGCCCGCCGGCATATTTGCCGGCAAGCCAGGAAAACTGGCCAAGAAAAATGTGACAAGGAGCCGAACCATGAAAGTTCTCTTCGCAGGCGGAAACGGCTATCCGCCGCAATTCAGCGGCGGCGTCCAGTCGAGCACCCATCATCTGGCGGAACAATTGATCGAACACGGTCATGAGGCATCGGTGCTTGCGGCCTTGTTCGGGCAGGGCATGTTCGGATACAAGGCGCGCGCCAAGATGAAGCTCCTCGGTCAGCGCGCCGTCATCGACAATTTCCCCGGCTATCCGGTGGTGCGCGCCTGGTTCCCCTGGGAAGCGGCCGCCTTTGCCGTCAAGAAGCTGCAGCCGGACGTAGCGGTGGTGCAGTGTCACAAATCGGTTCCGCTCGGCAAGGCGCTGGAGGCCGAGGGCGTCCCGCTGGTGGTCTATCTCAGGAATGTTGAATTCCATGAACTCGGGGGCGATCTGCGCGAGCTGAACTCGGCGTCTTACATCGCCAATTCCGATTTCACGGCGCGCACTTACAAGCGCGAGTTTGGCATCGATTCCACGGTGATCCCGCCGACGATCAATCCGGCCTCTTACAGCACGCCGACGACGGGCGCGTACGTCACCTTTATCAATCCCTACGAGGAAAAGGGTTTCGAGCTGGCGGTGCGGATCGCGGCCGCCTGCAGGGAGATCCCTTTCCTGTTCGTCGAGAGCTGGAAGCTGGATGACGATCACCGCGCCCGCATCGCGGAAACGATCGCGCCGTTCTCCAATATCAAGCTCGAAAACCGCACCGACGACATGAAGACTCTCTACGGCCGCACCAGGATCCTGCTGGCGCCGAGCAAATGGGAAGAGGCGTGGGGTCGCGTTGCCTCGGAGGCCCATTGCAGCGGTATTCCCGTCGTCGGCTCGCGGCGCGGCGGCCTGCCCGAAGCGATCGGCTCCGGCGGCGTCGTGTTGGACTATGACGCGCCGCTCGAGGACTGGGTCGCGGCGCTCAGGCGGCTGTGGAACGATCGCGAGGAGTATCAGCGGGTCTCGGAAGCCGCGCTCACGTTCTCGCAGCGCCCGGAACTCGATCCCGAGCGCCAATTCGCCACCTTCTTCGCCTTGCTGGACAGGGCTGCCCGGCAGCGCGCCCGGCGCGCTGCTTAATGCATTTCGCCCAGAAGTATGCAGCGGTTCTGGGCGCGACAGGCATCGAAACAGCGACTGAAAAGCGCGTCGACTGAATTCGATTCGGCGCGAGGCACCTTAGTTCCGCGTAAGGCTTTGCTTACGCTGGCCTTTTGACCCGGCTCTTCAGCATTTCATAGGCGCGTTCACCGAGCAGGGCGCGCGCGGCGGTCTTGATGACCTTCTTGCGCCCTTCGGGCGAATTGATCTGCCTGAGCCGTGCCGGCAGGTTGCGGGCCGCCTGCTCCAGCGCCGGCAGGGAAAACGCGTCGGGAAAGCTCACGATGTTGGTTTCGACGCACAGCACGGGCTTGCCCGATAGCTTGGCGATCTTGAGCGCCTGCTCGTGCTCGCTCTCGATGAACAGGATGGCGTCCGACTTGCGATAGAACTCGGCCTTGAAGCTGCCATGCGCGCCAAGCCGCTGCCGCTCGGCCTTGCTCGGCAGGTCGAGCATGACGAGATGGTCATATTTGATCTCGTGCTTGGCCAGCCAGGCTTCAGTCAGCTTGCGATACTTTTCCAGCCGGCTGGTCACCAGCCAGCCGATCTTGCGCGTCGGCCCGAGAAGCGGCCGCGCCTCGGTGAGGAATTTCTCGTAGGCTGGGCCGTCGTCATTCTCGTCCGCCGTCGGATCGAGGCAAAGCACGCCGTCTATGTCGACGCAGCATTGCTCGAGGAAGACGTGGTGCATGAAGTTCCACTGGAACATCCTGGGATGCGGCACGACCTCGAAGACGATGTCGGTTTCGTTGTGCTGCGAAAGCAGGCCAAACACGGCCGCGTAGACGAAATCGCCCGGGATGCCGGCAGCCGCGATTTTGCTGCGCGCGTCGCGCATGGCGTTGCCGCCGCTGACGCTGTCGTCGATCACCAGGATCTTGCGCATTTCGGAATGCTGCCGATCGAGCGCCGCACGCCGCTTGGTGATCCCCGAGGTGTAGATCTTGCCGGCGAGAAAGCTGTCGAGATCGGTCATCGGGATATTCGCCGTCAGGCTGACCAGCGTCGCGGCGAGGATGCCGCTTCGCGGCACGCCGACCACCAGGTCGATGTCGCGCGGCAGCCGGTGCAGGTTCCGCGCGATCGCGTCGTTCATGTCTGAGATCGATCGGTAATTCATGCTGTTGCCTAACCCTCAAGAATCAGCAGTTTTGGGCTGTCCGGCCGCGGCCGGAATGCCTGGCGGTTTGCGCCGGCAAGGTCATTTCGCCTCGCTGGGCGCGGGCGAAAACCCGCGCGCCGGGATCAGCCGCAGGGCCTCCCGAAGCGCCTCGCGGCCGGCGCCGAAGGCGAGCGCGACGATGATGGTGACGACATAGGACAGCACCGCGCCGCCTACGAGAGCGATGATGGGCTGCGCCGGCAGCATCGGCTTGGCGACCCAGACCAGGGCCAGCGCCAGATGCGCGCCGAGCACGAAGGGGGCGGCTGCGTGCAGCACATGGCTCGCCCGCAGCGGCCCGGCCTTGCCGACATAGAGCCAGAGGAAAGGCGTCCGCAAATATTCGCTGACCGCATAGGCGACCGCGACGCCGAGCGCGCCATAAGGAAGGCCGATGGCGAAGGCCAGCACCGAGGTGACGGCGGTGATGATGCCCCAGCGCATGAAATCGCCCGAACGGCCCTGGCTGACGAACAGCCATCCGGCCGGATTGTTGAGCGGCTGCAGCAGGCCGGCGAAGCCCAGCGCGAGGAAAATGTTGGCGCTCTCCCGCCATTGCGGGCCGAGCACGAAAGGAATGAGCGTATCCGACATGGCGGTGGCGAAGGCCACGCCCGGCAACGCCACCAGGAGGATCAGCGGCATCACGCGCAGATAGGCGCTGCGATAACGGTCCGGCTCGTCCTTCAGCCGCGAAAGTGCCGGCACCATCACCTTCGACAGCGGGTTGGTGATCTGGCTGAGCGGGAAAAGCAGCAGCTTGTAGGCGCGGTCGTAGAGGCCGAGCTGCGCCTCGCCCCAATATTTGCCGATCAGCACATTGTCGAGATTGCGGGCGAAGAAATTGGCGAAGTTGAAGCCGGTGATGCCGGCGCCGAAATTGATCAGCTGGCTGATGCCTTCGACCTTGCGCGGCAGCCCCGGACGCCAGCGCGATGACACCCAGTAGCAAAGCGTCGGCAACACGGCGCCGGTCAGCGTACCGGCAAAAAGCGCCCAATAGGAGCGGTCGATGAAGGTCCAGGCGATCGAGACCACAAGGCCCGTAACGGCGCTGGCGACGTCGATGACGGCGAGCCGGCTGAATTCCATGCGGCGTGTCATGAGCGCCAGATGCTGGGCGCCGAGACCATAGGCCATGATCTGCAGGCCGAAGGCGGCAACCAGCCCCGTGACGCGCGGCTCGCCGTAGAAGGCGGCCACCAGGGGAGCCGCCGCAGCAAGCACGAAGGCCAGGATCGCGCTCACCGCCGTGTTGATCCAGAAGAGGTAGTTGACCTCTTCGTGCCGGATGCCGGTTTTCTGGATCGTCGCCTGGGTCAGGCCGAAATCCTGGAACAGCGCGATGAAGGCGAGCACCGGCGCGCACATCGCCACGACGCCGAAATCCTGCGGCGACAAAAGCCGCGACAGCACGATGACCGACACGATTTGGGTGGCGACCCGCACGCCCTGCGCCATCGCGGTGACGACGGCGCCGCGCCCGACCGATCTGCGCAGGGAGCCCTCGGGCGGATCGAATGCACTGGTTTCCAAATTCTGGATTCCTGATTTTGCGCCAGTCATCGTCGCGACCGGCGCCCGCCGCCATGCACAAACTACCGCAAGAAGTTTTTGCAGCGCAACAAAAAATGTGCGCCGATTGCTACGCTGCACCAAAAATGTTGCGATGCAGCAAAAGCTGTACTAGCATCCCCTCTTGGGTGGCGGGCCCAAAAGCGGTCGAGTTTCATGCTGCATGTCTTGTACCTTGTGCATGACATATCCGACCCGGCGGTGCGCCGGAGGATAAAAATGCTCAGGGCAGGCGGCGCCGGGATAACCCTGGCGGGCTTCCGTCGCACCTCCAATCCGATCGCCGAGATCGAAGGCATCAGGCCCGTCGACCTCGGACCGACGCGCGATGGCCGATTCGCCCAGCGCATCGGCGCAGTTGCCAAGGCCGCCATGTCGATCGGCGCCAAATTCGCGGGCCTGGCGCGACCCGACCTGATCATCGCGCGCAATCTCGAGATGCTGGCGCTTGCCAGCCGCGCCAGGCGCGCTTTCGGCGCCAGCGTGCCGATCGTCTACGAGTGCCTCGACATCCATCGGCTGGTGTTGCGCAACGACCTGATCGGCAAGACGTTGCGCGGCGCCGAACGCCATCTGGCCCGCGACGTCAAGCTTCTGGTGACCAGCTCTCCCGCCTTCGTCGCCAATTATTTCAAGCCGTTCGGGCAAATCGCGGCGCCGGTCGAGCTGATCGAGAACAAATATTTCGACACCATGCCCGTGCCGGCGGATCATCGCCGCGAGGACGACAGTCCGGCGGCGCCGCCTTGGCGCATCGGCTGGTTCGGCGCGCTGCGCTGCCGGCGCTCGCTGGAACTCCTGGCCGAGTTCACCCGCCGGCAAGACGGACGCTTTGAAGTGGTGCTCAGGGGGCGTCCCGCGCTCTCCGAATTCCCGGATTTTCATGCCTTTGTCGAAGCCGAGCCCTGGCTTTCCTTCCGCGGTCCCTATCGCAATCCGGAGGACATGCCGGCGATCTACCGCGAGGTGCATTTCTCCTGGGCGATCGATTTCTTCGAGCAGGGCCAGAATTCCGAATGGCTGCTTCCCAACCGCCTCTACGAAGGCTGCCGCTTCGGCGCCGTGCCGATCTCGATGGCGAGCACCGAAACCGGCCGGTTCCTCAAGCAGCAGGACATCGGTGTGCTTTTGTCCGAGGCGACGTCCGAAGGACTCGACACCGCGCTCGGCCGAATGGGTCAGGAACACTACGGCAAGCTGAAGTCGCGGGTGCTGGCACGCAATCCGCGGACTTGGAGCTACGACCGCAGCGATTGCCTGGCTTTTGTCGACAAGCTGCGCGGCCTGACCGCCGGTCGCGGGAGCTTTGCGACCGAGGCGCTGGCATAGGATGGCTAAGAATGGACAAAACCCGATGACGCGCACGACGGCATCGAGCCTGATCGTCATCCCGTGCCTCAACGAGGCCGCTCATATCGGCGGGCTGCTCCAGCGGCTGCGGCCGGCCGCGGCGCGGCTCGGCGCGCGCATCGTCGTGGCCGACGGCGGCAGCACCGATGGCACACAAGGCATCGTCGAAGAACTCGCTGCGGAGGATCCACGCGTCATCCTGATCGCCAATCCGAAGCGCATCCAGAGCGCGGCGATCAACCTTGCGGTGGCGACCTTCGGCGACGACGCCGACTATCTCATCCGCATCGATGCGCATGGCGGGTATCCGGCCGATTATTGCGACAGGCTGGTCGAGGAAGCGCAAGCCACGGGTGCGGATTCGGTCGTCGTCTCGATGCTGACCAGCGGCACGGGCGCGGTGCAGAAGGCCGTGGCGGCGGCGCAGAATTCCAGGCTCGGTACCGGCGGCTCCAAGCACCGCCACATGTCGGCCGGCGAGTGGGTCGACCACGGCCACCATGCGCTGATGCGCATTGCCGCGTTCCGCGCGGTCGGCGGCTATGACGAGAGCTTCAGCCATAACGAGGACGCCGAGCTCGATCACCGCCTCCGTCTGGCCGGCTACCGCATCTGGATGAGCGGCAAGACGCAGATGGTTTATTATCCGCGCTCCACCTTGAAGAGCCTGTTTTTCCAATATCTCGGCTATGGCCGCGGCCGCGCCAGGAACGTGCTCAAGCATCGCATGATGCCGAAGCTGCGGCAGATGATCCCGCTGCTGGTGTTTCCGGTGGTCCTGATGGCGCTCTTGTCTCCGATCTTTGTTCTGGCGGCCGTGCCGTTTCTGGTGTGGGCGGGTGTCTGCCTCGGTTACGGCGTCCGGACCGCGATCAGCCAGCGGAATCCCGCCATAGCGCTGGCCGGCGTGTCGGTGATGGTCATGCATCTGGGCTGGTCCATGGGCTTTTGGCTGCAACTTTTCGGCCCGCAGCCGTCGCGCGAGGCGGCGTGATGGCTGCGAAGAAGAGCGGCAGCATCGACATCTGCATCTGCACTTTCCGCAGGCCGGAGCTTGCCGACACGCTGCGCTCCATCGCCGCGCTGGAGAACCCCGCCGGTTTCGAGATCGGCATCGTGGTCGCCGACAATGACGACGAGCCGAGCGCGCAGCCGCTGGTGAAGGCGCTGGCGCAGGAACTTAAGCTGCCGATCCGCTATCGCCACGCGCCGGCGCGCAACATCTCGATCGCTCGCAACGCCTGCCTCGATGCCAGCGTCTCGGACCTCATCGCCTTCATCGACGACGACGAGACGGCTTCGCCGGGCTGGCTCGTCGAACTCGTGGCGACCGCGGAGGCGACGGGCGCGACGGCCGTGCTCGGGCCGGTCCGCGCGACATATCGCCAGGACGCGCCGGACTGGATGCGCAAGGGCGATTTCCACTCGACCTTGCCCGTCTGGGTGCGCGGCGAGATCCGCACCGGCTACACCTGCAACGTCCTGCTCAGGATGACCGAGGAAAGCCTGCGCAACCGGCGCTTCAGCCTGGCGCGTGGCCAGACCGGCGGCGAGGACACCGAATTCTTCGATTCAGTGGTCAAGTCCGGCGGGCGCATCGCCTTTGCCTCGCACGCCTTTGTCGACGAGGTGGTGCCGAGTTCGAGGGCCGCCTTCGACTGGCTGCGCCGCCGCCGCTTCCGCTTCGGGCAGACGCATGGTCATCTCATCGGGCGCAACACCGGCGGCCTGCGTCGCGTCTGCCAGGTCGGTCTCGCCTCGGCGAAGGCGGGCTACTGCTTCGGTATGGCGCTTTTGGCCGCAGTCAGCCCGGTGCGACGGAACCGCAGCATGCTGCGCGGCATTATGCATCTCGGCGTCGTCAGCGGTTTGGTCGGAGTCCGCGAAATCCGCCAGTACGGCATCACTCCGCAGGAAGGGGAAAAGCGTGCAGCCTGACGTCAGCTTCGTCATCGCCGCTTACAACGCCGAGGCAACTCTCGACCGGGCGATCGCCAGCGCGATGGCGCAGCGCGATGTCGCGATCGAAGTCATCGTCGTCGACGACCGGTCGAGCGACCGCACGCTCGATGTCGCGCGCGCTTATCCTCAGGACATCGTCAAGGTAGTCGCGCTTCCTGCCAACCGCGGCCCCGGCGGCGCCAGGAATGCCGGGCTCGATCTGGCCCGCGGCCGCTGGGTCGCCGTGCTCGATTCCGACGATGCCGTCCTGCCCGGCAGACTGGCGGCCATGATCGCGCGGGCGGAGAAGGCGGGTGCCGAGATCGCGGTCGACAATGTCCAGGTCGTGGGCGAAGACGGCACGCCCGAAGACATCATGTTCCCGACCAGGTACCTCGAAGGGCTCGGCGAAATCTCGCTGACCGACTATATCGCCGGCAACATCGTTTTCGAGTCGCGCTTCAACCTCGGCTATCTGAAGCCGATCTTCCAGCGCCATTTCCTGGACGACAATCAACTGCGCTACGACGAGAAGCTGCGCATCGGCGAAGACTACATTCTTCTGGCGAGCGCGCTGGCCAAAGGCGGCCGCTGTGTGGTCGAGCCGACCGTCGGCTACGTCTACCATATCCGCACCGGCTCGATCTCGCGCGTGCTCGAGTTGCATCATGTCGAGGCGATGGCCGAGGCCGATGCCGCGTTCGCGGCCGCGCATTTCATGGACGACGGCGCCAAGGCGGCTTTCGCCAGACGCGGCCGCAGCCTGCGCAAGGCGGCCTCGTTCCTGTCATTGGTGCAGCACATCAAGGCGCGTGCGCCGCTGAAGGCGATACGCACGGCGCTCAGCGATCCGGCCGCGGTCCGGCATATGTCGATGCCGATCGCGGTTCGGCTGAGAAGGGTTGCGGCACAGTTTGCCGTGGGCACGGGGAGGTGAAGTATGCAGGCGCATGGAATGCGGTTTCATAGCCAGCGATAGGTAAAAAAGCGATATCCTCAGAAGGAATAAGCGATGCAGAAAGTCAGGAAGGCAGTCATACCGGTGGCGGGGCTCGGAACGCGGTTCCTGCCGGCGACCAAGTCGATGCCGAAGGAAATGCTGCCCGTCGTCGACAAGCCGGTCGTGCAATATGCCGTGGACGAGGCCTTCGAGGCCGGCATCGAGCACATCGTCTTCGTCACCGGGCGCAACAAGGCGGTCATCGAAGACTATTTCGACCTGCACCCTGAACTGATCGGGACGCTCGAGCAGACTGGCAAGAAGGCGCAGCTCCAATCGCTGGAAAGCTTGCTGCCGGTGGCCGGCGCCACCTCCTTCATCCGCCAGCAGTCGCCGCACGGTCTCGGCCATGCCGTATGGTGCGCACGCGACGTGATCGGCAACGAGCCCTTCGCGCTGCTGCTCCCCGACATGGTGTCCTTCGGCGCGCCGGGCTGCCTGGCGGAAACCGTCGACCTCTATCAGCGGACCGGCGGCAACGTCATCGCCGTCGAGCGCTGCGATCCTTCGGAAACCAGCAAATACGGCATCGTCGGCCGCGGCGCCGAGCTGGCCTCGGGCTTCGAAGTAACCGCGATGGTCGAGAAGCCGGCCCCCGCCAACGCGCCGTCGAACTTCTACATCAATGGCCGCTATATCCTGCAGCCGGAGATCTTCGCCCTGCTCGGCACCCAGCAACGCGGCGCCGGCAACGAGATCCAACTCACCGACGCCATGGTTCGACTGGCTGAAAGCCAGCCTTTCTATGCCCAGCCCTTCAACGGCCGCATGTTCGACTGCGGCTCCAAGGAGGGCTTCATCGAGGCCACCATCGCCTTTGCTCTGGCGCGCGACGACATGAAAGGACCTGTCTTCGAAATGCTGCAGCAATTCGTCCGGTCGCACGAGCGCCGGGAAGTAGCCGCATAATGCCCAAATTTTGGGTGCATATGCGAAATCGCGATGGCGCGACAGCCGCGCAAGCGCTTGGCCTTCTTGGCCGGGCGCTCCGTGGCACGAATGTTGCGTGGCCTTTTCTGGTAACGACGACACTCTTCGAAGGCCGGTAGCGCCTGCAACCTGGAATTGGACCGACGATGAATTATGCCAACTTTCCTCTCGACAAGAGGATGCCATTGCCCAGCACCGAACCGGAAAAGGGTGAAGACTTCATCGACATCGAGCGTCTGCTTGGCATGGCCGCCCGGCAGGCCAAGGTGGTGGCGGTCTGCGCCGTCATCGGTCTGTTCCTGGGTGTGATTTATCTCCAGACGACGCCCAAGCAATACACCTCCCTTGCGAGCGTGCTGATCGACGACGGCCTGAACAAGGTCGTGGACGACATTTCGGCTGTCAGTGCCACGCAGCAGACGGACGCGACGATCCTCAGCCAGATCGAGATACTCAACTCGGCGCGGCTGGCATCGGAGGTGGTCGACAAGCTGAAGCTGGACCAGAACCAGGAATTCATGAACCCGCCGCAATCGGCTTTGGCCCAGGGAATCGGATTCTTGCGCGGCATCGTCGGCTATTTCCGCAGCGGCGGCGGCAACGAAATCCCCGGGATCGAGAATGTCGATGCCGCAACGCGCGAAGCCATGATGAAGGCGGCAACCCATGACTACGCGGTCCTCGTGCTGCAAACCGGATTGATGGCGGATCGCAACGGCCGCAGCAATGTCATCAGCATCGGCTATCAGTCGACCAATCCGGCTTTGGCCACGGCCATCACCAAGGCCTATGCGGACGCCTACCTTGCCGACCAGCTCAACGCCAGCTTCGACGCCACCGAGCGCGCGGCCGTTTGGCTGCAGGGCCGGTTGACCGAACTGCGCGAAAGCTCGCAGGCAGCTGCGCTGGCGGTCGAGAAGTTCAGGGCCGAGCACGGGCTTTCCGCAAACAGCGACGGCCAGTTGCTCAGCGACAAGCAACTCGCCGACCTGAACGCCCAGCTCATCGTCGCGCAGGCCGATACAGCCCGCGCCAGCGCCCGCTACCAGCAGTACAAGGCGATCGTCGACAGCGGCTCCGAAAGCGCCTTCAACGATTCGGCGATAGCGGCCGATCAGCCGAGCAGCTCGGTCATCATCGCGCTGAAAACCCGCTATCTCGCGATCGCCAAACGGTTGCAGGACGTCGAGAACAACTTCGGCAAGGATCACCCGCAGGCGGTTGCGCTGGCCAAGGAGAAGGCCGACGTCTCGGCGCAGATCTTCGGACAGCTGAAACAGATCACCGAGAGCTACCGAAACGACTATCAGGTGGCGCAGGCGCGCGAGACCGCGCTTAGGGAGAAGATCGCCACCCAGGCAGGCAAGAGCTCGATCGACAACCAGTCGCAGGTCAGGCTGAAGGAACTTGATCAGCAGGCGCAGGCGCTGACCACGCTCTATCAGACTTTCCTTAGCCGTTACGAGGAAGCGTCGCAGCAGCAGTCATTCCCGGTCGGCAAGGTCCGCATCATCTCTGACGCGTCGATGCCTCTCACCGCCTCGGCTCCGCGCACCTTGCGCGTGCTGGCGCTCTCGCTGGTGCTTGGCCTCATGCTCGGCGCCGGCTGCGGAGGCCTGAACGAATTCAACGAGCGCTTCTTCCGGACAGGCGAGGACATTCGCGACCGTGTCGGCCTGAAGTTCCTCGGCTATCTGCCGACGATCGGCGGCGGCAAGGCCAAGGAGTCGAAGCCGGACGACTTGCCGGCCGACGGCAAGGTCACCAGCCTGTCGGCCGCCGAGAAACGGGCGCGCATGCGGGTGAGCCTCGATGCGCCGGCCTCGATGTTCGCCGAGACGCTCCGCAACGCCAAGATCGCTTTCGACGTGGTGATGGAAGACAAGGGCAGCCGGGTGATCGGCGTCATCTCCGTCCTGCCCGGCGAAGGCAAGTCGACGGTTGCGGCGAACCTCGCCGGTCTGCTCGCCGCCAACGGCGCCAAGACTTTGCTGATCGATGGCGACCTGCGCAATCCGGGCCTCAGCCGCAGCCTCGGCATGGAGTCGGAGCACGGGCTGATGGAGGCGGTGGTCAATGGACAGACCTGGCAGTCGGTCGGCAAGGTCGACCGCCAGACCAAGCTGGCGATCATCCCGGCGGTGGTGCGCGGTCAGTTCTCGCACACCAGCGAGCTTCTCGGCTCCGCCGGCATGCGGCGTTTCATCGAGAACGCCAAGGAGACGTTCGAATACATCATCGTCGACCTGCCGCCGCTCGGCCCGGTGGTCGACGCCAAGGCCTTCGCGCCGTTGGTCGACGGCTTCGTGCTCGTCACCGAGTGGGGCCGCACGCCACGCGCCATGGTGCGCTCGATGCTGGAGTCCGAACCCTACATCGCCGAAAAGATCACCGGCGCGGTGCTCAACAAGGTCGAGCTGAAGAAGCTGGCGAAATACGGCTCTCTCGGCGGTTCGGAAAAGTTCTTCGACCGCTATTCGAGTTACTACCTCGAGAAGTCGGAATCGCGCGCCAAGCAGGCCGCCTAAAGCAGTTCATCCGACGAAAAGCCGCGGCGGTTATTCTCCGGTCGACAGCAGCCGCCCATATTTGCCGACGATCCTGAGGGCGGTCAGCCGGCCGCTCTGGAAGGCGCCGGTGTCGATGCCGAGCCGGCGCCCGTCGAGCGTCGGAACGTCCACGATCGTATGTCCGTGCACGACCCAGCGATCGAGGCGGTGAGCCGCCGCCAGGAACTCGGATCGTATGTTGAGCAGGTCGGCCTCGTCCTGCGCTTCGAGCGCGATGCCGGGCCGGATGCCGGCATGGACGAAAAGGAACCGCTCCGAACAGATCATCACCGGCAGCGTGCGCATGAAGGCGACGTGGGTGGCCGGAATGGCCTCCCGGATACGCTCGTCTACCTCTTCGCTCGATCCGTAGAGATCGGCCAGGCGGTCGGGATCGATACCGTAGGAGAACAGCGTTTCCCGTCCGCCGACGCGGAGCCACGGCTCCAGTGACAGATGGCCGTCGAGATAGGCGAGCATCGCCACTTCGTGGTTCCCGGCAAGGCACACGCGCATGAAACCTTCTGGCGGCGGTGCCATCAAATGCTCGACCACGCGCCGCGAATTGGGCCCGCGGTCGACATAGTCGCCGAGCATGATGATGATCTTGCGGCCGCGGAACTGCAGCGCGTCGAGCTCGATCTTTCGCTCCAGCGTGCGCAGCTCGTCGTAGCAGCCATGCACGTCGCCGATCGCGTAGACCACCGTGTCCCGCATGTCCATCATCAGCCGTTCGCGCGGCAAGGGCCGGGGTCGTCTCGATCGTTGGAACAGGCTCACGGATTGAGGCTCGGTACTCAAGCTAGGGTCATGCCACGCAGCGTGGACCAAGCCTCGATATCATGTCGAATGCAAGCATTTCCACACCGGGCTGCTCGATGCACATCGCCAAAAAGGCGCAGCGGTCTTGGCAAAACGACGTGCATCAATACCCCGAAAAGCGTCGCCTGACCGCGTTTCAGCGCGATGCGCTTTAGGCCGCTTTGAGCCGATAGCGGAAAAGCGTGCGGTCGAGCAGCATGCGGACGCGCGGCTCGGCCTCGGCCGCCACCAGCCAGCTTGCCGCGATCATGGCCATGCCGACGATCGGGATCGAAACCAGATATGGCACGCCGGCGCGGATCAGGACGCCGAGCAGCGCCGCGCCGACGACATCGTGGATGAGGTAGAGCGGATAGGTCATCAGCCCGATCCGGCGCCAGCCGCCCCAGGAAAGGTTGAGGCGCAGCGACCAAGCCATCAGCGCTACCGCGGCCAGGAAGATGATGATCGGCGGCGCATAGGGCATCGCCGCTTCCACCTTGATGCTGTGCACGTCGACCGAGCTTACGATCTGCAGCGCTCCGCCGGCGAGAAACAGCGCCGAGAAGCAGAGCCGTGCCGCTGTCACCGCCTTGAAGCGCATCAGCCAGATGAGCACGCCGACCGCGAAGAACGCGCCGTGATGCACCAGGGTGAGCTGCAGCCAGCGCGCCTCCGCGAGATCGGTCCAGCCTAAGGCGAAATAGAGACACCAGAACAGCGTGCTGACCAGGCCAATGATGACGGCGACAGCTTCCATCAGGTCGAATCGGCCGAACCGCAGCAGGGTCCAGACGATGGCGTAGAAGGCGATCTCGATGCCGAGCGTCCAGTAGACACTGTCGACCCATGGCTCGAGCGGCACGAACAGCGCCGTGCGGGCAAGTCGCACCACGGCATCGGTCGGCCAGGAAAGACCGACCATGAGCAGCACGATCGCGGAGATGGGCGCGCAGACCCAGACCGCCGGCGCCAGCCGTCTGACACGGGCCTCGAAGAACTTCAGCGGCGTCGAATTCTCGGCGCTGAATGCGATGACGAAGCCGCTGATGACGAAGAACACCTGAACGCCGACCCAGCCGGAGCCGACAAACGCCATTTCGGGATGGGCAGGGATGCCGCCGGTCGAGCGCGCCGACACGCCGTCGGGAAACGCCCATACCCAGAAGCCGTAGTGATAGAACATCACCATGACGGCGGCGAAGAAACGCAAAATGTCGACGCCGCCGAATGTGGTCTTGTGCTGAGCCATGCCGTGCCTTCGGAACGGCCCCCCGGGCAGACTTCTAGGGGGTGCTGCTGCATTGCACAACAGTCGATTGCAGCGCAGGATGAATTCGCTAGGCCGCCTCGCGTTGCGATCCCGCGAGACGGCTAGATCCCGATGCCGCGCCCCTTGAGCGCCGCCGTGATCTCGTCGAGGATCGCAGGATCGTCGATGGTCGCCGGCATCGTCCATTCCTCCTTGTCGGCGATCTTCTGCATCGTGCCGCGCAGGATCTTGCCGGAGCGCGTCTTCGGCAGCCGCTTGATCGTCACCACCGTCTTGAAGGCTGCGACCGGTCCGATCCGTTCGCGCACTAGGCCTACGACCTCGCTTTCGATGGCGCCGGTGTCGCGCGCCACACCGGCGTTGAGCACGACGAAGCCGAGCGGCACCTGGCCTTTCATCGCGTCGGCGATGCCGATCACGGCGCATTCGGCGACGTCCGGATGCGCGGCCAGCACCTCCTCCATCGCGCCCGTCGAGAGGCGGTGCCCGGCGACGTTGATGATGTCGTCGGTGCGGGCCATGACGTAGAGATAGCCGTCCTCGTCCATCATGCCGGCGTCGGCCGTCTTGTAGAAACCGGGGAACTCCTCGAGATAGGCTTGGCGGAAGCGGGCGTCGGCGTTCCAGAGCGTCGGCAGGCAGCCTGCCGGCAGCGGCAGCTTGACCACGACATTGCCGAGCGTGCCGCGCGGCACCTCGTGGCCGGCATCGTCGAGAATGCGAATATCGTAGCCCGGCATCGGCACGCCCGGCGAGCCGTATTTCACCGGCAAAAGCCCGAGCCCGGCCGGGTTGATGGTCATTGGCGAGCCGGTCTCGGTCTGCCACCAATGGTCGATCACCGGACGGTTGAGCTTCTGCTCTGCCCATTTGATGGTCTCGGGGTCGGCGCGCTCGCCGGCGAGGAACAGCGTGCGGAATTTCGACAGATCGTATTTCGGCACGAACTCGCCGCGCGGATCCTGCCCCTTGATGGCGCGAAAGGCGGTCGGCGCCGTGAACAGCGCCACCACACCGTGTTCCGAGATCACCCGCCAGTAGGTGCCGGCGTCCGGCGTGCCGATCGGCTTGCCTTCGAAGAGCACGCTGGTGCAGCCATGCAGAAGCGGCCCATAGACGATGTAGGAATGGCCGACCACCCAGCCGACGTCCGAGGCCGCCCAGAACACCTCGCCGGGGTTGACGCCGAACTCGTTTTCCATCGTCCATTTCAGCGCGACCATGTGACCGCCATTGTCGCGCACGATGCCCTTCGGCTGCCCGGTCGTGCCGGAGGTGTAGATGATGTAGAGCGGGTCGGTGGCCAAGACCGGAACGCAGTCGACATTGGCGCCGGCGGCGCGCTCGCGGGCGACCGCATCGGCATAGTCGATGTCGTAATTGTCCTTCATCTCGCAGTGCAATTGCTCGCGCTGCAGGATCAGGCAGGCATCGGGCTTGTGCTTCGACATCTCGATCGCCTTGTCGAGCAGCGGCTTGTAGGCGACGACGCGTCCCGGCTCCAGGCCGCAGGAAGCGGTGATGATCAGCTTCGGCCTGGCGTCGTCGATGCGGGTCGCGAGCTCATGCGAGGCGAAGCCGCCGAACACCACTGAATGCACGGCGGCGATGCGGGCCGAGGCGAGCATGGCGATCGCCGCTTCCGCCACCATCGGCATGTAGATGATCACCCGATCTCCCTTGCCGATGCCACGGTTCTTGAGGACAGAGGCGAGCGCGACCACCTCGCGCTTCAGTTCGGCATAGGTGAATTTCCGGATCGTGCCGGTGATCGCGCTGTCATGGATCAGCGCCAGCTGGTCGGCGCGCCCCCCCGCCACGTGGCGGTCGATGGCATTGAAGCAGGTGTTGCAGGTGGCGCCTGTGAACCAGCGGCCATAGACGCCCGCCGCCGGATCGAAGACCTTTTCGGCTGGCGAATACCAGTCGATCGCTTTGGCCGCTTCGGCCCAGAACGCTATGGGGTCGCGTTTCCAGCCCTCATAGACTTCGTGGTAACGTGAGGCCATCGACTTTTCCTCCCCAGGAACATTCCGTCGTATGGCAATAGCCTAAGCCGCTTTGGCCGGCCATGTCTCCTCGCATTTTGGTCGGCGTTGCCGGCAAACGGATCCAGCCGCTCCCGGATCGGAGCGCGCTATGACGTCAGCAAGTGAATTCGGCTTAGAGCGGCAGTGCTGCCAGCATCAGCCCGACACCGCCGGCTATTAGAATGGCGGCCGCCAATGCCTTCCGATGGCGTTCGAATGCCGTCGGAGCACGATCCCAGTTGTAACGCATACTGTCCACTCCCCAAAAAGCCGGCAGACTCTTAGCTTACTTATGGGAAAGATGGCAACCCTGGCGCGAACGGCGGCTTGATAGTGGTTCCAGCCCACCATCATTCTCGCGCGAGTTGGATAGTCTTTCCGGGGAAGTTTTGACGAAAAGAACTTACGAAAAACCGGTTCCGGTCAGGCGCGGGAAGCTGTCGAGCATCGTTGCGGGCCCGAGCGGCCCGATAGCCCGGCCGTCTGACACGCAGCGTTGCCCGCTTGGCAATGGACAGCGACGGCATGCCGCGCTAATTGCAGTTCGGCATAGGGAGCGGGCGTATGGCTGAAATCGCCTTTGAAACGGTTCTGCGGATGGCGGACGACGCCTCCGTGCAGCATGTCGGCGACGGCGCCGTGGTGCTTCTGGCGCGCAGCGGCCAGCTTTACACCTGCAACGCCACCACCGAAGCGTTCCTCGACAAGGTCGACGGCGCCCGCAGCCTCGACCACATCGTCGATCTGCTGTCGGAAGAATTCGAGGTCGACAAGGCGACGCTCGGCGACGACATGACGGCGCTGGCCGCCGAGCTGGTGGCCGAAGGCATCCTTGCCGACCCGGGCGCGTGATGGCCGGCGGACCGTTCCTGCGCGCCCTGTTCCGCACTCATCTGTGGCTCAGCGCCCGGCTGATACCGGTACTGGTCGCCCGGCGCGATTTCGAAAGCGTGCTGAAATTGGCGCCGCTGCAATTGCCCACACCCTATCGTGGCCTGCCATGCAGCTACGTCGTCAGCCGCGTCAACCGCACGGTTCGGCATCCCTGGGTGATGCGTGATCGCAGATGCCTGAGGGAAGGGCTGCTCGGTTTCCGCTTCCTGCGGATGGCGGGTTTCAACCCCGACCTCCATTTCGGTGTCGATGCCAAATCGATGCATGAGCCGCGCCTTTCGGCGCATTGCTGGGTTTGCCTCGACGGCAAGCCGGTGGTCAGCGACAGCCTTCCCGACATGGTTGAAATCTATCGCCACCCCGGCGGCAGCGTGAAGGCGCGCGCCGCTTGACCGGCGCCGCAGCCACCGTTTGCTATGACCTCAACGGCCGGGTCATCGGCATATCGGCAGAGCGCGCCGAGCTCTGGCCGAGCTTCGATCTGATGCTCGGCACATTGCGCGTCAATGAAGCGGTCGAACCCGGCTTTCGCATCGATATCCTCGAAACGTCGGCGCTGCCCGAAAACCCGGAGGGGAAGCTCGCCTTCGACGGCGAAGTGCCGCTGGACGGCCATTGCCGCATCATCGACGCCGGCGACGTCGTCCATCTGGTCTTTCCCGGCCTCCAGACGGCCTCGATCCGTGCCGACGAGGGCTCGGCCGAAATCCGCGTTCATCCCGACAGCAAGGTCAAATGGACGCTGCTGATGATGGTGCTGGATGCCGCGCTCGATTCCGGCGGGCAGTACATGCTCCATACCGCCGGTCTGGCGCTGCCCGATAGTGGGGCGCTCGTGCTGATCCATGCGCCAAGCGGCACTGGCAAGTCGACGACTTCAATGGCGCTGGCATCGCAGGGCTTCGGCCTATGCTCGGACGATGTGATGATCCTCGGCGCAACATCTGAAGGCACCCTGGCCTGGGGCATGCCGCGCAAGGTGAAAATCCATCGCAACACCGCGGCGATGCTGCCATTCCTCTCGCCCTGCCTTGGCGACAGATGGGACGCCGAGGGCGAGCAGGCCGTCTCGCTGGAGCGTCTCGCCGAGATCATTCGCATCGAGGACGTCCGTCCCAGGCCGGTCTCGGCGCTGCTGCATCTGGCGCGCTCGACCGACGGCCACACCCGGCTCACGCGCTTGGCCAGGACCGATGCGATGGTCGCGCTTGCCACCGACAATGTCAGGACCGGCCTGACCGGCCTGTTGCCGATGCAGCAACGGCGGATGGCGTCGATCGCGGCACTGGTCAGGGCCGTCCCCACTTTCACCCTGGAAGTCGGCTCGAGCCCGGCCGATGCAGCGGGGCTGATCCGCGGCGCGGTGGAGGAGTAGATCTCCAAACGGGCCTTCAGGCCGGATTGGGCCTTGGCCGGGCAAGCCGCTGGACCCAGCGGAAGGCGTCGCGGCTAAGGCGCGAGCGCATCTTGTCCCGCGAATTGACCCTGATCAGCATGTTGCCGGTGATCAGCCATTTGGCGAGCCGTATCGACAGATCGGGCTCGATGCGGTTGGCAAGGGCGATCGCGCGCGGCTCGTCGAACAGCCGCCCGGTCACATTGAGCACGGTCGCCAGCTCGAGTTCGATGCCGGTCATACGCGCGGCATCGAGAAGGCGCGCTTCGGATTCCGGCGATTGCAGAGCGCGCACACCTTGCAGCACGTCGATACAGAGCTGCAGCCGGTGGAATTTGTGGCCTCCGGCGGCATGAACGATGGCGATGGTGAGCAGCGACGCCGGCGTGTCGGCCTCGCCGCCGTCAATGATCTGCAACTCGCGGAAGCCGAGCGACAGGCGCCGCCGCATGCCGGTGTCATGCACCAGATTGCCGTGCAGCTCGATCAGCAGACTGGAGTTCTCCTTCTCCAGCCACTTGAACTCCTGCAACTCATGCGATTCGACCTCGCCGCTGCCAAGCGTGAAGCCGCATTCGGCGATCACGTTGTTGGCCTCGCCGATGCTGGCCGGATCGACAAGTATGTCGATGTCGGTGAACGGCCGATCGGCAGCATGGCGATAAAGCTTGCGCGCGAACACCGGGCCCTTGACGATGCGAGCCGCAACGCCTTTCGCGGCCAAGGCCTTCATGATGCGGTCGCCGTGATATTGCAGCAGCATCGACTGCCCGGTCGCCAGTGTCGCCTGATCGCGAAGCCCGGAGAGTTTTTGCCGCAGGGCGGCATCGTTCGGCAGATCGGCCTCGCCGATTTCCCGAAGCTTGCGCAGCATGATCGACAGCACGCCGTGGAACTCGGCATTGGCGAGCAGCGCAATGAGGCTGCTTGCCGAGAGGGCCCCGCCCCGCTCGGGCGGCGCCTCCGGATCGGCAAATTCGAGCAGCAGTTTTTCTTCGGCAGGCGAAAGCGGGAGCAGCATCAACCGGGCAATATCTCGAACAACAGGCGACCATGGTCGCAGAAAAGCCCGCGCGACGCTACATCCCCCAGCGCAGCGCCGCCGTGTGCACCGGGGCGTCCCAAAGCGCCGTCGTCTCATCCTCGAGCATCGTCAGCGTGATCGAGCAGCCTGCCATGTCGAGCGAGGTGACATAGGAGCCGACCAGCGAGCGGGTCACCGTCACGCCTCTCTTCTCAAAGATTTTTCGCGCGTTGTTGTACATCAAATAAAGCTCCATCGACGGCGTGCCGCCGAAGCCGTTGACGAAAAGAAGCGCCGGTCCCCTGGCGCGGTCACCAAGATCGCCGAGGATTGCCGTGCAGATCTCCTCGGCGATGGCGTCGGCACTCTTCAGCTCATCGCGCCGCCGGCCGGGCTCGCCATGGATGCCGACGCCGAATTCCATCTCGTTGTCGCCAATGTCGAAAGTCGGCCTGCCAGCAGCCGGCACCGTGCAACTGGTGAGCGCCACGCCCATCGAGCGCGTCGCGGCGTTGACGCGGTCGCCCAGCGCCTTGAGCTCGGGCAGTGGCATGCCTTGCTCGGCCGCGGCGCCGACGATCTTCTCCACCACCAGCGTGCCGGCCACGCCGCGCCGACCGGTGGTGTAGGATGAATTCTCGACCGCGACGTCGTCATTGGTCACCACCTGCAGAACGCCGTCCGACATTTCGGCGGCCATGTCGAAATTCATCACGTCGCCTTCATAGTTTTTGACGATGAACAGGCAGCCGGCGCCGGTGTCGACGGCTTGCGCGGCCGCGAGCATCTGGTCGGGCGTCGGCGAGGTGAAGACCTGGCCGGGGCAGGCGGCGTCCAGCATGCCATGGCCAACCAGCCCGCCATGTAGCGGCTCGTGGCCCGAGCCGCCGCCCGAGATCAGCGCCACCTTGCCCGGTTTCAGCGTCTTGCGGCGAACGAATTTGTGCTCGTCGCCGATCGCGAGGATGTCGGAATGCGCAGCGACGAAGCCATCGAGGCTTTCGGTGAGGACCGTGTCCACCGAATTCAGAAACTTCTTCATGGCAGTCCTCCCGAATAGAGATCGCTCAGCCGCTGCCCCTGCCGGCGATGCTGGTGATCTTCTGGATGAATTCGTTGATCGCTCGGTCGAGCGCTGCGTTCTGCTTGTCGTCGCCGAAATCCGGCACGATGAGCGAGACGTGGCGCGTCTTGCGCGGACCCGAAGCCGCCGGCAGCTTGCCCGGATGCGCCTGGTGATAGGCGGCCAGGAACTGGTCGCGCTCGGCCGGGCTGAAATGGCAGACGGAAAAGATGGCCGGCAAATGCTTCGACGGGATGGGGATCGAATAGGCCGGGCTGGAGATTTGCGTGACGAAACTGCGATGCTTGCCGAGCGCATCGGCAAGTCGCTGGCGCATGCCGGAAGGCCGCTGGTCGATGACTTGCGACAGGATGGTCTTATACGCGCGGATCGCGTCTTCCGCGCCGGCTTCTTGTATCTTGGCAGGCTTGGCCATGCTGTGCTTACACCGGAACGTCCGCTATGGCCGCCTTGGCCATGGCGAGTTGCGCCGGAGCCACCGATAGGTCGCGCAGGCCGGCCTCAATCAGCGCCGGAATGGCGGCCGGATCGCCGCCGGCATCGCCGCAGAGGCTGACCGGAATTCCTTTCTCGCGCCCGAAGGCCGCGACCGAAGCGATCAGCCGCATCACAGCCGGATGGCGGACAGCGTTGAGATGTGCAACGGCGGCGTTGTCACGCGCGGCTGCCATCACATATTGCGTCAGGTCGTTGGAGCCGATCGAGAAGAAGGCAACGTCGGCAAAAGCCTCCGGCGCGATGGCCACCGAAGGGACCTCGACCATGATGCCCAGCGGCGGCAGCTTGTGCGCAACACCGCGCGACACGAGAGCGGCCTCTTCCTCCGCAAACAACGCGGCGGCCTGCCTGTACTCTTCGGCCATGGCGATCATCGGAAACATCACCTTCAGATTGCCGTGTACGGCGGCGCGCAGCAATGCCCGGATTTGCACCCGGAAGATGTCGCTCCGCGCCAGCGACAGCCTGATACCGCGCAGGCCGAGAAACGGGTTGGTCTCCTCGACGGTGAAGTCGGGGATCGGTTTGTCGCCGCCGGCATCGATGGTGCGGATGGTCACCGGTTTTTCTCCGGCCCATTCCAGCACCTTGCGGTAGGCTTGGTACTGTGTCTCCTCGTCCGGCAGGGCCTTGCCGAACAGGAATTCGGTGCGCATGAGCCCGACGCCATCACAGGTCGCAATGTCGATGCCGTCGACATCGGAAGGGTAGGCAATGTTTACCTGCACCCGCACCGACGTGCCGGCCTTGGTCGCCGCCGGCTGGGCGAGAAAAGTCTGCGCCTGGCCTTGTCGCGCCGCGAAGGAGGAGGATGATTGCCGGAACGCCTCGATCTCCTTCGGCGAGGGCGAGAACACGATGCCGCCATGCTCGGCGTCGAGCAGCGCGTTTCCGGTGGGCTCGTCCGCAAAGGCACCAATCCCCACCACCATCGGCACGCCGCGCGAGCGTGCCAGCATGGCGACATGGCTGGCGGTGCTGCCGGCCTCGAGCGCAATGCCGCCGCCTCTGCTCCAGTCGGTTTCGAGGAAACGCGTCGGCGCGATGTCCAGGCCATAGAGGATGGCGCCGAGGGGCGCCGCGGTCTCGCTATCCTCGCTCAGCGCTCGCAGCACCTGGTCGCGGATGTCGCGCAAGTCCGAGGCGCGTGCCCGGAAATAGTCCTGGTCGGACGCCTCATAGCCGGCGATCTCGGCATCCAGTGCTTGCCGCCAGGCAGCGTCGGCCGGCTCTCCGGAGCCGAGCGCCGCGAAGGCGGGCGCGCTCAGCGCGACGTCCTCCAGCATGGCGATGTGGAATTCGAGGATGCCGGCGGCATCGCCATCGGCCGTCTCGACAAGCGAGGTCAGCCGGCTCACCGCCCTGCCGATGGCCGCCTTCAGCGCTGCTTTCTCCTCCGCCTCGCTCGCCTTGGCCACATAAGCAGCCGGTGGACGGTCGAGGTTGAACAGCGGCCCTTCGGCGTAGCCGGGAGAGGCAGGGATGCCCTCAATCCGCATGGCCCGCATTCCTTGCGGATTGAGAGGGCGGCAGACCCGGCTCAAGCGGAGCGGGCATGATCCGCATCCTCGTCGAAATCGCGCTGCACCAGGCCGACCAGCGCTTCGACCGCGTTGCTTGCGCCGTCGCCTCGCGCCCTTATGTGCAGCACGGTTCCTTTCGGCGCCTTGGCCGCCATGACCTTGACGATGCTCTTGGCATCGAACCAGGGGCCGTTGGCGGCGACTGCCACCTCCACCTCGGCCGCGAACGACTTGGCGAGCTTGGTGAACTTCACCGAAGGGCGCGCGTGCAGGCCCACCTCGTGGGTGATCAGAACCGTGGCTTCGGCGGATGCGGACATTCAGTCGATTCCCGTTCACTCACGACGGCGACAATTCATGCGCCGTCGCCACCACTTCCTTGAGCGAGGCACCCCCGGAAGATTCCGTCGCCGCCATCACCGCGCCCTCGACGATCGGCGCGTTGCAGACGACTATTCTGCGGGAGCGCGGCTCTCCGATCATTTCCACCGCCATCTCGCTGTTGGTCTCGGCGCCGCCGAGATCGACCAGGATGGCGACGCCCGCTTCCGACCAGGCCTTTTCGATCGCGCCCATGATCGCCTCGACGCTGGTGCCCAGCCCGCCATGGCCGTTTCCGCCGCACCATGCAAGCGGCACTTCGTCGCCCACCATCTGGCGCACCATGTCGGCCGTGCCTTCGGCGACCAGCGGCGAATGCGAGACGATGACGATACCGACATTGCTCATCAAGAACCCTCGATTGCTTCAGCGACTGCGCGCACCAAGAGCGCGGTCGACCGCGCCCCGGCGTCCATATGCCCGATCGAGCGCTCCCCCAGGAAAGAGGCGCGCCCACGCAAGGCCTTCATCGGCACGGTGGCCTCGGCCGCCTTGTCGGCGGCGTCTGCGATTGCGCCAGCCGTCTTGCCCTGCGCCAGTGCCTCATACACCGGCTGCAGCACGTCGAGCATCGTTTTTTGCCCCGGCTGCGATTTGCCGCGCGCCGAAACCGCCTCGATCGCCTTACCCAGCGCCGCTGTCAGCGCGGCGCGGTCGGGCGTGCCGGACAGTTCCTTGCCGAGCGCCATGAACAGAGTACCGAACAAGGGCCCGGAGGCTCCACCGACGGTCATCACCAGCTTGGTGCCGATCGCCTTCAGCGCGTCCGGCAGCGGTTTTGCCGCGATTGCGGCCTTTTCGGCGCGCACCGCCTCGAAGCCCCGCTTCATGTTCAGCCCATGGTCGCCGTCGCCGATCGCCTGGTCGAGCGCGGTCAGCTCGTCGGCATGCGCCGCGATCGTATCCGTAGTTGCCGCGATCAATTGTGAGAAATCGGATGCGGCCATCGCCTGTCCTTCACGCCGGGGCGAACATGGCCACCACGGCCGCGAACGCCTCGGCAACTGCAAACGCGCCCGGATCCGCTATGTCAAGCTGGCGGCCGATATAGGCCGAGCGACCGGCCTTCGCCTTCTGCATCGCCGCCGTCGCCTGCGCGCCGCTCCGCGCGGCCGAAGCAGCCGCCTCCAGCCCGTTCGTGTCGAGCGCCTTCAGAGCCGGCTCCAGGGCGTCGACCATTGTGCGGTCGCCGAGCTTCGCGCCGCCGTAGAAGGTCATGCGGTCAAGGCCGGCGAGCAGCGCCTTGCTGAGCGGCGCGCCGCCGTTGAGCGACTGCGCGGCAGCCGTGAAGAAGATCGACAAAAGCACGCCGCTGGAACCGCCCATAGAAGTTCCCAATGTATCGCCGATTGTGGCGAGCGTTGCGGCCTTGTCCGCAAGCGGCAGCGTGTCGACGCGGTCGAGCACGCTGCGTGCGCCGGTCGCCACCGTCGATCCGGTGTCGCCGTCGCCGGCTTTGGCGTCGAGGCCATTCAGAGCCTCCTCGAGCGAGATCAGCTTCTCGCAGACCGCAGCAATGAGCCGCTCGGCGCCGGCGTCACGGCTGGCCGCCTTGGCGATGTCGCGACCTGCCGGCTGGGCTGTGGCCACCACGACCGGCGGGCGAACCGGCCTGGCCGGCAGCCAGGCATGCGGGCCGACCGGCGCCAGCAGCGCCGCCTCGCGCTCCGCCTCGAGCCTGATCAGCGACAGCGAAAACCCGTTCATGTTGAGCGCGGTCATCAGATGTCCGGGACCGATCGTCAGCGTCACCGCTTTTGCCAGCGGCGAGGCCAGCACGGCATTGGCGATCAACGACATTTCGAGCGGCGGTACCGATCCGAGATTGTTGATCAGCAAGGCATAGCGGCTGCCGGCATCGAGCCGGGCCGCGAGGCGGTCGGCCATGATGGCGACGAGCGCACTGGCGCTCTGCAGGGTTATGCGCTCCACGCCCGGCTCGCCATGGATGCCGAGACCGAGTTCGCCATCGCCGGCGCCGAAGCGGTCCTCGTGGGTCTGGCCGGGGATCGAGCAGGAGGAGAGCGAGATGCCGAGCGAAACGATGTCCTTCGCCGCCGCCCGCGCTGCCGCCGCGACCGAGGCTAGGTCATGGCCGGATTCGGAAAGATGTCCGGCGATCTTGTGCACGAACAGCGTGCCGGCGATGCCGCGCGGCTGTGCGATGTCGGGCAGCGCGATGTCGTCGCCGACGATCACCATGTCGACCGCGAAGCCCTCGGCGCGGGCCTTTTCTGCGGCGAGGCCGAAGTTGAGGCGGTCGCCGGTGTAGTTCTTGACGATCAGCAGGCAGCCGGCCGGCCCGGTCGTCGCGCGGATCGCCGCCAGCACCGCCTCGACGCTCGGCGAAGCAAAGATCTCGCCGGAGACAGCCGCCGTCAGCATGCCGGCGCCGACGAAGCCCGCATGCGACGGCTCGTGCCCCGCGCCGCCGCCCGAAACGACGCTGACCTTCGCCTTGTCCCAGTCGGCGCGCAACACCACCTTGATCTCCGGATAGCCGTCGAGCCGCGCCAGCGCCCCGGAGCCGGCAGTGGCCAGATAACCGTCCAGCGCTTCGGTAACGATCGAGTCCTTGCGGTTGAAAAAGTGCTTCATGGATTTCGTCCAGTCCGTATCTGCGGGTCGTCAAAAAGTGCGGATGCGCCGGCTACATCAATCTTTGACCGTCCGACCCAAAATAAAGCGGCGAGCGATAGCGGATCGTCACTCTGTCCCCCTTTGCGAGCGGCGTGTCGGGATCGGTCAGCGTCACCAGCTTCTTGGCGCCCACCGTGACATGCAGATGGTTCTGGTCGCCGAGATGCTCGACCCAGTCGACGACGCCGTCGGCATGGCCGTTCGCCGCCTTTTCGATCGCGAGATGTTCGGTGCGCGCGCCGATCGTCGTCGTACCGGTGGGCGCGGCGCCGTCGGGCAGCAACCCTGCCGGCAGAAGGTTGATCGCCGGCTGGCCGAGGCGAGCCGCGACATGAAGGTTTGCCGGCTCGGAATAGATCGCGCGCGGCGTGCCGATCTGCACCAGCACGCCCTCGGAAAGGATGCCGATGCGGTCGGCCATGGTCATCGCCTCGATCTGGTCGTGCGTGACATAGAGCATAGTGGCGCCGAGCTCGGACTGGATGCGCTTCAGCTCGAGCCTGAGATCGGCGCGCAGCTTGGCGTCGAGCGAGGACAGCGGCTCGTCCATCAGATAGATCGAGGGCTTTCGCACCAGCGCGCGGCCGATGGCGACGCGTTGCATCTCGCCGCCCGAAAGCCTGGTCGAGCGGTTGTTGAGCTTGTGGTCGATGCGCACCATCCGCGCGACTTCCTCGACGCGGCGGCGGATTGCTTCCTCCGGAAAACGCCGCGCCGGCGAGCGCAGCGGGAAGGCGAGGTTGTCGAAGACCGAAAGATGCGGGTAGAGCGAATATTGCTGGAAGACGAAGGCCGTATCGCGCTCGGCCGGCGACAGCGCCGTCGCATCATGGCCGCCGATGTAAATCGTGCCGCTGTCCGGCCGCTCGAGCCCGGCGATCAGCCTGAGCGTCGTCGTCTTCCCGGCGCCGGTCGGCCCGAGCAGCACGACGAACTCACCGTCCTTGATCTGCAGGTCGAGATCGCTGACCGCGACTGTCTCGCCGAAGCTCTTGGTCACACCCTGAATCTGGACGTCAGCCATGGCGCGCCTCCACTGCCTGATCGTACATGGCGGTTTTCACCGCGCGTCCAGTGCCTTTCTCGAACAGCGACAGCCGCGTGCTGCTCAATGCCAGCCCTACCTGTTCGCCCGTATTTAGATGGATTCCGGCCGGCACCCGGGCCTTGATGATGCCGTCAGCCGTCTCCACCGCGACGATCTGCGTGGTGCCGAGATATTCGGTGCCGTAGATCGCGCCGCGCAGCTTCGAAGCATCATCGAAGCGGATGTGCTCGGGGCGGATGCCAAGCGCCATGTCGGCCGGCGCAATATCCTCGCGCACTTCCGGGACCGTCACCCTGGCGCCCTGCACGACGATCTCCTTCGCACCCTTCGCGAGCCCACCGCCGAAGCGCAAGAAGTTCATCGGCGGCGAGCCGATGAAATCGGCGACGAACATCGTGGCCGGCCGGTCGTAAATCTCGCGCGGGCTGCCGAACTGCTCGATGACGCCGTGGTTCATCACCGCTATCTTGTCGGCCATCGACATCGCTTCCATCTGGTCGTGCGTGACATAGACGGTGGTGGCGTGGATGCGGTTGTGCAGCTCGCGCAGCTCATGCACCATCAAATCGCGGAACTCGGTGTCGAGGGTTCCAAGCGGCTCATCCATCAGGAAACATTTCGGTCGCCTGACGATGGCGCGGCCGAGCGCGACGCGTTGACGGTCGCCGCCGGCAAGACCGGAGACCGACTTGTCGAGCAGGTGGTCGATGCGCAGCAGCTTCGCGGTCTCCTCGACGCGGGCGCGGATCTCGGCCGACGCCATGCCTTGCGCCAGCAGCGGGAAGCCGATGTTCTTGCGCACATTCATATGCGGATAGAGCGCGAAGAGCTGGAAGACGAAGGCGATGTCACGCTCGCGCGCCCGGCGCATGGTGACGTCCTCGCCGCCGAGCAGGATCTTGCCGCCGGTGGGCAGTTCGAGGCCGGCGATCATGCGGAGCGTCGTCGTCTTGCCGCAGCCCGACGGCCCGAGCATCACGAAGAACTCGCCGTCCTCGACAACGAAATTGGAATCCTGCACGGCAACGAACTCGCCGAAGGCTTTCCTCAGGTTCTGAACACGGATCTCGGCCATTTCTATTCCGGGAATTTCGAGACGACGATGAACATGGCGGTGCCGGCGAGCATGGTGACGAAGGAATAGCTGTAGAGCGACAGCGCCAAAGACTGGAACAGCATCAGGAAACCGATGGCGATGATCGCCGTGGCGATGTTTTCCATCAGGCCGCGTCTTGCCCAGACGGGCCAACGCGATTTGCGTTTTGCAGGCTGGATCGTGCTCATTTGCGCACCGCGCCGAAGGTAATGCCGCGCAGCAATTGCTTGCGGAGCAGGATGGTGAAGATCAGGATCGGCACCAGGAATATCGTCGTGCCGGCGGCGACTGCCGGCCAGTCCTGGCCGCCTTCGCCGATGATGGTCGGGATGAAGGGCGGCGCCGTCTGCGCCGTGCCGGAGGTCAGAAGCGCGGCGAACGCATATTCGTTCCAGGCAAAGATCAGGCAGAAGATGGCGGTCGCGGCAATGCCGGTGGTCGCCTGCGGCAGCACCGTGCGCCAGAAGGCCTGCAGCCGCGTATAGCCGTCGATCATCGCCGCTTCTTCGTATTCGCGCGGGATCTCGTCGATGAAGCCCTTGAGCAGCCAGACCGCCAGCGAGACATTGACCGCGGTGTAGAGCAGGATCATGCCGAGCGCGGTGTCGGAGAGGCCGAGCTCGCGGTACATCAGGTAGATCGGGATCGCGACGGCGATCGGCGGCATCATGCGCGTCGACAGGATGAAGAACAGGAGGTCGTCTGCCAAAGGCACCTTGAAGCGCGAGAAGCCATAGGCCGAGAGCGTGCCGAGGAACACCGCGCAGAAGGTCGAGCCGAAGGCGATGATCAGCGAGTTGACGAAGCGCGGCAGGAAGTTCGACGGGCCGGCGATCACCATGTTTCGCTTGCGCACCGTCTCGTCGCAGAAGCCGGTCGCCGGTCCGAGCGCGTTGATATATTCCGGCGTCTGCCTAGTGCGCGTCGTGAACAGGTTGCAGTAGCCTTCGATGCTCGGCTGGAAGACGATCTTCGGCGGATAGGCAATCGAATCCGGCGGCGTCTTGAAGCTGGTGGCGAAGATCCACAAGAGCGGCACGATCGAGATCAGCGCGTAGCCGACGACGAGCACGCCGGCGATCCGCTTCGAGTTCGTCGAAGGTGCGACGACGGAATGGGCGGTGGTCAGGCTCATCTCTGCTTCACCTTGTTGAGTGCCTTGACGTAGATGTTGGCAAGGCCGAACACCGCGACGAACAGGATGATGGCGAAGGCCGAGGAATAGCCGGTGCGCCAGCTTTCGAAGGCCTGCCGCTTCAGCGTGATCGAGGCGACCTCGGTGGTCGAGCCCGGTCCGCCGCCGGTGAGCAGGTTGACCATGTCGAACATCTTGAAGTTCTCGATGCCGCGAAACAGCACCGCCAGCATGATGAAGGGCAGCGCCATCGGCAGGGTGATCGACCAGAACTGCCGCCAGTTGGAGGCGCGGTCGACCTCGGCCGCTTCATAAATGTATTCTGGGATGGAACGCAGACCCGCGAGGCAAATCAGCATCACGTAAGGCGTCCACATCCAGGTGTCGACGATGATGATCGCCCATGGCGCCAGCTCGACATTGGACAGCATCTGGACATTCGTCGGCGGGATGCCGGTGAGGAACGAGACGGCGTAGGCGAACAGTCCGATCTGCGGCTCGTAGAGGAAGCGCCAGAAATTGCCGACCACCGCCGGCGACAGCATCATCGGCACCAGGATGATCGTGGTCCAGATGGCGTGGCCGCGGAATTTCCGGTCGATCAGCCAGGCAAGCGCGAAGCCGATCACCGTCTGCAGCAGGATGGTCCAGAAGACGAAATGCGCCGTCGTCTGCATCGCGATCCAGATATCCTGGTCGCCGAGGATGCGCCTGTAGTTGGAAAGCCCGAGATTCTTGACCACTTCGTTCGGGCGGTTGGCGCGGTAATTGGTGAAGGAGAGGTAGATCGCCCAGAACAGCGGGAAGATGTTGATGGCTAAAAGCAGAAGGATCGTCGGCGAAATGAACAGCCAGGCGAGGCCCTTGTCGCTGATGCCTCGGATCTTCTTGGCCAACGGCCCGGGTGTGGCCCGTGCAGCGTTGTCCGCAGTCCGATTGAGCATGGTTAGTCCTGCATCGGTCACTGGTCAGCCTCGGCGCTGGAATTTATCTGAACTGCGTCCCGTGCCTAGGCGGCACGGGACGCACCTGCTCGGGAGGAGCCTTACATCTTGCCGTCGTCCTGGAAGATCTGCGTCCAGTCCTTGACGAGGCCGTCGAGCGCATCCTTGGCCGAGCCCTGGCCGGCGACGACATAGTCGTGGAAGCGCTTCTGCGAGGCCTGCAGCAGCGGCGCGTAGCTCGGCTCTGCCCAGAAGTCCTTCACGATCGCCATGGAGTCGAGGAAGGCCTGCGCATAGGGCTGGCTGGACGGGAACTTCGGATCCTTGACGACGGAATTCAGGCAGGAATAGCCGCCGAGCGACCACCACTTGGCCTGCACGTCCTTGTTGGCGAACCACTTGATGTATTTCAGCGCCGATTCCTGCTTGTCGGAGTAGGAAACCACCGAAATGCCCTGGCCGCCGAGCTGCGCGAACTGGTCGCCGTCGGGACCTTTCGGATTGGCGAAGTAACCGATCTTGTCGCCGCCGACATTCTCGTCCTTCTGCAGGCCGGGCCAGGTGAAGGCGAAGTTCATGTGCATTGCCACCTGGCCGGATTTGAAGGCATCGACGCCTTCGCCCATGTAGCTGTTGGAGGCGCCAGGCGGCGTGCAGCAATCATAGAGCGCCTTGTAGAATTCCAGCCCCTTCACCGATTTCTCGGAATTGACGAAGCCGTCCATCTCATAGGGCTTCTTCGGGTTCTCATACTGGAAGCCGTAGCTGTAAAGCACGTCCATGGCGCCCATGGTGATGCCTTCCGAGCCTCGCTCGGTGTAGATCGAGGCGCCATAGACGGTCTTGCCGTCGATCTGCCGCTTCTGGAAGAACTCGGCGATCTGCTTCAGCTGGTCGAAGGTCGTCGGCGGGGCGAGGTCCCAGACATATTTCTCCTTGAACTCCTTCTGCAGTTCCGGCCGCGAGAACCAGTCCTTGCGATAGGTCCAGCCGACCACGTCGCCCATGGCCGGCAGCGCCCAGTAGTTCGGCGTGTTCTTCGGCCATTCGGAATAGCCGACGACGGTCGCCGGCACGAAGTCGTCCATGCTGATCTTCTCCTTGTCGAAGAAGTCGTTCAGCTTGACGTAATGACCGTTCTCGGCCGCGCCGCCGATCCACTGGCTGTCGCCGATGATCAGGTCGCAGAGCTTGCCGTGTGAGTTGAGCTCGTTAAGGAAGCGGTCGGCATAGTTGGTCCACGGCACGAATTCGAACTTCATGCCGATGCCGGTTTCCTTGGTGAAGTCCTTGGACAGTTCCACGAGCGCGTTGGCCGGATCCCAGGCCGCCCAGCAAAGCGTCAGGTCTTCCGCATGCGCCGCGTTCGAGACGGCGGTCGACGCGAGTGCCGCCGAGGCCAGTCCCAACGCCAGTTTCAAGGTCGATTTCATGCCTTACCTCCCATTTGCGAAACGCGTCCGGATGACGGTTTCAAAAGCCTCAACCTCGCTCCTCCGAGGGCCTGAACATGGCGCGCGCCGCGTCGCCGATGTTTAGTAATTTGTTTAGTGATGCTCTTTTTACTAAACAACGCAAGCGAATTCGTTGCTGCGCCGCAGCATGACGAAAGCGGTGCTTGAAATCGTTGGGAAATAACTGTTGGTGCTTGGCGGCTCGTGCTTCAGCCGGCTACCTGACGGTCTTCGGGCCCACCGTGACCGGCCGGATCCGCGGCGCCGGAGGCAGCAGCTCGCGGATGTCGGCAAAGGGGAAGAGGGGCTCGAACCGGAACGCCTCGGCCAGCGCGCCGGGCGCGCCGTTGCATTGGCCGGCGCGGAACGCGTTCTGCATGCGTGCACCGTTGAGATAATGCTCGGGCCCCTGTGAGCGATGCGCGAGAATGGCCTGCGCCTTGAGGTCCCAGTGGCTGGAAATGTCGACGTAATGCGACGGCGAGAAACCTGTGCCGCCCAGTGTGTCGGCATGCAGCACCGGTACCTCGAAGGACGCCGCGATGCGCACGCCATCCGACAGCGCGCGGTGGTCGCCGTGATAGTCGTTCGGCGCATGCGTGATCGCGAGGTCGGGTTGCACCTCGCCGATCAGCGCCTTGAGTGTGCCGATCAATGCGGCATCCGCAACCAGCGCCCCGTCGGGGAAATCGAGGAAACGCGGTGTGACGCCGAGCAGGGTGGCCGCCTCGGTCGCTTCCTCGCGCCGCGCTTTGACAAGCGCCTTCGGATCGCCCGTGCCGCCCTTGGCTCCGTCCGTGGCTATCGCAAAAGTCAGCTCTGCGCCTAGCGCGGCATAGGCGGCCAGCGTACCGAACATGAATATCTCGATATCGTCGGGATGAGCCCCCAGCGCCAGTATCTTCACTTCTTTTCTCCCGGAATTGGAACGTGCCGAACGGAATCCTGCTCGCCCTCATCGCCTATGCAAGCTATTCGTGGAGCGATGCCGTCATCAAGAGCCTGGGCGGGCAGTTCACCGTCTTCGAGATCGGCTTCTTCGTAACCTTGTTTGCCGGCTGTTTCCTGTTCTTCACAAGGCCTGCCGATGAGCGCTGGCGCGACTTCTGGCGCACCAGCCGGCCCTGGGCCGTGCAGGCCCGCGCCTGGGCGGGCATCGCATCGGGCGTGCTCAGCGTCTATGCCTTCACCACCATCCCGCTGGCGGAAGTCTACGCGTTGATTTTCCTGGCGCCCTTGTTCGTCACCATCCTCTCCACTCTCATCCTGAGGGAGAAGGTTGGGCCGTGGCGATGGCTTGCCGTGGTCGCCGGATTTGCCGGGGTCATGCTGGTCGTCAGGCCGGGTTTCCGCGAACTTCATCTCGGCCACCTCGCGGCCTTCGCCATCGCCTTTCTTGCCGCTACCAGCGTCATCCTGATGCGGTCGCTGGCGCAGCAGGAGAAGCGCACGACGATGCTCGGCGTGCTTGTCGGCTATGGCCTGCTGTTCAATGGCCTCGGCGTGGCGGCAACGTCCTTCACCTTGCCGGATGGCAGGCAGCTGATCTGGCTGGTCATGGCCGGCGCCTTCACCGCCGGCGGTCAGCTGTTGCAGCTTCTCGCGGCCAAATACGCGCCTGCCAACCGGATCGCGCCGACGCACTATTCGCAGATCGTCTGGGCGGTGGTGCTGGGCTCGTTGTTCTTCCAGGAAGATCCCGACCTGCTGACGCTGGCCGGCCTTGCAGTGCTCGGCGCCTCGGGCCTGCTGACCATGGTTCGCGAGGAGGTACGGCTGGGCACCGTGCGCTGGAACCCGTTCACGCGCACCAGGCTTTAGGCAATTCCGGGACAGGTTGCGCGCTCACCGTGGCCGCTGATATGCGGACGCCATGAACAGAGGAATTTTGCCGGAACTCCCGGTATCCGCCGTGCTGCCGGTGCTCGGCGAGGCGCTCGCCGGGCGCAACAGCGCCGTGCTGGTGGCGCCGCCCGGTGCCGGCAAGACGACGCTGGTGCCGCTGGCGCTGCTCGACGCGCCCTGGCTCGGCGAAGGCAGGATCGTGCTGCTGGAGCCGCGCAGGCTGGCAGCCCGCGCCGCCGCCCGTCGCATGGCCGAGCTTGTCGGCGAGGAGCCGGGTGGTACAGTCGGCTACGCGATGCGCATGGAGAACCGCACTTCAGCGCGGACAAAGATCCTCGTCGTCACCGAAGGCGTGCTGTCGCGCATGATCCTCGACGATCCCGAACTGCCCGGCGTTGCGGCGGTAATCTTCGATGAATTCCACGAGCGTTCGCTCGACGGCGATTTCGGCCTCGCGCTGGCGCTCGATGTTCAGGGCGCGCTGCGGCCGGATCTGCGCCTGCTGGTGATGTCGGCGACGCTCGACGGCGCGCGCGTCGCAAAACTACTGGCCGGGGCGCCGGTGGTCGAAAGCGAGGGCCGCGCCTTCCCGGTCGACATCCGCTATGACGAGCGGCCGGCCGGCATGGCGGTCGAGGACGCGATGGCCAAGGCGGTTCGCTCGGCTTTAGCCGCCGAGCAGGGCAGCGTGCTCGCTTTCCTGCCCGGACAGCGCGAGATCGAGCGCACCGCAGAGCGGCTAGAAGATCGCCTCGGTGCCGATACCGACATCGTTCCGCTCTATGGCCGGTTGGACAACAGGGCGCAGGATGCCGCGATCAAGCCGGCGTCGCCTGGCCGCCGTAAAGTGGTGCTGGCGACCTCGATCGCCGAGACCTCGATCACCATCGACGGCGTGCGCGTCGTCATCGATTGCGGCCTGTCGCGCCTGCCGCGCTACGAGCCGGCAAGCGGCCTGACCCGGCTGGAAACGGTGCGCGTCAGCAAGGCTTCCGCCGATCAGCGGGCCGGCCGGGCCGGACGAACGCAGCCGGGCGTCGCCATCCGATTGTGGCGTGCCGAGCAGACGGCGGCGCTGCCCGCCTTCACACCGCCGGAAATCCTCGAGGCTGACCTTTCCGGCATGTTGCTCGACTGCGCCGCTTTCGGCGTCGCCGATCCGTCGAGCCTGTCCTTCCTCGACCCGCCGCCGGCGCCGGCGCTCAACGAAGCGAGGGTGTTGCTCAAAGCGCTGCATGCAATCGATGACGCCGGCCGCTTGACGGAGGCGGGCGCGGCGATGCGCAAGCTCGCTGTGCCCGTGCGGCTCGCGCACATGGTGGCCGAAGCGGCTGAGATCGGGCAGGCGCAGGAAGCGGCGATGCTTGCCGTGCTTTTGACGGAGCGCGGGCTTGGCGGCGACAGCGCAGATTTGGAACGGCGGCTGATCCGCTTCCGCGCCGAAAAATCGCCGCGCGCCGGTGCCGCCCGGCAACTTGCCGCACGCCTGGCCAAGCAGGCAGGCGGGGCAAGGGCAGACTCGCCAGCCGCGCCCGGCGCCTTGCTGATCCATGCCTGGCCGGATCGTGTCGCCAGAGCCCGCGGCGAGCGCGGCCGCTTCGTGCTCGCCAACGGTTCCGGCGCGATGGTCGATGCTGCCGATCCGCTTGCCGGCGAGAGCTGGCTGGTCGTCGCCGATCTGCAGGGCAAGGCGCAGAATGCCCGTATCACCGCCGCCGCGCCCGTCGACGAGGCCCTTATCCGCACCGCGCTTGCCGACCGCATCGAGACGAAGCGCGAGACGAGTTTCGACCGCGAGCGCCGCGTCGTGCGCGTGCGCGAGACCGCTCGCCTTGGCGCCATCACCCTTTCCGAGCGCATGCTGCCCGCACCTTCCGGTGCCGAGGCCGATCGGGCCATGCTGGACGCCCTGCGCGAGCACCGCCTGTCGCTGCTCGACTGGGGCAAGGAGGCGGAAACGCTGCGCCAGCGGCTCGGCTGGCTCTATCGCGGCCTCGGTTCTCCCTGGCCCGACGTCTCGGACCAGGCGCTTCTCGACCGTCTCGACGACTGGTTGCTGCCTTTCCTTGCCGGCGAGGCCTCCTTCGCGGCGATCAGGCCGACGGCGCTTGCGGCGGGGCTGATGTCGCTGGTCCCGCACGACCTGCAGCGCGAGGTGGACGCGCTGGCGCCGACCCATTTCGACGCGCCCTCGGGCAGCCATGTGCCGATCCGCTATGACGGCGAATGGCCGGTGCTGGCGATCCGCGTGCAGGAGCTGTTCGGCCTCGATCGCCATCCTTCGGTCGCGGGCGGTACGGTGCCGCTGACTCTGGAGCTGTTGTCGCCGGCGCATCGCCCGATCCAGACGACGCGCGATCTGCCCGGCTTCTGGCGCGGCTCGTGGGCGGATGTGCGCACCGATATGCGCGGTCGCTATCCTAAGCATGTCTGGCCGGAAAACCCGCTGCTGGCGGCCGCCACCAGCCGCGCCAAGCCGCGCGGGACATAGGTTCGTGCCGCTTTCGGCGGGCCATTCGCGTTAGTGGGCAACGTGCGTTGGCGATTGGCGCAAACGCCCATCACTTCGTCATCCACGGGCGGAGCAAGGAGCGAAGCGACGCGCGTAGACCCGAGGATCCATTCCGTTACCTTGACCGTAAAATGCAGCGGAACAGAATTCTGAACCATCGCAAAACTTCGAAGTCACGGAATGGATCTCCTCGGGCCTGCGCTCCGCTTCGCGTCGCTCCGCCCGTGGATGACGAAGTCGCGAGGGGCCTAGGCCAATCATCAAGCCCTCATGATGGTGAACCGAAACAACGGCCGCTGACCGGTCAAGTCGCAGTCACAGCGCTACTAGCGCTCACCCTCCTGCGGCTATAATCGTAAGTCGATGATCAATATTTTGCGCGCGCCCGATTCCCAGCAGAGCCAGCGGCTGCGGCTCAACACGCTGATCCGCCTGCGCTGGCTGGCCATTGTCGGCCAGAGCATCGCGGTGCTCGTCGTCGGCTACGGGCTGAAATTCCCGCTTCCGGTCTCGCTGTGCTTCGCGCTGATCGCCTGCTCGGCCTGGATGAACCTCTGGCTCACCTTCCGCTATCCCGCGGCGCATCGGCTGACCCCGCTCTCGGCCTTCGTCATCCTCACCATCGACAGCCTGCAGCTCGCCGGCCTGCTCTATATGACCGGCGGCCTGACCAACCCGTTTTCGGTCCTGCTCTCGGTGCCCGTCGTCATTTCCGCCGCATCACTGCCGCTGCGCCTCACCGCGGTGCTCGGCGCGCTGGTCATCGCGGCGGCCACGCTGCTTGTGTTCTTCCATCTGCCGCTGCCCTGGTACGAAGGCGCGCCGCTGTCGATGCCCTTCATCTATGTCGCCGGCATGTGGATGGCGGTGTTCGCCTCGATCGCCTTCACCGCGATTTACGCCTTCCGCGTCGCGGCCGAGGCACGCCTGCTCGCCAACGCGCTCGCCGCCACCGAGCTGGTGCTGCAGCGCGAGCAGCATCTTTCGGCGCTCGATGGCCTCGCGGCGGCCGCCGCGCATGAGCTCGGCACGCCTTTGGCCACCATCACCGTCGTCGCCAAGGAAATGGAAAAGGCGCTGGGAGAAGATCCGAAATTCAGCGAGGACGTGAAGCTGCTGCGCTCGCAGAGCGAGCGTTGCCGCGAGATCCTGAAGCGGCTGACCAGCCTGTCCTCGGAAGGCGAGGCGCATCTTTCGCGCCTGCCGCTGACCTCGCTGGTCGAGGAAGTGACGGCGCCGCACCGCGACTTCGGCATCTCGATCCGGCTGCGCCCCGGCGAGCGCATCGGCCCGGAGCCGGTCGGGCAGCGCAGCCCCGGCGTCATCTACGGGCTCGGCAATCTGGTCGAGAACGCCGTCGACTTCGCCAAGAACACGGTCACCGTCAGCTGGAACTGGGACGGTGAGGAGGTCTCCTTCTCGATCATTGACGACGGGCCGGGCTTCCCGCCGGAAATCATCGACCGCATCGGCGAGCCCTATATGTCGACGCGCCAGGGGACAGAGGCCGGCGGCGGCCTCGGGCTCGGGCTTTTCATCGCCAAGACGTTGCTGGAGCGCTCGGGCGCGACGATCGATTTTCGCAATTCGAGCGGGCTCGGCGAGGGGGCGGTGGTGCAGATCACCTGGCCTCGCGGCGTCTTCCTCAATCCCGAGCATGCCCCGGGCACCGCATTCGACAATGCGTGAGCCTATGCATTTGGCGCATGGCAGCTTTGTTGCCGGGTGTAAAAATTGGACATTGCTGTTGCAGAATTGTATCTGCGTAAAAGTAAGGCAGTAGGATGCTGACGCAAATGAGCGCAGAAGAACCCACCGGCGCAATGGTAGAAGGCGAGGACACCTCGCTGCTGATCGTCGACGACGACAAGCCATTTCTCACCCGGCTTGCCCGCGCCATGGAAACCAGGGGCTTCGCGGTCGAGACGGCGGAAAGCGTGGAAGAGGCCGTCGCCAAGGCGCGCGCCCGCCCGCCGGCCTATGCGGTGGTCGACATGCGGCTCGGCGACGGCAACGGCCTCGACGTGGTCGCCGCCATCCGCGAGAAGCGCGACGATTCCCGCACCATCATCCTGACCGGCTACGGCAACATCGCCACCGCGGTGACGGCGGTGAAGCTCGGCGCTGTCGACTACCTGTCGAAGCCCGCCGATGCCGACGACGTCTTCGCCGCGCTGACCCGCACCGCGGGCGAGCGGGCAGCACCCCCGGAAAACCCAATGTCGGCCGACCGCGTGCGCTGGGAACATATCCAGCGCGTCTATGAAATGTGCGACCGCAACGTCTCCGAGACCGCGCGCCGGCTCAACATGCACCGGCGCACCCTGCAGCGGATTCTGGCAAAGCGGGCGCCGCGGTAACCTGCTTAAACGCGCGTACGGTGCTGCCGATGGCGAGTGTCGAAGGCAGCGCTGGCTGCCGCCTAGCAACGCTGGCGATTGGCGAAAACCGCGATGAGAGCGCCCCTCTCCCCGTCATACGGGGAGAGGATGCCGGCAGGCAGGTGAGGGGCGGCGCCGGCGCTTGCAAGGAGGGCGACGGTGGCCGACCGGTCCATTGCTTGCCCCGTCGTGCGCGTTTGAGCATCATCGCGAAGGACACCGGCCGGCGGGCCATGTGACGGAGGGGGCATGCGCGACGAGCGGCCGAAATCGATGCTTCGCGAATTCCTCGACGGCGAGGCGGCCGGCGGCATCATCCTGATGGCGGCCGCCGCCCTTGCGCTCATCGTCGCAAACTCGCCGCTCGCCGAAACCTATTTCGCCGCCCTCCACGCCTATCTCGGTCCGCTCAGCGTCTCGCACTGGGTGAATGACGGGCTTATGGCGGTGTTCTTCCTGCTGGTCGGGCTGGAGATCAAGCGCGAGATGCTGGACGGCCAGCTCTCAACCTGGCCGCGCCGCGTGCTGCCGGGCATCGCCGCGGCCGGCGGCATGGTGTTTCCGGCGCTGGTCTATGTGTTGGTCAACCGCGACAACCAGGCGGCGCTTTCCGGCTGGGCGATCCCCACCGCCACCGACATTGCCTTCGCGCTCGGCGTGCTGTCGCTGCTCGGCAGCCGCGTGCCGGCCTCGCTTAAAGTGTTTCTTACCGCTTTGGCCATCATCGACGATCTCGGCGCCGTCATCATCATCGCGCTGTTCTACACCAGCGGCCTGTCGCTCGCCTATCTCGGCGCCGCCTTCGCGGTCATCGCCGTATTGATCGTGCTCAACCGCATGCGGGTGATGAACCTGTTGCCCTATCTCGTGCTGGGCGCGCTGCTTTGGGTGCTGGTGCTGAAATCGGGCGTGCATGCGACGCTTGCCGGCGTGGCGCTGGCGCTCACCATTCCGCTCGAGCGTTCGCCCGGCATCGGTCACGACGTCGAACACTCGCCGCTGCACCGGCTGGAGCACGGCCTGCACAAGCTCGTGCCTTTCATCGTCATCCCGATCTTCGGCTTCGCCAATGCCGGCGTCTCGCTAGGCGGCCTGAGCGTTGCCGCGCTGGTCGAGCCTCTGACGCTGGGCGTCGCCGCCGGCCTCGTCGTCGGCAAGCTGGTCGGCGTCTTCGGCGCCTCGGCTCTCGCCATCCGGCTGGGCTTCGCCGACCTGCCGGCCAATGCCGGCTGGCTGCACATGATCGGCATTTCGCTTCTGTGCGGCATCGGCTTCACCATGAGCCTGTTCATCGGCCTGCTCGCCTTCGCCAATGACGCGGCCCTTCAGGACGCGGTAAAGGTCGGCATCCTCGCCGGCTCGCTGATCGCCGCGCTGGTCGGCGCGGCGGTGCTGCTGATGGCGCCAGCGACGGGTGGGGCGGAAGAGGATGTGGAGTAGGCCAGACCGCAATGCCCCGTTCCTCTCCCCGCCTTCGCGGGGGGCGAGGACATGGGTGCTATTCACTCTCGCCATCCAGCGCCGGCACCGCCACGCCGGCAAGCTCCGCCGCCAAGAGCCGCGCCGCGCCGGCGCGGGCGATCCTGAGCATCAATGCCTTGCGCGTCGCGGCCGCGATGCGGTGCTCCGGCGCCTCGCGCAAGATCTCCGCGCCATAGCCGTCGGAGAGGATGAAGCCGCATTCTTCCGGAAAGATTTCCGCGGGCACGCCGGGATGGGTGGCGAAGAAGAAGCGGTCGGCATGCAGCCGGTAGTCCGGCCATTTGCGATCGACGCGAAAATCCTCGATCGAGGATTTGATCTCGATGATCCAGATGTCGCCCTGCCGGGTCAGCGCGACAAGATCGGCCCGCCGGCCGGTGGCCAGGGATAGCTCCGGCAGCACATGCGCGCCCATTTGGGTGAGCAGGCGCTGCACGCCGCGCCGCACCAGCATGGCGCGCTCCGACTGGCGGCCGTCGATCAGCGGGTTGAGGGGAATCGCGGAAACGATAGGCATGGCAAGCACCATGCCAGATTTTGTTCACGGTTTGAACCCGATATTGTATGGGGATTATCTGGTTGACAAACCCAAATGGAACTGCGATAACGATTCCAAGGAGTTATCGCTATGTCCGTTCTGTCCCGCCCCGAATTCCATGACGAAGCCAAGGCTTTCGAGCATGTCGAATCCATACTGTGGCCGAACGGTCCCGTTTGCCCGAAGTGCGGTAGCGTTGATCGCCACTACGCTTTGAAGGGCGTCCGCACCAAGCCCTCCAAAAAGAACCCGAACGGCGTCGAGCGTCATGGCCTGTACAAGTGCAGCGCTTGCCGTTCGCAGTTCACCGTTCGTATGGGCACGATCTTCGAGGAAAGCCATCTGCCGCTCACCAAGTGGCTCCAGGCTATCCACCTTATGTGCGCCTCGAAGAAGGGCATTAGCGCCCACCAGATGCACCGCATACTCGAATGCACCTATGAGGCCGCTTGGTTCCTTTGCCATCGCATTCGCCTTGCCATGGCCTCTGGCGAGCTTTCCCCGATGGGCGGCGGCGGCAAGACCGTCGAAGCCGACGAGACGTATATCGGTCGTTTGCAGGGCTCGCCCGTCAAGCGCGGCAGCGCGCACAAGAACACGGTCGTTACGCTTGTCGAGCGCGGCGGCAAGGCCCGTTCCTTCCATGTCGATACCGCCCGCATGGGCAATGTCATGCCTATCGTTCGCGCCAACATCGCCAAGGAAAGCGCGTTGATGACCGACGAGAGTGGTATCTATCGGCGCGCCAGCCAGGATTTCGCCTCGCATGAATTCGTCACGCATTCCAAGGACGAATACGTTCGCGGCAACGTCCACACCAATACCGTCGAAGGCTTCTTCTCGATCTTCAAGCGCGGCATGAAGGGCGTCTATCAGCATTGCAGCGAACACCACCTGCACCGCTATCTGGCCGAATTCGATTTCCGTTATTCGAACCGCGTCGCGCTTGGCGTCGATGACGGCACCCGCGCTTTCATCGCCTTGAAGGGTGTCGCCGGTAAGCGCCTCACCTATCGCAGACCTGCTTGACGATAAGCGACGACACTACCGCAAGCCGGTGCAACTCGAATTGCCGCTCTGGCGATATGCAAGGCACCGCAAGAAAAAGCCGGGGATCTAGTCCCCGGCAGTTTGGTTGATCGGAACGGCTAGGCGGCTACGCCGCTAGCGCCGTCTTATCGGCTGCGAAAATGGCCGCAGACGGATTCGATGCGTCCGAAACGGAAGCGCGTGTAGGGATTGACCCATACCATCGCAACACCCTCTTTTCAGAGCGTGGGCCTTGAAAAGAGGCGGCAGAGATGCGATTCTAGGCTGTGACGCTCTAGTGGTCGCGGGCCTCTACCGCCCTTTTCGACTGCTGGTCATCTGGGCCGCCTCACCGCTGCAGTCGGTTTGGCGGCCTTTCCTTAGTCTCCCCTCAAGCGCCGATGACCGTGGCGCGAGGGGCTACTAGTTCTCTTCACTGCCTATCCTCCATGAATCATGTTGGCCCGCTTGTAGGCGCCAACACGTATAACGAACGATTCGGGATTTTGCAATCGCGCCTCTTCGATTTGCGCGTTCGTTATGCGCCCAACTTGCGCAGGGAGACATGTTCTGTTAATGTCCCGCCCATCTAGAAGGCGCGAGGTGTCTCCATGACAGGCGAGAAGGTTGATTTCAGCGAGGCAGCCAACGCGGCGCGCGAAGCTGGCGACGACAAGAGTAAGCGTGAGCGGTCCCTGATCGATTTCCCCTACGTATCGCTTGAGGGAGCGGTAGAGGTGGCCCGAGCTATTTACAGCCGGTGCGCCTTCAGTTCCTGCGATCAGGACGAACTAGCCGCCGAGATGGGCCAAACCCTTAGCGGAGCATTCCGCATGAAGACTGGCGCGGCAAAGACATTTGCACTAGTCGAGAAGGATGGCCGCAGCGCTTTTCGGCTGTCCGACATTGGTAAGCGCATCGTCGCGCCAGAAACGGAACGGTCAGCGCGCGTCGAGGCGTTTTTGGCCGTACCCCTCTACAATCAGATTTATGAAAAATTTCGGGGGCATAATCTGCCTCCGATGAAGGCGCTCGAAAGGGAAATGGAGACGTTGGGAGTGCCGGCCAAACAAACCGACCGCGCACGGCAAGCGTTCGAACGCTCCGCACAATATGCGGGCTTCTCTGATAGCGGAAAAGACCGCCTCGTGCGTCCTCGCATGGAACAGACCGCCGCTTCGGAATCAGCGCCCGTAGCAGCAGAACGTTCGACATCAGTTCCGCCTCAAGAAAGGCGAGCCGGGGGCGGTGATGACGGCAATGGGAATGAGCCGCCCTCTATCGACCCAATCATCCGTGGCTTGATCGGCAGGCTTCCCCCGGCTGGGTCGCATTGGCCAAAGGCGAAGCGAAAGCTTTGGCTTCAAATCCTCGAAAATAGCTTTGATTTGGTCTATGAGGACGACAGCGACAAGGGAGATGCTTTCCAGTGACCAAGAAGCCCGCCCCAAGGGCGGAGGAATCGCAAGTCGAGAAGTTTCGCAAAGCCGCGCGGGAACTTGGAACGGACCAGTCCGACGAAGCCTTCGAGTCCGCTCTAGGCAAGATCGCCCATGCGCCCAAGCTCACCAATGAGCAGATAAAGGAACTGGCGCGGCGGAAGCGTGAGAAGTGACCCAGGTTGATCAGGGAAATGGTTCGATGAAAAGTACCAACGCTTCAATCAGATCGTGCTCTTGAGCGCGGTGCTCAACCACATCAATCAGCAGTGAAGCTAGGTAATCCCAGTCCTCTGTAAAATGGTAGCCGTTTGCCTTTAGGAAAACGTCCGCTGCGATAAAGCCTGTTCGCTTATTCCCCTGTTCAAACACGTGGGCTCGCGCGACCGCGACCATAAGCGCGACGGCCAAGTCGAGCATGTCGTGAGATTCGTAGGCATGGATTTGCCGGGGCCTAGCCACCGCGCCATCAAGATTATCGCGGAGGACAAGGGCATGATTTTCCCTTGTCTCCGCGACAACAAGCTTGTTTATATCGATAATGTCTTGGCTTGTAAGCCAGTTAGGCTCGTTCACTCTGCGAGCTTAGCCAGAATCCTAGGAAACTTCTTGATTGAGGCGATCGCAAGAGCGCGAACGTCAACGTCCTTCTGAGGACGAGCTTCAAGAGTTTGAGGCGCCTGCATAACGGGCGCAGGAACTGCGTATCGCATAGGTGCCTCCTTTTCTAAGTGCATCTAAAACCGGTCTAGACCGATCTAGTTCCCATCTAAATGACCCTACAACGGTTAAATGTCAATGAACGATACCTTCAAAGGTAAACTCCAACGAGCCGCCTTTTGGGGGTATTCACCATTCGTTCACGATATTAGCGCCCGCTAACGTAAGGTAAGCGCCGCTAGGGCTTGCGCATGATCCATTCGAGCATGTCGGGGTCAACGAACTGAGAGCCGGTATAGGATTGGACGAGTTGCGCGGCAAAATCACGCCACTGGCTCTCGGGGGTTTTCTTCTCCCGGACCTCTTTGTGGAACACGGATTTTATGATTTCGGCATCCATCGCCGACAAGGATTTTGAATTCGCCATGCTGCCCTCACATAAGCGGGGGCGAAGACAATTCCCCGCAAACGGGGGATTTATATCTCTACACGACCAATTTCGCGAGTCCTAATGAATGCCGGCCTGTCCCGGATTATATTCCTATCGCACTCTTGGTTTGTCAACCAGATAATCGCCTATTGTATATTTGACAGACCCAGACGCACAATTAATTGGGGAACCGAATTGGGTTCCGGTATGTTGACCACTATCGCCGGTAACGACCCAACGGACATCGGCGGCTGAGAGACAGCGATCTAGCGCTCCCGTCTGCATAAGACCGGAGCCACGCTATGTCTCCCAACAATCCCCATCGCGCGCTTTATTCCAATCAGGACAGCATTCTAATCGCCAGATCGAGAGAGTATATCGAACGCTCACGACGGCGGCTCATAGAAACCGAACCGTTGCTCGATCCTCACCGGATGCGTCACCCCACACAGGATCGGGATATCGCCAGCATCCTGCGCGGCACTTGGTGGAAGTCTTATGATGACGACCAAGGGGCTAGCGAGGCTTCTTTCCCGCTTTCTCGTCGTGCTTAGGCGGCGGCGGGGACTTTGCTACTTTCTTAATCGCCGCGTTCACGGCTCTTCGGAATCGACGGTTTCGATCTCCCGCGCCAGTTCGCGGAACTTCTCAACTTGACTCTTTTCAGCGGGTTTGCCTGACATTGCAGAATGCACCTTTGCTTTATTGACGAGAGTGGTAGCCCGCCCAAACCCTGCCGCGTGGGCAATAGGCCCTATTTTGTCATAGCCGGTCTTATCATGCATGAGGCCCAATGGCATGGCATTGCAGACGAAGTGCGCAGGATAAAGACCAAATATGGCGTCACAGGCGAAATCAAATGGCGCTATTTCGGCCCAGATAATACGGACCCGGGCAACTCCGTCGCCCACCTAAACGAGGGCGAAAGGCGCGGGCGGTTATATATTTCACAGACCACCGCAACACTTGAGAGTGTTGCTACCCTGCTGCATCCGCAGTATGAACCCCAAAAAAATCCTAAGCCGAACGCAATCAGCGTTACAGGCCAATCGGTGATCGCCCAGTTAATGCCGATGATTGACGCTTCATTGTAGAGCGCCTCATCCAGCCTCCCCCAGATCCCCTTCGAAGATCAGCAGGACGCGGTTCGACGCCTGCAGCGCAAACCGCTTCGCTTCCTCGTAAGCCGGGTCGTCATAGCAGGCCTTGGCAGCTTCCAATGACGGGAATTCCACGACGATCACCCGACCGCTTGTCTAGCTCCGGCTCGGCGACTTCACGCCGCCCCCGCCATGTCATCCAAAATCGGGCAGTCCGGCCGGTCATCGCCGTGGCAGGCGTGGATCAGCTTCTGCAGCGTCGCGCGCATCGACTGCAGTTCGCGCACCTTTTCCTCGATCGCCCTGACATGGGCGCTGGCGATTTCGCGTACGTCATGGCTGGCGCGGTCGCGGTCCTGATAAAGCGCCATCAGCTGCCTGCAATCGTCGATTGAAAAGCCGAGGTTGCGGGCGCGGCGCAAGAAGGCCAGCCGGTGCACGTCGTCGCGCGAGTAGTCGCGGTAGCCGTTTTCGGCCCGCGCCGGCAGGATCAGGCCGATCTCCTCATAGTAGCGGATGGTCTTGGCCGGCAGGCCGGAACGCTCGGCGGCATCACCGACATTCATGGCGCTCTCCTGTCTCCGACAGCCTTTCCGGCTGCCCCGTTGATTTTACTTCACAATCCTGGGACCCCTGTTGCCGAAATGCCGCAGTTCGGCACTTACCAGCAGGGAAGGTCATGCATATAGGCAGTGCACGCTTGGCAAGCAAAAGAAATGCCAGCATGAATGATGGTGAGAAAGCGGCCGACTCGTGCCGCTGATAAAAGGCGGGGCGTCGGACCTATTCATGCGCTTGAAGTCGTTTGCAATCGTCGCCGCCCTTGCGCTGTCGACCGCGATCAGCGGGTGCAGCACCATTGGCGGGCAAATCTTCACCAACAACTATGGCGCGATGACCGATGCCGGCTATCAGCTGCCGCGCATCCCGATCGAGAAGGTTCCGGCCCGCTTCCGCCGGCAGGAAGTGCGCTACGACACTCCCGAGAAGCCCGGCACCATCATCGTCGACACCCAGAACAAGTTCCTCTACTTTGTCGAGGGTGACGGCATGGCCATGCGCTACGGCATCGGCGTCGGCCGCGAGGGCTTCGAGTGGCACGGCACCGCCCATATCGCGCTGAAGCGCGAATGGCCGACCTGGACGCCGCCGGCGCCGATGATCAAGCGCCAGCCCGAACTCGCCAAATTCGCGGGCGGCATGGAGCCGGGCCTGAAGAACCCGCTCGGCGCGCGCGCCATGTATCTGTTCAACAAGGGCGGCGACATGGGCTACCGCCTGCATGGCAGCCCGGAGTGGTTCTCCATCGGCAAGGCGATGTCATCGGGCTGCATCCGCCTGATGAACCAGGACATTATCGATCTCTACGACCGCACTTCGGTCGGCGCCAAGGTCATTGTGATGTGATCATGATGGCGCGCGGACAAAAGCTTTCGTGAGCGGACCGTCTAGGCAACAACAAGACGTCCAAAGACAGAAAACCGGGCTGTTGGGGCCCGGTTTTTTGTTTTTGCGGCTTGGGGAAAATTCGCTCCGCCGAGAAGCCCAGAAAATCGCCACAGGCGGCGGGCGGAGCAGAATTGTCAGGCGACCTGCTCGACCTGCTGCACTTCCGGAACAAAATGGCGAAGCAGGTTCTGGATGCCGTGCTTCAGCGTCGCCGTCGACGACGGGCAACCGGCGCAAGCACCCTTCATGTGCAGGAACACGGTGCCGTTCTCGAAGCCGCGGAAGGTGATGTCGCCACCATCCTGCGCGACCGCCGGGCGCACGCGGGTGTCGAGCAGCTCCTTGATGGTCAGCACCAGCTCCTCATCCGCCTTGTCGTAGAATTCGCCGGCCTGGCCGGCATCGTTGGCCGGGGCAGCCGAAGCCATGACCGGCGCCCCGGACATGAAATGCTCCATGATGGCGCCGAGGATTGCCGGCTTCAGGTGCTGCCAGTCGGGACCGTCCTTGGTCACGGTGATGAAGTCGTAGCCGAAGAAGACGCCGGTGACGCCGGGGATCTCGAACAGCCGGCCGGCCAGCGGCGAAGCCTGCGCGGCGCCTTCGGCGTCGCGGAAGTCGGCGGTGCCGTCGCGCAGCACTTCCTTGCCGGGCAGGAATTTCAGCGTCGCCGGGTTCGGCGTCGATTCGGTCTGGATGAACATGGATATCTCCAGGCCCTTCCGGGCCGATAGTTTGGAATAGTTCTAAATAGGCTCTATCGGCTGGACATTCAAGCGAAACGCGTCGCCCGAACGGCTGGCTGGCGGAATGTTTTTGCCCCGGCGGAGCGCTTCGCCACGGCAAGCCTATCCTCCGACTTCCACGCTGAGTTGTCCACTCGTCTTCTGGATGTTCACCTCGGCGCCGTCCGCCGTGCGCATGAATGCGAGGTCGGCGCTTGCCTCGCCGACCCGCAGCCCGCGAAGCTCGATGCGGCTGACGAAATCGGGCAGTCGCGGCCGCACGATCCGCAGCTTGTTTGCGAAGGCGTCGGGCTCCAGGCCGAGGCAGGTGGTCACCAGGAACGGCACCGCGCCCGCTGCCCATGCCTGCGGGTGGCAGGCCACGGGATAGTGCACCGGCACCTGGAAATCGTTGCGCTGAAAGCCCGCCATTGCCTCCGGCAGCCGGTGATGGCGGAAGTGCATCGCCGCTTCGACAATGGCGGTGAAGATCCGCAGCGCCGCGCCGTCCTCGCCATACCGCCGGCAGCCGGCCGCCAGCAGCGCATTGTCATGCGGCCAGACGGTGCCGAGATGATATCCGACGGGATTGTAGCGCCGCGCCGCGCTCGAGAGCGTGCGCACGCCCCAGCCGTTGAACATGTCGTCCTGCATCAGCCGCCGGACGGTTCGGCGGCCCTTGCCCCGATCCGCGATACCGGTCCACAGCGCATGGCCCGGGTTGGAGGAAACGACCGCGACCGGGCGGCCGCGCGCCTCGAGCGCCAGCGCGAAAGTGTCCAGGTCCTCGCACCAGAAGTCGCGGTTGAACCGTGTCCGAAGCTTTTCGGCCTCGCCGCGAACCTGCCTGGCGCTGTTGCGCTCGCCAATGCGTTCGTAGAGATCGGCGATGGCATGCTTGGCCGCAAACACATAGCCCTGCACCTCGACCAGCGCGATCGGCGGCCTGGCGATGCTGCCGTCGGTCCTGACGATCGCGTCGGCCGAATCCTTCCACCCCTGGTTGACGAGACCGCTTTCCGAGATGGTCCGGTATTTGACATAGCCTTCGCCATGCCCGTCTCCGGCCTTGGCGATCCAGCCCAAGGCCTTTTCCACCGGCTCCCGCAGTTCGCGGAAGAGCCCCACGTCGCCTGTCCACGCGGCATAGCGGCCGAGAAGCAGCAGGAAGAGCGGGGTCGCGTCGACCGTGCAGTAGAATCTGGCATGTGGGACATTGCCCGCGCGAGCGAGCTCGCCGACGCGCAGCTCATGCAGTATCTTGCCGGGCTGCTCCTCTCGCCATCGATCCGTTCGACGTCCCTGATAGCCGGCGAGAAGGCGCAGCGTCTGGGCGGCGATCTCCGGCTGGAAGGCGAGCATCTCGAGCGCGACGATCAGGCTGTCGCGTCCAAACAGCGCGACGTACCACGGCACGCCGGCTGCGAAATACTCCCTGTTGCCAAGATCCGACCGGAGCACCGCGAGATCGCGCAGCGAACGGTCCATGATGCTGTTGAGCAGCAGGCTGTCGCTGTCGAACTTCGTGTGTTGCTCCAGCCATTTTTCAGTATCCGCCTGAACCGTCCCGGCAAAGCCCTCGAGAGCAAACGCCGGGTGCTGGCTCATTTGCTCGGCCTCCGGCTCTTCCGACAGTTCCCTCAATTCTATGGTGATCGCGATGGTACGCTTTTCTCCTGGGGCCACATCGAACCGGAACTCGGCCGCCGTTCTGTGCATGGCATCGGGTGCCGGCAAAAAACCGATTGCTGCCGTTCTGCGGACGTGGTCGGCGCCGTGATAGACAAAGTGGAGGCTGCCGTCGCGCCAGGCGGGCCGCTCGCACCTGCCGAGGTTCTTCGGCACCAGTCCGCGCACATTGAAAATGTCCTCGAAGCCGGCGCCGAAGTGCAGGGCCAGCGGAAAGCCATGCGGCTCGTGGCCGAGATTCTGGATGGTCAGAACCTCTCGCAGGCATGTTTGCTCCGCATCGAGAATGCGCTCCCAGCGGATGCCGAGCTCGTCCTTGGGGATCAGTCGCCCCCCATCGCAATGCAGGTCGGGATTGGCCAGTTCGAAAAGCGCGGCGTAACCTCTTTGCGCGGTCGAGGCCAACACGATCGGCGGCAAACCGCCCAGCGTCATCTCATAGCCGCCGAGGAAACGGCAGTCGTGGAAATAGAGCCCGAAGCCGTGCTCGCCTTTCAGCGGTATCTGGGCGTCGGGAGCGACGACATAGTAGAGATCGAGATTCTTGACCGTAATCGCGCCGGCGATGCTGTCCACCATGGCCGGGTGCCCCTTGGCGAGCACGCGGTGCCTGCGCTCCTGCTGCGCATCAGGCGTCTGCCGGGCTTTTTGCTGTGATCGCGCTGCCTGCGAGCGCGGCTGCACCGGTGATCCAGTCCCAGCGTTTCGCGGCTTTGACGTGCCGCTACGCCCTGCTTTCCGGGTTGATTCGTCCACCGGCGCTCCTTTGGAATGGCGTTTCCGTGACCATTCCAAATGGCGCGCCGCCGACACGGGCCAAGGGCTATGGGCTGGTTGATAACATCGATGTGTATCTGCGGATCGGCGACGTTCCAATCGGGCAGGAGGGGCCTTCCCAATTCAGGCCAGGCTCTCGATTTCCTCGTCGGAGAGGTTCTGCGGCACCACGGTAACCGGGATGGGGAAGGCGGCGCCCCGGCCGGCCACCGCACTCACCAGTGGCCCCGGACCTTCCTTGCCGGCGCCGGCCGCCAGCACCAGGATGGCGATGTCCTGGTCTTCCTCGATGAGCTTGTGGATTTCCTCGGTCGGCTTGCCTTCGCGCACCACCAGTTCCGGCTCGATGCCGACCTTCTGGCGCACCTTGCTGGCATAGGTGTCGAGCGCCGCGCGCGCGGTCGCGTTGGCTTCCTCGCGCATGATCTTCTCAACCCCCAGCCAATGCTGGAAATCGTCCGGCTCGATCACGTAGAGCAGGACCAGCACGCCGCTGGTGCTCTGTGCGCGCGTCGATGCGTAGGCGACCGCGCGCTCGCATTCCGGCGTATCGTCGATGATCGCCAGGAATTTGCGGCGATGTCCGGCTTCACGGCTGAGGCGTTTGGAAACCATGTCTGTCCGCTCGGGATCAATTCGGCCGCAATCTGCCACCGCCACGGACCGGCGGCAAGCCGCCGGCCGGTATGGCGATCCCAGTCAACCAGCGAGGACCGATCAGTCCTGCAACAGGCCGATGATGTCGCGCACCGTCTTCATCGTGCCTTCGGCGATCGCGCGGGCGCGCTCGCCGCCGTCCTTGAGCACGGCGTCGACATAGGCGCGGTCGCCCTCGATGCGGCGCATCTCCGAGGCGATCGGCGCGAGCTTTTCGACCGCAAGGTCGGCCAGCGCCGGCTTGAACACGGAAAACTGCTGGCCGCCATATTCCTTCAGCACGTCGGCTTTGGAAATTTCGGCGAGGCCGGCATAGATGCCGACCAGGTTTTCGGCTTCCGGCCGGCTTTCCAGCCCGCCGACTTCACTCGGCAAGGCCTCCGGATCGGTCTTGGCCTTGCGGATCTTCTTCGAGATTGTGTCGGCATCGTCGGTGAGGTTGATGCGCGACAGGTCCGACGGGTCCGACTTCGACATCTTCTTCGAGCCGTCGCGCAGGCTCATGATGCGCGCCGCAGGACCGCCGATCACCGGTTCGGTGATCGGGAAGTAGCCGTTCACCGTCTCTTCGCCGACCTGCATCTCGACGCCGACGCCGAGCGCCGCGATCTTTTCCGAGAAGTCGTTGTTGAATTTTTGCGCGATGTCGCGGGTCAATTCCAGATGCTGCTTCTGATCCTCGCCCACGGGCACATGGGTGGCGCGGTAGAGCAGGATGTCGGCGGCCATCAGGCTCGGATAGGCGAGCAGGCCGAGCGAGGCGTTCTCGCGGTCCTTGCCGGCTTTGTCCTTGAACTGCGTCATCCGGTACATCCAGCCGATGCGCGCCACGCAGTTGAAGATCCAGGCCAACTCGGCGTGCTGGATGACTCGCGATTGGTTGAAGACGATGTGCTTCTTGGGGTCGATGCCCGATGCCAGGAACGCGGCGGTGATCGAGCGCGTCTGGTCGCCAAGGTCCTGGTGCACGAGCTGCGCCGTCAGCGAATGCAGGTCGACGACGCAATAAATGCAGTCGGACTGTTCCTGGAGGGCGACGAATTTTTTGATGGCGCCGAGATAGTTGCCGAGATGCAAATTGCCGGTCGGCTGGACGCCCGAGAAGACGAGGGGCTTGAAGGCGGACATGATTTCCTCATGGCTTGTGGAGGGCCGTATACGCATGATTCCAAAAAGTTGCAGACTTTTTGGAGCCAATCATGCGGCTGGAAACCGCGCGCGGCGAAAGTCTTGCGACGGCGGGCTTATGGACGAAGGCGAATGCGGGATCAAGACCGGTGTTGCTGAAAGCCAGCTCGAGTTATTCATCCAAGCCGGTGTTCGATTTCCGCGGCGCAGATTTCCCCGTGCCGCGCTTCACGTTCCGACGGATCATGCCGAAATCGGCGCCGCCGGTGCCGAAGGCGGTGATGAAGTAGAGCGCCGCACCCCCGCCGACAAGCGCGAGCAGCGTCGTCGCCTTGATCACCAGCGGCGAGCCGGGTCCGAGCCTTGCCGCGAAATAGTGCTCGGCGAAATAGAGCGCGACCGCCATCACAACAGCCGACAGCACCAGCCGGGGAATGCGCTTCAAGAGCGGTATGTCACGACCCCAGTGGCCGCGCTTTATCAACATGCCGAGCAGCAAAGCCGCGTTGACCCAGCCGGCGACGGCCGAGGCGACGGCGATGCCCGGCGCGCCCATCGAAGGAAACAAGCTCAGCGCGGTGGCGACGTTCACGCCGACGGAGATGGCGGCGAAGATCATCGGCGTGCGCGTGTCCTCGCGCGCGAAATAGCCGGGCGTGAAGGCCTTGATCAGCACGAAGGCCGGCAGGCCGAGGCCGAAGATCGCCAGGATCGAGGCGACGATCGGCGTCGAATGGTTGGCGGCGAAGGCGCCGCGCTCATAGACCAGTCGCACGATCGGCTCCGACATCACCCAAAGCGCCGCGGCCGCCGGCAAGGTCATGAACAGCGTGAATTCGACCGAGCGGTTCTGCAAATTGGCCGCCTCGATCAGATTGCCCGATTTCAAAGCCCGCGACAGCTCCGGCAGCAGCACGATCGCCACCGCGACGCCGACGACGCCGAGCGGCAGCTGGTAGATGCGATCGGCATAGGCGAGCGATGACACGGCGCTGTTCTGCCCGGAGGCAATCGCCGTGCCGATCAGCTGGTTGATTTGGGTGATGCCACCGGTAATAGCGGCCGGCAGCGCCAGGATCAGGAGCCGCTTGACGTTCGGCGTCATCTTGGGCCGGCGGAAGCCGATCGAGATGCCGGCATGGCGCACCGCTACCCAGACGATGGCGAGCTGCACGATGCCCGCCGCCAGCACGCCCCAGGACAGGCCGAAGCCGACATCATGCGCGTCGAGCCCATGATACCAGGCATAGGCGAGCACGCTGATCAGGATGATGTTGAGGAAAGCGGGGGCGATCGCTGCGGCGAAATAGCGGCGCAGCGAGTTCAGCATGCCGGCCATCATGGCGCCGAGCGACATGCAGATCAGATAGGGGAACATGATCGTCGCCAGCCGGACGGTCGTCTCGAACTTGCCCGGAATGTCGCCAAAGCCCGGCGCCACCAGGTAGCGGACGATCAGCGGCATCGCCAGTTCCATGGCGATGGTGAGCGCCAGAAGCGCCGAGAACAGCACGCCGAACACTTCCTCCGAGAAGCGCTTTGCGCCGTCGGTGCCGTGCGTTTCGATCTCCTTGGCGAACAGCGGCACGAAGGCGGCGTTGAAGGCGCCTTCGGCGAACAGCCGGCGGAAGGTGTTGGGAAACTGGAAGGCGGCGTTGAAGGCGTCGGCGACCGGTCCGGTGCCGAGGGCCGCCGCCATCAGCATCTCGCGGCCGAAACCCAGCGCGCGGCTCATCAGCGTGCCGGAGGCGACGGTGGCGAATTTTTTGACAAGGCTCATGCGGAGGATGACTGCCTGCGGAATTGCGTCAAATGGATGGTGATGATCACTCGGCGGCCGCCGCCTTGGCCTTGCCGTTGCGTTCGGGCGCGTTGCCTTCGAGTGTGTCGATCAGCCGCTTGTGGATCGTGGCCGTGCGCGTCGGGCTGTCGATCTTCTGGCCGGTAAGGTCGGTGACATAGAAGGTGTCGATGACCTTTTCGCCGAAGGTGGTGATGTGGGCCGAGGCGATATCGAGCGATAGGTCCGACAGCGCGCCGGTGACCTCTGAGAGCAGGCCGGGCCGGTCCAGCCCCTCGATTTCGATCACGGAAAAACGGTTCGACAGCGTGTTGCGGATCTCGGCGCGCGGCGGAATGCGGAAGGCCTTGGCGCCGCGCTTCGGCTTGGCGCGCTTCTCGATCATCTCGGGCAGCCAGCTCTTGCCGGACAGCACGTCCTCGATCAGCTTGCCGACGCGTTCGGCCCGCCGCCGCTCGTCCTCGTCGCGATCGAATTCTCTGGAGATCAAAATGGTGTCCAGCGCCCGCCCGTCAGAGGTGGTGAAGATCTGCGCATCGACGATGTTGCCGCCGGCCGCGGCACAGGCGCCGGCGATCACCGACAGCAGGCGCGGATGGTCCGGCGCCAGCACGGTGATCTCGGTTACCGCTTCGAACTCATGCGTCTTCACAATCGTGGCGAGCTTCCTGCCGGCCACATCCGCCTCGCGGACGAATTCGGCGTGGCGCAACTGGTCGGGCAGGTCGACGGTCAGCAGATAGTTTTCGTAGTGCTGGGCGACATAGCGCTTGCGCTCCTTCGCCGGCCATGCGGAAAGCGCCTCGGCGAGCCGCTCGCGCGCGGCGGAGGTGCGCTCGGCGCGCGACACTTCGGAGAAGCCCCCGGTCAAGAGCAACTCGGTTTCGAAATAGAGCGTGCGCAGCAATTGTCCCTTCCAGCCGTTCCACACGCCGGGCCCAACGCCCCGAATGTCGCAGACGGTCAGGATCAGAAGCAGCTTCAGCCGCTCCACCGATTGCACGATCGAGGCAAAATCCTCGATCGTCTTGCGGTCGTTGAGGTCGCGCGTCTGCGCCGTCATCGACATCACGAGATGGTTTTCGACCAGCCAGGCGACGGTCTCGGTGTCGGCGGCCGACAGCCCCATATGCGGACAGATGCGCCGCGCGATCCTGGCGCCGGCCTCCGAATGGTCCTCCGGCCGGCCCTTGGCGATGTCGTGCAAGAGCACCGCGACATAGAGCGCCTCGCGGCTCTTCTTCAGCCCCGGCATCAGCGAGTGCGACAGCGGATGCACCTTGGCACCGTCGCCGCGCTCGATCTCGGCCAGCACGCCAATGCAGCGGATGAGATGCTCGTCCACCGTATAATGGTGGTACATCGAGAACTGCATCATGGCGACGATCTTGCCGAAGTCGGGGATCAGCTTGCCGAGCAGTCCGGCCTCGTTCATGCGCCTGAGATTGAGCTCGGCATTGCGGTCCGAGGTCAGGATATCGAGGAACAACCGGTTGGCCTCCTCGTCGCGCCTGAGCGACTTGTTGGCCAGGCCGAGCGACCGGGTCAGCAGCTTCAGCGCGTCGGGGTGGAACTCCAGCCCGTGCTTGTCGGCGAACCAGAACAGCCGAAGCAGGTTGACCGGATCGCGTTCGAACACGCTGTCGTCGGCAATGTTGATGCGGTGGTTGTCGACAATGAAGTCGGACGTGCCGGCAAGCTTGCGCTTGCGCCGCGAGAAGGTGAGAAAGATGCGGTTGAAGCCGGGCACATGCTTGGCCTGCTCTTCCTCGAGCGCGGCGCAGAAGATGCGAGTGAGATCCCCAACATCCTTGGCGACCAGGAAGTAGTGCTTCATGAAGCGCTCGACCGCCGACAGCCCGGGATGGGTGGTGTAGCCCAGCCGCTCGGCGATCTCGCGCTGGATGTCGAAATGCAGCCGCTCTTCCGCCTTGCCGGTGAGGAAATGCATGTGGCAGCGCACCGCCCATAGGAAGTCCTCGGCCTTCTGGAACTCGCGATACTCGGCTTCGGTGAAGACGCCTTTCTCGACCAGTTCCTGGCCGGTACGCACGCGGTAGAAGTATTTGCCGATCCAGAACAGCGTCTGCAGATCGCGCAAGCCGCCCTTGCCGTCCTTGACATTGGGCTCGACGAGGTATCGGCTCTCGCCCGCCTTGGCGTGGCGCTCGTCGCGTTCGGCGAGCTTGGCCTGCACATATTCGGGTCCGGTGGTGCGCACCACTTCGTGGTCGAAGCGGGTGAGCAGTTCGTCGTAGAGCTTGCGTTCGCCCCACAGGAAGCGCGCTTCCAGGATCGAGGTGCGGATAGTGATGTCGGTGCGCGAGAGCCTCAGACACTCTTCGATGTTGCGGGTGGCGTGGCCGACCTTCAGCCCCATGTCCCACAGCATGTAGAGCATGTATTCGACGATCTGCTCGCCCCACGGCGTCTGCTTGTAAGGGAGCAGGAACAACAGGTCGATGTCGGAGCCCGGCGCCAGCGTGCCGCGGCCGTAGCCGCCGACCGCGACGACCGCCATGCGCTCGGCGGCGGAGCGGTTCTTGACCTGGTAGACGTGGGTGGCCGCGAAATCGTAAAGCGCCCGGATCAACTCGTCCATCAGATGCGACAGCCGCTCGGCGCAGGCATGGCCGCCGCCATCCTGCTTCAGCATCGCCTCGGCGATCGTTCGCCCTTCCGCGAGCTTGCCCTTGAGCAGTTGGAGAACCGCTGTGCGGGCAGCCTTGCCGGAGCCGTCGCCTGCGCTCGGCGCCGTCAGCGCAGTCATGTCGCGGCGCAAAGCGTCGCCATCGATGATTTCGTCGAGTTTGAGGGAGATCTTGGCCATTCGGCGGCGTCTATAGCGCGTTTTCTTCGCGCTGTGTATGGGGCGTGCGACAGGCCGAATTCCATCACGCGGAAGGTGCGTTCGACGCTCAGCCGATCAACTTTCTAGACTAAAAAATCGAAACTGACCCTTGACCTTCCAGTTACTGGAAGGACTACCTCCGCCTCAATCCGAGAGTTCCGAGGCATTTGCTGATGACCCATTCCGACCATAACCATCATCATGCGCACGGCGCATCCTGCTGTTCGGGGAAGAATGCTCGGCCTGCGACCGAAGCGGTGATTCGCGACCCCGTCTGCGGCATGGCGGTCGATCCGGCGGCCGGCAAGCCGGCGGCCGAGCATGGCGGCAGGACCTTTCATTTCTGCAGCGAGCGCTGCCGCACGAAGTTCCAGGCCGAGCCGGACAAATATCTGACGGCCACCGATCCCGTCTGCGGCATGAATGTCGACCGCGCTAGCGCCAGGCATTTTGTCCGACACGAGGGGCAGGGTTTCTATTTCTGTTCGGCCGGATGCAAGGACAAGTTCGAAGCCGAGCCGGCAAAGTATCTTGCCGGCCGGCCTGCGCCGCAGCCGATGCCTAAGGGCACACAATACACCTGTCCGATGCATCCCGAGATCATTCGCGACAGGCCCGGCTCCTGCCCGATCTGCGGTATGGCGCTGGAGCCGGTGGGCGTGCCGTCCGGGGACGAAGGCCCGAATCCGGAGCTTGTCGATTTCACCCGCCGCTTCTGGGTCAGCGCCGTGCTTTCGCTGCCGCTTCTCATCATCGCAATGGCGCCGATGCTCGGCGTCAGCTTCGAAAGCTTCGTCGACGGCCGCACGAAGACATGGGCAGAGCTGGCGCTGGCGAGTCCGGTCGTGCTGTGGGCGGCGTTTCCGTTCTTCCATCGTGGCTGGGCATCGCTGCTCAACCGCAGTCCCAATATGTGGACGCTGATTTCGCTCGGCGTCGGCGCTGCCTATCTCTTCAGCCTTGTCGCGACGCTGTTCCCGGATGTCTTCCCGCACCAATTTCGCGGCCATGACGGCAGCGTGCCGGTTTATTTCGAGGCGGCCGCGGTCATCGTCGCGCTGGTGTTCCTCGGCCAGGTGCTGGAACTCAGAGCCCGCGAGCGCACGGGCTCGGCCGTTCGCGCCTTGCTCGACCTCGCGCCGAAGACGGCGCGCCTGATCGGCGCTGACGGGACCGAAAAGGACGTGCCGCTCGACAGCGTCAAGACCGGGGACAGGCTCCGTATCCGCCCCGGAGACGCCGTGCCGGTCGACGGCATCGTGCACGAGGGGCGCTCGGCCATCGACGAATCGATGATCACCGGCGAGCCGCTGCCGATCGAGAAGTCGGAGGGCGATTCGCTCACCGGCGGGACGCTCAACAAGAACGGCTCCCTCATCATGCGTGCCGAAAAGGTCGGCGCCGAGACCACGCTTTCGCGCATCGTCGAAATGGTCGCCAAGGCGCAGCGCTCGCGCGCGCCGATCCAGGGGCTGGCAGATCGAGTTTCCTTTTACTTCGTGCCGGCTGTCGTGCTGGTGGCGATCATCGCCTTCATTGTATGGTCGCTCTTCGGCCCCGAGCCCAGCCTGGCCTACGCCATCGTGTCGGCGGTGTCGGTGCTGATCATCGCCTGTCCCTGCGCGCTCGGCTTGGCCACGCCGATGTCGATCATGACTGCGACCGGCCGCGGCGCGCATGCCGGCGTGCTGATCAAGGAAGCGGCGGCGTTGGAGCGCTTCGCCTCCGTCGACACACTGATCGTCGACAAGACCGGCACCTTGACCGAGGGCCGGCCGCGGCTGACCGATGTCGTCGCCGCCGAAGGCATTGCGGAGAATGAATTGCTGGCGCTCGCCGCGACGCTCGAAAAGGGCTCGGAACACCCGCTCGCCGAGGCGATCGTCGAAGGTGCCGCCGAACGCGGCGCCAAGCTTGCAGGTGCCGAGGACTTCGAGGCGATAACCGGCAAGGGCGTTGCCGGTACCGTGTCCGGCAGGAAGGTTGCGCTCGGCAATGCGGCGATGATGGCCGACCTCGGCGTCGACACCGCGCCCGTTTCCGCCAGCGCGGAGGCGCTGCAGGCCGAAGGCAAGACGGCGATGTTCGTTGCCGTCGGCGGCAAGCTTGCCGGCCTGGTTGCCGTCGCCGATCCGCTCAAGGCAACCACGGCCGAGGCGATCAAGGCGCTGCACGACAAGGGCTTGAGGATCATCATGGCGACCGGCGACAACGAGCGCACGGCAAAAGCGATCGCCGGCAGGCTCGGCATCGACGAGGTCCGCGCCGGGCTGCTGCCGGATCGGAAGGCGGCACTTGTCGACGAACTGCGCGCCAGGGGCGCCGGCATCGCCATGGCCGGCGACGGCGTCAACGATGCGCCGGCGCTTGCCGGAGCCGATGTCGGCATCGCCATGGGCACCGGCGCCGACGTCGCGGTCGAAAGCGCCGGCATCACGCTGGTCAAGGGCGATCTCAACGGCATCGTCAGAGCCCGCACACTGGCCCAGGCGACGATCCGCAACATTCGCCAGAACCTGTTCTTCGCCTTCCTCTACAACGTGCTCGGCGTGCCGGTCGCCGCCGGAGTGCTCTACCCGCTCGCCGGTATGCTTCTGTCGCCGATGATCGCAGCGGCGGCGATGAGCCTGTCGTCGGTCTCGGTGATCGGCAACGCGCTGCGGCTGAGAACGTTGAAACTCTGAGCGACGCCCCCAAATACGACATTCCATTCAACAGGAGATATTGGATGACCTTGGCCAAGAAGATTGTGCTGCTGCTGATGGCGGCGGGAATGCTGATCGCGGTGTTCCTCGAAAGCGTGCCCGCGCAATCGGACGAAATGAAGCACGACATGTCCGGGATGGCCATGGGCGCGGACAGCCCCGCAACCGCTGGCTACAAGGCGGCCATGGACAAGATGCACAAGGACATGATGCTCAACTACACCGGCAATGCCGATGTCGATTTCGTCCGCGGCATGATCCCGCATCACCAGGGAGCCATCGACATGGCCAAGGTGGTGATCGCCAACGGCAAGGACCCGGAAATCCGCAAGCTCGCCGAGAACGTCGTCAAGGCGCAGGAAGCCGAGATCAAAAAAATGCAGGATTGGCTTGCCAAGCATCCGGTGAACTAGTTCCCCGCGCCGGAAATCCCGGACGAAGGCGAGGACTTCGGCCTGGATTTTCGGCCATGCTTGTGCTGCGATCCAGCCTCACGCGGAGCGGGCCATGTCTTCTAAAATCAGAACCACTTTCCTGCCGTCAGGCGAAGCCGTTCCGGTGCTGGGTCAAGGCACGTGGAAGATGGGTGAGGACGGCCGGCGCCGCGCCGACGAGGTCGCGGCGCTGAGGCTTGGGCTGGATCTCGGCATCACGCTTATCGATACGGCGGAAATGTATGCCGGCGGCGGCGCCGAGGAGGTGGTGGCGGAAGCCATCGCCGGACGCCGCGACGAGACTTTTCTGGTTTCCAAGGTACTGCCGTCCAACGCCTCGCGCGCCGGCGTCAAGCGGGCCTGCGAGAACAGTCTGAAACGGCTCGCCACCGACCGCATCGACCTCTATCTGCTGCACTGGCCGGGCAGCGTGCCGCTGTCGGAAACGATCGGAGCCTTCGAGGCCTTGAAGGCGGCCGGCAAGATCCGCCATTGGGGCGTCAGCAATTTCGATACCGACGAGATGGAGGAACTGGTCGGCCTACCCTCCGGCGCCCACGTCCAAACCAACCAGGTCCTCTACAATCTCTCTCGGCGCGGTCCGGAATTCGACCTCGCGCCCTGGAGCCTTGAGCGCGGCATCCCGCTGATGGCCTATTCGCCGGTCGAGCAGGGCGCGCTGGCGCGCAACGCCAGACTCGACGCCGTTGCCGCCCGCCACAACGCCACCGCCGCGCAGATCGCGCTTGCCTGGGTAATGACGCAGAAAGGCGTCGTTGCCATCCCGAAGGCCAGCCGGCAGGAGCACGTCCGCCAGAATGCTGCGGCGCTCGACATCGTCCTGACGGCGGAAGAGCTTGCCGAACTTGACCGCGCCTTCCCGCCGCCGACGCGCAAGCGCGGGCTGGAGATGATCTAGGCGCGCTCGCAATGACGCTGGAAAGCCTTATTTCGCCGCCAGCCCCTTCAGCCTGTAGAGCGCCTCCAGCGCCTCCCTTGGCGTCATCTCGTCCGGATTGATCGCGCCCAGTGCTTCGCCCAGGACATCGTTCTTCGCCGGCTTCGGCGCTTCGCGCTTCACCGCCACCGAAAACAGCGGCAGATCGTCGACCAGCCGGTTGGTCTTGCCGGAAACTTCGCCTTCCTCGAGCTGGTGCAGCACTTCCTTGGCGCGCGCCACCACCGCTTCCGGCAGTCCGGCGAGCCGAGCTACCTGCACGCCGTACGAACGGTCGGCGGCACCCTTGCCGACCTCGTGCAGGAAGACGACGTCGCCTTCCCATTCCTTGACCCGCATGGTGACGTTGGAGAGCCGCGAAAGCTTGCCGGCCAGCGCCGTCATCTCGTGGAAATGTGTGGCGAAGATCGCACGACAACGGTTCTTCTCATGCAGATATTCGACCGCCGCCCAGGCGATCGACAGACCGTCGAAGGTCGCGGTGCCGCGGCCGATCTCGTCAAGGATGACCAGTGCCCGCTCCCCGGCCTGGTTTAGGATCGCCGCGGTCTCGACCATCTCGACCATGAAGGTCGAGCGGCCGCGAGCGAGATCGTCCGAGGCGCCGACGCGCGAGAACAGCCGGTCGACGACACCGATATGGGTGCTTTCGGCCGGCACGAAGGAGCCGGTCTGGGCAAGGATGGCGATCAGCGCGTTCTGCCTCAGGAAGGTCGACTTGCCGCCCATGTTCGGGCCGGTGAGCAGCCAGATGGCGCCGGCCTTTGCCCCGTTTTCAGGCGAGAGGTCGCAGTCATTGGCGACGAACGGACCTTCGCCTGATCGCCTGAGCGCCTGTTCGACCACCGGGTGGCGGCCGCCGGCAATCTCGAAGGCGAGGCTGGAATCCACGACCGGCCGGCACCAGCCCTCCCTTTCGGAAAGCAGCGCCAAGGCCGACGATACGTCGAGGACTGCAAGTGCCTCGGCCCCGGCGCGGATGCTGTCGGCCTCGCTCACCACTTCCGCCGTCAGCCGGTCGAAGGTGGCAAGCTCGATGCTCAGCGCCTTATCGGCGGCATTGGCGATCTTCGATTCCAGCTCCGCCAGTTCCGTCGTGGTGAAGCGCATGGCGTTGGCCATGGTCTGGCGATGGATGAAGCGCGCCTTCGCAGCGTCGCTGCCGGTCATGATCGAATGATGGTTGGCCGTCACCTCGATATAGTAGCCGAGCACATTGTTGTGCCGGATCTTCAGCGAGCGGATGCCGGTCTCTTCGATCAATGAGCGCTCCAGCCCGGCGATCACCTTTCGCGACTCATCGCGCAACGCCCGCATCTCGTCGAGTTCGGCATTGTAGCCTGATCGCACGAAGCCGCCGTCGCGCCTGATGAGCGGCAATTCGTCGTCGAGCGCCTCGCCGAGATGGCGGGCGAGCGCCTTGGGCAAGCCATGGATCGCCGCGAGCGCCGCGGCGAGTTCGGCGGGGAGCGCCGTCGTCGCAAACAGTGCGGCGATCGCGCCCGCGGCCTCGAAGCCGGCGCTGAGCGCGCCAAGGTCGCGCGGGCCGCCGCGGTGGAGCGCCAGCCTGGAGAGCGCCCTCGGCATGTCGGCGACACTTTTCAGGCTCGTTCGCAATCCCTGGCAAAGCCGCGCTTCGGCGCGAAAGAACGACACCGAATCCAGCCTAGCGGAAATCAATGCCGGGTCGGTCAGCGGCGCCATCAGCCGGTCGGCGAGCAGTCTCGCCCCGCCCCCGGTCACGGTCCGGTCGATCGCCTTGAACAGCGAGCCCTCGCGGCTGCCGGATAGCGTGCGCAGGAGTTCCAGATTGGCGCGCGTCGCCGGGTCGATGAAAAGCGTCGAGCCGTTCTCCTCGCGCTCCGGCCGCGACAGCGGCGGCCGCTCGGCCTTCTGCGTCTTCTCGACGTAGGCGATGGCGCCCGAGATCGCCGACAGCTCGGCACGCGAAAAACTGCCGAAACTGTCCGGGGTCGCCACCTCGAAGAAGCGGGCGATGCGGCCCGTGGCCGACGCCGAATCGAACAGCGACGGCGGCTGCGGGTTGGCGACCCGGCCGAGCACGTCGAAGACCGGCCGCAGCTCCGCATCATGGAACACCGGCTCGGCGACGATCAGCTCGCGCGGATCGACGCGGAAAATGTCGGCAAGCAGCCGTTCGGCCGAGGTTTCAGCCACCCGAAACGCGCCCGTCGAGATGTCGATCCAGGCAAGCGCGAAACTGCCTTGGCTGGCTGCATTGCCACCCTTCACTCGCCCCAGCGCCATCAGGAAGCTCGACTCCGAGGGTGCAAGCAGCTTGTCCTCGGTGATGGTGCCCGGCGTGACCAGCCGCACCACGTCGCGGCGCACCACCGATTTCGAGCCACGCTTCTTGGCTTCCGCCGGGTCCTCGATCTGCTCGCACACGGCAACGCGGAAGCCTTGCGCGATCAGCTTCTGCAGATAGTCGTCCGCCGCATGCACCGGCACGCCGCACATCGGGATGTCGTGGCCCTGGTGCTTGCCGCGCCGGGTGAGCACGATGCCGAGCGCCTGGCTCGCCTTTTCGGCGTCGTCGAAGAACAGCTCGTAGAAATCGCCCATGCGGTAGAACAGAAGCGAATCCGGGTTCGCCGCCTTGATCTCGATATACTGCTCCATCATCGGCGTAACGCCGCCCATGGTGGGCGCCGGCGTCGTCGTTTCCTGGGCATCGGTATCGGTCGGCATGTGCATGTTCATGCCCGAACGCTAGCAGATGTGGCAGGGCGGTTTAATGCCGGAGGCTCGAAAAGCAGGGGAAAGCGCGAGCCATGCTGCCAGCTCGCCGTCAATCGGTCCGCCGCATTGCCGGCCTTCTGCGTTGAAGCAGCTTCGCCCGGCTTGTCGGTTTACAGTCGCCGCGTGTAGCCTTAATCGGTGGGAACCATAAGCAAGCAGCCGTCCCAAGCGGTGCCGCACAGGCGAGGAAATCAAAAGCATCATGGCCAGGAAAACCGAAAGCAGCGGGCCCTCCGTCAGCGCGCAGGAGGCGCTCGAATTCCACGCCATGGGTCGGCCGGGCAAGCTGGAGATCGTCGCCACCAAGCCGATGGCCACGCAACGCGATCTGAGCCTCGCCTATTCGCCGGGCGTCGCCGTTCCTGTGCGCGCAATTGCGGAGGATCCAAGCCGCGCCTTCGACTACACGACGCGCGGCAACATGGTCGCCGTCATCTCCAATGGCACCGCAATTCTCGGTCTTGGCAATCTCGGCGCCCTGGCTTCGAAGCCGGTCATGGAAGGCAAGTCGGTGCTGTTCAAGCGCTTCGCCGATGTCGATTCGATCGACCTCGAAGTGGCGACCGAGGACGCCGACGAATTCATCAACTGCGTGCGCTTCCTCGGACCATCCTTCGGCGGCATCAATCTCGAGGACATCAAAGCGCCGGAATGCTTCATCATCGAGCAGCGGCTCCGCGAGCTGATGGACATCCCCGTCTTCCACGACGACCAGCACGGTACCGCCATCATCTCGGCCGCCGGGCTGATCAACGCGCTGGAGATCACCGGCCGCGACATGAAGACCACGAAAATGGTCTGCAACGGCGCGGGTGCAGCGGGCATCGCCTGTATCGAATTGATGAAGGCGATGGGTTTTTCGCCGGAAAATATCATCCTGTGCGACACCAAGGGCGTGGTCTTCCAGGGCCGCACCGAAGGCATGAACCAGTGGAAGTCGGCGCATGCGGTCAAGACCGAGGCGCGCTCGCTCGCCGAGGCGCTTGACGGCTGCGACGTCTTTCTCGGGCTTTCCGCCAAGGGCGCGCTGACCCCCGCCATGGTGCAGTCGATGGCCAAGAACCCGATTATCTTCGCGATGGCCAATCCGGATCCGGAGATCACGCCCGAGGAAGTGGGCGAGATCCGCACCGACGCCATCATGGCCACCGGCCGCTCGGATTACCCGAACCAGGTCAACAATGTGCTGGGCTTTCCCTACATCTTCCGCGGCGCGCTGGATGTCAGGGCCACCACCATCAATGACGAGATGAAAATCGCCGCCGCACGCGCCCTCGCCGAGCTGGCGCGCCAGGACGTGCCCGACGACGTCGCCGCCGCCTATCAGGGCAACCGGCCGAAATTCGGCCCCAACTACATCATCCCGGTGCCCTTCGATCCGCGCCTGATCTCGGCGATCCCGCTTGCCGTGGCCAGGGCCGCGATGGAGTCCGGCGTCGCCCGCAAGCCGATCCTCGATCTCGACCGCTACGCGCATGAGCTCTCCGCCCGCCGAGATCCGATCGCCTCGACCTTGCAGCGCATCTACGACCGCGTCCGCCGCCAGCCCAAGCGCATCGTCTTCGCCGAAGGGGAGGAGGAGCAGGTGATGCGCGCCGCCGTCTCCTATGTGAACCAGAGGCTGGGCACGGCGATCCTGCTCGGCCGCGACGACGTCATCAAGGAGAATGCCCGCAACGCCGGTATCGAACTCAACAAGCAAGGCCTCGAGATCATCAATGCCAGGCTGTCGCGCCGCAATGGGATCTACACCGACTATCTCTACGAACGCATGCAGCGCAAGGGCTACCTGTTCCGCGACTGTCAGCGCCTGATCAACAACGACCGCAACCATTTCGCCGCCTGCATGGTGGCGCTGGGCGACGCCGACGGCATCGTCACCGGCGTGACCCGCAACTATTCCACCGCGCTCGACGACGTGCGCCGCGTCATCGACGCCAAGCCAGGCCACCGCGTGATCGGCGTTTCGATCGTGCTGGCAAGGGGTCGCACCGTGCTGGTTGCCGACACCGCCGTGCACGACATGCCGAATGCCGAGCAGATCGCCGACATCGCCGAGGAGGCGGCCGGGTTTGCCCGCCGCATGGGCTACGAGCCGAGGATTGCGATGCTCGCCTACTCCACCTTCGGTCATCCGCAGGGCGAGCGCTCCGAGCGGGTGCAGGAGGCGGTGCGCATCCTCGACAAGCGCCGCGTCGACTTCGAATATGACGGCGAGATGGCCGCCGACGTGGCGCTGAACCCGCGCGCCATGGCGCAGTACCCGTTCATCAGGCTGACCGGTTCGGCCAATGTGCTGGTCATGCCCGCCTTCCACTCGGCCTCGATCTCGACCAAGATGCTGCAGGAACTCGGCGGCTCGACCGTCATCGGCCCGCTGCTGGTCGGTTTGAACAAGCCGGTGCAGATCGTCTCGCTCAACGCCAAGGACTCAGACATCGTCAACATGGCGGCGATCGCGGCCTATACGGCGGGGAATTGACGGGCGGCCGCCGCGCCCCGCCCTTTGCCGAACTCAAAAGCAAAAAGGCCCGTGGCGATGCCGCGGGCCTTTCTGTTTGGGTCGCAGCTTTCGATCAGAAATTGCGCTGGAAGCGGACGATGCCGCCGACGCTGTCCTTCTTGTCGGCCTTGGTCCAGTTGCCGAACGGAGTGCCGTCGTAGAAATGGCCGAAGTGGTTCCAGTCGACTTCGGTTTGATCGTGTAGCCCGGCACGATGGTGTAGGCGACGTTCGCCGCCAAAGCGTAGTTCTTGTCGTCGTCGGCCGAAGCCTGGAGATTGAACGCCGTCTTGTCGTTGAACTTGTAGGTGCCGCCGCCCCAGACGGCCCAATTGCCGCCCACGGCTTGTAGAAGCCGCGGCCATGGCGTCGATGGCGTTGCCGGCATCGTCGCTCAGGTTGTCGTCGGTGCCGTAGCCGGCCATGACGAACAGCGACAGTTCCTTGCTGACATTGACGTCCAAGCGAACCTTGCCGGCGACTTCCTCGTAATTGCTGTCATAGGCGACGACGCCGGTGACCGCACCGCAGTCGCCCTTGTACTTCACGCCGCCGACGACATGCGGAACATAGCTGTCGATCGTGCCGGTCACGCCGGAGCCCTCTTCGAGCGAGATGACGCCCGAGAAGCCGCCGTCCACATCGAAGTAGTAGCTGACGACGTTGGTGTCCTTGACGCCGTACGGAATGATCGTGTCCTGGATGACATTGCCCGCGTAACCGATGAACTGGTCATAAGGCGTTTCGTCCTTACCGACGCGCAGGCCGCCGAGCTGGATCCAGGCGAAATGCAGGTCGGGCGCCTTGTTGGCAGCGGGGTTGGTGTCAACCTCACCGTTGGAGGTGACCAGGTTCTTGTCACCGAAGTTGAAGCGCGTTTCGGTGTAGGTCTTCAACGTGCCGACCTCTCGCGCAGCATTTCGATGGGGACGCGGCCATCGAGTTCGGGGCAGGGATGAGCGAGCCAGAACCAGGCCAATCTCGGATTGGTGATGGCCGCCAACACCTCGCTTATGCCGCGGGCCGGCCTGCCGTCGATGAACTGGGCGAGCGGGAAGACATGCTTGCGGCCGCCTTTGCGCAGCGCGACGACCTCAGCGCGCCTTTGCCAGCGGTGCAGCGTCGAGCGAGGTATACGGAACTTCTTTTCCAGATAGGTCGACCCGGCGACCTCGCCGGCCCAGTCTTCGATCAGCATCGACTGCAGCTCGGAGACCCGCTCGGCAAAGGGCCGCGGGATGGGCTTGCCGGCCCCGATCTTCGGATTTTCGTCCCTGCTGCCTGCGTCGCGCGGCTCGGCGCGCGCGATCTTCTCCGCCATCGCGCGGAAGAATTCGGAGGCGAGCCCGGTCCAGCTGCCCTTGAAGGAGGTGATGGCAAGCCGCTGCGCCTGCGGCAGGAACGGAAGGGCGGCGGCAACACCTCCGGCCATCGCGGTGGCGCAGATCAGCGCCTCCGCGTCCATTAGGACGCCATGCTGCATCAAAGCCTGTCGCACAGCCTCGGCCACAAGTCCGGCCAAGGCGTCTTGCGAAGTTCCTTCAGGCGGATTCTGAAACCTGGTCATGCATCTGTCTTGCGGGGCCGCGCTTCTCCCAAACTGGGCCGTCGTTGAACGGCTACAGCGGAAAGCGGCTATCGCAATGGTGACGGACGCAGCGACCGTGAAGGTTGCTGTCTTGCATTTTTGACACCCCAACTGCTGCGGCCGTCCTGAAATGTCAGTCGCGGAACGCCCAATGTGCCTCTAGGAGCGATCTATGACAGCGGCGCGACAGCCGGGTTCATTTGGCGCCCGACCGGGATGACGCGGCGGAACTAAAGCAGGCCCGCCTGTTCCGCTTCGCGGCGCAGATTCTGGCGCGGTCGCGGGCCGATCTGCTGGATCACCAGCCCGGCCGCCAGTGAGCCGAGGTCGCCGCAGTCCTGGAGGCTGCGTCCGGTCGTGTATCCATAGAGGAAACCGGCGGCATAAAGGTCGCCCGCGCCGGTCGTGTCGACCAGTTCCTTGATCGTGGTCGCATGAATAGTGACGGTCTCGTCGCCGCGCACGATCACCGAGCCCTTTTCCGAGCGAGTAACGGCGGCGATCTTGCAATCTTTGCGTATCGCCGCCAGCGCGTCCTCGAAGGAAGCGGTCTGGTAGAGCGACTTGATCTCGTGGCTGTTGGCGAAGACGATGTCGACCGTGCCGGAGCGCATCAGATCGAGGAACTCGTCGCGGTAGCGGTCGACGCAGAAAGAATCCGACAGCGTCATCGACACTTCGCGCCCCGCCGCATGCGCCAGCCTCGCGGTCTGCCGGATCGCTTCCTTGGCGCGCGGCGGATCCCACAGATAACCCTCGAAATAGGTGACCTTGGCGCCGGCCGCCTTGTCGGCCTCGACGTCCTCCGGCCCCAGCTCGACGCAGGCGCCGAGATAGGTGTTCATCGAGCGCTCGCCGTCCGGCGTGACGAAGATCATCGAGCGAGCCGTCGGCGGCTCGCCTTGCAGTGGCTTGGTGTCGAAGGCCACGCCCTGGGCGCGGATATCATGGCTGTAGATGTCGCCGAGCGCATCGTTCGACACCTTGCCGAAAAAAGCGGCGCGGCCGCCGAAGCTCGCCACGCCCGCCGCCGTGTTGCCAGCGCTACCGCCTGAAGCTTCGATCGCCGGTCCCATGCGGCTGTAGAGCAGCTCGGCGCGCCTAGTGTCGATGAGGTTCATCGCGCCCTTGATGATGCCGTTGGTTTCCAGAAAGGCCTCGTCGCATTGCGCGATGATGTCGACAATGGCATTGCCGATGCAAAGCACGTCATATTCCGGCATCAATGTCTCCGCCAACGACTGTCCGGCTTTGTGCCACGCCGGCCGCGCGCGGGTCTAGCGGCTCGCAGCCGCTTTGCCTACCCCGAAAATCGGCACCGGTTTCCGCTTCGCCGACTTCTGGCCGGTTGCTGCGGCAGCCGTCGCGCCGAACTGGACCATATCGTTAGAGGCGACGGCGGCTATGGTTGGAGCGTCATCGAAACATCTAAGCCGCGGTGTGAGCTAGAACGGACCGTCGAAACAGGCTGAAGGCGCGAAATCCCATGTCCGATAAGACCGAGATGACGACCGAGCTGGCGCTGCTTGGCCTGCTGGCGGTGTTGTGGGGTGCCTCCTACACCTTCATCAAGATCGGCGTCGAGACGATCCCGCCAGTGACCTTCATCGCCGGGCGCACGCTGATCGCCGGCGGCATTCTGCTTGGCCTCATCCGCTGGCGCGGCCTTGCCATGCCGCGGGAGGTGGTCATGTGGCGCCGCTTCATGTTCCAGGCCTGCCTCAACAGCGTCATCCCGTTCACGCTGATCGCCGCCGCCGAACGTTCGATCGACGCCGGGCTTGCCACGATCCTCAACGCGACGTCGCCGATCTTCACCTTTCTGCTGACGGCGCTGATCACCCGCCACGAGCCGGTGACATTGCGCAAGCTGGTCGGCGTCGGCGCCGGCATCGCCGGCATTTGCCTCATCGTCGGCACCGAGGCGCTGGGCGGCATCGGCCATCAGCTCTGGGAGCAGCTTGCGGTCGTCGCCGCCACCGTCTGCTATGCCGGCGCCGCCATTTTCGGCCGCAATTTCAGAGGGCTCGACCCGATGGTGCCGGCCGCCGGCTCGATGATCTGCGGCGCCGTGATCCTGATTCCCTTGAGCCTCGTCTTCGACCGGCCCTGGACGTTGACGCCGTCGACGGCGTCGATTCTGGCGCTCTTCGGGCTTTCGGTCTTCTCCACCGCGCTCGCCTTTTCGATCTTCTTCCGGCTCATCCACACGCTGGGCTCTGTCGGCACCACCTCGCAGGCCTATCTGCGCGTGCCGATCGGCGTCGGCATCGGCGCCGTCTTTCTGGGCGAAAGCCTCGGGCCGAGCGCCTGGTTCGGCATGGGCTTCGTCGTCGTTGGCGTCGCGGCCATGACCATCCCGGCCAGACTGGCCAGGCTTGCGCAATAATGCATGTCGCCCAAAAGTGCATGGCGGTTTTGGGAGGACGACATGCATCGAGACAAACCTAAGGCGCGTCGACGCGACGCGCTTAGTTGCGCCGCTTAGCAAGCCCGCCTATCTCGGGATCGTCGCTCCTCTGTAAGGGCTTGGACCTGCCGTGATCCTCGATGCCGCCCGCGCCGCCGCCAGCCGGCTGTTCTCACCTGAATTCCGCTCCGTCTTCCTGAAGACGCTGGGCCTGACGCTGCTCGCCTTGGTGGCGCTGTGGTTCGGCATCGAGAGCCTGCTCGAATGGCTGGCATGGCCGTGGCTGCAGGCATTTGTGCCCGGCCTGCCGTCCTGGGCAGGATGGCTGAGCGGCATCATCGCCGGCATCCTGTTGGCAATGGGCATGGCGCTGCTCGTGGCACCCGTGACGGCGATCGTCGCAGGGTTGTTCCTCGACGATATCGCCGAGGTGGTCGAGCGCACCGACTATCCCGGCGATCTGCCCGGCCGCGCCGTGCCGGTGCTGCAGTCGCTGGCGCTGGCGATAAAATTCTTTGGCGTCGTGATCCTCGGCAACATCGTCGCCCTACTGCTGCTCCTCGTGCCGGGCATCAACCTCGCCGCCTTCTTCATCGTCAACGGCTATCTGCTGGGTCGCGAATTCTTCGAGTTCGCCGCCATGCGCTTCCGCCCCGAGGCTGAAGCCAAGGCGCTGCGCCGGAAGTATGCGGCCACGGTATTCCTGGCCGGACTGCTGATCGCGGTCTTCCTTGCCGTGCCGCTGCTCAACCTTTTGACCCCGCTCTTTGCCGCCGCCATGATGGTGCGTCTGCACAAGGCGGTTTCGGCGCGGGACCCGGTCCAGCCCAATTCCAGGAAAAGCGCGTAGCGGTTTTCCGTCCGGAAATGCGCAACAAGGGGATAGAGCGGTTCGGTGTTTCCGTGAAACGCTGAACGCTCTAATCCTGCTCGGTACCGCCCCCGCGGAACAGCGCCTGCAGCTTGCCGAACGGCATCGCCGAACGGGTGAAGCCGAAGGTGCCGTCCTGCTGGATTTCCCGCGCAGCGGTTTCCAGCATGCCAAAGGCGAAATTCGTCAGCCATGGCCCGAGCGAGACGCGTTTGGCCCCGGCCGCGGCAAGGTCGGCCACGGTGAAGCCGGGCCGCGCCATGACATTGACCGGCTTGCTGACCGCGGAGCAGACCGTCCGCACGGTGTCGATGTCGCTCAGGCCCGGCGCGTAGAGCACGTCGGCGCCGGCTTTCTCGAAAGCCTGCAGACGCTTGATCGTGTCGTCGAGATCGGTCTTGCCCCAAAGGAAATTCTCGGCCCGCGCGGTGAAGACGAAATCGTGCTTCAAGGCGCGCGCCGCCTCGGCGGCCGCGGCGACGCGTTCGACTGCATGCGAGAACTCGTAGATTGGATACTCTAGATCGCCCGTATGGTCCTCGATCGAGCAGCCGGCAAGGCCCGCGGCTTCCGCCGCGAAGATGGTTTCTGCGGCCTGCTCGGCGCTGTCGCCCTTGCCGCGCTCGAGATCAGCCGAAACCGGCAGGTCGGTTGCCGCCGTCACTTCGCGGCAATGGTGGATCATGGCCTCGAACGTCACGGCGCCGTCGGGCAGGCCGCGCGAGAAGGCGAAGCCGGCGCTGGTCGTGGCCAGCGCCTTGAAGCCGAAGGAAGTCAAAAGCTTGGTCGTGCCGACATCCCAGGGATTGGGCATGACGAAGGTCGAGGCGTGCAGATCGCGAAAAATCTTGCCCTTGTCCATGGCGGGTCCTCAATCATGGGTCGTGCGGGGAATTTATCGCGGTCTCCCCGCTCGGGCAAACGAATGCGCTCGGCTCAGAAGCGTTTCTCGTTCTCTGCTGACAACCTTTTGAGGGCGTCTGAACCCGCCACGTAGCGCGACGCTTTCTTATCCCAATGATAGGTGACTGAAATGTCTTTCGAGGACGCCTCGGGCGCCGCATCGTCGCAGCTTTCGCCGCTTGGGATCGTGGCATCGGTCACCGTCACCTTGATCGCTGCATGCGGCCGGCCGTCGGCAATAGCCTTAAAAGCGATGTCCTGCTTGCGGCTGTAGGTGCATAGCCTTTCATCGAACGTGTAGATCATGTCGATCAGTTCGAACTTGTCGTTGCGCACCATGATCAGCGGCGTGATCACATAGCCCTGGCTGGAATTGAAATGCGTGCTCATGGTGATGAGGATATCGTCACCGGCGCCGACCGACAGTTTGTTCGGTTCGCGAAAATAGGTGCTGCGATCGACGGCGACATTGACCGCGTCGAGCAGCGCCGGCTTGCCGCCGGGCAGATCGTAGAGCGCCAGCACCGCATAGCCCTCGGCGCTGTCGGGAGAGTCGCCGAGATCGAACAGCATGGTCAGCCGGTCCTTGCCGCCGGCCTTGATGGCAAGCACCGCAGCATTGGGCAGGCTTGACGTTTCAGGCGGCGAGCCACCGCTGTCCGGACCGGCGACGTGGCGCATTTCGATCGGCAAGCCGCCGCGGTAGAAGCCGTCGGCGTTCAACGCCAGATCGGGGATGACCATCCTGGCGAGGTCGAGATAGGTGACGTCCTTGTGGCCCGGGATGGCGCTGGCAAAGTCCGGAAAGCTGACATTCTCCGCGCTCGCCGGGCCCCAAAGCCATGACAGAAGCACAAGAGCGAGGGCGAGGCGAAGCAGGGTGAATTTCATGGGGTGGGAGCCGCCGGCTGTTTGACGGCTGCACGCTAGCACGGAAGATTTCGCCGAACAGCCCGGAGCAATTCCAGGAAGAATGTGAAACAGTTTTCCGTCCGGAATTGCGTAAAACAAGTAGCTGGAGCGGGTCGGCAATTCGACGAAAGCGGAACCGCTCCAGTGTCCGATCAAAGGATCGGCACCAGTCCTGCGAGGTCGCGCATGTCGTCGAACAGGACGCCGCCGGCTTCCGCCAGCCCGTCGCGGTCCGAGAATGGATCGGCGTGATAGGAAAACACGCGCATGCCGGCGGCAATGCCGGCCTGGGTGCCGGCGACGCTGTCCTCGATGACGATGCAGTCGGCCGGCGCGAAGCCCATCGTCTTTGCCGCATGCAGGAAAAGGTCCGGGAACGGCTTGCCGCGCCCGACCATGGTCGAGGAAAACATGGCGTGCTCGAACAGCGGCAACAAGCCGGTCTGCCCGAGCGTGATATGCATCTTCGAAACCCGCGCCGACGAGGCGACGCAATAGGCAATACCGGCGGCGCGCACCTTTTCGATGAAATCGCGCACGTGAGGGATCGCCTCGACGCCATGCGCGAATAGATCCGGCAGGCCGGCGTTCCAGCGTTCGACGAAGTCGGCGCCGAGCCGGGCCTCGGTCGCCTCTTCGATCTCTTTCTGCACCGAGGCCATGCTGCGGCCCGAGAAGGTCTTGCGGCAATATTCGAATGTGGTTTGAAAGCCCGCTTCACAAAGCCAGTCGGCGAGGCGCCGATTGGCAAGGTTCTCGGTGTCGACCAGAACCCCGTCGCAATCGAAGATGACCAGTTTTGGGACTTGCATCTAGGCGGTGCCGGTCGATCCGAAACCGCCGGCGCCGCGCGCCGTGCCGCCGGCGAGCGCCCGTTCTTCGCCGGCCACCTGCGTGACTGCCGCAAACACGATCTGCGCGATCCGCATGCCGCGCGTCACCGCGAAGTCCTCATCGCCAAGATTGACGAGCAGCACTTTCACCTCGCCGCGGTAATCGCTGTCGATGGTGCCGGGCGTGTTGAGCACGGTCAGTCCATATTTGAAGGCGAGGCCGGAGCGCGGCCGCACCTGGCCTTCCATGCCTTCCGGGATTTCCACGATCAGCCCGGTCGGCACCAGCGCGCGTTTTCCGGGCAGGATGAGCAGCGGCCGGTCTTCCGGCACCGCGGCTCGCAGGTCCATCCCGGCCGCGCCCGCGCTTTCATAGGTCGGCAGCGGCAAGCCCTCGCCATGCGGAAGCCTGACGAAACCGACGGTGGGGCCGATGACGGAGGAAGGATAGACAGCCGTACGCATGAGCCCATTCCTATCGGCGCGGCTGCCGATTCGGTCAACCCGGCCGCGACGCTATCAACGCCTTTCTTTCAATGCGGTTCCGCGTCAGCGCAACTCCACCGGAACGACGGTCGTCTCCTTGATCTCCTCCATGACGAAGGAAGCGGAGACGTCCGACAGCGGCACCTTGGCGATCAGCCGCTGATAGAGCCTGTCATAGGCTTTCACGTCGGCGACGCGGGCTCTCAGCACATAGTCGAGGTCGCCCGACATGCGGTAGACGCCGGTGATCTCCGCAAAGCCCGTCACCGCCGCCCGGAACTTTTGCAGCCAGTCCGGGTCGTGGTTCGACGTGCGGATCAGGATGAACACCGAAAGCCCGAGTCCAAGCTTGTCGGCATCGACCAGCGCCACGCGCCCAGTAATGACGCCCTCCTCCTCCAGCCGCTTCACGCGCCGCCAGCAGGCGTTGCGGGACAAGGCCACGCGCTCCGACAACTGGTCGACGGAAAGCGTGCCGTCGCGCTGCAGCTCGGCCAGCAATCTCCGATCGGTTTCGTCGATATCAAACGCCATTCTTGGGATGAATGTCCCAAAATAGGGCTAGACACAAGGACAATTTGGGATCGATGAACCTTCGTCTCGTGGCAGGATACTCAATATCGGGGCTCATCCCAGCAGGAGGGATCACCATGACGACGCGGTTTTCGGCGCTCTTTACGTCTCACCCGGCCAAGGTTGGCGAGACCTATTTCGGCCATATGGCCTTCGCCGCCTGGTTCTGCTCTCGCCTGTCGATGGCCGCGGGCGCCGCCCTCGTTCACGCTTTCTTGCCGTTTCTGTTCGAGACTACCGCCAGCCGAATCGTCCGTGAGCTCTATGAGCGCACGAATAACAGAAGCTCACACGCGGTGAAGGAGCCTCAGGCTCTGATGGATCGCGCCTGATAAGTGGTGGAATGCGATGTGCCGGTGGGCGGCCTATCTTGGTGAAGCGGTCTTCCTCGAAGACATCATCACGGCGCCCTGCCACTCGCTGATTGCCCAGAGCCACTGCGCCCAGGAGGCCAAATCGCCGACCAATGGCGACGGTTTTGGCCTCGCCTGGTATGGCGATCGTCCCGAGCCCGGCCTTTACCGCGACATCCTGCCGGCCTGGTCGGACCCCAATCTGAAAAGCCTCTGCCGGCAGATCAAATCAGGCCTGTTCCTCGCCCATGTGCGCGCCTCCACCGGCGGCGCGACCAGCCGCATGAACTGCCATCCCTTCGTCTCCAGCCGCTGGTCGTTCATGCATAACGGCCAGATCGGCGGCTTCGAGAAGATCCGCCGCGCGCTTGAGAATTCGCTGTCGGATGCTGTCTTCGACCAGCGCGAAGGGACGACTGATTCCGAACTCTTCTTCCTGCTGATGCTCGACGAAGGCCTGTCCGCCGACCCGCAAGGCGCGGTAGCCCGCGCCACCAGCCGCGTTCTCGAGGCTTCGCGCCACGCCGGTCTCGAACCCTCCCTGAAGCTGACAGCGGCATTTTCCGATGGCGAGGCGCTCTACGCCGTGCGCTACGCTACCGACGGCCAGGCGCCAACGCTCTATACCGGCGCATTCGCGAGCCGCGCCGGCCGCTGCATCGTCTCCGAACCGTTCGACCGCGACGGCGGCGAATGGCAGGCGATCCCGCCGTCGAGCTTTGTCACCATGACAAGGGACGGCACAAACATCCGGCCGTTCGCGCCGACCGTTGCTAAGTTCGCGTTGGCCGTCTAGCTCCAAACGTAGCGAAGGTCGCGGGACAGCGCCGCCCTGACCACAGGTGGGCGCAATTTCGATCAAGCACCGCTGTCCTAACAATGCTGAATTCGGCTTGAAGCCGCGGTCTCATCCGCCATGTTCAAGGCGCAGCGCGGCAAGCAGCCGGAGTGCAGCACCATGGACATCGGATTTTCCTCGACTACCGAACTCGCGGCAGCAATTGCCCGCCGGAGAATCTCGGCCGTGGAGGCGCTCGACGCGCATCTGGCGCAGATCGACCGGCATAACGAAGCTCTGAACGCCGTCGTCCTCCTCGATCGGGAAGGCGCGCTTCAGCGTGCCCGAGAAGCCGATGCGGCACTGGCCCGCAGCGCCGCGCTCGGCCCGCTGCACGGCGTGCCGTTCACGCTGAAGGATGCGCACGAGACCGCTGGCATGAAGACGACGGTCGGCTTCCCGCCATTTGCCGACAACGTTCCCAAGCAGGACAGCCCTGTGGTTGCCAGGCTAAAGAGAGCCGGCGGCGTGCTGGTCGGCAAAACCAATGTCGCCACCATGCTGGGCGACTGGCAATCTGACAATCCGCTGTTCGGCCGCACCGGCAACCCTTGGGATCCGTCGCGCACAGCGGGCGGCTCCAGCGGCGGCGCTGCGGCTGCGGTCGCGACGGGCATGATGCCCTTCGAGGTCGGCACCGACATGCAGAATTCCATCCGCTTGCCCGCCGCCTTTTGCGGCGTCTACGGCCTGAAGCCGACCGAGCATCGCGTCTCGCTGGCCGGCGCTTTTCCCGATCCGGGCGGCATTCCGCGCAGCGTCCGCTTGATGTCCTGTGTTGGGCCGATTGCTCGCAATCTGGAGGACCTGGCGCTGATTTACCGGATCATTGCCGGTCCGGACGGCGGCGATACCGATCTGGCGCCGGTGCCGGTTGATCCCATACCGAGGCTCGAGCTGAAATCGCTGCGCATCGCCTTCGCCGGCACCTTCCGCGGCTTTCCGGTGGCCGCCGAGATCGGCGCCGCGGTCGAGAGATTGGCTGCTAGGCTGGCTTCCGCCGGCGCGCACGTCGAGGAAGCCAAACTGCCGAAGCTCGACCTGCATGATGATCTCACCGAGGGCGGCAAGTTGATCGGCATGATGCTGGAGGCAGCGCAACCGGAACCGCCGGAACAGCCTGCGCCGGTGTCGCGCTGGTTCGCGGCGCTCGCTCGCCGCGACCGGTCGATTCTTGCTTGGGAGCGGTTCTTCGAAAGCTGTGATGCCTTGCTTTGCCCGGTCGCCATGACAACGGCCTTTCCGCACTGCAAGCCAGGCAGCCCGCTGAAGGTCGACGGCAAGGACGAGAGCTATTGGATGCTGCCGGCCTATGGCGCGGTCTTCAATTATTCCGGCCATCCGGCGCTGGCGATACCAGGCGGGCAGGACAGCAACGGGTTGCCCATCGGCCTGCAACTGGTCGGCAAGCGCTGGTCGGAGGCGAGACTGCTCGGCGTCGCTGCGGCGATCGCGCCGCTGACCGACGGGTTTCGCCGGCCGCCGGGCTACTGAGCGAAGCGCGACAGCGCATAAGGCGCGAGCAATGGATCGCGCTCGCCATCGACGATTTCGCGGGCCGCAAACAGGCCGATGGCGGGTGCCAGCGTGATGCCGGAATGGGTGACGGCGGCATAGACGCCGCCTACGCCGTCGGCGCGGCTAACAATTGGGAAACCATCGATCGGAGTAGGACGATAGCCGACTGTGTGGAAATCGTACTCCAGCCCGTCGGCGCCGCGCAGCATCGCTTTCACCGCTTCGAAAAGCTCAAGCGCGGTTGCCTCCGGGTTCTCGCCCGGATCGCCGCCGCCAAAATCCGAGCCGGCGATGATCCGGCCATCGGCCGTCTGCCGCATATGCAGCCTCTCGGCCAGCACCAGGCCGTTGAGGAGCTTCCTGTAGGGTCGCGAATGCACGATCAGACCGGGCGGCGTTTTGATCGGCAACTGGACGCCTGCCGTCGCGGCGATCGCCGGAGCGCCGGCGCCGGCGGCGATCACCACCTCGTCGGCGGCGATGGTTTCACCCGCAACGACGACGCCGCTCAGGCTGCCGCCGGATAGAGTCAGTGTATCGACAGTCCCAGTAATAAGCCGCGCGCCGCGCCGTTCGGCGTCCGCCAGCAGCGCCGTTGCGGTCGCCACCGGCTCGGCCACGCCTTCCTCGGCGACATGAAGCGCGAAATCGGGAAGCTCGGTCAGGTTGGGTTCGATCCGCGCCGCCTGTTCGCGGCCGACCTGCTCGATGCCGTAGCCCCAGGACGAATGCTCGGCCGCATAGGCTTTGAGCTTGTCCGCCGGCAGGTCCCAGCACAGGCCGCCGCACCAGGCAAGCGGCAGGCCCGGCAGATCATTCGCCAAGCGTTTCCACTCGTTCATCGCCCGGATGCGCAGCCGGAAATAGGTCTCCGGATTGCCCCAGCTTGCGTTGATCCAGGCGAAGGAATTGGGCGTCGCGACGCCGCCGGCGCCGCTTGTCGAGACGACCGTCACCCTCGCTCCAGCCTTCGCCAGATGCCAGGCGATCGATGCGCCGATGATGCCGGCGCCGATGACGATGACTTGTTTTGCGCTGCTCATGCCATGACCTTCAGAGGAGATTTCCCCGTCATGCCATCGCGCCGGCCAGACCTCAAGCGAGAAGCGGCTACGCGCCGCCCATCGCTATCTTCTGCGTCCCGACAACCAGGCCCTTCAGCTCTTCGCAGCGCCGCGTGAGCCGTGAAGAGTCGACCTTCTTCGCTAACGCCAACGCTGTGCCGAGCTCCAGCTCCGCGCCGGAACGATCGCCGAGCTGAATGAGCAGCGCCGCGAGCGCAAGCCTGGCATCGGCGACATTGACCGGCGAGCCGACCTCGCTCCAGCGCGAGCATGCGGTCTGCAGCTCCCGAACAGCCTCGGTGGGGCGGTCTTCCCGTATGAAAAGTTCAGCCTTGGCCTCGGCGGACAGCGCCCGGATGGAGGCCATCGGCCAGCGCTGCGGCTGGCTCTCCAGCTCGGTGATAACTTCTTTTGCGCGCTCGAGACGATTGGTGCGCGCCGCCACCTTGGCGAGAGTGGCAAGGACCATGCCTCGCCGCTGCAGCGTCGGCCAGCCGTTTCCGACCAGGGAGCGCTCGAGAGCGCTGAAGGCGGCCTCGGCCTGGCCTTGCTCCAACTGCAGCAGCGCCAGTCCGGGCTGCGGATCCCAGCCGGCGGCATGGGACGCACGATAGGCTGTTTCCGCCTCGGTGAGATCTCCGGCGGCCAGATGAATGTCACCTAAGACACGCAGCGCATCGCCCGTCGCCCAGGGGGCGTCGACGGCGAGCTGGTCGAGCGCGGCGCGTACCAGCGCCTCAGCCTCCCTCAGCGTGCCGTGAACGCCGAGCACTTCGGCGCGATGCAGCCGGCAGGAGCCCGACAGATCCTCAAGCCCATGTCCCCTGCACCAGTCCTCATAGCCGAGGGTCCATTGGTTGGCCCTCGCCCAGTCGCCAAAATTCCGGCAGGCCCAAAGTATGTTGCAGTAGAGAATGCCGCCGACGACCGGGTCCACGTCGCTGGAGAGGCCGAGCGCGGCGGCGAAATCCTGGTCCTCCTGGCCGGATTTGGTCTCACCGAGGCAGAGCTTGAAAAAACCGCGATAGATCAGCCCGAGCGACTCCACGACCGGATCTTCGAGATCCCTGCCAACCGCGAAAGCCTGTTCGGCAAGCGCAAGCGCCTGCTCCGGCTCGGCTTCCGCGCCCATGATGCGCGCTCCCATCCAGCACCACAGGCCGTGCTCCCTGCTGTCGGTTGCGCCATCGATCAGCTGCGCCGCCCGCTTGTGCCAGCCCTTGGCGACGGCAAGTTCCCCTCTCTCCAGATGAACCCTGGCCAGGCCGATTGCCGGGGACGCCGCTCGCAAGCGCTCGCCGGCCACGCCGTAGGCAGTCACCGCGCGCGCCAGAAGCGGGATGGCTTCAGCCGGGCGGCCCATGCACTCCAGCGCAAGTGCCCATTCCTCAAGATCGGCCGTCAGCAGCTCGCCAGCGGCCTCCGCTTCGCTAAAGCAGGCCGCGGCCTCGTGCCATTTCCTGGCAGCAACAGCCGCGCGCGCCGACAGAATAGGCGAACCGGGGCTCCAAGGCTTGCCACCCGCGCTGGCTGGCCCGTTCGCCGAAATGGGCGGCTGGTCGAGGCAAATCCGGTAGCCGAAGCGGGGCAGGTTGCGCAGCGCCGTTTCCATGCCGCCCTGGCGAAGAACGCCGCGGGCAAGGCTTGCCACGCGCTGCAACGAAGCTTCCGTCACTGTCACGCCCGGCCATAGCGTTTCAAGCAATTCGTCTTTGCTCATGGCCCGGTCCCGGTGCCGCAGCAGGATGGCGAGGAAATCGAAGACCAGGGGCTGCACCTCGATCTCGCTTCCGGCGAGACGAAGGGAGCGAGCGTCCTGATTAAGCTCGAAGTCGCCGAAGCAATAAGTTCCCATCGGCAGCAATCCTGTAACGGCACTAGGCAAAGGATCGGAAGAAGATAAGGACGGCGTAAGGACTGTCGGCCGCCTCTTGCGCAATTCTCCGTCTGCCCGGCGAGCCAAGCTGCAGTTTAGCTCAGCGGCCCCGGGGATGTCACCGGCACCGAATCTGGTCGAGCGTCCGGAGGCATTTGAACCCAAGATCAAGGAGATTGCGAAATGCAGAAATACATCATCGAACGTGAAATTCCCAAAGTCGGCACCTTCGAGCGCGAGCAGCTTCGCGACGCCTCCAAGGCCTCGAACGCCGTTCTCGCCGAGCTCGGCCCGGACATTCAGTGGGTCGAATCCTTCGTCGCGGATGACAAGACCTTCTGCGTCTACCTCGCCAAGGACGAGGCGATCATTCAGCGCCACGCCAAGATGAGCGGCTTCCCGGCCACCAAGATCACGCAGGTGAAGCGCCTGTTCGATCCGACGACGGCATACGCCGCCGCCTGACGGGGCGACCGATCGTGAAGTGCCTGCAGGCCAGCTGCGAGCACGATCGATCCTGATCTTCTGTCGGCCAAACCTTCGGGAGGGCAGGTCTGGCCCTCCCGATTCCATCGTTCAAACAGAGGAGGATAAACCATGACCATCCTTGGACAGGAGCTTGCGGCCAACCACTCCGCGCTCGGACGGTTCCTCGTTGAATCTTCGAAACCTGCCGTTCCGGCGGAGGCGTGCTTGCGCGCATCCTGCGAAATCGCAGGGGTCGGGCCACGCTGGACGAATTGCCGGACTATCTGCTGCGCGACATCGGCATCGAGGGGGCGGAGATACGTTTAGCTACCCGGTTGGGCCGCCAGGACCGTCATCGCGAGCGAACCTGAACGGCCTAAGGTTCCTGTCAGGCCACATCGACTACGCTGTTCGGCCGTGCCGGTCTGCCCGAAACTGTCGACACGCCCAAAATGCGCTGCTAGAAGCCCGCGCCACAGACAGGATTCCAAAAATTGGCAGAAGACATCGAACAGGCGGTTTCGCGCCGCCGCACTTTCGCGATCATCGCCCACCCCGATGCCGGCAAGACTACGCTCACCGAAAAGCTGCTTCTGTTCGGCGGCGCCATCCAGCTTGCCGGCGAGGTCAAGGCCAAGAAAGATCGCATCCAGACCCGGTCCGACTGGATGAAGATCGAGCGCGAGCGCGGCATCTCGGTCGTCACCTCGGTGATGACCTTCGAATATGACGACAACGTCTTCAACCTGCTCGACACGCCCGGCCATGAGGATTTCGCCGACGACACCTACCGCACACTCTCTGCGGTGGATTCGGCCGTCATGGTCATCGACGCCGCCAAGGGCATCGAGCCGCGCACGCTGAAACTGTTCGAGGTCTGCCGGCTGCGCGACATCCCGATCATCACCTTTGTCAACAAGATGGACCGCGAGAGCCGCGATCCGTTCGAAATCCTCGACGAGATCGAGCAGAAGCTGGCGCTGGACACAGCACCGGTTACTTGGCCGATCGGCCGCGGCAAGACCTTTTCGGGCACCTATCACCTGGCGCAGAACGCGGTGCGCCGGAGCGATGACGAGAAGGAGCGCACGCCCGTAAACGGCCCGGATTCCAACCGCGTCGCCGGGCTTTTGCCGGAAAACGAGCGCAACGACTTCATCGAGGAACTGGAGCTCGCGCGGGAAGCGTGCAGACCCCTCGACATAGACGCCTTCCGCGAAGGCCATCTGACGCCGGTCTATTTCGGCTCGGCGCTGCGCAATTACGGTGTGCGCGACCTGATCGAGGCGCTCGGCGCCTACGGGCCGCCGCCGCGGGCCCAGGCAGCCGATGAACGCACGGTCGAGGCGACCGAGGGGAAGATGACCTCCTTCGTCTTCAAGATCCAGGCCAACATGGACCCCAACCATCGCGACCGGATCGCGTTCGTCCGCGTCTGCTCCGGCAAGCTGGAGCGCGGCATGAAAGCCAAGCTGGTGCGCACCGGCAAACCGATGAGCCTCTCGGCGCCGCAATTCTTCTTCGCCCGCACCCGCGTCACCGCCGACGAGGCCTTCGCCGGCGACGTCGTCGGCATTCCCAATCACGGCACTCTGCGCATCGGCGACACGCTGACCGAGGGCGAGGAGATCCTGTTCCGCGGCGTGCCGAACTTCGCGCCGGAAATCCTGCGCCGTGTCCGCCTCGGCGATGCGATGAAAGCCAAGAAGCTGAAGGAAGCGCTGCATCAGATGGCCGAGGAGGGCGTCGTGCAGCTGTTCTCGCCTGAGGACGGCTCGCCGGCCATCGTCGGCGTTGTCGGCGCGCTGCAGCTCGATGTTCTGAAGGAGCGGCTTAACATCGAATACACGCTGCCGGTGGATTTCGAGATGTCGCGCTTCTCCGTCTGCCGCTGGATCTCGGCCGACGACAGGGCGGATGTCCAGCGCTTTATCGAGGCGCATCGCGGCGACATCGCCCGCGACCTCGACAACGATCCGGTCTTCCTCGCCCAGCACGCCTTCTCGCTCAACTACGAGGCCGAGCGCTGGAAAGCGATCCGCTTCGCCGCGGTCAAGGACTATCAGGTCCGCGACAAGGCGGCGTGATTGTGGTGAATAGTGAATAGTGAATAGTGAATAGTAGTCGGGCACCCTCACCATTTACCATTCACTATTCACGCGTAATCACCCCTTCGCCGCTTCCTCGATCGTGGCGATGTCGATCTTGCCCATCTGCATCATCGCCGACATCACGCGCCCGGCCTTCGCTCTGTCGGGGTCCTGAAGCAGGCGCGGCAGCTGCTCCGGCACGACCTGCCAGGAAACGCCGAACTTGTCCTTCAGCCAGCTGCAGCGTCCCGGTTCGCCGCCGCCTTCGGTGAGTCTGGCCCAGAAATAATCGACTTCTTCCTGCGTTTTGCAGTCGATCGACAGCGACATCGCCTCGGTGAACTTGTATTGCGGCCCCCCGTTGAGGGCTTGGAACTGCACCCCGTCGAGCTCGAACGAGGCGACCAGAACCTGGCCTTCCTGGGGATGGCCCTTGGGCCAGCGCGTGACCCTAAGCACCTTCGAATTCTTGAAGATGGCGACATAGTGGTTCATGGCCTCCTCGGCCTGGCCGTCGAACCAAAGGAAGGTGGTGATCTTCTGCATATCTTGCTCCTCCGACTTGTTCAGGTTGGCTCATCATCAACGGCGCGCCGGCGATTTGGCGCGGCTTTCGTACCGTCTGCCTCAAGGACGGCTCGGCGCGGCGCGATCCGACAGCATTTTTCAAATTTCCTGAAGAATCGTGGCGCAGCGCAAAATTGTGGCAAGGCCGAACCTTGGCCGCTATAACCGCTGCCGACTGAAATACAGCGCCGCCGCGCCACGTTTGAGCGCCGCCAGCCAGCAAGGAATACCGATGCCCGCCTACCGTTCCCGCACCACCACCCATGGCCGCAACATGGCAGGCGCCCGTGGCCTGTGGCGTGCCACCGGCATGAAGGACAGTGATTTCGGCAAGCCGATCATTGCGGTGGTCAATTCCTTCACCCAGTTCGTCCCGGGCCATGTGCACCTGAAGGATCTCGGCCAGCTCGTCGCGCGCGAGATCGAGAAGGCCGGCGGCGTCGCCAAGGAGTTCAACACCATCGCCGTCGATGACGGCATCGCCATGGGTCACGACGGCATGCTCTATTCGTTGCCGTCGCGCGAGCTGATCGCCGATTCCGTCGAATACATGGTCAATGCGCACTGCGCCGACGCCATGGTCTGCATCTCCAACTGCGACAAGATAACGCCCGGCATGCTGATGGCCTCGCTGCGCCTCAACATCCCGACCGTTTTCGTCTCCGGCGGCCCGATGGAAGCCGGCAAGGTGGTGCTGGGCGGCAAGGCGCAGGCGCTCGACCTCGTCGACGCCATGGTGGCCGCGGCCGACGACCGAATTTCAGATGAGGACGTCAAGGTGATCGAGCGCTCGGCCTGCCCGACCTGCGGGTCCTGCTCGGGCATGTTCACGGCGAACTCGATGAACTGCCTGACCGAAGCGTTGGGTCTCTCGCTGCCCGGCAACGGCTCGACTTTGGCCACCCATGCCGATCGCAAGCGGCTGTTCGTCGAGGCAGGCCATCTGATCGTCGATCTTGCGCAGCGCTATTACGAACAGGAGGACGACAGCGCGCTGCCGCGCAGCATCGCCTCCAAGGGAGCCTTCGAGAATGCCATGGCCCTCGACATCGCCATGGGCGGCTCGACCAACACGGTGCTGCACATCCTGGCTGCCGCGCATGAGGGCGAGGTCGACTTCACCATGGAGGATATCGACCGGCTGTCGCGCCAAGTGCCGGTGCTTTGCAAGGTGGCGCCGGCCAAGTCCGACGTGCACATGGAGGATGTTCACCGCGCCGGCGGCATCATGGCGATCCTCGGCCAGCTCGACCAGGCCGGGCTGATCAACCGCGATCTGCCGACAGTCCACACCGCAACGCTGGGCGAAGCGCTCGACCATTGGGACATCGCCCGCACTTCCGCAGAGAATGTGCGCGAGTTCTTCCGCGCCGCGCCCGGCGGCGTGCCGACGCAGGTCGCCTTCAGCCAGGATCGCCGCTGGGAGGATCTCGACACGAACCGCGAGACGGGCGTCATTCGCTCGGCCAAGACGCCGTTCTCGAAGGATGGCGGCCTCGCCGTGTTGAAGGGCAATCTGGCGCTCGACGGCTGCATCGTGAAGACGGCCGGCGTCGACGAGTCGATCCTGAAATTCACCGGTCCGGCCCGCGTCTTCGAAAGCCAGGACGCTTCCGTCAAGGCGATCCTCGGCAACGAGATCAAGGCGGGCGACATCGTCGTCATCCGCTATGAGGGGCCGCGCGGCGGCCCCGGCATGCAGGAGATGCTCTACCCGACCAGCTATCTTAAGTCGAAGGGCCTCGGCAAGGCCTGCGCGCTGATCACCGACGGCCGCTTCTCCGGCGGCACGTCGGGTCTGTCGATCGGCCACGTCTCGCCGGAAGCCGCCGAGGGCGGGCTGATCGGCCTGGTTCAGGAAGGCGACACGATCGAGATCGACATCCCGAACCGCAAGATCCATCTCGCCGTCAGCGAAGCCGAGCTCGACGCCCGCCGCAAGGCTATGGCGGCCAAGGGCGCGGATACCTGGAAGCCTGAGGAAAAGCGCAAGCGCAAGGTGACGACGGCGCTGCGCGCCTACGCCGCCTTCGCCACCAGCGCCGACAAAGGTGCTGTCAGGAAAGTGCCGGAATAAGTCGGGCAGCGCCCCCCTACCTCCCCCTTGTGGGCCCCTCTGTGGGGAGGTCGGACCGAAGGTCCGGGTCGGTCGGCGCCGCACCTCCACCCCGCTGCTGCGCAGCGACCCTCCCCATAACGGGGAGGGTAAGCGCCGGCGTCACGGCATCAGCTGATATTCATAAAGCTTCTGATAGAGTCCGCCCTGTTTGAGCAGGGACTTGTGCGGGCCGCTTTCCAGCACCTTGCCGTTTTCCAGCACCACGATCGTGTCGGCTTGATGCACCGTTGACAGCCGATGCGCGATGACGATGGTCGTGCGTCCGACCGTGAGTTGCTGCAGCGCGTCGCGGAACAGCGCTTCCGACTCGGCGTCCAGCGCGCTGGTCGCCTCGTCGAGCAGCAGGATCTCGGCATTGCGCAGCATGGCGCGCGCGATCGAGATGCGCTGGCGCTGGCCGCCGGACAGCAACGAGCCGTTCTCGCCCACCTCCGTCTCGTAGCCCTTGACCATGGCGCTGATGAAGTGATGCGCGTTGGCGGCCTTGGCCGCGGCGATCACCTCCTCGTCGGTCGCGTCCTGACGCCCGAGACGTATGTTGTGCATGATGGTGCCGGCGAACAGGAACGTGTCCTGGCTGACATAGGCAATCTTCTGCCTGAGTGAATCGAGCGTGGCGAAGGAGATGTCCTGGCCGTCGAACATGACCTTGCCGCTTTGCGGGTCGTACATGCGCATGATCAGGTTGAGGATCGTTGACTTGCCGCCGCCGGAAGGTCCGACCAGCGCCGTCATCTTGCCGGCCGCCAGGGTCAGGTTGAGCTGTTCGAAAACCGGCGGGCTCTCGGGATAGGCGAAGCTGACATTGTCGAAGCGAATTTCGCCCGGGCCCGGCTGCAGCGGCTTGGCGCCGGGCTTTTCGGCCAGCGTCAGCGGCCGGTCGGCAAGCTGGAACATCATGCGCACGCCGACGATGCCGGTCTCCAGCGAGATGCGCACGCGCGCCAGCCGCTTTGCCGGCTCATAAGCGAGCAGCAGCGCCCCGATAAAGGCCATGATGTTGCCCGGCATCTGGCCGCCCTGCAGCACCAAGAAGCCGCTGATGAAGACTGCGCCGGCAATCGCCAGACCGGCAAGCGTTTCCATCACCGGGCTGGTGGCTGCCTCGAGCGTCGCGATGTTGTTGGCGCGGTTCTGGACGTCCGACACGGCCTTGTACATGCGCTTGCGCATCGCGCCTTCGAGATTGAAGGATTTGACGACGCGCACGCCGATTGCCGTTTCCTGCATCACATGCACGATCTGGCCGAGCGAGCGGAATTCCATCTTGGCGATCTGGCGCACGCGCTTGAGAATGCTGTTGACGCCGTAGATCGCCACCGGTCCGACGACGAAGCAGATCAGCGACAGCGCCGGCTGCTCCCAGACCATCACTGCGACCAGCACGATCAACGTCACCAGATCGCGCACATAGGACGTGACGACGAGGTCGAGCACGGTGCGCGCGGCTTGGGCGTTGTTGGTCATGCGGGTGATCAGGTCGGACGACGAGGTCGAATGGTAGAATTCGATGCCTTGCGCCAGGATCCGGTCATAGATCTTTCGCTGCCTATCGGCGATGATGGCATTGCCGACCCGGCTCATGAAATAGGCCTGAACGAAGGTCGCCAGGCCCTTGAGGACGAAGATAGCGGCGACCGCGGCCGCGATCAGGTTGACGCGATCCGCTCTCTTGTAGACCACGAATTCGTTGGTGATCTCCTTCAGGATCCATGCGCTTGCCCCCGTCATGGCGGCCACCACCAGCATCGACACAATGGCCGCGCCATAGCCGAATTTATGCTCCCGGAAAGATTCTCGTACCAGCCTTGCGACAAGGCGCTGGTTCTCCGTCGAGCGGAAGAAGCGAAACAAACGGCCGATCCTGTGTCTGGCTTATCAAATTTCGGATTCGCCACGGGGGCGAGAGGCGGCTTATAGAGCGAGTTGGCGCCGGAGGAAACGCCGGCAGGGAAGAAACGGCTGCGGCGGGCCGCCTTTCCGATCACGATAACGCTGATTTCTACCAAAGGGATGACGACATGGATTTCGACCTCATCGTGCGCGGCGGCACGCTGCCGGACGGCAGGATCGCCGATATCGGCATCGCTGGCGAAACCATCGCCGCGATCGAGCCTCAGTTGCAAGGCGCAGCTCGGAGCGAGGTCGATGCGCGCGGCAATCTCGTCTCGCCGCCCTTCGTCGATCCGCATTTCCATATGGACGCCACGCTCTCCTATGGCATTCCGCGCATCAACGCTTCGGGCACGCTGCTCGAAGGCATTGCGCTCTGGGGCGAGTTGAAGCCGCTCCTGACGCATGAGGCGGTGCGCGACCGCGCGCTCGCCTATTGCGACTGGGCGGTGTCGATGGGCCTGCTTGCCATCCGCACCCATGTCGATGTCTGCGACGACCGGCTGCTTGCCGTGGAAGCTCTGCTGGACGTGAAGAAAACGGTCGCGCCCTATCTCGACCTGCAGCTTGTCGCCTTTCCGCAGGACGGGTTTTATCGCTCGCCGACGGCCCGCGAAAACACAATCCGGGCGCTGGATATGGGCGTCGACATCGTCGGCGGCATCCCGCATTTCGAGCGCAGCATGGCCGATGGCACGCGCTCGGTGACGGAGCTCTGCGAGATCGCGGCGAAGCGCGGCCTGATGGTCGACATGCATTGCGACGAGACAGACGACCCGCTTTCGCGCCACATCGAGCAGCTTGCCTATGAAACGCAGCGCCTCGGCCTGCAGGGCAGGGTGGCGGGCTCGCACCTCACCTCGATGCATTCCATGGACAATTACTACGTCTCGAAGCTGTTGCCGCTGATCGCCGAGGCCGGCGTCTCTGCGATCCCCAATCCGCTGATCAACATCATGCTGCAGGGGCGCCACGATACTTTCCCCAAGCGGCGCGGCCTGACCCGCGTGAAGGAGATGCTGGCGCTCGGCATCCGCGTCGGCTGGGGCCAGGACTGCGTGCTCGACCCATGGTATTCGCTGGGCACGGCGGACATGCTCGACGTGGCCTTCATGGGCCTGCATGTCGCGCAGATGTCGAGCCCGGCCGACATGACGCGCTGCTTCGACATGGTCACCAGCGTCAACGCCGCCATCATGGGGCTTGATCATCTCGGTCTGGCCGTCGGCAAGCGGGCGAGCCTTGTCGTGCTCGACGCCGGCAATCCGATCGAGGCCGTCCGCCTGCGCCCCGAGCGCCTCTGTGTCATCGCCAAGGGCAAGGTGGTAGCCGAACGGACCCGACAGGAGACGCGGCTGTCGATTGCCGGTCGGCCGGAGAGCGTCAACCGCAGGCACAAATCCGCGTAGCGCCAGCCGATTTCCGCCGCTGGTCTTACGGATCGTTCGAATTTCCCTCCTCAAAGCGACAGATTGCGAGTAGGGAGCCGGGCATGGCCCAGTTCCTCGCCCGCAATCTCACGATCAAGAATGTCCTGCTCGCCGGCATTCTCTTGATGCTGGCCGGCGACTTCATGTTCGCGCTCAACGACGCGATGGGCAAATGGCTGGTCGCTTCCTTCTCGGTCGGTCAGGTGGTGTTGGTTCGCTCCATCGGCGCCTTCTTGGTGCTTGGGCCGATGATCGCCAACCAGGGCGCAGGCAAGCTTTTTCAGGTGGAAAGGCCGGTGCTGCAGGTCCTGCGCGTCGCGGCGACCACGCTCGATACCGGGCTGTTCTATGCCGCGGTCGTCTATCTGCCGCTCGCCGACGTGATGAGCTTCTACATGGCCGGACCGATCTATGTCGCCGCGCTCTCGCATCTCCTGCTCGGCGAGAAGGTCGGCTGGCGGCGCTGGCTGGCGATCCTGGTCGGCTTCTGCGGTGTGCTGATCATCCTGAAGCCATCGTCGGCCGCGTTTTCGTTGTCATCGGCCTATGCGCTGATCGGCAGCATTGCCTTCGGCTTCGCCATCATTCTCGGCCGGCGTTTGCGCGGAACGAGTGACACGACGCTGGTCACCTGGCAGACCATCGGCACGTTGATTGTCGGCGGCGCGCTGGCGATCGGCGCCTGGCGCACGCCGTCGGCGCTCGATTTCGGCGCCATGCTTTTGCTCGGCATCGTTTCCTGCGCCGCCCATCTGATGATCACCCGGGCGCTGAAACTGGCGCCGGCGTCAACGCTTGCGCCGCTGCATTACAGCCTGCTGCTGTGGGCCATTGTCTTCGGCCTGGTCTTCTTCGGCGATGTGCCGAGCCCGCGGATACTCGCCGGCTCGGCCATCGTTGTGCTCGCCGGCATCTTCATCTTCCATCGCCAGAAGGTGGTCGAGACCGTCGTGCCGCCGGAAAACGTGCCGAAAGGCGTCAACTAGGATCCAGGCCTGCGCTCACCCCTCTCGCACAGCAGCGAGGTGGCGTGAAAACTCGGGCGTCTCCATCAGCGCCTTGCAGCGGGCGAAGCGTCCGTCCGCATAGGCGCGGAAATCGTCGACCGGGTTGTTGTTGGCGAGCTGGATCAGCCCCCACAACGTCCAGAGCAGGTCGCACATGGCCTTGTAGATGACGACGCGGCCGCGCTCGGCCGGCCTTGCTTCGCCGCCGAAATAGGCGCGCATCAGCTCTTCATCCTGGCCGGCGTCGAACTTGCCTTCGACCGAGAGGTCGCCGAGATCCCACAACGGATCGTTCATGCCGGAGTACTCCCAGTCGACGATCCACATCCGCTCCCCGGTATCGAGAAAGTTTTCGCAGAGCGGATCGCAGTGGCAGGCAGCAAGCTGGATCGGGTGCGTGACCAATGCTTCGCGCACGCTGCCCGCCTCGCGCACCACGTCGTGGTAGCCGGGCGGCAGGACCACATCCTTGGTCGACAGCACTTTCAGATAGTCGTCGATCATCGCAAACAGCTCGAAGCGGAAGGGGAAGACCGCGCCGGACGAATGCAGCTTTCGGAAGGCTGCGCCCGCGCGCGCCGGACTTCCCTGCCTGGCCTTGAACTTTTCCGGCGACATGGTCTCGGCGTCGGCGACGAAGCGCGTTGCCATCAAGCCGGATGCGGGGTCGGCAAAAAGCACCTCCGGGCTGACGCCGGCCTTGGCCGCCTCGCGCGCCGCCACCGCCTCGTTGGCGCGGTTGATATATTCCTCCGTGCCCTTGCCGGGAATGCGCAGGCAGACCTCGCCGGCCTTGTAGACACGGTTGGTAAGGCCGCCCAGCCGCTCCAGCGGCCCCTTGTATCCGGCAAGCGCCGGAATGGCGGCCAGCGCCGCGCGCGCCTCTTCCATCGTCACCCCCTTAACCATCACGCCATGTTTATGGCGGAACGGTTCCACAGTTTTTGCCGCTTGGCTACCATGGCCGACACGAATCGGCGGCGGGAGCGGCAATGGCGGACGGCAAGCACAACAGCGCGCTAAGCGCGGCCTATGCCGCAACACGGCCGGACGAGGTGGCCGCAATCTACGATAGCTGGGCCGAAACTTACGACGCCGATATGTCGGCGGCCGGCTATCGCCATCCGACCATCTGCCTGGCCCTGCTGGCCCGCCATCTGCCGCGCGGCGCGGAACCTGTGCTCGACGCAGGCGCCGGCACCGGGCTGATCGGCGAATGGCTCGCAATCACCGGCTATCCTCGTGTCGAGGCGCTCGACATCTCGCAAGGCATGCTGGACAAGGCCGGCGCCAAGGGCGTCTACACGGCGCTGCATCGTCTGGCGCTGGGCGGCGCCCTGCCTTTCGCGGACGGCGCCTATGCCGGCATCGTTTCGGCGGGCGTCTTCACCTCCGGCCATGTCGGCGTCGAGGGGCTGGACGAACTGATCCGCATCTGCCGTCCAGGCGGCATCATCGTGCTGACGATCAAGAACACGCTCTGGCAGGCCGGCTTTGCCGAGCGGATCGCCGTGCTCGAAGCGGAGGACGTCATAACCCGGCTTGAAGAGACACGGCCTTACGCGTCGATGCCCGGCGAGGGCGATGCGGTGCCAAGCAGAGGCCTCGTGCTGCGCGTCGGCTGACCGCTTTCCTCGCTTAAGCCTTTATCTTTTCTCCGGCCGGATCGTACATCGGCTCGAGATGGATCTGTGCCGGCGTGCGCTCCATCGCCACCACCAGTTCATAGGCGCCGGAGGCGAGGAAGTCGTCGCTGACGCCATCGGCGTTGCGCACATAGCCATAGCCGATGTTCTTCTCCACCGTATAGCCATAGCCGCCGCTGGTGAGATAGCCGACCGGTTGGCCGTTGCGCAGGATCGTCTCGCGTCCGGCCAGGACGACGTCCGGATCGTCGACCGTGAAGCCGGCAAAACGTTTTGCCAGCGGCTGGCCGGCCGCTTTCTCCAGCGCCCGCCGCCCGATGAAGTCGTTGTTCTTCCTGAGCTTCACCGCCCAGCCGAGGCCCGCTTCCTGCGGCGTGTCGTTCGGCGTGATGTCCGCCCCCCAGGCGCGATAGCCCTTTTCCAGCCGCAGCGATTCCAGCGCCCGGTAGCCGACCGGGCGGATGCCATTCCCGGCTGCCATGAGGGCATCAAAAATCTCGCCCGTCGCGGCGATCGGCACATGCAACTCCCAGCCGAGCTCGCCGACATAGGTCACCCGCAGCGCCCGCACGGTGTGGCCGGCGATGTCGATCTCGCGCGCGTGGCCGAAGGGGAAGGCGGCGTTGGAGACATCCGCACCCGTTACCGCCGACAGCACGTCGCGGGCACGTGGCCCCATCAGCGACAGCGTGCCGAAATCCTCGGTCACGTCTTTGAGCGCCGCGTCGAGTCCCTGGCCGAGATGGTCGCCGATCCACGAAAAATCATGCGTGCGGAAACCGGTGCCGGTGACGATGTAGAACCTGTCCTCGCCGAGCCGTGCCACCGTGAGGTCTGCTTCGATGCCGCCGCGCGTGTTGAGAAGCTGCGTATAGGTCAGCCGGCCGACCGGCTTGTTGATGTCGTTGGCGCAGATCCAGTCGAGCGCCCTCAGCGCATCGGCCCCGGTCATCTCATATTTGGCAAAGGAGGATTGGTCGAAGATGCCGACTTTCTCGCGCACATGCCGATGTTCCTCGCCGACCGCCTCGAACCAGTTCTGCCGGCCCATTGAATAGATGTCTTCCGGCTCTACGCCGTCGGGCGCGAACCAGTTCGGCCGCTCCCAGCCGAGCTTCGAGCCGAACACGGCGCGGTGCTCTCTCAGCCGCTCATAGAGCGGCGAGACGATGCGCGGCCGGCCCGAGAGATATTCCTCATGCGGGAAGCCGATGGTGTAGTGCTTGCCATAGGCCTCGAGCGTGCGGTCGCAGACCCATTGCCGGTCGCGGTGCAGGTTGGAAAAACGCCTGATGTCGACCACCCAGAGGTCGAGCGGCGCCTCGCCGTCGACCACCCATTGCGCCAGCACCCAGCCGGCGCCGCCGCCGGACGCGATGCCGAAGGCGTTGAAGCCGGCGCCGACGAACATGTTGGCGCATTCGGGCGCGACACCAAGGATGAAATTGCCGTCCGGGGTAAAGCTCTCCGGCCCGTTGATCATTTGCTTCACGCCGACATTGGCCAGCGCCGGCACCCGCTCGATCGCCTGCGCCATATGCTGCTCGAAGTGGTCGTAATCATCATCGAACAGGCGGAACTCCCAGTCGTTGGGCACGTCGCCCCCGGGGGGCTCAGTCGTCCAGGCCTGCGGGTTCGGCTCATAGCCGCCCATCACCAGCCCGCCGACCTCTTCCTTGAAATAGGTGCGGCGGTCGGGGTCGCGGATTGTCGGCGCGTCGTTGGCCAGCCCCTCGAGCTTCTCGGTGATGATGTACTGGTGCTTGACCGGCTGCAGCGGCACGTTGATGCCGGCCATCGCGCCGACCTGCCTTGCCCATTGCCCGGCGCAGTTCACCACCTTGTCGCAGGCAATGTCGCCCTTTTCGGTCTTCACCGCGGTGATGCGTCCGCCCGTCATCTCGAATCCGGTGACGCGCGCGTCCTCGAACAGTTTGGCGCCATGCATGCGCGCGCCCTTGGCGAGCGATTGGGTGATATCGGAGGGGCTGGCCTGACCGTCGGTCGGCAGCCAGGAGGCGCCGACGAGGTCGCCGGTTTCCATCAGCGGCCACATGCGCTTCACCTCGGCGGGCGACAGCAGCTGCATGTCCATGCCGAAGCTTTTTGCCGTCGTCGCCAATCGCTTGAACTCGGTCCAGCGATCGGCGTTGGTGGCGAGCCTGAGGCACCCGGTCATTTTCCAGCCGGTCGCCAGTCCCGTTTCGGCCTCGAGCCCCTTATAGAGCTCGACGGAATATTTGAGCACGCGGGTTATCGAGGCCGACGAGCGCAGCTGCCCGACCAGTCCGGCCGCGTGCCAGGTCGAGCCCGAGGTCAGCTTGCCTTGCTCCAGCAGCACCACGTCGGCCTTGTGGTCGCGCGCCAAATGATAGGCGGTCGAGCAGCCGATGATGCCGCCGCCGATGACCACGATCCCGGCATGGCTGGGCAAAGTCATGATCTTGTCCCGTATCTCGTCCGGTAGTTTTCCAGTGCAGCGTCGAGCCGCACCAGGTTCTCTTCGGTATAGGCGACGTAATCGATGCCGGGCGCGTCGAGATAAATCTCGGAGACCATGCTCCACATTGCCTCGCGCAGCAGCGAGGCGCATTGCATGGCCGCGTGCGAGCGGCGGATCTCGCTGTCCGGCTCCTTCATGAAATAGGCGGTCAGGAAGGCGAAGGATTCCTCGTCGCTCATGCCCGCATTCGAGGCGGCCCCGGCCAGGTCGAACATGGCCGTGTTGAAGCCGGCATATTCGAAATCGATCAGCCACAGCCGCTTGCCGTCGTCGAGGATGTTGGCCGGCAAAAGATCATTGTGGCCGAAGACGATCGGCAAAAGCTTCTGCGCCCGTTCGAGCTCGTCGGCTAAAGCGAGATAGCGCGGCAGCTCGTCCTTCTTGCGGCTGCCACTTTCCTCGAGCGTGCGCGCATAGTCGCGGATGACATGAAAGACCCAGAACATGAAACCGGCGCCGGAGACGTGGTTCGGCATCTCGCGGTGAAAGCGCCGCAGCAGCGCCGCCACGCGGCCGAGATCGGCGCGCACATCCTCGGCAAGGAGGGTCCTGGCGCCGAGAAACTGGGTCACCAGAATTCCGGGCTCGGCGTAGTGCACGGCCGGCGCGAAGCCGGCCGCATGCGCCGCGCGCGCCGTCATCACCTCGCGCTCGCGAAAGACATGGTGGAACGGGAAGTCCTGGCCGAAGCGCACCACGTGCCGGCCGGCGGCGTCGGTAACGACATAGTTGGCGTTGCTGAGGCCGCCCGGCAGCGGCTCGATCTCGATGCCGCCGCTCCAGCAGGGCAGAGCGCGGATGCGGTCTTCGGTGGTTACGGCGGCGCTCACGGGTTCGGTCCTGCTTCGGCCGGCTTACGACAAAGCGCCGGTCTCTCACAAAGCGATGAGAGAAAAAAGAAAGGCCTCGTCGGTGCGGGATGCCGGGACTGATATCCCTCACCACACCGACGAGCCCCTTGGCCAGGCTTAGGATCCCGGCATCCGCCCCCGCGGATTCGAAAAAAGCTCGCGTCAGGCACGTTCCAGAAAATCTGGTCAGTCGATTGCGGCTCTGCCATCACCCTCCTGTGGCAGTTCCGAGCCTGTCACGACAACAATCTCACGCCAGCGTGATGTTGCTGTCAATAAAAAGCTGTGACCTTTTTTGGGTGTTTTGCCCGAAAATATGAGCAATTCCTTTAAAAGCGTTAGGAATGCCGTAGAATCGGTCAAAATCCCGGACATCCACATGATCCACTCGAAACGGCACGGCGAGATCCTGCGGCTCCTCGGTGAGGAGGGCACGATCACCATCGCCAGCCTGGCCGAGCGCCTGGGCGTGTCGCTGGAGACGGTCAGGCGCGACGTGAAACCGTTGACCGATGACGGGGCATTGCTCAAGATGCATGGCGCCGTCAGCCTGCCGTCGATGACAGGCGAGGCGCCGTTCGAGCGCCGCATGCGCGAGAATGCCGAGGCAAAGCGTCTGATTGCCCGCATGGTCGCGGCCACCATCCGCGACGGCGAGTCGATCATGCTCGACACCGGCACCACCACGTCCTTCCTGGCGCGCGAACTGCTCGGCCATCGCCGCCTGACGGTGGTCACCAATTCGTCCGACATCGCCCGTACGCTGGCGACGGTGAACGGCAACAAGGTCTATATGGCCGGCGGCGAGCTGCGCAGCGATTCAGGCGCGGCCCTCGGAGTCGCGGCGATCGAATTCGTAAGCCGCTTCTCGGTTAGCCACGCTGTGATCTCCATCGGCGCGGTCGACGCCGTCGCCGGCCTGACCGACTACGAGCTGGAGGAGGCGGAATTCGCCCGCATGGTGTTGTCGCGCGGGCAACGCTCGCTGGTCGTCACCGACCATACCAAGTTCGGCCGGCAGGGCCTGGTTCAGGTCTGCGGCTTCGACGGTTTCTCCGAGCTTGCCACCGACCAGCCGCCGCCGCGCGACATCGCCGCCGCGCTCAGCCAGGCCGGCGCGCGTCTCAGCATTGCGATGGCCTAGCGCCGGATGCGCCAACGGCTTTCCTTCCCGGCCGCGCCGGTGTTTAGTCGGGTCATGGCCTTCACCATCCGCCAGCTCCAGTTCTTCGTCGCCGTCGCCGAGCAGGGCACGGTCTCGGGCGCCGCGCAGAACCTCTCCATCTCGCAATCCTCGGTCACCGAGGCGATCAAGGAGCTGGAGAGCGATCTCGGCGTCGAGCTATTCGACCGCCACCCGCGCGGCCTCAACATCACCCATAAGGGGCACCAGTTCCTGCGCCACGCGACGAAAATCCTGGCCGACGTCTCCGATGCGCGCCGCGCCTTCCTAGGCGATCAACTCACCGCGGGCGGGCGGCTGCAGCTCGGGGTCACCTCGCTTGTTGCCGGCTACGTGCTCTCCGATCTGCTGGCTCGCTACCGCCGCGCCTATCCAAGCGTCGAAGTCTCGGCGATCGAGGACAATGGCGACTATCTCGAGCATCTGCTGGTCGGCGGCAAGCTCGACATCGCCGTCATGGTCACGTCGAATTTGCGCGATCGCACCGCGCTGCAGTCGGAAATCCTCGAAGTCTCGGCCTATCGGCTCTGGCTGCCGCTCAGCCACAAGCTCGCCAGCGCCGACATTATCTCGATCGGCGACATCGCTTCCGAACCGCTGATCATGCTGACCGTCGACGAGATCGAGGAGAACACCGGCAAGCTGCTGTCGGCGCTGGGTGCGAGACCGCATGTCGCCTTCCGCACCCGCTCCGTCGAGGCCGTGCGCAGCCTCGTCGCCACCGGCGCCGGCGTGGCGCTGCTGCCAGATCTCGTCTATCGTCCCTGGTCGCTGGAAGGCGACCGCATCGAATCCCGCGATATCTCCGGCTCGCTTCCGGTCGTCCAGGTCGGCATGGTTTGGCGCCGCGGTTCCAGCCTGCCGCAGGCTGCCCGCGACTTTATCGGACTTGCCCAGTCGCAGCGCATGGTCCGGCAGCGGCTCTGATCAGAGCGATTCCAGCAAAGTGTGAACGGTTGGGCTCGGCCACTTCGCCGCAACCTTCCGTCCGGAATGGCGTCGGAAAGAGTATCGGAAAATCCGATATCGGCTTTCTGATAAATGGATTTGCGAAACCGGAATTTTCACCGCACTTTTCGCTCAGGGAACAAAGCCGCTCGGGAGCGCGGCTGCCGGGGTGATGGGAGCTCTGGCGTTCAGGTTTGCGTGTGATCCTTGTTGAAAACCGGATCGGTTTCGGGGCCATGCGCCAAAATGGGAGATCGATGATGAATGCATTCCTGAAGTCATGCACGGCGTTGACGGTTGCGCTGACCTTCTCGGGTCAGGCGATCGCCCAGGTCAGGGAAGTCGGCAAGGGCGAGGGCGAGCTGAATATCGTCGCCTGGCCGGGCTATATCGAGCGTGGCGAGACCGACAAGAACTACGACTGGGTGTCTGCCTTCGAGAAGGAGACCGGCTGCAAGGTCAACGTCAAGACCGCCAATACGTCGGATGAGATGGTCTCGCTGATGAACGAGGGCGGCTTCGACCTGGTGACGGCTTCTGGTGATGCTTCGCTGCGCCTCGTCGCCGGCAAGCGCGTGCAGCCGATCAACACCGACCTCATCAAGAGCTGGAAGACGATCGACGACCGTCTCAAGGACGCGCCCTGGTTCACCGTCGACAAGGTGCATTACGGCGTCCCCTACCAGTGGGGCCCGAACATCTTGATGTACAACACCACCGTCTTCAAGGAAGCGCCCAAGAGCTGGAACGTCGTTTTCGAGGAGATGAAGCTGCCCGACGGCAAGTCGAACAAGGGTCGTGTCCAGGCCTATGACGGCCCGATCCATATTGCCGATGCCGCCAACTACCTGATGTTCCACAAGCCGGAACTGGGCATCAAGGATCCGTACGAGCTCAGCGAAGACCAGTACAAGGCGGCGCTCGATCTGCTGCGCACCCAGCGCACCCTGGTCGGCCGCTACTGGCATGACGCCGCGATCCAGGTCGACGATTTCCAGAACGAAGGCGTCGTCGCCTCCGGCTCGTGGCCGTATCAGGTGAACACGCTGATCGCCGCCAAGAAGCCGGTCGCCTCGACCGTGCCGGAGGAGGGCGTGACCGGCTGGGCCGACACCACCATGATGGAAGCCGACGCCGCCCATCCGAACTGCGCCTATATGTGGCTCGAGCACTCGCTCTCGCCCAAGGTCCAGGGCGATGTGTCGTCCTGGTTCGGCTCGCTGCCGGTCGTGCCCGCCGCCTGCAAGGGCAATGAACTGCTCGGCGACGAGGGCTGCAAGACCAACGGTTACGACAATTTCGAGAAGATCAAGTTCTGGAAGACGCCGATCTCGAAATGCGCCAGCCAGAATGACAAGTGCGTGCCCTATTACCGCTGGGTGTCGGACTATATCGGCGTCATCGGTGGGCGGTGAGTTCGCCTAGCCTTTAGAAGTTGGCGCTGCCCCTCACCCTTACCCTCTCCCCTTGAAGAACGGGGAGAGGGGGTCGCCAGCGCTGGAGTTTGTCCCGTCTCCCCGTCTTTCACGCGGAGAAGGTGCCGGCAGGCGGACGAGGGGCAGCACAGACGCCCGAATTTGAGAGCCTGAACCTTCAGGACAGATCATGACCTCCGCCGTTTCCTTTAAACAAGTCTCGCGCCATTTCGGCAGCGTGCGCGCCGTCGATGCGGTCGATCTCGACATCGCGCCGGGCGAGTTCTTCGCCATGCTCGGGCCGTCCGGTTCCGGCAAGACGACCTGCCTCAGACTGATCGCCGGCTTCGAGCAGCCGACGGCCGGCTCGATCTCCATCTTCGGCGAGCGGGCCGAAGGCGTTCCGCCCTATCGCCGCAACGTCAACACCGTTTTCCAGGACTACGCGCTGTTCCCGCATCTGAACGTGCTCGACAACGTCGCTTACGGGCTGATGGTCAAGGGCGTCGGCAGGGTCGAACGGCTGAAGGCGGCGGAAGAGGCGCTCTCGCTGGTGCGCCTGCCGGGCTATGGGGCCCGGCGCCCCGGCCAACTCTCCGGCGGCCAACGCCAGCGCGTCGCGCTTGCCCGGGCGCTCGTCAACCAGCCCAAAGTGCTGCTGCTCGACGAGCCGCTCGGCGCGCTCGACCTCAAGCTGCGCGAGAACATGCAGGAGGAACTGAAGTCGCTGCAGAAGGTGCTCGGCATCACCTTCGTCTTCGTCACTCACGACCAGGGCGAAGCGCTTTCCATGGCCGACCGTGTTGCCGTCTTCAACGACGGCAGAATCATGCAGGTCGGCACGCCGGAGGACATTTACCAGCGGCCGAGGACGCGCTTCGTCGCCGATTTCGTCGGCTCGTCCAACGTGCTGCCGCCGGATTTCGTGCAGCGCTATTCCGGCCAGCATCGCTGGGGCAGCCTCAGGCCTGAATCCATCCGCGTATCGGGCGCCACGAGCGGCGATGGTGTTGCCGCGCGTCTGGTCGGGACCAACTATCTCGGCGCCACCACAAGGCTGGCGCTCGATGCCGATGGGCTGAGGCTGCATGCCATGGTGCCGGCGGGGACCGCGCTCCCTGCCGAAGGCGAGGCGGTGATGCTCACCTTCAATCGCGAGCACCTGCATCTGATGGACGAGCCGGCATGATTGAGGATTGTGCAAAGCACCCTCCTCTGTCCTGCCGGACATCTCCCGCGCAAGGGGGGAGATTGGCTCTCGCCGCTCGCTTCGCCAATCTTCGGCGTTGCAGAACTGGCGGGGCAGACGAGCTGCTGATCTCCCTCCTCGCGGGGGAGATGGCCGGCAGGCCAGAGGGAGGTGTGAAGGATCTCGGCCTTGCCGCCGTCGATCTGATCGTCGGTGCGGCGCGATGACAATCGCCGCTGTTCAATCCAAGCCCGTGCCCGCCATCCTGCCCGGCAACGGCGGCATGCGCGGGGCGCTCTCCGACCTCTTCTGGCGCCGGCCGATACTTCTCTTGCTGCTCATGCTGCTGCCGCCGCTTCTGTGGCTGGGCATCGTCTATATAGGCTCGCTTTTCGCGCTGCTTTTGCAGAGCTTTTTCTCGATCGACGAGTTCTCCGGCCTGATCAACCGCGAGTTCACGCTGAAGACCTATGGCGACCTGTTCCAGGCCGCCAATCTCGACATCATCCTGCGCACGGTGACGATGGCGGCGCTCGTGACGCTCGCCTCCGCGGTCATCGCGTTCCCCATCGCCTATTACGCGGCGCGCTATGCGCGCGGCCGCTGGAAGGCGCTGTTCTATCTCGGCGTCATGCTGCCGCTCTGGTCGAGCTATCTGGTCAAGATCTACGCCTGGAAACTGATCCTCGCCAAGGAAGGCATTCTCACTTGGCTGTTAGGCAAGCTCGGCCTGCTATGGCTGCTCGAGGCCTGGCTGTCGTTGCCGATCGTTGGCGGCAACTCGCTGTCGGTCTCCTTCACCGGCACCTTCATCGTCTTCGTCTATGTCTGGCTGCCGTTCATGATCCTGCCTGTGCAGGCGGCGCTGGAACGCGTCCCCGGCAACCTCGTCGAGGCCTCGTCCGATCTCGGCGCCTCGCCCGGCCAGACCTTTCGTAACGTGCTCTTCCCGCTGGCGCTGCCGGGCATCGTCGCCGGCTCGATCTTCACCTTCTCGCTGACATTGGGCGACTACATCATCCCGCAGATCATCGGCACCTCGCGCCTGTTCATCGGCCAGGCCGTCTATTCGCAGCAAGGCACCGCCGGCAACATTCCTTTAGCCGCCGCCTTCACCGTGGTGCCCATCGTCATCATGGGCTTCTATCTGTGGGGCGCCAAGCGCATGGGAGCTTTCGATGCGCTCTGATCGCGGCCAATCCGCTCCGCTCGGGCTGAAGATCGCCGCCGCCTGCGGCCTGCTCTTCCTGCATCTGCCGATCCTTTTGATCTTCGTCTATGCCTTCACCACCGAAGAGAAGAGTTTTGTGTGGCCGCCACCGGGTTTGACCACGCAATGGTTCGCCGTCACCTGGAACAGGCCGGATGTCTGGGAGGCGCTGTCGCTGTCGATCCGCGTCGCTGCCATTTCGACCGCGATCGCGCTGGTTCTTGGCACGCTCTGCGCCGCTGCGGTTTCGCGCACGCGCTTCTTCGGCCGCGAGGCGATTTCATTGCTCGTCATCCTGCCGATCGCGCTGCCCGGCATCATCACCGGCATCGCGCTGCGCTCGGCTTTTGCGCTCGCCGACATCCCGTTCTCGTTCTGGACGATCGTGCTCGGCCACGCCACTTTCTGCGTGGTCGTCGTCTACAACAATGCCGTCGCCCGTTTTCGCCGCACCTCAGGCTCGATGATCGAGGCCTCGATGGATCTCGGCGCCGACGGTTTTCAGACGTTTAGGCATGTCGTGCTGCCCAACATTGCAACCGCGCTGCTTGCCGGCGGCATGTTGGCCTTCGCGCTGTCCTTCGACGAGGTCATCGTCACCACCTTCACCGCCGGCCAGCAGCAGACCGTGCCGATCTGGATGCTGGAGGAACTGATCAGACCGCGGCAGCGTCCGGTCACCAATGTCGTCGCCATGGTCGTCGTGCTGGTGACGCTGCTGCCGATCCTCTTTGCCTATTACCTGACCCGCGACGGCGACCAGATCGCCGGCTCGGGCAAATGAAAACAGCGAATAGGGATTAGCCAATAGCGAATAGGGAAAATCGATCGCGAACCCTGCCCGCCATTCGCAACTCGCTGCACGCAACTCGCTACTCGCTACTGCGAAGGGAGAAACCCCCATGGACACCCAGATGCTGATCGGCTCGAAATTCGACAAGGGCACCGAAATCGAGGAGCCGATCCTCAATCCGAAGACCGGCGCGACCATCCTCAACCTGCCGGAAGCAAGTCCGGCGCAGATCGAGGCGGCTGTCAGTGCCGCCGAACGAGCGTTCGTCAGTTGGTCGCGCACCACGCCGGCGCAGCGCTCCGGCTATCTGTTGAAAATCGCCGACCGCATCGAGGCCGAAGCGAAGGAGTTCGCCGCGCTCGAGGCGCTGAATTGCGGCAAGCCGATCAACGCCGTGCTCAATGACGAGATCCCGGCGATCGTCGATTGCTACCGCTTCTTCGCCGGCGCGGTGCGCTCGATGCCAGGCCAGGTCGCGGGCGAGTATCTGCCCGGCCACACTTCGATGGTGCGGCGCGATCCGATCGGCATCGTCGCCTCCATCGCGCCCTGGAACTATCCGCTGATGATGATGGCCTGGAAGCTGGCGCCGGCGATCGGCGGCGGCAACACCGTCGTCTTCAAGCCATCGGAGCAGACGCCGCTGACGGCGCTGAAGCTGGCGAGGATCCTGTCGGAAATCCTGCCCGAGGGCGTCGTCAATGTCGTCCTCGGCCGCGGCGACAGCGTCGGCAACACGCTGATCAATCATCCCAAGGTCAACATGATCTCGATCACCGGCGACGTCGCCACCGGCAAGAAAGTGCTGCAGGCGGCCGCCAAGTCGGTCAAGCGAACCCATCTCGAGCTCGGCGGCAAGGCGCCGGTCGTCGTCTTCGACGACGCCGATCTCGGCGCGGTGGTGAACGGTCTGCGCGCCTTCGGCTACTACAATGCCGGCCAGGACTGCACCGCCGCCTGCCGCATCTATGCCGGCAGGAAGATCTACGACAAGCTGGTCGCCGATCTCTCCTCGGCGGCGTCGACCATCAAATACAATCTGCCCGACGACACCGAGAACGAGATCGGGCCGCTGATCTCGCGCCGCCAGCGCGACCGCGTGTCAAGCTTCGTCGAGCGCGCTTCGGAATTGAAGCACATCGAGATCACCACCGGCGGCAAGCCGGGCGAGGGCTCCGGCTTCTACTACCAGCCGACGGTCGTCGCCGGAGCGTTGCAGGAAGACGAGATCGTGCGCCGCGAGGTGTTCGGCCCGGTCGTCTCGGTCACCCGGTTCTCCGAGGTCGACGAGGCGGTGAACTGGGCGAATGACAGCGACTACGGCCTCGCATCGTCGGTGTGGACCAGGGACGTCTCGCGCGCCATGACGACCGCGGCCCGGCTGCAATATGGCTGCACCTGGATCAACACCCACTTCATGCTCACTAACGAGATGCCGCATGGCGGCCTGAAGCAGTCCGGTTACGGCAAGGACATGTCGCTCTACGCGCTGGAGGACTACACCGCCGTCCGCCATGTGATGGTGGCGCACGGGTAAGCCCTCTACCTCTCCCACAACGGGCGAGGTCGGCCACGCAGGCCGCTACTCGACGATGCGGTAGATGTTCCACAGGCTGGTGCCCGACACCACATAGGGCTCCAGCTCCTTGCCCCATTTGGCGTGCGCCTCGATCTTGGCGATCTTGGCGAAGAACTCCTCCAACTGGGCCAGGCTCTCGACCTGGTGGTGGGTCTCGATCGTCGCTTCGCGTGCGCCGACTGAACCGGTCATGAGCTGGAATTTCAGGTCGGCGAGCCCAACCTGCGAGCCGATCTCGCGCTCCCATTTCCGCATCAGCTCGAGCGCGGTCTGCTTGTGACCGAACTTGGCATCGATCTGCCATCTGCCGCTGAACATCTTGGTTCTCCTCCCTGTCTTGCAGATGAATCCGTTCTTGAGCTACTCGTCCCAGGCCTGCACGACCGTCTGCCGCGCGATGCGGCCGTTCTTCAATTCGAGCATCGCGGCGCAGAACACCTTGGTGCCGTCGGGATAGGCGCAGGCCTGGGTGAAGGCGAGATTGTCGCCCTCGGCGATCGTGGCGTCGACCTTGTGGGTCATCGCCCGGCTGCAGATGTCGTCCCAGAAGGTGCTGATCGCCGCGCGGCCGCGGATTTCGCGCGGCTTGCTCGGCGGGTTGTTGCGGTCGATCACCCGCACCAGCGCATCGTCATTGTAGAAGCTCGCCAGCATCTTGCCGTCACGGCTCTCGATCGCTTTCTTGATCGCCGCGCCGTCCACTGTCTTGGTCAGCATTTCATCCTCCATGTGCCCATCGTCTTGGGTGGTAGATCCGAAGCGCTGCCCGACGATTACTGCCGGGCAGGGACTTCTCACTGCGAACTGGCCATGGCGGCTGCGAACAGGTCGTCGGTCTGCTTCTTGACGAGCCCACCTGACGCTTGGCCTGCATGGGACGAATTCATAGTCCTAGAGACACCCCTTTCGCTTCGCCCGAAAGCGCCATGGCACTCATGGCCCGTCCGGGCCAGTGTGCCTTGCCGAGAAGGCCGCCGCAGCAGCGCGCGACGGCAGGTCCAGCTTGAGCAATATGTTGGCGACGTGCCGCTTGACCGTATGCTCGCTGAGCCTCAGCTCGGCGGCGATCGCCGCATTGCTCATGCCGTCGGCAATCAGGTTCACCACCTCGCTTTCCCGCGCCGTCAGTGTAGCTGGCTGCAGGGCCCTGGGCCTGGGGCGGCAGGCCGGTTCCAGATGTTGTTCAGACGTGGCCTGGACCACCGGCAGCGGCTCGCTCAGCTCGTCGAGACTGACACGTCCGGCGTCGATGAAACGCAGGCCGGAGCCTATCGCCAGTTCGGCGACCAACCGCGAAGCGAGGATGTCGCCGGGTCCGGCATGGGTGGCGAGCTGAATGGTCACCCGCGCCGTGAGGCCGACCGGCTGGCCGCGCATTTCGATCTCGCCGACATGCACGCCTTGCCCACTTGCCACGCCAATCTGCTGCGCCGCATCGCGCAGCGCCGCCGCGCAGCGTATGGCGCGCGCCGGCCCGTCGAAACGAGAGATCAGCAATTCGCCGTGCGTGCCGGCAATCCGCCCGCCTTGGCGGCCCACCAGCAGCCGCCATGCTTCCTGGAAGCGCTGGCTGCGCTCGCTCCACATGCGGTCGCCGAGCTTGGCGGTGTCGAAGATGCGCGTCACCAGCAGCGCGGCAAGCACCCGCTCGGTGTCGGCCACCGCCGGCTGGCCGGTCAGGCACTCCTCGATCAGGTCGGCCACCCGGTCGACGTCCCCGGTCCAGATCGGATGGTCGCGGCCGGGTATCTCAGCAAGCCGGGCGCCGCGAATCTTCCTGGCAAGGAAGCGGCTGGCCTCCGGATCGACGCGCGCGTCATTGCGGCGATGGATCAGCAGCGTCGGCGCGTTGATCGCGGACAGAATGCCGCGCACGTCGATGTCTGCATTCATGCGGGCAAGGGCTGCCGCGGCCGTCGGGCCGGCCGACAGCCGTTCGAACCGTGCCCACCACCGGGCGAAATGCGTGTCATCCACCCGGCCTGGCGCGAAATTGGGCAAGGTCGCGCCGGTGCCCCAGCAAGTCTCGGCAATCTCGATGAAGGCTTCCAGGCGCTCCGGCGGCATTACCCATTTGTGGAAATGCGCATAACCGCCATAGAGCACGAGTGCCCGCGTCCGCTCCGGATAGGTGGCGGCAAACAGCATCGCCATCGGTGCGCCTTCCGAAGCGCCGAGGATCGCCGCGCGGCCGCTGCCGGCGGCGTCCATCACCGCGCGCACGTCATCCATGCGGGTCTCCAGGCCGGGCAAATGATGGTTGTCCACGCGGTCCGACAGCCCGGTGCCGCGTTTGTCGAACAGAATCAGCCGTGAAAAAGCCGAAAGCCGCTTCAGCAGGCGGCTGTAGCCCTCGTCTTCCCATTGTAGGTCGAGATTGGAGATGAAGCCGGGGACGAAGACGAGATCGAACGAGCCTTGGCCGACCACCTGATAGGCGATCCGCACATCCCCGCTACGGGCATATCTGGTCTCGATCGGCCTCACGCAACTACCCCGCCCGGCCAGACGATCTCCTGTCCTCAACCATAGCAGAGGCAGCCGGCTTGCGGCAGCGAAACTTTAGAGAGCGGAAATACTAAGACCTTTGGCGCCGATGCGGCCCCGAGGCCCTACTTATGCGGAATGGCGCCCTCAGCCTCCGCAGGCTTGCTGTAACCGAGGCTCTTGTCGGCCTGCTCCGCCGTCAGCGGACGCTTGATCTTGGCGGATGCGGCGATCACCAGCTCGTCGAAATCTTCCGGGTCGCCGTCCAGCAGCTCGAAGAACTGCCGCCGCATCCTGGGCTCCCAGAATTTGTTGATGTGCTCGGCAACGCCGGCAATGCCTTCCTCACGCGGCTTCGAATGGAAGAAGGTGGCGATCTGATTGGCCATGCGCACCAGCTTTTCCTTGGTGCTGGCGATGTGGTCTTCGTCACGCGACATGCTTGGCAACTCCGCAAGCCACCCGGTCGGGGTGGGTGAAAATATCGAAATCGTCGCCGCGCACCAGCGCCACCAGCGTCATCCCGGCGGACTCGGCGGTGCGGATGGCAAGCGCGGTCGGCGCCGAAACCGCCATGATGATCGGGGCACCGATGGCGGCGGTTTTCTGCACCATCTCCACCGACACGCGCGAGGTGACCACGACGGCGCCGCTCGCGCCGTCGATGCCGGCTTTGGCCAGCGCGCCGGCGAGCTTGTCCAGCGCATTGTGGCGGCCGACATCCTCGCGCGCCATCACGATACCTTTGCCGGGAACGTAGAAGCCGGCAGCATGCACCGCCCCGGTCTCGGTGTGCAGCGGCTGCTGCTTCGACAGCAGCTTGACCGAACGCGTGACGTCTTCGGCGTCGAGCGTAAGCTTCGACGAACCGACCGCGTCGACCGACCGCATCGCTTCCTCGATGGATTCGATGCCGCACAGGCCGCAGCCGACCGGCCCGGCAAGCCGGCGCCGTCGCGCCTGGAAGCGCGTGTTGGCCCGGTCCTTCAGCTTGATCTGGATGTCGATGCCGGCGCCGAGATCCTCGACTTCGATCGCCTCGATCTCTGCCGGGTTGGCAACGATGCCTTCGGTGAGCGAGAAGCCGAGCGCGAAATCCTCGAAATCGGCCGGGCTCGCCATCATCACCGCATGGGTGGTGCCGGCATAGGAGAACGCGACCGGCGTCTCCTCCGGCACCATGCGGTTCGCAGCCGCCGTGCCGCCGGCACGACGCGCCAGCCGCGAGATTTGCGTCGTGGCTTTGCGGCGCGCGGCCAAGACTACTCCGCCGCTTCCAGCGGGGCGATGCGGCGGCTCTGCTTGGCCTGCTCGTTATAGTCCCTCTGCCACTCGGTCGGGCCGTTGGATGGCGCCACCTGCACGGCGGTGACCTTGTATTCCGGACAATTGGTCGCCCAGTCCGAGAAGTCGGTCGTGATCACATTGGCTTGCGTGTCCGGGTGGTGGAAGGTCGTGTAGACGACCCCGGGCGACACGCGGTCGGTGATCAGCGCGCGCAGGGTGGTCTCGCCCGAACGGCTCGCCAGCCGCACCCAGTCGCCCTCGCGGATGCCGCGGTTCTCGGCGTCGTGCGGATGGATCTCCAGCCGATCTTCGGCATGCCAGGCGACGTTTTCGGTACGCCTGGTCTGCGCGCCGACATTGTACTGCGACAGGATACGCCCGGTGGTGAGCAGCAGCGGGTAGCGCGGGCCGGTCCGCTCGTCCGTCGCGACATATTCGGTGCGGATGAACTTGCCCTTGCCGCGCACGAAGCCGTCGACATGCATGATCGGCGTGCCGAGCGGTGCCTTCTCGTTGCAGGGCCACTGCACCGATCCGACACGGTCGAGCAGCTCGAAGGAGACGCCGGCGAAGCTCGGCGTCGTCTTGGCGATCTCGTCCATGATCTCAGACGGGTGCGTGTAGTTCCAGTCCAGTCCAATGGCGCGGGCGAGCTCCTGCGTCGCCTCCCAGTCGGCGTAGCGGGCCTTCGGCTCCAGCACCTTGCGCACCATGTTGATGCGGCGCTCGGCATTGGTGAAGGTGCCGTCCTTCTCCAGGAAGGTCGAGCCCGGCAGGAAGACATGCGCGTAGTTTGCCGTCTCATTGAGGAAGAGGTCGTGCACGACGACGCACTCCATCGCGGCCAGCCCTGCGGCGACATGCTTGGTATCGGGGTCGGACTGCAGGATGTCCTCGCCCTGGATGTAGATGCCCTTGAATGAGCCGTCGACGGCGGCATCCAGCATGTTGGGGATGCGCAGGCCGGGCTCCTCGTCCAGCTTCACGCCCCACAGGCTCTCATAGATGTCGCGCACGGCTTCGCCGGAGATATGGCGATAGCCCGGCAGCTCATGCGGGAAGGAACCCATGTCGCAGGAGCCCTGGACATTGTTCTGGCCGCGCAGCGGGTTCACGCCGACGCCCGGACGGCCGATATTGCCGGTGGCCATGGCGAGGTTGGCGATCGCCATCACCGTAGTCGAGCCTTGGCTGTGCTCGGTGACGCCGAGGCCGTAATAGATCGCGCCGTTGCCGCCCTTGGCGTAAAGGCGCGCGGCACCCCGGATCGCTTCAGGATCGACGCCGGACAGCTTGCCGACCGTCTCGGGGCTGTTTTCCGGCAGGGCGACGAAGGACGCCCAGTCCTGGAACTCGGCCCAGTCGCAGCGCTCGCGGATAAAGGCTTCGTCGAACAGGCCCTCGGTGACGATGACGTGGGCCAGTGCCGTCAGCACCGCGACGTTGGTGCCGGGCTTCAGCGGCAGGTGGTAGTCGGCCTCGACATGCGCCGACTTCACCATCTCGGTGCGGCGCGGGTCGAGCACGATCAGCTTGGCGCCCTCACGCAGCCGCTTCTTCAGCCGCGAGGCGAACACCGGATGCGCCGTAGCGGGATTGGCACCGATGATGACGGCAACGTCGGTGTATTCGACCGAGTCGAAGTCCTGCGTGCCGGCCGAGGTGCCGTAGGTCTGGCCGAGGCCGTAGCCGGTCGGCGAATGGCAGACGCGCGCGCAGGTGTCGACATTGTTGTTGCGGAAGCCCTGCCGCACCAGCTTCTGGACGAGATAGGTCTCCTCGTTCGTGCAGCGCGAGGAGGTGATGCCGCCGATCGAGCCGCGTCCGTACTGGTACTGGATGCGGCGGAATTCCTTTGCCGTATGGGCGATCGCCTCTTCCCAGCTCACCTCGCGCCACGGATCGGTGATCTTCTCCCGGATCATCGGCGACAGGATCCGATCCTTGTGGGTGGCATAGCCATAGGCAAAACGGCCTTTGACGCAGGAATGGCCGTGGTTCGCCTTGCCGTCCTTGTAGGGCATCATGCGGATGACTTCGTCACCCTTCACTTCCGCCTTGAACGAGCAGCCGACGCCGCAATAGGCGCAGGTCGTGACGGCCGAGCGCTCCGGCATGCCCTTCTCGAGCACGGTCTTCTCGCGCAATGCGTCGGTCGGGCAGGCCTGCACGCAGACGCCGCAGGACACGCATTCGGAAGCGATGAAATCCTCATGCATGCCGGCGACCATGCGGGACTCGAAGCCGCGGCCCTCGATGGTCAGCGCGAAGGTGCCCTGCACCTCTTCGCAGGCGCGCACGCAGCGTGAGCAGACGATGCACTGCGCCGGATCATAGGTGAAGTAGGGGTTGGACTCATCGCGGGCGATGTAGTCGACCGCCAGCGAGCCATGGCCGGGCGCCACGCCGCCTTCTTCCTTGACGTGGTTGCGGCCTTCGACGCCGTAGCGGTTCTCGGTCAGACCGACCGACTCCGCAACCGCGTCGAACTCGCTGGCGCCGGTTCCGGCCTTCTCGTTCCAGCCGGTCGGATGGTCGGAGACGTAGAGTTCCATGACGCCACGGCGGATGGCATCGAGCCGCTCGGACTGCGTGCGCACCACCATGCCCTCGCCGACCGGCGTCGTGCAGGATGCGGGCGTGCCGCCGCGGCCGTCGATCTCGACCAGGCAGACGCGGCACGAGCCGAAAGAGTCCAGCATGTCGGTGGCGCAGAGCTTCGGGATCTCGACCCCGCCTTCCATCGCCGCGCGCATGATCGAGGTGCCTTCCGGCACGGTGATGCTTTGCCCGTCAACGGTCAGCGTCACCTGCTTCGCCGCTCTCGACTCCGGCGTTCCGTAGTCGATCTCTTCGATGAGTGTCGGGAAGTCGGCTTTGATGTTCATCTGCCAGCTCCTATTCGGCAGCCACGCGCGTCGGCGCCGGCTTGAAATCCTCGGGGAAATGCGTGATCGAGCTCATCACCGGGTAGGGCGTGAAGCCGCCCAGGGCGCAGAGCGATCCGAACTTCATCGTGTTGCAGAGGTCGGTGACCAGAGCGAGGTTCTTCTCCGCCTCGATGCCCGCGGCGACCTTGTCCAGAACCTCCATGCCGCGCGTCGAGCCGATGCGGCAGGGCGTGCACTTGCCGCAGCTTTCGATGGCGCAGAACTCCATGGCAAAGCGCGCCTGCTTCATCATGTCGGCGCTGTCGTCGAACACGGTTATGCCGGCATGCCCGATCAGCCCGTCCTTGGCAGCAAAAGCCTCGTAATCGAACGGCGTGTCGAAAAGCGCGCGTGGGAAATAGGCGCCGAGCGGGCCGCCGACCTGCACCGCCTTCACCGGCCGCCCCGAAGCCGTGCCGCCGCCGATCTCGTCGACGATTTCGCCCAGCGTCAGGCCGAAGGCCGTCTCGAACAGGCCGCCATGCTTGACGTTGCCGGCGATCTGGATCGGGATCGTGCCGCGCGAACGGCCCATGCCGAAATCCTTGTAGTAGGCGGCGCCCTTGTCCATGATGATCGGCACGGAGGCCAGGCTGATCACGTTGTTGATCACCGTCGGCTTGCCGAACAACCCTTGGATCGCCGGCAGCGGCGGCTTGGCGCGCACCACGCCGCGCTTGCCTTCCAAGCTGTTGAGCAACGAGGTTTCCTCGCCGCAGACATAGGCGCCGGCCCCGACGCGGATTTCCATGTCGAAGGCGTTGGGCGAGCCAAGCACATTGACGCCGAGCACGCCTGCCTTGCGGGCGATCGCCACGGCCTTATTCATCGTCGCCACCGCATGCGGATATTCCGAGCGGATATAGACGAAGCCCTTGGTCGCGCCGGTGGCGATGCCGGCGATCGCCATGCCTTCGATCAGCACGAAGGGATCGCCCTCCATGATCATGCGGTCGGCGAAGGTGGCGCTGTCGCCCTCGTCGGCATTGCAGACGATGTATTTGCGTTCGGAATTCGTATCGAGAACCGTCTTCCACTTGATGCCGGTCGGGAAGCCTGCGCCGCCGCGGCCGCGCAGGCCGGACTCGGTCACCTGGTTCACGACGTCCGCCGGCGCCATGGCGACCGCGTTCTGCAGGCCTCTCAGACCGCCATGCGACTTATAGCTGTCGAGCGACAGCGGGTCGATGACGCCACAGCGCGCGAAGGTCAGCCGCGTCTGCTTGGCGAGGAAGGGGATCTTGTCTGGCGCACCCAGCCAGCGCTTGTGATGGCCACCCTTGAGGAAACCGCTGTCGAACAGGCTTTTCACGTCAGACGGCTTGACCGGCCCGTAGGCGACGCGGCCCTCGGCGGTCGCAACCTCGACCATCGGCTCCAGGAAATAGGCGCCGCGCGAGCCGTTGCGCACGATCTTGGCCTCGACGCCGCGCTCCTTGAGCTCCTTCTCGATCGCCCTGGCGACCTTTTCGGCGCCGAGCGCCAGAGCACCGGAATCGGCAGGGATGTAGATGCGCGGGATCATGAACGCACCTCCGCGACGATCTCTTCGATCTTCTCGTCGTCGAGCCGGCCGATCACTTCGCCGTCGAGCATCGCCGACGGCGAGCAGGCGCAAAGCCCGAGGCAATAGACCGGCTCCAGTGTAACCGATCCGTCGCGTGCGGTCTCGTGAAAATCGATGCCGAGCAGTTGCTTGACCTTGGTGGCGACGGCTTCCGAACCCATCGACTGGCAGGCTTCCGCCTGGCAGAGCTTCAGCACATGCCGGCCGGCCGGCTTGGCGCGGAAATCGTGATAGAAGGTGACGACGCCATGCACCTCCGCTCGCGAGAGGTTCAGCCCGTCGGCGATGACCGGAAGCGCCGCCTGCGGCACATGGCCGAATTCTTCCTGGATGCCGTGGAGAATCGGCAGCAACGGACCTTCGAGGTCCTTCAACTCCTCGATGATCGCCGCTATGCGCGACGCGATCTCGGTACTTGCAGGCTGCATCGGCATGCAGCGCCCTCCCTGGCCGTGGCGCCAACACATATGTCACCCCAAAATATAGAGCGGTTTTGGGGCAACGACATGCACAGGGCGCGATATCGCTAAGTCCTTATGAAATCAGAGGAAACCTCCGAGATCAATAAAGCAGTCTCGTCGCTTGATAGAAATTTTCTATCAGAAACGCTGAGCCCGCATTGTCTAGCCTAGCGGTGGGAACGGAAATCGTCTGCCAGCGCCATTGCCTCGTCCAGCAGCGCCTGCACCAGCGGCGTGTGCGGCTCGCGCGGCGCCGCCACCAGCCCGACCGTGTGGCTGGCATCCGGATCGACTATCGGAATGGCCCGGATCGGTTCGGAAAAGCCGAATGTTTCCGCAAGGTTGAGCGGCATGATCGATGACCACTTGCCGGTCCGGATATGCGAGAACAGCACGATCATCGAGTTGGATTCCAGTGTCGGCCGCACCTGCACGCCGGCTTCCGCCAGATGCTGGTCGATGATGCGGCGGTTCTGCATGTCCGGCGTCAGCAGGCAGAGCGGCAACTGGCTGATCTCTGCCCACGTCACTTTGTCGCGGTCGGAATAGGGGTTGCCGACTGCCGTGATCAGCTGGTAGCGCTCGTCATAGAGCGGCACGCTGGTTACCCGCCCCAGCGGCTCGTTGTCGAGATAGGTGATGCCGGCATCGACATCGAGATTGCCGAGCAGCGTCAGCACCTCGATCGAGGTCCGTGACAGCACCGAAAAGGTGACGCCGGGATGCTTGTCGCGGAATGGCGTCGTCAGCCGCGCCACCATGGCGAGCGCCGTCGGAACGGCGGCGATGCGGATGCGGCCGGACAGGCCGTGGCGCGCCGCCCGCATCTCCTCGCGCATGGTCCTTGAATCGCCGACGATGCGGCGCGCCCAAACCAGCACCTGCTTGCCTTCCGGCGTCAGACCCTGGAAACGCGAGCCGCGCAGCACCAGCATGACGCCGAGCTGCTCCTCGAGCTGCTTGATGCCGGCCGACAGCGTCGGCTGGGTGACGCCGCACACCTCGGCGGCGCGGCCGAAATGCTCTTCCCTGGCTAAAGCGATGAAGAATTCCAGCTTGTCGATCATGTCATCCGATCCACGGTCTGCCCAAGGTCGGGGAAATCGCTTTGCTTCGCAAGGCGGATGAACGATAGGATCTCATCCACATTTTTGAGCCGGCTTATCTGTTTTCCCGCGCCGCGCATGGCGCTATGTGGGGTAGGCGGAAGCAGGGAGGAGCAGATGCTGGGTTGGTTTCGCAGACTGTTGCCGCGCGAGGATCGCTTCTTCGAACTGTTCGAACGGCATTCGCGCACGGTGGTCGGCGGCGCCGAGGCGCTTGAGCAGCTTCTCCAGGGCCGGGACATCGACCGCTGGTGCCAGACGATCGTCGATCTGGAGGACGAAGCGGACGGGATCACCGCGGAGGTGCTGCTTGCCGTCAGGCGCTCCTTCATCACGCCCTTCGACCGCGGCGACATCAAGGATCTGATCCAGTCGATGGATGATGCCATCGATACGATGCACAAGGCCGTCAAGACGGTGAAATTGTTCGAGATGAGGGAATTCGATCCGCTGATGCGGGAAATGGGCAGCGTCATCGTCGAGGCCGCCCGGCTGGTAGCAGAGGCCATCCCACTGCTCGGCAAGGTTGGCGCCAACGCCGCGCGGCTGAACGCCATCGCCGAAGAAGTCATGCGCGTTGAGGGCCGCGCCGACGACCTGCACGAGCAGGGCCTGAAGGACCTGTTCAAGCGGCACGGTCGCAGCGACCCTATGGCCTACCTGATCGGCTCGGAGATTTACGGCCAGCTGGAAAAGGTGGTCGACCGTTTCGAGGACGTCGCTAACGAGATCAGCGGCATCGCGATCGAGAACGTCTAACAGATGGACGCCGCGATCGCCTTTCCCCTGCTGGTCGGCCTCGTCGCCGTGGCGCTGTTCTTCGATTTCCTCAACGGCCTGCACGATGCCGCCAACTCGATCGCGACTATCGTCTCCACCCGCGTGCTGAGGCCGCACTATGCCGTGTTCTGGGCGGCTTTCTTCAATTTCATCGCCTTCCTGTTCTTCGGTCTGCATGTCGCCGAGACGGTGGGAAAGGGCATCGTCGACGCCGAGATCGTGACCCCCGCAGTGATCTTCGCCGCGCTCATCGGAGCCATCGTCTGGAACATCGTCACTTGGATCGCCGGCATTCCGTCGAGCAGCTCGCATGCGCTGATCGGCGGGTTGGTCGGCGCCGGCGTCGCCAAGGCCGGCCCGGGGGCCATCGTCTGGTCCGGGCTCGGCAAGACGGCCGCGGCGATCGTGCTCTCGCCGGCGACCGGATTCGTGCTGGCGCTTGTCCTTATCCTCATCGTCTCATGGCTGTTCGTTCGGCAGACGCCGTTCGCGGTCGATAACAGCTTTCGCGTCCTGCAGTTCTTCTCGGCTTCGCTCTATTCGCTGGGGCACGGCGGCAATGACGCGCAGAAGACCATGGGCATCATCGCCGTGCTGCTCTATTCGCAAGGCATGCTCGGCCAGAGCTTCCACGTGCCGTTCTGGGTGGTCATCACCTGCCAGTCCGCACTGGCGCTGGGCACGCTCTTCGGCGGCTGGCGCATCGTGCACACGATGGGATCGAAGATCACTCGGCTGAACCCGATGCAGGGTTTTTGCGCCGAGACCGGCGGGGCGATAACGTTGTTCGCCGCCACCTGGCTCGGTGTCCCGGTCTCGACCACGCATACAATCACCGGCGCCATCATCGGCGTGGGTGCTGCCCGCCGCGTCTCGGCGGTGCGCTGGGGCATTGCCGGCAACATTGTCGTGGCGTGGGTGATCACCCTGCCGGCGACGGCGGCGATTTCGGCGTTGACCTATTTTGTCACGCGCCTGGCGGTCTGAGGCAAAGCTGGTGCTGAAATCTACTCGCCCGCAAGACACAGTATGTTGCCGTCCGGGTCCTTGAACCAGGCGACCTTCATGCCGTAGCCGACATGGACATCGCCCTCGACCGTCAGCCCGGGCATCTCATAGCGCTCGAAGGTGACGCCCTTCGACTTCAGCGCCTGGACAATGGCGCCGATCTGGTCGCCGACCGTCCAGGTCAACGCCGTCGCCTTGTTGGTACCGGCGAATTCTGAACGATAGACGTTGATGACCGTGTCTCCGCTTTTGTAGACGATCAGTTCTCCGGCCATGTCGTCGACAGGCTTGAGGCCCAGCGTTCCTTCGTAAAAGCCCTGCGCTCTCGAAAGGTCTTTCACCGCCACATTGGCCGCTGCGTTGCTGTTTGCGAGCATGACAGTCTCCTTTTCCGGTTGCCGTCGCTCATGGCAACCGAGATAGGGCCCCTGGATCGATTGGCCATGGCAATCGGCGGATCGGGACGCGCTCGGCCAAATCCGACACCACCAGTCGTTTTCCGGAGCACGCCGGACGAGCCATTGCGCCACGGCTTGGTTCTGCCGGGAAACTGCACTATCTGGAACGCCAAACTCCGAGGAAAGACCATGACTGTAACCAAGGAAACCGTCATCGAACGCCTGAGGACGGTCAATGGACCGGACTTTACCGGCAACATCGTCGACCTCGGCCTGGTGTCTGAGATTTTCATCGCCGACTCCAAGGTGTTTTTCTCGATTACCGTTCCCGCCGCCCGCGCCCAGGAGATGGAGCCGCTGCGCGCCGCCGCCGAGCGTGTCGTCAAGGCGATCCCCGGCGTCGCCAACGCCGTCGTCGCGCTGACGGCGGAGAAGAAGGGCGGCGGCATGGAGGCGCCGGTTCGGCCGGCTTCGCAAGCAGCGTCGCCACGACCTGCTCCCCAGGCAGCGCCGCAGCGTCCTGGCCCGCAGGCGCCGGCTTCTCACAGTCACGGCAAACGCGGCGTGCCCGGCATCGATGCGATCATCGCGGTGGCGTCCGGCAAGGGCGGCGTCGGCAAATCGACCACCGCCGTCAACCTGGCGCTCGGCCTTGCCGCCAATGGGCTGAGCGTCGGCGTGCTCGATGCCGATATCTACGGGCCGTCGATGCCGAGGCTGCTCAACATTCACGGCCGGCCGCAGACGGTCGACGGCAAGATCCTGAAGCCGATGCAGAATTACGGCCTCAAGGTGATGTCGATGGGCTTCCTGGTCGACGAGGAGACGCCGATGATCTGGCGCGGCCCGATGGTCATGTCGGCGCTCACCCAGATGCTGCGCGAGGTCGAATGGGGACCGCTCGACGTGCTGGTCGTCGATATGCCGCCCGGCACCGGCGATGCCCAGCTCACCATGGCCCAGCAGGTGCCGCTGGCCGGTGCCGTCATCGTCTCGACGCCGCAGGACCTGGCGCTCATCGATGCCCGCAAGGGCCTCAACATGTTCAAGAAGGTCGACGTGCCGCTGCTCGGCATCGTCGAGAACATGAGCTATTTCCTCGCGCCCGACACCGGCAAGCGCTACGACATCTTTGGCCATGGCGGCGCGCGCCGCGAGGCCGAGCGGCTCGGCGTCACCTTCCTTGGCGAGGTGCCGCTGGAGATGGGCATCCGCGAAAGCTCGGACGCCGGCGCCCCGGTGGTCGCATCCAAGCCGGACGGCGCCGAGGCGAAGATCTATCGCGATATCGCCGCGAAGATATGGGACAGGGTCCAAGAGGAACGCGGCGCCGCCGAGGCGGCAGTGCCCAGCATCGTGTTCGAGTAATTCGCCGGGCCGCCGCTAGGTGTCCGATTTCCTTTCCAGCCGGGAATCGCCTCCTTCAGGATTTCCGGGTCGTTGAGGGCGTCCCACACTTTCTCGACGGGTGCGGCGATCCGCTCCTCGCCTTCGATCACCAAGGCCATCAAGACCTCCCGGATTGCTGGCCTCGATTGGTCCTAGTGCGCGGCCCTTTCTATGTCTATCGCACCAAAGTGCGGGTCTGCGGCGTGTCTGCCTCTTGCCTGCATGGGCGCGTTGTCATATCGATTTGTCATACAAATACGGAGACCACGATGGCAGGCGCCCCCACCAAGAAGAAGAAATTTCGCTCGCAGGAGTGGTTCGACAATCCCGACAACCCGGGCATGACGGCGCTCTATCTCGAACGCTACCTCAATTACGGGCTGACCCGCGCCGAGCTGATGTCGGGCAAGCCGCTGATCGGCATCGCGCAGACGGGTTCCGATCTCTCGCCCTGCAACAGGCACCATCTCGAGCTCGCCAAGCGCGTGCGCGAAGGCATTGTCTCGATGGGCGGCATCCCCTTCGAGTTCCCGTGCCACCCGATCCAGGAGACCGGCAAGCGGCCGACGGCGGCGCTCGACCGCAACCTCGCCTATCTCAGCCTCGTCGAGGTGCTCTACGGCTATCCGCTCGACGGCGTCGTGCTGACCATCGGCTGCGACAAGACTACGCCCGCGCTCTTGATGGCGGCGGCGACCGTCAACATTCCGGCGATCGCGCTTTCGGTCGGCCCGATGCTCAATGGCTGGCATAAGGGCAAGCGCACCGGCTCCGGCACCATTGTCTGGGAATCGCGCCAGCGGCTGTCGGCCGGCGAGATCAATTATGACGAGTTCATGGACATCGTCGCCTCCTCGGCGCCGTCGACCGGCTATTGCAACACCATGGGTACCGCCACCACCATGAACTCGCTGGCCGAAGCGCTCGGCATGCAGCTGCCGGGCTCGGCCGCGATCCCCGCGCCCTATCGCGAGCGCGGCCAGATTGCCTACGAGACCGGCAAGCGCATCGTCGATATGGTGCATGAGGACCTGAAGCCGTCGGACATCATGACCCGCCAGGCGTTCGAGAATGCCATCGTCGTCAATTCGGCCATCGGCGGCTCGACCAACGCGCCGATCCACCTCAATGCCATCGCCCGCCATCTCGGCGTGCCGCTCGACAATGACGACTGGCAGAACATCGGCCTTAACGTGCCGCTGATCGTCAACCTGCAGCCGACGGGCGAGTATCTCGGCGAGGACTATCACCATGCCGGCGGCGTGCCGGCCGTCGTGGCCGAACTGCTGAAGGGCGGACTATTGCCGCACCCCGACGCGATCACCGCCAACGGCAAGTCGATCGGCGACAATTGCCGCGGCGCGGTCAACGAAAATCACGATGTCATCCGCGGCGTCGACAAGCCGCTCAAGAGCAATGCCGGCTTCATCAACCTCAAGGGCAATCTGTTCGATTCCGCCATCATGAAGACCAGCGGCATCTCGCCCGAATTCCGCGAGCGCTATCTCTCGAACCCGAACGATCCGGAGGCTTTCGAAGGCAACGCCATGGTCTTCGACGGCCCGGAGGATTACCACGCCCGCATCGACGATCCGGCGCAGGGCATCGACGAGCACACGATCCTGTTCATGCGCGGCGCCGGCCCGGTCGGCTATCCGGGCGGCGCCGAGGTGGTCAACATGCAGCCGCCGGCCCATCTCATCAAGAAGGGCATCCATTCGCTGGCCTGCATCGGCGACGGTCGCCAGTCCGGCACGTCGGGTTCGCCATCGATCCTCAACGCCTCGCCGGAGGCAGCGGTCGGCGGCGGGCTGGCGCTGCTCAAGACCGGCGACCGCGTCCGCATCGACCTGAGGAAGGGCACCGCAAATATCCTTGTCGGCGACGAGGAGATCGCCAGGCGGCGGGCAGCGCTGCAGGGCATTGGCGGCTATGACTATCCCGAGCACCAGACGCCCTGGCAGGAGATCCAGCGCGGCATGGTCGACCAGTTCTCCGCCGGCATGGTGCTGAAGCCGGCGGTGAAATATCAGGATGTCGCGCACACCAGGGGCGTCCCGCGCGACAACCACTGAATTCAGAGCACGGCGAAAAATCGAAGGGCGGTCCGCTTTCCGGCGGACCGCCCTTTCTCATGGCCCTTGTTTCGGCCGCGGGGCATCTACAGATTAGCCCGATCTCGGCGGTCCTACGAAGGGAGGCTATATATGGCGAAACGGCGCTCTTCCCTCGGCTTCCTCGGCATGTTCGGCCGTTCGGGCGACTTGCGCCAGCTCGACGACGCCTTGCGCAAGGCCGACTTGCATCCGGCACTGGTGCCTGAGGGCGTCAAGCTCACCATCGTCAACCTGATGAAGGATCATTGGCCCGAGGAGCCGCCGCCCCAGGCTTATCAATCGGTGGCGCAACTCTGCGGCTATTGCGTCGCCGGACCGGAAACCTTCGAGCGGGCCAATGGCAGGGAGCACACTTTGGAAGCCGAGCGCCGCATCGAGGCCGCGCTCGATGCCGGCGACAGCCTCGATGCGCAGATCGTGCTGTTGACGCTGCATGCGAAGCTGATCAACGCCGAAGTCGTCGAGCGCTATCGGCTGCGTGCGGAGTGATCTGCGAGAGCGGAAAGATCAGCCGCCCATCTTGTTGCGCGGCAGCTTGATCATCTCGCCGAAGCGCGCGCGCAGCTTGTCGTCGACGAGCCGCGACACATGGCGCGGAAACCGCTCGGCCAGCACGCGCTTCTTCTCGGCGATCGCCCGCTGCAAAATGTCGGGCCGGCCCTTCTCGTTCCATTCCTTGGGCGAGAAGCGATCGCCGACTGCGGGATAAAAATATTCGGTCTGCATCAGCTTCAAAGTCTGCTCGTTGCCGAGATAGTGGCCCGGGCCCTTAAGGCAGACATCGGCGATCGTGTCGATCGACAGCGCCTCGTCCGTCACCTCGATGCCGCGCACGCATCGCAGGCAGTGGCCGAGCATATCGTTGTCGATGATCAGACTTTCGAGACAGAAGCCGAGCAGCGAGGCATGCATGCCGGCCGATTCATAGACGAGGTTGAGGCCGGCAAGACCGGCCATCACATCGGTGATGCCTTTTTCATAGCCGGACTGGATGTCCGGCAGCTTCGAATCCGTCATGCCCGCGGCCGAGCCGCCCGGCAGGTCGTAATATTGCGCCATCTGCGCGCAGGCCGCGGTCAACACGGCCTGCTCGGCCGAACCGCCGGACATGGCGCCGGTCCGGAGATCGGAGACGAACGGCCAGGTGCCGAAAATCGCCGGATGGCCGGGCTTGATGGCGTTGACATAGACCAGGCCCATCAGCACTTCGGCCACCGCCTGCACGACGGCGCCGGCAATCGCGGCGGGAGCCGTGGCGCCGGCCTGGCCGGCCGACAAGAGCAGGATCGGAATGCCGCCCTCGACGCAGGCTTCGAGCACGCCGCAGGCGTCCTCGGCGAATTTCATCGGCGGCACCACGAAGCAGTTCGAGTTCGACACGAAAGGCCGCGCCCGGAAATTCTCCTCGCCGCCGGCGATCGCATAGAGCATTTCCAGCGCCGGCTTGACGTTCTCTCGCACGGTGAACGAGGTGCCGACATGCTTGGATGTCCCCATTACGCAGGCATAGAGCGTGTTGAAGTCCATCTCGAGCGGATCGGGGATATCGCGCGGCACCATGGTGCGCTGGAAGAAATGGATGTTGTCGAGCCCGTCGACGAGACGGGCGGCGTCATAGATGTCCTGCAGCTGCGATTCGCGATATTCGCGCTTCTCGACATCGACCAGATGCACCGCCGCGCCCGCGGTGCCGTAGTGCACGCGTTTGCCCTGGATCACCATGTCGTGCTTGGGATCCTGGCCGTGGAGCGTGAAGTGGCGCGCCGCCTTCTTGATCGTGTCGAGCACCAGCGCGCGCGGCAGGCGGATGCGGCCGTCGTCGCCATAGCTCGCCCCGACCCGGGTCAGCGCCTCGATGCAGGAGGGGATGGCGTTGGCGAAGCCCACCGTCTCCAGAAGCGTCAGCACCGCTTCATGGATGCGTTCCTTGTCGTTCTGGCTCAACGGCCCGTAGCTGCCGCCTTCGAGGCCGGCTCGCACCGGACGGATATCGTCTGCGAGCGGTGCTGCCCGCATCGCGCGGCGCGCTTCGCGCCCGCCGGACCGCCGCGAACGCTGGTCCGACGTCGTTTCCTGCTTCTCAAGAGCCACTGACATGGAAAGCGCTCCACCTTTGCTTTTTCAGGGGCAGGATGCGCGGCGGTTGGTCCACCATCGGCCTGCCTCGTCCCCTTTGTGCCTCGACTATGCCGTCGGCATTGGCACAGCCTATGAGCCAGTCAATCCCGTCGAATATGCCAGGATGCTAAAGCGTTGAGGCGCGCCAAAATAGAAGAGCCGGCAAAACGCCGGCTCTTCATGTGGCAGTCCGTGGTGATCAGGCGGCAGCGGGCCTGCGGCCGGCGGCCGTGGCGAGCTCCCGGATCCCGGGCTCGATGTGCTGCAGCGAGATCGAGGAGATGCCCAAACGCATGAAACGCGAGGGCTTTTCGCTGCGGTCGAAGAACCGGTCGCCGGGTTCGATGATGACGCTGCGGGAAGCGGCCGCTTCGGCGAGCCCTCGTGAATCGGTACCGCGCGGGCCCTCCAGCCACAACGATGTGCCTCCCGCCGAGTCGGTCGAGCGCCATTCTGGCAGGAAAGCGGAAATCGCATGGACCAGACGCTTGCGCCGCTCGTCGAAGGCGGCGGAGAGCCTGCGCACCAGCGCCTCATGATGGCCGAGCGACAAAAACAGCGCAACGGCGCGCTGGTTGTTTGCCGGCGGATGCCTGAGCATGAAGCGACGCAACGCGCGAAGCTCGGCAATCAGTCCTGCCGAAGCGACGATGTAGCCGAGCCTCAGACCCGGAGCCAGCGTCTTCGACATCGAGCCGACATAGATGACGCGGCCCGAGCGATCGAGGCTCTTCAGCGCCTGCTGCGGCGCCTCGTCGAGAAGCTGGCTGTCATAGCCGTCCTCGATGATGATCTGGTTGTTGCGGTTGGCGCACGCCAGCAAATCCTGCCGCCGCTCGGCGGACAACGGCACCATCGTCGGGCAATGATGGCTGGGCGTGACGAAGACAAAGCCGGAATCGCTGGGAATCGCCGAGGTCACGATGCCCGACTGGTCGACCGGGACCGGCTGGATATCTGCGCCGGCGAGCCGGAAGATCGAGCGGGCATCCGGATAGCCGGGGTCTTCCATTGCCACCTTCGAGCCCTTGGTCATCAACAGCGAGGCGAGCATATAGAGCGCGTTCTGCGCGCCCAGGGTCACGATGATCTCGTCCGGATTGGCGAAGATGCCGCGGCGCGGCAAAAGCCGGGCCTGGATCTGCTCGATGAGCAGCGGATCGTCCCGGTCGACCATGTCGGATGCCCAGTTGCGGATCTCCAGCACCGCGAGCGCCATGCGGTTGCACTCGCGCCATTCCGCGGTCGGAAACAGCGCCGGATCGAACTGGCCGTAGACGAACGGGTAGGAGGACTTGATCCAGTTGTCGTGCTTGGCCGGCGGCGGCATGTCGCTGGCGGCGATCTGCCGACGCGCCTTCCAGTCGATCTCATTCTGCTGGTCGGGCGCCTTCTGGTGCGGCTTGGCGGGGGTGGCCAGCACTTCAGGGTTGACGAAGTGGCCGCGCCGCTCGCGCGCCACAAGAAAACCTTGGTCGACCAGCTGCTGGAAGGCAAGCACCACCGTGCCGCGGGCAACGCCCAGTTTTTCCGCCAGAATCCGACAGGATGGCAGCGGCATCGAAGCGGCGATCTGCCGGTCGAGGATGGCTGCGACGATCGCTTGGCGGATCTGTGCCTGGAGAGTTTGTCCGGATTCGGCCGAAATCCGGAACAGGCCGGACCATATGGCCGTGTCATTGCGCTGTGGCATGGGAGATCATCCTCGGATGGCCAGCTGTTTTCACTTGGCTGGACCAGTCGAGTGTAGGGGTGGCACAAGGGGTTGCGCCAATCAATTTTTCTGATCGCTGGGATTTATGCCAGTGATCCATTGGTCACGAAAGGGGCGCGTCCGCCAGGGAAGCGGATGTTGCGGGGCATCATAAAAGCGTGATGCAGTGCGTCACTGCCGCGCTTGAACGAAACGGAAATCCGGCTCAATACATTGTCGCGACGACACGCGCCGGAAACATCGGGCCTGTTAAAATGGTCTAAAAACCCGCCAGGAGCCACCATTGGATCAGTCAGCCTTCGACAAGCAGGTCACCGCCCTGCGTGAGCAGCGCGCGGCAGCCAAGGGCACGATGCGCGAAGCCTTCGCCGCCGATCCCAAGCGCTTCGAGAAATTCTCCGCGACCGATGGCGATCTTCTGCTCGACTGGTCGAAATGCGCGGTCGACGCCGACACGATGGCAATGCTGGAGAAGCTCGCCGGCGCCGCCGACATCGAAGGCCGACGCGCCGCGATGTTCGAAGGCAAGAAGATCAACATCACCGAAAACCGCGCCGTGCTGCACACGGCGCTGCGCAATCTGACCGGCAAGAGCGTCGTGGTCGATGGCCAGGACACCAACGCCGATGTGATCGCCGTGCTCGACGCAATGGGCGCCTTCGCTGATGCGATCCGCTCCGGCGAGGCGGCCGGCGCCACCGGCAAGAAGATCACCGACATCGTCAATATCGGCATTGGCGGCTCGGATCTTGGCCCGGCGATGGTGACGTTGGCGCTCGCTCCCTACCATGACGGCCCGCGTGCGCATTATGTCTCCAATGTCGACGGCGCCCACATCCACGACACGCTGAAGGGCCTGTCTCCCGAGACGACTTTGTTCATCATCGCCTCCAAGACCTTCACCACTGTCGAGACGATGACCAATGCCGAGACGGCGCGCAGATGGGTGGAAAAGGCGCTGGGCAAGCAAGCGATCGGCAAGCATTTCGCCGCCGTCTCGACCGCGCTCGACCTAGTGGCCAAGTTCGGCATCGCCTCCGACCGCGTCTTCGGTTTCTGGGACTGGGTCGGCGGCCGCTACTCGGTCTGGAGCGCCATCGGCCTGCCGGTGATGATCGCCATCGGCCTGCGCAATTTCCGCGCCTTCCTCGACGGCGCGCATGAGATGGACGAGCATTTCCGCTCGGCCCCCCTGCAGAAGAACCTGCCTGTTTTGCTGGGGCTGATCGGCTGGTGGCACCGCGTCGTCTGCAAATACCCGGCCCGCGCCGTCATTCCATACGATCAGCGCCTGTCGCGCCTGCCGGCCTATCTGCAGCAGCTCGATATGGAATCGAACGGCAAGAGCGTGACACTGGACGGCGGCCCGGTGACGACGCCGACCGGCCCGCTGGTCTGGGGCGAGCCCGGTACCAACGGCCAGCACGCCTTTTTCCAGCTTTTGCACCAGGGCACCGATTTCATCCCGGTCGAGTTTCTTGCCGCAGCCGTCAGCCACGAGCCCGAGCTGAAGACCCACCACGATCTCTTGCTTGCCAATTGCCTGGCGCAGTCGGAAGCCTTCATGAAGGGCCGCACGCTGGAAGAGGCGCGCGCGCAGATGCTGGCCAAGGGCATGAAGCCCGCCGATGTCGATCGCATCGCGCCGCATCGCGTCTTTTCGGGCAACCGTCCGTCGCTCACCATCCTCTACCGCAAGCTTGATCCGCGCACGCTCGGTCGCCTGATCGCGCTCTATGAGCATCGCGTCTTCGTCGAGGGCACGCTGTTCAACATCAACTCGTTCGACCAGTGGGGTGTCGAACTCGGCAAGGAACTGGCGACAGGCCTGCTGCCTGTCGTGGAAGGCAAGGAGACTGCCGCAAAACGCGACGCCTCGACTGCCGGATTGGTGGCTCATATCCACCAATTGCGTGGCGCGGAGTAAACGGATTGGCGGATATCAAGGGAATTCTGTTCGACAAGGACGGCACGCTTGTCGACTTCAACGCTACCTGGCTCGGCATTGCCGATTTCATGGCCATGGACGCCGCCGAAGGCGATCGCTGGAAAGCCGACAGGTTGCTCGCCGCCGCCGGCTTCGATTTCGTCAGCAAGCGCTTCAAGCCCGATTCGATCTTTGCCTCGGGCTCGAACATGGACGTCGTCGAGCTCTGGTTCCCGCGCCTGTCGGAGGAGGACCAGATGCTGGCCGTCGCCCGCTTCAACGAGATCACCTCGGTTCAGGGCTCGTCGATGGCTGTCGCTCTGCCCGGTATCGTCGAATCGCTGCGGGCGCTGCACAAGCGATCCTTCCGGCTGGGCGTCGCCACCAACGATTCCACCAGCGGCGCCGAGAAGACGCTCGCCACGCTCGGTGTCGCGCAGCTCTTCGACGCCGCCTTCGGCTATGATGCGGTCGCGAACCCGAAGCCCGCGCCCGACACGGTCATCGCGTTCTGCGATCTGACGGGACTGAAGGCTGGCGAGATCGCCATGGTCGGCGACAATCGCCACGATCTCGAAATGGCGCGCGCCGGCGGCTGCGGCCTGGCGATCGGCGTGCTTTCCGGCACGGGCACGCGTGACTCGCTGTCGCCGATGGCCGACGTCATCCTGGATTCGGTCGCCGACCTGCCGGATTTTCTCGCCGCGCGGATGAGTGTGCCGGCGGGCTGATCAGGGCTCGCTGGGAAGGAACGCAAATATCCCGCTCGGTTTCGGCGCGCTACCGCCGTTTCCGCCGACATCAGACACCTGATACTCGCCAAGCAGGCGAATCCGCCGCCTGGGTAGCCAGGCGCGGCCCGGGTCGCCGACCAGCACCTCGATGCCCGCGGCAAGGCAGCGGTCGAGGAATGGGACGATCCGCCGCGCGACCGCTTGCCCGTAGAAAACGTCGCCGGCGAGCACAACATCGACCGACGGCGGCGGACCGGCGCTGATGTCCTCGCCGATTATGATGATGGCGACGCCGTTGGCCTCCGCGTTGAGGCGGAGCGCGACGATGCCGTTGCGGTCGATCTCCGCCGCGGTCACTTCCCTAGCCCCGGCTCGCGCCGCGGCGATACCGACAAGGCCGGAACCCGCGCCGAGGTCGAGCACGCGCCGGCCCGCAACGGTTGACGGCCGGTCGAGAACATAGCGCGCCAGCACTGCGCCGCCCGCCCAGGCATAGGCCCAGTAGGGCGGCTGCGGCTCGGCCGCGTGCTCATGCGACCCGTCCTCCGGTTCCAGCAGCCGCCTCAGCCCGCTGCCGGGATGGGCCGTATAGAGCCGGATTTCAGGCAGCGACGGCACCGGCTGAAGCCGCATGTTCGCCTTGATGAATTCGGCGGGGTCGAGGTCGGCGCGATGTATTGGCGTCAGGCCGGCAACATTTTCGTTCAAATCTGCTCCCGCAACGCGCGCCGCAGGATCTTGCCGACCGGCGTCTTCGGCAGTTCGGCGCGGAATTCGATGTATCTCGGCCGCTTGTAGCCGGTCAGGTTCTCGCGGCAATAGACAGTCAGCGTCTCGATGGTGAGCGCTGGATCCTTCCTGACCACAAACAGCTTCGGCACCTCGCCGGAGTGCTCGTCCGGCACGCCGATCGCCGCCACTTCGAGCACGCCCGGGTGCTGCGCCACGACTTCTTCCAGCTCGTTCGGATAGACGTTGAAACCGGAGACCAGGATCATGTCCTTCTTGCGGTCGACGATCTTGGTGTAGCCGCGCTCATCCATGAAGCCCATGTCGCCCGACTTGAAGAACCCGTCCTTGGTCATCACCTTGGCGGTCTCGTCCGGCCGGTTCCAGTAGCCGGCCATAACCTGCGGACCCCGGATGCAGATCTCTCCGACTTCGCCGAGCGGCACGTTGTTGCCGTCGTCGTCGCGGATGGCGATCTCGGTCGATGGCAGCGGCAGGCCGATCGTGCCGGTAAAGTCGCTGGAGCTGAACTTGTTGGCGGTCGCCACCGGCGAGGTTTCGGAAAGTCCGTAGCCTTCGCTCACCGGACAGCCCGTCAGCGCCTTCCAGCGCTCGGCCACGCCTTTCTGCACCGCCATGCCGCCGCCGAGAGTGAGGATCAGCGGCTTGAAGTCGAGCTTGCGGAAATCCTCATTGTTGAGCAGCGCGTTGAACAGCGTATTGAGGCCGGGAAAGATGTGGACCGGGTATTTCTGCAGTTCTTTCACGAATCCCGGAATGTCGCGCGGGTTCGGAATGAGCACGTTCTGCGCGCCTTGCTGCATGCCCATCAGCGCGTTCACCGTCAGCGCGAAGATGTGGTAGAGCGGCAGCGCGCAGACGAAGTTGAGATGCGCCGGCTTCGGCTTGACCGTATAGGCGTCCTCCACCCAGAGCGAATTCTGCGCCACGTTGGACAAGACGTTGCGGTGCAGCAGCGTCGCGCCTTTCGACACGCCGGTCGTGCCGCCGGTATATTGCAGGAAGGCGATATCGTCGCCCGATACCGCCGCCGGCTTGAAGGCGCTTGCCGAGCCCGCCTTGAGCGCGGCGTTGAATTTGACGTGGCCGGGCAGCGACCAGGCGGGAACCATCTTCTTCACCCGCCGCACGACGAGATTGACGATCGCGCCTTTCAGCCCGCCCAACATGTCGCCCATCGCCGCGACCACGACATGCTTGACCGGCGTCCTGGCGATCACCGCCTGCAGCGTGTTGGCGAAGTTCTCCAGAATGACGATGGCCTGCGCGCCGGAGTCCTTGAGCTGATGCTCCAGCTCGCGCGGCGTGTAGAGCGGGTTGACGTTCACCACCGTGAAGCCGGCGCGAAGCACGGCCATCATCGCTACCGGGTATTGCAAAACGTTCGGCATCATCAGCGCCACGCGCGCGCCCTTCTCCAGTCCCTTCGACTGCAGATAGGCGCCGAAGGCCGCCGAAAGCCGCTCGAGCTCGGCATAGGAGATCGACTTGCCCATGCACACGAACGCCGGCCGGCTGGCGAACTGCTTGCAGGCGCCGACGAGGAAGTCGCCAATGGAATCGTAAGGCAGCGGACCGATCTCCGCCGGCATGTTCTTCGGGTAGTTTTTCAGCCAAGGCTTTTCCGGCAACCCTGCCGCGAGTTCCGTGATCGCCTTGGGCAGCCGCCTGGCCGACCCCGAGGCTGCCTTTGCCGCAGGCCTGGCGGTCTTTGCGGTTGCAGCCTTGGCGGCGGATGTGGGGTTCGTCTTCTTTGCAGCGGCAGCCGGTTTCGCAGTGGTCTTCGGCTTGGAGCCGGCCTTCGCAGGTGACGGCGTTTTGGCTGGCGAAGCGGTCTTGGAAGATGAAGCCTTGGCCGCGCCCGCATCGACGGGCGCGGCCTTGGCTGTTGCCTTCGCCGGGGGCGTTGTCTTTGCTGCTTTTGCCACCAAATCCCTCCCTGGTGTCCTGGTCTTGTCGCTGCGCCGCATCTCTTTCCGATTTCGGAAGCGTTCCTCCCGCTGCGGCCGATTGCGGATTCCAAGAAATCCGGCCTGGCATCTATGTATTGCCTCTATCGGCGGCCGTGCAAGTCTTGCCCCAGCGGCAGCGGCGGAAAGATTTGCCGCCGAAATCCTGTCCCTCGACGCCTCCCGCAGGCGTGTCCCCACGAGGACCTGGGATCGCAGGCAGGAGCTCCTCGTTCCATTTCGGCAGAGCCTCAATCAATAAAAAAATGCGGTTGTTAACATTAGCGTGAGCGAAAAATTCTGCTCATTTTTTCTGCTATTTGAGGAAAATGCGGATTCTTTTCCTGCTTACCGTGGGGTACGCAAACGGGGTGTTCCAAAGCCCCAAAAACGGTGCTTATATGCGCGCTTCGCGAGCCTGATAGAGGGGCTTGGAAGAACATCAGGGAGTGCTCAATGAAAAAGACAATGACTTTTGCAGCCGCGTTGCTGGCTGCAAGCGTCCTCGGCGGGATGGCCAATGCAAAGACGCTTGTCTATTGCTCGGAAGCGTCGCCGGCCAATTTCGATCCGGGTACGACGACGGGCGGCAACGACTTCGACGCTTCGTCGCGCACGGTCTATTCGCGCCTGGTCGAGTTCAAGCATGGCGGCACCGAGATCGAGCCCGGCCTCGCCGACAAATGGGAAATCTCCGACGACGGCTTGGTCTATACTTTCCACCTGCACCCTGGCGTGAAGTTCCAGACCACCGACTATTTCAAGCCGACCCGCGACCTCAACGCCGATGACGTCGTCTTCTCGTTCGACCGGCAGTTCAACAAGCAGAATCCGTGGAACGGCGAGAAGTATCTGCCGAACCTGACCTGGGATTACTACACCGGCATGGACATGCCGAAATACGTCGCCAAGTGGGAAAAGGTCGACGACCTCACCGTCAAGCTGACGCTGACCGAGCCGAACGCGCCGATGCTGGCCAATCTCGGCATGGACTTCGCCTCGATCGTGTCGAAGGAATATGCCGACCAGCTCGAGAAGGAAGGCAAGATGGCCGACTTCTCGACCAAGCCGATCGGCACCGGGCCGTTCCAGTTCGTCGACTATCAGCTCGATTCGGTCATCCGCTATGCGGCGAACCCCGACTACTTCAAGGGCAAGGAGAAGATCGACGATCTGGTCTTCGCCATCACGCCTGACGCGACCGCCCGCATCCAGAAGGTGCTGGCCGGCGAATGCGATGTCGCTCCCTATCCGAACCCGGCCGACATCGCCACCATCAAGGCCAACAAGGACGTGACCCTGATGGATCAGGCCGGCCTCAACATCGGCTACATGAGCTACAACACCACGATCCCGCCGCTCGACAAGCCGGAGGTTCGTCACGCGCTCAACCAGGCGATCGACCGGGAAGCGCTGATCAAGTCGCTGTTCCAGGACGCTGGCGCGACGCCGGCGCAGAACCTGATCCCGCCGACCATGTGGTCGTGGAACAAGGATGTGAAGTTCGATTCCTATGATCCGGAAGCGGCCAAGAAGGTGCTGGCCGACGCCGGGCTGAAGGAAATCCAGCTCTGGGCTTCCGATCGCGTTCGTCCTTACAACCCGAACTTTCAGCGCGCGGCTGAGCTGATCCAGGCCGATTGGGCCAAGGTCGGCGTCAAGGCCGAGATCGTCAACTACGAGTGGACCAAGTATCGCGAGGAAGGCAAAAAGAAGGAGCGTCCCGGCGCCTTCCAGATCGGCTGGACCGGCGACAATGGCGATCCGGACAATTTCTTCGCCACCCTCTTCGCGTGCTCGGCCATCGGCGTCTCGAACTATTCCAGCTGGTGCGACAAGGACTTCGAGGACCTGATCCAGAAGGCCAAGAAGACCAGCGACCAGGGCGAGCGCACCAAGCTCTATGAGCAGGCGCAGGAAATCTTCGCCAAGCAGGCGCCGGCCTTCCTGCTGGCTCACAGCCAGGTCTATGCCGTTGTTCGCAACAACGTCAGCGGCTTCAAGATGGACCCGCTCGGCATTCATCGCTTCGACGGCGTTGACAAGGCCGAGTAATATTTGCGAACGGGGCGGCGCGAATTGTCGCCGCCCCATTCCATTTCACGATGCTCAGATATCTCCTCAACAAAATCGCACTTCTGATCCCGACGCTCGTCGGCATCACCATCTGCGCCTTCGCCTTTGTCCGGCTGCTGCCCGGCGATCCGATCCTGGCCATGGCCGGCGAGCATGGCGTCACCCCCGCCCGCTACGAAGAGCTCAAGGAACAGTTCGGCTACAATCTGCCGGTCTGGGAGCAGTATGCGCGCTATGTCGGCGAGGTCGCGACCGGCGATTTCGGCGTCTCGATTTCCTCCAAGCGCCCGGTGCTCCAGGAGTTCAAGACGCTCTTTCCGGCGACGCTGGAATTGTCCTTCTTCGCCATGATCTTCGCCATGGCGATCGGCATCCCGGCCGGCATATTCGCGGCCGTCAAACGCGGCTCATGGTTCGATCAGTCGTTGATGGGCACCGCGCTGGTCGGCTATTCCATGCCGATCTTCTGGTGGGGCCTGCTGCTCATCATCTTCTTTTCCGGCTATCTCGGCTGGACGCCGGTGTCGGGCCGCATGGGCCTGCAGTTCTTCCTGAAGCCGATCACCGGTTTCATGACCATCGACAGCATCCTCTACGGCAAATGGGACGCGCTGCGCTCGGCGCTCAGCCATCTCATCCTCCCGGCGATCGTGCTCGGCACGATTCCGCTGGCGGTGATCGCGCGCCAGACCCGTTCGGCCATGCTCGAGGTGCTCGGTGAAGACTATGTCCGCACCGCCCGCGCCAAGGGCCTTTCCGCCGCCCGCGTCATCGGTGCGCACGCACTTCGCAACGCCCTGATCCCGGTCGTCACCACGATCGGCCTGCAGGTCGGCACGCTGCTTGCCGGCGCCATCCTCACCGAAACCATCTTCGCCTGGCCGGGCATCGGCAAGTGGATGGTGGATTCCATCTTCAAGCGCGACTATGTCGTCGTGCAGTCAGGTCTGCTTTTGATCGCACTCATCGTCATGGCCGTTAACCTCATCGTCGACGTGCTTTATGCCGTCATCAACCCGCGCATCAGGGCGGCGTGATGAGCCAGTCGACCGAAATCGCCCCGATGGCCGCCGGCAGCCCGGACCGGCTGACTGGCTTCAAGACCTTCTGGCACTATTTCTCGGTGAACCGCGGCGCCGTCATCGGCCTGGTCGTCTTCATCCTGCTGGTGCTGGCGGCGCTCTTTGCGCCGTTGCTGGCGCCCTATGCACCCGACGTGCAGGACAAGACCGCCTTCCTCAGGCCGCCGGCCTGGCAGGCGGGCGGCAGCTCGCAATATATCCTCGGCACCGATCCGGTCGGCCGCGACATCCTCTCGCGCCTGCTCTATGGCGCGCGTTTCTCGCTGCTCATCGGCGCCGTCGTCGTCACGCTGGCCCTCGTCGGCGGCATCACGCTCGGCTTGCTGGCAGGCTATTTCCGCGGCTGGGTCGACGTCGCGATCATGCGCGTCATGGACCTGATCCTGGCCTTCCCGTCGCTACTTCTGGCGCTGGTGCTGGTCACCATTCTCGGGCCCGGCCTGTTCAATGCGATGCTGGCGATCTCGCTCGTCCTGCAGCCGCATTTCGCCCGCCTGGTGCGCGCTGCCGTGATGGCCGAGAAGAGCCGCGAATATGTCGTGGCTGCCAAGGTCGCCGGCGCCGGGCACCTGAGGCTGATGCTCAAGACCATCCTGCCGAACTGCCTGGCGCCGCTGATCGTCCAGGGCACGCTGTCCTTCTCGAACGCCATCCTGGAAGCCGCAGCGCTTGGCTTCCTTGGCCTCGGCGCTCAGCCGCCGACGCCGGAATGGGGCACCATGCTGGCCTCGGCGCGCGAATTCATCCTGCGCGCCTGGTGGGTGGTGACTTTCCCCGGCCTTGCCATACTTATCACGGTGCTCGCCATCAACCTGATCGGCGACGGCCTGCGCGACGCGCTCGATCCGAAGCTCAGGAGGTCGTGATGGCATTGCTCGACATCCAGAACCTCGTCGTCGAGTTCCAGACCGCCTCCGGCCCGTTCCGCGCCGTCGACGGCGTCTCGCTCCGTGTCGACGAGCGCGAGGTGCTCGCCATCGTCGGCGAATCCGGCTCCGGCAAGTCGGTGTCGATGCTGGCGGTTATGGGCTTGCTGCCCTGGACCGCCACTGTCACCGCCGACCGCATGACGTTCGGCGGCCGCGATCTCCTCAAGATGGGTCCGGCCGAGCGCCGCAAGATCATCGGCAAGGACATTGCCATGATCTTCCAGGAGCCGATCGCCAGTCTCAACCCTTGCTTCACCGTCGGCTTTCAGATCGAGGAAGTGCTGCGCTTCCATCTCGGCATGGATCGCGCACAGCGCCGGGCGCGCGCCATCGAGTTGTTGAAGCAGGTCGGCATTCCGGAGCCGGCCGAGCGGCTCAACTCCTTCCCGCACCAGATGTCGGGCGGCCAATGCCAGCGCGTCATGATCGCCATGGCCATTGCCTGCAATCCGAAGCTGCTGATCGCCGACGAGCCGACCACCGCGCTCGACGTCACCATCCAGAAGCAGATTCTCGATCTGCTTGTGTCGCTGCAGGCCAAATACGGCATGGGCCTGATCATGATCACCCACAATATGGGCGTGGTCGCCGAGACCGCCGATCGCGTCATCGTCCAATACAAGGGCCGCAAGATGGAAGAGGCCGACGTGCTGTCGCTGTTCGAGAACCCCAAGAGCAACTATACGCGCGCGCTGCTGTCTGCGCTGCCGGAGAACGCCGTCGGCGACCGGCTGCCGACCGTCTCCGACATGCTGTTCGAGCCGGCGCCCCCAGAAGCCAGTGCATGACCGGAGCCGGCGCATGACCAAGGTTGTCGAAGGCAAGAACATCAAACGCGACTACCATGTCGGCGGCGGCCTGTTCCGCCCCGCGCGCACGGTGCATGCGGTGAAGGGCGTCTCCTTCAGCGTCGATAAGGGCAAGACGCTCGCCATCGTCGGCGAAAGCGGCTGCGGCAAGTCCACGCTCGCCCGCATCATCACGCTGATCGATCCCGCGACCGCCGGCGATTTGTTCATCGACGGCAACAAGGTCGACATCGCCAAGGACGGATTGACCAAGGAAATGCGCCGCAAGGTGCAGATCGTCTTCCAGAATCCCTACGGGTCGCTCAACCCGCGTCAAAAGATCGGCGACGTGCTCGGCGAGCCGCTGCTGATCAATACCGACAAGCCGGCCGAGGAACGCCGCGACCTGGCGATGAACATGCTGAAGAAGGTCGGCCTCGGCCCCGAGCACTACAACCGCTATCCGCATATGTTCTCCGGCGGTCAGCGCCAGCGCATCGCCATTGCCCGCGCACTGATGCTGAACCCGAGCCTGCTGGTGCTGGACGAGCCGGTCTCGGCGCTCGATCTTTCGGTGCAGGCGCAGGTGCTCAACCTGCTCGCCGACCTGCAGGACGAGTTCAAGCTGACCTATGTCTTCATCAGCCACGATCTGTCGGTGGTGCGCTACATCGCCGACGACGTCATGGTGATGTATTTCGGCGAGGCGGTCGAATACGGCTCGCGCGACGAGGTCTTCTCGGACCCCAAGCACAGCTACACCAAGACGCTCTTCGCCGCGACGCCGCGCGCCGACGTGGCAAGCATCAAGGCAAGGCTGGCGAAGAAGGCGGCGTAAGGCTCGAACCAGACGTCCGGGCGTCACGCCAGCTTCGCAATGATTGCCCGCAGCGCTTCGCCGAAACGGTGCACTTCCTCGACCGTGTTGTAGTGCACCAGCGAGGCGCGGATCGCGCCGCTGTCCATCGACAGGTTCAGCCGCTTCATCAGCCGCGGCGCGTACATATGGCCGTCGCGGATGCCGATCTGCAAGGCCGCCATCTCCTCGACGATCCTTTGCGGCGACAGTGTGCCGATGTTGAAGCAGAAGGTCGGCACGCGCTCATGGATACACGCCTCGTCGGCGACGCCGTAAATTGTCGCGCCGCAGGCCTTCAGCACCTTCATCATCTCGCGCGCCAGCGTCAGCTCGTACTCGCGGATGGCGTTCATGCCGGCGGCGATGTTGTCGCGGCGCGAGCGGTTGTTCTCGGCCAAGAAATTGCGGCCGATCGACTCCAGGTAGCGCACCGCTGCGTCCATGCCGGAGACATTCTCGTAGATGAAGGTGCCGGCCTCGACCTTGTAGGGCGGCTCATCCGGGATGAAGTCCTCGCGGAAGGTCGGCAGCCGCTTCAACGTTTCGAAGCGGCCCCAGAGAAAACCCATATGCGGCGAGAAATTCTTGTAGCCTGAGCAGACGAGATAGTCGCAGTCCCAGGCCTGCACGTCGATCAGCCCGTGCGGCCCGTAATGCACGCAGTCGAGGAACACTTCCGCGCCTGCCGCATGCGCGATCTTGGCGACCGAAGCGACATCGACAATCGAGCCGATCGAGTGCGCGGTTACCGTGCAGGCGACGAGCCGGGTGCGGTCCGACATCAGCGGCTTGAGGTCGTCGACATGCAGATTGCCGTCCTCGCGCATGCGCCACCATTTGAACCTGGCGCCGGCCTGCTCCAGCGCCAACCACGTGGCGATGTTGGCGTCATGGTCCATGTCGGTGACGACGATCTCGTCGCGTTCCGAAAGCATCTGGCCGATGCCGAGGCTGACAAGGCGGATGAACGAGGTGGCGTTCATGCCGAAGCAGATTTCGGACGGGCTGTAGGCGTTGATCAGGAGCGCCACACTCTCACGCGCTTCGGCGACGGACTGGTCGACGGTGACGCTGCGGCCGTAGCGGCCGCCGCGCTGCACGTTGTGCGCCACCAGATGGCTGGTCACCGCGTCGAGCACGCTTTGCGGGATCTGCGCACCGGCGGCGTTGTCCATGAAGATGAAGTCGCCGGCCTGCCGGAGCGCCGGGAACATGGCGCGGATCTTCTCGACCGGGAACGAAGCGGCGCTCTCCTGCGCTTTCGAAACATGGTGCTGGTTCACGGGAGTCTCCTTCAGCTAATCGAGGTCATTCTAAGGGGATCAGTGCGCGGACCGAGCTTTGCCGCGCTCTTCGAGGTAGCCGACCAGCCGCACCAGCGGCCACAGGAAGGCGAGATAGATGATCGCCGCGCCGATCAGCGGCGTCGGATTGGCCATCAGCGCCTGCGCGTCGGTCGCCTGCTTCAAGAGGTCCGGCATCGCCACCACCGAGGCGAGCGCGGTGTCCTTGAACACCGAGACGCAGTTGCTGGTGAGCGGCGGAATGACGACACGGATCGCTTGCGGCAGGATCACCTTGCGCATGGCGACCCAAAAGGGCAGGCCGAGCGCCGACGCCGCCTCGAACTGGCCCTTCGGAATGTTCTCGATGCCGGCGCGGCAGACTTCCGCCGTGAAGGCCGCCAACACCAGTGACAGCGCAAGTGCTGCCGAGACGAAGGACGACAGGCGGATGCCGATGAAGGGCAGGGCGTAGTAGATCAGGATCAGCACCACCAGGATCGGAAGCGCGCGGAACATGTCGATATAGAGCGTCGCCAGCCGCCTGAGCGGCTTCGGCGCGTAGAGCCGCACCAGGCAGATCGCCAGCCCGCCGATCGTGCCGAAGATGATCGCCGCGCAGCCGAGCAGAATGGTGTTGCCAAGACCGCGGATCAGGATCGGAAACGATCGGACCAGGATGCCCCAGTTGAAGAAGGTGTCGATCAGTTCCATCGGCGCTCACCGTGAGACAAGGTTCGCCGTGTTGGGCGAGACCCAAATGGTCGAAGCGAGAGCGCCAACTCTTGCTGCCGCTCTCGTCGGAATTTCTGATTAGCCGGCTTATTGCGGGATCGGGCCAGGCGTCACCGTGCTGGTGCCGGCTTCCGGATCGACGCCGAACCACTTCTTGTGGATCGCGGCCATGGTGCCATCCTTCTTCATTTCGCTGATGGCGTCGTTGACTTTTTCAAGCAGCGGATGGCCCTTCTTGGTCATCATGGCGAAGCGCTCGCCGGTCGGGATGCGCACCAGGATCTTTAGCGCTGGCATCTGCTTGATGGCGAACAGGAAGCCGGCGAGCTCGCCCGCGCCGCCGTCGATGCGGCCGTTCTGCACGTCGAGCAGAAGGTCCTGCTGGGCGTTGTAGCTCTTGGTCTCTGCAACGCCGAGCTTGGCGGCGTTCTCCTTCATGTAGGCTTCGCCTGTCGAGCCGGCGATGACCCCGATGGTCTTGCCCTTCAGATCGTCGAGCGATTTGATGGCGGAATCCGCCTTGCCGACGATGGTACCGTCGCTGTCGTAATAGGCTTGCGTGAAGCCCTGGTTCTGCAGCCGCTCCTTGGTGACCGAGATCGAGGACACGGCAAAGTCGATGCGGCCCGAAGCGGTCGCTGCGAACAGCGCCTGGAAGCCGAGGTCCTGGAACTCGACCTCTGCGCCGATGCGCTTGGCGACATCATTGGCGACGTCGATCTCAAACCCCTCGAAGGCACCGGAATCGGTCTTGTATTCCCATGGCGGGTTGGCCGGATAGGCGCCCACCATGATCTTGTCGGCGAAGGCGGGCGCCGCAAAGGCAAGGCCGGCAGCGACGGCCATCCCAATCAGTCCTAGACGTTTCAACATCTTGCTTCCCTCTGGTTCGGTTCCTGATCCGCCCCTTTCCGGCGCCAAACTCCCGGGCGCCGCAGGCGAGGCGGTACCTGAATTTCACGACGCGCGGCGTCGCCGCGAACCGATATGCTTCGTGAGTTGCGCGATCAGCGCGTCGACCGCCGTCTCTGTGGTGACCATGCCGGGAGACAGCCGCAGCGTCGTGCCGCGCGCATCGCAGTAAAGCCGCTCGTCGCGAAGCGCAGCTATGATCTTCGCCGGCTCGGTACCTTGCGGCAGGCCGAGCATCACGCTGCCGCCACGTTCACTGGCATCGAGCGGCGAGCGGATCTCCCAGCCATTCTCCAGCGCGGCGCCGATGATACGCTCGACGAGCCCGGCATTCTGCGCGCGGATGATGTCGATGCCGGTCTGTTCCACCCACTCCAGCCCGGGCAGCGAGGCGACGCTTGCCAGGATCGCCGGCGTGCCATGATCGAAGCGGCGCGCATCGTCGGCGTAAGTGAAAGCGTCGAGGTCCCAGGAGAACGGGTTCGGCTGACTGAACCAGCCCCGCAACTCCGGCCGGCAGGACGCCAGAAGGTCAGGCGCGACCTGCAAAAGGCCGGCGCCGGAGGATCCACACAGCCATTTGAGCGAAGTCGAGACGACGAAATCGACCGGCGTCGCGGCAACCGAAAACGGCGCCACGCCGATGCCTTGTGTGACATCAACGCCGACTATGCTGCCCACGGCGCGGCCATGCGCGGCGAGGCGGCCGACATCGCAGCGGTGCGAGGCCGTCGAGGTGACGAAGGTAATGAGCGCGAGCCCGACATCCGCCTGCCAGCGGTCGATGAAATCCTGGTCGCGAACCCAGGTCTCGCCAGGCCGCAATGGGACGGTGTCGAGGGTGAAGCCGAAACGCTCTCCCAAGCCCGCCAGCAGGAAATGCAGGCTAGGAAAACAGTCGGCGGCGACCAGCAGCCGCTTTCCCGCCAGCCGCTCCGTCGGCAAGCCACCGATCAGGCTATAGAGCGCGGCGGTGACATTCTCGGCCGTGGTCAGCGTGCCTTGCGGCGCCTCGATCAGCCGCCTCCAGGCATCGATGAAGCGTTGCCGCGCCGCAAGCGCGGCAGGCCACTGACCGTCGTCTTCCGCCGACCAGATGTTGGAGAAATCCGTCAGCGAGGCGGCCATTCGCTCGGCCTTGCCGGGGAAGGTGCCGATCGAATGATAGAGAAAATAGCCGGACATTCGCTGTCTCCCTGTGATCATGTGATCACAAATACGGACAGGGATCAATGCGCCGCGGCTGAAGAAATGCGGGTCAGCGCCTCACAATCCGGCTGTTCTCTTGGTCCAGGAGCTTGGCCCAGGCGGCTTCAAAGCCACTCTGCGGCGGCCGCCTATCAAGGCGCCCTTCCGAAAGCGGCAAAATCGACCGGTCTGGGCTCCGGCACGTCAGGACAGATCGCCCGCAATGTCGCTTGCGTCGCCGTGATATCGGCCACCACCTCGTCGCGCGCGCGGGTGAAATCCTTGTCCTTGATGGCCGCTATGATCGCGACGTGCCGGCCCGAAGGCTCCATGGTGCCGGCGCGCATCAGCGGCGCGACATGGTTGGACAACAGCCGCATGTACGGACCGAAGCGCAGCCACAGCGTCTCGATCAGCTGAAACAGCACATCGGAGCCGGAGGCGCGGTATATGGTGAAGTGGAACTGCTGGTTCTTGGCGATCAGCTCGTAGATGCTGCCGTCGCGGCCGATCGCCCGCTGGTCGTCAGTAACCCTTTGCAGCAAGCCGATCTCGGCTGCGGTCAGGCGCGGCGCGCCAAGCTCGGCGGCCAGCCCCTCGACGGCGAGGCGGGCCCGGCAGAGGTCGTCGAGCCGCGCCCGCGTCACCACCGGCACGCAGGCTGAGCCGTTCTGCGAGATTTCCAGCGCGTTCTCCGCCGCCAGCCGCCGCAACGCCTCGCGCACCGGCATGTTTGAGGTGCCGAAAGCCTCCGCCAGCGAGGCGATGGTCAGCACCTGCCCGGGATCGAAGCTGCCGACCATCAGGGCATGGCGAAGTTGCTGGTAGACGCCGTCCTGGACAGTAATGCGTCCCGATACTGGTTCGAAGCCCAGAGCCACGCTTTTGCTTTCCTTGGTGCCGGCAAAGTTTATGTGCGAATATCCGCCCGACGCGGGTATGATCATCTGATCACAGATTGTGGCGGCAGCCAAGCGGCCCTTGCCGTACTGTCACGGCAATGCTGACGCACGGAAGGCAGACACGATCCCTCGAGCGCGCCGAGTTGGAGTAGCCGCCTTCGCCGCTTCAGGCCATTGCGAAATAGAAGCCAGTAGCGCCTCCGACTCACTCCGGAATAATTGCGATTGCCTGTATCTCCACCTTCGCCCGGTCCTCGACCAGCGCCACCACCTGCATGGCGGCCATCGCCGGAAAATGCCGGCCGATGACGGCGCGGTAGACTTCGCCGATCCCTTTGAGGTTGGCGAGGTACTCGGCCTTCTCGGTAAAATACCAGGTCATCGAGGTGATGTGCTGCGGCTCCCCGCCGGCCTCGGCGAGAACGGCGACGACATTGGTGAGGGTCTGGCGCACCTGATCGACGAAATCGTCGGTCTCGAACCGGCACTCGGCATTCCAGCCGACCTGGCCGCCGATGAAGACCAGCCGGCCACGCGCGGCAACGCCGTTGGCATAGCCGATCGGTTTGGCCCAGCCTTCCGGCTGCAGGATCGTGTGCATGTCTAGCCTCCCTTAAGTGAAATGCGGTCCGCAAGCATGATCTCACGCCGCTCCCATCACTTGCCTGGCGATCACCACTTTCTGCACGTCGGAAGCGCCCTCATAGATGCGCAGCGCGCGTATCTCGCGATAGAGGCTCTCGACGATGTGGCCCTTGCGCACGCCATCGCCGCCATGCAGTTGCACCGCCTTGTCGATCACTTCCTGCGCCTTGTCCGTGGAGAACAGCTTGGCCATTGCCGCCTCGCGAGTGACGCGGGCGGCGCCCATATCCTTGGTCCAGGCGGCGCGATAGACGAGCAGGGCGGCGGCGTCGACATCCAGCGCCATGTCGGCGATGTGGCCCTGCACCATCTGCAGTTCGGCCATCGGCGCGCCGAACAGTTTTCGCTCGGACACCCTTTTGATGCTTTCGTCCAACGCTCTTCGAGCAAAGCCGAGCGCCGCGGCACCCACCGTCGAGCGGAAGACGTCGAGCACCGACATGGCGATCCGAAAACCGTCGCCGGGTTTGCCGATCAGGGCGGAAGCCGGAACGCGCACATTGTCGAAGGAGAGCCGCGCGAGTGGATGCGGGGCGATAACTTCCAATCGTTCGGCGATGCCAACGCTTTTGGTGTCCGCAGGCACGATCAAAGCGGAAATTCCCTTGGCGCCGGGCGCCTCGCCGGTGCGGGCGAAAACAATGTATACGTCGGCAATGCCGCCATTGGAGATCCAGGTCTTCTCGCCCGAAAGCACATAGAAGTCGCCGTCGCGGACAGCCGCCATCTCCATGTTGGCGACATCCGATCCCGACCGCGGCTCCGACAGCGCAAAGGCTGCGATCGCCTGGCCCGCCCGCGTCTTTTCCAGCCAGCGCTGCTGCTCCGGTGTGCCGAACAGCGAGATCGCGCCGCTGCCAAGGCCCTGCATGGCGAAGGCGAAGTCGGCGAGCCCGTCATGGCGCGCCAGCGTCTCGCGGGTGATGCAGAGCGTGCGCACGTCGAGCGGCTCCGGCTTGTCGGGATCGAGCGCCGTCGGCTTCAGCCAGCCGTCGCGGCCGAGCATGGAGACGAGATTGCGGCAGGCCGCGTCGACATCGTGGTGATCGACGGGCAGGTTCTTGGCGCACCAGGCGTCGAGATTTTCGGCAAGTTCGCGATGGCGGCTTTCAAAGAAGGGCCAGTTAAGGAAGGAACGGTCAGGCATCGGTGCCTCCGCTACTCTTCAAGGCCTCTGCTCTATGGCGCCCCCCTCTGTCCTGCCGGACATCTCCCCCACAAAGGGGGAGATTGGCAGTTTTGGCGCCCCGCTCATTCTTGCGACCTTGGCGATTGGCTAAGGCAGAGACGACAACTGATCTCCCCCCTTGTGGGGGAGATGTCCGGCAGGACAGAGGGGGGCGCTGTCCCGCAAACGTCTCCGTTAAAAGAGCCATCCTCATTTCCCCTCGAACACCGGCTTTTCCTTGGCCACGAACGCCTTGTAGGCGCGCTCGAAATCGCCGGTCTGCATGCAGATCGCCTGTGCCTGCGCTTCCGCCTCGATCGCCTGGTCGAGACCCATCGACCATTCCTGGTTCAACTGCGTCTTGGTGATGCAATGCGCGAAGGTCGGGCCGGAGACGATCCGCGCTGCCATCTCGAGCGCGTCGGCCTCGAGCGCCGCTGCATCGACCAGCCGATTGTAGAAGCCCCAACGCTCGCCTTCGGCCGCGCTCATGGTGCGGCCGGTGTAAAGCAGCTCGGCGGCGCGGCCCTGGCCGATGATGCGGGGCAAGATCGCGCAGGCGCCCATGTCGCACCCGGCGAGGCCGACGCGGGTAAACAGGAAGGCGGTCTTTGCTTCCGGCGTCGCGATGCGGATGTCGGAGGCCATGGCGATGATCGCGCCGGCGCCGACGGCGACGCCATCCACCGCCGCGATGATCGGCTTGCCGCAATTCAGCATGGCCTTGACGAAGTCGCCGGTCATGCGCGTGAAGGAGAGCAGCGCCTTCATGTCCATCTTGACCAGGGGTCCGATGATGTCGTGGACATCGCCGCCCGAGCAGAAATTGCCGCCGTTGGGCAGGAACGCCACGGCATCGACATCATCGGCGTAAGCGAGATCGCGAAAAGTGTCGCGCAGCTCCGCATAACTGTCGAAGGTCAGCGGGTTCTTGCGCTCCGGCCGGTCGAGCCGGACCTTCGCGACCCTGCCTTCCACCTCCCAGAGGAAGTGCTTCGGCTTGAGCTTGGCCATGGCGCTCATTCGCGTCCCTCCCAATTGCTGCGGAACGATTTCAGCATGCCGGTCAGCCGGCGCGCTTCGTCCTCGCTGACAGTGCCGAGGAGCTCGCCGACCCAGTTCTCATGCGCCGCGGCGATTGCCGCGAAAGACTTCGAACCTTCTTCGGTCAGCCGCACCATCGAGGTGCGGCGGTCGCCGTTGCGGCGCGCGCGCGTCACCAGCCCTTCGGAGACCAGCCGGTCGACGATGCCGGTGATATTGCCGTTCGACACCAGCAGGAATCGCGACAGGTCGCTCATCAGCATGCCCTCCGGCGAGCGGTAGAGCGCCGCCATGACGTCGAAGCGCGGCAGCGTGGTGTCGAACTCCTTCTTCAGCCGCTCGCGCAGCTCGGCCTCGATCGTGCGCGAAGCACGCAGCAGGCGGATCCACAGCCGCAGCCTGTCCTTGCCCGGCCCGATAGACGTCGGTCCCGCTACCATGTCTCGCCTCCCGAGACCGAGATCGCCTGTCCTGTGATCGACCGCGCCGCATCGCCGCAGAGCCAGAGCACCGCCGCGGCGACCTCTTCCGGCTGGATGAAACGCGCCTGCGGGTTCGCAGCCGAAAGGCTCGCGCGTGCCTCATCGGCGGAACGGCCGGTCTTCTCGACGATGCGCTGGATGGATTCCTCCAGCATGTCGGTTTCGACGAAGCCCGGGCAGATGGCGTTGACGGTGATGCCGGACTTGGCGGTCTCGGCTGCGAGCGCCCGCATCAGCCCGACGACGCCATGCTTGGCCGCTACGTAGGGCGCGACATACGCGTAGCCCTTCAGTCCGGCGGTCGAGGCAATGAAAACGATACGGCCTGTCTTCCGCGCCAGCATGCCGCCAAGCGCCGGCTGCACCGCCAGGAAGGCGCCGGTGAGGTTGACGTCGAGCGAGCGCTGCCAGTCGGCGAGCGAGGTCTTGTGCGCCGGCGCACTGACAGCCATCCCGGCATTGGCGACGACGATCTCGAAGGGACCGCGCGCCGCCTCGGCCTTCTCGTACAGCGCCGTCATGTCGGCTTCGTCGGTGACATCGGCGCCGATGCCGAAGATGCGGTCGTTTGCCTTCGCGACTTCATTCAGCGCGGCCTTGCGGCGGCCACAGATGGTGACGGCGACGCCGGCTTCCGCCAGCGACAGTGCGATCGCACGGCCGACGCCGGAGCCGCCGCCGGTGACCAGCGCATGCTTGCCGGCAATCATGCGCCAGTCCTCCAGGCAAGGCGCTGCGCCTCATCCTTACCCTCTCCCCGTGAAGGACGGGGAGAGCGGGCCGCCAGCGTTTGAACTTGTGCCTTCTCCCCGTCCTTCACGGGGAGAAGGTGCCGGCAGGCGGATGAGGGGCGGCGCCGACGTGAAAACATAAATGCGCTCATACCTTCAGCCCTGCCGCCGCTTCGCGTTCGGCCAGCCGGTAGATCTGGTCGCGTCCGCGCAGATAAGGATCCGGCCATTTGACGCCGCGGTCGCCGAGGGTGACGGCCGCATGCAGCGTCCAATAGGGATCGCTGAGATGCGGCCGGGCCAGCGCCACCAGATCGGCGCGTCCTGCCATCAGGATCGAGTTGGCGTGGTCCGGCTCGTAGATGTTGCCGACCGCCATCGTCGCCATGCCGACCTCGTTGCGGATGCGGTCGGAGAACGGCGTCTGGAACATGCGGCCATAGACCGGCTTCGCGGCGATCGTGGTCTGGCCGGCCGAGACGTCGCAGAGATCGACGCCGGTTTGATGCAGAAGCTTGGCGATCTCGACCGCATCGGCCGGCGTGACGCCTTCGATGCCCACCCAGTCATTGGCCGAGATGCGCACCGAGATAGGCTTTTCGGCCGGCCACACGGCGCGCACCGCGTGGAAGATCTCCAGCGGATAGCGCATGCGGTTCTCCAGCGAGCCGCCATAGTCGTCGGTGCGCCTGTTGGTCAGCGGCGTGATGAAGGCGGAGAGCAGATAGCCATGCGCGGCATGGATCTCCAGCATGTCGAAGCCGCAGCGCTCGGCCATCTCCGCCGAGGCGACGAACTGGTCGCGCACAAGGTCCATGTCGGCGCGGTTCATCGCCTTCGGCACCTGATTCTGCGGCGACCACGGCACGGCTGAAGGCGCCATCACCGGCCAGTTGCCGGACGGCAGCGGCTCGTCCGTTCCTTCCCAGCCGAGGCGGGTCGAGCCCTTCGGGCCTGAATGGCCGATCTGGGCGCAGATCTTGGCTTCGGTCTCGGCGTGGACGAAATCGACCAGCCGCTTCCAGGCGACCTCATGCTCGGGCTGGTAGAAGCCGGTGCAGCCAGGGGTGATGCGTCCCTCCGGGCTGACGCAAGTCATCTCGATATAAACGAGCCCGGCCCCGCCCTTGGCGCGCTCGGCATAGTGGGCGAAATGCCAGTCGGTCGGGCAGCCGTCGACCGCCTTGTACTGGGCCATCGGCGAGACGACGATGCGGTTCGTGAGCGCCATCTCGCGCAGTCTGAATGGCGCGAACATCGGCGCGCGGCGCAGCATGTTGCCGCCGGCGCCGGCCTTGCGCTGGAACCATTCCTCCGCGCCCGCCAGCCATTCGGCATCGCGCAGACGAAGGTTCTCGTGGCTGATGCGCTGCGAGCGGGTGAGCAGCGAATAGTTGAATTGAACTGGATCCAACCCGAGATAACGTTCGACTTCCTCGAACCATTCGAGCGAGTTGCGCGCCGCCGATTGCAGTTTCAGCACCTCGGTGCGGCGAGCATCTTCGTATTTGCGGAAGGCCGCTTCGAGGTCGGACTCGGACTCGACATAGTCGGCGAGCGCGACTGCGCTTTCCAGGGCCAGCTTCGTGCCGGAGCCGATCGAGAAATGCGCCGATGCCGCCGCGTCGCCCATCAGCGCCAGATTCTTGTAAGACCAGCGCTCGCAAAGCACGCGCGGGAAGTTGATCCAGGCCGAACCTCTGATGTGGTTGGCATTGGTCATCAGCGGATGGCCGCCCAGATGCTTTTCGAAAATGCGCTCGCAGACCGCGATCGATTCCTGCTGCGTCATCGCGCCGAAACCGAAGGCAGCCCAGGTCTGTTCGCTGCATTCGACGATGAAGGTCGCGGTCTCGCTGTCGAACTGGTAGGCATGCGCCCACACCCAGCCATGCTGCGTCCTTTCGAAGATGAAGGTGAACGCGTCGTCGAATTTCTGCGTGGTGCCGAGCCACACGAACTTGCATTTGCGCGTGTCGATGTCGGGCTTGAAAACGTTGGCGAAGGTGGCGCGCGACTTCGAGTTCAATCCGTCAGCCGCAACGACAAGGTCGTGCGTTTCCATGAACGGCCTGGGATCGGAAATCTCGGTCTCGAACATCATCTTGATGCCGAGCTCGCGCGCTCTGCGCTGGAGCAGAATTAAAAGCCGCTTGCGGCCGATGCCGCAGAAGCCGTGGCCGGTCGACACCGTGCGCACGCCGTCATGAATGACGGCGATGTCGTCCCAGTAGGCAAAATGCTTCCTGATCCAGACCGCGCTGACAGGGTCGTTCCTGGTCAGGTTCTCCAGCGTTTCGGCCGACAGCACCACACCCCAGCCGAACGTATCGTCGGGGCGGTTGCGCTCGTAGACCGTCACGTCATGCGCGGCGTCTCGCAGCTTCAGCGAAATGGCAAAATAGAGGCCGGCCGGTCCGCCGCCGAGAACCGCAACCTTCATGTCTTGCGATCTCCTCTAGAGCAATTTCAGGAAAAGTGCGTAGCGGTTTCCGTCCGGAATTGCGTCAAACGCTCAAAGGGCACCCGGGACCGCCGAGGGGCCGGCGATTCCAACATCAGTATCGCGCCTGCCGACAACTATTTCAAGCTTAAAGTTTCATGATTGAACAATCGCGGCGCGATCAGCTCACTTGGCTGGATCTTTGGGACTCCACAGCACCGTCTCGGCGCCTTTCTCGTAAGCCATGCCGTCGGGATAGCTGATCGCTTCCAGCTGCAGTCCCCAGGGCGCCTGGAAATAGAGGATGGTTTGGCCGGCGGCCGGTCCTTCTTTGACCGGCAGAGGACCCATCCTGGTCTTCACGCCCTTGGCGTCGAGATAGGCCTTCGCGGCGGCGACATCGTCGACATAGAAGGCGATATGGAAGCCGCCGATGTCGCTGTTCTTCGGCGTCAGGTCCTTCTGGTCGGGCGCGGTGTATTTGAACAATTCGATGTTCGATCCATAGCCGCAGCGCACCAGGGTGATCTCCTCGATTACCGCTTTTGGATCGACGCCGAGCAGGTCCTGCATGAAGGTGCCCTTGTCGTCGGCGAACGGGCCGAAGGACATCGCCTTCTTGCAACCGACCACATTGGTGAAGAAGTCGACGGCCTGCTTCATGTCGGGCACGGTGATGCCGGTATGGTCGTGGCCGCGCATGCCGGGGATCGAGTCGGCCGAAGCCGTTCCCATTGAGCCGAACAGGATTGCGCCGAGCATTGCGCCGCTTCTTGCGTATTTCATGTCAACCTCCATTGGCGGGCTGACTTTGCTCCCATGCACATCCGAGGCCCGCTGTTCGGTGTGCGGACAAGGTTTGACTTTCTCATGCCGGCGCCTTTGCAGGCGGCTGGAGCCAGTCCGCATCGATCTCAGGCAGCGGGATGGCAGCGAGCAGGTCGCGCGTGTAAGTCTCCTTCGGATTGTCGAAGAGCACGTCGGTTGCGCTGGCTTCGACGATCCTTCCCTCGCGCATGACGATGACTTGCCGGCAGAGCCGCCGGATCACCGACAGATCATGGCTGATGAAGGCGACCGTCAGCCCCATCTCGGCCGCGAGCTTTTCCAGCAGCGTCAGGATCTGTGCCTGCGTCGAGACGTCGAGGCCGGAGACGATCTCGTCGGCCAAAACGAATTTCGGCGACAGCGCCAGCGCCCGTGCGATGCCGACGCGCTGGCGTTGCCCGCCGGACAGCTCGTGGCGGTAGCGGCCGGCAAAACTCTGCGGCAGGCCGACGCGCTGCAGGGCTTCCGCCACGCGCTCCTTCAGCCGGTCGCCAAGCCCGTTCTGCCTCAAGGGTGCCGCGATGATGTTGAAGATGGTGTGCCGGGGGTTGAGCGAGGACATCGGGTCCTGGAAGATCATCTGCAGGTCGCGACGCAGCGGTCTGAGCTCCGCTTCCGAAAGATGGCCGATGTCTCGCCCTTCGAAGCTGATCGAGCCGGCGCTCGGCTCGATCAGCCGCACCAGCGCGCGGCCGAGCGTCGACTTGCCGGAACCGGATTCGCCGACGATGCCGGTCACCGATCCCTTCGGCAGGTCGAAGTCCAGTCCTTTGAGGATCTCGGCCAGTGGCGCCCGGCCGATCAGCGGCTTGCGCGTCATGTCGGGCAGCGCCACCTTCAGCCCGCGGACGGAAAACAGCGGCTCAGCCATGGCTTGGCCTCCACGCCCTGTCGGCGCCCGCGATCTCGTCCGCGAGCCCGGCCAGCACGGTTTTGTTCACCGGCTTCAGCGATGCGTAGGGATCGGTATAGCGCGGCGTCGCCGCGATCAGCGCCCGCGTGTAGGGGTGCTGCGGCGATGCGAAGAGGTCAGCGGTCGCGGCTTCTTCGACCACCTTGCCGGCATAGAGCACCGACACTTTCTGGCTGATCTTGGCGACGACACCGAGATCGTGCGTGACGAACAGAAGCGCCGTGCCGTGGTTGCGCTGCAATTGCGCGATGAGGCGCAGGATCTGCTTCTGCACGGTCACGTCCAGCGCCGTCGTCGGCTCGTCGGCGACCATCAGCCTGGGCTCGGCGGCGAAGGCGGCCGCGATCAGCACGCGCTGGCGCATGCCGCCGGAGAGCTCGTGCGGATAGCATTTCAGAACACGTTCGGGCTCGCGGATCTGCACCTCGTCGAGCAACTGCCGGACGCGCTTGTCTGCCTTCTCGCCGCTCCAGCCGAGGATGCGCACCAGCCGGTCGGTCATCTGCGGGCCGATGCGGCGCGACGGGTTGAGCGCGGTGAGCGGGTCCTGTGGGATCAGCGCGGTACGCGCGCCGATCAGCGTCCGCCGCGCCTTCGCATCGAGGCGGCCGAGATCCTCGCCCTCGATCAGCATCTCGCCCTCGACGATGCGCACGCTCTTCGGCAGCACGCCGAGCACCGCCTTGCCGATCATCGTCTTGCCGGCGCCGCTCTCGCCGACCAGCGCGCGGACTTCGCCCGGCTGCACGGTGAGCGACACCGAGCGCAGCACGCGCTGGCCGTTGGACAGCACGGCGCTCAAGGAGCGGATTTCGAGGCATGGTTCCATATTGGCGCTCATCGCAGCACCGGATCGAATCGCGCCTTCAATCCTTCGCCGAACTGGCTGAAGGACAGCACGGTGAGGATCAATGTAATCAGCGGGAACACCAGCACCCACCAGGCCTGGTGGATCGACAGCCGGCCCTCGGCGATGATGCCGCCCCAGGTCGGATCGTCGCTCGAGATCGACAGATTGACGAAGGAGAGGATCGCCTCGACGATGACGGCGATGCCCATCTCAAGCGACAAGAGCGCCACCACCGACGGCAGCACATTGGGCAGGACTTCGCGCAGCATGATGCCGATGCGGCCATAGCCGGCGATGCGCGCGCTCTCGACATAGTCCATGCGCGCCTGACTCATCGCCTCGGCGCGGATCACGCGGCAGAAGCGCGTCCAGTCGATGACGGCGATGGCGATGATGACGGAGCTCAAGCCGGTGCCCAGCACCGCGACCAGGAGGATCGCGAACAGCACCGGCGGGAACGCCATCCAGACATCCACGATGCGCGAGATGACGCGGTCGGCCCAACCGCCGAAATAGCCGGCAATGAGCCCGAGCGCCGAGCCGATGATGCAGGCGGACGCCGCCGCGGCGAAGGCGACGATGAAGGCGATGCGGCCGCCGAAGATCAGCCGTGACAGGAGATCCCTGCCGAGGCTGTCGGTGCCCAGCCAATAGCCGGGCTCGGCGCCATCGAGCCAGAAGGGCGGCAGACGCTCGAGCATCAGGTCCTGCGCCAGCGGATCTTGCGGTACGATCAGCGGCGCCAAGATGGCCGCAAGCAGCGCCAGCAGAAGCCAGCCGCCGGCCAGCCATAGCCGCGGGCTGAAGCGCCGTCGCGAAATGCGCGCCTCATCCATGACGCAGCCTCGGATTGAGCAGCGCATACATCATGTCGACGGCAAGGTTGATCAGCACGAAGAGCAGCGCGAAGACCAGCACGATGCCCTGGATCAGCGGCAGGTCGCGGTTGATGACGGCATCGATCGCCATATTGCCGAGACCCTCATAGGAGAACAGCCGCTCGACGATGACCGTGCCGCCGATCAGGAAGGTGAACTGCACGCCCACCAGCGTCAGCGTTGGCAGCGCCGCGTTCTTCAACGCCTCGCGCAGGATAACCTGCGTTTCGGAAAAGCCTTTGACCCGCGCGAGCACGACATAGTCGAGGTCGAGCACTTCCTTCAGCGACTGTTTCAGGAGTTGCGCGATGATCGCCGCCAGCGGCAACGCCAGCGCGATCGCCGGCATCAGCATGTGCTTGAGCAGGTCCCAGGTGAGGTCGAAGCGGAGCCTGAGAATGCTCTCGGCGAGATAGAACTGGGTGACGAAGGGCAGGTCGAGTTGCGGTGACACTCGACCGGAAATGTCGAACACCGGGATGAGCACGCCGAACAGCAGGATCAGCACCAAGCCCCACAGGAAATCGGGGATGGAGAGCGTCGCGCCGCTGGCGATGTCGATGCCGGCTTCGACGGCCGTGCCACGCGAACGCGCACCGAGGATCGCAGCGGAGACGCCGATCGCCACCGCCATCAACAGCGCGACGGTGGCCAATTCCAACGTCGCCGGCAGCCGGTTGAAGACGAGGCCGAGCACATCCTGGCGCAGCGAGATCGAAGTGCCGAAATCGCCATGCAGCACGCCGGCGAGCCAGATGAAGAACTGCTGCGCAATACTCTTGTCCAGCCCATAGAGCGCGCGCAGACGCGCTATGTCGTCATTGCTGGCGCCGGGTGGCAGCATCATCGCGATCGGGTCGCCGGGCGCCACGCGGATGACGACGAAGACGACGACGGCGACGCCGAACAGTGTGACCAGCATCGTCATCAGACGAACAAGAAATCTCTGCAGCAGCATGCTCGCTGAGCCTAATGCATTCGGCCCCTCACCGGCCGGACGAGGGGGGCCTTGCGTCGTTGGAGAAGGTGCGCTGCGCCAGCGCAGCTTCTCAGATGTCATCAGGCCGGGGTCATCAGCGCCGGCAGCAGCGCGCCCGATACATGCTGCACGACATTGACCTTCTTCGAGTGCACGATCGGCTGAGCATACTGCATCAGCGGCAGCACATAGGCCTGCTCGGCGATGTATTTGTCGACGGCCTTCCAGCCGGCGATGCGCTTGGCCTCGTCCTTCTCGCCCCACAGCGGATTGATCATGTCGATCAGGTCCTGGCTGTCCCACACCGAATGCGGGCTAGGTCCATACATGGCAAAGCCGGTCGAGGTGGTCGGATCGCCGATCGCATTCCCCCAGTTGTAGAAGGCGGCCGGCGCCAGCTTGTCGGCGGCCCGCAGCTCGTAATGCTTGGCGATGTCGTAGACCTCGATATTGGCCTCGATGCCGACCTTGCGCCACATGCCGACGATCGCCTGGATCATCTCATAATCCTTGGGCTTGAAGCCCTTGGTCGTTTGGATGGTGAACTTGACCGGCTTCTTGGGCGAATACCCTGAAGCGGCGAGCAGTTCCTTGGCCTTTTCCGGATTGTGCTCGACTTTGATCGACGCGTCGAAGGCCGTGTATTCCGGCGTCTCCAGCGTGGCGATCGGCTGGCCGTAGCCGCGCAGCAGCCGCTTGACCAAGAGCTCCTTGTCCACCGCCATCACAGCCGCTTGGCGGACGTTCTTGTCGAGCATCGCCTCGATGTCGTTGAAGAAGATCATGCCGATGTCGGAGACATTCTTGATCGAGCCGGCGAGTCCGTCCTTGGCGATCAGCCGGTCATATTCTTCATAGGGGATTTCGAGCGTCACCTGCGAGGAGCCGGACTCGACCTCGGCGACGCGGCTTGCCGCGTCGGTGACGAACTTGATCGTCACGTTCTCGAAGGCTGGCTTGGCACCCCAGTAATTCGGATTGGCCTTCAGCCGCAGGAAGGCGTTGCGCTCGAATTTGTCGACCATATAGGGCCCGGTGCCGATCGGCGCCTTCTCGAAGCCTTCCGCGCCTACCTTCTCGTAATAGGCCTTCGGCATGATGTAGCCGGTCAGGAAAGACATCCATTTGAAATAGACCGGATCGAACTGCACGACGTCGGCGGTGATCTTGTTGCCGTCGATCTTGAAGTTGTTGACGTTCTTCCAGACGAACTGGATCGGATTGCCGGTCTTCTCGTCGCCCGCCCGCTGCAGCGACCAGACAACGTCCTCGGCGGTGAAGGGCGAGCCGTCATGCCATTTCACGCCGTCGCGGACCGTCATCGTCACCTTGCTGCGATCGTCGTTCCAACCCCATTCGGTGAGCAGGCCGGGTGTGAAGGAAAGGTCCGGCTTCTGCGGGATGAACTGGTCGAACACCGACTGGTAGAGGCCTTGGATGGTCGGGTTCACCGCCGAAGGCCCGGTCGTCGGGTCCCAGGATGGCAGGTTCACGTTGTAGGCGATGGTGAGCTCGTCCGCCGCCTTGGCTGCCTTCGGCAGTCCGAGTGTCGCCGCGCCAAGCGCTGCTGCGCCAAACCCAAGCAAATCGCGTCTGTTGATGGTCATGGTCGTTCCCCTTGTTGGTTGTCGGTTTTTGACTTTCATTGTCGCGCGGCGTTGTTCATTCGCAAGGTCTGGTGGGCAACCGCGCCTTGTCCATCCTGGAATTCTGCTGCTAGTGCCCTCCCAGCTGTTGCGCCAGCATGAAGCCGGATCCGGCACCGGTGCCGGCGCCGGGCCATGTCGCGGCGCCGATGAGGTAGAGGTTCGACACCGGCGTGTTCCAGCGCGCGAAGCCGCGCGCCGGACGGAAGAGAAAATTCTGCGCCAAATGGTGGCTGCCGCAGATCTGGTCGCCGCCGACGAGGTTCTGATTCTCGCGCTCGAGGTCGAGCGGCGAGAAGATCGCGCGGCCGAGGATCTTCTGGCGCAAACCAGGCGCATAGCTCTCGATGATGTCGAGCACGCGCTCGGCATAGGCGTCCTTGACCGCGTACCAGGAACCGGGCGCGATCTTGCCGGCGGCATCGCCAAGGATTTCCGCCGGCAGCATGCGCACCTGGACCCAGAGCACGTGCTTGCCTTCTGGCGCCCGCCAGGGATCGACGGCGGTCGGCTGTCCTACGACGAGCACCGGCTGATCGGGCAGCACGCCGGCAATCGCCTGCTGATAGGTGCGCGACATGGCATCGAGCGACGGCGCCAGATGCACATAGGCGAAGTGGCGAAGCTCGGCGCCGGCGCTCCAGTCCGGCAGATCGTCCAGTGCCAAATGGATCATCATCGTGCCCGGCGCATGGCGGAACTTTTTCATCGCCGCGTCGAACCCGGCATCGCCGGATCCGTTCGGCAACAGCTTGCCAGTCAGCGCCTTGGGCGCGACGCCGGCAATGACGGCCTTGCTGGCGACATGGAAATCGCCGGAGGCGAGCCGCACGCCGGTCGCGCGGCCGCCGGCGACGGTGATCTCCGCCACCTCCGCGCCGCCCATGATCTTGCCGCCGGCCGCTTTGACCATGCCGACAAGCGCGCGGATGATGGTGTCGGCGCCGCCCTTGCCGAGCACCATGCCAAAACTCTGGTTGGCCATTGATTCCAGATAGGGGAACACGGCGCCGCCAGCGATGTCTGGGGCGAAGTCGAGATGCATGCCCCAGGCGGCGAGCGTGGTTTGCACATGCGGCGTCTCGAAATTGTCCTCGAGCCACGCGCGGGGTGAAGACAGCAACAAGCGGCCGGTATCGAGCGCACCGCCAATGCCTTTCTTGCGCCAAAGATTCCAGGCCGTGCCGGCAAGCGCCCGCGGGCTCATCGGCGATCCGAGCAGCGGGAACAGATGCTCCGCCTCGCCTGGAAAGGCCTCGACCAGCCGGCGCCATGTAGCGGCATCGGCCGCGGAGAAGGTGGCGAGCCGCGATGTCGTCTTCTCGAGATCGTTGCTGACGCCAAACCATCTTCCATCCGGGAAAGCGCTGGCGAAACAGTCGGCGACGGGCGAAAATTCCAGCCCGTGGCTTTTCAATTCATTTGCATATTTCCGATGGAAGGGAGAGCCAGCGAACAGGCTCAGGTTCATCGCGCCGAAGTCGTGCCTGAAACCGGGAAGCGTGTATTCCGCGGTCCGGACCGCGCCGCCGATAGTTGTGTTGCGCTCGAAAATTGCGGTTTTCCAGCCTTTGAGCGACAGATGCGCGGCGCAGGCCAGATTGTTGTGGCCCGCCCCGACAAAGATGGCGTCGAACTCGCTCACGCCCTGCCCCAAAATGCTTTATGCTTAAAGATAATTGCAGATGCATATGTTTTCGTCTAGTAGGATATTAAGGGCCGCAACGAGCCTTGATGAGCACGGAACAAGAGGGAACGAAGACAATGGACACGCAGAAACTCCTCGGCGAGGTCGCCGGCCAGCTGCTTTCGGGCGCCATCAGGGTGGTCGACCTGTCGGCGCCGCTCGGGCCCAACACGCCGCTAATCAAGCTGCCGCCGGAACTCGCCGTCGACACGCCGAAGGTCGAGATCCACCCCATTTCAAAGTATGACAAGAATGGTCCGTGGTGGGCCTGGAACTGGCTGAAGCTCGGCGAGCATTCGGGCACGCATTTCGACGCGCCGCAGCACTGGATCACCGGCAAGGACTATCCGGACGGCGCCACCGACACCATCCCGGCGCAGAATTTCGTCGGTCCGGTCAATGTCATCGACTGCTCAGTGGAAGCCGCCGCCGATCACGATTTCCTTCTCACCGTCGACCACATCAAGACGTGGGAGGCCAAGCATGGCACCATCAATGCCGGCGAATGGGTGGTGATGCGCACCGACTGGTACAAGCGCAACGGTTCGGAAGCCGACTTCCTCAACGCCAACGAGACCGGCCCGCATACACCCGGACCGACAGCGGAAGCCATCCAGTTCCTGATCAGCAAGGACATCAAGGGCTGGGGCTCGGAGACGATCGGCACCGATGCCGGCAAGGCCGGCGGCATGGAGCCGCCTTTCCCGGCGCACACGCTGATGCACAAAGCCAATCGCTATGGGCTGGCCAGCCTCTGCAACCTCGACCAGCTGCCGCCGAAAGGCGCGATCCTGATCGCCGCCCCGCTCAAGATCGAGCACGGCACCGGCAGCCCGATCCGCGCCCTGGCGCTGGTGCCGGGCCAATAGGCGAGGTGGCGGTCTTCGGGAGAAGATCATGCTCGCGCGCAATGGAGTAGTGGAGAGGTGGGATCGGAGCGACGCTGGCGCTCTACGGCGCCCCCCTCTGTCCTGCCGGACATCTCCCCCACAAGGGGGGAGATTGCACGTCACCTCCGCTTTCGCCAATCTCCGACGTCGTAGGATTGAGCAGGGCGCCGAAACTGCCAATCTCCCCCCAAGTGGGGGAGATGTCCGGCAGGACAGAGGGGGGCGCGAAGGAACTCGCCTTAGTGCGATTGACGTTCACTTCTCGATTGCGAGTGCGCAATGACCGCTGCCGATCACATCATCGTCGGTAGCGGCATCAACGCCCTGGTCTGCGCGGCGATGCTTGGCGCCAAGGGCGTCAAGGTGCTCGTGCTCGAACGCAACGACCGCATCGGCGGCTGCATGCGCACCGATGAGATCACGGCGCCCGGCTTCGTCCATGACGTGATGGCGACGACCTTCGTCCTCTTCATCACCTCGCCGGCCTATGCCGCGCTCGGCAAGGATCTTGCGCGGCACGGGCTGGTATTCTGTCACACGACCACACCCACCGGCGTGCTTCGGCCCGATGGCAGCCATGCCGTGCTCACCACCGACCGGGCCGCCAATATCGCGGCGCTGAACGCCTTTGCCTCCGGCGATGGCGACCGTCATGGCGGCGATGTCGGCGACATCGAACGCAATGCCGGACTGCTCTTCGGCCTGCTCGGTGGCGCGCTCTGGTCCTATCCGACGACGAAGCTCATGGCCGGCGAGGCGTGGCGGCGCGGTCCGCGCCAGCTTGCCGCCGTCCTGGGCGAGGCGCTGGTGCCGGCGCGGGGCTGGCTGGAGACCGCGTACAAGTCCGATACCGTCCGCGCGCTCTGGGCGCCCTGGGTGCTGCATGCCGGGCTTGGGCCGGAAGACGCCTTCTCCGGTCAGATCGCCAAGGTCATCGCCTTCGCGCTGGAGGCGGCCGGCGCACCGATCGTCAAGGGCGGGGCGAAGACCCTGCTCGCCGCCTTCGAGACATTGATCAAGGAGCGCGGCGGCGAAATCCGCGTCAACGCCGACGTCGCCTCGATCGTCCAGGCCGGCGGCCGTGCCACCGGCGTCCGGCTCGCCTCCGGCGAGACGCTGACGGCGGCAAAGGGCATCATCTGCTCGCTCACGCCGACGCAGCTCTATGGCCGTCTGCTCGGCAACGATGTGCCCGACGCAGCAACCAAGGCCACGCAGTCCTACCGCTACGGCAAGGGCAACTTCCAGCTCCACTACGCGCTGAACAAGCCGCCGGCCTGGCGCGGCGAGGGCCTCGACAAGGTGGCGCTGCTGCATCTGACGCCGGGACTCGATGGTGTGTCGAAAGCCTGCAACGAAGCGGTGCGCGGCCTGTTGCCGGAAGTGCCGACGATCTGCGTCGGCCAGCCCCACGCGCTCGATCCGTCGCGCTGTCCGCCGGGCAAGGCAATCCTGTGGCTGCAGCTTCCGGAAGCGCCGCGCCACATCAAGGGCGATGCCGCCGGCAAGCTCGAGGCCCCAGCCGATGGCCGCTGGAGCGAGGCGCTGCGCGAGCCCTACGCCGACCGCGTCGAGGCGATCCTCGCTCATCACATCGATGGTTTTCGCGACACCATCATCGCGCGCCGCGCCTATTCGCCTGCCGATCTGGAAGCGATGAACATCAATCTGGTCGGCGGCGATCCCTATGGCGGCTCGTCCACCATCGACCAGTCCTTCTTGTGGCGGCCGTTCAAGGCCAGCCGCAATCACGAGACCGGCATTAAGGGCCTCTACCATATCGGCGCGTCGACGCACCCGGGCGCGGGGCTCGGCGGCGGCTCCGGCTTCCTGCTGGCGGAGAGGCTCTGATGGAACAGAAGCTTCCGGAAAAGCGCCAGCGCATCTCGACCCTCGGCCAGATCGGCCTGCAGCAATTCGCGCCCTATTTGATGAACCGCATCATGGGCCGCTACAACGCCACCCTGCGAGAAGACTTTCGCAAGCAGGGCCTGACCATTCCGCAGGTGCGCACGTTGGCCGTGCTCTCGGTCACCGACGGCATCACCGTCAACGACCTCTCGGTCTATACGGTGATCGAGCAATCGACCTTGAGTCGCACGCTCGACGCGCTGGAAGGCCAGGGCCTCGTGCGGCGCGAGCAGGGCGTCGCCGACAGCCGCTTCCGCCATGTGTTCCTGACCGATGACGGCCGGGCGCTTTTCACCCGCGCCTGGCCGGCCATGCATGATGCCTTCGAAGCGATGTTCGACGGCGTCGACGATGCCGAATATGCCGCGCTGATCGCGATCCTGCAGAAGATGCTGAAGAACATCCGCAAGCACGACATTTGAGTTTGACGTACGCGCCGCCGTCCAAACGGCGGTAACGGAAGGAGGCAGAGATGGCCGAACGGTCTTTTGCCAAGGAAGTTGAAAAGCTGAGGCTTGGCGCCGGCCAGGAATTCGCGGGCGAGGGCATCCTCGCCATCACCAAGGCGCTGCTGCAATGCGGCGTCGGCTATGTCGGCGGCTACCAGGGCGCGCCGATCAGCCATCTGATGGATGTGCTCGCCGACGCGCAGGACATTCTGGGCGAGCTCGGCGTGCACTTCGAGGCGAGCGCCTCGGAAGCAACCGCCACCGCCATGCTTGCCGCATCCGTGCACTACCCGATCCGCGGTGCCGCCACCTTCAAGTCGACGGTGGGCACCAATGTCGCCTCGGACGCTTTGGCGAACCTCGCCTCGGGCGGCGTCACCGGCGGCGCGCTGATCATCGTCGGCGAGGACTATGGCGAGGGCTCCTCCATCATGCAGGAGCGCAGCCACGCCTTCGCCATGAAGAGCCAGGTCTGGCTGCTCGATCCGCGCCCGAACCTGCCCTCGATCGTCAAGGCGGTCGAGGATGGCTTCGAGCTGTCGGAGGCCTCCAACACGCCGGTCATGCTGCAGGTGCGCATCCGCTGCTGCCACGTCCATGGCCACTTCATCGCCAAGGATAACAAGCGGCCGCCTATGTCGGTTGCCGATGCGCTGTCGGCCCCGCGCCGCGACACCGGCCGCATCGTGCTGCCGCCTGCCTCCTTCCTGCACGAGAAGGAGAAGGTCGCAAAGCGCTGGCCGGCGGCGGTCGATTTCATCAAGAGCCGCAAGATCAACGAGGTCTTTGGGCCGGACAATGGCTCGATCGGCATCGTCATGCAGGGCGGCATGTACAATTCGGTCGTCCGCGCGCTGCAGCGGCTCGGCCTTGCCGACACCTATGGCGACACCGACGTGCCGCTTTATGTGCTGAACGCCGTCTATCCGCTCGTCGATGACGAGTTCCTTTCCTTCTGCGAGGGCAAACAGGCGGTGCTGGTCGTCGAAGAAGGCCAGCCCAACTACATCGAGCAGGCCTTTGCCGCGATGCTGCACAAGGCAGGGCGCGGCACCAAGCTGGTCGGCAAGGAGCATCTGCCGATGGCCGGCGAATATACCGGGCAGGTGATGCTGGACGGCATTGGCTCCTTCCTGCGCGCCTATGCTCCGCATCTGCTGCCCGGCGAGGTTCGCGCGCCGAACAAGTTGGGCGAGGGCGTCGACACGGCCGATCTCATCAATGTCGTTCCCGGCCGCCCGCCGGGCTTCTGCGTCGGCTGTCCGGAGCGGCCGATCTTCGCTGCGACCAAGCTGGTCGAGCAGGAGCTTGGCAAGCACCACATCGCTTCCGACATCGGCTGCCACCTGTTCTCGATCATGCCGCCCTTCGAGCTCGGTGCCACCACCATGGGCTACGGCCTCGGGCCGGCCTCGGCTTCCGCCTTCAATTCGCCGGAAGCGAAACGCCGCTCGATCTCCTTCGTCGGCGACGGCGGCTTCTGGCATAACGGTCTCACCTCCTCGATCGGCAACGCCGTCTTCAACAAGAATGACGGCGTCATCGTCATCGTCGACAATTTTTACTCGGCCGCCACCGGCGGCCAGGACATCCTGTCCTCGCGCGCCTCGAACCGCACCAAGTCCACAAAACATCCGATCACCGAAGCGGTGAAAGGCATGGGCGTCAAATGGCTGCGCCACATCGACCGCACCTATGACGTCGGCAAGATGCGCGACACGCTGCGCGAGGCGCTAACCACCGAGGAGAAGGGGCCGAAGGTCATCGTCGCCTCGTCCGAATGCATGCTGAACCGCCAGCGCCGCGAGAGGCCGCTGGTCGACAAGGCGGTCAAGGGCGGCGAGCGGGTCGTCAAGCCGAAATTCGGCGTCGACGAGGACGTCTGCACTGGCGACCACGCCTGCATGCGGCTCTCCGGCTGCCCGTCGCTCTCGGTGAAGTCGCTCGACGATCCGCTGCGCGACGATCCGGTCGCCTCGATCGACCAGAACTGTGTCGGCTGCGGCAATTGCGGCGAGGTGGCGGATGCGGCCGTGCTCTGTCCCTCCTTCTACCGCGCCGATGTCGTGCACAATCCGAGCCGCTGGGACCGTTTCCTGGAAAGCGCGCGCCGCGCCGTGATCGGCCGGTTGCAGCGCCGCCGCGAGAGTCGCCGTTTGATGTTCGCCGATGCTTGAGCAGGCTTCACCGCTGCGCCCGAAGCCGGGCGCCTCTGATGATGAGCGGGTGATAAAACTCGCCGTGCTTGCCGTCGGCGGCCAGGGCGGCGGCGTGCTCGCCGATTGGATCACCGACGTCGCCGAGCGCAGCGGCTACATTGCGCAATCGACGTCGGTGGCGGGAGTCGCCCAGCGCACGGGGGCCACGATCTATTACATCGAGATGGCGCGCGACACCGGCCGGCTGCCGGTCTTCGCCCTGTCGCCCTCGCAGGGCGACGTCGACATCTTGATCGCCGCCGAGCTGATGGAGGCTGGCCGCGCCATCATCCGCGGTTTCGTCACGCCCGAGCGCACGACGCTGATCGCCTCCTCGCACCGCATCGCCGCCGTCTCGGAAAAGATCGAGCCGGGCGACGGCCGCGCCCCGTCCGAAAAGGTGCATGCGACGGCCGAGGCGGCCGCCAAGCGCTTCATCGCCTTCGATATGGAAAAGATCGCCGCCGAGCACGGCACGATGATCTCGGCCAGCCTGCTCGGCGCGCTGGCCGGTTCTGACGCGCTGCCCTTCGCGCGCGAAAACTACGAGCAGGCGATCGGCGCCGGTGGCCGCGGCGTGAAGGCCAGCCTTGCCGCCTTCGGCGCCGCCTATGACCGGGCGCGCGGCATCGCGGTCGCGACAGCCGGGGATAAGGCAACCGGGAAGCCCGCCGCTCCCGACACCAAATCAACGGCGAGGGTCAGTGGTCCCGAGACCCTGCTGAAGGGCTGGCAGGATCTCGCCGCCCGTGTCGCGGCACTGCCGAAACCGCTGCGCGACATGGCTGAACGCGGCTTGAAGAAGGTCGTCGATTACCAGGACGCCGCCTATGGCGGCGAATATCTCGACCGGCTGGACAAGGCGATCGCGCTGGACAATGCGGAGCGTGGCCATGCGCTGTCGGTCGCGGCCGCGAAACATCTGGCCAACGCCATGTGCTATGACGACATGATCCGCGTCGCCGACCTCAAGACGCGTTCGACCCGCGACAGGCGCGTGCGCAAGGAAGTCGGTGTCAGGGAAGGCTTGGTCCTGCAGGTCACTGAATATTTCCATCCGCGCATCGAGGAATTTTGCGGCACGCTGCCGCTAGCAATCGGCAGTTACATCGAGAACCGCCCGAAGCTCGCCGCCTTCCTTGACCGCCGCATCAACCGCGGCCGCCATATCCGCACCGACAGTTTCACCGGCTTCGCCATGCTCTGGTTCATCGGCGGCCTGCGCCGCTGGCGGCGCCGCCTGCTGCGCCACAAGGTCGAGGTCGAGCATCTGGAGCGCTGGTACGGCTTGGCGCTTGCCCATGCGCGCGAAAATTATGCGCTTGGGCTGGAGATCCTGAATTGCCGCCGCTTGATCAAGGGCTACAGCGACACCCACGCCCGTGCCCAGTCGAAATTCGACCGCGTGCTCTCGGCCCTCCCGATGCTCAAGGGCCGCGAAGACGCCGCCGACTGGATCCGCCGCCTGCGCGAAGCGGCGCTGAAGGACGAAAAGGGCGACATGCTCGACGGCGCGCTGAAGACCGTGGCGACGCTCGACGACGCCGCCCGATAACGAGGATGTGATCCCATCCCATCCGACGGATTTCGACCCTGCCGTCCGTTTCACGGCGGTAGGGATGAATCACGGAGACGAACTTTATGCTCACCAAATATTTTCTACCGTTCGCATTGGCCGCCGGCACTTTGATGCTCTCCGCCGGCGCGCAGGCCATGCCGATGGCAAAGCCCAGCGCTGCGCCGCTGCCAGTCGAGACGGTCGGCTGGCGCTGCGGTCCTGGTTGGCACGTGAATCACTGGGGCAGATGCGTGCCGAACGGTCGCCGGTTCATCCGGCCCGTGCGCCACTGGCATCCGGGCTTCCGGTATCACCACCGCTGGCATCGCGGCTATTGGAGCTGGTGATCGGTTTGAGGGGCGCCCGTGCCGGAAACGGCGCGGGCGGCTTGCTAAGTTCCTCGAGCGAGGATTCAGACAGCCCTCAGAGACGGCGTCTGGACAGCGCCCCCTCTGTCTTGCCGGACATCTTCGCCGCAAGGGGGGAGCTCAGACATCGCGCCGGCCTTCGCCAATCGTCAGTGTCGTACTCTGTTCGACAGCGCAGAGTGGTCGCGGCGCCGAAGCTGCCAATCTCCCCCCAAGTGGGGGAGATGTCCGGCAGGACAGAGGGGGGGCGAAGGATCTCGACCGATCTCACCTTGTGCCGCCGCGTTCCTGCCTCGCGGCTGATGGACAAAGTCGAAGCTCTCACGCCACCAAATCCCGCATCGGCTTCACCGCCGCCGACTCCGGAAACACCTTGTCGCCGAGCACGGCGGCGGAGAGCCCGAACTGCTCGGCAAGCAACCCCTTCAGCACCGCGCGCACATCGCTGGTCGGCGCGAGGTCGCGGCCTTGGTAGAGCTGAGCCGGCTTCAGCCCCGGCCAGTCGGCGATGACGCGGCCACCTTTGATCGCGCCGCCGGCGAGCAGCACCACCGTGCCGGTGCCGTGGTCCGTGCCGACGGTGCCGTTGACGCGGGCGGTGCGCCCGAATTCGGTGATGGCGACGATCGCCGTGTCCTTCCAGCGCTCGCCGAGCCCTTTCTCGAATTCCTCGAAGGCGCCATCGAGGCCGCCGAGCAGCTTGGCGAGCCGCCCGGTGGCGCCGCCCTCGTTGACATGCGTGTCCCAGCCGTCGAAGGCCAGCGCCGCAATGCGCGGCCCGTCGTCGGCGGCCATCAGTTTCGCCGCGCCTTGCGCGGACTGGCGCATGCAGGCGGCGTTGGCGAGGCCGCCGTGGGGTTTCATCGTGCTGCCATCGAGCTGGTCGCTCATCGCCATGCGGTCAGCGTCGAGGCCCTTCTGCAGCACCGCTGCCAGCACCGGGTCGCGATGGTTGTAGAGGTCGAGCACACGCTCCGCCAGCGCATCGCTGGGCGTCGGCAGCGCCTGCGGCGCCCAGCCGAGCACGGGTGCTGCGCCACGGATCACCAGCGGCGTCGATGGCCCGACCGCCAGCCCGCCGAGCTTGGCCACTCTTTCACCTGCCGGGAGGCTGGCGATCGCCCGATTTAGCCAACCGGTTGTGGCGTTGCCCGGGCCCGGCAGGCCGCTCTCCAGCACATCCTGGCCGTCGAAATGCGAGCGCTCGCGGTAGCCGGTCGCGGCCGCGTGCACCGCAGCCGCCTGACCTGCCTTGAACAGCCGCACGAACACCGGCATCGCGGGATTGATCGCGAAGAAGCTGTCGAGCGGCAGCGCCGCATTGGCGCCGGAGAGCGACAGCGCGATGTCGCCATGCAGGCCGGCATAGTCGGGGTCACCGAGCGGGCCGATCGTCGACAGCCCATCCAGCGCGCCGCGCAATATGATGACGATCAGGCGCGGATCGCGATGGTCGGCGGCGCGGGCGAAGCGTGGCAGATAGGCCCAGGCAAACAGCGCGCCGCCTGTCATCAGCACGGCGCGCCGAGATGGGTTCGGCGTTTCACAAAGAAGGCTCATGCCGCTTCTCCATTGTTCACCGGCGTTGAAATTCCGGCGCCATCAGCAGCAGCGCCAGGCCTTGCTGTTTGGACTCGGCGCGCGCGATCGCTTGGCGCGTCTCGGCCGAGGCGGAGGCGCCGATCACGGTGGAAAGCATGTCATCGGGATTGCCGATGTCGCTCGCCTGACGAGCCGCTTGCCAGGCGATGTCGAGGCGCGTCTTGAGGCCTTCGGCGGACGCCCAGCTATCCGTCCGGTCGGAAAAGCCGTTCGGCCCGGGCGGTTGCCAGAGCGGCTCGCCCAGCGCCCTTAGCCAGCGCAGCGTTCGTTGCGGCTCTTTCCCGGCGGTGGAGCCGATCGCCCGCCGGACCGCTACGGCATAGTCCAACGGCGAGCGCAATTTTGTCAGCGGCAGCGACCAGGCTTCAGGCAGATCGACCAGTGCAAGCGCGAGCGCGCGCAGGTCGCCGTCCGTCTTGGTGAAGATCTCGGCAAGGCGGTCGACTACAGCCGCCGGCGGATCGTCGGCAATGAGATGGCGGGCAAGCTTGGTAGCGATGTGGCGCGCGGTCGCCGGCTGGCGGGCGATGTCGTTGAGCGCGGCCTCGGCCTGGCCCATGCCGCCGGCCGGGTAGGTCTTGCCGAGCAGCACCGCCTCGCCAGGCTGATGCGCATTGGCGTCGAACACAAATGTGCCGGGCTCGCCCAGGCGGCCCTTCCGTCCGGCCATCGTCCAGCCGGTGAGCGCTCCCGCGAAACTCGTGACATCCGCCTGGCTATAGCCGCCGTCGACGCCCAGTGTGTGCAATTCCAGGATCTCGCGGGCGAGGTTCTCGTTGAGGCCGCGGCCGCGCCTTTTTCCGGCGCGCGAATCTGGTCCGGTCGATTGTCGGTTGTCGAGGTAGAACAGCATCGCCGGGTGATGCTCGACGGCCAGCAGCATGTCGGCGAAGCGGCCGAGCACGAAGGGGCGGACAGCCTCGCGCTCGAAAGCGCCGGCGCAGGCCCGCACGAGTTGGCCCTTGGCGGTCGAGACGCAGAAATGGTTCGACCAGAAACCGGCCAGTCTTTCGACAAAGCCCGGTGCGGCACCGAGCGCCTTGTCGAAACGGGCTTGCGCTTCATCCCGATAGATATCGGCCTCGACCGGCGGCACGCCTGACTTGCGTTTTGCCTCGGCTGAGCCGTCCGAAGTGTCTGCCGCAGGCTGCATGGCGGGCGCTGGCTTCTCCCGCGCTGCCTTGCGCTCCGCGGCGGCAGCCACGCTGGCCTGGATCGCGGCGGTGCTGTCCAACAAGCCGGCATTTTTTGAATCGTCGGCCGAGACAAGCGCGACATCCAACAGCTCGAGCTCGGCCTTCAGATAACGGCGCGCATCGGCCGCAATCTTGCCGAGATCGTCACCAGGTTTCGCGCCAAGCCCGAAGCGGTTGAGCGCGACCAAGGCTGGATCGGGCGGAACGGCATTTGGAACGGATAGAGCCAACAGAGCCTCCGTCGCGGACCGACGCAGGTCGCGTCGGCGGCAATATCCACGGTCGAAAGGCCTTATGACGCCGGAGTCGGCATGATGAGGCCGGCAGGGGCTTACCAGCGGCGCCAGTAACGATCGCCGTGCCACGGACGCCAGGCCGGGCCGATATAGACGCTTGGGCCACCCCAGTAGTAATAGCCCGGATAGATCACGCGGCGGTTGGGCACGCAGCGACCCCACCGGTTGGGGTGCCAGCCGGGGCCGCAGCCCCAGGCCACATGCTCGACAATCGCAGGCGCCGCAGGCGCCGCAAGCGGCATTGCCGAGGCTGCACTTGCCGCGGCAGTCCCGCCGATGGCAAGCGCAGCCGCAACAGAATATTTCGTCAGACCATTCATGGGATACTCCGAAGTTTCTCGAGGTTGAACCGGCCACGTCGCGTTCGCGTGGCGGCAGGCGTGTCCCTCTTTTTCTTTGAACGGAGACGGCCGGCGCTTTCCGTCGCTCTTATGGCGTATTTTTTGCCGGGATGGGCCGCTGCCTGCCGACATGACGCAATAGGGCGTCGGCCAGCAGCTTACGGTCATCTAGCGGGCTCGACGCGGCGAATTCGACGATGCGCTGTTCCAGCCGGCTGCGGATGGTGGCGTCGGCATTGCGCGCCCGCTCCAGGGCTGCGGCCAGAGCGTTGGCGTCGAGCGTCGGCTGCTGCAAGAGGTTGGCCGCCTCACGCCGCGCCTGCTGTCCGTCGAGGATGACTGCGCGCGACTCGCGCCGAACCTCGCGCAACGCCTGGCGGAATACCTTGCGGTCGCTGGCGGGAAGCTGACCGCCGGCCGATTCCAGCGAATAGCCGCCTCCGGAACGGCCGATCAGCCAGCCTGCACCGCCGGCGACGGCACCGATCAGGAAGACGTTCAGCACCAGCGATGCCGCGAAAAGACGAGCGCTCATAGGTCCTCCGTGTCGGCGTCGGGACCGGCATCGCCGAACGACGTTGCGTTGGCATCCATCACATAATGGTCGGACGTGGCATCTGGCGTGACAACGGTGACCAGCGCCAGCCCGACCACGGCGCCGGCAAGGCCGACGCCGGCAAGTCCAAAGCCCAGCCACCAAAACCGGCGGCGCCGCCCCTGGCTGAGCTGCGTGGTGGCCCGTGCGACAATCTCGCCATGCAGCGTCCGGCTTGGGGCCTCGACGTGATGACGGTCGAGAATGGCATCGAGCCTGCCGGCGGTCGCCAGAATGGCGCGACCCTCTTCGCTCTCCGCAAACAGCGTGGCGGCAGCCTGGTCGGCCCGCGGCCAGCGATGCAGGGCGCTGCCATAGGCGTCCGCAAGTGCGGTGAAGCGTTGGGCACTCATTGCCCCGTCAGCGGCCTTTCTTTCGTCAGCCATCTCGTTTCCCCTTCCACGGGTTTGACGTGGCCACCCAAGTCTCAACCGCCGCCAGCTGCTCAGTCATCGCCATCTCCGATGAGCATGGCTTGCAGCGAGCGTCGACCCCGCGCGAGCAGGCTTTCCAGCGCATCGACGCTGACCTGCATGGCGCCGGCGGCCTCGATGTTGGACATCTCCTGATAATAGACGAGCACGATCGCCTCGCGCTGGCGCGGCGCGATGCGCAGCAGCGCCTGCTGGACGCGCCGGCCCTCGTCTCCGGCGTCGGGAAGCGGTGCCTCATCCGCCGCCTCCGGCAGTTCGTCCGTCACCCATTCGCGGCGCCGCCGCAGCCGGTCGTAGCAGAGGTTGAGCGCCACCCGGTGGACCCAGGTGTCGAAACGCGCATGACCCTGGCGCCAGCCCGAGGCATGACGCCAGATGCGCACGAAGGTCTCCTGGGCGACGTCCTCGGCCTCGGCGGCATCGCCGAGCATGCGGGTGGCGAGCGAAAGCAGGCGCGCCAGCTTGCGCGCCACCATCGCCTGCACGGCGGCTTGATCGCCGGCACCGATGCGCCGTACCAGTTCCTCGTCCGGATCGGCGCCCATCAATCGGGGCGCTCCCAATGGCCATCGTGCTGCATAACCTCTCGGTCATTGCTCCTGATTGGGAGCGGTTTTGTGGCCCGGCCGTTCCTCGGCGCTCATAACGCCGTCGCCGTTCTTGTCGAGCCTGGCGAAGCGCTTGGCCAAGAAGGCGTCGAGCTCGGATTTGTCGACGAAGCCGTCCTTGTTGGCGTCCATGCGCGCGAAGGATTTGGCAGGATCGCCCTTGGCCTTGCGCTGGGTCTGGAACGCCGTCCACTCGGCGAGGCTGACCTTGCCGTCGCCGTCGGTGTCGGCCCGCATGAAAGCCTTTTCCCGGCGCGCCTCGAACTTTTCCAGGGTGATGCCCGGCCTGGCGGAGGCGGATGCGATTGGCGCCGGCTGCGCCGGCGCGGTGGCAGGCGTCGCTGTCTGGGCGGCCGCGGCGGCGGCCTGCAGGCCAAGGGCAACGACAAATATCGAACGGCGGATCATGCTCTCGTCTCCGGTTGCGCATGGCCATTGGCGGCCACGCTTCAGCCGTTAAACGCGGCAACAGGGAAAATCCGTCGGTCGTTTCTGACGAGACAATTAGCAAGAGTCCGGCAAGAAGCCGGGCCGGAGCCGATCGGGAACGAGGGTGAGCGAAACTATTTCCGTTCGTCGACCACCATCAGCTGATCCGGCTTGAAGCCGGCATGTTGCGGGGTCCAGACGTCGCCGTCACGGTTGAACCAGTGGCACAGATACGTGCCCGAGGCAGCGCCATCACTCACCGTCATCTCCGGGCCTCCGGATTTTAGCCTGACGATGTCACCGGTCTTGAAAGTGTTGGGCATTTTGGCCTCCTTGCTAGAGACCGGGAGTTTCCCACCAACAGCGATTCTCGACAATGCCCGAGATTCGCTGCAAAGCCCGGAAGAGCGTGCGTTCCGCTTTCAGCCTCTGGGTAAAGGAGGTCGCCTGGCCGCACGCGGCGCGCAGGAGAGGGCATCGTTGCAGCCGCGGCGATCACTCCGGCACGCCGGCGATGCCCAGCGCCTCGACGTAGCGCTCGGCGAACACCTTGTCCAGCCACGGGTTGATCTGTCTCTGCAGGGTGAGCGTGAAGGTCGGGAACGCCTCCATCAGGCGGCGCGCCGCGGCCTGCGCCTCGTCCAGCCGGTTGAGCTTGACCAGCGCCATGATCACCACGCGGTGCGAGGAGCCGTAGTTCGGCATCTCGTGCAGCGCCCGTTCTCCCCATGCCAGCGCTTCCTCGTAGCGCTCGAGCATCAGATAGCTCATCCCGATGCCGGAGAGCGCGATGCCTTTCTCGGGGTCGACCGGACTCAGCCGCATCGCCCTGTGAAAGTGCTCGATCGCCACGAGCGGGCGGCTGGAATGCGCGTTCACCCAGCCGCTGCCGGTATGGCCCTGCGCCGAATTGGGGTTGAGCAGCAGGGACCGTTCGATCGTGCCCAGCGCCATCTCGTATTCCTTCGCGCTGTAGGCGATCACCTGCGCCGCGAAGCGCAGGCTCGTGGGGTCGTCGCGCGCTTCCGCCAGCACCTCGCGCGCCATACGCGCGGCGACTCGCACATCGTCGGGTTCGTGCCAGCACTGGCTCACGGATAAGCTGCGGATATAGGCGCCGAGTGCCTTCGCCAAGGTGAAGCCCGGGTCGATGCTGAGCGCCTCGTTGGTGAGTCGGCGTACATCGGCAAAGCCTTCGCGCGTCATGCTGTAGAAGCGCGGCAGTGCGCGAAGATAGAGGTCGTAGGCGCTGATGTAGTCGGTCGGCTTCATGCGCGCCTGCTTGATCTCCTCCAGCCGGATGCTCGGCTCGACAGCACCGACGACGCTCTCGGTCACCTTGTCCTGCAAGTCGAAGATGTCGCTCACGTCGCCTTCGAAGCGGCCGGTCCAGACATGGTGACCGCTGATCGCGTCTACCAACTGCCCGCTGATGCGCACGCGCGATCCGGCTCTGCGGATGCTGCCTTCGAGCACGTAGCGGACGCCCAGCTCGCGCCCGACCTGGCGCAGGTCGACCGCCCGGCCCTTGTAGGTGAAGGACGAGTTGCGGGCGATCACGAAGAAGGAGTTCACCCGGCTCAATCCCGTGATGATGTCCTCCACCAGCCCGTCGGCGAAGTATTCCTGGTCAGGGTCGCCGCTCATGTTGGTGAAAGGCAGAACCGCGATCGAGGGCTTCTCGGGCAGGGGAGGCGGTGCAGCCACCGAGGCGCTGGCGTCGGTCTCGACGCGGTAGGCGCGCACGGGACGCTCGATGTTCTTGAGGCGCAGGTTGCCGAGCGGCGTGAATCCGCAGTCGAGCTTGCCCTGGAGGTGGTCGTAGGCGGTGCCCGAGACGACCACGGTCCCGGGATCGGCGGCGCTTTCGAGGCGGGCGGCGATGTTGACCCCGTCGCCGTAGAGGTCGCCGTCCTCCTCGCAGACCACGTCGCCGAGATTGACGCCGATGCGCAAGCGAATCCGCTCTTCCTCCGGCGTTTCCGCCTCGTGTTCCGCCACAGCCTGCTGGATCGCCACCGCCGATGTCACCGCATTGACGACGCTCGCGAATTCGCAGAGCATGCCGTCGCCGGTGAGCTTGACGATGCGTCCCTGGTTCTCGGATACCAGCGGCTCGAGGAGGTCCTTGCGGTAGGCCTTCAGCCGCTCGAGCGTGCCGCGTTCGTCGCGCTCCGTCAGGCGCGAATAGCCAACCACGTCGCAAGCCAGGATCGCTGCGAGGTGGCGCTGCGTGCTCATTACACGGCTCAGCCAGGCGCCTGCACGCGGGCCGTCCCGCGTCCATGTCCTGCCGGCTTCCATGCGCCTCACCTGCACGGTATCCATCTTTCCCAATCTCCGCCCGTCGCTGGAACGGAGAGCAACCTGACCTTGCCCTCACGAGATTCCGCTATCCAGCTTGCGAAACGTGGAGCGTTCAGTCGCGCTACAGTCAACCAACGACCCGCCCACGCAGCCTCTGGGGACGCTGACGCCACTTCCAGAAGGCCGGGGATGTTGCCTGGCTTGTGTAACCGGTTGACGCCACCGTGGCGGCGCTTTTGTATCGGCATCACACCGAACACTCACGCTTGGAGGTGCTGAGGTCGGCAAGCGGCGAAATGCTGCCGTACGACGCCGCAGCGTTTCGGCTTAGGGCGATCTTGGGTGGGTTTATGGGCGAACCCAAATCCACCCGACACGTATGGTATTGGAATTACACGCTTTTAGGAAACTGGTGCCGCTTGCGTGACTCGAACACGCGACCCCATCATTACGAATGATGTGCTCTACCAACTGAGCTAAAGCGGCCCGGGAAGCCGCTGGGCTTCCAAGATGCGCCGGTTGATAGACTCAACCGCCAGCTAATTCAAGATGGCTGGCGGCGAAATCCTGCGCTCATGCGCGGCAATTCCGTCGCTTGCCGCTGCGCGTCAGCCTTAAGCGCCGCGCCAGCAGGGCTTGCGGGCCCGCGCCGGCAGGCGTCCGATTCCGTTGCAGGCCGATCCGGCGGCGGCGACAAAAATGTTGATTCTTCAACAAAAAACGCCGAAATGGGCATTGGATGCGTCGGCAAGGCAGCCGCCCGCCCGTTGATTGACTGGTCGCCTGCGGCTAACGATCGATAACTGTGAGCGAACGCGCAGAGGGAGCTCGCTTGGACGCCATCGAGAAAGCGATCCGCAACGCCTTCGAGAAAGGCAATCCCGAGGACCGGGCGTTTCGCGAGAAGGTCTATCGCTCGGCCTTTGCCGCGCTCGATCGCGTGCTGCAGGCCAACCCCAACGTGACGGTGGAAGCCGCCATCAACCGCCGCAAGGCGGTGCAGGCCAAGATCACCGAGATCGAATCCGAATTCCTGCCGGCTGTCCAGGTCGTTCCTGACGTGACGCTTCCGCTGGACAGCGGTCCATTCGTCGGCAACGCCGCGCCGGGGCCGGCGGTCGACACGCCGAGCCAGTCTCCCGCGCCGCCGGTGGATGCCCCGCGGGGCCCCGACCAGGGGGCACCGTCGCCGTCGATTACCGTCGACGGTCCGGTGCAGCCCGACACATCGGATGCGCCGCGCTCGCGCGTGCTGCCCCGCGTGCCCGACATCATGCCGGACGAGGCGCTTCCGAACGCGCCGACGCTTGATGACTCCCCCGGAGCGTCCATCGGCAACGGCGCCGAAGTGGCGCCGGATCGCGATGAACGGCGTATCCGTGGCCGACGCCTGCCGCTCACCGCCATCTTTGTCGCGGCGACTCTGCTGGCGGCTGCCGGCATCGGCCTCTATTTCGCCAAGCAGACCGGCGTCTTCAAGACGGCGGCTGAACTCAACACCGGTCCGCCAGAGCCGACCCCGACGCTGGAAGACGAAGACTCCTCGCAGCCAGCCGACACCGGTTCGCCGCAAAAGCCCGGCGAGGCGGATCAGTCGAAGAACTGGATCAACGTCTTCTCGCCCAGCGATCCGACCCATGTCAGCACACCGTCCGACGCCGCCGCAGATGTGATGAAGGACGACACCGGCCAGTTCCTGCGCGTCCGCTCGGGCGCATCCGGCTCGGCCATTGCCTTCGATGTCGGCCAGGGCGTGCTGGAAAAGCTCGCCGGCAAGCATGCCATGTTCGACATCATCGCCCGCTCGGAAGAAGGCAAGGAGACGCAGATCTCGGTCGACTGCAATTTCGGCGAGCTCGGCGATTGCGGCCGCAAGCGCTATGCCGTTGGCCACGAGCGCAACGAATACCTGTTCGACGTGCAGTTCCCGAACAAGCACCCGGGTGCGGCCGGCACCATCGCCGTCAACTCCGACTTCGACAAGCAGGGCAAGTCCGTCGACATCTACGAGATCCGCGTATCGATCGCGGAGTGACCTCGGCATCGGCAGCGAGGGGCTATCTCCAGGGATGCGACCGACCTCCCCTTGATGGGAAGGTCGGCGCGAAGCGCCGGGTGGGGTGAAGCGTCGGCAGATTTCTAGCTGTCGAGCAACGCCTGCAGCGTCTCGATCCGGTCGGCCTCGGCGGAGGGCTTGTCCCAGCGCAACCGTGAGATGCGCGGAAAGCGCATCGCGACGCCAGATTTATGGCGCGTCGAGCGGTTGAGCCCTTCGAAGGCCACTTCCAGCACCAGCCCATTCTTGCGATCGGCGCGCACCGAGCGCACCGGCCCGAACCGCTCGATCGTATGGTCGCGCACATATTTGTCGATTTGCCGCAGCTCCTCGTCGGTGAAGCCGAAATAGGCCTTGCCGACCGGCACCAGCTCTTCCGATCCCTCCGGGCCTGACCAGACCCCGAAAGTGTAGTCGGAATAGAAGCTCGAGCGCTTGCCGTGGCCGCGCTGCGCATACATCAGCACCGCATCGATCGTGTGCGGATCGCGCTTCCACTTGAACCAGGGGCCTTTCGGCCGGCCGGCAAGATAGGGCGAATCCCAGCGCTTCAGCATCACCCCTTCGATGATCGGATGCGGCGGCGCCTGGCGCAGCCGCTCCAGCGTCTCCCAATCCGAAAATTCGACCAGCGGCGAAAGGTCGAAGCGGCTGGGATCGAGCGTCTGGACGAAGGCTCCGAGCCGGGTGCGGCGCTCGGCGAAGGGGAGGCTGCGCAAATCCTCGCCGTTGATTTGCAGCGCGTCGTAGCAGCGCATGAAGGCCGGATATTGCTGCTGGATTTTTGGCGAGACGCTCTTGCGGTTCAGCCGCTGCTGCAGGTCGGAGAAGGTTCCGGTCGCCTCGCGCGGGTCGCCGACCAGCAATTCGCCGTCGAGCGCCGCCTCGAAATCCATCGTCGCGGCGAGGTCCGGGAAGGCGCCGGAAACATCGTCGCCGGTGCGCGAATACAGCCGGCGGATGCCGCCCTCGCACACCGCCTGGACGCGGATGCCGTCCCATTTCCACTCCGCCGCATAATCGGCCGGTTCGAGCTTTTCCAAATCGCCGTCGTCGACCGCGTTGGACAGCATCACCGGCCGGAACAATGCGAGCGCCGCGCTCCTCGGTTTTTCCGCCCGGCCTTCCAGCCACGCAAAGAGCGCCGTGTAGGGTGGCGTCAGCCCGTGCCAGAGCTCCTCGATCTCGACGACATCGACTTGGCCGAGATCGGCCAACGCCTGCTTGGCAAGCCGCGCCGACACGCCGATGCGCAACCCGCCGGTAACCAGCTTGATGATGGCGAAGCGCGCAGAGATGCTGGCGCTGTCGAGAAGCCTGGCGAGCACCTGCGGCCCGTCGGAGCGGCTCGCCGCCTGCAGCTTGCCGACCACTTCGGCGAGCGTCGGCGCGTGGTTCGGCATGTGGCCGGCCGGCTGCGGCCAGACCAGCGACACCGTCTCGGCGAGGTCGCCGACATAATCGTAGGAATAACCGAACAGCACGGGGTCCATGCGCTCGACCACCAGCCCGCGCAGCATCGCCGGCTTCACCGCCGCGATCGACAGATCGCCGGTGATCGCCGCCAGCGCCAGTCCGCGGTCGGGATCCTCGACGCTACGGAAATAGTCGGTGAGCAGCGTCAGCTTGCCGTTGCGCGAAGGCGTCAGCACCAGCCGGTCGAGGAGCTCGGCGAAGCGGTTCATCGTTGGTTGCGCCATGCCAATCGCGAGAGCAGGCGCAAGGCGCCCCCCTCTGTCCTGCCGGCCATTTCCCCCTCAAGGGGGGAAATCAGATGCCGCGCCGGCTTTCGCCAATCTCTCGCGTCGCGGGAGATGCGTCGGCGCTGAAACTGCCAATCTCCCCCCTTGAGGGAGAGATGTCCGGCAGGACAGAGGGGGGCGCCGTAGAACTCGGCGGCGGCGATTGGCGAACACTGTTCCATCAATCGCCCTCGTCCTCGTAGCCAACAAGATGCAGCGGCCGCGCGGCGATGCCCTCCAGCTCGCACCAGCGCACCAGCGCTTCCTCGCGGCCATGCGTCACCCAGATCTCCTCGGCGCCGGTTTCCTTGATCGTGGCGATGAGCTCGTCCCAGTCGGCATGGTCGGAAATGATCAGCGGCAGCTCGACGCCGCCCTGCTTGGCGCGCTGACGGATGCGCATCCAACCTGAAGCGAAGCAGGCGATCGGGTCGGGGAAGCGCCGCGCCCAGCGGTCGGCGAACGCGGCCGGCGGCCCGACGACAATGGCGCCTTCGAAATCGGCCTTGCCGCCGCTTTCCACCGTCGCCGGTTCGATCTGCCCCAGATCGATGCCCTGGCTCTGGTAATACTCGCTGAGCTTGGCCAGCGCGCCATGGATATAGATCGGCCTGTCGTAACCGGCCTCGCGCAGCAGCCGCATGACGCGCTGCGCCTTGCCGAGCGCATAGGCGCCGATCAGGTGCGAACGCTCGGGAAATTGCGTCGCCGATTTGAGCAGGCGCGCGATCTCCTCATGGTCCGGCGGGTGCCGGAACACCGGCAGCCCGAAGGTCGCCTCGGTGATGAAGACATCGCAAGGCACCGGCTCGAACGGCAGGCAGGTAGCGTCCTTCTGGCGCTTGTAGTCGCCGGAGGCGACGATGCGCAGGCCCTGATGCTCGACGACGATCTGCGCCGAACCCAGCACATGCCCGGCCGGATGGAAAGTGACGGAGACGCCGTTGATATCAATCGTCTCGCCAATGACTGCTGCCTGCGTGGTTTCGGCGAAATCCTCGCCATAGCGCAGGCCCATGATGTCGAGCGTTTGCTGTGTGGCAAGCACCGAGCGGTGGCCTGAGCGCGCATGATCGGAATGGCCGTGCGTGATCAGTGCGCGGCTGACCGGCCGCACCGGATCGATGAAGAAATCGCCTGGCGGACAGTAGAGCCCTTCGGGTCGTGGCTTGAGCAGGTCGCTGGCGCGCATGGCCTTGAACATAGTGGCTAAATTCGACGCGGGAAGCCTGTTGCAACAGCCTGCTGACTCGTCCTACAGCCGGCCGCCGGTTCGCACACCGGCGGGACCAATGGAACCATGAAACCACTTCAGGCCTCGTCCGGCGATTTGAACGCCGACCGTCGCGCCGACTTTGCCGAGATGCTGCTGGCCTCCGGCGAGCCTGCGCAGGCGGCGGAGCTTTTGCTTGGCGCGCTGGAGCTGGCGCCGCAATGGACGGCGGGCTGGTTCCGGCTCGGCGAGATGCAGGAAGCCGCACGTTTTCCCGACCAGGCCGCCCACGCATGGGCGATGGCCATGAAGCTCGATCCCGCGGACCGGCTGGGTTCCGCGCTCAAGCTGCAGCTGATCGGTCATGCGCCGGTGGCAGCGGCTCCGCCCAGCGCTTTCGTCGAGACCCTGTTCGATCACTATGCCGACAATTTCGAGCAATCGCTGGTCGGGAAACTCGGTTATCGAATGCCAGAGTTTCTCGAGCGCGCCATTCGCGCGGCGAGCCCGGGCCGGTTCCGGCTGGCGCTCGACCTCGGCTGCGGCACCGGCCTGATGGGCGAAAGGCTGCGCCCGATCGTTGACCGGCTGGAAGGCTATGACATTTCGAGCAGCATGTTGCGGAAGGCGCGCGCCAAAGGCATCTACGACAAGCTCTCCAAGTCCGATCTCCAGCATTTCTCTCGACCTGGCTCGAAAGCCGACCTCGTGGTCGCCGCCGACGTGTTCATCTATGTCGGGGCGCTCGAACGCATTGTTGGAGCAATTGCCAACAGTCTGGTCGATGAAGGCCTCTGTGCGTTCTCGGTCGAGACACTTGCCGGTGGCGATGCCTTTGCATTGCTGCCCTCGCGGCGCTACGCGCATTCCGTGGCCTATGTGCGGCGCGTTCTCGCCGACAGCGGGTTTGCGATCCTGTCGCTGGAAAGCACGACCATCCGGCATGACCGCGGCGAGCCAGTAGGAGGCCTTGCGGTGATAGCCCGTCGCAGGCCGGCGGAATGAGGGCGACGGCTGCTCGCGAAAAAGCCCGAATCGCGTGTCGGCTTAGGGCGTGGCGATACGGCACGGAGAATTACCATGCGCTGGACCATGGCTGTGTTGGCATCTTGCCTGATGACGGCCGGCTGCGTTGGCGGCACTTCGATGGCGGAGCGCCAGGACGAAAACGTCCAATCCTCGCTGCAATATGACAGCGTGCCCTGCGACCAGCTGCTAGCCAATCGCAACGCGCTGGCGCAGCAATACAATCTGCCGGTCACCGCAAAACCGGCTTTCTCCAATCCGGCGATGGGTTTTGGCCCGTTCACGCCGGACATGCGCTCCAGAGCGCAGCGCGACAGCGACAAGGCGAGCGGCGAGATCGACGGAATGAACCGTTCGATCGAACGGCGCGATTGCGGCAAGCCGAAGAAGAAGGACAAGTTCGCGCTGCCGGGCTCGAAGCCGGCGTCTACTCAGTAACCCGCTTCGCGATCGACGACGTTTTCGAGCTTTTCGCCGTGCTCGAAGGCGGCCATCTGCCGAAGCATGATCGGCACCAGATGGGCCGGGTCCGAGGTCGCCGCCGCATGCGGCGTCACGAACACTTTCGGATGGCTCCACAACGGGCTCGTCTTCGGCAGCGGCTCGACCTCGAACACGTCGAGGCTCGCTTCCTTCAGCGTGCCGTCGTCCAGCGCGCGCAGGATGTCGGCATCCTTCTGCAGCCGCCCGCGCCCGGCGTTGATCAGCACCGAGCCGCCGAGGCCGTTGCGTTTGCGCAATTCCTTCAGAACGGCGTAATTGACGATGCCTTGCGTGCGCGGCGTCAGCGGCAACAGCACCACCAGGATGTCGGTGGCGTTGAGGAAGGGGATCAGCCCGCCTTCGCCGGAATAGGTCGACACGCCCTGCATCGGGTGCTCGGTGCGCGACCAGCCGTTCACGGCGAAGCCTAGCGCCAAAAGCACCGATGCCGCGGCGCGGCCAAGGTTGCCGAGACCCATGATGCCGACCGAGATGTCGCCGGCCGGGCGTTGCGGCGGCTCGTGCCAGGTCTTCTTCTGCTGTTGCGCTCGGTAGAGCATGCCCTGGCGATGGTGGTCGAGCACGCGCCAGACGACATACTCGGTCATGTATTGCGTGAGATTGTCGGCAACGACCCGGACGATCGGCACCTCGGGCAGGCCGGGGTCGGCGAAGATATGGTCGACGCCTGCGCCGATCGAGAAGATGGCGCGCAAATTGGGCAGCGACGACAACAGATTCGGTTTCTGCTTCCACACCACTGCATAAGCGATCGAGGGATCGCTCGGACCATCGGGCTCCAGCACCACCTCGCGCTCGGCCGCGAGCAGTTCGCGCCAGCGCTGCGGGTGAAAGCCGGTGAGGGCAAGCAGAACTTTGCCTTTTTCCATTCGTGGAGTGTCTTTCCTGTATTTCCAGCCTATTCGCTCACGACCCCGGTCGGTGCCGTTTCGATCCGGAACGCGGCCGAGATCAGCGCCCTCGTATAGTCGGTTTGCGGGCGGTCGAAAATCTGTTCGGACGGCCCGGCTTCGACGATCTGACCATTGCGCATGACGATCACGTCGTTGGCAAGGGCGCGGATGACCTTCAGGTCGTGGCTGATGAAGAGATAAGCGAGGTTGTGCCTGGCCTGCAGGTTGCGCAACAGATCGACCACTTGCGCCTGCACGCTCATGTCGAGCGCCGAAGTCGGCTCGTCGAGCATGACGAAGCGCGGGTTGAGCACCATGGCGCGGGCGATGGCGACACGCTGGCGCTGGCCGCCCGAGAATTCATGCGGATAGCGGTGACGCGTCTCCGGGTCGAGACCGACTTCCTTCAGCACCTCGACGACCTTGTCGTCGCGCTCATCGGGCGAGAGTTTCGGCGCATGGATCTTCAGCCCTTCCTCAATGATCTCCGCGACCGACATGCGCGGGCTCAAGGATCCGAACGGGTCCTGGAAGACGATCTGCAGCTCGCGCCGCAGCGGCCGCATGGCGCTGAAGGAAAGCTGGTTGATGTCGCGCCCGTTGAAGTTGATCGCGCCCGTGGACGAGATCATCCGCGCGAGCGCCAGGCCTAGCGTCGTCTTGCCGGAGCCGGATTCACCGACGACGCCGAGCGTCTGGCCGGCGCGCACGGTAACGTCGATGCCGTCCACCGCCTTCACATGGTCGACGGTGCGGCGGAAGAAGCCCCGCTTGATCGGGAACCAGACCTTGATGTCCTTGCCGGTCATCACCGCCGTGGCATCGGCATTCGCCGCCGGCGGTTTGCCCTTCGGCTCGGCGGCCAAGAGGTGCTTGGTATAGGCGTGTTGCGGGTTGGCGAAGATCTCCTTGGTCGGCCCGGTCTCGACTATTTTGCCCTTCGTCATGACGCAGACGCGGTCGGCGATCTTTCTGACGATGCCGAGGTCATGGGTGATGAATAGCATCGACATGCGCTTGCGGCTTTTCAGGCCGGCGAGCAGTTCGAGGATCTGCGCCTGCACGGTCACGTCGAGCGCCGTCGTCGGCTCGTCGGCGATCAAGAGTTCCGGCTCGTTGGCCAAGGCCATGGCGATCATGACGCGCTGGCGCTGGCCGCCGGAGAGCTGGTGCGGATAGGCATCGAGCCGCTTCTGCGGGTCGCGTATCCCGACCTCGGTGAGCAGCTCCAACGTGCGAGCGTGGGCCTGGCGATCGCCCAGTCCCTGATGCAGCTTCAGCACCTCGACGATCTGCTGCTCGATCGTGTGCAGCGGATTGAGCGAGGTCATCGGCTCCTGGAAGATCATGGTGATCTTGTTGCCGCGCACGCCGCGCAGCGTCCTTTCGTTGGCGTGGAGCAGGTCGGCGCCGTGGAACAGGATCTTTCCCGAGGGGTGGCTGGCCGACGGGTAGGGCAACAGCTTCAGCACCGAGAGCGCCGAGACCGATTTGCCGGATCCGGATCCGCCGACCAGCGCCACCGTCTCGCCCTTGCCGATGTCGAAGGAGACGTGGTCGACGGCGATCGATTGCGTGCCGCCTTGCGCGAAGGCGACACTCAAATCGCGGACGGAAAGCAGAGGGTCGCTCATTTGAACGTCTTGCGCGGATCGAAGGCATCGCGCGTCGCCTCGCCGATGAAGACCAGCAGCGACAGCATCAGCGAAATCACGATGAAGCCGGAGATGCCGAGCCAGGGCGCGTTGAGATTGCGTTGCGCCTGCTTCAGCAATTCGCCGAGCGAGGCCGAACCCGGCGGCAGGCCGAAGCCGAGATAGTCGAGCGAGGTCAGCGTCGAGATCGAGCCCGAGAGCAGGAAGGGCAGGAAGGTCAGCGTCGCCACCATGGCGTTGGGCAGGAGATGGCGGAACATGATGGTGAGGTTGGGCACGCCAAGCGCGCGCGCCGCGTTGACATATTCGAAGTTGCGCGCGCGCAGGAACTCGGCCCGCACCACGCCGACCAGCGCCACCCAGGAGAACAGCAGCATCAGGCCGAGCAGGATGAAGAAGCCGGGCGGCAGGATCGCGGAGACGATGAGCAGCAGATAAAGCACCGGGATCGCCGACCAGATCTCGATGAAGCGCTGAAAGAGAAGGTCCGTCCAGCCGCCGAAATAGCCTTGCACCGCGCCGGCCGCGACGCCGATCAGCGAGGAGCCGAGCGTCAGGATCAGCCCGAAGAGCACCGAGATGCGGAAGCCGTAAAGCACGCGTGCCAGCACGTCGCGCGCCTGATCGTCGGTGCCCAGCCAATTCCAGTTGCCGACGACGCAGTTCGGATCGGCTTCGCCCTGCGGATACTGGCTGCAGCGCGTCTTCCTGTCGTAAAGCCAGGACGGCTTGGCGGGTGCGGCTTCTGGGATGGCGTTGTTGACCGTTTGATAGGAGTAGCGGACCGGCGGCCAGATCATCCAGCCATTGGCATTGATCTCGTCCTGAATCACCGGATCGCGATAGTCCGTGACGGCATAGAAGCCGCCGAATTTCTCCTCCGGATAGGCGACCAGCACCGGAAACAGGATCTCGCCCTTGTAGGAGGCGATGATGGGCTTGTCGTTGGCGATCAATTCGGAAAACAGCGACAGCACGAACAGCAACAGGAAGATCCACAGCGACCAGTAGCCGCGCCGGTTCGCCTTGAAGTTTTGCAGCCGCCGCTGATTGAGCGGCGACAACCACGGCCGGGCGGCGCGGGCCGGCTTGGTTTCTGCCGAAGCTGCCGTCATCAGACGTCTCTCCGCTCGAAATCGATGCGCGGATCGACCCAGGTGTAGATCAGGTCCGAGAGCAGGGCGACGAACAGGCCGAGCAGCGAGAAGATGTAGAGATTGGCGAAGACCACCGGATAGTCGCGGTCGATCACCGACTTGAAGCCGAGCAGGCCGAGCCCGTCGAGCGAGAAGATGTTCTCGATCAGCAGCGAGCCGGTGAAGAAGGCCGAGATGAAGGCGCCCGGGAAGCCTGCGATGACGATCAGCATGGCGTTGCGGAAGACATGGCCATAAAGCACCTTGCGCTCCGACAGACCCTTGGCGCGCGCCGTCACCACATATTGCTTGCGGATCTCCTCGAGGAACGAGTTCTTGGTCAAAAGCGTCGTCGTGGCGAAGGCCGACAGCACAAGTGCGGTCAGCGGCAGCGTCATGTGCCAGAAATAGTCGATGATCTTGCCCGGCCAGGACAGCTGGTCCCAATTGTCGGAAACGATGCCGCGGAGCGGGAACCAATCCCAGAACGAGCCGCCGGCAAACAGCACCATCAAAAGGATGCCGAACAGGAAGCCGGGGATGGCATAGCCGACGATCACCACGCCGCTCGTCCAGACATCGAAGGTCGAGCCGTCCTGCACCGCCTTGCGGATGCCGAGCGGGATCGAGATCAGGTAGGAGAGCAGCGTGATCCAGAGCCCGATCGAGATCGACACTGGCATCTTTTCCAGGATCAGGTCGAGCACCGAGATGTCGCGGAAATAACTGTCGCCGAAGTCGAAGCGGGCATAGTTCCACAGCATCATGCCGAAGCGCTCGAGCGGCGGCTTGTCGAAGCCGAACTGCTTTTCGAGCTTCTTGATGAATTCGGGGTCCAACCCTTGGGCCCCGCGATATTTCGAGCCGACATCGCCGGCGACGTCGAAATTGGTGGCGCCCGCGTCGCCACCGCCGCCGCCGAGGCGATCCGTGCCGCCCTGGTTGGTGAGCTTGGCGATGACCTGCTCGACCGGGCCGCCCGGCGCGAACTGGATGACGGCGAAGGAGATCGCCATGATGCCGAACAGCGTCGGGATCATCAGAAGGATGCGGCGCAGGATATAGGCGCCCATCAGATGTTGCCCTCCTTGGGGAAGACCACTGTATCTGGAGGCGTCCCCGAGGCAATCGCTTCAGACCAATTGTCGGCGTCGGCGCCGCCGCTCACCGTCCTGCCGGACATTTCTCCTCCTATAGTGACGGGGAGAAAGGGGCTGGCCGCAATCTCGGCACGTTCGCCACGCCGCTTGTGATTGGCGAAACCAAAGACGAAGGTTTCCCTCTCCCCGTGACTATACGGGGAGAGGATGCCGGCAGGCAGGTGAGGGGCGGCGCCTTCGGCCGCAAGAAATTCACCCTTTGCCAATTTTCGCCGCCTTGCCCTTGTCGACCCACCACAGCGCTTCGACCGGAAAGCCGAAATCGGGCTTCTGCTCGGGAAAGCCGAACATGTCCCAATAGGCGCTTCGGTGATTCGCCAGATACCAACTTGGAATCCAATCGCGCCGAGCGCGCAAGGCCCGATCGAGCGCCCGCATGGCGACGGTGAGGCCCTCACGGTCCTTGGCGGCGCCGACGGCGTCGATCAGCGCGTCTATAGCCGGACTCGCTATGCCCGGCAGGTTCCGAGAGCCTGAGACCGACGCGCTTCGCGAATGGAAGAAGGTCTCGAGGTCATCACGGGTCGGGGTTGCGCTAAAGGAGAAGGCGGCGGAGATCATGTCGTAGTCGAATGTGTTCTGTCGCAATTGATACTGCGCGGCATCGACCAGCCGGATTGAGGCATCGATGCCGACAGCCTTCATATTGTCGACCCAGGGCGAGTAAATCTGCACGAACGCGTCGTCGTCGACGAGGATTTCGGCTGAGAGCCGTCCGCCCTTGTCGTTCACGACAAACGCGCCGGATCGCTTCCAGCCGGCCTCGGCGAGAAGCTTCGCCGCCTTGCCCAGCAATTGGCGGTCGCGGCCTGAGCCGTTCGATACAGCCTGGGTCACGGCTTCGCCGAAAGTCTCGGGCGGAATCTGATCCCGCAGCGGCTCCAGCAAAGTCAGTTCCTGCGGCGACGGCACGCCTTCGGCGCGAAAATCCGATTTCTCGAAGCAAGACTGCGAGCGCTCATATGAGCCGTAGAAGAAATTGCGTCGGGTCCATTCGAAGTCGAAGCAGAGTGCGATCGCCTGCCGAACGCGGGAGTCCCGGAACTGTTCCCGCCTTTGATTGACGGCGGTGGCCTGCATGGAAGGCACCTTTTCCGCCGGGAATTCGTGCTTCACCACCTTGCCGGCCGTGACAGCCGGAAAATCGTAACCCGTGGCCCAGACACGCGAAACGGATTCTTCCCTGTAGAGGATCTCGCCCTTCTTGAACGCTTCGAACGCGGCGTTGCGGTTCTGGTAGGATTCGATGCGAATGCGCTGGAAATTGTTCTGGCCGCGATTGACCGGAAGATCGTTGCCCCAATAGTCGGCCACCCGCTCATATTCGATCCAGGCCCCGGCCGACCAGCGGCCGATCTTGTAGGCGCTTGAACCCAACGGAGGATTCATCTGCGAGGAATCGAACGGATTGGCCGTATAGAAGGCTTTCGACAGGATCGGCATCTGGACGACGTTGAGAATCGTGCGGGAGGCCTGCTTGCCTGAGAATTTGAGTTCAAGCGTGTGGGCGTCCACCGCTACGGCGTCCTCCAGATGCGTCAGCGACAGCGAATAGTCTGGGTGCCCCTTGTCCTTCAGCAGCTTGAAGGTGAAGGCGGCATCCTCGGCCGTCAGCGGCGTGCCGTCGTGGAAACGGGCCTGCGGGCGCAGCGAGAAGGTGAAGCCGTTGCGGTCGTCGGAAATCGTGACCCCGTCGGCGATCAGCCCATAGACGGCGTCGGGCTCGTCAAGCGCCCGCACCATCAGCGCATCGAAGCACATTTCCGTGCGCTGCGGCGCATCGCCCTTGGGGACGAATGAATTCAGGGTGCTGAAGGTCAGCGGGGTCTGGTTCGCGACCCAGTTGAAAGGCTGGAAATTGAAGGTGCCGCCTTGCGGCGCATCGACATTGACATAATCGAAATGCGCGAAGTCAGGCTTGTATTTCAAATCGCCGAACGCCGACAGCCCATGCAATTTGACACCGGTCGGGGTCCGAGCGAAAGCCCGACCCGGCAGCAGCACTGCGGCAGTCGCCGCCGCGCCGAGCGCCAGGAAGTCACGACGAGGAAGCAATGTCTGCCGCCTCATCAGTTACCCCTGTATTTGGCGGTCAATGCCTTTTCCTTCGCCGTATCGATCCACCAGGAGTCGATATCGGCGCCACGGTAGCTGGGCTGCTTTTCGGGCATGCCGAACTTGTTCCAGTAGGCAAGCCAGACCACCGCCCGGTAGTATTGCGGCACGGTATAGTAGTTCCACAACAGCACGCGATCGAGCGCATGAGTGGCGGCGACGAGATCGTCGCGGTCGGTGGCGAAGATGACGCGGTCCACCAGCGCGTCGACGACCGGGTCCTTGATGCCGGAGTAATTGCGCGAGCCGGGTGAATCGGCGGACTTCGAACTCCAGAAATCGCGCTGTTCGTTGCCGGGCGAATCCGATTGCTGCAGCACGTTGGTGATGACGTCGTAGTCGAAATTGTTGACGCGGTTGACGTACTGGCTGGGGTCGATGATGCGCAGCGTCGCATCGACGCCGATCTTGCGCAGATTGGCGATATAGTTGCCGGAGAGGATCTGATCCGTGTCGGACGTGCCGAGGATCTCGAATTTGAACGGCGCGCCGCTCTTGGCGTTCATCATCTTGCCGCCCTTGATCACCCAGCCGGCCTGGGCGAAGAGGTCGACAGCCTGCTTCAGATATTTCCGCTCCGCTTGCGGTGAGTCGTAGACCGGCAGCTTGAATTCCTGGGTGAACAGTTCAGGCGGCAGCTTGTCGCGATACTTCTCGAGGATTTCGAGTTCCTTGCCTTGCGGCAATCCGCTCGACGCGAGTTCCGTACCTTGGAAATAGCTTTGGGTGCGCGTGTTGGAATTGAAGAACAGCGTTCGGTTCATCGTCTCGAAGTCATAGGGATAGGTTAGCGCCTCGCGGACCCGGCGATCCTGGAACAGCGGCCGGCGCTGGTTCAGCATGAAGGCTTGCATCGGCTCCGGCGAAGTGGTCTTGAATTCCTTTTTGATCACGTCGCCGGCGTTCACCGCCGGAAAGTTGTAAGCCGTCGCCCACCGCCGCGAGCTGTTTTCGGCCTTGATGTCGTCTAGCCCGCCCTTGGTAAAGGCCTGCCACGCAGCATTCTCGTCCAGTATGTAGGTGAAGCGCTGAGTGTCGAAGTTCTCCCGGCCGATCTTCACCGGCAGCTTGGCGCCCCAGTAATCAGCCACGCGCTGCCAGACGATCTCGGAACCCGGCTTGAAGCTGGCGATCTTGTAGGCGGCTGATCCCAGCGGCGGCTCGAGAGTCGGCCTGGTGATGTCGCGCTTCTTGCCGCTGGCATCGGTGCCCTCCCACCAGTGCTTCGGCAGGACGACCAGATCGCCGATAATCTTGGGCAGCTCGCGGTTGCCCTTCTGGTTGAAATGAAACTCGACCTCGCGGTCGGAAATCGCCACCGCGTCGGTAACGTTCTCGAAATAGCGGTTGTATTGGGGGGCGTTGGCCTTCAGCACCTGGAACGACCAGACCACATCGTCGACGGTGATCGGCTGGCCGTCATGCCATTTCGCTCGCCGGTCGAGCCGGTAGGTCGCAGAGGAATAGTCGGGCGGGTATTTATAGGCCTCGGCAACCAGCGGGTGGCTGACGCTGCCCTCGTCGGTCGCCTGGTCCATCAGCGTGTCGTAGAGCAGGCCGCCGCCGAACCCGGCGAGCCCCGCGGCCGGCGACCCCGGCACGATATAGGGATTGAAGCTGTCGAAAGTGCCGACAACGACGGAGTCGTGGGCGCCACCCTTGGGAGCGTCCGGATTGACATAGTCGTAGCGTTGGAAATTTTCGCCGTATTTGGACGGGCCGGTCAGCGAGGACGTGGTGTGCCACTCATCAGCGAGGCTGGCCTGCAGGCTGGCGGCGAAGGCGATCGCCAGCATCGATGCGAAAAACGTGCGGGAGCGGCCGACCGTCATGCGTTCTCCTCGTCGCAACAGTATCCACCGGCAATCTAGATCATTTGACGCCGGTGAAAACCGCAAGCGCCGGCTTTTGTCTCAGCATATGCGGCTTTCCTAACAAAAAAGCCGGGACGAACCCGGCTTTTCCAAGGTGTCTTTATGACGAAATGTTTATTGCGCGGGCGCGACCGGCTTGGCCGGGGCGGCACCTTCGGCCGGCTTTGCCGGAGCCGCACCTTCGGCCGGCTTGGCGGGTGCCGTACCTGCGGCCGGCTTCGCCGCGGCGGCGCCTTCGGCGGGCTTGGCTTCCGCCGAAGCGCCCGGCTGCGGCAGCGGCTTCGGATTGTCCGACAGCGTGCGCAGATAGGCGATCACGTTGGCGCGGTCCTCATCCTTCGGCAGGCCGGCAAAGCCCATCGCCGTGCCCTTCACGAACTTCTTCGGCGCGTTGATGAAGTGGTTGAGGTTGTCGTAGGTCCACTTCTCGGCGCCGCCCTTGGAGAAATCCTTCATGCCGGCCGAATAGGCGAAGCCCTCATGCTCGGCGACGGGGCGATCGATGATGTCCCAGAGGTCCGGACCGACCTTGTTGGGGCCGCCCTTTTCGCCGGAATGGCAGGCCTGGCACTTCTTGAAAATGGCGGCGCCCGTCTCGGCATTGGCGGTCGCGAGCAGGTCGGCGATCGGCTTGGCTTCGGCCGCGGGCGCGGCAGCGCCGCCGCCTTCGGCCGGCTCGGCCGCCTCGATGGCGAAGCCCGGCTTCTCGGGCGCGGGGGAGGCAAACAGCCCGTCGGAAACGATACCCACGGAAAAGACGACGAAACAGGTTCCGAGGAATCCGGCGAGCAGCTTGTTGACTTCGTTGGAATCCATACGCCCCTTGCTCCCTTTTCCGGCGGACCGTCCCGTCCACTCCGTCCGTCGGTATAGCGAAGGCCCCAACGGGCCCGTTAAATCGCGCGGAAACTAGGTCTTTTGCTTCGTCGTTGCAACACCTATAAGGGCGCTTCCAGTGAGACGTTTTGCCACTTTTCCATCCGCTTCCCCGGCTGTCCCAGAAGTCCCATGTCGACATTGATCCTGATCCCCGCCCGCATGGCCTCGACGCGCCTGCCGGGCAAGCCGCTGGCCGACATCGCCGGCGCGCCGATGATCGTCCATGTCGCCCGCCGCGGCGCCGAGGCCGGGCTCGGCCGTGTGGTGGTGGCGACCGACACCGAAGCGGTCGCCTCGGCGGTAAGGGATCACGGTTTCGAGGCGGTGATGACGCGCGCGGACCACGAATCGGGATCCGACCGCATCTTCGAGGCCCTCACCCTGCTGGACCCGGAGAAAAAGGTCGAAACCATCGTCAACGTCCAGGGCGATCTGCCGACCATCGATCCTGAGATCATCGGCGCATCGCTGCGGCCCTTCGCCGACCCGTCGGTCGACATAGCCACGCTCGGCGTCGAGATTGTGCGCGACGAGGAAAGGACCAATCCGAACGTGGTCAAGATCGTCGGCTCGCCGCTCTCGGCGACAAGGCTGAAGGCGCTCTATTTCACGCGCGCCACGGCGCCGTGGGGGGAGGGCCCGCTCTATCACCACATCGGCCTCTATGCCTACCGCCGGACAGCGCTGGAACGCTTCGTGGCGCTGAAGCCGTCGCCGCTCGAACGCCGTGAGCGGCTGGAGCAGCTGCGGGCGCTGGAAGCCGGCATGCGCATCGATGCCGAGATCGTCCGGTCGCTGCCGCTCGGCGTCGACACGCCCGACGATCTCGAGCGCGCCAGGCAAATTCTTTCAAACTGAGACATCCGTAAGCGAGACCTTGGCGCATGCCTGAAAAGACCAACAGAATATCCTTCCAGGGCGAGCCGGGCGCCAATTCCGATACCGCTTGCCGCAACATGTTCCCCTCGATGGAGCCGTTGCCCTGTCCCACCTTCGAAGACGCCTTCAACGCGGTCGAGACCGGCAAGGCCGAGCTCGCCATGATCCCGATCGAGAACACGATTGCCGGGCGCGTCGCCGACATCCATCATCTTTTGCCGGAATCGCGCCTGCACATCGTCGGCGAGTATTTCCTGCCCATCCATTTCCAGCTGATGGTGCTGCCGGGCGTGAAACGCGAAGAGATCAGAAGCGTGCACAGCCATATCCATGCCCTTGGCCAATGCCGCAAATACATCCGCAAGAATGGCTGGAAGCCGGTTGTCGCCGGCGACACGGCGGGATCGGCGAAGATGGTCTCCGAGGTCAAGGACCGCACGATGGCGGCACTTGCGCCTGCGCTTGCCGCCGAGCTCTACGGCCTCGACATCATCGAGAAGAATGTCGAGGACACCGACTCGAACGTCACCCGCTTCGTCGTGCTGACCAAGAACAAGCAATGGGCCGAGCGCCCCTCGCTGGAAGCCAAGATGATGACCACCTTCATCTTCCGCGTCCGCAACGTGCCGGCCGCGCTCTACAAGGCCATGGGCGGCTTCGCCACCAACGGCATCAACATGACCAAGCTCGAGAGCTACCAGCTCGGCGCTTTCACAGCGACGCTGTTTTATGCCGACATCGAGGGCCACCCCGATGATCCGCTGGTCAAGCTGGCGCTCGACGAATTGCGCTTCTTCTCGCGCGAGATGCGCATTCTCGGCGTCTATCCGGCAAGCGCGTCGCGCGAGCAGTGGAAGGTCGCCGATTAGGTGGTTCCTAGGACCTTCGAGATTGGCAAAGGCCTTGATGCTTCGTCATCCACGGGCGAAGCAAGGAGCGAAGCGACGCGGCGCAGACCCGAGGATCCATGCCGGGACTTCAACGCGTTAGGACGGTCCAGATTCTGCTCCGCTGCGCCCCTCGACTGAGGTAACGGCATGGATCCCAGGGTCTGCGCTCCGCTTCGCGTCGCTCCGCCCTGGGATGACGACCTCATGGAGGTCCGCGTCAATCTTAGACGCCGGCGCTCGATCCAATCTCAGCCAAAGCCGAGCGGGACATAGTCGATCTCGAGAAATTTCTCGACCTCAGGCAGCCAGCGGTCGCGCACGAACGCGACGTGGTCGGGATGCTCGTTGTATCTGGTATAGGCGGCCTGGTCGGCGAACTCCATCGAGAAGCCGAACTGATAGTCGTTCTTGGGGCTCACTTGGCGCAGCTGCTCGAAATGCGTCACACCCTTGATCGCGGTCAGGATCTTCTTGCCATCGTGGAGGAACCGCTTCGCCTCCAGCGAATGCGGCGGATGCTTCAGCGTGAACACGACGGTATGACGGATCATTTCTCGGCTCCTATTCGCTGTCGACCCAGGCGCGGATGAGGTGGTGGGCGATCGCCCCTTTCGGCGGCGTGATCAGGCCGCCCGGGTGCGTCCTCTCCAGCATCGAGCGCACCTCATCGCGGAAGAACCAGCGGCAGTCTTCGAGCTCGTTCAGGTCGGCCTGGATGTCCTCGTTGAGCGGCTCGCCGAAGCAGCCGATCATCAGAGAATAGGGGAACGGCCAGGGCTGGCTGGCGTGGTAGACGACGCGGCCGAGCCGGATTCCGGCCTCCTCCAGCGTCTCGCGGCGCACCGCCGCCTCTATCGTCTCGCCGGGCTCGATGAAGCCGGCAAGGGCCGAATACATGCCGGGCCCGAAATGCCGGCCGCGCCCGAGCAGGCATTTCTCGCGCGTCGCCGTGAGCATGATCGCCACCGGATCGGTGCGCGGGAAATGGTCGGTGCCGCAGGCCGGGCAATGCCGCCTGTAGCCGCCGGCGCGCATCTCCGAGCGATTGCCGCATTTGCTGCAGAAAGCGTGGCTGGCATGCCAGGCGAGCAGCGCAGCGCCCTGCGCCAGCGCGCCGGCCGCCGCTTCGTCTATCAGCCCCTGCATATAGACGGAGCGGTAGTCGATCGCCTTCACCGTTTCCGGCAGATTTTCCGGTTCGATGCCGGCGGGCACGGCCAGCACCGGGCAGCTCTCCGAAAGGCCGAGCAGCACGCCGCCGTCGAGCGAAACCTCGAAGGCCTGGCTTTCCGCCGCTTCGAACCATGGGTCGAATTTGCCGTCGTCGAGCTTCAGATAAAGCCTGCCGCCATGCATCAGCATCAGCCGCGCCGATCGCTCGCCAAGCGCCTTCTCGACCGCGTCGTCGGCGCGGTTTTCCGATTGCCGGTCGATCCGGTTGCCGGCGAAACCGACGAATTGGCTCGGCTCGCGCAAAGGCGCGTCAAACAGACGAAAGTTCATAGGAGACTCGAGGAGGGGCAGGAATGGACACGGATGGCTTTATAGCGCTGCCTTGATCTTTTCGGCAAACCGGCGGATGTCGGAGCGCTCATACGGCTCGCGCATGCCATGCCCCCAGACCGGCCCTGGCCAGCCGGGGTCGCTCTCGCTGCGGGCGATGACATGAACGTGCAGCTGGCGCACGATGTTGCCGAGCGCCCCGGTGTTGATCTTGGTGCAGCCGGTCACCCGCTTCAGCGCCTGGGCGACCATATTGGTCTCGAAGGTCAGCATCGTCTGGTCGAGCGGCGTCAGGTCGTGGATTTCCTCCACGCCCGGCCGCTGCGGCACCAGGACCAGCCACGGCCAGCGGCGATCGTTCATCAGCCGGAGCTCGCACAGACCGAGCCACATGAGCTGCTCACTGTCCGCCTCCAATCGGGCGTCCAGTGTGAAACCGGCCTTTAGGCCAGGCAGCATGGGCGTTTCCCTCACTTTTCGAGAATGCTTCAAACCCTGAACGCTAGAGCGACGGCAAGGTGGCTGCAAGCGAATCATTGACCGCTCCTGCGGATTTGAAGGTCTTCTGCACCGCATGGCCTGGCCGCTGATCCACTACGACCCTTGCATTTCGCCGCTGAATTGCCGATATGGAGCTTGGGAGGTTGGTGGTGGACGATCCACTCGCCAACCGGGTCAGGTCCGGAAGGAAGCAGCCCTAACGAGCCCGGAACGGGTCATTGTTCCAGCCTCCCGCCTCTTCGCCTTTCTCCCGCGACATTGACGGCGCCGAGCCGTGCGGGCGAGACTATGCGCAGGAATCGGCCGCCTTCCGTCGCGGTCCTTGGAGCTTTTGACGGCGAATGAGCGAAGCCGGAAATTCGGGGCCAGAAAGCCTGGAGACAGGTAAGGCCGGCGCCTATCGCGTGCTGGCGCGCAAATACCGCCCCTCCAATTTCTCCGAACTGATCGGCCAGGAGCCGATGGTCCGCACGCTCACCAATGCCTTCGCCACTGGCCGCATCGCCCAGGCCTGGATGCTGACCGGCGTGCGCGGTGTCGGCAAGACGACGACGGCGCGCATTCTCGCACGCGCCCTGAACTATAAAACCGCCACTGTCGACCAGCCCTCCGTCGACCTTTCGACCCCCGGCGAGCATTGCCAGGCGATCATGGAAGGCCGCCATGTCGACGTCATCGAGATGGACGCGGCTTCCCATACCGGCATCGACGACATCAGGGACATCATCGACCGCGTCCGCTACGCGCCGGTCTCGGCCCGCTACAAGGTCTACATCATCGACGAAGTGCACATGCTCTCCACCCAGGCCTTCAACGGCCTGTTGAAGACGCTGGAAGAGCCGCCGCCGCATGTCAAATTCATCTTCGCCACCACCGAGATCCGCAAGGTGCCGATCACGGTTCTGTCGCGCTGTCAGCGCTTCGACCTGAGGCGCATCGATGCCGGCGCGCTCGTCGCGCATCTTTCCTCGATTGCCGCCAAGGAAGGCATTTCCGTGGATGATGAGGCTTTGGCGATGATTGCGCGGGCCGCCGAGGGCTCGGCGCGCGATTCGCTCTCCATCCTCGATCAGGCGATCGCCCATGGCAGCGGCACCGTCAGCGCCGCCGCCGTTCGCGCCATGTTGGGCTTGGCCGACCGCGCCCGTATCATCGACCTGTTCGAGCACGTCATGAAGGGCGATGTTGCGGCGGCCTTGTCCGAATTCCGCGCACAATACGATACCGGCGCCGATCCGGCCGCGGTGCTCACCGACCTGGCGGAATTCAACCACCTCGTTACGCGTCTGCGGTTCGTGCCGGCCGCGGCCAATGATGCCTCGCTCTCCGAGGACGAGCGGCGGCGCGGCGCCGAATTTGCGAGCACGCTGTCGGTGCGCGTGCTCTCGCGAACCTGGCAGATGCTCTTGAAAGGCATTCCCGAGGTGCAGTCCTCCAACCGTCCAGTCAGCGCCGGCGAGATGGTGCTGATCCGGCTGGCGCATGCCGCCGACCTGCCGACGCTGGACGAAGCGCTGAAATCGCTCGAGGGGGCGGCCCCTGTGCCGAATGGCGCTCCGCGCGCCAATGGAGCGCCGGCAAGCAGTGGCGGCGGCACAAATGCCGTGGCGCCGGCGCGGATGCCGGCCTCTAACGGCGGAGGGCAGACCATGCGGCTGGTCGAGATGCAGCCCGCGCCCGCCGCCTTCCTCCCGGCGCCCGAACCGGTCATCGAAACACCGGCCGTTCCGGTGAAGTCGCTGGCCGACATCGCGGCCCTGGCCGATGCCAACCGCGACATCGCCTTCAAGGTGTTGGTCAAGCGCTGCGTGCGGCTGGTGCGCATCGAGCCTGGCCGCATCGACGTCAGCCTGACCGACGATGCGCCCAAGATGCTGCTTAACGACCTGACGTCCAAGCTGCGTGCCTGGACCGGCCGCAACTGGCTGGTCTCGCTGTCGAAGGAAGAGGGTAGCAAGACGCTGGCCGAGATGGAGACGACAAAGCGCGAGAACGCCTTCTCCGATGCCAGGAGCGATCCGACCGTCGCCGCCATCCTCGCCCGCTTTCCCGGCGCCAAGATCATCGACGTGCGCATTCCCGATGTGCCGGAAGCGGAAGGCGCTGACGCCGACCTGCCGGTTGAGCCGGCTGCCGACGACGAAGAGATTTAGAGCTGACGAACGCGTCAGGGAAAGAGTACGGACCGGTTTCGGTCAAGATCATACTCGCGTTAACGTAGATTCCAACAAGAGGAAGTTTCACGATGAAGGATCTTCTCGGCCTGATGGGCAAGGCAAAGGAAATGCAGGCCAAGTTCCAGGCCATGCAGGATGAGATCGCCACCCTGGAAGCCACTGGGCAGGCGGGTGGCGGCCTGGTCAGCGTGACCCTGACCGGCAAGTTCGAAATGAAGGCGCTGAAGATCGATCCGTCCTTGCTGAAGGACGACGAGGTGGAGATCCTCGAAGACTTGCTGTTGGCCGCTCACAATGATGCCAAAAATAAGGTCGAGCTGGTCATGCAGGAAAAGACCAAGGCATTGACTGCGGGCTTGCCTATACCGCCCGGAATGAAATTGCCGTTCTAAGGCATCTGCCACCAGTTAATTGATTGTGAACGAAAATTGAGCCCGGGCCGCAATATTAACCATTTTGCCGGCATGCTCACGGGCTCATTTCGCGACATTCATAAAGTTTTACCCAAGTCCAGAGGTTGCTAACCATCTAGCCATCTTTTTGCCTGAAAGAGTCTCATTCTTGCCACATCTCGGGGCGGGCTGGCATCTGGAAATGAGGCTTTTTTGTTGATCGCGACGCGATGGAAGACGCCGCTGCTGCTTATCGGCATCGCCGCTTCCCCCTTGCTCCTGGCCGGCTGCAGCCAGACCGCTTCACATGGCATGTCGGTGGCGAGCCTGACCGACGCCGTCACCCCGAGCTTCCTCAGCTCGCGTTCCTATAAATACTCGATGAAGGACAAGGAGTGCCTGCAAAGGGCGATGTTCTTCGAGTCCAACCGGTCGAGCCGTGACGGCATGATCGCCGTCGGCACGGTCGTGATGAACCGGCTACGCTCGGGACAGCATGGCAGCACGATCTGCGAGGTCGTCGGCGAAAAGGGCCAGTTCGCCCCGGGCGTGCTGACGCGCCCGATGAATTCGCGGGCATTGCCAGATGTCGAGGAAGCCGCCGAGGCAGTGCTGAAAGGCGAGCGCAAGGCCAAGCTCAAGAACACGATGTTCTTCCACACCGCCGGCCTGCGTTTCCCCTACAAGAACATGCACTACACGATGGTGGCCGGCGGCAATGCCTTCTATGAGAAGCGCGGCCGCAACTGGCAGCCGTTGCCGGATGAGCCGATGGTCGCCATGGCCTCCGGCAAGTCGCAGAAGACCGACCCCACCGCTCCGGTCCTCGTCGCTTCCGCCGAGCCGGTGGTCAAGACGATCGTTCATGCTGATCCGGCCAAGCAGGCCGCTACGACCGCGGCTGCCGCGCCGGCGCTTCCGGCCAAGACCACAACCGTTGCTGCCCAGCAGACCTATGTGACGGCCTCCGCCGCGCCAGGGCAGAAGGCCGGCCGCGTCACGGCGAAGCCGATCATGGTGGCGATGCAGGAGCCGATGGAGGAGCCCGACGCCTCCCGCTTCGGCGGCACGTTGAAAGGTCGCTACATCACCTCCGTTCCGAGCGCTCCGCAGGAAGCGGCGATGGGATTCCAGTCGACGCCTGAGAACACCGACGCCATCGGCGCGCTGATTGTCAGCCAGTCCCGGCCGCTCGAAGCCTACTGAGCCAACCCGCCATCAAATGATCCGCCTTGACGGCATGGCGGATCATTTCCTGTTGCGGATGTCACCAAAGCGCTCTGAAAACCGTTTCGCACTTTTCCCGGAATTGCTCTAGATCAGAGCGATGTCGAAAAGAATCGCCGGTCCAGAGATAGAACGCCTGATCCAGCTCCTGGCCAAGGTGCCGGGGCTCGGGCCGCGTTCGGCAAGGCGCGCGGCTCTCCATCTCATCAAGAAGAAGGAGCAGCTGCTCGAGCCTTTAGCCGCAGCCATGGGCGAGGCGGCCGATAAAGTGCGCATCTGCTCGACCTGCGGCAATGTCGACACCTCCGATCCGTGCATGATCTGCACCGATCCACGCCGCGATGCCGGCACGGTTATCGTCGTCGAGGACGTCTCCGATCTCTGGGCGCTGGAACGCGCCGCCGCCATGAACGCGCGCTATCACGTGCTCGGCGGCACGCTGTCGCCGCTCGACGGCATCGGGCCGGACCAGCTCAACATCCGCTCGCTGGTAGACCGTGTCGCCGGCGGCGAGGTGAAGGAGGTGATCCTTGCCGTAAACGCCACCGTCGAGGGCCAGACCACGGCGCACTACCTGACCGATCAGCTCTCGGGTTTCGAGGTCAAGGTGACTAGGCTCGCGCATGGCGTTCCGGTCGGCGGCGAACTCGACTATCTCGACGAAGGCACGCTTGCCGCGGCGCTGCGCTCGAGGACGGCGTTTTGAGGGGAGGGGATTGGTGACTGGCGTTTTTCCCGGAAAGGCCGCACTCCGTCCCACCCCCCTCTGTCTTGCCGGACATCTCCCCCGCAAGGGGGGAGATCAGACGTCACGCCGGCTTTCGCCAATATCCAAGGTCGCAGGAAGAGGCGGGGCACCGAAACAGCCAATCTCCCCCCAAGTGGGAGAGATGTCCGGCAAGACAGAGGGGGGCGCGACAGAACGCGGCTTTTCCAAATTCGGCTTCGCATTTTTCCTTGCGGCGCTTGCCGTCCTCCTCACCCTCCCCGCTCGCGCCACGCCCATCGACAACCAATTCCAGGCCTGGCTGCAAAACGACCTCTGGCCCGAGGCCGAGGCCAAAGGCATTTCCAAAAAGACCTTCGACGCCGCCTTCATCGGCGTGAAGCCGAACCTGAAACTGCCGGATCTCGTCATGCCCGGCGAGAAGCCGGCGACGCCGCAAAAACAGCACCAGGCGGAGTTCGGTCCGCCCGCCAATTATTTCGCCGAGAAGACCATTCGGGCCGTCACCGGCGGAGGACGGTCGCGCGAGAGCGCCAACGCCCGCGTGCTTGGGCTCATCGAGAAGCGCTACGGCGTGCCTGGCGAGATCGTGCTGGCGATCTGGGGTCGCGAGACCGGCTTCGGCGCCGCCAAGATGCCCTACGACGCCTTCGAGGTGCTAGGCACCAAGGCGTTCATGTCGACGAAGAAGGATTTCTTCCGCACCGAGGTGCTGGCCGCACTAGAGATCGTCGAGCGCGGGCTCGCTCCGGTCAATGCGATGAAGTCCTCCTGGGCCGGCGCGCTCGGCCAGCCGCAATTCATGCCGACGTCCTTCCTCAAGCATGCCGTCGATTTCGACGGCGACGGCCGGCCCGACATCTGGAATTCGACGCCGGACGTGCTCGCCTCCATCGCCAACTATCTTGTCCACTATGGCTGGGTGAGGGGGCGCGGCTGGGGGACCGAGGTGATTGCGCCGGCAAACGTCTCCTGCGCGCTCGAAGGACCCGACCAGGGTAAGAAGATTTCTGACTGGGTGGCGATGGGCATCAGGCGCGCCAACGGAAAGGCGTTTCCGGCCAGTGAACTCAAGGCCGAGGGTTTCCTGCTGATGTCGGCCGGACGCAGCGGCCCCGCTTTCATCGTCACGCCGAATTTCTATGTGCTGAAGCAATACAACACCAGCGATCTCTATGCGCTGTTCATCGGCCACGCCGCCGATCGCATCGCCAAAGGCGACGCCACCTTTGCCGGTACCTGGGGGCGGGTGGGCGATCTCCACCGGTCCGATATCGCTGCCCTCCAGCAAGCGCTGGAGGCGAAGGGCTACGATGTCGGCAGCGCCGACGGCCTGCCCGGCTTCAAGACACGCCGCTCGATCGGCGTCTGGCAAGCGAAGAACGGCAAGACCGCCACCTGCTTTCCGGACGCGAACCTGGTCGCGCAGCTGAAATGACGGGCGACTTCCAAGCGGCCAAGATTTGGCAGATTTTTCCCAATCGACGGCTTCGGCTAGCCGGCGCCTGGGTAGACTCGCGGTGGCCCATTCTGGCCCAATAAGCTGTCTCGAAAAATGCGCGTTGCGGGTTCGAACGCCGCCGAATAGGGTGTTGACCAACTGGACAAAAACCACGACGGTAAGGTCGGTGGGCCGTCGATCGGTCCCAAGGAATTCTGCAACCCTGAGCCGGGAACTCAGGTCAACAATCAACAAAACAGGGAACGACTACCATGATGCTGGAAAGGTTTGCTCTTCGCTCTCGTGGCTTTCTCGCGGGTGTGGCGATGTCGGCGCTGCTCGCGGTGCCGGCCTTTGCGGTCACGCCTGCCGACACGTTGGTCGAAGGCTTCGCCTTCGACGATATCATCTCGATGGATCCGGGCGAAGCGTTCGAGCTGTCAACCGCTGAGGTTACCGGCAACACCTACGATCTCCTGGTTCGCCTCGACCTCAGCGACACCTCCAAAGTCAAGGGCGATCTCGCCGAGAGCTGGACTATTTCCGACGACGGCCTGACCTACACCTTCAAGCTCAAGCCCGGAATGAAGTTCGCCTCCGGCAATCCGATCACCGCCGCCGACGTCGCCTATTCCTTCGAGCGCGCGATCAAGCTGGACAAGAGCCCCGCCTTCATCATCAACCAGTTCGGCATCAGCGGCGACAACGTCACCGAAAAGGCCAAGGCGGTCGACGACACCACCTTCCAGTTCGTTGTCGACAAGGCCTATGCGCCGAGCTTCGTGCTCAACTGCTTGTCGGCTACCGTCGCCTCGGTCGTCGACAGCAAGCTGGTCAAGGAACATGTCGCCGCCGTCACGCCGAGCGCCGACTACAAATGGGACAACGACTTCGGCAATGCCTGGCTGAAGACCGGCTATGCCGGCTCCGGCCCTTACAAGCTGCGCGAATGGCGCGCCAATGAAGTCGTCGTTCTGGAACGCAACGACAACTACAACGGCGAGAAGGCCAAGATCGCCCGCGTTATCTACCGCTTCATGAAGGAAAGCTCGGCGCAGCGTCTGGCGCTCGAGGCCGGCGATATCGACGTCGCCCGCAACCTCGAGCCGAACGATCTCGACGCCATCGCCAAGAATGGCGATCTCACCACCACCAGCGCGCCGAAGGGCACGGTCTATTACATCAGCCTCAACCAGAAGAACGCCAACCTCGCCAAGCCGGAGGTTCGGCAGGCCTTCAAGTACCTGGTCGACTATGATGCGCTGGGCTCGACCATCCTCAAGGGCATCGGCGAGATCCACCAGTCCTTCCTGCCCAAGGGCGACCTCGGCGCCATCGACGACAACCCGTTCAAGCTCGATGTCGCCAAGGCGAAGGAGCTGCTGGCCAAGGCCGGCCTGCCTAACGGCTTCAGCGTGACCATGGACGTACGCAGTAAACAGCCGGAGACAGGCATGGCGGAATCGATCCAGCAGACGCTGGGTCAGGCCGGCATCAAGCTGGAGATCATTCCCGGTGACGGCAAGCAGACGCTGACCAAATACCGCGCCCGCAACCACGACATCTATATCGGCCAGTGGGGCCAGGACTATTTCGACCCGAATTCCAATGCCCAGACCTTCGCCTCGAACCCGGACAATTCCGACGCCGCCAAGATCAAGACCCTGGCCTGGCGTAATGCCTGGGACATTCCGGACCTGACCAAGCAGACCGAGGCGGCGCTGCTGGAGAAGGATTCGGCTAAGCGCGCCGACATGTACAAGGATCTGCAGAAGAAGATCCTCGACACCAGCCCCTTCGTCGTCATCCACCAGCAGCTCGAAGTGGCGGGCCTGCGCAAGAACCTCAAGGGCTTCGCGCTCGGACCGAGCTTCGACACCAACTTCGTCGGTGCGGTCTCGAAGGAATAGCGTTCTCGGACGCGCCGCGTGAGCATAGTTGAAAACCAGGCGGTGGCCGGGCGCGGCAGCGCCCGTGCCGTCGCCATTCTATCCGCGCTCGGCAGTTTCCTGGTCATCGCGGTGACGACCTATCTCGGTCTTCTCGCTGTGACCTTCTTCATCGGCCGCGTCATTCCCATCGATCCGGTGCTGGCCGTGCTCGGCGACCGGGCCCCTACTGCCGTCGTCGAGCGCACGCGCCGCGAGATGGGCCTCGACCTGCCGCTGATCCAGCAGTTCTACATCTACGTCAAAAACGCGCTCAGCGGCGATTTCGGCACTTCGGTGCTGACCACCAATCCGGTGATGTCCGACATCCGCCGCGTCTTTCCGGCGACCATCGAGCTGGCGACGCTCGGCACGATCATCGGCGCCGTCATCGGCGTGCCGCTCGGCGTGCTCGCTGCTGTCCGTCGCGGCAGTTTCGTCGACCAGATCGTGCGCATCATCGGCCTTATCGGCTATTCCGTGCCGATCTTCTGGCTGGGGCTCCTCGGCCTCGTCCTGTTCTACGCCAAGCTGCAATGGGTCGCCTTTCCGGCGCGGCTCGACGTCGTCTACGAATACACTTTCACGCCGATCACCGGCTTCTACCTGCTCGATGCGGCCATGCAGGGACAGTGGGATGTCTTCTACGACGCCTACCGCCACATCATCCTGCCGGCCTCCCTGCTTGGCTATTTCGCGCTCGCCTATATCAGCCGCATGACGCGCTCCTTCATGCTGAACGAGATGGCGCAGGAATATATCGTCGCCGCGCGCGCCAAGGGCCTGTCGGAGACGCGCATCATCTGGGGCCACGCGCTGCGCAACGCCGCTGTGCCGATGGTGACGGTGATCGCGCTTTCCTATGCCAGCCTGCTCGAAGGCTCGGTGTTGACCGAGACCGTCTTCTCCTGGCCGGGCATCGGCCTCTACATCACCAATTCATTGCAGAACGCCGACATGAACGCGGTGCTCGGCGGCACCATCATCATCGGCTCGGTCTTCATCGCCATCAACCTTCTGTCGGACCTGCTCTATCGGCTCCTCGATCCACGGACGAAAGTCGAATGAGCGCCGAGACGATGCAAACCCGTCGCGAATGGCTGCTCAGCGAGCGGCCGTCCTCGCGCATGCAGGCAAGGCTCGGCCGCGCCTATGTGGCCTGGCGGCGCTTCACAGCCAACCGGCTCGCGCTCGTCGGTTTGCTCATCATTCTCGCGTTGGTGGTGGTAGCCGCGCTTGCCGGCGTGCTGGCACCCTACTCGCCAACCGTGGGTGACCTGAAGAATGCCCGTCTGCTGGCGCCGAGCGCCGCGCATTGGTTCGGCACCGACGACCTCGGCCGCGATATCTACTCGCGCATCCTCTACGGCTCGCGCTGGACGCTCTATGTCGTCATCCTCGTCGCCATCATCGCCGCGCCCATCGGCCTGCTGGTCGGCACCGTCGCAGGCTATGCCGGCGGCTGGACCGATGCCATTTTGATGCGCATCACCGACATCTTCCTGGCTTTCCCGAAGCTGGTGCTGGCGCTGGCCTTCGTTGCGGCGCTCGGCCCCGGCATCGAGAACGCGGTGCTGGCGATCGCCATCACCTCCTGGCCGCCTTACGCGCGCATCGCGCGCGCCGAGACGCTGACGGTGCGCAATTCCGACTACATCAAGGCGGTGCAATTGATGGGTGCCTCGCCCTTCCGCATCGTGCTGCGCCACATCATGCCGCTCTGCATCTCCTCGCTGATCATCCGGGTGACGCTCGACATGGCGGGCATCATCCTCACCGCCGCCGGCCTCGGCTTCCTCGGCCTCGGCGCGCAGCCGCCGCTGCCCGAATGGGGCGCGATGATTGCGTCCGGCCGCCGCTTCATCCTCGACCAGTGGTGGGTGGCTGCCGCGCCAGGCGCTGCCATCCTCATCGTCAGCCTCGGCTTCAACCTGCTCGGTGACGGCCTGCGCGACGCGCTCGATCCCCGGAGTGGCGACCAATGAGTGGCGACCGATGAGCGGCAACCAATGAGCGGCAATTCCGATAGGCAAACGAAAGGCACGCTGCTCGAAGTCGACGATCTGCGCGTCACTTTCCCGACACGCACCGGAATCGTGCAGGCGGTTCGCGGCGTTTCCTTCTCGCTCGGCCGCGAGCGGCTGGGCATCGTCGGCGAGAGCGGCTCCGGCAAGTCGCAGACCGGCCGCGCCATCATGGGCCTGACACCGCCGCAGGCCGAGGTGTCGGCGAAAAAGCTGCGCTTCGACGGCATCGACCTGCTCTCGGTGTCATCCAGCCGGCGCCGTGCGCTGCGGGGAAACCGCATCGCCATGATCCTGCAGGACCCGAAATACTCGCTCGATCCGGTGATGACCATCGGCCGCCAGATCGTCGAGACGCTGCGCACGCATGAGAAAGTTGGAAAGGCCGAAGCGCGCGAGCGCGCGCTGGAGATGCTTCGGGCGGTCCAGATTCGCGATCCGGCCCGTGTCTTCGACCTTCACCCGCATGAGGTCTCGGGCGGCATGGGCCAGCGCGCGATGATCGCCATGATGCTGATCGCCGGGCCGGAACTGATGATCGCCGACGAGCCGACCTCGGCGCTCGACGTCACCGTGCAGCTCGATGTGCTGAACATTCTCGATAGGCTGGTCGCCGAGCGCGGCATGGGGCTGATCTTCATTTCGCATGATCTGCGCCTGGTGTCCTCCTTCTGCGACCGCGTGGTCGTCATGTATGCCGGCAAGGTGGTCGAGCAGCTCAAGGCGTCCGAGCTGCGCGAGGCCCAGCATCCCTATACGCGCGGCCTGCTCAACTGCATGCCGAGGATCGGCTTCGAGCGACACCCGCTGCCGGTGCTCGACCGCAAGCCGGAGTGGGCGGCATGACGGCCGCCATCACCATCGAAGGGCTGGAGGTGATTTTCGACCGCTTCCGCGCGCTGAAGGGCGTTAAACTCGAAGTCAGGGAAGGCGAGTCCTACGGCCTGGTTGGCGAAAGCGGCTCCGGCAAGTCGACCCTGCTCAAGGCAATCACCGGCCTTGCGCCTGTCGCTGCCGGCACCATCGCTATCAACGGCAAGACGCTTGGCAAGACCCGCGACAAGGCCTTTTACCGCGACGTGCAGATGGTCTTCCAAGATCCGTATGGGTCGCTGCATCCGCGCCAGACCGTCGACCGGCTGCTGCAGGAACCGCTCGCCATTCACGCAATCCAGGATGGCGAGAAGCGCATCGAGCGCGCGCTGGACGAAGTCGGCCTCGGCAAGGGTTTCCGCTTCCGCTATGCGCACCAGCTCTCCGGCGGCCAGCGCCAGCGTGTCGCGATCGCCCGCGCGCTGATCCTCGAACCTTCGATCCTTTTGCTCGACGAGCCGACCTCGGCGCTCGATGCTTCTGTCCAGGCCGAGGTGCTGAACCTGCTCGAAGAGGTGCGGCGGCGGCGCAAGCTCACCTTTCTGATGGTCAGTCACGACCTCGCCATCATCACCCATATGTGCGAACGGCTGATGGTGATGCAGAACGGCGAAGCGGTGGAGACGCTGACCGCAAGCCAGCTGATCGGCCACCGCGTGAGCGAGGATTATACGCGCAACCTGCTTCGGGCGAGCGAGGGGTTTGTGAGGGTGTAGTTTTCTCTCGCAGGTTCGCGACGGGGTGCGACCTGGCTTTTAACTCTCCGCAGCAACGATCACGTCTGCTTTGGCGCCATCCCGCACCCGACATGCAGGGCGGAGCGGCAAGGACGGCAAGGCGGACGATGTCGCGTTCCTGCTCATGGTTCCCTCGGCCCGCGGGAAGCCGCTCCCGGCAGCGGCACGTCGCGGCTGCAGCGAGGATAATCGATCGGCCGGAAAAGGAAACTGTTTCTGCCTGACGATCGACTGGCTGGTCGAGATCGATTTCGGCCTTGCGGCAGGTCCAATCGACTGGGCCAATGTGCCGACTTGAGGAAAACCTGAAATAAGGTCAGAAGAGGCTTTGACGGCATCAAAACGGAGCGGGCGCCGGCCCGATGAGGTGTGAGATGAAGAATTCAGCCATTTCCGAACGCAAGAACCAGTCGATCTCGCGCGGCGTCGGCATGACCACGCAGATCTACGCCGATCGTGCCGAGAATTCGGAAATCTGGGACGTCGAGGGCCGCCGATACATCGACTTCTCGTCGGGCATTGCGGTGGTCAACACGGGTCACCGCCATCCGAAAGTGATCGAGGCGGTCAAGGCGCAGCTCGACCGCTTCACCCACACTTGCCATCAGGTCGTTCCTTACGAGAGCTATGTGCGCCTCGCCGAGCGCCTGAACGGCATGCTGCCCGGCAAGTTCGACAAGAGGACCGTCTTCGTCACCACCGGCGCCGAGGCGGTCGAGAACGCCATCAAGATCGCGCGCAACGCCACCGGTCGCCAGGCGGTTATCGCCTTTTTCGGCGGCTTCCACGGCCGCACCTTCATGGGCATGGCGCTGACCGGCAAGGTCGTGCCTTACAAGGTTGGCTTCGGCGCCATGCCGGCCGATGTCTTCCATGCGCCGTTCCCGGTCGCGCTGCACGGCGTGTCGGTCGCGGATTCGCTTGCAGCGCTCGACAAGTTGTTCAAGGCCGATGTCGATCCGGCCAGGGTCGCGGCCATCATTGTCGAGCCGGTGCAGGGCGAGGGCGGCTTCTACGAGGCGCCGCGCGATTTCATGGCAGCACTGCGCAAGACCTGCGACCAGCACGGCATCCTTCTTGTCGCCGACGAGGTGCAGACCGGCTTTGCCCGCACCGGCAAGATGTTCGCGATGGAGCACCATGACGTGGCGCCGGATCTCACCACCATGGCCAAGAGCCTCGCCGGCGGGTTCCCGCTGTCGGCCGTCACCGGCCGCGCCGAGATCATGGACGCGCCTGGACCGGGCGGGCTCGGCGGCACCTATGGCGGCAGCCCGATCGGCGTCGCCGCGGCGCATGCCGTGCTCGACGTCATCGAGGAAGAAAAACTGAGCGAGCGCGCCAACGCGCTCGGCGCCAGGCTGAAGCAGCGGCTGGCGTCGATCCGCGAGGACGTGCCGGAGATCGTCGACATCCGCGGCCCGGGCTTCATGAACGCCGTCGAGTTCAATGATGTGAAGAAGGGCCTGCCCTCGGCGGAATTAGCCAATGCGGTGCGGCTGAAGGCGCTCGACAAGGGCCTCATCCTGCTCACCTGCGGCGTCTACGGCAACGTCATCCGCTTCCTGTCGCCAATCACCATCCAGGACGGCGTCATGACGGAGGCGCTGGATATATTGGAGACCTCGATCCGCGAGGCGCGCGCGGCCTAAGGGGCGGACAGTGCGAATGATTCTCCTGGCGGCCCAGGCCGGTGCGGCAACTCGCCGTCAGGAGTTCGGATTCTGTAACCAGGCTGGAATATCCATTTTGGCGTGCAGGACCCGCCACACATCGATATGATCGGCCTGTTCGACATAGAAAATCAGGTACGGATAGCGCTTCAATTGCACACTGCGCAGACCGGGTAGTCCAATCGCATAGCTATATCTCAGCGAGCCCGATGCAGGATGGTTGGCTATCACTTTGTAGGCAGTTTGAAGATCCTCGACATAGGCTAGCGCCACGTGCGAACCAGCTTCGCGTGCATAATAATCGACAGTGTCTTCGATATCCCGCAAGGCAAGGGCACGAGGAATAATTGCCTTTACGGCAACCAATTATTGGCCCAGCGCTCGCTTGCGCAGCGCCGCGAAATAGTCGTCACCGACAGGAGCGCCTGGCGCGGACGAAGCGCCTTCAAGAAGCAGACCGCGCAAACGCTGACGATCCTGATCGTGGCGAATCAATTCACGCACATATTCGCTGCTCGTGCCGTAGCCGCGCTCCGTCACCTGCTGATCGACAAAATCCTTCAAGCTGTCGGGCAGTGAGATATTCATCGTGCTCATTCAACCAATGTAAGGCTGATGGCAAAAATTGGCAATCTCTACGCGCTGGCCCTTGCCGGCTCGTCCTGGCTGAAGGCCGCAAGCGCCGCCTTCAGCGCATCCGGCCCGGCTGCCACGGTGTGAGGCGCGGGCGAGAAGCCGGCGCCGAGCATCTTGCGGCCGAGCATGTGGTCGGCCGGGCGGTTGACGGATTCGATGCCCAGCAGCCGGTTGCCGGCATAGTGGTAGATCGAGAACCTGTTCTCGGCCGGCTCGCCCAGCACGACATGGCTGTCGCCGCCTTGCGTCAGGCCGACCATCTGCAACTTCATGTCGCCGATATCCGACCAGAACCAAGGCACGGCCGCGAAGGGTTCGGCATGGCCGACGATGGTGCGCGCGGCAAGCCGCGCCTGGTCGGTGGCGTTCTGCACCGATTCCAGCCGCACGTCGCCGCCGGTGAACCAGTGCCGGTAGGAGGCGGCATCGCCGACGGCGAGGATTTCCGGGATCGAGCTCTGCATATGCTGGTCGACGCGGATGCCGTTGGCGATCGCGATGCCGGCGGCTTCGGCCAGCTCGACATTGGGCACCACGCCGATGCCGATGATCACCAGTTGCGCCGGCAGGCGCTCGCCGCTTGACGTGATCGCGGCCGAAACGCGGCCGCCTTCGCCTTCCAGACGGGCAACCGTGGTGCCGGTGAGCAGGCGCACGCCCATCGCCTCCAGGCGCTGGCGCACATGCGCCGCGATTGCCGGCGCCACGGCGCGGCCGAGAAGCCTGTCGAGCGCCTCGACGACGGTGACCCTGCGGCCGGCGGCCCTCAGCGTCGCTGCGATTTCGAGGCCGATGAAGCCGCCGCCGAGGATGACGACCTCCTCGCTCTGCGCGCTCAACTCGCGGATCAGCCGCGCATCGGCCAGCGAGCGCAGCGACACCACGCCGGCGAGCTCCGCGCCATCGAGCTTGAGGAGGCGCGGCCGCGAGCCGGTGGCCAGCACCAGCCGGTCGAAGGCAATTGTGCCGCCGCCGGAAACGTCCAGCCTGCGCTCGCCACCATCGATCCTGTCGATCCAAACGCCCGGCCGGTAGTCGATGGCATTGCCGGAATAGAAGGCCTCGCCGCGCAAAGGCTGCGGCTTGGCGTCGGCATCCTTGATGAAGGTCTTGGACAGCGGCGGCTTGTGATAGGGCGGCTCGTTCTCGTCGCCGATCAGGATGACAGGCCCGTCATAGCCTTCCTCACGCAGGCTAGCGGCCGCCTGCACGCCCGCATGACCCGCACCGACAATGACCACCCCGTTCTTCATCGCAGCCCTTTTTGCCTTCAAATCTAGGATCTTCCGCCAAGTGGCGATTGTCTGCCGCCGCCGCAAGAGCCGTGGTCCGGGTCGCACCCAGGATGGCCGCCTGTCAATCCGGATATCCGCCGCATGCGCCGCCTTAAAGTTGATAATTCCAGTTTAGAATAATTCTAAACTGTTGTTTCAATTGAATTTTCTCTGTACCGCCAGTTGACTTCCAGCCGCTCCGCCGCTTTATGGAGGGCTGCGCCGCTGGCGCATTCCTTTGATGTCTGGGCCTTGAACCCTTTCGATTGGAGGCATTTCGGTGTCTTTTGCTGATTGGCCGCGCCATTGCGCGGCAACTTTGCCTTTCCGGTCATTCGTGCTTGCGCTGGCGCCGCGCGCCGGCGGCCGCATGCCTATGTGATTGAATTTCTGAGGAGATGGGATTGATGAAAGCGATAATCACGCCGCGAACTATTGCGCTACGTTGGGGCACCAGGCTTGCCGCGATCGGCGCCACCGCGGCGCTGACGGCGGCCGTGTTCGTGCTGCCGGCGAAGGCCGAAACCGATGCGAAGGCGGTGATCAAGACCTATGCCGACATCGCGCTCGCCAAATACGAGGATTCGCTGATCACGGCTGAGGCGCTCGACAAGGCCGTCGACGCGCTTCTCGCCAAGCCCTCGGCAGAGACGCTCAACGCTGCACGCGACGCCTGGAAGGCGGCGCGCGTGCCTTACCAGCAGACCGAGGTCTACCGCTTCGGCAACAAGATCGTGGACGACTGGGAAGGCAAGGTGAATTCCTGGCCGCTGGACGAAGGCCTGATCGACTATGTCGCCAAGAGCTACGGCACCGAGTCGGACGAGAACTCGCTCTATACGGCGAACGTCATTGCGAACAAGGAGATCGAGATCAACGGCAAGAAGGTCGACGCCTCGAAGCTGACGCCGGAGTTCCTGTCAGGCACGCTGCAGGAAGCCGGCGGCGTCGAGGCCAATGTCGCGACCGGCTATCACGCCATCGAATTCCTGCTTTGGGGCCAGGATTTGCACGGCACCGGTCCAGGCGCCGGCGAGCGCCCGTACACCGACTACGATCTCAAGAACTGCACTGGCGGCAATTGCGACCGCCGCGCGGAATATCTGAAGTCGGCAAGCGACCTTCTGGTCTCCGACCTGCAGGAGATGGTCAACAACTGGAAGGAAGACGGCGCCGCGCGCAAGACCCTCGTCGATGGCGAGCCGAATTCCGGCATCTCCACCATCCTCACCGGCATGGGATCGCTCTCCTATGGTGAACTGGCCGGCGAGCGCATGAAGCTCGGCCTTTTGCTGCACGATCCGGAGGAGGAGCAGGACTGCTTCTCGGACAACACCTACAACTCGCATCTCTATGATGCGATCGGCATCCGCGCCGCCTATCACGCCAACTATACGCGTCTCGACGGCACCGTGGTTTCCGGCCCGTCGGTGTCGGACATGATGAAGGTGGCCGATCCGGCGATCGACAAGGAACTGTCGGACAAGCTCGATACTTCGGTCGCCAAGATGGAAGCGATCAAGGCGCGGGCGCTGGCCGGCGAGGCCTATGACCAGCAGATCGCCGAGGGCAATGCGGAAGGCAACGCCACGGTGCAGGCGGCGATCGACGCGCTGATCGACCAGACCAAGTCGATCGAACGCGCGGTCGGCTCGCTCAAGCTCAATGCCATCGCGTTCGAGGGCTCCGACAGCCTTGATGCTCCGGACAAGGTGTTCAAGTAGCACCCGAGCATGATCCCAAAAAGTGGAAGCCGGTTTTTGGACAAGATCATGCTCAATTGAGAAACAAGCCAAACGGCGCCAGAACAGTGCCGCCAGCCAGAGCAAGTGAATGCTGATCTGCCATTGCAACATCATCACCGAGAAGGAGATCGAGCAGACGATCATCGGTCTGCTGGATGAAGATCCCTGGCAGCTTATCGTGCCGGCCAAGGTCTATCATGCCATGCGCAAGCGCGGCCGCTGTTGCGGCTGCTTTCCAAATGTGGTGGAAACGATCATTCGGGTCACCGAGAATTACCACGCCCGTTCAGAGGGGAGCGGCGCGGATATCGTTTCACACCTGGACCGCGTCAGAGGACTGCGCGGCCAATTCGGGAGCAGAACCCATGAAAGGCGAACCGCAGGTCATCGAGCGGCTTAACGAAGCCCTGTTTCTGGAGCTTGGTGCCGTCAATCAGTACTGGGTCCATTATCGTCTGCTCGAAGACTGGGGCTACACCAAGCTGGCGAAGAAGGAGCGGGCGGAATCGATCGAAGAAATGCATCACGCCGACCGGCTGGTTGCCCGCATCATCTTCCTCGAAGGCCATCCGAACCTGCAGTCGGTCGCGCCGTTGCGTATCGGCCAGAATGTAAAGGAAGTGCTCGAATCCGATCTCGCCGGCGAATATGACGCGCGCACCTCCTACAAGCGCTCGCGCGAGATTTGCCAGGATGCGGGCGACTATGTGTCGATGAAACTGTTCGAGGATCTGCTGACGGACGAGGAAGGCCACATCGACTTCCTGGAGAGTCAGCTCGACCTGCTCGCCTCGATCGGCGAGGAAAAGTACGGCCAGCTCAACGCCGACTCGGCCAACGAGGCGGAGTAAGGACATGCGGGAATGCGGCGCCCGATAGATTTTTCGCGCCGCTCATGGCGGGCCGAGATAGCCGGCCTGCTGCTCCCGAGGAACCCGCGATACCGGATCTGGCGCGGTGCCACGCTCCTGCTGGCAATCACGCTTTCTGCTCCCGCCATGGCGGGCGAGCCGGCGGGTCTGCCGACGAGCCGCACAGATCTGACGCCGGGGGATCAGGCGCGGGTGTTGGCGGTCACCAAGCCTACGACCGACTTTACAAAGCCCGAACCGTTCGAGCTGATGCAGGGCGGCGCCGGCACGTCGAGGAAGGACGTCAACCGCGACGCCTTCTCGCAGCCTTCCGCCAACATCACCTTCGAGGAGGAAGGGACCTTCAAGCTCGGCAATGCGCTTTTCCGCAAGAACTGGGTGTCGTCGCCGTCATCGACCCAGGCGTCCGACGGGCTCGGTCCGCTGTTCAACGAACGCGCCTGCCAGAACTGCCATCTGAAGGATGGTCGCGGCCGACCGCCGGGAAGCGGCGCAGGCTCGACCTCGATGTTCTTGCGGCTGGCGCGCGATGCAAGCAATGCCGAGGAGAGAGCCGAACTTGCCAACCATAAGCTGCTGAATTTCCCCGATCCTGTCTATGGCTCGCAATTGCAGGATCTGGCGGTTCCCGGCCTCAAGGGTGAAGGCCGCATGCGCATCGACTATTCGGAAGAGAAGGTAACGCTGGGCGACGGTGCCGTCGTTTTGCTGCGCAAGCCCCGCTACTCGGTCGAGAATCCGGGCTATGGCCCGCTCGACCCGCGCACGACGTTGTCGCCGCGCCTGACGCCGCCGATGATCGGGCTCGGCCTGATTGAGCAGATCGCCTCGGCCGACATCCTCGCCCTTGCCGATCCGGATGACCGCGACAGCGACGGCATCTCCGGCCGGCCGAACATAGTTCGCGAGGAGTTGAGCGGCGCGATAACTTTGGGCCGCTTCGGCTGGAAAGCGCAGGCCGCGTCGATCCGGCAGCAGGCCGCCGATGCCTTTGCCGGCGATATCGGCATCTCGACGCCTGAAGTGCCGAAGCATTGGGGGGATTGCACCGAGGCTGAGAAGGCGTGCCTTACCCTGCCGAACGGCGTCCAAGAGCGCCTGGGCGCGGCGGAAGCGCCGCCCCCGGTCATGGACCTCGTCACCTTCTATTCGCAGAACCTCGCTGTGCCGGCGCGGCGCGACCTCGACAAGCCGGAGGTTCTTTCCGGCAAGAAGCAATTCTACGAGATGGGCTGCATTTCCTGCCACACGCCGAAATTCGTCACCATGCACGGCACGCCCAACAAGGCGCATGCCTTCCAACTGATCTGGCCCTATTCCGATTTCCTGCTGCACGACATGGGCGAGGGCCTCGCCGACGGGCAGCGCGTGGGGGAGGCGAGCGGCAGCGAATGGCGCACGCCGGCGCTCTGGGGCATCGGCCTGACCGCCACGGTCAACGGCAACAGCTTCTATCTGCATGACGGCCGCGCGCGGACGCTCGAAGAGGCGATTTTGTGGCACGGCGGCGAGGGCCAGAAGGCGCGCGACCGCTTCGCCCGCGCAGCTGCCGCCGACCGCGATGCGCTGATCAAATTCCTGGAGTCGCTCTGATGTTTAACCGTCGCGCCGCCGCGCTTGCCCTTCCTTTCTTGCTGGCCATGGCCTTGCCGACCCAGCCCGCGGTCAAAGCCTCCGATGTCATCGGCCGCGCGATCGACGGCTTCGTCCGCCCGGCCTACGCCAGCCTCGACGACCATGCCGGGACCCTGACCCAGGCGATGCGCCAGCTCTGCAATGCGCCGTCCCAGCAAAATCTCGATGCGGCGCGTACCGAGTTTTCCGCCACCGTCGAAGCCTGGTCGGTAGCCGAGATCATCGCCTTCGGGCCGGTCAAGGAGAACAACCGGCTGGAGCGCATGCTTTACTGGCCGGACCGCAAGAGCATCGGATTGAGGCAGGTGCAGTCGATCCTCGTTGCCAAGGATCCCTCCGCCGCCGATCCGGCGCAACTCGCGGGAAAGAGCGTGGCCATGCAGGGCCTCGGTGCGTTGGAATATGTGCTATTCGGCGATGGTGCCGAAACGCTTGCCAGTAAGGACGATCCCTATCGCTGCGCCTACGGCGCGGCGGTGGCCAGCAACATCCAATCGATCGCCGGCGAGGTCCGCGAAGCGTGGAGCAAGCCCGATGGTTTTGCATCGCTTTGGGCCAATCCGGGGCCGAAGAACCCGCTCTATCGTGATGGCACCGAAGCGGTGACGGAACTGGTCGGCGTTTTTATCAATGAGCTGGAAATGATCCGCGACGTGCGGCTCAAGGGTTTTCTTGGCGCGAAGCCCGATGCTGACAAGCCGAAGCAGGCGATCTACTGGCGCTCGCAGAACACGCTGAATTCGCTGGCCGGAAATCTGTCCGGCATCGACAAGCTGTTCCAGGCCTCGAAGCTTGGCGATGCGCTGCCCGCCGATGCGCGGTGGATGGCCGAATCCATCCACATCCAGCTGACCAACGGCGTGGCGACGGCGAAGTCTGTTAGCGGCCCGATCGACAAGGCGCTCGCCGATCCGGCGCTGCGCGACAAGCTCGAGCATCTCGCGCTTATCACCTCCAGCCTCTCGACCCTGATCGGCACCAGGATGACCGCCGAGTTTGGCCTGACCGCCGGCTTTTCCTCGCTGGATGGTGATTGACGCCGTGACGACGCCGCTCATCGATCGCCGCGACTTTCTGCGTGCCGCCGGCGCCGGCTTCGCCGCGGCGATGGCGCCGCGCGCCTGGGCGGAGACGCTTGCAACGGACGCCGTCTTCGCCACGGCCTTCGTCAGGCGCGACGGCAGCTTCGGCGCCGCCGTGCTCTCCGAGGCCGGCAAGATCCTGCACACGCTCGATCTGCCCGACCGTGGCCACGACGTCGCGTTCGATCTGGTGTCGAAACGCTCGATCGTCTTCGCCCGCCAGCCCGGCACCTTCGCGATGGTCTTCGACCACACCGGCCGCGAGGAGCCTTTGACCATCGCCAGCATCGCCGGCCGGCACTTCTTCGGTCACGGCGTGTTCTCGCCCGACGGCGCGCTGCTCTATGCAACGGAAAATGATTTCGACAACGCCGCCGGCGTCGTCGGCGTCTATGACGCGCGGGCGAAGTTCAGCCGCATCGGCGAGTTCCCGACCTACGGCACGGGTCCGCACGAACTGCTGCTGCTCGGCGACGGCAGGACGCTCGCCGTCGCGAATGGCGGCATCGAAACGCATCCGGATTTCGGCCGCGCCGAGCTCAACATCGCAACGATGAAGCCTTCCTACACGCTGGTCGACCGCATCACTGGCGACCTGATCGAAAAGCACGAATTGCCGCCGGCGCTGCATCAGCTGTCGATCCGTCACATGGACCGCGACCGGACGGGCACCGTCTGGTTCGGCTGCCAGTATCGCGGGCCGGCGACCGACCGGCCGGCGCTGGTCGGCCGCGCCGCGCGCGGCAAGGAGCTCGAGCTTTTGCAGATGCCGCAGGACGTGCTGTCGGGCTTCCGCAACTATATCGGCTCGGTTGCCGCCAATCCCGATGCCGCCACCGTCGCCGTGACCTCGCCGGAGGGTAATTCGCTGGCCGTCATCGATGCCGCCAGCGGACGTGTTGTCGCGACGAAGTCGCTGGTCGAAGTTTGCGGTCTCGCGCCGGACGGCGCCGACTTCATGGCAACGACCGGCGCTGGCGAGATCGTCGGCGGTGCGGGCGAGTCGCGCGCCGAACCTGACTATGTCTGGGACAACCACGTGCTGCGCATCGCGGCTGCGGGCTGATCGCTGTCAAGGCCAGCTTCCTGATGTCGCGCTAAAGCCAAGCCGCATAACATTTATGCGGCGTGGCCCTTGCGGCGGCGGGCCATGCCGGGCACAGGGAATGTGTTTTGATCCAGTTGGTTAACCGGCCCTATGAAGCTGCTCGCCATCGACTGCGCCGCCAATCTCTGCGCCGCCTGCGTACACGACGCTGACGCTGGCATCGAGCTTGGCCGCCAGGTGCTCGACCTCGGCAAAGGGCATGCCGAGCATCTGATGGCCGTCATCGAGGCGGCATTGAAGGCCAGCGGGATCGGCTACCAAGGCTTGGACGCTGTAGCCGTCTCGATCGGCCCCGGTTCCTTCACCGGCCTGCGCGTCGGCGTCTCGACCGCGCGCGGCTTGGCCCTGGCGCTGAAGATCCCGGCTATCGGCGTGACGACGCTGGAAGCGTTGGCGGCGGAAGCCGCGAATGCCTTTCCCGGCCGTGCCGTGCTGGCGGCGCTCGACGCCGGCCGCGAGGAACTCCATGCGGCGCTTTTCGATGAAGCGTTAGTTCTGACTTACGGACCAACGGTGGCCACGCTTTCCCAAGCGACCGGAATGGCAGTCGATGCGAAAGCGGTCCTCACCGGCACCGCCGCGCCGCTGATCGCGGCGAGCGGACATGGTTTCGACACCGGGCCGGCCGTTGCCACAGCCGACATAGCGACCTATGCCCGACTGGCCGCCGCGAAAGGGCCAGGCGCAAAGCCGAAGCCGCTCTATCTGCGCGGCGCCGACGCCAAGCCGCAGGCTGGTTTCATTCTGCCAAGGCGGAGCCATGAATCCGGAAAGCCGGGTTCTGGAGAAGATCATGCACCAAAGGGAAAAAAGTCCTGATGCGCATACCTTTCTTTCAGCCGCGCCGCAGGGATTATGCGCTGGAGCCGCTGACGGTTGCCGACAGCGCCGCCGTTGCGGTGCTGCATCGCGAGGATTTCGTTCGCCCTTGGACCGATGGCGAGTTCGCGGCATTGCTCGAACAGGAAACCGTGTTCGGTTTCGCCGCGCGCGAGACCGGGCAGGGTGCGAAGCCGCCGGTCGGTTTCGTGCTGGCGCGGCTCGCGGCAGGCGAGGGCGAGATCCTTACGGTCGCGGTGGCTCGCGCCCATCGGCGCCAGGGGCTTGGCTGGCAATTGATCGATGCGGTGCTGCGCGAATTGCATGCGCAGCGCGCCGAGGCGCTGTTCCTCGAGGTCGACGAGACCAATACGCCGGCCATCGCGCTCTATCGCCGGCTCGGCTTCCGTCAGGTCGGCCAGCGTCCGAACTACTACCGGTCGACCGAGCACGGCCCGACCGGCGCGCTTGTCATGCGCCGCGATCTTCGCTAGCCAGACCGTGGGATAGGGCCGGAGCGAATGATCAAGAAATTGCGGATTTTCCTGGCGTTCGGCCTCGTCGCCGCCGGCACGCTGGTGCTGGCGCCGCTGCAGCTCCTGTCGATGAAGACGAGGCTTTGGCCGGAGACGGTGGTCCTCAAAATCTGGCACAGCATGATCCTCAAGGCGCTCGGCATGCGCGTGCACGTCAAAGGCGCGCTCTCGAAGGAGCGCCCCTTGCTCATCGCGGCCAACCACATCTCCTGGACCGACATCATGGTGCTCAGTTCCTTTGTCGATGTGAAGTTCATCGCCAGGGCCGACATGGAAGGCTGGCCGATGATCGGCATGCTGTCCAAGCTGCAGCGCACCGTCTTCATCGAGCGCGAGCGCAAACGCACCTCCGGCGACCAGGCGAGCGAGATCGCCAAACGCATGGCCAAGGGCGATGCGATGGTGCTGTTCGCCGAGGGTTCGACCGGCGACGGCAATCTGGTGCTGCCGTTCAAGAGCACCTTGTTCGGTGCCGCCTCGATGGCGATTTCGGAAGGGGCGGCGGACCAAGTGTTTATCCAGCCGGTGGCGATCGCCTATACCCGCCTGCATGGCGTGCCGATGGGCCGCCGTCACCGGCCGATCGCCGCCTGGATCGGCGACCAGGACCTGATGCCGCATTTGAAGGGTTTGCTTGCCGAAGGCTCGCTCGATGCCGAAGTGCATTTCGGTGATCCGGTGCCCTTCTCCAAGGGTTCAAACCGCAAGGAAACGGCAAGATTGATGGAAGCCAGGGTGCGCGAGATGATGCAGGCTGCGCTCGCCGAGCCGCGTCCCAGTCGTCAGCGCATAGCTTGAAAAACCGACGCGCGGCGCCGTAGCCTGCCGGAATCGGCTGTTTTTTGTCGCGGAAAGGCGTTAGAAGCCGCCCGATGGAATTGAACACGATTGAAAGCCACGACATCGGCACCGCGCCTGAGCGCGAGCCGGTGCATGCCGGGGCGGCGAAAAAAGTCTTCGTCAAGACTTATGGCTGCCAGATGAATGTCTACGATTCCCAGCGTATGACCGATGCGCTGGCGGCCGACGGCTATGTCGCCACCGACGCCGTCGAAGACGCCGATCTGGTGCTGCTTAACACCTGCCACATCCGCGAGAAGGCAGCCGAAAAAGTCTATTCGGAGCTTGGCCGCATCCGCGACATGAAGGCCGAGCGCGCCGAGGCCGGCCGTGAGCTGCTGATCGGCGTCGCCGGCTGCGTGGCACAGGCCGAAGGGGCGGAAATCATACGCCGTGCGCCGGCCGTCGATCTCGTCATCGGCCCGCAGACCTATCACCGGCTGCCCGACGTGCTGGCGAGGGTGCGCGGCGGCGAGAAGATCGTCGAGACCGACTACGCCATTGAGGACAAATTCGAGCATCTGCCGCAGCCGAAGCGCGCCGAGCTGGCAAAGCGCGGCGTCACCGCTTTCCTTACCGTTCAGGAGGGCTGCGACAAGTTCTGCACCTTCTGCGTCGTGCCCTATACGCGCGGCTCCGAAGTCTCGCGGCCGGTGGCCCAGATCGTCGCCGAGGCCGAGCGCCTCGCCGAGGCTGGCGTGCGCGAGGTGACGCTGCTCGGTCAGAACGTCAACGCCTGGCACGGCGAGGGCGAAAACGGCGAGGAATGGGGCCTCGGTCGCCTGCTCTTCCGCCTGGCGAAAATTCCCGGCCTGGCGCGGCTGCGCTACACCACCAGCCATCCGCGCGACATGGATGATGAATTGATCGCCGCGCACCGTGACCTGCCGGCCTTGATGCCCTATCTGCATTTACCAGTGCAGTCTGGCTCCGACCGGATACTGAAGGCGATGAACCGCAGGCATACGGCACGCGATTATCTGGCGCTCATCGATCGCATCCGCGCCGCCCGCGGCGATATCGCCATGTCCGGCGACTTCATCGTCGGTTTCCCCGGCGAGACGGAAGCGGATTTCGAGGCAACGCTCGAACTGGTGCGCGAGGTGAATTACGCTTCGGCCTTCACGTTCAAATATTCGCCGCGTCCCGGCACGCCGGGCGCCGAGATGGACGGCCATGTGTCGGAAGCCGTGAAGGACGAGCGGCTGCAGCGCCTGCAGGCGCTGGTCAACGAGCAGCAGAAGGCATTCATCGCCAGCCTGGTCGGCCGCACCGTCAGCACGCTGATCGAGAAGCCCGGCCGCCATGCCGGTCAGATCGTCGGCCGCTCGCCCTGGCTGCAGCCTGTTATTGTTGACGACAAGGCCGGCGGAATCGGTGACATTATCGACGTACGAATCACGAAGACAGGTCCCAACAGCCTGTTCGCCGAGTTGGCCTGATGCATGTCGCCCAAAAAGTGCTCGCGGTTCGGGACAACGACATGCATAGCCACAAGCCTCGGCAGATGAGGAGAGACGGTTGAGCGCTGCTGAACTGAAGAATCCGCCCCAGAACCAGGCATCCGGGGCCTCCGACATGGCGCACATCGTACTGACCTTCGACAACAACAGGCTTGCCAGCGCCCTATACGGCCAGTTCGACGAGAATCTGGCCCGTCTCGAGCAGAAGCTCGGCGTCGATATCCGTTCGCGCGGCAACCAGCTTGCGATCAAGGGCACGGCTTCGGCCGCCGAGCAGGCGCGCCGCGCGCTCGACACGCTCTATGGCATTCTGCAGAAGGGCGTCGATATCGGCCAGTCCGACGTCGACGGCGCCGTGCGCATGGCGATCGCCGCCGACGACCAGCTGACGCTGCCCACCATGGAGCGCAAGGGCAAGGTTTCGGCCGCCCAGATCGCCACGCGCAAGCGCACGATCTATGCCCGTTCGCTCAACCAGGACGCCTATATGCGCGCGCTGGAGCGCTCCGAAATGGTCTTCGGCATCGGCCCGGCCGGCACCGGCAAGACCTATCTGGCGGTGGCCCATGCGGCGATGCTGCTCGAGCGCGGCATGGTCGAGCGCATCGTGCTGTCGCGCCCGGCGGTCGAGGCCGGCGAGCGGCTCGGCTTCCTGCCCGGCGACATGAAGGAGAAGGTCGACCCCTATCTGCGGCCGCTCTACGACGCGCTCTACGACATGATGCCGGCCGACAAGGTCGAACGGGCGATCGCCGCCGAGGTCATCGAGATCGCGCCTTTAGCCTTCATGCGCGGCCGCACGCTGGCGCATGCCGCGGTGATCCTCGACGAGGCGCAGAACACCACGCCGATGCAGATGAAGATGTTCCTCACCCGTCTCGGTGAGAACTCGCGCATGATCGTCACCGGCGATCCGACCCAGATCGACCTGCCGCCCAACACCAAGTCGGGCCTGGTCGAGGCGCTGCGCATCCTCGACGGCGTGCCGGGCATAGTCACGGTCCGCTTCAACGAGGGCGATGTCGTGCGCCATCCGCTGGTTGCCGAGATCGTCAAGGCCTATGATCGGGACGGCAAGTTCGCCAGGGGCCTCGGCGCCGAGAGCTGATCCAAGCCCCATGGCTGAAAATCCGGGATCCAGCGGCAAGACGCCGGTCGACATCGATATTTTCGTCGAGGCCGGCGACTGGCCTCCTGAGGCCGAGCTGGCGCACCTGGTCGATCATGCCGTCGCTGCCGCCTTTGCCGAAACCGGTGCGAGCGGCGCATCGGAGCTCAGCGTCGTTTTTTCCGACGACGCCCATATCCGCACTCTCAACGTCGAATGGCGCGGCAAGGACAAGCCGACCAACGTACTGTCTTTCCCGGCTTTTTCCGTCCCGAAGGGCGCCGAGTTGCCGCCGATGCTGGGCGACATCGTGCTTGCTTCCGAGACGGTTGCGCGTGAGGCCGCACTGGAAGACAAGCCGCTGGCGAACCATATCACCCATCTCGTCATCCATGGCCTGCTGCATCTTCTGGGCCATGATCACGAGACCGACGCCGAGGCCGAGGAGATGGAAGCGATCGAGCGCGCGGCGCTTGCGAGGCTTGCCATTCCCGATCCCTACGCGTAACAAAAAAGACCAATTGACCTGATGGCGATGAACGACAAACCAGAAACTGCCGCCCGTCCGGACGCCGGCAGTGCGGCCAAGCCTTCCGAAAAATCGGAAGAGGGCTCCAGTCCGAGTATTCCGACCGGCAGCGTGGCCGCCGAGCCTCCGCATGCCGGTCCTTCTCTCTTCGATCGCGTGCTAGGCCTGTTCAGGCACCGCAACGGCACCAACCTGCGCGAGGAGATCGCCGACGCGCTGGCCGAGACGGCCACCGATGCCGAATCCTTCTCGCCCGGCGAACGTGCGATGCTCAACAACATCCTGCGGCTGCGCGAAGTGCGCGTCGAGGACGTCATGGTGCCGCGTGCCGATATCGAGGCGGTCGAGATCACCACCTCGCTTGGCGATCTGCTTGGCCTCTTCGAACAGTCCGGTCATTCCCGCATGCCGGTCTATTCCGAAACGCTCGACGATCCGCGCGGCATGGTCCACATACGCGACGTTCTTGCCCACATCACCAAGGTCGCCCGCGTCAAGAAGGGCCGGGCGAACAGGAAGGCCCAGGCGCCGACCATCCTCGATCTGGCCCAGGTCGATCTCGCCCGCACCATCGGCGATCTCGACCTGATCCGGCCGGTGCTGTTCGTGCCGCCATCGATGCTTGCTTCCGACCTGATGGGGCGCATGCAGACGACGCGCACCCAGATGGCGCTGGTCATCGACGAGTATGGCGGCACCGATGGCCTCGCCTCGCTCGAAGACATCGTCGAGATGGTGGTCGGCGACATCGAGGACGAGCACGACGACGACGAGCCGATGATCACCCGGATCGGAGAGGGCGTGTTCGTGGTCGACGGCAAGGCCGAGATCGACGAGGTCGCCAAGATGATCGGCGAGGATTTCGCCGCGGGCGAGCACGGTGAATATGTCGACACCATCGGCGGCATGATCTTCAACACGCTCGGCCGGGTTCCGGCCCGTGGCGAAGTGGTGCAGGCCATACCGGGCTTCGAATTCCACGTGCTCGACGCCGATCCGCGCCGCGTCAAGCGGGTGCGCATCGTGCAGAGCCCGAAGGGCGAACGGCAGCGCCGCCGCGCGGCGCGCACCGAGCAGGCCTGATATTCGCTCATGCCGATCGACGACCCGTTCAAGCACGCTGTCCTCGGCTCCGGCGTCTTCTATCAAGATCCCCGCGCGGCTTTGGCCTGGCTTCAGGCGGCGTTCGGCTTCGAGCCGAGCATGCTGGCGAGCGACAGCGACGGGCGACTTGTTCATGCCGAAATGCGGTTCGGCGACGGCTATATCATCGTCGATGGCGAATGGGCCGCGCATATTGCCAGCCCCGCCTCTGTCGGCGGCAAGAACACGCAGTCGGTTTATATCCGATTGAGGGAAGACCTCGGCGCCCATTGCGAGAAAGCGCGCGCCGCGGGGGCAGAAATCGTTGAGGAGCCCATCGATCGCTTGTACGGCGAACGGCAATATCGAGCCCGCGATCCAGAAGGCCATGTCTGGACCTTCACACAGACCGTGCGCATTGTGCCCAAAGAGGAGGCCGAGCGACTGAGCGGCCTCAGCATTGAAGGGTGGCACCGTTAGCGCGACCGTGAATTTGGTTGCGCTTACTCGTGTTTGGAGCATCCGGCTCGGCCTGTTAAATCTCTGGCTGCCTGATTCGCGCGACTTGGAAAGTTGAATGCAGCGCTTTGCCGGCCGGATAATTCTGCTGTGGGGGTGGCGGCGGTCGCTGGTAGCGTTTGTCGCGGGAGCGCTCGCGGTTCTCGCCCAGGCGCCTTACGATTTCTTCGCCGTCTGTTTCGTCTCGTTTCCGGTGCTTGTCTGGCTGCTCGACGGCGCCACCGGTGAAGCCTCCGACGGCTGGCTGCGTCGCCTTCGCCCGGCTTTCGCCATCGGATGGTGGTTCGGCTTCGGCTATTTCCTCGCCGGCCTCTGGTGGATCGGCCAGGCCCTTCTTGTCGAGGCCGACAGCTTCGCCTGGGCGCTGCCCTTCGCCGTCGTCGGCATCCCCTTTGGGCTCGCCTTCTTCTATGGTTTTGCGACGCTCGTGGCGCGGCTTTGCTGGAGCAGTGATATCGGCCGCATCGCCGCACTTGCCTTCGGCTTCGGCCTTGCGGAATGGCTGCGCGATTTCCTGTTCACCGGCTTTCCCTGGAATGCCGTCGGCTATGCCGCAATGCCGGTGCCCCTCCTGATGCAAAGCGTGTCGGTGACGGGCATGATCGGCATGAACGCGCTCGCCGTTTTTGTCTTTTCCCTGCCGGCGCTTGTCGCGGCGCGCCGGCATCTCAGGCTGGGCTTGGCCTTGTTCGTCGCTCTCGTTGCCGCTCACGTCGGCTTCGGCTATTTCAGGCTTGCCGTCCCAGCCCCGCCGGCCACCCGCTCGATCGACGTGCGCATCGTTCAGCCCGCCGTCGACCTCACCGAGAAATGGGATGCCTCGGTGCGCGACCGCATCTTCGCCACGCTGATGGGGATTTCGGCGAAGGCACCGGAGCAAGGCCATGCCAAGCCGCAACTGATCCTGTGGCCGGAAACGTCCGTGCCGTTCCTGTTCACGGAGCGTCCGGACGCGCTGACGGCCTTGGGGGATATGCTGGGCGACGGCCAGATGCTGATTGCCGGCGTGGTGCGCGAGGAGGGTGGCGCAGGCAATGCCGGCAGCCGTTATTACAACTCCGTGGTGGCGATCAACGACAAGGGCGAGATCGTCGATGCTGTCGACAAGGTGCATCTGGTGCCGTTCGGCGAATATCTGCCTTTTGCCGGCCTGTTCGAGCGTTTCGGCATAGGTCAGCTCGTTGCCGGACCGATGAATTTCGCCGCCGGCAACGAACGCCATCCGATCGCGGTGCCGAACGGCCTGCGCGCGGTTCCGTTCATCTGTTACGAGGTCATCTTTCCTGACCTCGTTGCAATCGATGCAGCGTCATCCGAGCTTATTGTGAACGTCACCAACGACGCCTGGTTTGGCGACACGCCAGGCCCTTACCAGCACTTCAGGCAGGCGCAGATTCGTGCGGTGGAGAATGGAGTGCCTTTGTTGCGTGCGGCCAACAACGGCATCTCCGCCGTTGTCGATTCGCGTGGGCGCATCGTCGATGCCCTGGCAGTCGATGCGCGCGGCGCCATCGACGCCCATGTGCCGGTTTCCGGGCGCGCCCTGGTAACCGCCGATCAGCGGCGAATTAACGGATTGCTGATCATGTTGCTGTTTGCCCTCGCGGCCCTCACATTGAATGTAAGGCAGCGGCTACGGGTGAATTGACAGTCGGCACATTAGAAACTCATACTGTAACGCCTAAAATTTTCTCGAAGTCGGTTGGAGGGGTCTGTTGGGGCAGGTGGCTCCGGTTTCGTTTGGGCGGCAAAAATAGAAAAAGCCGGAAAAATTCGGCGAGGAAAAAATGACAGAAGAGAACAAGAAGAAGCCGAATCCGATCGACATTCATGTCGGCAGTCGTATTCGGCTGCGTCGCAATATGCTTGGAATGAGCCAGGAAAAGCTGGGTGAAAATCTCGGCATCACGTTTCAGCAGATACAGAAGTACGAAAAGGGGACCAACAGGGTCGGCGCCAGCCGCCTGCAGGCAATCGCCTCCATCCTGAGCGTCCCTGTCGCCTTCTTCTTCGAGGACGCCCCCGGTCAGGAGGCGGTCACCGGCAATCGGGGATTTGCCGAGGATGCCTCGATGACTTTCGCGATCGAATTCTGCGGCAGCCCGGAAGGGCTTCAGCTCAATCGTGCCTTCGTCAAGATTCCCGACGTCAAGGTGCGGCGCCGGATTATCGATCTTGTGAAGTCCCTTTCGCCGGACGACGCCGAGTGAATCCAGGCTCATGTCGCCGGCGGTGCCTGCCGCCGGTGGCACAAGTTGATTGTGCCGATAGTCATGCCAGATCTGTCGCGCCGCTTGACGAGCGGCGCCCGGCACCGCTAACACGTGGCGCGCCAAAATCGGCAGCCTTGCCGATCCTTTTCAAGAGGGGACACCCGTGACGCGGCAGAACTATCTCTTCACCTCGGAATCCGTCTCCGAAGGCCATCCCGACAAAGTCTGTGACCGTATCTCCGACGAGATCGTCGATCTCGTCTATCGCGAGGCCAGGAAGACGGGCATGGACCCGTGGAAGGTGCGCGTTGCCTGCGAGACGCTGGCCACCACCAACCGCGTCGTCATCGCCGGCGAGGTCAGGGTTCCCGAGACGCTGCTGAAGAAGGACAAGGCAGGCAACATCCTCAAGGATGCGGCGGGCCACCCGGTCGTCAATCCGACCAAGTTCAAATCGGTCGCCCGCAGGGCCATCCGTGAGATCGGCTACGAGCAAGCCGGCTTCCATTGGAGGACGGCCAAGATCGAGGTGCTGCTGCACGGCCAGTCGCCGGACATTGGCCAGGGCGTCGACAATGCCGCCGACCGCCAGGGCGAGGAAGGCGCGGGCGACCAGGGCATCATGTTCGGCTATGCCTGCCGCGAGACGCCGGACCTGATGCCGGCACCAATCTACTACAGCCACAAGATCCTCGAATTGCTTGCCGCCGCGCGCCACGAAGGCAACGGCGAGGCCGCCAAGCTCGGCCCGGACGCCAAGAGCCAGGTCACCGTGCGCTATGCCAACGGCAAGGCGGCGGAAGTGACGCAGATCGTGCTTTCCACCCAGCACCTCGACTCGAGCTGGGATTCCAAGAAGGTCCGCAATGTCGTCGAGCCATACGTCCGCGAGGCGCTTGGCGAACTCAAGGTTGCCGACGACTGCAACTGGTACATCAACCCGACCGGCAAGTTCGTGATCGGCGGGCCAGACGGCGATGCCGGCCTGACCGGCCGCAAGATCATCGTCGATACCTATGGCGGTGCTGCGCCCCATGGCGGCGGCGCCTTCTCCGGCAAGGACACCACCAAGGTCGACCGTTCGGCTGCTTATGCGGCGCGCTATCTCGCCAAGAACGTGGTAGCGGCCAAGCTCGCCGACCGCTGCACCATCCAGCTTTCCTACGCCATCGGCGTCGCCCAGCCGCTGTCGGTGTATGTTGACCTGCACGGCACCGGCAGGGTCGACGAGGCCAGGCTCGAGGAGGCGCTGCGCAAGGTGATGGACCTCTCGCCTTCCGGCATCCGCCGTCATCTCGACCTCAACAAGCCGATCTACGCGAAAACCTCGTCCTATGGCCATTTCGGCCGCAAGGCCGGCCGGGACGGTTCCTTCTCCTGGGAGAAGACGGACCTTGCCAAGGCGCTCAAGGACGCGGTTGCCGATGCGATTGCCGCCTGACGGCTTCGCCAGACCTGTTCATGGAGCCAACCGACAGGCCAAGCCGCGCGACCGAAGCATTTTTCGGCCGCCGGCACGGCAAGACCATTCGTCCGCAGCAGGCCAAGGCGCTTGAACGTGGCTTGCGCGCCTATCGCCTCGACCTGACGGCGGAGGCACCCGCGGACCTTGGAACGCTGTTCAAGGCGGACGTTTCAGCCTGTCGGCTCGAGATCGGCTTCGGCGGCGGCGAACATCTTCTGCATCGCGCGACGGAGGCTCCGGCGACCGGTTTCATCGGCGTCGAGCCCTTCGTCAACGGCATGGCCAAGATGATGACGGCGCTCGACAAGCGCCCGCTCGCCAATCTGAAAGTCTATGACGACGACGCCACGCGTCTGCTCGACTGGCTGCCGCGAGCCTCGCTCGACGGCATCGACCTGCTCTATCCCGATCCGTGGCCGAAGAAGAAGCACTGGAAGCGGCGCTTTGTCAGCCCCGCCAATCTCGACCGGTTCGCCCGGGTTCTGAAGCCGGGCGGGAGATTCCGCTTCGCCTCCGATATCGACAGCTATGTGAACTGGACGCTGCTCGCCTGCCGCGCAATTGGCGGTTTCGCCTGGCAGGCAAACGAGGCTGCCGACTGGCACACGCCCTATGAGGGCTGGCCCGGCACCCGCTACGAGGCCAAGGCCCTTCGCGCGGGAAGGCGGCCCGCCTATCTGACCTTTATTCGGAAGTAGGCCGACCGAGCACTAACTTCCCAGGAACCGGTAACCAGCCGCTCAGCAGCGGGCGATCGCTTGCAAAGTGGTCTTCCCGGTCGCAGAGAACCCGGCTTGCGGCCGGCCTAAAGTTTCTCCGGCGGAGCCGCGACGGGCGGCCTAAAAGCGGCCGAGCTTGTCGAAAGCGGCCGGGTCAATGCCGAGTTTCTTCAGGTCGCTGCGGCGCGGCTTGCGGTTCGCCTCGACGGCCCGCGATGCGGCAGCCGCGCTGCCGAACGTGCCAAGAAAATCGCCAATCACAAAAAACAATCCACGGTCCATGACAAATACCTTCGCGCGCCAGTGCGCCCGACCTTTCTTTCTGCACCGCAACATAGATGGTTGTCGGCAGGCGAAGGTTACAGAGGCGCCGGCGCATGGCTGCCATGCTCGGCACGCAACGCTGCTACCCTCGGGGCTTCCGATGCATCGTCAGGCTTGAAACGCCGGGCGGGATCGTTTATATCAGCCTCAAATTCTTGGTCGGTATGACGAAGAGTGGGTCCACCCGGTCCCGCTCTTTTTTGTTACCTGCCGGCCGGAGCGACAAGGCGACAGGAAACTTATGACCGCAGCGGCAAGCGAGGCCGACGACCGTATCATCCGCGAAAGCGGTATCGATGCGCGCATTGCGCTGATCATACAGCCGGTGCTGAAGGCCATCGGCTTCCGCCTCGTGCGGGTGCAACTGACCGGCCAGAACGGGCTGACGCTGCAAATCATGGCCGAGCGCGACGACGGCACCATGACCGTCGAGGATTGCGAAGAGGTCAGCCGCGCGGTTTCGCCCGCGCTCGATGTCGAAGATCCGATCGAAAAGGCGTATCATCTCGAAGTCTCGTCGCCGGGCATCGACCGGCCGCTGGTGCGCAAATCGGATTTCACCACCTGGACCGGCCATCTGGTCAAGATGGAGACGTCGGTCCTCATCGGCGACCGCAAGCGCTTCAAAGGCAAGATCGCCGAGGCGGACTCCGACGGCATCTTGCTGGAGCGCGACAAGGCGGCCTATGGCGAAGAGCCGACGGTACGCGTGCCCTATGACGCGATTGCCGAGGCGCGTCTGGTGCTGACCGACGATCTTATTCGCGAGGCCCTGTCGAAGGACAACAGGGCCCGCAAGGAAGCAAAAAAACGCCGGGGCGAAGCGGAAGAAGATGCAATCGCCGGCGAAGAAAACGAAACCGAACAGGAAAGTTGATCGAGCTTCAGGGCCGATGCCCGGAGCGAAGTCGGGAGAAAGACAATGGTTGTAAGCGCCAACAGGCTCGAACTGCTGCAGATCGCCGATGCGGTCGCGCGTGAAAAGTCGATCGATAAGCAGATCGTCATCGCCGCGATGGCCGATGCGATCCAGAAGGCGGCGCGTTCGCGTTATGGGCAGGAAACCAATATCCGTGCCGACATCAATCCCAATACGGGCGAGATGAAGCTGCAGCGGCTGATGGAAGTGGTCGAGAAGGTCGAGGATTACGCGACGCAGATCGCCCTTTCCACGGCGCGCGAGCGCAATCCCGACGCCCAGCTCGGCGACTTCATCGCCGAACAGCTGCCGCCGATGGATTTCGGCCGCATCGCCGCGCAGTCGGCCAAGCAGGTCATCGTCCAGAAGGTGCGCGAGGCCGAGCGCGATCGTCAGTATGACGAGTACAAGGACCGCATCGGCGAGATCGTCAACGGCACCGTCAAACGCGTCGAATATGGCAACGTCATCGTCGACCTCGGCCGCGGCGAGGCGATCATCCGGCGCGACGAGTTGATCCCGCGCGAGAACTACAAATATGGCGACCGCGTCCGCGCCTATGTCTACGACGTGCGCCGCGAGCAGCGCGGCCCGCAAATCTTCCTGTCGCGCACGCATCCGCAGTTCATGGCCAAGCTCTTCACCATGGAAGTGCCGGAGATCTACGACGGCATCATCGAGATCAAGTCGGTCGCCCGCGATCCGGGCTCGCGCGCCAAGATCGCCGTCATCTCGCGGGATTCCTCCATCGATCCGGTCGGCGCCTGCGTCGGCATGCGCGGCAGCCGCGTCCAGGCGGTGGTCGGCGAATTGCAGGGCGAGAAGATCGATATCATTCCGTGGTCGCCTTCGGCCGCTTCCTTCATCGTCAATGCGCTGCAGCCGGCCGAAGTCGCCAAGGTGGTGCTCGACGAGGATGCGGAGCGCATCGAGGTGGTCGTGCCGGACGACCAGCTGTCGCTGGCCATCGGCCGCCGCGGCCAGAACGTGCGTCTTGCCTCGCAGCTCACCGGCTGGGACATCGACATCCTGACCGAGCAGGAAGAGAGCGAGCGCCGCCAGAAGGAATTCGTCGAGCGTTCGGCCCTCTTCATGGAAGCCCTCGATGTCGACGAGATGGTCGGCCAGGTGCTTGCCTCGGAAGGCTTCACCAGCGTCGAGGAAGTCGCCTATGTCGATTCTGGCGAAATCTCCTCGATCGACGGCTTCGACGAGGACACCGCTTCGGAAATCCAGTCGCGCGCCCGCGAATATCTGGAGAAGATCGAGGCCGAGCACGACGAGAAGCGCAAGGCGCTCGGCGTCGAGGACGAGCTGCGCGAGATCCCCGGCATCACCACGGCCATGATGGTGACCCTCGGCGAGGACGGCGTGAAGACGATCGAGGACTTCGCCGGCTATGCCGCCGACGACCTGATCGGCTGGAAGGAACGCAAGGACGGCGAGACCAAGGTCTATCCCGGTGTGCTCGCCGATCACGGCGTCTCGCGCGCCGATGCGGAGCAGATGGTGCTGACCGCTCGCAAGAAGGCCGGCTGGATTTCCGAGGAAGAACTGGCCGCTGAGGAAGCGGCCGGTGAAACCGTCGGTGCGTGAGGTGACCACCAATCGCAAAACCCGTGGACGACATGAACGATCGCACTTGCATCGTCACGCGCAGGCAGGCCGAAGCGGATGAACTGATCCGCTTCGTCGTCGGCCCGGATTCGGCCGTCGTTCCGGACATCAAGCGAAATCTGCCCGGCCGCGGTTGCTGGGTCACCGCCGATCGCCTACATATCGACAAGGCAGCGGCGAAGAACCTGTTTGCCCGCGCTTTCAAGGCGCAGGTCACCGTTCCAGCCGAACTCGGCGACATGGTCGACGGGCTGCTTTCCAGATCCGCCCTGGGCATGTTGGGTCTTGCTCGCAAGGCCGGAGCGGTCGTACTGGGCGCCGCCAAGGTAGAGGCTGCCGTGCGCGACGGGCAGGCGCTCTTCGTGCTGCACGCGAGGGAAGCCTCGGACGACGGCGTGCGCAAGATCAGTCAGGCGCGGCGGGCAACCGTTCATCTCGGCGGCCCCGCTACACCGGCCTACAAACTTTTCCCCGAAGCCGAGTTGAGCTTGGCATTGGGGGGTACAAATGTGATACATGCTGCCGTCCTCGCGCAGGATGCGGGTAAGGCGGTTGAGAAGCGCATGGTTGCGCTCGACCGTTATCGGGGCGGAACCCCGGACGATTTGGCAATGCTTGCGGCCGTTGCTGACGATGATGATGCCGCAGAGGATATGGAATGAGCGATACGAAATCGGGCGACGACAAGACGTTGAGCGTTACGCCGAAGAAGACCTTGACGCTGAAGCGCCCTGGCCTCGAGCAGGGCACCGTGCGCCAGAATTTCTCGCACGGACGCACCAAGTCGGTCGTGGTCGAGACCAAGAAGCGCAAGTTCTCGCTGCCCGGCGACAAGCCGGAGCCGGTGGCGCCGTCCGTCTTCACCCCGAAGCCCGCAGCCGCGGCACCCGCGCCTGCCGTGCAGGAAGCGCCGAAGGCGCCGCCGCAGCCGGAACGCTCCGGCATGGTGCTGAACGAATTGTCGCGCGGCGAGATGGAAGCGCGCCGCAGGGCGCTCGAAGGCTCCAAGGCGCGTGAGATCGAGGATCGTCAGCGCGCCCAGGAAGAGGCCAAGCGCCGCGCCGAGGAGGAAGAGCGCCGCAAGCGCGAGCGTGAGGAGTCCGCCCGCCGTCAGGCCGAGGAAGAGGCACGTCTGCAAACCGAGGCCGAGTCCCGCCGCCGCGCCGAGGAAGAAGCGCGCCGCCGCGCCCCGCAAGCCGCCGAACTGGCCACGGCCGACGAGGAAGAGGAGGTCAAGCCGCGGCGCCCTGGTGGTGCCGGCGCCGGAGCGCCTGTGCGCCGTCTGGTCACGCCGGAAGTCGCGCGGCCGGCCAAGCCGACCAAGGGCGAGGAAGACCGTCGCCGCGGCAAGCTGACGCTGAACACCGCGCTGTCGGATGAAGATGCGCGCGGCCGCTCGCTGTCGTCGATGCGCCGCCGCCAGGAAAAATTCAAGCGCGCGATGCACAACGAGCCGCGCGAGAAAGTCATGCGCGAAGTGATCCTGCCCGAAACCATCACCATCCAGGAACTGGCGCAGCGCATGTCCGAGCGCGCCGTGGACGTGGTCAAGTTCTTCATGAAGCAGGGCCAGATCTTGAAGCCGGGCGACGTCATCGACGCCGATACGGCCGAGCTGGTCGCTTCCGAGTTCGGCCATACGGTCCGCCGCGTCGCCGAGTCCGACATCGAGGAAGGCCTGTTCAACATCGCCGACCGCCCGGAAGACCTGGTGTCGCGTCCGCCCGTGGTGACCATCATGGGCCATGTCGACCACGGCAAGACCTCGCTGCTCGACGCCATCCGCAACGCCAATGTCGTCTCAGGCGAGGCCGGCGGCATCACCCAGCATATCGGCGCCTACCAGATCGAGAAGAACGGTCAGAAGATCACCTTCATCGACACGCCCGGCCACGCCGCCTTCACGGCGATGCGCGCTCGCGGCGCCCAGGTGACCGACATCGCCGTGCTGGTGGTGGCGGCCGACGACAGCGTCATGCCCCAGACGATCGAATCGATCAATCACGCCAAGGCGGCCGGCGTGCCGATCATCGTGGCGATCAACAAGATCGACAAGCGCGACGCCGACCCGCAGAAGGTGCGCACTGAACTGCTGCGCCACGAAGTGTTCGTGGAATCGATGGGCGGTGAGGTGCTGGACGTCGAGGTTTCGGCGACCAAGGGCACCAATCTCGACAAGCTGCTGGAAGCGATTCTGCTGCAAGCCGAAGTCCTCGACCTCAAGGCCAATCCCGACCGCACCGCCGAAGGCGCGGTCATCGAGGCGCAGCTGGACAAGGGCCGCGGTCCGGTCGCCACCGTGCTGGTGCAGACCGGCACGCTGATGCCCGGCGACATCATCGTCGCCGGCAACGAATGGGGCCGTGTCCGCGCGCTGGTCAACGATCGCGGCGAGCATGTGCCGGAAGCGCCGCCGGCAATGCCGGTCGAGGTGCTCGGCCTCCAGGGCACGCCGCAGGCAGGCGATCGCTTCGCGGTCGTCAACAACGAGGCGCGTGCGCGTGAGATCACCGAGTATCGCCAGCGCCTGGCGCGCGAGAAGGCGGTGGCCAAGCATGCCGGCCAGCGCGGCTCGCTCGAGCAGATGATGTCGCAGTTGCAGGCGAGCGGGCTGAAGGAGTTTCCGCTGGTCATCAAGGGCGACGTGCAGGGCTCGATCGAGGCAATCAACGCTGCGCTCGAAAAGCTCGGCAACGACGAGGTCAGGGTACGGATCGTCCATTCGGGCGCCGGCGGCATCACCGAGACCGACGTCTCGCTTGCCGAGACCTCGGGCGCTGCGATCATCGGCTTCAACGTCCGCGCCAATGCGCAGGCGCGCACGGCTGCTGCCGCTGCCGGCATCGAGATCCGCTACTATTCGATCATCTACAACCTCGTCGATGACGTGAAGGCAGCTCTTTCCGGCATGCTCTCGCCCGAGCGGCGCGAGACCTTCATCGGCAATGCCGAGATCCTCGAGATCTTCGACATCTCGAAGGTCGGCAAGATCGCCGGCTGCCGCGTCACCGAAGGCAAGGTCGAGCGTGGCGCGGGCGTGCGCCTGATCCGCGACAACGTCGTCGTCCACGAAGGCACGCTGAAGACGCTGAAGCGCTTCAAGGACGAGGTTTCGGAAGTGCCGGGCGGTCAGGAATGCGGCATGGCCTTCCAGAACTACGAGGACATGCGCGTCGGCGACGTCATCGAGTGCTTCCGCGTCGAGATGGTGAGCCGGACGCTCTAATTTCGGATATACTTGCCGGAATTCACCGGGCGGCGGCCGCAAGGCTGCCGCCCGAGATCCTTGTTTCGTAGTTGAGACATGTGGCGCGGTCCCATCCCGCGCTTCACGATTTCAGGACTGAAGAAAAATGTCCCGTTCGACAACATCAGGCCCCTCCCAGCGCATGCTGCGCGTCGGTGAGCAGGTGCGTCACGCCCTATCCGAGACCCTGCAGCGCGGCGAAATCATCGACCCGGTGATCGAGAACAGTGTCGTCTCGGTCTCGGAAGTACGCATGTCGCCCGACCTCAAGATCGCCACTGCTTTCATCTCGCCGCTTGGGGCCGGCGACGCCGACGCCGTGGTCGGGGCGCTCAACAGACATGCGAAATTCATTCGCGGCCGCGTCTCGGGCGCGCTCAGGCAGATGAAGTACATGCCCGAGTTTCGCTTCCGGCTCGATACGTCTTTCGACAATTTCGCCAGGATCAACGAATTGCTGAAATCGCCCGAGGTCGCGCGCGATCTTGGCGACCAGAATAAAAACAACGACAAGGACGAGGAATAGGTGGCGCGCCGCGGCAAGAAGAAGGGCCGGCCGGTCTCCGGCTGGGTGGTGCTGGACAAGCCGGTCGGCATGGGCTCGACCGAAGCCGTCTCCAAGATCAAATGGCTGTTCCAAGCGGAGAAGGCCGGCCATGCCGGCACGCTCGACCCGTTGGCTTCCGGCATGCTGCCGATCGCGCTCGGCGAGGCGACCAAGACCGTGCCTTACGTGCAGGATGGCGCCAAGGTCTACCGCTTCACCGTCGCCTGGGGCGAGGAGCGGTCGACGGACGACCTCGAAGGGCCGGTGACGAACAGCTCGGACCGCCGCCCGGCCGAGGCCGAGGTGCGGGCGCTGCTGCCGAAATACACCGGCGTCATCATGCAGACGCCGCCGCAATTTTCTGCCGTCAAGATTGCCGGCGAGCGCGCCTACGATCTTGCCCGCGACGGCGGGACGGTCGACATTCCCGCCCGCGAGATCGAAATCGGCCGTTTGGACATCGTCGAGCATGGTGTCGATAGAACCGTCTTCGAGGTCGAGTGCGGCAAGGGCACCTATGTGCGCTCGCTGGCGCGCGACATGGGTCGCGATCTGGGCTGCTTCGGCCACATCTCCGAGTTGCGCCGCGTCGAGGTCGAGCCGTTCACGGCGGACGATTTCGTCACCGTCGCCGAGCTCGAAGCGGCGCGCTTCGGCGGCAAGACGGATGAGAATTCGGACGAAGAAGCCGAGGTGCCGGTCGATTTCGGCGCCCTTGATGCGCTGCTGGTCGAGACCGCCGCAGCGCTTGACTGCCTGCCGCAGGTCGCCGTCAGCGATGACGCCGCGACCAAGATCCGCCTCGGCAATCCCGTCATCATTCGAGGGCGCGACGCGCCGGTCGAGGCCGAGGAGGCCTGTGCCACGGCGCGCGGCAAGCTCGTCGCCATCGGCGCCATAGAACAGGGCATGTTCAAGCCCAAGCGGGTCTTTGCCGGTTGACGGCACTCGGCTAGTTTCGGCTCGCAGTTCCAGGAAAACGTGTAACGGTTTCCCGTCGGAATTGCATGAAAACCGACGGTTAGAGCAGCGATCTGCTATGACGTCGCGCCCCAGGGGAGCTCATGGCCCAGAGGAATCATGGCCCAGAGGATTATGGCCCAGAGGATTGTGGCAATGGCTGAGACCGTCGGAAGGCGGGCGCCGCTGAAAATCCGCCGGCCGCCGGTCGGCGCTTCGCCCGGCACCTTGATCGCCGATCCGGCGGCGCGGCGCAGCGAGCTTCGGCTGACGTTGATCTCGCCGGAGAAATACAAAACCATCGACAATGCCAGCATCGACGAGCTCAACACCCATTGCGACCGCTGGCCGGTCGTCTGGCTTGATTGCACGGGGCTCGCGAACATCCCGCTGATCGAAGAGATCGGCCGGATTTTCGACCTTCATCCGCTGGCGCTCGAGGATGTCGTCAACACCGGCCAGCGGCCGAAGGTGGATTTCTTCGAGGACCACGCCTTCGTCGTCATGCGCATGATCGACGATGTCGCCGCGCATCGCTACGAGCAGATCGCGGTGTTCTTCGGCGAGAATTTCGTCGTCACCTTTCAGGAGCGCGAGGGCGACCCGTTCGATCCAGTGCGCAAGCGCATCGCGGCTCCCATGCCCAACCGGCTGCGCTCGCGCGGCGCCGACTATCTCGCCTATGCGCTGATCGACGCCATCGTCGACAGCTATTTCCCGCCGATCGAGACGGTGAGCGAATTGGTCGACGGCATCGAAGACCAGATGCTCAACACGCCCCACAAGCACCAGATGCGGCAGTTGCACGAATTGCGGCGCGACGCCAATGTGCTGAAGGGCGTGCTGTGGCCGATGCGCGACGCGCTGGCGACGCTGATCCGCAACGACGTGCCCTTCGTGCAGGCCGAGACCAAGATATTCTTCAACGACACGCTCGACCATGCGCTGCGGCTGATCGAACTGGTCGAGACCCAGCGCGACATGCTGACCGGCTTGATCGAAATGCATCTGTCGCTGACCCAGGCACGCACCAACGACGTCATCTCCTATCTGACCATCGTCTCGGTGATCTTCATGCCGCTCACCTTCCTCGTCGGTGTCTGGGGCATGAACTTCGACCCGGATAGCTCGCCCTGGAACATGCCGGAGCTCAAGGCCTACTACGGCTACCCGGCGGCACTTTTGTTCATGCTGGTCGTTGCTGTCGGGCTCGTCGCCTTCTTCAAATGGAAGAAGTGGCTGTAGCAGCAGAACCCTCTGTTTTTGCGGCAGGACATGCGACAAGCCGGCTTGACAATTAGTCTGGTGTTTTGCGGGAAATTGCACTATATGCGCGGCAGCTTCGCGCCCTGACGCGCTGCTTGCACCGGCCCCTGCTGGACGACATCCCGGCTGAGGGCGTCCCGTTTCCTCGAACAGATAAGGAAAAACACGATGTCGATTACTGCCGATCGCAAAAAAGAACTGATGGCCGAATTCGCGACCGCGAAGGGCGATACCGGGTCCCCGGAAGTCCAGGTTGCCATCCTTTCCGAGCGCATCAAGAACCTTACGGAGCACTTCAAGGACCACAAGAAGGATAACCATTCCCGCCGTGGTTTGCTTGCTCTCGTTTCCCAGCGCCGCAGCCTGCTTGATTACCTCAAGCGCAAGGATGACACGCGCTATCAGACGCTGATCGACAAGCTCGGTCTCCGTCGCTGACGAATTGACCGGCGGGCTCTCTGCGGAGAGCCCGCCGGTCGCGCATTGGCGGACCGGTCGCTCCGGTGCCCGATGCTGGAGTGGAGCGCGCCGCGCTCTCGAAATTCGCATTCGCGCATGGCGCGTCTCGGAAACAGGGGTTTCCGGCGTCGTGCGCAAAGGACCGGCCGACCGGTCGGCCAGACCCGGTTCCGGAAGCGCAAAGGGCCGTTCGGAACCGCCCATGGACGGTCATGGGGCAGGATTGCAGGATGCTCGCTCGGCAATCGCCACCTGTCGAGCTTCCCGTTGTCTTGCCCGTGGCTGCCCGAAGGAAGCCAGGGAAGGGATGCTCCGCGACCGTTGAGACGGCGCGGCCCTTTCCGCACATGAAGGACAAGATATGTTCAATCAACACAAAGTGGAAATCGAATGGGGCGGCCGTCCGCTCATCCTGGAAACCGGCAAGATCGCTCGCCAGGCTGACGGCGCGGTGCTCGCCACCTACGGCGAGACCGTGGTTCTCGCCACCGTCGTTTCGATGAAGGAGCCGAAGCCCGGCCTCGATTTCTTCCCGCTCACCGTCAATTACCAGGAAAAGACCTATGCCGCCGGCAAAATTCCGGGCGGCTACTTCAAGCGCGAGGGCCGTCCGAGCGAGAAGGAAACGCTGGTTTCCCGCCTGATCGACCGCCCGATCCGCCCGCTGTTTGCTGACGGCTACAAGAACGACACCCAGATCGTCGTCACCGTCGTCCAGCACGATCTCGAGAACGATCCGGACATCCTGTCGATCGTCGCTACCTCGGCCGCGCTCACGCTGTCCGGCGTGCCCTTCATGGGCCCGATCGGCGGCGCCCGCGTCGGCTACATCAACGGCGAGTATGTGCTCAATCCGCATATCGACGAGATGGAGGAATCGAAGCTCGACCTCGTCGTCGCCGGCACCGCCGACGCCGTGCTGATGGTCGAATCCGAGGCCAAGGAGCTCAGCGAGGAGCTCATGCTCGGCGCCGTCGTGTTCGGTCACAAAAGCTTCCAGCCGGTGATCGACGCCATCATCAAGCTGGCCGAGGTCGCCGCCAAGGATCCGCGCGACTTCACCGCGCCGGACCATTCGCAGCTCGAAGGCGAGATGCTGAAGGTTGTCGGCGACGAGCTTCGCGACGCCTACAAGATCATCGAGAAGCAGTCCCGCTACGCGGCCGTCGACGCCGTCAAGGCGAAGGTCAAGGCCGCGTTCACGCCGGCCGAAGGCGAGGATCCGAAATATTCGTCCGAGCAGATCGCAAGCGTCTTCAAGGAGCTCCAGGCCAAGGTCGTACGCTGGAACATCCTGGACACCGGCTCGCGCATCGACGGCCGCGACCTGAAGACCGTGCGCAAGATCGTCGCCGAAGTCGGCGTCCTGCCGCGTACCCATGGTTCGGCGCTGTTCACCCGCGGCGAGACTCAGGCGCTGGTCATTGCCACGCTCGGCACCGGCGAGGATGAGCAGTTCGTCGATTCGCTGACCGGCATGTACAAGGAGAAGTTCCTCCTCCACTACAACTTCCCGCCCTATTCGGTTGGCGAAACCGGCCGCATGGGCTCGCCGGGCCGCCGCGAGATCGGCCACGGCAAGCTTGCCTGGCGCGCGATCCACCCGATGCTGCCTTCGGCGGACCAGTTCCCGTACACGCTGCGCGTCGTCTCGGAGATCACCGAGTCGAACGGCTCGTCCTCGATGGCGACGGTCTGCGGCACCTCGCTGGCGCTGATGGATGCCGGCGTGCCGATCGCCAAGCCCGTGGCCGGCATCGCCATGGGCCTGATCAAGGAAGGCGAGCGCTTCGCGGTGCTCTCCGACATCCTTGGCGACGAGGATCATCTCGGCGACATGGACTTCAAGGTCGCCGGCACCGCCAACGGCGTCACCTCGCTGCAGATGGACATCAAGATCGATGGCATCACCGAGGAGATCATGGGCATCGCGCTCGGCCAAGCCAAGGAAGGCCGGCTGCACATCCTGGGCGAGATGGCGCATGCCATATCTTCCTCGCGCGCCGAGCTCGGCGAATTTGCGCCGCGCATCGAGGTCATGCACATCCCGACCGACAAGATCCGCGACGTCATCGGCTCCGGCGGCAAGGTGATCCGCGAGATCGTCGAGAAGACCGGCGCCAAGATCAACATCGAGGATGACGGCACGGTCAAGATCGCGTCGGCCAACGCCAAGGAGATCGAGGCGGCGAAGAAGTGGATCCACACCATCGTCGCCGAGCCGGAAGTCGGCGAGATCTACGAAGGTACCGTCGTTAAGACGGCCGACTTCGGCGCCTTCGTCAACTTCTTCGGCCCGCGCGACGGCCTCGTCCACATCTCGCAGCTCGCCAATGAGCGCGTCGCCAAGACCTCCGACGTCGTTAAGGAAGGCGACAAGGTTTGGGTCAAGCTGATGGGCTTCGACGAGCGCGGCAAGGTGCGCCTGTCGATGAAGGTCGTCGACCAGGCGACCGGCAAGGAAATCGTTCAGGAAAAGAAGAAGCCGGAAGGCGAGGAAGACGCCGCCTGATTGGCCTGACCGCATGATTGAAACGGGCGCGCTGCAAGGTCGCGCCCGTTTCTATTTCAAGCGCCCTTCAAGGGTAGGTGAATGGCCGCTGAGCCGCTGAAGACGCTGTTCTATCCGTTCGAGGCCGAAGCGCTGCCTTGGCCGCGAAGCGATGCCCGGATCCTCTTTCTTGGCGCTGAGCCTGGTTTCCGTTTGCCCGGCGGCGTCGCTGCGGCGCTGCATCTCGTGCAAGGCTTTCGGCCGCATTTTCGTGCTCTGCAGGCAGCCGGCTATTCGGTCACGCCGCGGGCGGAAGGCTCGGCCTTCGATGCTGCCCTTGTGCTGGCCGGCCGGCATCGCGGCCAGAACGAGCTGCGCATCGCCGAAGCCATCGAGCGCGTCGCGCCCGGCGGGTTGATCGTCGTCGCTGGCGGCAAGGAAGACGGCATCGATAGCCTGCGCAAGCGCGTGGGCGCGCTGTCGCCGCTCGAAGCCCACCTGCCGAAGCATCACGGCGTCGCCTTCTGGTTCCGCCGGGCCGGCATGGATGCGGCCCGGGCGCTTCGCGCCGCCAACCCCGATCTGGTCGTCGAAGGCCGCTTCCGCACCGCGCCCGGCATGTTCTCCTTCGATCGGGTCGACGCAGGATCGAAGCTTCTGCTGGACAGCCTGCCGCAGGGGCTTGCGGGCAATGTCGCCGATTTCTGTGCCGGCTGGGGCTATCTGGCGGCCGAAGTGATGGAACGCTCGACAGGGCTGTCCGGTCTCGACCTCTACGAAGCGGATTTCGAGGCCCTGGAGGCGGCAAGGGTCAATATCCCCGCAACCGCTGTCGAGCCGCGCTTCTTCTGGACCGATCTGCTGACCGAAACGGTCGAGCGAGGTTACGACGCGATCGTCATGAACCCGCCCTTCCACAGCGGCAGGGCTGCCGACCCGGGCATCGGCGCTGGCATGATCCGCGCGGCATCAAAGGCACTGAAACCAGGCGGACGCCTGTTCATGGTGGCGAACCGGCAGTTGCCCTACGAACAGGTGCTGGCGGGAGCCTTCTCCAGTCACGCCGAGGTCGCGCGCGATGGCATGTTCAAGGTGTTTTCGGCGCGGCGTTAAAAGCAATTCCAGGTAAAGCGTGAGACGGTTTTCCGTCCCCGTGATTGCTCCAGGAAATGAACGCAGCGCCCTACTGCAGGCTGACGAGGCGTGCCGGCTCGCGCCTGGCATGAACAGGGCGCAACGCGCCGAGCTCGATCTCGAGCGGCGCGGGGCGGCCGAACAGATAACCCTGCACGACCTCGCAACCGGCGGCTCTCAGCAGCGTCGCCTGGTTCTCGGTCTCGACGCCTTCGGCGATGATGCCGACGCCGAGCGCCCGCGATAGCCCCACGATGGTCGAGACGACAGCGCCCGAGCTGGAATCGGTATCGATGCGGCTGACGAAGGAGCGGTCGATCTTCAGCTTGCCGAACGAGAAGTCGATCAGATAGCTCAGGTTGGAATAGCCGGTGCCGAAATCGTCGACGGCGACCGAGATGCCCATCTCGGCGAGTTGCCGCAGGATGACGGCCGCGCGGTCGCGGTCCTGCATCATCGCCGTTTCGGTGACTTCGAGTTCCAGCCGCGACGGCTTGATGCCGGTCGATGCCATGGTCTGGCGCACGATGCCGACGAAGTCCCTGGTCATGAACTGGACCGGCGAGATGTTGACGGCGACGAAGCAATCCTCCGGCAGGTACTGGGCGTCGCTGCAAGCCTTGCGCAGCACCCATTCGCCGATCGGGTTGATCATGCCGGTTTCCTCGGCGATCGGAATGAATTCCATCGGCGGGATCATGCCGCGTTCCGGATGCTTCCACCGGATCAGCGCTTCATAGCCGACGACACGGCCGCCCTGCAGGTCGAATTGCGGCTGGTAGTGGAGGCTGAAGTCGCCGCGGTCGAAGGCGGTTTTCAGCTCCGATTCAATCCATTGCCGGTGGTCCGCAACGCGGCCCATGTCGGCGTGGAAGACCGACCAGTTGCCGATGCCGCTTGCGCGCGCATTCTGCAGCGCCAGGTTTGAACGGCGAAGGATGAGCACTGGATCGACGCCGTCCTTCGGCATCGCCACGATACCGACGGACATGCTGACCGACTGCAGATGCGTCTGGAGCTGGTAGGGCTCCATCATGCGGTTGATGAATGTTTCGAGGAACCGTTCGAGATATCCCCGGATCTCACGGTCTGGCAAGAGCACGGCGAATTCGCCGGCGCCGAGCCGCCCGATCACGGCATCCTCCGGCATGCTCTCCTTCAGCCTTTTGGTGAAGGCGCGGATCAGCTCGTCGCCATGACTGTAGCCGATGGCGTCGTTGATCTGCTTGAAGCGGTCGATGTCGATATCGATCAGATAGATCGGTTCGCCGGTCTCTAGCGTTTCCGCTGCCGCCGCTGCGACCTTTCCGACGATCGCCTGGCGCGTCAGCAGGCCGGTCATCTTGTCGAAATGGGTTTCCTTGAAGACGTATTCGGCCGATTCATCGATGCCTGCGAAGAATGACATCGCGGCGCCGCCGGCGGAAAGGGCACAGAGCGCGGCGATGATACCCGCCATCGTCCCGGCAGACATGCCGGCCAGGCCGTCGCCGAAGCCGAAGCGCAACCCCCAGAGTCCGAGGATAAAACTGCCCATGGCCGAGCTGGCGATGGTGATCAGCCGGAACAGCGGTGTTCGCTTCGGGTTGCTGACTGCAGACATGCAAGGTCCCTGAACTACAGGGCCGTTTAGCGGATACCTCCTTAAAATGGGTTTCCGCCAATGCCTCCAATTTTACTGGAAGGTGCTTTTTTCGTTAGCGAATTATTCGCGGGGGCCGTCGTTCTGCTTCAGTTCCTCTAGCGTCGGCATGGAGACGATGTGATAGCCGGAATCGACATAGTGGATCTCGCCTGTGACTCCCGAAGACAGATCGGACAGCAGGTAGAGCGCCGAGCCGCCAACCTCGTCGATGGTGACGGTGCGCCGTAGCGGCGAATTGCGCTGCTGATAAGAGAACATGTGGCGTGCGTCGGATACGCCTGAGCCGGCGAGCGTCCGCACCGGTCCTGCCGAGATGCCGTTCACCCGAATGCCGCGCGGGCCGTAATCGTTGGCGAGATAGCGCACGCTCGCCTCCAGTCCGGCCTTGGCGACGCCCATGACGTTGTAGTTCGGCATGACCCGCACCGACCCGGCATAGGTCAGCGTGATCATCGAGCCGCCGTTCGTCATCAGCGCGGCGGCATTGCGGGCGATCTCGGTAAAGGAATAGCAGGAGATCACCATGGTGCGGACGAAGTTGTCGCGGCTGGTGTCGGCGTAGAGGCCCTTGAGCTCGTTCTTGTCGGAGAACCCGATGGCGTGAACGACGAAATCCAGGCCGCCCCAGGCTTCGCGAAGCGTCTGGAAGGTTGCGGTGACCGAGGCGCTGTCCTCGACGTCGCAAGGCACGACCAGCGAGGCACCGAGCTTCTCGGCCAGCGGCTTGACCCGCCGCCCGAAGGCGTCGCCCTGATAGGTGAAGGCGAGTTCCGCCCCGTGTTCGGACAATTTCCTGGCGATGCCCCAGGCGATCGAATGATCGTTGGCGACCCCCATGACAAGCCCGCGCTTGCCCTTCATCAACCCTTCCATAAAAGGCAATCCTTATGCGGAATAGCGCTGGAAAATCAGCGTTGCGTTGGTGCCACCGAAACCGAAGGAGTTGGACAGGACGGTGTCGATCTTGGCATTGTCGATGCGCTTGCGCACGATCGGCATGCCCTCGAATTCGGGATCGAGCTCCTCGATATGGGCGCTCTCGCCGATGAAGCCGCCCTGCATCATCAGGATGGAGTAGATCGATTCCTGGACGCCTGCGGCGCCGAGCGAATGGCCGGTCAGCGACTTGGTCGAGGTGATATACGGCATGTGGTCGCCGAACACCTCGCGGATGGCGCCCATTTCCTTGGAATCGCCGACCGGCGTCGATGTGCCGTGCGTGTTGATGTAGTCGACCGGCGTCGAGACGGTTGCAAGCGCCTGCCGCATGCAGCGCACGGCGCCTTCGCCGGACGGCGCCACCATGTCGTAGCCGTCGGAGGTCGCGCCGTAGCCGACGATCTCGGCATAGATCTTGGCGCCGCGCGCCTTGGCGTGCTCCAGCTCTTCCAGCACCAGAACGCCCGCGCCGCCGGCGATGACGAAGCCGTCGCGGTTGACATCATAGGCGCGCGAAGCGGCCGATGCCTTGTCGTTGAATTTCGACGACATGGCGCCCATGGCGTCGAACAGGTCCGACATCGTCCAGTCGAGATCCTCGTGGCCGCCGGCGAACATCATATCCTGCTTGCCCCACTGGATCAGCTCACAGGCATTGCCGATGCAGTGCGCGGAGGTCGAGCAGGCGGACGAGATCGAGTAATTCACGCCGTGGATCTTGAACCAGGTTGCCAAGGTGGCCGAAGCGGTCGACGACATCGCCTTCGGCACCGCGAACGGACCGATCCGCTTCGGGCTGCCGTTCTTGAGCGTCGTTTCGGCGGCTTCCACGATGGTCCTGGTAGACGGTCCGCCGGAGCCCATCACGATGCCGGTCCGCTCATTGGTGATGTCGCTCTCGCCGAGCCCGGCGTCCGCGATCGCCTGATCCATGGCGACATGGTTCCAGGCAGCGCCTTGGCTCAGGAAACGCATTGCGCGGCGGTCGATCATCGCCGACGGGTCGAGCGTCGGCGCGCCCCACACCTGGCAGCGAAAACCGTGCTCGGCGAAGGAATTGGAAAAGCTGATGCCGGACTTGGCATCGTAAAGTGAGGCCTGCACCTCATTGGCGTTGTTGCCGATCGACGACACAATGCCAAGGCCTGTCACTACGACGCGTCTCATTCGCAACTCCTTCCGGCGTAGTTTGGCGAAAAACCTAATTGGTTTCCGCCTTCGATCATACGCAAAATAAACTGCCGCAGCGTCCTTGCGCATCCGTCGGACACGCCAGGGCCCGTGGCTCTGGCGATCAGGCGGCGGACTGCTTGGACAGGCCCACCTTCAGATCCGTTGCCGCGTATATGGGTTCGCCATCCGCCTTGAGCCAGCCATCGGCGATGCCGAGCACGAGGCGGCCGCGCATCACGCGCTTGAAGTCGACGCCATATTCGACCTTCTTGACCGATGGCGTCACCATGCCCTTGAACTTCACCTCGCCGGTTGACAGCGCCATGCCTTTACCGGGTTCACCGAGCCAGCCGAGATAGAAGCCGGTTAATTGCCACATGGCGTCAAGGCCAAGGCAGCCCGGCATGATCGGATTGCCGATGAAATGGCAGGCGAAGAACCAAAGATCCGGCTTGATGTCGAACTCGGCACGGATGAAGCCCCTGTCGAAGGCGCCGCCGGTCTCGCTGATCTCGGTGATGCGGTCGAACATCAGCATCGGCGGGTAGGGCAGCTGGGCGTTTCCCGGTCCGAACAGCTCGCCGCGGGCGCAGGCAAGCAGTTCCTCGTAGTCGTAGCTGGACTTTTGACCCGCCATTAATTCCGTCCCCGTTCTCGTTCCGGGCGGCAGGGCGCCCATGTCGTTGGTTTCCTAACACACTCTGTTTGTGGCCGGAAACCGGCGTTTGCGCTTAACCCGTGCGCCTGCCTGGGTCAATGCGCGCTATTGATCGCATTTGGGCGACAGAATATATGTCGGGTGGTGTCCAGTTTTTGGCATTGACCTCTTTTTGCCATTCTGGACCGGTCTATGGGGCTTGCAAGCTAGACGGGATAGATGGATTCGGGCTGCCGGAAGGAAAATGTCGCTGTGGACAAGCGGGTTCGCGAAGCCGGCCTGAGGCCGACGCGCCAGCGCATTGCGCTGGCCGACCTGCTTTTCGCCAAGGGCGACCGTCACCTTTCGGCCGAAGAATTGCATGAAGAGGCGATCGCCGCCGGTGTGCCGGTTTCGCTGGCCACCGTCTACAATGCCCTTCATCAATTCACCCAGGCCGGCATGCTGCGCATCCTCGCCGTCGAAGGGTCGAAGACTTATTTCGACACCAACACTTCCGATCACCACCACTTCTATGTCGAGGGCGAGAACCGGATCTTCGATATCGCCAGCGGCCCGGTGAGCGTCTCCAACCTGCCGGAGCCTCCGGAAGGCATGGAGATCGCCAACGTCGATATCGTGCTGAGGCTGCGCCCCAAGCGCCGCGACTGATCTGCCCGCGATGAGGCCCGTCGATCTGGCGATACGGCTCGAAGACCATGATCGCGAAAAGTCGGAACCGGTTTTGCTACGCTGACCTACGGTTTGGATCAGATCATGGTCCAGACAAAATAGATCAGTTCTTGACCTTTTCGCCCGGGTAGGCGCCCCAGACTTGCGACTGGGCGACCCAGCCGGTATGGCCGTCGAAGGTCATCTCGCACCACTGACCGTCGCACTTCTTGATCGAGCCCATCACGCCTGGCTCAAGGATGGCGACAACGCCGGCGTCCTTGTCGGGATCGTCGAGCAGATTGATTCGGCCGCCCTTGCCGCGCTGCCAGGGGGCGACGATCGCGGTGCGGCGGCCCGAAAGCAGCGACTGGTTGATCCAGCCTTCGGAGCCGTCGGCGTCACGCACGCGGCGCCAGGTGTCGAATTCCTGGATGATTTCCATCGGCAGTCCGGCCTTCATGTACATCCAGTCGACGGAATAGTTGGCGCCCGGACCGACGCGCGAGTTGACGCGTCCGGATTTCAGGCTGACGAAGCGCGGCAGCGGCAGGCCGCTCGGCCCCAGCGTCACGGTCTGCGCCGACGTGGCCGCGCCTTGCGCGGATGTCTGCGGCGCCCAAAGCAGAGTGCCGAGAACGGCTGCGCTGAAAGCCAGGCGGAGCGAGGCGAAACCAGACACGTTCATTCCTTTCGGCGCCGGTCCGTGGGAGGAGCGCCCCTTTTTCTTTGTCTTCGGCGGCACCGCTTGTTACAGGAGTGGGCTGATACCGCGACTGGCTTCAAGTTTCGCTTGTCTTGGTTAAAGAGGTCTCAACGAGATCGGTTTCGAGGAAGCTTCGGGGAAACAATGGCAGGTAAAAAACGGCCCCTCGTCGTCATCACGCGCAAGCTGCCCGATCCGGTGGAGACCCGCATGCGCGAACTGTTCGACGCGCGCCTCAACGTCGAGGACCGGCCGATGACCCAGCCTGAGCTGGTTGCGGCGGTCAAGGAAGCCGACGTGCTGGTCCCGACCATCACCGACCACATCGATGCCGCGCTGATCGCCCAGGCCGGCGAGAACCTCAAGCTGATCGCCAATTTCGGCAACGGCGTCGACAAGATTGACGTCTCGGCGGCGGCCAAGAAAGGCATCACCGTCACCAACACGCCGAACGTGCTCACCGAAGACACCGCCGACATGACCATGGCGCTGATGCTCGCAGTGCCGCGCAGGCTGGCCGAAGGCGCCAACGTGCTCACCGGCGAGAAGAAATGGGCCGGCTGGTCCCCGACCTGGATGCTCGGCCGCCGCATCTGGGGCAAGCGCCTGGGCATTGTCGGCATGGGCCGTATCGGCACGGCGGTCGCCAGGCGCGCCAAGGCGTTCGGCCTGTCCATCCACTACCACAACCGCCACCGCGTGCTGCCGGCGGTCGAGGACGAATTGGAAGCGACCTATTGGGAAAGCCTCGACCAGATGCTCGCCCGGATGGATATCATCTCGGTCAACTGCCCGTCGACGCCGGCGACCTTTCATCTGCTGTCGGCCCGGCGGCTGGCGCTGATGCAGCCGGCGGCCTACATCGTCAACACAGCGCGGGGCGACATCATCGACGAAGAGTCGATGATCAAACTCATCCAGGACGGCAAGATCGCCGGCGCCGGCCTCGACGTCTACGAGCACGAGCCGGCGCTGAACAGCAAGCTGTTGAAGCTCGCCCACAAGGGCAAGGTCGTTCTGTTGCCGCATATGGGCTCGGCGACGCTCGAAGGCCGCATCGACATGGGCGAGAAGGTGATCATCAACATTCGCGCCTTCTTCGACGGCCATCGCCCGCCGGACCGTGTGTTGCCGCTCAGGACCTGAAAAACCACGGGTTGTTCAGGCGGCGACGCTCACGGCGCCGTCGTCGTCGACTTTGACGGTGCTTCCGCGATAGGCGTCGAACACACCGCGTCCGAGCCGCACCGCCATAGGTGTTTCCCAGCCCATTTCGCGCGCGACGATCAGGCCGAGCAGAAGAATGGCGTCCGGCTCGTGCAGCACAAGGGCTGCCGGCCCGCGGCCGTTGTGGACCAGTTCCATCAGCACTGCCGAAGCCGACGAGGAGCCGATGGTGCCCGGCAGGAACAGCACCCGGCCGGAAATCACCTCGCCATGCTGCGGGTGGCGGACATCGGCGATGCGGCCTGTCTTCGGGTCGACGCCGCCCCAGAAGCTGATCGGCGCCGTCAGCACCAGCGCTTCGCCTTTACCGGCCTTGCCCCGTACCAATATCTCCGTGGCGGCGCTCATGCGGCGAGGTCCGTGAAGCGCGGCTTGCCGGCGACCGCGCTTTCGACGCAATCGGCGAGCGAGGCATAGAGCACCGCATAGCCGGTGTTGCCCGGAGCGTAATGCGCGAACTTGCCCGAATTGGTCATAAGCACGCCGCCGGCAAGTTCCGGCATGATCGGCGTCACCACCACGCATGTGTCGGCAACGATGACGACCCCGCTCGCTTCGAGCCTCTTCCGCCGGCCGTCCTGCTCCAGGAAGGCAAGCACATGACGGCCGGTGCAGGCATAGATCGGCACGGCGAGCCGTCTTCCGGCAATCAGCCGCTCCAGCATCTCGAACTCGGCAAAGGACAGATGCGGGCTGCCAATGGCGACCGCATCGATGGTTTTCGGCACCGCCGCCGTCGACAGGCCGGCGCGAGCCTTCGCCGCCATCTGCGGCGTGACGTGGATCACCGCCTCCGGTTTCGGCTCGGCCAGAATGGTTTCGACGTTCGGCGCCTCTGGCGTGACACCTGCAATGTGGAACAGCCCGACCGCGCCGGAGGAAGCGGCAGCGGCGCCGAAGGCCTTTAGCGCGTCGTCGCCGGGATGATTGGCGATGCCGACGACGACGCTGATCGTATCCCCGACCTCGCGGCCATAGAGGCTGCCCAGCACCGGCCAGGCGATCTCGGAAGCGAGGAAGGAAGGCAATAGGCCCGAGACGTCGAACACCAGCCGCGCCCGGCGGTTCTCGGCCCGGTGCAGGCCATAATCCGGTGCGCGGCCGGTGATGGCGCAGGCGATGTCGAGGAAATCGCCGTAGCGGTTGGTGCGGGCGCCCAGCACCGAATTGCAGAACACCACCGCATTGGACTCGCCCCAGGCGACATCGCTGCCCTGTGCCGGCCTGTGCCCGGCCTGATAGGGCGCGCAGGTCCAGCTTTGTTCGCAGCCGAGCTTGCGATAGGCATCCATCATCCGCCGCGCCATGCCGCGCTGCGGCTCTTCCAGGCGGATGCGCGAGCAGCCCGTCAGGTCGAGCGCCCCGACATTGAGCGTCGAGCGCACGGCAACACTGGCGCCGCCTTCGACCAGCCGCTCGGCGAACAGCGTGCCGGAATCGCCATGATAGAGCGCGCCGTCGATATGCGCCGAACAGATAGGGATCAGCCCCGGCGCGCCGAGCAGGCGCGCGCTCTCGGCGACGATGCGCATCGCCATTCCCGCGCCGTCCTTACCGGCGGCGGTTGCCTGTTCCTCCGGGCTGAGCGCGAGGCTCAAGACAGCACCTTGCGCATGGTGATCGAGGTCGGCCTGTCGTAGCCCGCATGCGCGGTGCGCCCGGTCTCGCGAAAGCCGAGCCGGGCGAAGGCCGCGTGGTTCGCCGTAAGCTCGATACGCGTCTGCAGCTCGAGGGCCTGCTTGCCGCGCCGGTGGGCAAGATCGTCGACGGCCTGCATCAGCCGTCCGCCTATGCCTCGCCCCTGAAGGCCAGGCTCGACGGCAAGCTTGCCGACATAGAAATCGTCTGCCCTCTCCATCGCAAAGACGCAGCCGACGATCCGGCCGTTCTCCATGGCCAGGAACGGCGTTTCTTGCCCGGCCTTGCTCTTGAGGTTTTCGGGTGTGAGATGATGCGCCGAGGACGGCGGGTCGATGACGCCGTCCATATAGGCGAAGGCGCGCCGGATCAGCGCCAGCAATTCGTCCCACTGCGCAAAGTCCGGCGGAAGCTCGCTGACGAGGAGAGTGGCCGTCTGATCCATGCGCTCAGACTGCCTTGTAGCGGACGGTGTCGAAACGGGCGGTCAGCCCGTCGTAAAGCAGCAGCCGGCCGACCAGCGGCTCGCCGATGCCGGCGATCAGCTTAATCGCTTCCATTGCCTCCAGCGTGCCGATGACGCCCGTCAGCGCGCCGACGATGCCGGCAACGGCGCAGGATGGCATCAGCCCTTCGGGCGGCGCTTCCGGAAAAAGGTCGCGGTAGCCTGGATTGCGCTGGCCATTGGCCCCCGTTTCAAATGGCTTCAGCACCGTCACCGAGCCGTCGAAGCGGCCAACGGCGGCAGTGACCAGGGGCTTCTTTTCCTGCGCGCAGGCATCGGCCAGAGCATAGCGTGTCTCGAAATTGTCGGAGCCGTCGACCACGATATCGTATTGGGCGACGAGGGCAGGGGCATTTTGCTCGGTCAGTCTGAGGCGATGCAGTTCCGCCCTGACATTGGGGTTGATGCGCATGATCGCCGCCGAAGCGCTGTCGGTCTTCGCCATGCCGATCGTATCGCTGCCATGGATCACCTGCCGCTGCAGGTTGGACAAGGAGACATCATCGTCGTCGACGATGCCGAGCGTGCCGACGCCGGCCGCCGCGAGATATTCGAGCACAGGGGCCCCAAGCCCGCCGGCGCCGATCACCAGCACCCGCGCCCGCTTCAGCTTCTGCTGGCCGGGGCCGCCGATTTCGGGCAGCACGATGTGGCGGGCATAGCGCTCAAGCTCTTCGTCGGTGAGTGCAGCATTCGTCATGGCCGGACCATATAGCGGGCAGGAAACCTTGTCATGCACATGCAAGGCGAAGCCTTGTCACTGACATGCAAGGCGAAGCCTTGTCATGCATATGCAAAGCGAAGCTTTGTCACTCACATGCAAGGCGAAGCCTTGTCCCGCAGGACAAATCGTCGTGCAAGGGGCTTTCAACTCTTCGACAGTTCAGCCGGTCGGGCCGACGCTGCCGTGATCGACCGTCAGGAATTGCGCCCGCCCGGCAAGGCTGGAAAACAGCGCCGCGTCGGTGCCGGTCATGAAGGCCTGGCAGTTGAGCTCTTCGAGGATGGAAAACAGCGCAGTGCGCCGGCCGCTGTCGAGATGTGCGGCGATCTCGTCGAGCAACAGGATCGGCGTCAGGCCCGACATCTCGCCGGTCAGCCGCGCATGCGACAGCACGATGCCGACAAGCAGCGCCTTCTGCTCGCCGGTCGAGCACAATTCGGCCGGCATCGACTTCGGCCGGTGGCGGACCGCGAGGTCGGAGCGGTGCGGACCGTCGAGCGTGCGGCCGGCGGCGCGGTCGCGCTCGCGGCCATTGGCGAGTATGGCGCGGAATCGCTCCTCGACGTCGACTGCCGGTGTGACCGCGATTTCGCTTTCCAATTCGCCGGCGAGGCTGATGTCGGCCTGCGGAAACGGGCCGCTGCCCGGCAGCTTGTCGATCATGGCCGCAAGCAGTCGCACCAGCTCGGCCCTGGCCGCCGCGATCGCCACTCCGGTTTCGGCCATCTGCATCTCGATCGCGTCGAACCAGCCGCTGTCGCGCGAGCCTTCCGTAAGCAAACGGTTACGGCCACGCATCGCCTTCTCGTAATCGAGCGCGCGCTGCCCATGGCCCGGGTCGATCGCCAGCACCAGCCGGTCGAGGAAGCGGCGGCGGTCGGCGGCCGGCCCTGGAAACAGCCCGTCCATCGCCGGCGTCAGCCAGACGACCCGCAGCCATTCGAGCATATCCTCGGCCGATTTTGCCGGCGCGCCGTTGATGCGCACGCGCCTGCCGCCTTCCGCGGCACCATCGCCGCCGGCAATGCCGGTGCCGATTTCGACCTGACCTTCCGGTCCTTCGATGCGCGCATGCAAGGCAAAGCCGCCATCGCCGCCCTCGCGGGCGACGTCGGCGTAAGGCGCGCGGCGCAGCCCGCGCCCCGGCGTCAGCAGCGAAACGGCTTCGAGCAGATTGGTCTTGCCGGCGCCATTGTCGCCGGACAGCACGACAGCGCCGGGGCCGAGATCAAGCGAAAGTCCCGCATAGTTGCGAAAATTTGTAAGTGTAAGCTTACTTATATAGCTCTGCTGCCGAAGCTGTTTGGCGTCCGAGGTCACGGCGACATGTGAGGCCTGCTAGAGCAATTCCAGGAAAAGTGCATAGCGGTTTTCCGTCCGGAATTGCGTCAACAAAAGAGACAAAGCCTAGACCCGCATCGGCATCAGCACGTAGAGCGCGGTCTCGTCGGCCATGTCGTGGATCAGCGTCGGAGACCCGGCATCCGCCAGCATGAACTTGGCTTCCGAACCGGTGAGCTGGGCGGCGACGTCGAGCAGATATTTGGCGTTGAAGCCGATCTCGATCGGGTCGGACGAGTAGTCGGCCGCCAGCTCCTCGGTTGCGCTGCCGGAATCCGGATTGTTGACGGCGAGCGTGAGCTGGCCGTCATTGATCGACAGTTTCACGGCTCGGCCGCGCTCGGACGAAATGGTCGAGACGCGGTCGACGGCGGCGGCAAAGCTCTGGCGGTCGATAACCAGCTTCTTGTCATTGCCGGTCGGGATGACGCGCTGATAATCGGGGAAGGTGCCGTCGATCAGCTTCGAGGTCAGGATGACGCTGCCGATGGTGAAGCGGATCTTGGTATCCGACAGTTCCGTCGTCACCGCGATATCAGGGTCGTCGACCAGCTTCTGCAGCTCGCTCACCGTCTTGCGCGGGATGATGATGCCGGGCATGCCTTCGGAGCCTGCCGGCGCGTCGATCTCGGCGCGCGCCAGTCGGTGCCCGTCGGTCGCGACCGAGCGCAGCTTCAGCTTGCCGCCCGCCTCATGCGTGTGCAGGAAGATGCCGTTGAGATAGTAGCGCGTCTCTTCGGTCGAGATCGCGAACTGCGTCTTCTCGATCAGGCCCTTGAGCGCTACCGAATCGAGCCGGAAGATGTGCGAGAAGGAGCCGGCCGAAAGCTCCGGGAAATCGGACTGCGGCAAGCACTGCAGGCGGAAGCTGGAGCGCCCGGACGTGACGGTCATAGCGTTGCCGTCCTCGTCGGTCTTCAGCATCACCTCGGCGCCGTCGGCCAGCTTGCGCACGATGTCGTAGAGCAGATGCGCCGGAACCGTCGTCGCGCCGCCGCGCTCGACCTTGGCCGGCGTGGCTTCGGTCACTTCAAGGTCGAGGTCGGTGGCCTTCATTTCCAGGCTGGCGCCCTCGGCGCTGAGCAGCACATTCGACAGGATCGGTATGGTGTTGCGCCGCTCCACCACGCGATGGACGTGGTTGAGGGACTTCAGGAGATTGGATCGTTCCAGGATAACACGCATGACGAAACAGGCTCGCTTCAATGATGAGCGGGTCACCGGGCAGCGGCGTCCCGCAAAAGCTCCGAAAAGCTCAGAATCTATGTAAGCTGACAGTAAAAACCCTGCAAACGCAAGCCCGCGGCACCGGTTCCAGCCGGTTGCGCGGGCTTTCTGGGGATAAAGCGGGCGAAGCGCTCAGGCCTGCTCGTTGATCAGCCTTCTGAGCAGTTCGAGTTCCTGCGCCAGCGTGTTGTCGGCGCCGGAAAGATCCTCGATCTTGCGCACGGCGTGTAGGACCGTCGTGTGATCGCGGCCGCCGAAACGGCGTCCGATCTCCGGCAGCGAGCGCGGCGTCATCACCTTGGACAGATACATCGCTACCTGCCGCGGTTTGACGATGGTGCGCGTGCGGCGGTTTGAGAGCAGTTCCGTCTTCGAAACGTTATAGTGGCGCGCCACGATGCGCTGGATGTCCTCGATACGCACCCGCTTCGGCTCGCCCGAGCGGTAGATATGACCGAGGATCTCGTCGATGCGGTCGATAGTGATCTGCGGCTCGAAGGACTGGCGAAACAGAAGCTGGTTGAAGGCGCCTTCGAGCTCGCGCCCGCTGCCCGTCACCGTTCTGGCGACGTGATCGAGGATCTCATCCGAAATGTCGAGCGAGGTATCGTCGATCTTGGCAGTGGCAAGGCGCAGCTTCAGCATGCCGAGGCGCATGCCGAAATCCGGCGCCGACATTTCGAGCGCCACGCCGCCGTTGAGGCGCGAGCGCACCCGCGGCTCCAGCGACTCCAGTTCAGACGGCGGCCGGTCGGCGGCGACCACCACCTGCTTGGCGCTGTCGAGCAGCATGTTGATGAGATGGCAGAACTCGTGCTGGATCGACTTGCCCTGCAGGAACTGCATGTCGTCGATTATCAGCAGATCGATGTCGCGCAGCTGCTCCTTGAGCGTCAGCGCATTGTTGTCACGGATCGCGGTGGCGAAGCGCCACATGAAATATTCCGCCGTCAGGTAGACCACGCGCGATTTCGGATTGTGCCGCAGCGATTCCGCCGCGATCGCCTGCAACAGATGCGTCTTGCCCAGGCCGACGGTCGCATGGAGAAAGAGTGGGTTGAAGCGCACCGCGCTCGACTGCGATTCCGCCACCGCCTTGGCCGCCGCGAAAGCAACACGGTTCGAAGGGCCTTCGATGAACGAAGTGAAAGTGTAGCGCGGGTCGAGCGGCGACCCCAGCACATTGTGGCGGAACTCGGTCTCCACTGGCACGCCCTGGCGGGGCGCCGGCGTCCGTTCCACCCGACCGGCGCTCGCGGTGCCGGCGGCAAGCGCGGTCTGGGCCTGCTTGGTCATCTTGCGCGCCGGCGCGATCTCCGGCTCGACATTGTTGCGGCCCTGCCGCGTGGCGGTCCGCACGACGATCTCGATCTTGAGAAGGTCGGGATCCTCGTGCCTCCACAGTTCGGCGATAAGATCAAGGTAATGGCCGTTGATCCACGACCGCAGGAAGGCCGTCGGTACCGAGATGCGGACCATGCCGCGAGACGCCTCGGCAACCTTCATGCGGCCAAACCAGCTCGAATAGACCTCGGCTCCCAGACGCGCCTTCAATTGGGCCTTGACCCGCTCGAACTTCTGTTCAGCGTCGCTGGATGCCGCCATGTCGTCCCCTCCGACGATAGTTGCTGGGAATGGGAGTTCGCCCGCAATCTCCCCTTCGATGCCGCTCTGCATGATCAAGTTCCTTGTCTCTCGTACCCTTTTCCGCCGGGAGTGCGCCTCCTGCACCCTGGGTCCGGCGACGTTTTTCGCTGCGCCTCTATCGCCGCCGCCGGCGATATCGTTGCAACGTTGCGCAAGGGACCTCTGCCGGCTCTCGCAAGCCGGCTTGATCATGCCAAGACAATACAACACCGCCCGGCGAAAATGCCGGCCCAACGTCGACTGCCATGTACAATTACGCCAGTCCCCTACCCGCACCGAAGAGACAAACCAAGCCGCACGCGGAATTGCTCCGCGTCATGAATTCCGCCATTTTTTGCTGGCCGATTCAGGCTGGGTTAAGGGCAGGTGCCCGTCCCTTCGATGGATGGACATTACCGAAATCGCTGTGGATAGGGCAAGGCCACGTCTAACGGATTTTTAACGAATCTGGTTACCGGAGACGTGTTCAAAGCAGGTGCCACTGCGGCCCATTTTCATAAAGCCATTGTGATTCAAACCCTTTTCCGTGGAATGTGAAAAAGGCCACACCTTCGGAAATTTTCTGAAATAATTCTCTTGACAGCTACTTGTCCCCCGCCGCTCCTCCGCGAGTTGAACAAGCTGTGGATGACCGTCTGTAAGCTTTTGAAAAATATATCGATTTTGTGGCAGGCTCATCTGTGGCCGTGCCCGCATCCAGCGGTCGTCGACATGAGCGATTATGTATATGCCGGCAAAACATTGGCTACTTTGAAATTCGGCCCAATCGTAGTTGTCCGACCGTTCTTTTTAAGTACTTGCCGGCAAACGAAAAAACCCGGCCTGTGCGGCCGGGTTCAAGGATAACGGTTCTAAAGGGAAGTCGGTCAGGCCGACAGCACCTTGACCCGCTGGGCCAGCCGCGAAACCTTGCGGGAAGCCGTGTTCTTGTGGAGGACACCCTTGGTTGCGGCGCGCATCAATTCCGGCTCCGCGGCCTTGAACGCTTCGAGCGCAGCAACCTTGTCGCCGGCGGCGAGCGCCTCTTCGACCTGGCGAACATAGGTGCGGACGCGCGACCGACGGTTCTTGTTGATCGCCGCGCGGCGGGCGATCTTGCGCGTTGCCTTTTTGGCCGAGGACGTATTGGCCATGATGCCTCTCTTCTGATCTGGTGGGCGCCAGCGGGTCGCAGGGCGCAAAAAACAAACGGGCAGCCACGGGCCGCCTCGGTTGGTGCGGCTTATAGTTCAGCTTTTCCGGCGCGTCAACGCCGCTTCGCGGTCTTTTTGGGGCTTGAAGCCGTACCGCGCTGAAACGGGTCCGCACGCCTAAAGCCGTTGTCTTGGTGCATGCCCGGCTTTCTGCCGAAATCGCGGCACGCATTAGGCCGACATGCCCTAGCTGTTGCTGAAATCCGGCTTCCGCTTCTCGACGAAGGCGGCCATACCCTCCTTTTGGTCATCGAGCGCAAACAGCGAGTGGAAAAGGCGGCGCTCGAAGCGCAGCCCCTCGGCAAGCGTCGTCTCGAAAGCGCGGTTGACGGCTTCCTTCGTCATCATCACCGACGGCAGGGAAAACTCGGCGATCTTCGCTGCCGCTTTCAGCGCCTCCTCGACCAGCTCGGCCGCCGGCACCACTCGCGACACCAGTCCGCAGCGCTCGGCCTCGGCAGCGTCCATCATCCGCCCGGTCAGGCACATGTCCATCGCCTTCGACTTGCCGACGAAGCGGGTCAATCGCTGCGATCCTCCCATGCCCGGCATGACGCCGAGCGTGATCTCGGGTTGGCCGAACTTTGCGTTGTCGGCTGCGATGATGAAATCGCACATCATGGCCAGCTCGCAGCCGCCGCCAAGCGCATAGCCGGCGACCGCGGCGATGATCGGCTTGCGCGCCCGGGTGAGCTCCTCCCACCCGACAAAGAAGTCTCCAGTATAGGCGTCGACAAAGGAGATCGCCTGCATTTCCTTGATGTCGGCGCCGGCCGCGAAGGCTTTTTCCGAACCCGTGAGCACCATTGCGCCGATGCCGGCATCGGCGCCGAACGCATTCACCGCCGCCACGATCTCGGCCAGCACCTGCGAATTCAGGGCATTGAGCGCCTTCGGCCGGTTCAGCGTGATCAGCCCGACCTTGCCGCGTGTCTCCACGAGAATGGTTTCATAGGCCATGGCATCGTCTCCTCGCTTCGATTGAGGAGACCGGTCTAGCTCACCGCTGACAGGTCCGGCAATAGAAGGTCGATCGGCCGCTCTGCACGATGCGTTCGATATGGCCGCTGCAGCCCGGCTTCGGACAAGGCTCGCCTTCGCGGTCATAGACCGCGAAGGAATGCTGGAAATAGCCAAGCGACCCGTCTGCCTGGACATAGTCGCGCAGCGAGGATCCGCCGGCGGCGATCGCGTCGGCGATGACAGAGCGGATGGCCGCGGCCAGGCGTTCGCATTGCTCTTTCGCCTTCCTGCGGGAGCCGGCGATGGTGCCGGCTTCGCGCAGCGGCGACAACCCGGCGCGCCATAGAGCTTCCGACACATATATGTTGCCGAGCCCGGCGATCAGCCGCTGGTCGAGCAACGCGGCCTTGAGCGGCGTTCTGCGGCCTTCGAGCAACGAGGCGAGCAGGGGACCGTCGAGCGCATTGCCGGTCGGCTCGATGCCCAGCCCCGCCAGCATTGGATGGGTGTCCGGCGCGCCTTCGGCAAACAGCATGAAGCCGAAACGGCGCGGGTCGTTGAAGATGACGCGGGACCGCTCGCCCTTCGGGGAGTCGACATCGAATACCACGTGGTCATGCGCCTCGCTCTTCGAGCGCTCGTGATGGAAGCTGCCGGGAATGCGGCCGTTGCCAGCGGTTTCGACGCGGAACGATCCCGACATGCCGAGATGGCAGATCAGCACCGGACCGTTTTCGATGTGCATCGTCAGATATTTGGCGCGCCTGCCAAGCGCCGTCACGGTCTTGCCGGCAAGCCGCTCCGAGAACCGTTCCGGAAAGGGAAAGCGAAGGTCTGGCCGTCGCGCCTCGACATTGACGAGCCGCGCCCCTTCCAGAACCGGCTGCAGCCCCCGCCGCACCGTTTCGACTTCAGGCAGTTCCGGCATGGCCGCCTATCGTCGCGAGGAAAGAGGTGCCGTGGCGGCCACGCGCAAGCCCGAGATGATCCGCGATGGTTTCGCCGATATCGGCGAAGGTCGGCCTGAGCCCGATGTCGCCGCCCTTCAGTCCCGGCCCTATCCCGATCACCGGAACGCGTTCGCGGGTATGATCGGTGCCGCGCCAGGTCGGATCGTTGCCGTGGTCGGCGGTGAGGATGAGAAGGTCGCCCTGTTTGATGCGCGACAGCGCTTCCGGCAGCCGGCGATCGAAGGCCTCGAGCGCTCCGGCATAGCCGGCGACATCGCGCCGATGGCCGAACTCGGTATCGAAATCGACGAAATTGGCAAAGACCAGATCGCCTTCGCCGGCGTCGTCCATGGCGGAGAGCGCCTTGTCGAACATCGCCATGTTGCCGCCCGCCTTGCGCACCTCCGCGATGCCGCGATGGGCGAAGATGTCGCCGATCTTGCCGACGGCGATGACGTTGCTGCCGCGCTCCGTCAGCCGGTCGAGCAAGGTCGGCTCCGGCGGCGGCACGGCATAGTCGCGGCGGTTGTGGGTGCGCTGGAAGGTGGCGCTTGTCTCGCCGACGAAGGGCCGCGCGATCACCCGCCCGATGTTGAGCGGATCGACCAGCCGGCGCACCGTCAGGCAAAGCTCGTAGAGCCGCTCCAGGCCGAAATGCGTCTCGTGCGCGGCGATTTGCAATACGGAGTCGACCGATGTGTAACAGATGGGCTTGCCGGTGCGGATGTGTTCCTCGCCGAAGCGCTCGATGATCTCGGTTCCTGGCGCATGGCAATCGCCGAGGGTGCCCGGCACCTTGCCTTCGCGGATGATCGCGCCGGTCAGCTCGGCCGGGAAGGCGGGCACTGTGTCGGGAAAATAACCCCAGTCGAAACGCACGGGCAGGCCGGCAATTTCCCAATGGCCCGACGGCGTGTCCTTGCCGCTCGAGACCTCCTGGGCAGCGCCATGGAACGACGCGGCAAGCAGCGGCGCGTCGATATCGACCGTCAGCCCGGTTGCCGTCTGCGCGGCGCTGGCAAGCCCGAGCGAGATCATATTGGGCACGGCGAGCGGTCCGCTGCGCAGGCCTTCACGATCCGCACGGCCCTCGGCGCAAGCCTGCGCGATGTGTCCGAATGTGTCGGCGCCGGCATCGCCGTAGCGTTCGGCATCGGCCGCTCCGCCGATGCCGAAAGAATCGAGAACGAATAGGAAAGCCCGCGCCATAGGGGTGCCATCGTGCCAATCTAACCAGCCAGACATAGAGTTCTGCAGCGGCGTTGGCAAATCGGATGCCAGACCGCAACGGCTTGGTGCAAAGTGGTGCGGATCGAGGGAATGCGGCAAGGATGGGCATGGGCGCAAGATCGGCGGCAAGCCAGGCATTGAGGACCTGCGCGGCGGCTCTCGCGGTGCTCTCCGCGGCCCCGCCGGCGCATGCCGACTGGCGCGACGACATCGGCACGTTTCGCATAGGAATCGTCGCCGAGCCTGGAGGAGGCAACACGGTACCTGGTCTGGCCCGCTTGACGGATGCCTATACGAACGCTCTCGGCATGAAGGTCGAGTTCGTGGTTGCTCGCGACTATGCGGCATTGATCGAGGCTCAGGCGAGCGGCCGCTTACAGTACGCGGTCTATTCGGCGCTCGCCTACGCTACGGCTTCGGTGCGCTGCGGCTGTGTCGAGCCGCTGGTGGCGCCGGTCGATGCCGATGGAGCCGCCGGCGTCCGTTCCCTGCTGGTGACGCGCGACGGCAAAGTGCCGGGCCTCACAGCGATCGCCTCGCATCGGATCGCCATCGCGCCCGCCGACAATGTCGCCGGTTCCCTCCTGCCGCTGACCGGACTGGCCGGCGAAGGCGTGCCGATCGCGCAGGATTCACCTTTCCTGGCGCGCGCCTCGTCGGCCACCGCGGCCGAGGCGATGCTCGGCGACGGCGAAGCCGACGGCCTGTTCGGCTGGGAGCCTGTCGGCGCCGACGGCCAGCCTACCGACACGGGCGGCACCATCCTGCGGCTTACGGCCGCCGGCGTCCCGAAGACGTCGCTTCGGGTGCTGTGGAGCTCGGCTCCGCTGCGATATGGCCCTCATGCCGTGCGCAGCGATCTCGACGCCGAAGCCAAGCGACGGCTGGCCGTGTTTCTGACCAATCTCAAGTCGCTGACTCCGGACGTCTACGATCTTCTGGAGCCGACGCACTCCGGCGGCTTCGAACTGGCCGTATCAAAGGACTACGCAACGGCCCTGGCCATCGTGCGGCGGGAAACTCGCGGGGATTAGTCCGTCAGCAGTCGGTGCAAGGAACCGTAGGACCGCGGCGCGGCCTCAGATAGTACGTTTCGCCCATCGATATGTTGTTGAAGGCCGAGGTCAATCCAAGCGTCGACGAACTGTCGGCTGACCAGGTGATGATCGGCTTATAGCCGAGGTCGCTTTCCACCCGGACAAGGAAGGTGTTGCGGATATTCAGCGTTGGCGGAACGGTGGTGGGACTGGTCTTCGCCGCGTCGGCGCTATAGGTGGTGCCCACGAGCTTGCGCGACCAGGCCACCGTCGCCTTGGGCGATGCCTCGTCGGAGATCTGGATCCCGGTGATGATGATCGTCGGCGTGGAGCGGTTGTAGGGCTGCAGCGTCGAGGTGCCGATCTTCATGATCGCGTCGAGATCGGCTTTCGTGACGCTGGTCTGCTGCGTGACGAGATCCGCCACCATGCTGCCGATGCGGCTGACCTTCTTGCTGGTTTCGATGGCCTGCGAGGCTTCCATCGTGATGAAGTACATGATGAGCAGCACCGGCACGATGAACGCGAACTCGATTGCCGCGACGCCGCGGCGATCGAGGCAAAACCGTGCCGCCTTCGTCACGAAAGCCGAAATTCGCCGCTGTGCCCCCGCACGGTACATATCCTACCCCCACACCGCCGTAAGTCTCGGCCGGCCGCAATCTTGAAGCATGTCTCCCGAAGTGGACCCGGTTTCGGGAGACATGCCGAAAATCAAAAAGCCAAAGCAGGTCGCCTCACGCGACCTGCTTCAGTCGTCGAATGGTTCGTTCTGCCAGGTCACCGATGCGAAGTGCAGCGTCTTGCCGCCATTCAGATTGGCCATCTGTTTAGCCAGGAAATCGGTGATCACCGGCCATTTGTAGAAAACCCGCAGCATGTTCTTCGATTCCGCCAGCCCCGGCGACACCGTGAAAGTCGTCGAGCTCGTGCCTGTCAGCACGATTTCGCCGTTCTGGATCTTGAAGCCCGCCGCTGCGGCGTCGGCGAAGGTCGGATATTCGCGCAGGTCCACCAACAGGGAAGCATTTGACCCGGAACCGGGGCAGTTCGTGGCGACCATGATCTCCAGCCTGTCGCAGATCAGCGTCTTGATCGAGGCGTCGGTGACGTTGGCCTTCTTGAGCTGGCCGGTTCGCAGCTGGCGCGCGATATCGTCGGTGGCGTTGGCCATCACTTCCTGGCCGGCGAACGAGATGCAGCTCTCCAGGATGGCGAAAACGAGCAAGGCGAACGGCATGGCCAGCATTGCGAATTCCAATGCCGTGCTGCCGCGCCTGTCGCTGAAGAAACCGGGGCGTGGCTTTGCCTCGGCTTTGCCGTTCATGCCACCCTTGGGCGCCCTGCTCATGTTCCGTTCCTGCCGATCCCTTGCAATGTCGGCTGCAACCTATCGGCCACCCATTGAGGTCCGGTTTGGATCAGCGTTAAACTCGGTGGGCTGCCCTTAACCCGCTGTTAACCTGCGGGCGCTTGCGTTCTTAAGCTCAGCGGGCTGCGTTCATTTCCGTTTCGGACGTTTTCTCAGCCTCGCTCTTGTACGAGCTTTCGCAATAGGGCGTGCAGGACATGGTCTGGACTTCGGCGCGTCGATAGATGCGCACCGAGGACGCGGCTTGTCGGACGACCGTCACCTGCTCATCTATGATCGGGCTGCCATCGGAATCGAGCACGACCAGATTGGTCACGCCGAAACCCTTGCCGGTGAGAACGACCGTCGAGGCATCCTGCACGGCGGCATCGGCGATTGCCGGATTGCCGACGACGATCGTATCGGCCGCGCGCGACAACTTGACGATCTTTGCTTGATTCATGGTGACCTCGATGCCGGCCCCGGCGCTGGCCGGCATGACGGATGCGGCGACAGCCAGCAGCGCGACGACTGAAAATGGCGATCTCGACGAGGTCATTGAAGCGCTCCGGAGCGGCAGACTGTTCAACGGAACATGAACGAAATTGGTGAACCGACGGTTAAGCGCCGCATGGCCGCGATAAGGATTGGCCGGCTCGGCGGTCATAAGCCGGAGAGCATACGCTGTTTTAGCGAAATCGCGGATGGGCCGGATCTCCGCGCTTTTCCTGCCCGCCGCTCCGCCTCTGGAGGTTTAGGCCACGGTTAACCAAGCAACGGGATCGCCTCCGGAAAGGAATCGGTAAGGGTATTTATTAAGCCGATCGAAAGGGCTTCCCCCTAGATTTGGCACATCCGATCAACCGGCAAGAGAAGTTGACGGAAGTGCTGTAACACGTGGAGTAGGAGCTCTCGAATGTCTAACCTTATCGCACGTTTCGTGAAGGACGAATCCGGCGCGACCGCCATCGAATACGGTCTGATCGCCGCCCTCATCGCGCTCGCCATCATGGTCGGCGCTGGCCAGCTCGGCACTGCCCTGAACACCAAGTTCAAGGCAATTGCCAGCGCGGTCCAAAACTCCAACTAACAACAACCCGAGGACGACGAAGTCGCTCTCGACGAGAAGGGCCGCCTCGAGGCGGCCCTTGTTCGTTGCAGCATCTGGTTGCGCGCGAATTTGATCGTCGGCACTCACCGACCGTTAATGGCGTGTGGCTAGACTGGGCGTGTTACTTTTCTCACGGCATAGTGTTGTCTCATGCTTGAAGCTGTAATCTTCGTCGTCTTTCCATTCTGCATGCTGTTTGCGGCGATCTCCGACATGCTTTCGATGACGATCGCCAACCGCGTGCCGGTGCTGCTCGTGGCGACGTTCGCTCTGGTCGCTCCTTTGACCGGGATGGACTGGGCCATTTATGGCGGGCATTTCGCGGCAGGTGCCCTGGTGCTGGCCGCGACGTTCGGACTGTTCGCGCTCGGCGGCATGGGCGGCGGCGATGCCAAGCTGCTGGCCGCGACCGCCGTATGGATGGGGCTCAACATCAATCTCATCGGCTACTTGGTGACCTCGACATTGATCGGCGGCCTGCTGACGGTTGCCATTCTGGCCTACCGGAAATCGCCATTTGCGGTTTACACCGGCCACAACCGTTTTCTCCGCCATTTCGCCGACGAGACCGCAGGCATTCCTTATGGCATCGCGCTTGGTCTTGGCGGGCTCCTCACCTTTCCGGATTCTTCGTTGATGGTCTGGGCGCTGGATAGGCTCACGACCTAAAGCATATCGCCATCTTCAGATGCGCTCGGTGCGCTTCGGAGTCTGGCTTTACGCCTACCAAACAGCTTGTTGCCTTCGGAAAATCAGTTTCTGTGACAAGGGTTCTCGCGGCACTTGGCCGCCTTTTTTGTTAACGGCAAGGCGGTTCGGTCCAATTTGAGTAAACGTTAAATTAATCACGATCGTAAGCATTGCATTAACCTTGTTTTGACGATTGCGGCTGCAAAGTCCGGCTTGGCGAGGTGGTTTGCCTTGAGGCGAAGGGTCCGGACGAATGCCAGCATCCCGACTGATTATTCTGAGCGTGGCCGTGGCCGCGGCGGGTGGCGCGGGTTATGTCGCGAAGAACATGGTAGTGGCGCCGCCGGCTCAAGTCGTCGTCAACGCTCCCAAGCAGCCGGCGATCGCGCTGCAGGACGTGCTGGCGCTTTCCGGCGATGTCGCAATGGGCAGCCAGCTCGGTGACAACATCAGGTGGGAGCAGTGGCCGGCGAGCGGCATCAACGCCAATTTCATCACCCGTGCGGCCGAACCGGACGCAGTCGAAAAGCTGAAGGGCTCGGTGGCGCGTGTAGCCATGTATGCCGGTGAGCCGTTGCGGCGCTCCAAGCTGGTCGGCGAGGGGCAGAGCTTCATGTCCTCGATCCTGCCGTCCGGCATGCGCGCGGTCGCGACCGCCATATCGGCCGATACGTCCGCCGGCGGCTTCATCCTGCCCAATGACTTCGTCGACGTCATCATGACCCGGCGGGCCGACGCCAGCAATGGCGGCAGCGGCTTCAATACCGAGACCATCCTGAAGAACATCCGTGTCCTGGCCATCGACCAGACCATCCAGGAGGACGAGGAAGGCAAGAAGACCAGGGTCGGCCAGACCGCGACGCTGGAGCTCACGCCGCAGCAGGCGGAGATCATCACGGTGGCGCAGCAGATGGCGGACCGCCTGACCCTGGCGCTGCGTTCGATCACCGACACGAATGAGAAGAACCTGGGCGAGGCCGACTATCTGGTGAACGGCAATGGCCGGCGCGGCACGGTGCGATTGATCAAGTCGGGCCAGGTTTCCGAAGTGGGAGCAAGGAAATGAGGCTAATCGGCAAACTGCCCGTCATCGCGGCGGCCGCAATCGGCCTGTTCCTGATCGGCACCAATGCACCTGGGCCCGTCGAGGCAAAGGCCGCGAACAGGGCAGCGGGTGTGACAGCCTCGGTTGCCTCGCAGCGCGTCAAGCTCGGCCTCAATAAGTCGGTGGTCATCGACCTGCCGAGCGACGCCTACGACATACTCGTCGCCAATCCCGCGGTCGCCGACGCAGTGACGCGCACGGCGCGCCGCATCTATCTGTTCGGCAAGGCGGTCGGCGAAACCAACATCTTCGTCTTCGGCCCCAACGGCGAGCAGATCGCCAGTCTTGACCTGGCGGTCGAACGCGATGTGGCCGGGCTGGATGACTATCTCAAGCGCTTCCTCCCGACGTCGCAGATCAAGGTCGAGCTGCTGAACGACAACGTGATTCTCACCGGCAATGTCGATACACCGCTCGACGCCAAGCGTGCCGTCGACCTGGCCACCATCTTCGTCTCGGGCGGTGAAGCGACGACCGGCCAATATTCACAGACGGCCGCCGGCGGGTCCGCCAATGGCGGCGTCGACATCAACAATCCCGACCAGGAGCGCCGGGTCTCCAAGATCGTCAATCTGCTGCAGATCATCGGCGACGATCAGGTGACGCTGAAGGTGACGGTGGCCGAAGTCAGCCGCTCGGTGATGAAGCAGCTCGGCGTCAACATGATGGCCAGCGGCGGCAGCAACGGCATCTCCTGGGGCGCGCTCAGCGACCCTTACACTGGTCTCGGTAAGCCGCTGTCGAACGCGGGCCTAGGGATCAGTGCGTCCGGTCTGCAGTCCTATATTAACGCAATGGAGCAGTCGGGGGTCATGAAGACCTTGGCCGAGCCGACCTTGACCGCCGTGTCGGGGGAGAAGGCGACCTTCAAGGTCGGCGGCGAATACAACATGGTGACCAATGTTTCCGCCAACGTCTCCAACGACAACCAGACCGGCCTGAAGACCTATCAGATCGAGAAGATCGAATACGGCATCGGATTGGAGTTTCAGCCGGTGGTGCTGTCACCCGGCCGCATCAGCCTGAAGGTGAGAACGTCGGTTTCCGAACCGACAACCGAGGGCTCCGTGTCGGCATCCACGGATAACAGCAGCATCGGCATGAACGCTTTGTCGCTCCGCAAACGCCTGGCCGATACGACGGTGGAACTGCCTTCCGGCGGCTCGATGATGATCGCAGGCCTCGTGCGCGACGACGTCAGGCAGGCCGTCGTTGGATTGCCCGGACTGACCAAGATTCCGGTGCTCGGCGCGCTCTTCCGCAGCCGCGACTTCGTGCGCAACGAGAGCGAGCTCGTGATCATCATCACGCCCTATCTGGCGCGGCCCGTGGCGCGCAACGAATTGGCCAAGCCCGACGATAATTTCAATGCGCCGAGCGACGGCGCTGGCATGTTCCTCGGTCGCGTCAATCGCGTCTACGGCACCATGCAGACCGATAGGCCACCTGGCCGTTACCACGGCGTTGTCGGCTTCATCTACAAGTGAGCGGGAAAGCGGACATGTCCAACTCAACATCGAAGGCCATGACGATCGCAGCGGCACAATCGGGCCGCGGACGGTTCCGCGGGTCGGCTCCGGTCCTGGCGATCGCCCTTGCGGCGTCGCTCGCCGGATGCGCCAACTTCCATCGCGATAGTGTGACAGTGGGCTCCATTCCGGACGACTACCGCACCAATCATCCGATCGTTATCGCCGAGAAGAACCAGAAGATCGACCTCCCGGTCGGCGCCGGTGATCGCGGCATGACGGCTTCGCAGCGCGACACTCTGCTCGGCTTCCTCGACGGCTACGACAGGAGCGCCGCGCCGGCGCTGACGATCGCGGCCCCGGTGGGTTCCGCGAACCAGGCCGCCGCCCAGGCCGCGAGCCGCGATTTCGCCAGACTTGCGATGGCCGCAGGCGTCAAGCGCAACAATATCATCATGACCTCCTATCGGTCGGCCGTGCCCGAGGCTTCGGCGCCGGTCCGCGTGGCCTTCGTGGCGGTGAGGGCACAGACCGACAAATGCGGGCGTTGGCCCGAGGATCTGACCGAGACTTCCGAGAACAAGCACTACGCCGATTTCGGGTGCTCCTATCAGAACAACCTCGCCGCCCAGATGGCCAATCCCAACGATCTGCTCGGGCCGCGCAAGCAGTCCGACATCGATGCCGAAAATCGCGGCGCGGTGATCGACGTCTATCGGGCGAGAGGCATTTCGGATGAGTTCCTCGGCAATTCGGAAGTGACTTACTGAGCCCGCGGCGGATCACGGAAAGAACATGACGATGAGCAATCTTGCCTACGACACGCCTGCGGATACCGGCGATCTTTCGCAACAGGACATCGCCGCCATGCAGGCGCTGCGCCCGGTGCCGCGCATCTCGATCCAGGCTTTCTGCGAGACCGAAGGCGTCGCAAATCCGATCGGGCGCGCCGGCGAGGATCGCCGCATGGCGAAGGCCCATCTCAAGGTCCATATGGGCGGCATCGCCACCGCGATCGAATTCTACCAGTCGGCGCCGACGCCAAACCTGATCCTGCTGGAATCGCGCAGCGAGCCGAAACAGCTGCTGGAGCAGCTCGCTCAGCTCGCCGAATATTGCGATCCGACCTCGAAGGTCGTGGTCATCGGCCATTACAATGATGTCGGACTCTACCGGGAGCTTATCCGTTCGGGCATTTCCGAATATGTCATCGCGCCGGTCTCGATGACCGATATCGTCAGCGTCGTCTCGTCGATATTCGTCGATCCCGAGTCCGATCCGATCGGCCGCTCCATCGCCTTCATCGGCGCCAAGGGCGGCGTCGGCTCCTCGACGATCGCCCACAACGTCGCCTGGGCGATGTCGTCCTTGTTCAAGTCCGAAGTCGTCGTCGCCGATCTCGATCTCGCCTTCGGCACCGCCAATATCAACTTCGACCGGGACCCCGCGCAGGGCATCGCCGAGGCGGTGTTTTCGCCCGAGCGCGTCGATGAGGTCTATCTCGACCGGCTGCTCGCGCAATGCGCCGAGCATTTGTCGCTGCTGGCGGCACCGTCCACGCTCGAGCGCGTCTATGATTTCGATCCGGACGCCTTCTCCCAGGTCATCGAAACGGCGCAGCGCAGCGCGCCCTTGCTCGTGCTCGACGTCCCTCACGTCTGGAGCGGTTGGACCAAGAGCACGCTGATCAAGGCCGACGAGATCGTCATCACGGCCACGCCAGAACTCGCCAATCTGCGCAACACCAAGAATATGGTCGACATGCTGAAGCGGCTGCGTCCGAACGACCCGCCGCCGAAGCTGATCATCAACCAGGCGGGCGTTCCGAAACGCCCGGAGATCGCGGCATCGGATTTTTCCGAACCGCTCGGCATCACACCCATGGCGGTGATCAATTTCGAGCCGCTGCTGTTCGGCAACGCGGCCAACAACGGCCGCATGCTCGGCGAAATGGACGCCAAGAGTCCGATCGTCGGCACGATCAACGAAATAGCGCATGTGCTGACAGGGCGCAGCGAGATCAAGGCGAAGAAGAAGGCAAGCCTTGGAGCCATCCTCGGCAAGCTTTCACGCAGCAAGAAGTGACGCTCGCTGAGCGGCATCGGGTAGTCGATCATGTTTGGTAAAAGAGGCACAGACGACGGCAGCCGGGCAGCTCCCGAATTCCGTCCGCCAGCACCTCCTCCGGCCGCTCCCGCTCCGGCTGGGACGATCGCTGTCGATCGGCCGGCCGCGCCCGCGCCGAGCACGCCCGCCGCGTCCCCCGTTCGCCGTCCGGTGGAGGCGCCGCCGATGGCGCCCGAGCCGCCGAAAAGGGTCCAGCGCGAGCGCAGCGAAACCTACTATGACACCAAGAGCCAGGTGTTTTCCGCGCTCATCGACACGATCGATCTTTCGCAGCTCGCCAAGCTCGATCCGGAAAGCGCGCGCGAGGAAATCCGCGACATCGTCAACGACATCATCGCGATCAAGAATTTCGCGATGTCGATCTCCGAGCAGGAAGAGCTGCTCGAGGATATCTGCAACGACGTGCTCGGCTATGGGCCGCTGGAGCCGCTGCTCGCGCGCGACGACATCGCCGACATCATGGTCAACGGTTCAAAGAACGTCTACATCGAAGTCAACGGCAAGGTCGAACCGACCAGCATTCGCTTCCGCGACAACCAGCAACTGCTCAACATCTGCCAGCGCATCGTCAGCCAGGTCGGCCGCCGCGTCGACGAATCGAGCCCGATCTGCGACGCGCGCCTTCCCGACGGCTCGCGCGTCAACGTGATCGCGCCGCCGCTGTCGCTTGATGGCACCGCGCTCACCATCCGCAAGTTCAAGAAGGACAAGCTGACGCTCGACCAGCTGGTCAAGTTCGGCGCCATCTCGCCGCAAGGCGCGGAGATCCTGAAGATCATCGGCCGCGTCCGCTGCAACGTCGTCATCTCGGGCGGTACCGGCTCGGGCAAAACGACGCTGCTCAACTGCCTGACCAACTACATCGATCGCGAGGAGCGGGTCATCACCTGCGAGGACTCGGCCGAGCTGCAGCTGCAGCAGCCGCACGTGGTGCGTCTCGAAACCAGGCCGCCCAATCTCGAAGGCGAGGGCGAGGTGACCATGCGCGATCTCGTCAAGAACTGCCTGCGCATGCGGCCCGAACGGATCATCGTCGGCGAGGTGCGCGGACCGGAAGTGTTCGACCTTCTGCAGGCGATGAACACCGGCCATGACGGCTCGATGGGAACGATCCACTCCAACAGCCCGCGCGAATGCCTGAACCGTATTGAATCGATGATCGCCATGGGCGGTTATTCACTGCCGCAGAGGACGGTGCGCGAGATCGTCGTCGGCTCGGTGGACGTGATCATCCAGGCGGCTCGTCTGCGCGACGGCTCGCGCCGCATCACCCACATCACCGAGGTGATCGGCATGGAAGGCGACGTCATCATCACCCAGGACCTCGTCCTCTACAACATCAAGGGCGAGGACGCGAGCGGCCGTCTGATCGGCGAGCATGTCTCCACCGGCATCGGCCGGCCGCATTTCTGGGATCGTGCCCGCTACTATGGCGAGGAGCAGCGCCTCGCCAACGCGCTCGAGGCCATGGAGAAACGCGCTGACTAGAGCAATTCCAGGAAAAGTGCGTAGCGGTTTTCCGTCCGGAATTGCGTAAAAACAAATACTTAGAGCGGGTCAGCGCTTTTGTAAAAAGCTGAACCGCTCTGGTGCATCTGGAGGTGTAGGGGCCCCGGTCGATGTTCGGAATTGACACCACGGTTCTGGCTTTCGTCGTGCTCGCGGGCCTCAGCGCCGGCGCGATAGCCTATGCCTTCCTGTTCAAGCGCATCGATAACGAGAAGCAGGCCGGCAAGCGCCTTGAAACGATCAAGACGGCCGAGACCGACCGATCGGTGGTGAAGGCTACGCGCGACCGCGCCGCGGAAGCGGTCAGACGGCGCAAGACGCTTCAGGATTCGCTCAAGCAGCTCGATGAAAAGCAGAAAACCAATGACCGCAACGTCAAGAAACCGCCGCTGAGGGCCCAGATCCGCCAGGCCGGCATGACCGTCTCCCTCGAGCGCTTCTACATCTACTCGGTGATCTGCGGCATCGTGCTTACGATCCTCGCCTTTCTTGCCGGCGCGCCGTTGCTGGTTCTGCCCGGCGCTCTCTTGGCCGGAGCCCTCGGCCTGCCGCGCTGGTTCGTCTCGTTTCGTCGCGCGCGCCGGGTGAAGGCCTTCCTGGAGGAATTCCCGAATGCCCTCGACATCATCGTGCGTGCGGTGAAGTCTGGTCTGCCGCTCAACGACGCGATCCGCCTGATCGCCAATGAATCCCCGGAGCCGGTCCGCTCCGAATTCCGCCGTATCGTCGATTCCCAGCAGATGGGTATGTCGATCCCCGATGCCACGATGCGCATGTCCGAGACCATGCCATGCACCGAGGCCGGCTTCTTCGGCATCGTCATCCAGATCCAGTCGCAGGCCGGCGGCAATCTCTCCGAAGCGCTGGGCAACCTTTCGCGCGTGCTGCGCGACCGCAAGAAGATGAAGGCCAAGGTACAGGCGCTGTCGATGGAAGCAAAGGCATCCGCCGTCATCATCGGCGCCCTGCCGTTCGTCGTCGCCTTTCTCGTCTATCTGACAAGTCCGAACTACATCATGCCGCTATTCACCACCAGCGTCGGCAATCTGATCCTCGGCTGCTCCGGCGTCTGGATGTCGATCGGCATCCTGGTGATGCGCAAGATGATGAACTTCGAAGTGTAGGGACGCGGATCCAATGACAGACCAGGTCGTCAAGACGCTAACCGATCCTTCGTTTCTTATCGCGCTCCTGGTCGGCATCGCGGTTTTTGCGACCGTCTTCACACTCATGCCTGCGCTTGGCGGCAATCAGCTCAAGGCGCGCATGAAAACCGTGGCGCTCGAGCGGGATGAACTGCGCGCCAAGCAGCGTCAGCGGCTCGCCAATGAAGCCGACCGCCGCCGCAAGGGTTTGCGCGAGGAACAGTCGATCGGCATGCGCAACATCGTCGAACGGCTGGATCTCAAGCGCGCGCTTGCCGACGAAGGCACGCTGCAGAAGCTGAAAGTCGCGGGCTTCCGCGGCCAGAATCCGCTGACGCGCTTCCTGTTCTTTCGTCTGATCCTGCCCTTCGTCGGATTCGCGCTCGCGGCGATCTATCTGTTCCTTCTCGGCGGTCTGGCGCAGCAGCCTGCCTTCATCAAGCTGTTCGTCTGCATTCTTGTCGCCTATGGCGGCTTCTATGCGCCGATCCTCTACGTCAACAACCGCGCCACCAAACGCAAGCAGTCGATCCAACTGGCGTGGCCGGACGCGCTCGACCTGATGTTGATCTGCGTCGAATCCGGCATGTCGGTGGAAGCGGCGCTTCGCAAGGTCGCCGACGAGATCGGTACTCAGTCCGTGGCGCTCGCCGAGGAATTCGTGCTCACCAATGCCGAGCTCTCCTATCTGCAGGACCGCAGGGTCGCTTACGAGAACCTGGCAAGCCGCACCGGCCTGGATTCGGTAAAGGCGGTGACCCAGGCTCTGGTCCAGGCGGAGCGCTACGGCACGCCGGTGGCGCATGCGCTGCGCGTGCTCGCCTCGGAAAGCCGCGACATGCGTATGAATGCGGCCGAAAAGAAGGCCGCAGCGCTGCCGCCGAAGCTCACCGTGCCGATGATCCTCTTCTTCCTGCCGGTTCTGTTCGCCATCATTCTAGGGCCGGCCGGCATCCAGGTCAGCCAGCGCGGCATCTTCGGCGACCAGCACAATTCCAGCAGCCAATAGACGAAGCCATCGAACTCATGACAAAAGCCGCGTGGCAGGCGCCGCGCGGCTTTGCTGTCTGGCTTAGCCTTGAAGCAATTCCAGGAAAAGCGTGTAACGGTTTCCGTCCGGAATTGCGGAAAAAACAAACAGCTAGAGCAATTCGCGGTTTCCGTAAAACGGTGACCTGCTCTAGGTGCCGGCGGTCAGTTGGTCGCGACCTTCGCCTTGCCCTTGTCCTGATCCTTGAGCTGGCTCCAGGCGTTCTGCTGCGCAAGCATCTGGCGCAGATAGGCGATGTTGGCCTGCGCCTGCTCCGGCGAAAGCTCCTGCGAGGCGATCTTTTCGGCCTCGTCGAAGCGGCCCTGCAGGCCGACGACCAGCGCCAGGTTCTGCCGCACCCGGCTGTCTGCGTTAGGCTGCTGCGCGGCCGAGCGCATATAGGTCTCGGCGGTGCGCAGATCCCCCTCCAGCACATAGGACATGCCGAGATTGGAAAGGATCGAGGGTTCGTTCGGCTTGAGCTCGAGCGCCTTCCGGTAGTCCTGACGTGCCTCGTCCCGCTGCCCCATCTGGTCGAGGATGGCGGCTTCCGCCGAAACCAGGCGCCAGTCCGGATATTCCGGCGTCTGCGCGCGGCGCACCGCATCGAGCGCCTGCTCGAACTGCCCGTTGGCGGCAAGCGCCTTGCCGTAGGCGGCGAGGACGTCGCGGTCCTTGGGGTAGGCGATCGCGAGCTTGCGCATCACCGCCAGCGACTGGTCGGCGTCGCCATCCATCTGCAGCGCCGCGGCATAGTTGGTGGCGATGCGTTTGTCGTTCGGGTTCCTGGCGTAGGATTCGCCGAGCCTGGTCGTGGCGCTGTGCAGTTCGCTGGCCGACATCGTTTCCAGGGGCCGGTTGTCGGAGCGGGAAATGGAGCCGGTCGTGAACTTGCTGGTACTGCCGCAGCCGGCCACGCTGGCCGCCAGCACCGCCATCAATGCCGTGGTGACCAGACGCTTGCTTGTGAAGGTCAACGCTTTGATCGGCATCGGCGCCTATCTCCATTCCTGCGCGGCCATTAAGCTGGCCGTCTTCCCTCCCACAGAAATATTCTGTTAACCCTAACGGATCGTTAAGAAGCCGACTCGCCGTGCCGGCCGGAGACCATCGAATGCCTGTCGAACTTATTGACCAGAAACCGGAAGCAGCCTTGCCAGTCTACCTGGTGGGAAAGGATGGCCTCGACGGCACTGGCCTTTCCCCTTCCGTCATCGCTTGGGCACGGGCCAACGGCTTTTCTGGCGAGGCGGGCCGCACGCTCGTTCTGCCGGCCGAAGGTGGCGGTCTCGCCGGCGCGCTGTTCGGCACCGGCGACGGCGAGAGCCAGCTTGCCGTGGGCGCCCTGGCGCGGGCGCTGCCCGAGGGTGAATGGCATTTCGCCCAGGATCTGCCAGCGCCCGATCTTGCGGCGCTGGCCGTCGTCCTCGGCGGCTACGCCTTCACCCGCTACGGCAAGAAACCCGGCAGGGCGTTGCGCTTCGCGCTGCCGTCGGGCGCCGACGGCGCGCATGTGCGCCGCACCGCCGAGGCTATTTTCCTGACGCGCGATCTCGTCAACACGCCGACGAGCGACATGGGGCCGGATGAGTTCGAGGAGGCTGTCCGGGCATTGGCAGCCGGGCACGGCGCCGACGTCTCCGTCGTCAAGGGTGACGATCTCCTGGCGCGGAATTTCCCGATGATCCATGCCGTCGGCCGCGCCTCGGCCGGCGCGCCGCGGCTGATTGACATGACCTGGGGCCCGAGCGACGCGCCGAAGGTGACGCTGGTCGGCAAGGGCGTCTGCTTCGACACCGGCGGCCTCGACATCAAGCCGTCGTCGGGCATGCTGCTGATGAAGAAGGACATGGGCGGCGCCGCCAACGTGCTGGGTCTCGCCTCGATGATCATGGCGGCGAAACGGAATGTGCGGCTGCGCGTGCTGATCCCTGCGGTCGAGAATTCGATCGCCGGCAATGCCTTCCGGCCTGGCGACGTGCTGAGGAGTCGCAAGGGGATAACGGTGGAGATCGGCAACACCGATGCTGAAGGCCGGCTGGTGCTGGCCGACGCTCTGGCGCTTGCCGACGAGGAAAGGCCGGCCCTGCTGTTCGACATGGCGACCTTGACCGGAGCGGCCCGTGTTGCGCTCGGCCCCGATCTGCCGCCCTTCTATACCGGCGACGAGGCACTGGCGTCCGACCTGGCTGCGGCTTCGCTTGCTGTCGAGGATCCGCTGTGGCGCATGCCGCTGTGGCGTCCCTATGACGCGAAGCTTTCCTCGAAGATCGCCGACGTCAACAATGTCACGACGGACGGCTTCGCCGGATCGATCACGGCGGCGCTCTTCCTCAAGCGCTTTGTCGAGAAGACGCCCGGATGGGCGCATTTCGACATTTTTGCCTGGAACCCGAATGACCGCCCGCACGGCCTGACCGGGGGCGAGGCGCAAGGCATTCGCGCGCTGGAGCAAGTGATCTCGAAGCGCTTCGGGTGAGTGTGACGAGAAAACTGGCAAAAGCCGCCGCGGACTGAAACGGAAGCGAAACAATTTGCCGTCATGCTTGGCAAATGTCGATCTCGATGCGCCCGAGCCAGGCCTTGCGACTGTGGCAGCAGGTATTGCTGTCGCAGGTGCGCGACGACGCGCCCGACCTCACCATGCGCCAGACCGCCATCCTGCTCACCATCTACCTCGATCCGCCGCCGCATACGGTGCGCGGGCTGGCCGCGAGGCTCAACGTCACCAAGCCGGTCATTACCCGCGCGCTCGACACGATGGGCGCGCTGAAGCTGGTTTCGCGCCACCGCGACGAGCTCGACAAGCGCAATGTGCTGATCCGGCGCACGGTGGAGGGCGCGCTCTTTGTCGAGCGCTTCGGCGATGGTATCGTCGCAAAGGCGCATGAGCTGCCCATCTGACCGACAACTCGTCTGTCTGACCGATAAACTCATTTGACTGGACTACCGATTTGACCGCCAGGGATGCCCGCCTTCACGCCTTTCGTTCCGATCTCGCCGATGCCAGGCTGAAGGGGGAAGTCGCCGCCGATCGCTTTGTCGCCGGCCGCCCGGCGCGGATCACCACCGCCGTCGCCGACCTGCGCAAGGCGCCGCGCCCCGATGCCGGCATCAACACGCAGGCGCTGTTCGGCGACGACGTGCTGGTCTTCGAGGTTGCGGAAGGCTGGGCCTGGGTGCAGGCCGAGCGCGACGGCTATGTCGGCTATGCCGCCGACAATGTACTCGGCGCACGTGAGCATGCGCCCACCCACATCGTCTCCGTGCCGCGCACCTTCCTCTATCCCGGACCGGACCTGCGCTTCCCGATCGGCGGGCAACTGTCGATGGGCTCCGCGGTGACGGTGACGGGTTCCGCCGAAACGCGCGGCACGCACTACGCGCTGCTGCCATCCGGCCAGGCCGTCATTGCCCGCCATCTGCGGCCGCTCGCCGAGGTTGCAGACGACTTTGTGACGGTCGCCGAAAGCTTCCTCGGCACGCCATACCTCTGGGGCGGCGTCTCCGGCTTCGGCATCGACTGCTCCGGCCTCGTGCAACTGTCGATGCGCATGGCCGGCAAGGATGTGCTGCGCGACTCCGACATGCAGGCGGCATCGATCGGGACGCCGCTCGAGCCAGGCCCTGAGTATTCCGGGCTGCAGCGCGGCGACCTCGTCTTCTGGAAGGGCCACGTCGCGATCATGACCGACGCGAAGGACATGATCCACGCCAATGGCCACACGATGCTGGTCTCGCGCGAAGGGCTGAAGGATGCCGTCGAGCGGATCGGCTATCTCTATGGCGGCCCGACCGGGTTCCGCAGGCCTTAGCGCCCTTACCTCTCCTCCAGGGGGAGAGGTTGGATTGCCCCGATTTGCTCTTCGCAAATCAGTTGGCAATCCGGGTGAGGGGTAAGTAGGCCAAGCTGGATCACCCTCATTAGGCTCGGCGCTGCGCGCCGGGCCACCTTCTCCCACACGGGGAGAGGGGAAGAATGATCCCCTTTTGTTCCGATTTTCCTTGGCGATCGCTTGCCAGCGCGCTACCTCTTTGCGCGTGACAGAGCAGCCGCGCCTCGCCGAACAGAATGTCGCCGTCCTTCTCCCCGAGCCGTTCGTAAAATGGTTCGCTGCAAAAGGCTGGTCGCCGCGCGCCCACCAGCTCGAACTGCTGGCGAAGGCTCGAGCCGGCCAATCGGCGCTGCTGATCGCGCCGACCGGCGCCGGCAAGACGCTGGCCGGATTCCTGCCCTCGCTTACCGAGCTCGCCAGACGTCCGCGCCGCAAGCCCGGTGCTGCGCATCGTGGCATCCACACGCTCTACATCTCGCCGCTCAAGGCGCTGGCCGTCGACATCGAGCGCAACCTCGGCAAGCCGGTCGAGGAGATCGGACTGCCGGTCACCATCGAAACCCGCACCGGCGACACGCCCTCGCACAAGCGCCAGCGCCAGAAGCTTGCGCCGCCCGACATTCTGCTCACCACCCCCGAACAGCTCGCTCTTCTGATTGCCTCGGCCGACGCCAGGCGCTTCTTCGAGGATTTGCGTTATGTCGTCCTCGACGAATTGCATTCGCTCGTCACCTCGAAGCGCGGGCATCTTTTGGCGCTAGGCCTGGCGCGGCTGCGCGCGTTTGTCCCTGAGCTGCAGACCATCGGCCTGTCGGCTACGGTCGCCGAGCCGGATGAATTGCGGCGCTGGCTGGTCAGCCAGGCTTCCCCTGAGGCCATGTCCGAGTTAATCGTCGTGACAGGCGGCGCCAAGCCCGACATCTCCATTCTCGATTCCGAAGAGCGGGTGCCATGGGCTGGCCATTCCGCCCGCTACGCCACTCCGGAGATCTATCGCGAGGTCAAGCGGCACAAGACGACGCTGCTCTTTGTCAACACGCGCAGCCAGGCCGAGCTGCTGTTTCAGGAGCTGTGGCGCGTCAACGACGACACGTTGCCGATCGCCTTGCATCACGGCTCGCTCGACGTCGCCCAGCGGCGGCGGGTCGAGAAGGCGATGGGCGAAAACGCCTTGCGCGCTATCGTCGCCACCTCGACATTGGACCTGGGCATCGACTGGGGCGATGTCGATCTGGTCGTGCATGTCGGCGCGCCGAAGGGGGCCAGCCGCCTGGCGCAGCGCATCGGCCGCGCCAACCACCGCATGGATGAGCCATCGAAGGCGATCCTGATCCCGGCCAACCGGTTTGAGGTGCTTGAATGCCGTGCCGCGCTCGACGCCAACTATCTCGGCGCGCAGGACACGCCGCCTTTGGTCAATGGCGGGCTCGACGTGCTGGCGCAGCATGTGCTCGGCTGCGCCTGCGGTGCCCCGTTCCACGCCGACGCGCTGTTTGACGAGGTGAGATCGGCTGCGCCCTATGTCAGCCTAGACCGCCCGACATTCGACCGGGTCATCGACTTCGTCGCCACCGGCGGATACGCGCTGAGAAACTACGAGCGCTACGCCCGTATCCGCCAAACCAAGGAAGGCTTGTGGCGAGTATCCAATCCCCGCGTGGCGCAACAGTACCGGCTCAATGTCGGGACCATCATCGAAGTGCCGGCCCTCAACGTTCGTTACGTCCAGGCTGGAAGCAAGGGCGCGGCCTCGCGCGGCGGCAGAGTCTTGGGAAAGATCGAGGAAGCGTTTCTCGAGACCTTGACCTATGGCGACACTTTCATGTTCGCCGGAAGGGTTCTGCGCTTCGAGGGTATCCGCGACAATGAGTGCTTCGTGTCGAATGCTCCCGGAAGCGAAGCAAAGGTGCCCTACTATGGCGGCGGCAAATTCCCGCTTTCGACCTATCTCGCCGAGCAGGTGCGCGCCATGCTCGACGATCCGCAGCGCTGGAAGAAGCTGCCCGAGCAGGTGGCCGATTGGCTGCGGTTTCAGGCGGATAAATCCGTCCTGCCGAAACGGGACGATCTGCTGATCGAGACCTTTCCACGCGGAAACCGGCACTATCTCGTAGCCTATCCGTTCGAAGGCAGGCTCGCGCATCAGACGCTGGGCATGCTGCTGACGCGCCGCCTGGATCGAGCGGGCGCCAAACCGGTCGGCTTCGTTGCCACCGACTATGCGTTGGCTATTTGGTCGCTGGCCGACATGGGCTGGATGTTCAAAAACAAAAAACCATCGCTGGCTGCGCTCTTCGATCAGGACATGCTCGGTGACGATCTCGAGGCATGGTTTGCCGACAGCTGGCTGCTCAAGCGCACCTTCCGCAACTGCGCGCTGATTTCCGGACTGATCGAGAAACGTCATCCCGGCAAGGAGAAAAGCGGCCGCCAGGTCACCGTCTCGACAGACCTGATTTATGATGTGCTGCGCAGCCACGAGCCCGACCACATCCTGCTCCAGGCGACGCGTGCCGATGCAGCGACCGGATTGCTCGATGTCAGCAGACTTGCCGAGATGCTCTCGCGCATCCTCGGTCGAATCGTGCATAAGGACCTGGAACAGATATCGCCGCTAGCCGTGCCGATCATGCTCGAAATCGGCAAGATGCCGGTGCATGGCGAGGCGGATGAAACGCTGTTGATGGATGCCGCCACCCTCGTTGAAGAGGCCATGGGGCCGAAGATGGCCGACTGAGAGAAGGCAAGAGGGGATGAATTTTTCGCTGTCGCGTGCAACGCTGGTCGCCGAGGCCGACTTCGTCGGCATCGCCGGCGAACGCGCGGTTTGCGACCGGCGCGGCGTGCTCTATTTCCCCGATCTGCGGCTGCTTGCGGTCTCCGACCTGCATCTCGAAAAGGGCTCGTCTTTCGCCAGGCGCGGCGCGCTGATCCCGCCTTATGACACAGGTGCGACCTTGCTGCGGCTGCAGGCCGTGATCGCCGACTACGGTCCGCGGATCGTTGTCAGCCTTGGCGACTCCTTCCACGACGGCGGCGGCGCCGAGCGCATGCATCTAAGCTTCCGCGAGCGGCTGGAGGCGATGATGGCCGGCCGCGACTGGTTCTGGGTTGCCGGCAACCATGATCCGGATGCTCCCGCCGACCTGCCTGGCGAGACGGTGAGGGAACTCGCCATCGGTTCGCTTGTCTTCCGCCATGAGCCATCCAAGCTGCGGGTGGAGGGCGAGATCGCCGGCCATCTGCATCCCTGCGCCCGCATCGTCCAGCGCGGGCGCTCGGTCAGGCGGCGCTGTTTCGCCGGTGACGGCGGCCGCATGATCATGCCGGCCTTCGGCGCCTATACCGGCTCGCTCAACGTGCTCGACCGCGCCTATGCCGGACTGTTCCGCCTGGAAACGCTTGTTGCCTACATGCTGGGTGCGGAGCGCATCTTTGCCATTTCCGGCTCGATGCTGCGGCCGGGCTGAAGCGGCTTCATCTGCCGTAATAGAGCGTGACGGTGTGCTTTGCCTCGGCGAAGAACAGCCAGCGTTCGACCAGCATGCCCGCGAACTGAAAGAACGCTGCAAGCAGTGATGCGGCTGCTGCGAAAGGCCGTGGCAAGGCGAAGGCGATCACGAGCAAGATGGCCGGCACGGCGAAGGCCAGCACCTGCGTGATGCGCCTCAGCTTCGCCCTATGTTTTCGCGCAATGCGAAAACCCATCTCCTTGAGCAGGTAGTTTTCTTCGGTGTGCGGCCATTCGATGGACCGCACCGTGCCGCCGGCCAGGCCGGTCGCCGTGTTGGCCGTGGTCGGGATTTCCAGCCGGTCGTTGTAGTGCCAGGTCGCAAGCTTCCAGCCCCACCCTGCGAGCGTGGCAAGCAGCGCGCCGACCAGAACCACGGTTGATCCGGTGCCGAAGCTTCGCAGCAGGCCGTTGAGCAGCAAGCCACCCGTCATTACCGAGAAGATAAGATAAGCCGGCAAAGTATAACGGCTGTGCCACTGCGCGATCGGTTTCAGCGAGGCATAGATCATTCCGGTCGTACAGACTGTCACGACGGCGCCGGCGGCAGCCAGCAGACCAACGATGGCGACCCAACCGCCGCTTTTGCCCATCAGCACCCAGCCAATGCCGAACAGCCCGGCCGGGATGAAGGTCGCGACCGAGGCGACCCCTTCGCGCGACAGCCAGGAGCTTCGCCATTGCGAGAAGGCGCGCCAGGCGCGTTCAGGACGGCCGAGATGGCCGGTCGAGGAGAGCAGGCCGGCCGCGATCAAGCCAAGCGAAAGCGCCATGCCGACCAGCCCGAGCCAGAAATCGGGCGCGATGAATCCCAGCCCGCCAAGAACGCCGAGCAGCGCCAGCAGGCCGTAACCGGCCCCGGTGGCGGTGGTGAAGAAAACGACGGAATAGGCGGGATGCATGGCTGCGCGAATTCAGTTCGAAAGCATGCGGTCGATCCAGCCGAGGAAGCCTCCGTCGGCCCGGATCGGTTCCAGCGCCGGCGCGTCGACCTTCGCCGCGCGCTCGGTGCGGGCACGCGGTGGCAGGTATTTGTTGGTCGGCTTGTAGCCAAGCTCGGGCATCAGCTCGACGCCGCCACGCTCGTCTACCAGGTGCGAGATTGCCGAGGCGGGATCGCCCAGATCGCCGAAATGCCGGGCGCTGGTCGGGCAGGCGGCGACGCAGGCTGGCACGCGGTCCTCTGCCGTCAGATTGTCGTTGTAGATGCGGTCGACGCACAGCGTGCATTTCTTCATCACGCCGACATCCGTATCGAATTCGCGCGCGCCATAGGGACAGGCCCAGCTGCACAGCTTGCAGCCGATGCACTTGTCCTCGTCGACCAGCACGATGCCGTCGGAGGCGCGCTTGTAGGAGGCGCCGGTCGGACAGACGGTGACGCAGGCTGGCTGCTCGCAATGCAGGCAGGAGCGCGGGAAGTTCACCGTGCGGCCGCCATGTTCGGTCGTGTGCTCATAGCTGTGCACGCGGTTGAACCAGACGCCGTCGACACGCCCGCCATACGGCTCGATGTCGGTCAGCGGCGCCATGTGTCCGCCGGTGTTCCATTCCTTGCAAGCGGTAACGCAGGCCTGGCAGCCGACGCAGGTGTCGAGGTCGATGACGAGGCCGAGCTTCTTCTCGGTTTGGGCGGGAAGGCAGGTCATTCGGCGGCTTCCCTTTTTATGCGGAATCCATCGCCGAAGCGAAGCACATCCGGTGACGGCTCGAAATTTGGCGGCTGCCGCAAGCGCTCGAATTGCGGCTCGGTGAAGCCGGCCTCTTCCGCGGCGCATTTGGCGATACGCACGCGCACGTCGAACCATGCCGCCTGTCCGGTGACGGGGTCGGAGTTCGAATAGCGCTTGCCCTTGACGGTGGCTGCGGTCTGGTCGCCGATGATGTGATTGAGCAGGAAGCCGCGATTGCTCTCTGCGGCGTCGTCCTTCAGGCCCCAGCTGCCGCGCCGCTTGCCGATTGCGTTCCAGGTCCAGACCGTGTCCGGGTTGACGCCGTCGATCAGCTTGATCTGCCCCTTCACGCGGCCGTTGATGCTTTCGATCCACACCCAGTCGTCGTCGGCCAGCCCAAGCCTCGCTGCGGTCTCCCGGTGCACGAACAGCCGGTTCTGGCTGGTGATTTGTCTCAGCCACGCATTCTGCGAGCCCCAGGAATGGTACATGTGCATCGGCCGCTGCGTCAGCGCATGCAGCGGATATTTCTGGAGATCGACGGCGTCGTCCTCGAAGGGCGCGTACCAGAACGGCAGCGGGTCCATATAGGCTTCGATCCGGTCGCGCTCGGCCTCCGGCGGCTGCACCTTGCCATGACCGCGCGCGGCGAGGCGAAAGCGCTGCATCGGCTCCGAATAGAGCTGAAAGATGATCGGATCGGCCTTGGAGATGAATCCCATCTGCACGGCAAAGTCGAGATAGGCGCGGTTGCCCATCTTGTAATAGCGCTGGTCGTCGGCGAACCCGTGGTGCCAGAAACCGCCATTGTCGATGTAGCGCTGCAACTGGTCCGGGTTCACCTCGCCCTTGCCGATCGCGTCGCCGTTCTTACCGCGCCAGCCGGCAAGCGGGCCGATGCCGGGCGTGCGCTCGTGGTTGACGATGTAGTCGGCATAGTCGCGGTATTTCGCCGAACCGTCTTCGTTGGCGAAACCAGGCAGGCCGAGCCGCGCACCGAGCTCGATCAGCACCGACTGGAACGGCCGGACATCCCGGTCCGGCTGCACCACCGGGTGACGGATGGCATCGCCCGGCCCGTCGGCATGGCTGATCGGCCGGTCGAGCAGGCTGATGCAGTCGTGCCGCTCGAGATAGGTCGTGTCGGGCAGCACCAGGTCGGCGAACGGCACCGTCTCGGAATAATAGGCGTCGGAATAAATGATGAAGGGGATCTTGTAGTCGCCTGCCTCGTCCCTGTCGGTGAGCATACGAACCGTCTCGACGGTATTCATCGAGGAGTTCCAGGCCATGTTCGACATGTACATCATCAGCGTGTCGATCGGATAAGGGTCGCCGGCCCAGGCATTGCGGATGACGCTGTGCATCAGGCCGTGGGCGGCCAAGGGCGCTTCCCAGGAATAGGCCTTGTCGATGCGGATCGGTGTGCCGACCTCGTCGACGAGCAGATCGTCGGGCCCTGAGACGAAGCCGAGCGGCATACCCTCCAGCGGCGTCATCGGGCGGACGTTCTTGCCTGCGGGCTTTGGCCCCGGCGGCGCGGAACGCGGATAGGGCGGCTTGAAGCGGAAGCCCCCGGGCACGTCCACCGTGCCGAGCAGAACCTGCAGCAGGTGGATGGCGCGGCAAGTATGAAAGCCGTTGGAATGGGCCGAGATGCCGCGCATGGCATGCATTGAGACCGGCCGGCCCTTCATCGTCTCGTGCCGGCGGCCGGCCCAATCGGTCCAGGCGACCGGCAGCTCGATCGCCTGCTCGAAGGCGATATGCGCCAGCTCCGCCGCGATCCGTCGGATGGTGTCGGCGCCGACCCCGCAGCGCTCCGCTACCGCCTCCGGCGAATGGCTTTCGTCCAGGTATCGGTCGGCGATCAGCTGAAATACCGGCGCGCAGCGGCGGCCATTGACCGTGTAGCTGCCGGTCAGTGCTGGTTTGGCATCCGGATCGGCGGCATTGACGGGCGCCTTCGCCACCCTGTCCCAAGCCAACAGGTTGCCGTCATCATCGCGCATGAACAATCCGTCATCGGCGGAACCGGGCTCCTGTACGACAAGCATCGGCGCGTTGGTGTAGCGCAGCAGATAGTCGAGATCTATGCGGCCGGCCTTGAGCAACTCATGGACGAGCGCCAGCACGAACAGTCCGTCCGTGCCGGGTCGTATGCCGATCCAGTCATCGGCAATCGCGTTGTAGCCGGTGCGGCAAGGGTTGATCGACAGCACCTTGGCGCCGCGCGCCTTGAGCTTGCCGAGGCCGATCTTGATCGGATTGGAATCATGATCCTCGGCGACGCCGAACAGCATGAAGTATTTTGTGTTGTCCCAGTCGGGCTCGCCGAACTCCCAGAACGAGCCGCCGATCGTGTAGAGCCCACCGGCCGCCATGTTGACCGAGCAGAAGCCGCCATGGGCGGCGAAGTTGGGCGTACCGAACTGGCTCGCCCACCAGCCGGTCAGCGACTGCGACTGGTCGCGCCCGGTGAAAAAGGCAAGCTTTCTCGGATCGGTGCGGCGGACCGCCGACAGCCGCTCGGTGGCGATGGTGAGCGCTTCGTCCCATTCGATCTCGCGAAACTCGCCGGAGCCACGAGGCCCTGTGCGCAGCAGCGGCTTCCTCAGCCGCGCCGGGCTGTAATGCTGCATGATGCCGGCGCTGCCCTTGCCGCAGATCACACCCCGGTTCACCGGGTGGTCTTTGTTGCCGTTGATGTAGCGCACCTTGCCGTCCTTGATGTGGACGTCGATGCCGCAGCGGCAGGCGCACATGTAGCAGGTGGTTTTGGCGATGCGGTCGGACACGCTCGGCGAGGTCTCGACGCCGTCGCCTTCGTCAGGCGCCTGGCTGTCGGCCAGCGGCCGCTGCGAGGGCGCGGAGTTTGCGCCGCGTGGTTCAGCTAGGCTCATGATCCGCGAACGCTCTTGCCGCTTGCCATCTTGGCCTTCGTCTTCGGACCGGGCCCGCGCATATAATGCAGCTCAGGATGGTAGCGGTCGCCGGCGAGCTGCCGCTTCAGCTGGCGGCTCCAATGCGCGAAAAGGGATTTGAAGCGCCCGATCATTTCCAACCTTGGCGGCAGAACGGCCAATTTTTTCCAAGCTCGGGTAAAAAGTTAGAACAAAGCGATTGATCTGTCTAACAAGCCGCTCTTGTAATTCCGATCGATTTTCCTTCTTAGTTGGCCATGACCCTCGATCAGCTTCGCATCTTCGTCGCCGTCGCCGAGCATGGCCACATGACCAAGGCGGCCGACCTGCTCGGCATCTCGCAATCGGCCGCCTCTGCCGCCATCCGCGCGCTCGAAAGCCATCATGGCGTGCGGCTGTTCAACCGGGTCGGCCGCAACATCGAGCTCGCGCAGACCGGCCACCGCTTCCTGCCCGAAGCCAAGGCTGTTCTGGAACGGGCAGCGGCTGCCCACGACGTGCTGGAGCATGTTTCCCAGACCATCACCGGCAGCCTGTCGATATCGGCCAGCCAGACCATCGCCAGCTACTGGCTGCCGAGGCGCCTGGCATCCTTCCACGAAGCCTATCCGGCGGTGCGCCTGAGCGTCACCATCGGCAACACGCGGCAGGTCGAGACCAATGTGCTGGACGGCCGGGCCGATTTCGGGCTGGTCGAGGGCCGCACCGAGTCCGACATATTGCGGCGCGCCACGGTCGATGAGGATCGCCCCATGCTGGTCGTGGCGGGCTCACATCCCGAGCTTCCGACGACGCCGGCTGGAAACCTCGACATCAGGTCGTTGCGCTGGATCATCAGGGAGGGCGGGTCGGGCACGCGCGAGGCGCTGGAGGATTTTGCGCGCAGTGAAGGGGTTCCGCCGGCGGAGTTGCAGATCTTTCTTGTTCTGCCCAGCAACGAGGCTGTGCGTCAGGCGGTGGAGGCTGGTGCCGGCGCGACTATAATTTCCGAGCTCGTCATTGCGCGTTCGCTGGCGGAAGGCAGCTTGCGATCCGTGCCGGTCATTCTGCCGAAACGCGATTTCGCCATGATTACCCATCGCGACCGGCAGGCGAGCCTCGCGCAAATGGCGCTCAAGGCGCATCTCACCGGCAAGCAGAACGCGTCGTCAACGGGGAGGGGCTAGAGCAAGGAAGCGTCAGGCGAATTTGCGCCGCGCATCAAGCGCGAGCCCAAGCCCGACCGAGCCGAACATATCGCCTTCGATAACCGAGGCCTGCGGCACCAGCGAAAGGATCCGCCGCTTTGCCAGCGGGATCGCCGTCGAACCGCCGGTGAGGAACACAGCGGTGATGGCCGAAGCGGGAACGCCTGCGTCGGCAATCGTTTGCCTGACCGTCGCGGCCACCCGTTCGATATCGCCGCCGATCGTCTCTTCCAGGCCGGCGCGCGTGATCCCGGCCGCGAAGCGTACGCCGGGCAGCGACACCTTCACCTCGGCCCAGGAATGTTCTGTCAGCGCGATCTTGGCCCGTTCGACCAGGCCGGCCATCGCATGGCCGTAACGATGCTCGACAATGTGGATGAAGCGGTCGACGAGATCGGCGCGCTCGGCTTCGAAGCGGATCTGCTTCAAATCCGACATCGCCTTCGCGGTGTAAATGAGATTGATGCGCTGCCAGGTGGCGAGGTCGATGAAATAACTTGCCGGCAGATTGCGCTTGCCGTCCTTGGTCGGGGTCAGATAGCCGAGCTCGGGCATGATATGGGCGATGCTAAGCAGCCGGTCGAAATCCGTGCCGCCGATATGGATGCCGCGATTGGCCAATATGTCGCCCTTGCGGTCGTCCGAGCGGGCGCGCTCCGGCGAGACGCGCACGATCGAGAAGTCGGAGGTGCCGCCGCCCATGTCGACGATCAGCGCCAGCTCTTCGCGGGCGACATTCTGTTCGTAGTCGAGTGCGGCCGCGATCGGCTCGAACTGGAAGGCGATGTGCTTGAAGCCCTGCGCGCGCGCTGCCTTTTCAAGCTCGCTTTGCGCTTTAGCGTCGGCGTCGGCATCGTCATCGACGAACTGCACGGGGCGGCCGAGCACGACGCGTTCGACCGGGCCGCCGGCATCCTCTTCCAGCCGCTTCTTCAAATGGCTGATGAATAAACCGATGATGTCGGTGAAGCCGATCAGGCGCGCCTTGATGCGCGTCTTCTCGTTGGCGAGCGAGCTGCCGAGAACGCTTTTCAGCGAGCGCATCAGCCGGCCCTCCACGCTGTCGGTGTAGTCGGCGATTGCGCGGCGGCCGAAATAGGTGTGGCCGTCCTCGAAGTTGAAGAAGACGGCGCTCGGCAAAGTGGGCTGTTCGCCCTCCAGCGCCACCAGTTGCGCCCGGCCGTTGCGGATCACGCCCACTGTGGAATTGGACGTGCCGAAATCGATGCCGCCGAATGCTGGATGCATAGCAGCCTCCTGTCATTGGTTTCGTCGCAGCGCATCGCCGGCGTCGAAAAACGCGCCGTCACCCGGTCGCCGGACCGCTCTGCCGAATTGAATGTGTGCTTGTCCCCGAGTTGGGAGGCGGCGACTTATCCCAAATCCGGGAACAGGGGAACCCTCATTCGCGCGAAAAACGTCAATCCTTGCGGAAAACGATGCGTCCGAGCCAGCCGGTGAGCATGGCAAGGGACACGGCGAACACGCCGTAGAGGAAGGAATAGTCGTGCGCGACGCGGAAGATCGACTGTTCGAAACCGGACTTGCGGATTTCGAGCTGGGCCGAGCTCTCCTTCACGAACATGCCGCTCTTGAACAGGAAGGCGCGTGCCTTATGGGTGCCGACCGGGATGTTGGGCGCGAGCCGGACGGTGGCGCGGAACAGGTTCTGCGACAGGAACTGGACGCCCCCGACATTCTCGCTGTAAAGGCCGGTCGCCGTCTTGCGCTCGCGAAGTGCCGAGGTGAATTCCTCGATCGTGATCGGGCTGTCGCTGGGCTCGGCCGGTTGCATGTAGAGGTTCGAAGCGCCGAGCGACAGCTGCTTGTAGCTGTTCGGCTCGGTGATGTCCTGCAGCGGGCGGGTCGTCGCCACCGAGTAGGATACCGGCACGTTCTCGAAAGTCTCCGATTCCAGATTGATCCAGACGCCGAGCACCCTGTCCTTGCGGCGCACGACGACAGGGCGGGCGGGACCCTCCAGCACGACGATGACATCGTAGCGTCCCTGGCGCGCGATCAGCGGATCGGGATTTTCGAGCGAGCCGAAAATGGTGAGGTCAGCGCCGGAAAACCCGGCGGTAATCGAAATGGCGTCGGTCGACAGGCCGATCTGGATGCTTTCCGTCGCCGGCGTCTGTGCCGCCGCCGGCAGTGCTGCGGCAGCGAGCGACAGGATGGCGGCTGCGAACGCTCTCAACGGCCCCATCAGGTCAGGCCCGCGAGCGAATAGCGATTGGGAGGCGTCACGAAGAGGTCGATGGCCAGACGGATGGCGACGGCCAGAACCAACAGCGCCAGAAGCGCCCGCAACTGCTCGCCCCGCAGCCGCTGGCCCGCTTTGGCGCCATATTGCGCGCCGGCAACGCCGCCCGCCATCAGCAGGAAGGCCAGGATCACGTCGACCGTCTGGTTCGTCGTGGCATGCACCAGCGTGGTGTAGGCCGAGGTGAAGATGATCTGGAACAGCGAGGTGCCGATAACGACGTTGGTCGGCACCTTGAGCAGGTAGATCAGCGCCGGCACCATGATGAAGCCGCCGCCGACGCCCATGATCGACGACAGGAAGCCGATTGCCGCGCCGAGGCCGAGCACCGGGACGATGCTGACGAACAGCTTCGAGGCGCGGAAGCGCATCTTGAACGGCAGCCGGTGGATCCAGTTGTGCTGGCCGGATTTCTTCAGCACCGGCGCCGCGCCGCTGCGCGAGGCGCGCAGCGCGTTGACGCTCTCGACCAGCATCAGCCCGCCAACGGTGCCGAGCAGCGCGACGTAGAGCAGCGAAATGAAGAGGTCCAATTGGCCGAGCCGGCGCAGCAGCGCAAAGACATAGATGCCGGCGGTCGAGCCGACAATGCCGCCGGCCAGAAGCACTCCGCCGAGCTTGAAGTCGAGCGTGCCGCGCTTGAAGTGCGACAGCGCGCCGGAGAAGGAGGAGGCTATGACCTGGTTGGCCCCCGTGGCCACCGCGATCGCCGGCGGGATGTTGTAGAAGATCAGGAGCGGCGTGATCAGGAAGCCGCCGCCGACCCCGAACATGCCCGACAGGAAACCCACCGCCGCGCCCATCGCGAGCAGCACGAACACGTTGACGGAAATTTCCGCGATCGGGAGATAGATGCCCACCCGTCTGTCTCGATCAGTTTGCCTGTCGGCGAATGCCGCCGTCCCCGGCAGTTTCGCACCGAAAAGCCAATTTTTTCTTGCGCGGCGCGGCGCCGGGGTCAAACCCCGGCGCCGCGCCGAAACGAAAACCGTCTCAATCAGTTAACAGGCAAATCTGTGGCAAGCCGTCGCGGAAGCGACGCGCCTGCCGTTATTTGTGCGCAAGCAGCGCCTTGACGAGCGGCGCGTCGATCTCGCCGGTCGGCTTCATCTTGTTGTCGGTCTGAAAGGCCATGATCGCGTTCTTGGTCTTGTCGCCCATAACGCCGTCGGCGCCGCCGGCATCATAGCCGTTCTTATTGAGGATCAGCTGGATGTTCTTCACCGCCTTCTTCATGTCGATGCCGGCGGTGGTCTGCGGCGTGCTGTCCTGCCAGGATTCCGGAATGTCGGCCGAGTTGCTGGCCGCGTTGAGCGGCTTGGCCTTCCACAGGTCCGTGGCGGCGCGCGCCCGCTCGAGCTGCTCGGGCCTGAGCGCATTGGCGATCTCGTCGCGTTTGGCCGCAGCGTCCTTGTCGCCGGTCTTGGCGACGAGAGCGAACCATTTGTAGGATTCCTCCAGGTTCTGCTTCATGCCGACGCCCTTGGCCGAAAGGATGCCGAGATTGAACTGGCTGTCCTTGACGCCGAGGTCGGCCGCCTCCTGGAACCAGTGCGCCGCCGACTCATTGTCGGTCACGCCGTCCGCCGCCATCGCGAACAGAACCGCCAGATTGTGCATGGCGCTGGCGTTGCCCTGTTCCGCCGCGAGTTGGTAATAGGTCTTGGCTTTCTTGATGTCGCGCGCGACGCCGATGCCCTTCTCGTAAAAATTGCCGATGCGGTATTCGGCCGGTGCGAAGCCCAGTTCGGCGGATTTCTCATACCATTTGGCGGCCGCCGCCATGTCTTCCTTGACGCCGCGCGATTCCGCGTAGCGCGAGCCGATCTCGAACAGCGCCTTGGCGTCACCGCCGGCGGCCGCGTCGTGCAGCGCCACCGGACCGATATCGGCCGGGACATCGATCTTGGTGGCCGAACTTGCCGTCTGGCCGCCGCCCGGCGAGACGGTGCCCGTGGTATCGGCGGACGTGGTTGACGGCGTGCCGGCCGAGGAAGCACCGGCTGCGGCGGCACCGGGCATTGCTGTGCTCGCCGGCGGCGGGCCGATGGTGGGTTGCGCGTCGCCGTCCGTGTCCATGGCAGGCCCGTTCGCAGCCGGAGAGACTGGCTCCGACGGTGTCGCCGAAGCCATCGGCGCGGGCCGGGCTGGCGCGGACGGAGTCGCCGGAGCAGGCGCCGGTTCGGCTGGCGCCGCGGCCGCGGGTATTTCGGGTGCGGATGGCTGAAAGGCGGCCTGTGGCGTTGGATCGTCCTTCGACGGCTCGGCCTGCCTGACGGCACGCGTCGGCGCGCTCTCGGGCTTCGCAGTGCCCGTGTCGGGCTTGGGTGTGCTGACATCGAGCGAGGCGGTTTCGACCGATTGGGTGGAGACCATCGGCGCGACGTCGTTGCTGGCGACCGGCGCGGGGTCGGAGAAGAAGGCCTTGCCGAGCTGCAGGCCGGCCAGTGCCATCATGATCGCGGCCGCCGCCATCAGGATGGGCTTCCGCCGCGCCTTGAGCAGATCGCCGATTCTGAGCGCCTTCACCGGGCCGGTCATCGTCGACTGCCGCTTCAGCGCGTCGGCTTCCGCGGCGGCGGCCTGCGCCGCGCGGCGGGCGGCCGCGATGAAATCGGATTTGGCGGCATCTGTCTCGCTGCGCTTGGCCGGCTGACCGCCGCGCTCGTCGCGCACGCGCTTCATGATGGCGTTGAGGTCCGGCGCGCCGGAACCAGGTTCGAGCGGCCGGTTGGCGGCTCTCGGATCGAGCGGTTCGTCGATGTCGACGGTCGGAACGTCGCCGGCCGGTGCCGAGCCGGCAAGCGGCGGCGTGTCCTCGTTCTTCTTGCCCTTGAAGGCACGCGCCAGTCCGCTGAACATCGACTTCTTGCGGCCGGTGGTCTCAGCCTTCTCGCCAATTTCGTCCGATCCGAGCGCAGCCATTGCGGCGGCGGCCGCGGCCTCGGCGGGCGTGCGAGCGGCAGCTTCGCCGCGCATTACAGGTTCGCCACGCGTAACAGATTCGCCACGGGTAACAGGTTCGCTACGCGTAACAGGTTCGCCCGGTGCAGCCGGCTCGTTTCGCGAAACCGGATCGTGGCGCAGGATGGAGGCGGCGCGCGCATCGAGATCGGCGATGTCTCCGGTCAGTGGCAGCGGCTGGTCGATATCCATCGACGGCGCGTCCTGGACGGCGATCTTGCCGGTGCGGGCGGCCCGCTTGCCGCCCGGCTGCGGGTCGATCAGTTCGCTGACCGCTTCACTGGGACCTTCGGCCTCCAGCGAGCCGAGCCGGTCGACGATCTTGAGCAGCGTGTCGTGGATCGCCTCGAACGTGCGCGAATTGCGCTCGTCGGAACGGCGGGTGAGCGCTTCGAGCGTCTTCAGGTCCTGCGCGAGCCCGCTCACGGCGGCTGCGTTGGAAGCAGCCGTGCCGGAACTCGATTCGCCCAGCGACCGCACGGCGTTCTCCGCAGCCTCGCGCGCGACGGTGAGGATGGAATCGCGCGTGCCGGCCAGCGACTTCTCGATCTCGTCGAGGCGAGGGCTGATGTCCTCGAAATCGGGAAGCGGTGCGCTCGGCTTCGAAAGATGCGCCGAAAGGGCGGTCACCTGCGACTCAAGGCTGCGGATCAGTGCCGGATCAATGCCGGCGACCTGCGCGGCGGAGGATTCCAGCCGGCTGGAGATGTCCTCGAGCCGGCTTTCCAGGCCACGGATCGCCATCTCGTTGGCGGGATCGGGCGCGCGCGTCTCGATGCGCTTGGCAAGCGCGGTGAAGCGGGCGTCGATCGCCTCCATGATGCCAGCGCCGTCGTCCTGCCGCATGCGCTGGTCGAGCCTGTCGGCGACTTCGTCCAGCCGCCGCTCGAGTTCGCGGAACAGCAGGTTGCTCTGCTCGATGGCATCACCCTGGCGGCGCTCGAGGAGCGTGGACAGCGCGTCGAAGCGCTGCTCCAGGCCCTGGAAGATGTGGTCGGCGTCGGGCATCGCCGGCGCGCGGTCTATCTTGTCGGTGATCAAAGCAATCTGCTTGCCGAGACGCTCCATCGCCTGCTCCGGCAGATGGGCGCGCCCGGCGAGCTCGTCCACACGGCTGGACAGAAGGTTGAGGCGGTCGATGACCTCGGCGCCGGGACGCGACTGCGCGACCTCCTCGATCTGCTCCGCCAGCGAGGCGATCCGTTTCTCGATTCGCCCGAAGGTTTCCGGATCGAAGGCATTGGCCTGCGCGGCCACCGTCGAGGCGACGATGGCGCGCGAGATCTCGTCCAGCCGCTCGTCGATCATGGCAAGCGTCTCGCCGCCGCGCATCGTTTGCTGGCTGGCGAAACGGTCGACCGCTCCGGCGAGGGTGCGCACCTTTTCCTCCAGCGAGGCGAGCGACAGCGATTGCGGCAGGTTGTTGACCGCGCTGCTGATCTGTTCGAGGCGGTCGGTCAGCGCCGAAAGGTTGGGACCCTCGGCGCGCTGGCGCTGGTCGGCGTCGACGCGATCCTCGAAGGCGCTCCAGCGGCGATCGAAATCGTCCCAGCGGCGGTCGACGGCCTGCACGCTTTGGTCGACGGCCCGCACGCTTTCCTCGCGCGCCAGCGTGTCGAGCGCCGCCTTGACCTGCTCCAACTCCAGCCGCAGCAGGTTGACGCTGCGATCGTCGCTTTTTTCGGCAAGCGTGTGGATGGCGCCGGAAAGCCGTTCGAACTCGAGGCCGAGCTCGGCGCTGTTCTTGTCGGCGGGGGCACCATGCTGGCTCGCCGCCTGCATGGCGCGATCGATATCCTGACGCAGCGCGTCGAATTCGCGCTGCAGGCCGGCGGTCATCTGATGGCGCAACTCCTCGCGGAGTCCGCGCAATTCGACCGCGATCTTGCCAACCATCGCGACGCCGTCTTCCTGTCCGCGCACCCGGTCGATGTCGCGGGCAATGGCCTGATAATTGGGGCCGAAGTCGGAAGCTGCGGCCGCCGGGTTCTGCGGCCCGCGGTTTTGCGGTCCGCGATTTTGGTCCCTCTGCGTGGTGTAGGGTTCCTCGTACCAGCGGGGCGAACCATAAGGCTGCGCGGCCGCATAGCGCGGCTCGGGAGCCGGCCGCCGCGGATCGGGGCGCTCGGGCGTGTCGCTGCGCGTCCGCTCCAGCCGCTGCTCCAGCGTTTCGAGCGAGCGGCTCAGATCCTCCAGCGAGGTCTGCGACCGGCGCTGCCTACCGGCGTTGAGTGTATCGAGATAGGACCGCTTGCTGTTCATCGATGCGCCCGTGTTCAGAATGACCGGCTGAGACCGGTTTCCCAGAGTCTGCCGGGAACGAAGGCGTCCGCGCGGTTTTGCTGCGGAGGAAGACGGGCTTCCCGGGTTTCTCACCCACGCTTCGAAAACCGTGAAAAATTCGCTACAGGATAAACACGGGTGACCGACATGCGCACATTTCGCCCAACGTGGTAAACAAGGCGTTAACCAAGCTTAAGAAGTGGCGCATAATCCTGCCCCGCCCGGTGGCATCCGAGTGCGGCATAAAGCTCTGTTTCCGACAACGCCCTTGCGTCAGGTGCCGGCTGTCGGTATAGAATTGACGTAAACGTAAAAGGTGCGAAGCCGTGCCTCTTGCGATTGAATTGTCGAAACCACGATTGGAAGCACGCCCCCGCTTCCACTCAGGCGACGTTTTGGTCCGTGACCGCGACGCCATCAGGGGAAAGCCAGTGACCATGAAACTTGTTTCGCCCGGCGAAGCCGCGGCCAATAGCAATCACATATCGGTCGAGACCGACGAAGAATTCGTCCGTATCGGCGAGATGGCCAAGAAGTACGGCGTGACCTTGCGCACGCTGCGATTCTACGAGGACAAGGGCCTGCTCAATCCGAAGCGCGACGGCTCGACCCGTCTCTACACGCGCCGCGACAAGGCCCGGCTGAAGCTGATCCTGCTCGGCCGCAAGGTCGGTTTCTCGCTGCGGGACGTCAAGCAGATGATGGATCTTTACGATCCGACCGGATCCAACACCAAGCAGTTGCGGCTGGCGCTCGACAAGTCCGAGAAGCAGCTTGCCCGCTTGCAGAAGCAGCGCGCGCTGATCGATGAGGCTATCAGCGACCTGAGCAATTCGATGGCGATCGTTCGCCAGATGCTGGCCGAGCGGGCCGCGCCGCAGGCAAGCGCCGCCGGCTGATCTCACGCTAACGGCATAGCCTAGGATAGAGAAAGCCGCGTGGCTGCAGCCGCGCGGCTTTTTTGTTGCCTTGGAGCGAGCGCTAATCAAAAATTTCGGGCTGCGACGAAGTTGACGTTTACGCAAACGTCAATATTTGCTATCGGGGGCATCGACATTGGCTCGGCCTCCCATCCACATCCGGATCGGAAACTTGCTGGCCGGCCGGGACCGCAAGGGTGGAGGAAGGCATGACGATCTACAGGGCGCCCGTCCAGGACACGCTGTTCGTGCTCAACGACGTGCTCGGCTACCAGCGCTATTCTAATCTTCCGGGCTTCTCGGACGCTACGCCGGACGTCGTCGAGGCGATCCTTGCCGAAGGCGCCAAGCTAGCCGAAAACGTTATGCATCCGCTGAACCGGGTCGGCGATATGGAAGGCTGCGTGCGCCATGAAGACGGTAGCGTGACCACGCCCAAGGGATTCAAGGACGCTTTCAGCCAGTATCGCGAGGGCGGCTGGATGGGCCTAGCGGCACCGGCCGAGTTCGGTGGCCAGGGTCTGCCCTATACAGTCCACACCGCGGTCTCCGAATACATGGTGTCCGCCAATATGGCGCTGATGATGTATCCCGGCCTCACGCAGGGCGCGATCGCGGCCATTGTCACCCATGGCACGGACGAGCAGAAGGCCACCTGGTTGCCCAGGCTGATCGAGGGCGCCTGGACCGGCACCATGAATCTCACCGAGCCGCATTGCGGCACCGATCTCGGCCTGCTGCGCACCAAGGCGGTGCCCAATGGCGACGGCACCTACAGGATTTCCGGCCAGAAGATATTCATCTCCGCCGGCGAGCACGACATGGCCGACAACATCGTCCATCTGGTGCTGGCCCGCGTCGAAGGGGCGCCGGAAGGCGTCAAAGGCATCTCGCTGTTCATCGTGCCGAAGTTCAAGCTCGACGACTCGGGCAATGTCAGCGCGCGCAACGCGCTCTCCTGCGGCTCGATCGAGGAGAAGATGGGCATCCACGGCAACTCGACCTGCGTCATGAACTATGACGAGGCCGAAGGCACTTTGCTCGGCGAGTTGAACGGTGGCCTGAAGGCCATGTTCACGATGATGAACGAGGCCCGCCTGGGCGTTGGTCTGCAAGGGCTCTCGGTCTCGGAGATCGCCTATCAGAACGCGGTGTCTTACGCCAAGGACCGCCTCCAGGGGCGCTCGCTGTCGGGCATCAAGGCACCGGACAAGAAGGCCGACCCGATCATCGTCCATCCCGATATCCGCCGCTCGCTGATGACCATGAAGGCGTTCAACGAGGGCGGCCGAGCGCTGGCGCTGTGGACGGCGATCAAGTCGGACGTCGCGCACCGCTCCGGTGACGAAAGGGACCGCCAGTCGGCCGACGACTACACCGGTCTGCTGACGCCGGTGGTCAAGGGCGTGCTGACTGACAAGGGCTTCGATCACGCCGTGATGGCGCAGCAGGTGTTCGGCGGCCACGGCTACATCGAAGAACACGGCATGAGCCAGTTCGTCCGCGATGCCCGCATCGCCATGATCTATGAAGGCGCCAACGGCATTCAGGCGCTTGATCTGGTCGGCCGCAAGCTGGCGCAGAATGGCGGCCGCGCCGTGCAGGCCTTCTTCAAGGAGGTCGGCGAATTCTGCGAGGAAAACCGCGCTGACGACAAGATGGCGCCCTTCACCAAGGCGCTGAAGAAGGGCCTCAACGACCTGCAGGCGGCGACCATGTGGCTGGTGCAGAATGCCATGGCCAAGCCCAACAATGCGGGCGCCGCCTCGACCGACTACATGCATCTCTTCGGCCTGGTGGCATTGGGCTACATGTGGGGCCAGATGGCCAAGGCCGCCCAAACGAAGCTCGCCGAAGGTGCCAATGGGGCCGCGTCGTTCTACGACAACAAGCTGGTGACGGCGCGCTTCTTCATGGAGCGGATCATGCCGGAGAGCGCGACGCGCCTCGCCCGCATTTCCAGTGGCGCGGATACGCTAATGGCGCTGCCGGCGGAAGCGTTCTAGAAATGCTCGGCGTCCCCCTCCCCTTGAGGGGAGGGTGGCCCGAAGGGCCGGGAGGGTCGCCCGCGACGAACTCGACGCCAATTCTGGCGACGCACCCTGGGAGAAGGACTAACACAATGCCCCGCACGCGGGTCAGTTTCGAGATGCGACAGAAAGCGTGCTCGCTTCGTCTGCACACGGCGAAGGCCGAGTCCCTGCTGTGGTACGAATTGCGCGAGCTGACGGCTGATGGCCTGAAGTTCAGGCGGCAATCGCCGATCGGCCCGTACATTGTCGATTTCGTCTGCCCGAAGGTCAAACTGATCGTCGAGGTCGACGGCGACCTGCACGAAACCGAAGCTGGCAGACGTCATGATGTGAACCGCGACGCCTATTTGCCGTCACTCGGGTATGTCGTTGTCAGGATTGATGAGCCTGATGTCATTAACAGTGCATGGCATGTGGCGCAGTTTGTTAAGGACAAGGCCGAGCACCTCATCGGCGACCCCTCCCGGCCGCTTCGCGGCCACCCTCCCTTCAAGGGGGAGGGGCACGCCGGCGCAGTGGAGGAAACAGCATGACAAATCCAGCCGAAGTTCTTGGCCTGCCGAAGCCCGCCTGGGCGGCGGACGAAGTCGGCATGCTCTACGACATGGCGAGCCGCTTCATGTCGGAGGAGATCGCGCCGCGCTACGAAGAGTTCGAGAAGAACGAGATTTTCGACCGCGAGAGCTGGCTGAAGGCGGGCGCCGGCGGCCTGCTCTGCGCCTCTATGCCGGAGAAATACGGCGGCTCCGGCGGCACCTTCGCGCATGAGAGCGCGATCATCGAGGCTATCGGCCATGTCGGGGTCGACGGCTTCGGCATCGGCCTGCACAACTCGATCGTCGCGCCATACATCCTGCATTACGGCTCCGAGGAGCAGAAAGAAAAATGGCTGCCGAAACTGGCGACCGGGGAGCTGATCGGCGCCATCGCCATGACCGAGCCGGGCGCCGGCTCCGACCTTCAGGGTGTCAAGACCCGTGCCGAGAAGGACGGCAATCACTACAAGCTCAACGGCTCCAAGACCTTCATCACCAACGGCCAGCTTGCCAACCTTATCATCGTCGTCACCAAGACCGATCCGGACAAGGGCGCCAAGGGCACCTCGCTGATCGTCATCGAGACCGACGAGGTCGAGGGCTTCGAACGCGGTCGCAACCTCGACAAAATAGGGCTCAAGGCCAACGACACCTCCGAGCTGTTCTTCAACGACGTGCGCGTGCCGACCTCCAACCTGCTCGGCCATGAGGAAGGCAAGGGCTTCGTCCAGCTGATGCAGCAATTGCCGCAGGAGCGGCTGCAGATCGGCACCGGCGCGATCGCCATGATCGAGCGGGCGCTGGCGCTGACCATCGACTACGTCAAGGAGCGCAAGGCCTTCGGCAAGGCGATCATCGATTTCCAGAACACCCAGTTCAAGCTGGCCGAGCTGAAGACCGAGGCCACGATCGGCCGCGTCTTCTACAACGACTGCGTCGCCCGCCACATCGACGGCGGCCTCGACCCGGTCACCGCCTCTATGGCCAAATACTGGCTGTCCGACCTGCAGGGCAAAGTCGTCGACGAATGCCTTCAACTGCATGGCGGCTATGGCTACATGAACGAATATCCGATCGCCCGCATGTTCCGCGACGCCCGCGTCCAGCGCATCTACGGCGGCACCAACGAGATCATGAAATTGCTGATCGGGCGCTCTCTCTGAGCGCAGCGACCGGAAAATCCAAGGAGCACGAAAATGGCCGAAGCTTACGTCTATGACGCCGTGCGCACGCCGCGCGGCAGAGGCAAGAAGGATGGCTCGCTGCACGAGGTGCCGGCGGTGCGGCTCGCAGCAAAGACGCTTGAGGCGCTGCGTGACCGCAACGCGCTCGACACCGGCACTGTCGACGACATCATCTTCGGCTGCGTCGATCCGGTCGGCGAAGCGGGCTCGGTCATTCCGCGCGCCGCCGCCTTCGAGGCCGGCTACGACACCAAGGCGCCCGGCATGCAGATATCGCGCTTCTGCGCTTCCGGACTCGATGCCATCAATTTCGGCGCCGCCAAGATCGCGCAAGGCGCGGACGAGATCGTCATTGCCGGGGGCGTAGAATCCATGTCGCGTGTCGGCATGGGCATGTCCGGCGGCGCCTGGTTCATGGACCCCTCCGTCGGCCTTCCCGGCTGGTTCGTGCCGCAGGGCATCTCGGCCGACCTGATCGCGACAAAATACGGGTTCAGCCGCGACGACGTCGACGCTTACGCCGTCGAGAGCCAGAAGCGCGCCGCCAAGGCGTGGGAGGACGGCCGCTTCAAGAATTCGGTGGTCCCGATCAAGGACCAGAACGGCCTCACCATCCTCGACCGTGACGAGCACATGCGGCCTTCGACCGACATGCAGTCGCTCGCCTCGCTCAATCCGTCCTTCGTCATGCCGGGCGAGATGGGCGGCTTCGATGCGGTGGCCGTGCAGAAGCATCCGGAAGTCGAGGAAGTGAACCACGTCCACCATGCCGGCAACTCATCCGGCATCGTCGACGGCGCCGCTGCTGTACTGCTCGGCTCCAAGAAGGCCGGCAAGGCCATGGGCTTGAAGCCCCGCGCGCGCATCCGCTCGTTCGCCAATATCGGTTCCGAGCCGGTGCTGATGCTGACCGGCCCGGTCGACGTCACCGAAAAGCTCTTGAAGCGTGCCAAGATGAAGCTGTCGGACATCGACCTGTTCGAGCTCAACGAGGCCTTCGCTTCCGTTGTGCTGCGCTATATGCAGGCCTTCGACATCCCGCATGACCAGATCAACGTCAATGGCGGCGCGATCGCCATGGGCCATCCGCTCGGCGCCACCGGCGCGATGATCTTCGGCACGGTGCTGGACGAGCTGGAGCGCCGGGACCTGAACACCGCGCTGGTCACGCTCTGCATCGGCGCCGGCATGGGCACCGCCACCATCATCGAACGCGTCTGACGGGGAGAGAAAAGATGAGCTACACCAATTTCACCCTCGACGTGGACGCCGACGGGATCGCGCTGGTCACCTGGGACATGCCGGGCCGCTCGATGAACGTCTTCACCGAAGAGGCGATGCGCGAGCTCAACGCCATCGTCGATCGTGTGGCCGACGACGCCGCCATCAAAGGCGCGGTCATCACCTCCGGCAAGGACAGCTTCTCCGGCGGTGCCGACATCACCATGCTGCAGAAGATGCTCGCCACCTTCGCCGTCGAAAAGGAGAAGGACCTCGAAAAGGCGACCAAGGCGCTGTTCGACAATGCCGGCTATATGACCGGCCTGTTCCGCAAGATCGAGACCTGCGGCAAGCCGTGGGTATCGGCGATCAACGGCACCTGCATGGGCGGCGCCTTCGAGATGTCGCTCGCCTGCCATGGCCGCGTCGCGGCCGATTCCGACAAGGTGAAGATGGCGCTCCCCGAGGTGAAGATCGGCATCTTCCCGGGCGCCGGCGGCACCCAGCGCGTGCCGCGGCTGACGGATCAGCAGCAGGCGCTGCAGATGCTGACGACCGGCCAGAATCTGACGCCGCAAAAGGCGAAGTCGATGGGCTTGATCCACGAGATCGCCGAGCCGAAGAAGCTTCTCGAGACCGCCAAGGCGATGATCAAAAACGGCCTGAAGCCGGTGGCGCCATGGGACGAAAAGGGTTTCAAGCTGCCCGGCGGTCCGATCTATTCGGCAGCCGGCGCCAATCTCTGGCCGCCGGCCATCGCCATCCTGCGCCGCGAGACCTATGGCAACTATCCGGCGGCCGCCGCGATCCTCAAATGCGTCTATGAGGGCCTGCTGGTGCCCTTCGACACCGGGCTCCGGATCGAGCAGCGCTACTTCACCGAGATCATGCAGACCAAGGAAGCGGCGGCGATGATCCGCTCGCTTTTCGTGTCGCTGCAGGAACTGAACAAGGGCGCGCGCCGCCCGACCGGCGTGCCGGACAGCAAGTTCAAGAAGATCGGCATACTCGGCGCCGGCTTCATGGGCGCCGGCATTGCCTATGTCACGGCCAGGGCCGGCATTCCGGTCGTGCTGCTCGACCGCGACATGGAGTCGGCCGAGAAGGGCAAGGCGCATTCCGACAGCCTGATTTCGGACCAGGTGAAGAAGGGCCGCGCCAAGCCCGAAGAGAAAGACAGGTTGCTGTCGCTGATCACGCCGACGGCCGACTATGCCGATCTTGCCGGCTGCGACCTTGTCGTCGAGGCGGTGTTCGAGGATTCAGGCGTGAAGAAGCTCGCCACCGAGAAAGCGGAAGCGGCGCTGAAGTCCTCGGCGATCTTTGCCTCGAACACTTCCACCATTCCGATCACCTCGCTGGCGAAGAACTCGGCGCGGCCGAAAAACTTCATCGGCATCCACTTCTTCTCGCCCGTCGACAAGATGATGCTGGTCGAGATCATCCTCGGCAAGAAGACCGGCGACAAGGCGCTCGCGGTCGCGATCGACTTCGTACGCGCCATAAAGAAGACGCCGATCGTCGTTAACGACACGCGCGGCTTCTACGTCAATCGCTGCGTGCTGCGCTATATGTCGGAAGCCTACAAGATGCTTATCGAAGGCGTCCCTGCGGCGATGATCGAGAACGCCGCCAAGGCCGCCGGCATGCCGGTCGGCCCGCTGGCGCTGACCGACGAGACGGCGATCGACCTTGCCCAGAAGATCATGAAGCAGACCATCAAGGATCTAGGCGAGAAAGCCGTCGACCCGAAGCAGATGGCGCTGATCAACACCATGGTCGACACGCATGGCCGCTTCGGCCGCAAGAACGGCAAGGGCTTCTACGACTATCCTGCCAAGCCGGCGAAGAAGAAGCTGTGGCCGGGTCTCAAGGATCTCTATCCGCAGCTGAAGCCCGAGAAGGTCGACTACGAGGAGCTCAAAGAGCGCCTGCTGGTCACCATCGCCCTGGAGGCAGTGCGCGTCATGGAGGAGGGCATCGTCACCGATCCGCGCGAGGCGGACGTCGGCTCGATCCTCGCCTTCGGCTTCGCGCCGTTCACCGGCGGCGCGCTCTCCTACATCGACGGCATCAGCGCCAAGCGTTTCGTCAAGATCGCCAAGGGCCTGCAGAAGAAATACGGGGCCGAGTTCAAGGCGCCCAAGCTTTTGCTCGACATGGCCGAGAAGGGCGAGACTTTCTACCAGCGCTTCGACCCTTACCAGAAGGGCGAGGTCAAGAAGGCCGCCTGACGAACTCCGATGTATGTCTGGGGGCGCCTCGCGCGCATGATGGCCACGGCGCGTAGCCGTGGCCCTTATCAAATCGGCGATCAGAGCCGGCTGGCCTTTCGCTGCCTGCCGACCGACATCGATTTCAACAGCCATCTCAACAATGCCCGTTACATGATGCTGGCCGATCTTGGCCGTATCGATGTTTTTCTTCGCGTCGGTCTTGTCGCGCTCGCGCGGCGGAACGGCTGGGCGCCGATGATCGGCGGGCTGCAATCGGCCTATGTGCGCGAGATCAGGCTGTGGAGCCGCTTCGAGGTGGTGTCGTCGATCGAGACCTGGGAAGGCACTTCGGTGATCGGCAAGCACCGCTTCGTCCTCGACAATGGGGAGACGGCGGCGCTGATCCTGACCACCGGCGGCGTCTATGACCGGCGCGGTGGCCGCTTTCTCGAAATTGAGGAGGTCGTCGCGGCGCTCGGCCATTCGGCGGAACCGCGCCCGCCGACCGAGCCCGAGCGGGCATTCATGATCTCGCACCGGAACCTGCGCGAAGAGGCCAAGCGGGCCTGATCGAGCAAGCGTTCAATGTTCGGCCCGGAAGGTTTTGCCCAGATCGACCGCGTCGCCAAAATAGTGCCGGAACACATAGAACAGCGGATTCCATCGCGCAGTGTCGATGTGGTTCGTTCCCGGCAAGACGATGCTGCTGTGCGCATGTACTCGCTGCACGTCTACCTCCATGATGAGGTGCGTCGAGGATGCGCCTTGCTGCTTCGCGCTGCGATGGCAGGTCAGCAGGCGTGTTTCGAACTGCAGGGGACATTCTGCGATGCGCGGCGTCAGGATCAATTCGCTGGGCTGGATCGCAAAACCGCCTAAAGCGAACTTGTCGGCCTCATGAACGAACCCCAATTCGGCCTTATGGGGTGGAACGGATTCGCACCCGTGGTGCGCGCGATCCGTTCGACATTCGCCCAGAGGCTGGCCGCGGGAAAATTGAGGGTGCATTCGCCATCCCGCAGAAGATTGATGGCGCCCTGGGTCGCCGAACTCAAGCCGAGGACCACGCATGAACCCAAGGCCCACGCGGCCGTCATCGTTTCGGGTAACCATCAGGACGACAGGCGTCCCAAAATACAGAACGGATGGGGCGATGGATTGGTGGTTCGGCAACATGAGCAGTCCTTCGTAATTCGAGGACCGCACCCTACCAAGCTTGCGCACCGAGACGTTTCGGCCGGGGTCGAACGTTGCATCGCGCACGCGGCGACATGGTCGGTGCCGGCGCCCGGCTCAGGATCGAGCCCGTCAATCTTGCGGAAGCGGCGACTTTCTCTGCAATCCGCTGTTCGCGCCGGTGGACAATTGAATGGTCGCGCGTTAGACAGCAGTGAGGCATTTTTTCCTGTTTTTCGAAGGAGAGCGGACTTGCTCTCACACGATCGCGTCTGGGCCGCAATCGATGCTCTTGCCGAACGCTATTCGCTCTCGGCTTCCGGTCTCGCCCGCCGCGCGGGCCTCGATTCGACCGCCTTCAACAAATCCAAGCGCCTGTCCTCCGACGGCCGGCCGCGCTGGCCTTCGACCGAATCGCTGGCCAAGATCATCGAGGCCACCGGCGCCTCGCTGGAAGAATTCACCGTGCTGGTTGAGGGTCACGGTGCCTCCGCCGCGCCGCCGCCGCGTATGGCCGTGCCGCTGCTTGGCTTCGCCCAGGCCGGTGCCGGCGGTTTCTTCGACGATGCCGGCTATCCCTCAGGGCAGGGCTGGGATCTGGTCGAGCTTCCGGCGCGGGCGGCGGAAACCTCCTATGCGCTGAAGGTCCAGGGCGATTCCATGCTGCCGCTCTACCGCAATGGCGACGTGCTGATCGTCGAGCCGGGCGCGCCGACGCGCAAGGGCGACCGCGTCGTCCTCAAGACCACCGCCGGCGAAGTGATGGCCAAGGTGCTCGACCGGCAGACCGCGAAGTCGGTCGTGCTGGTCTCGCTCAACCCCGCTCACCCGGACCGCGATATCCCGATGAGCGAGGTCGAGTGGGTGGCGCGGATCGTCTGGGCAAGCCAGTAGGTCCGGGCTGGTGCGGGTCCTCCATCTTGCCCTGGCGCTTGTGGCGGTTCCGGCAATGGCGGCGCTGGTCGTCGCCGGAGGCCACTCGCTGAAGGGCAGCGAAAGCGTCGTCGCGGTCGATCAGATCGATCCGGCCAGTGCACTTCCGGGGCAAGACGCCGATGTGGCGCCTCGGGAACCGATAACTGCGGAACCGGCGACGTCCGCCATTCTGGCGCCTGCCGCGCCGCAGCCGCCGAAGCCGGTGGCGCATTCGCGGGCGATCGATCCCGACGTGGTGGCGCCACCCGAAGTGCCTGCCGAGGAACTGGAACGGGTCGAGCCGCGCGCGCCGCTCAGCGATCTGGCGCTGGCCGGTCCGCCCAGGCCGCGGAAAACGAAACTGCCGGATGGCGAGGAGGGCACCAAGTTGCTCCAGCCCGTCGCCACCGCCGCCGGCCTGATCAAGGCCAAGGATTATTCCATCGCCGTGTCGGGCATCGACATCGTCAAAGAGGACGAGACCTGCAGCGACGAAGGCAAGTCATGGGACTGCGGGGTTCGCGCCAGGACGGCATTCCGCGCTTTCCTGCGTGGCCGGACCCTGGTCTGCTCAGTGCCGCCGCAAGACGGGCAGAAGGCCATAGCGGTCAAGTGCTGGGTCGGCAACAAGGATGTCGGTCTGTGGCTGGTGGAAAACGGCTGGGCCCGCGCGGCGCCACGCGGCCCCTATGTCGAGGCGGGCGACAAGGCGCGCGCGGCGAGGAAAGGCATTTTCGGCGCCGCTCCGAACCTCGGCGGCCTGCCGGCATTGCCGGCCGCCACCGGCCCGGCGCCCGCCGCGCCGAGTTCCATCCTGCCGGCGGCAGATGGCGACGTTACGCAGCCAACTGACCAGCCAGGGCCCGCTCAATGAGCGCGCGCGTCTCCGTAATGCCGTAGAGCGCCGCGAAAGAGCCGAAACGCGGCCCCCGTTCCTGTCCGATCAGCACCTGATAGATCATCTGGAAGAAGGCTACCGACACGCCGGGTCCGCCTTCCGGGCTCTGCTTGGAATGGTCCTGATACCGCTCGATCCGCCGTGCGACGTTGAGCGCCGCGTTCTGGATCGCCTCGCTGTCCGCGCCGTGCGGCAGCGCGCCGAGCGCTTCCGAAAGCTTCGCCAGCGCCTCGCGCTCCACCTCATCGGCGGCGCGATAGACCTTGGTCGGCTTCACGAAGTCGTCGAAATAGCGGATGGCATACCCGGTCAGCCGGTCGAGCTCGGGGTGCGTCTGCGGCGTCACCCCGGACGCATGGCGCGAGATGAAACCCCACAGCACCGCCTTGTCATGCGCGTTTGAGGCGCTGACCAGATTGAGCAGCAGCGCGAAGGGGACCGGCAGGTCGATGGCCGGCGGATTGCCGTCATGCATGTGCCAGACCGGGTTGCCGAGCCGCTCCTTCCACTCCTGGCGCGGATAGGCGGACAGGAAGGCGTAATATTCGTCGACCGCCTTCGGGATAACGTCGAAATAGAGCTTCTTGGCCTGCCGCGGCCGCTGGTACATGTAGAGGCCGAGGCTCTCGGTGGGCGCATAGGTCAGCCATTCGTCGATGGTGAGCCCATTGCCCTTCGACTTCGAGATCTTCTGGCCGTTCTCGTCGAGGAACAGCTCGTAGACGAAATGTTCCGGCGCGCGGCCGCCGAGGATGTTGCAGATGCGGTCGTAGATCGCCGCGTTGGTCTGGTGGTCCTTGCCGAACATTTCGAAATCGACGCCGAGCGCTGCCCAGCGCATGCCGAAATCCGGCTTCCACTGCAGCTTCACATGGCCGCCGGTGACCGGCAGCGTGGTCTCGCTGCCTTCATCGTCGAAGGTGATGGTGCCGGCCTTGGCGTCGACATGCTTCATCGGCACGTAGAGCACGCGGCCGCTTTTCGGCGAGATCGGCAGGAATGGGCTGTAGGTCGCCTGGCGCTCTTCGCCGAGCGTCGGCAGCATCACCGCCATGATCTCGTCATAGCGCTCGGCGGCGCGCAGCAGCACTTCGTCGAAGCGCCCGGACTTGTAGTATTGGGTCGCGCTGGCGAACTCATAGTCGAAGCCGAACGTGTCGAGGAAGCGGCAGAGCATTGCGTTGTTATGATCGGCGAAGCTCGCATAGTCGCCGCCGAACGGATTGGGCACCGATGTGAGCGGCTTGTGCAGGTAGGGCTCGAGCGCCGCGCGATCCGGCACGTTGTCGGGAATCTTGCGCATGCCGTCCATATCGTCGGAGAAGCACAAAAGCTTGGTCTTGACCTTGTCCCGCGTCAGCACGCGGAAGGCGTGCCGCACCATCGTGGTGCGCGCCACCTCGCCGAAGGTGCCGATATGCGGCAGGCCGGACGGGCCGTAGCCGGTCTCGAACAGGACGGTATCGGGAAAGTCCTTGTTCTTGTAGCGGGCAATGATCTTCTTGGCTTCTTCGAACGGCCATGCCTTGCTTTCGGCGGCGGCCGCAAGCATCTCGGCATTGAGATCGATGATGTTTGATCCCGTCATGTCACTTTCCAGGGTAATCTGCCGGCCAGATGTGTCGGCTTGGGCGCGCAAAGATTTTCACCCGGTCTCTAGGCGCGACGGGCCGGAGCGTCAACGATTTGCGGCGCTTTTCCTTGCGGCGCCTCACTGCCAATCCTACGTTGAAGCCTCACCATCAAGGAGTTTTGAATGCCTTTGACGCCGCACGAAGCCCTGATCTATCTCATGGTCATCACTTCGGCATCCGACCGCGACATGACCGATGTCGAACTGGCGCGGATCGGGGACGTCGTCCGTTCTTGGCCCGTGTTTGTCGATTTCAACAGCGACAGCCTGGTCGGCGTGGCTCAAGCGTGCCAGCAGGCTCTGCACGACAAGGACGGGCTGGAAGGCGTCCTCGCGCGCGTCGCCGATGCGCTGCCGGAGCGGTTGCGTGACACCGCCTATGCCGCCGCTTTCGAGGTCGCGGCAGTCGATCTCGAAATGCGCATGGAGGAGTTGAGGGTGCTGCAGCTCATCCGACGGAAGCTCGATCTCGACACGCTCACCGTGGCGGCGATCGCCCGTGCGGCGAAGGCCCGCCTGCGCACACTGACTTAGAAAAAGCTCACCGGAAAATAGCGCAGGTAGAACTCGGCGAAGGTTCCCTTGATCGAGATTTCCTGCAGCGCGTAGTCGAAGGCGGCGGCCAGCGCCGGGTCGCCCGCCCTGGTGGCGATCGCCATGCCTGAGCCCAGATATTCGGGCGCCAGATAAGGGCCGCCGGCGAAGCGGCAGCAGCCGGCGGCTTCCGAGCCGCCGAGCCAGAAGGCGAAGCGCATGCCGTCGCCGAAGGCGGCGTCGATCCTGCCGGCCTTGAGGTCCGCGTAGAGGTCCTCGGGCTTGTCGAAGGGCACGACCTGCACCGTGCTGAAATAGTCGCGCAGCATCTTCTCATGCGCCGAGCCGGCGATGACGCCCACGCGCTTGCTGCGCAGCTTGTCGAGGATCGGCTCGGTAAACGCCTTGGCCTTCGGCATGATGAAGCGCGCCGGGAACTGCAGATAGGAACGCGAGAAGGCGTATTTCTCGCGGCTTTCCGGCGTCGCCGCGATGCCGGCGATGATCGCCTCGCCTTCGCCTTTCCGCAGCGCGTCGTCGAGATCGTTCCAGGGCAGCGCCTGGATCTGACATTTCTCGACGATGCCGAGTTCGGCGCAGATCGCCCGCGCCAGGTCGATGTGGAAACCCGACAGCCGGCCGGAGCCGTCGAGGAAGTTGAAAGGCGGAAAATCGGTGGTGGTGAGGAACCTCAGCCTCGGCAACGCCGAAAGATCAGGCTTCGGCAGCCGCTCCTTGGCATCCCACAGCACCGGAACCTGCGGCTCCGCCGCGCGAGTCGCGTCGGCAAATGGCAACGCTCCGATCAGCGCCGACAGGAGGGCCAGAAATATCCATCGGAATGGCACGATAACGCTCCGCCCAATCATGTCCTTGGCTTTTCGTACGAAAACAGTGCAGGCACAATGTTTTTGATTTCAAACGGGCGAATTCGGCGTATGGTTTAGTGCGTTTGCAAGTTTCAGCGCGCGCCCGCAACAGGGGCAGGTGTCGCGAAGAAACTTGTGGTCCGGGGTTGATGGCGAAGGGTGGTTCGGGCATCTACTATCGGTACGAAAAGCAGAAGCAACATGGGGTAGATGTTGCGATGAGCATGTTCGATAGAACTCTGGAATACATCGACCAATTACAGCACGCCAACACTGCTGCGGCAGTGTGCGAGCGGCTGCTCGGCGTCACCTCGAGTTTCGGGCTGACGGCGCTGATGGCCGGAACGGTCCCGCAACCCGGCACGCCGCGCGGCCAGCAGAAGGACCATGTGCTGCTCTGCGACTGGCCGGGCGAGTGGCTGGAGCGCTATGTGGCGCGCAACTATGTCGACCATGATCCGGTCGTCAGCCACATGAAGCAATTGCAGGCCCCGTTCCAGTGGCGGGAGGCTTCCCAGGCCATCGTCATCGACAAGAGCAGCGACGAGGTCATGGGCGACGCCCGCGAGTTCAAGCTGCGCGACGGCCTCGCCTTCCCGCTGGTCACGCTCGACGGCCAGATCGTCATGGTCTCGCTGGGTGGCGAGTCCGTTGAACTGTCGGACGTCGAATTCGGAATGGTCTCGCTGGTGTCCACCTACGCCATCGGCCGCGCCATGCAGCTTCACACGATGGCCGGCAAGGTCGTCGACCACATCGAACTCACACCGCGTGAGCGCGAATGCCTGCAATGGGCAGCTGTCGGAAAGTCCGAGTGGGAAATTTCGCAGATTCTCGGCATTTCGGAGCATACCTCCGAGAAACACCTTCTCAACGCGAAGAGCAAACTGGGCGCCGCTAACCGTGTGCAGGCAGTCGCCGAGGCGATCAGGCGTGGCTATATTAGCTAAATCGGCCGTGCTGGCCCAGAAACGGTCCCATGCGCATTCGCGTAATATTTTAAGCAAGGGCGAGCGGTGTCCTTGTCTTAAGAGAGGGCTAATACTTTCTTAACGCCAAAGCAAACTGGGCGTCGCCAACCGCGTGCAGGCGGTCGCGGAGGCAGTTAGGCGCGGCTATATTGGCGGGGTCGGTCGGTGCCGACCTAAAAATTCTTGCCTACGCGATCGCGTAATATTTTCCGGAGAGCCCGGCCGTATCTTCCTCTCAAGCCCAGGAGACGGCTAATGCTTTTTTCCCTCACAACTCAGGAATTGATGGAGCGCCCCGATCTGTGGGAAGCGGTTCACCGCCTGCGCTACAAGATCTTCGTCGAGGAGATGGGCTGGACCGATCTCGACCGCCCGGACGGCCTCGAGATTGACCAATTCGATCATGACGAGGCCGAGCATCACCTCGTCATCCGCAACGGCGAGCTAGCCGGCTATCAGCGCATGCTGCCGACGACGCGGCCGCATCTACTGACTGATGTGCTGACGGACCTCTATGAGGGGACGCCGCCCTCGGGGCCGCGAGTCTGGGAGCTGACCCGCTATGCGGTGGCGCCGGGCTTCCGTGATGGCAAGCGCGGCGTCTCGACGGTCGGCACCGAGCTGATCGCAGGTTTCGTCGAATGGGGCCTCAAGCGCAACGTCAACCAGGTTATCATCGAGTTCGAACCGATGTGGGTGCTGCGCGCGCTGCAGTTGCACTTCCTGGCGACGCCGCTCGGTTACCAGCGCACCTATGGCAACCAGCAGGTGGTGGCGACGCTGCTCACCTTTTCCGAGCATACGCTGGAGGTGGTGCGCCAGCGCCGCAACCACTTCCCGCCGGTGCTGATGAGAGGCTATCCCGGCCAGCTCGGCCTCAGACAGGCTTCGTGAGGAGGTTGTCATGAGCTTCCACCCCGAACCTGAGCTGCGTGGCCACACGCTGGTCGTCACCGTATCCTCGCATGACGGCCGGCCGGTGCTGGACAGGCACGCCTATGCGAGCCTCGCCAGGACCTTCCACGAGGCCGCCGTCAACGACGAGATTCGCGTGGTCGTGCTGCGCGGCCTCGCCGGCTGCTTTTGCCTCGGCGGCGATTTCTCGGAGTTCCTCGACGCCGCCAAGCACCAGCAGCTGATTGCCGCCGTCACCGATATGTTTCGCAGGCTTGCGACCTTTCCCAAGCCGGTCCTTGCCTGCGTGGACGGGGACGCCGTCGGCGTCGGCTGCACCATCTTGTTCCACTGCGACATGGTGATCGCCTCCAGGGGCAGCACGTTCAGGGTGCCGTTCGTCGATTTCGGCCTGGTACCGGACGCGGCGACCAGCATCCTGGCACCCCAGAAGCTCGGCTATGCCGGCGCCTTCCGCTTCTTTTGCCTGGGCGACACACTGGGCGTCGACGACGCCAAGGCGCTTGGCCTTGTCGGTGAGATCGTGGAAGGCAGCGCCGAGGAAATAGCCTTGGCGCGGGCAAGGCAGCTCGCCAAGAAGCCGGTTGCCGCGCTGTTGCAGACCCGCGGCCTGCTCAAGGGGGATACGGACGTTCTGTGCGACCGCATCGACCATGAGATATCGCTGTTCCAGCAAGCGCTGCAGGACGATGCCACGCTGAAGCGTTTGCAGCGGATCGCCCGCCTCGCGGCGTGACACCTTGGTGGAAAGTCTCAGCGCCGCGTACCCGCGAAGGTGCGCGGCGCTGTAATGTTGGCCGCCGGCCGCGGGCACGGTGCAAGCTATTTCTCCAGGAACGACGGGCCTTCCCCGATGATCTTCTTGTCGGGCTTGCCGACGGCGTCGAGGTCGCGGCCGTCATAAGGCAAGGACAGAAGGATACGCTGGATCACCGCAAGCCGCGCACGGCGCTTGTCGTTGGCGCGCACGATGATCCAGGGCGCGAACTCCTTGTGAGTGCGCTCGAACATCAGGTCGCGCGCCTTGGTGTAGTCGTCCCATTTGCTGATGCCGGCGATGTCGATCGGCGAGAATTTCCAGTTCTTCAATGGCGACCAGCGGCGGTCATGGAACCGTTCGAGCTGGGTCTCGTGGCCGATGTTCAGCCAGAATTTGAACAAGTGTATGCCCTCGTTGCAGATCATGCGCTCGAAATGCGGCGTCTCGTCGAGGAATGTCGCGTGCTGCTCCGGGGTGCAGAATCCCATGACCGGCTCGACGCCGGCGCGGTTATACCAGGAGCGGTCGAAGGTGACGAACTCGCCGGAGGTCGGGAAATGGTCGACATAGCGCTGATAGTACCATTGGCCATGCTCCGTCGGCGTCGGCTTGGTCAGCGCCACGTTGCGCGCCGTGCGCGGGTTCATGTACTGCCGCAGGACGAAGATCGTGCCGCCCTTGCCGGCCGCGTCGCGCCCCTCGAACAGCGCCAACACCCGTTTGCCGGTCGCCTGCAGCCAGGCCTGCGCCTTGACCAATTCGATCTGCAGCCGCTCGAGTTCCTCGTCGTACTCTTCACCCTTCATCTTCTTGTCGTAGGGATAGCCGCCGGCGGTCAGCTTGTTGTCCTCGATCCAGTCCGGCAGCACCGGGTTGTCGATGTCGAACTCGCGTTCCTTACCGCCTATCCTCATCTTGATCGGTCCTGCGGCAGGCGCCGCGTCGGCATTTCCCTCGGCTTTTTTCATCGGGACGAACCTTTTCAGCTTGCGGACTCGTGCTATGGGAGCCTCTGAGGCGTTGCGTCCGACCGGACGCGCGGTAGCACTTTGATTTTGCGCATGAACACTCCAGAAAATCGATTCCGATTTTTGGGGGTCATGCGCAGGTCGAGTCGGCTGACCTTTCACCGACGTGAGATACGAGGCAGCGCATGGTCGATAAGGGCGCAGACCAGAAAGGCGCAACGCGGGCAGCCATAGCCCAGCTGCGGCGCAGCCGCTGGTTGCTGGCCGCGGCCCTGGTCGCGGTCCTCGGCGTCTATTGTTTCGGCGGCCTTTCGATCTTTGTGCCTCTGCTGGCCGTGGCGTTGCTGGTCGCGGCCGCAATGCTGCCGACCGCCGCCGAGCGCCAGTCAGCCGGCGGGACTGCCGCCATCGAAGTCGGCGGGTTGCAGCGGCTGTCCGGCGAATATCTGGCCGCCGCCGTTGCCGATCCGCTGATCATCTTCGACCGGACCGCCACTATCGTCCACGCCAACGCGGCCGCCTTTGCCGCCTTCGGTGGGCTGGCCCCCGGCATGTCGCTGTCGCTCAAATTCCGCGCGCCGGAAATGCAGGCTTTGCTTGACGGGATCGTCTCGGGAACTATGGCGTCAGATGTCGTCGACTACACGGAAAAGCTGCCGGTCGAGCGCACATACCGGGTGAGCGCGTCCTCGGTCGGCCATGGCACCGATCTTTACGTGCTGGTGTTCAAGGATCAGAGCGAGGCGCGCCGCATCGACCGCATGCGCGCCGACTTCATCGCCAATGCCAGCCATGAGCTGCGCACCCCGCTCGCCTCGATCGCCGGCTTCATCGAGACGTTGCGCGGGCCTGCCCGCAACGACGCGGCGGCGCGCGACCAGTTCCTGCAGATAATGCAGAACCAGACGGGCCGCATGGCGCGCCTGATCGACGACCTGTTGTCGCTGTCGCGGCTGGAGATGAAGCCCTATCTGCGGCCGGGGACCGAAGTCGACCTTCGACAGACCATCGACAGCGTCATCGACTCGCTTGCGCCGCTGGCCAACGAGAACGGCATCGCCATCGAGCGGGACTTCATCGATGGGCCGATTTCCGTGCCGGGCGACCGCGACGAGCTCTTCCAGGTTTTCGAGAACCTGCTGGAGAATGCCTGCAAATACGGCCAGTCGGGCGGACGCGTCACCGTGTCGATAGCACACGCCGAGGACGGCCACGACCCAGGCATCGACGTGACCATAAGGGACTATGGTCCAGGCATTGCCGAGGAACACATCCCCCGCATCACGGAGCGCTTCTACCGCGTCGACGTGGAAAACAGCCGGACTCAGAAAGGCACCGGCCTTGGCCTTTCGATCGTCAAGCATATATTGACACGTCATAACGCAAGGCTGTCGATCAAGTCGGAAGTCGGCAAGGGCGCGGCGTTCACGGTTCATTTGCCGGCTCAATGATCCTATATTGGTTGGCAACCGGCATTTTCTTTTTTCTGTCATCCGGCTCGCGTATCAGCGGCAGATTGAGGGAACGCACCAGCCGGCAGGAACCGAGAAGGCATATCGATGCAGTCCGTCCACATTGTCAGTGCCTATGACGAAGAACTGAAATTCCTGTCGAAGCGCATCGCCGCCATGGGCGGGCATGCCGAGCGCATGGTCGAGCAGGCTATCGCGGCCCTCGTGAACGCCGATCCGGGTTTGGCACAGAAAGTCATCCAGGACGATCTCGTTCTCGACGAGGGACAGCGCGAGATCGACGACAAGGCGATCGTCATCATCGCCAGGCGCCAGCCGATGGCGACGGACCTGCGCGAGATCGTCGGCGCCATCCGCATCTCGGCCGACATCGAGCGCGTCGGCGATCTCGGCAAGAACGTCGCCAAGCGCGTCGCGGCGGTCATTGACGGCCGCCAGCCGAGCAGCCTCTTCCGCGGCCTCAAGGCGCTAGCCGATCTGGCGTTGACGCAGCTTAAGGAAGTGCTCGACGTCTATGCCTCGCGCTCGGTCGAGAAGATCGGCTTCGTGCGCGACCGCGACGACCAGATCGACGCCATGTACACTTCGCTGTTCCGTGAACTTCTGACCTATATGATGGAAGATCCGCGCAACATCACCCCCTGCACCCACTTGCTGTTCTGCGCCAAGAACATCGAGCGGATCGGCGACCACGCCACCAACATCGCCGAAACCATCTATTACATCGTCACCGGCGACCAGATGCCGGCCGAGCGGCCGAAGGGCGACAAGACCGACCAGGTGGTGTTGCCTGGCCCAGTATCGGCCGGGTGACGCGGTATCGGCGACCCAAGATCGGCCAAGTGAAGGGGCGGCCACTCGAACGGCTTTCCAATTTAGGCTAAGCTATTCCAGGTGCAGCAGTTTTGTCAGTCGCCGTCTCGGAGGTTTTGCGATGGAGCAAGTTCGAAACCTGACCGCGGCCCCGCAGCCGACATCCGGCATTGTTGCGTCCAGCGTCTATTCCGCCGGCAAGCGCGTCGCCGACATTACGATCGAAGAGGCCGGCATATGGGCGGCAAAGCCCGGCCATGTCGTCTGGATCGGCCTGCTCGAGCCGGACCGCAACCTGCTGCTTAGGGTGCAGGCGCAGTTCCATCTGCATGATCTGGCGATCGAAGACGCAGAACACCCGCATCAGCGGCCGAAAATCGAACAGTATGGCGATGCCTTGTTCATCGTCGCCCGCACAGCGCAACTGATCGATGGCCGCGTCACCTTCGGCGAGACGCATCTCTTCGTCGGCACCGGCTATATCGTCAGCGTCAGGCACGGCCCGTCGACCTCTTACGCCGCGGTGCGCCAGCACTGGGAAAGCTGCCCGTCCTCGCTCGCCAAGGGCGAGGATTTCGTCCTCTATGCAATTCTCGACTTCATCGTCGACAACTACATGCCTGTGCTCGAGCAGATCGAGGACGAGGTCGAGCAGATCGAGGACAAGGTGCTGCTGAAGCCGATGAGCGGTGGCGACATCGAGCGGCTCTACATGCTGCGCCGCGATCTGCTCAGGCTGCGCAACGCGGCGCTGCCGCTGGTCGAGGTCTGCCGGCGGCTGACCAGCGCCGAGCTGCCGCAGATCCATGCCGCCATGCATCCGCTGTTCCGCGACGTGACGGACCACATCCGCACCGTGCAGGAAAAGATCGACAGCCTGCGCGAGGTGCTCGCCTTCGCCTTCGAGGCAAGCCTTCTGGTCGGACAGAGCCAGGAAACGGCGATCTCCAAGAAGCTGGCCTCATGGGCGGCCATCCTGGCGGTGCCCACGGCCTTCGCCGGCATTTACGGCATGAATTTCGACGACATGCCTGAACTGAAGATGGAATACGGCTACCCGACAGTCCTGGCCGCCATCGCGCTGATCTGCGCGTTTCTGTATTGGCGGTTCAGGAAGAATGGATGGCTGTGAAATAGCGAATAGCGATAAAGAAGCTTGTGCCGGACTCGAATACCGATGTTATTCCTATTTCGTTCGCTATTCGCTATTCGCTATTCGCTATTCGCTTAGCGGCTTCTGCGCCTTTCCGCCGCCGGCTGGAACGCCACCCTTGCATGGTATTTGCAGTACGGCCCGGTTTCGCCAGCGTCGTTGCCGCAGAAGCTGAAGTCTTCCGACAGCGGATCGCCGTTGGGCCATTTGCAGGTGCGCTCGGTCAGCTCGACGAGCTGCAGGTTGCGCGAGATTGGCACGACAACGTTCTCGACCGGGCGGATATAGTGGCGCGCCACCGGCTCCGCCTCGAACTGCACCTGCAGAGCGGTCGCGCCGATGGAGGCCGTCACATGACGGGCTGCGCTGGCGGCACGAGCCACGGACTTCTGCATCGAGGCGCCCTGCGTGGCCTTCTTCTGCCGTGCCGGCGCCGCGGTCGCGCGGCCGCGGCCCGACAGTTTCAGGCGATGCACCTTGCCGATAACGGCATTGCGGCTCACACCGCCGAGCTGCGCGGCGATCTGGCTGGCGCTGAGACCCTCCGACCACAATTTCCTGAGAAGTTCGACTCGCTCGTCAGTCCAGTTCATGAGACCGCGCTCCTGCTGAGGGGTGCGGCGGTCAGAATCCTTTCCCGAGCCGGCTCTCGCCGGGCAAACGACACCACATGTACCGGGTGATTAGATCCGCCGCACGAAATCTAGTTATTTCTCGACTACAATTACCTTATGCGCTGACTCGGTGACAAGAGTCCCCAGGGCAACACCGATTCGGTTTTTACGGTTTTCCCCAACTTGCCCAACCGCTGATGGGCCGGCGTGGCGCTGGAGCCTTGCCGCGCGCTTCTGCGCGACCTTTTCGTTGACTTCATGGCCGAAAAACATGATAAGCCGCGAAGGCCGCCGCATTGGCGGCTTTTTTGATTTCCGGTTCCGGAGACGCATATAATGAGCGGTTCGGCGCTTTACGAGACTTTTGCTCGCGCACCCCTGGCCTTCGACCGCGGGGAGGGGACCTGGCTGGTCACCGACAAGGGCGAGCGATATCTCGACTTCGCCGGCGGCATCGCCGTGAACTCGCTGGGCCACAGCCATCCGCATCTGGTCGCGGCGCTCACCGGGCAGGCGGCCAAGCTGTGGCACGTCTCCAATCTCTACGAGATCCCGGAGCAGCGCCGGCTGGGCGAAAGGCTGGTCGATGCAACCTTCGCCGACAAGGTGTTCTTCACCAATTCGGGCGCCGAGGCTCTGGAATGCGCCATCAAGTCGGCCAGGCGCTATCAGTTCGTCAAAGGCCATCCGGAGCGTTTCCGCATCATCACTTTCGAGGGCGCCTTCCACGGCCGCACGCTGGCGACGATCGCCGCCGGCGGTCAGTACAAATATCTCGAGGGTTTCGGTCCGAAGGTCGAGGGCTTCGACCAGGTCGCGTTCGACGATATCGATGCCGCCGAGAAGGCGATCACACCGGAAACCGCGGCTATCCTGATCGAACCGGTGCAGGGCGAGGGCGGCATCCGCCCGGTGCCGACGCAGTCGTTGAAGCGGCTTCGGCAGCTCTGTGACCGGCACGGCCTGCTTCTGATCTTCGACGAGGTCCAGTGCGGCATCGGGCGCACCGGCAAGCTGTTCGCGCATGAGTGGGCGGGCGTCACGCCTGACCTGATGGCGATCGCCAAGGGCATCGGCGGCGGGTTTCCGATGGGTGCCTGCCTCGCGACCGACGAAGCGGCGGCCGGCATGACGGCCGGCGTGCACGGCACCACTTTTGGCGGCAATCCGCTGGCGATGGCGGTGGGCAATGCCGTGCTCGACGTCGTGCTGGCCGACGGCTTCCTCGAGGACGTTCAGCGCAAGGCATTGCTGCTGAAGCAAGGACTGGCGGCGGTCGCCGACGAATTTCCCGAGGTCATCGAAGGCATCCGGGGAAGCGGGCTGATGCTAGGGCTAAAATGCGCCATGCCCAACGCCAAGGTTAACATGGCGCTGCGCGACCAGCACTTGCTTGCGGTGCCGGCGGGCGACAACGTCATCCGGCTTTTGCCGCCGCTCACCGTCACCGACGAGGAGATCGGCGAGGCGCTGAAACGCATTCGGTCGGGCGCCAAGGGCCTGACCGACGCGATTACGGCCGAAGCCGCGAAGTAGTTCTGGAATCTGCCGATGAGCGTTCGTCACTTCACCGACCTGTCCGCCGTTTCCGCAGGCGATCTGCGCGTCATGCTGGACGATGCGATGGCGCGAAAGACCAGGCTCAAGGCCGGCGAGCGTTCGAAGCCGCTCGAGGGCAAGGTGCTGGCGATGATCTTCGACAAGCCTTCGACGCGCACGCGCGTTTCCTTCGACGTCGGCATGCGCCAACTCGGCGGCGAGACCATCATGCTGACCGGCACCGAGATGCAGCTCGGCCGTTCTGAAACCATCGCCGACACCGCCAAGGTGCTGTCGCGCTATGTCGATGCCATCATGATCCGCACCACCTCGCATGACCGGTTGCTGGAACTCACCGAAAACGCGACCGTGCCGGTGATCAATGGGCTGACCGACGATACCCATCCCTGCCAGCTGATGGCCGACATCATGACCTATGAGGAGCATCGCGGTCCGGTGGCCGGCAAGACCTTCGCCTGGACAGGTGACGGCAACAATGTGCTGCACTCGCTTCTAGAAGCCTCGGCGCGGTTCCGCTTCAACCTCAATGTCGCCGTGCCGGAGGGCAGCGAGCCGTTCGAGAAATATGTCGACTGGGCGAAGGCCAATGGCGGCAAGGTGAGGTTTGCCGGCTCGGCCGAAGAGGCCGTCGACCAGGCCGATTGCGTCGTCACCGACAGCTGGGTGTCGATGGGCCAGGAGCATCGCGCCCGCGGCCATAACGTCTTCCTGCCCTACCAGGTCAACGCCGCGCTGATGGCGAGGGCGAAGTCCGACGCGCTTTTCATGCACTGCCTGCCTGCGCATCGCGGCGAGGAGGTCACCGACGAGGTGATCGACGGACCGCATTCGGTGGTCTTCGACGAGGCCGAGAACCGGCTGCACGCCCAGAAGGCGGTGCTGGCCTGGTGCCTGGGCGCTTGACCGGGGTCGACTTGATCCGCGCCAACTTGATCCCGGGATGTGTGATGCCTATTTGCGGGCCATCACTGAAATCGAACGCGCTTCGACCCATGCCGCCTGGAAAGCGGGATGGATGCGCCCCGGAGTTTTGTCATGCTGGAAACGCTTTCCTTGGCTGAGCATCAACCCAAACTCGGCGAATTCGGCTTCGCCGGCGACGACCATGTCGTGCCTTACGAAGTAGCGCCCCTGGATGTGCGCGGCCGCACCGTGCAGCTCGGGCCGATGCTCGACGCCATTCTCAGCCGTCACGATTATCCCGAGCCGGTCGCGCGCCTGCTGGCGGAGGCCTGCGTGCTCACCGTGCTGCTCGGCACGTCGCTGAAATTCGAGGGCAAGTTCATCCTGCAGACCCGCACCGACGGACCGGTCGACATGCTGGTGGCGGACTTCACCACGCCGCATTCGTTGCGCGCCTATGCGCGCTTCGACGCCGACCGGCTGCAGGCACTGATTGCCTCGGGCGAGATCTCGCAGGAGAAGCTGCTCGGCACCGGCGTCCTGGCCCTGACCATCGATCAGGGCGCGCACACGCAGCGCTATCAGGGCATCGTCCAACTCGACGGCACATCGCTGGAAGAAGCCGCGCGCACCTATTTCCGCCAGTCGGAGCAGATCCCGACCGATCTGAGGATGTCGGTTGCGAAGCTGGTGACCCCGGGCCCGGGCGGGGCTCGCGAGCAATGGCGCGCCGGCGGCATCCTGGCGCAGTTCCTGCCGCAGGCGCCCGAACGCATGCGCGTGCCCGACATTTCGGGCGGTGATGGCGATCCGCGAGACGTGGCGCACGAACCGGCCGACAATTCCTGGCGGGAACTCTTGGCGCTGCTCGGCACCATCGAGCCGACCGAGCTCATCGATCCGACGGTGGGCGCCGAGCGGCTGCTCTACCGCCTGTTCCACGAGCACGGCGTGCGCGTCTTCCGCGGTGTGCCGGTTGCCGACCAGTGCTCCTGCTCGCGCGACAAAATCCGAGGCATTCTCGAAGGCTTCTCGGCCGAGGAGATCAAGGACTCGACCGAGGACGGCGGCATCCATGTCGCCTGCGAGTTCTGCTCGACGCAGTACGACTTCGATCCGGCGGAGTTTGCGGCGGAGTGAGAAAGCTCCGGTTCCTCGCCCCCGCTTTGCGGAGGCGGGGAACTCGAGTTCTTTAGTTCACCGTCCTCTTCGTCCCCGGCATATCGAGCGAGAAAGCCGGAATGGCGACGTCGAACGTTTCGCCGCGGCCGTTGCGCATCGTGTAGCGGCCGACCATGATGCCGGATGGCGTCGAGAGCGGGCATCCCGACGTGTACTGATAGCTGTCGCCGGGGTTGAGCTCCGGCTGGTCGCCGACCACGCCCTCGCCGCGCACCTCTTCGACTCGGCCACGCCCGTCGGTGATGTGCCAGTAGCGCGACAGAAGCTGCACGAACTCGTCCGACCGGTTGTCGATCGTCACCTGGTAGCCCCAGACATAGCGGCTTTCGGACGGATCGGAACGGTCCTCCAGATAAAACGGCCTGACCTGCACTTCGATGTTGCGCGTCACGGCGCGATACATGAGCCACTCCGGTGCCGCAGGGAACATTTTACCGCGCTTCGCGGTTCTACCTCCGCGGCGTCGCCAGCCTGCCGGCTTTTCCACCGCAAGTGCCGACAAACAATGTCATTTAAGTGACACATGACAATGTTGGTGTGCACAAACCGTGCGGGCGACTCGGGCGCTTTGTCGAGTGATGAAACGGCCTCGGGCGGCCTTTCCGGAGTGACCAGATCTCGATGGAACTGACCCTCGCAGCCGCCTTTGCCTCCTCGGCCCTTCTTTTTTCCAACCTTGCCAGCATCGTGCTCGCGTCGTCGCGGCTGAAGCCCAGGCGGGTCATTCCTCCGCCTTCCAGCAAACAGCCGCCTGTCTCGATCGTCGTGCCGTCGCGCGGCGTGGAGCCGTTCACGCAGGAGACGCTCGACCGCGCCTTCTCGCTCGATTGGCCGCGCTACGAAATGATCTTCTGCGTCGCGCACGCCGAAGATCCCGTGGTCAAGCTGATCAACGCCGCCATCGCGCGATTTCCGAATGTTCCGGCGCGGCTCCTCGTCGGCGATGACAGGATCAGCGCCAATCCCAAGCTCAACAACTGCATCAAGGGCTGGCAGGCGGCGCGGCACGACTGGGTGATCCTCGCCGATTCCAACGTGCTGATGCCCAAGGACTATGTCCAGCATCTGATGGCGGCCTGGGGACCGGACACCGGCCTCGTCTGCTCGACGCCGATCGGCTCGCGGCCGGACGGTTTCTGGGCCGAAGTCGAATGCGTCTTCCTCAACACGCTGCAGGCGCGCTGGCAATATGCCGGCGAAGCGCTCGGCCTTGGCTTCGCCCAGGGCAAGAGCATGCTGTGGAACAAGCCGATGCTGGATGCAAATGGCGGCATCCAGGCTTTGGCCGCCGAAATCGCCGAGGACGCGGCGGCGACCAAGCTGGTCAACAGCCTTGGCCTTCGGTCAATCTCGTGGCCGCGCCCTTCGAGCAGCCGCTCGGCCAGCGCACGCTCGCCGAAATCTGGTCGCGCCAGGCGCGCTGGGCGCGGCTGCGCCGCGTCACCTTCCCATTGTTCTTCGCGCCCGAAATCCTGACCGGTGTGGTCGCGCCGCTGCTTCTGGCGCTGATCGCGGCGGCAAGCGCCGGTGTCAGCCTGCCCGCGACCGCGCTCTGCGTGCTGGCGATCGCCTATGTGCCCGAATGCATGCTCGCCTGGTCCAAGGGCTGGTATCTGTCGCCGCGCAGCGTCACCGCGATGATTGTGCGCGACGTGATGCTTCCCGCCATCTGGGCGCGCGGCTGGCTTGGCGGAGCCGTCGAATGGCGTGGCAACGCAATGACCATCCGCAACAGCGGGATGACTGAACTCGAAGAGATTGCTTGAGCCGGCTGCGGCTCAAGCGCGCTCTTTGCAGCCGTGGCGGTTCATTCCTTCGCCGCCTTGAGCGCCTGTTCGATGTCGGCGAGCAGGTCGTCGGTATCCTCCAGCCCGACGGAGAGCCTGAGCGTGCCTGGTCCGATGCCGAGCTCGGCGCGCGCCTCGTCGCTGAGGTTTTTGTGCGTCGTCGTCGCCGGATGCGTGATCAGGCTCTTTGCGTCGCCGAGGTTGTTCGAGATCAGCACGATGTCGAGCGCGTTCTGCAAGGCGAAGGCCGCCTGCTTGCCGCCCTTGACGTCAAGGCAGATCAGCGTCGAGCCGCCCGACATCTGCTTCCTGACGATATCCGCCTGGGGATGGTCGGCCCGGCCCGGATAGATGACGCGGGCGATCTCCGGCCGGCCAGCCAGGAAGTCCGCGATCTTGCCGGCGCTTTCGGTCTGCTGGCGCACGCGCAGCGGCAGCGTCTCGAGGCCCTTCAGCAGCGTCCATGCGTTGAATGGCGACAGGCTCGGGCCGGTGTGCCGGAAATAGTCGTGCAAGTTCTCGTCGATCCACTTCTTGTCCGACAGGATGACGCCGCCGAGGCAGCGGCCTTGTCCGTCGATATGCTTGGTCGCCGAGTAGACCACGATATGGGCGCCGAGCTGCAGCGGCTTCTGCTGCAGCGGCGTGGCAAAGACGTTGTCGACGATCACGCGTGCGCCGATCGAATTGGCTAAAGCGGCGACAGCGGCGATATCGACCACTTCCAGCGTCGGGTTGGTCGGGCTTTCCAGGAAGAACAGCTTGGTGTTCGGCCTGACCGCTTTTTCCCAATTGGCAATGTCGGTGCCGTCGATCAGCGTCGCCTCGATGCCATAGCGCGGCGCCAGCGTCTCGACCACCCAGCGGCAGGAACCGAACAGGGCTCGCGCCGCAACGATGTGATCGCCGGCCTTGACGCTGCAGAGCAGGGCGGCGGACACGGCGGCCATGCCGGAAGCGGTGGCACGTGCGTCTTCCGCGCCTTCCAGCGCGCACATGCGCTTCTCGAACATATCGACGGTCGGGTTGGCGTAGCGCGAATAGATGAAGCCGGGTTCCTCGCCCTTGAAGCGGGCCTCCGCTGCCTGGGCCGTCTCGTAGACATAGCCCTGGGTGAGATACATCGCCTCGGCGGTTTCGCCGAAGCCGGAACGCAGCGTCCCGCCATGCACGAGTGCCGTCTGAGGTTTCCAGTTACGCGTCTTGGTCATCGCCCTGCTTCCAAACACAAAAAAACCGGCCGCGACGTCGCAACCGGTCCATACGGCCTTGCGGCCCGACGGTCCTTTAGCGACTTGTTTAACGTGGCTGCAAGCCGACCGGCCAAATCACCACGGGATAACGACCCTTTAGACCTCGCCCGCGCTTGCGTCAATTGCCGGCTTGATTAAGAGGGTTGTACCAGGCAGCCTCCGCAAAAGTGTCCCGCGGTTTTGCGACAGGAAACTGCGACGACAATGACTTCGCCCGGAGCCAGACATTGCGGCAGACAGGCATTCTTCCGGATCAGGACATCGCGGCGCTCTTCCAGTCGGGCGCGCTGAAGTCGCCGCGCGCGCTCGACACCAACCAGATCCAGCCGGCCAGCCTCGATCTCAGACTGGGCGACAAGGCCTTTCGCGTGCGCGCCTCCTTTCTGCCCGGTCCCGATCATCTGGTGGCCGACAAGCTGGACCGGCTGAAGCTGCATGAGATCAACCTCGCCGAGGGTGCGGTGCTGGAGACGGGCTGCGTCTACATCGTGCCGCTGCAGGAAAGCCTGGCGCTGCCAGCGGAAGTCTCGGCTTCGGCCAACCCGAAGAGCTCGACCGGACGGCTCGACATTTTCACGCGTGTCATGACCGACCGCGGCCATGAATTCGATAAGATCGTCGCCGGCTATCATGGCCCGCTCTACCTCGAGGTCAGCCCGCGCACCTTCCCGATCGTCGTGCGCGCCGGCTCGCGCCTGTCGCAGATCCGCTTCCGCACCGGCAACGCCGTGCTGTCGGAGAATGAGTTGCGTGACCTCCATCACGCCGAGATGCTGGTTGCGACCGAGCCGCCCAACATCTCCGGCGGCGGCATTGCGCTCTCTATCGATCTCGACGGCGACAAGGATGGCCTGGTCGGCTATCGCGGCAAGCACCACACCGGCCTCGTCGACGTAGACAAGCGCGCCGCTCAGGATGTGGTCGACTTCTGGGAACCGCTCTACAAGAGCGGGGCCGGCGAGCTCGTGCTCGACCCGGACGAGTTCTACATCCTGGTCTCTCGCGAAGCCGTGCACGTGCCGCCGCTCTATGCCGCCGAGATGACGCCATTCGATCCGCTGGTCGGCGAGTTCCGCGTCCACTATGCCGGCTTTTTCGACCCGGGCTTCGGCCACTCCGCCGCCGGCGGCAGCGGCAGCCGCGCGGTGCTTGAAGTGCGCAGCCACGAGGTGCCGTTCATTCTCGACCACGGCCAGATCGTCGGCCGCCTCGTCTACGAGCATATGCTGAAGCGCCCGCAGGCACTCTATGGCAGCGAGTTGGGCTCCAACTATCAGGCGCAGGGACTGAAGCTCTCCAAGCATTTTCGCGCCGCGCGCTGATCGCCAGGCTGTGCTTGCCCGGCCTCGCGTGCCGTGCTTGGCTGCGTCCGACAATGTAGCAACTGAACGCAAGGGGATGAAAATGCAGACATCCAGATGGATCCTGTCGGCCGCGGCCGCCGCCATGCTGGCGCTCGGCGTCGGTTCGGTAGACGCGGCCGAAAAGATCAAGATCGGCACCGAGGGCGCCTATCCGCCCTTCAACACCATCACGCCGGACGGCAAGGTCGAAGGCTTCGACATCGACATCGCCAATGCGCTCTGCGCGCAGATGAAGGTCGAATGCGAGATCGTCACTCAGGATTGGGATGGCATCATTCCGGCCCTGCAGGCCAAGAAATTCGACGCCATCATCGCCTCGATGAGCATCACCGAGGAACGCAAGAAGCAGGTCGCCTTCACCCACAAATACTACACCACGCCGCTTGCGCTGGTCGCCCTGAAGGACGCCGACATCGCCTCGACCGAGCCGGCCTCGCTTGCCGGCAAGACGGTCGGTGCCCAGGCCTCGACCACCCAGGCCAACTACGCCCAGGACGTCTACGCCAAGGCCGGCGCCGAGGCGAAGCTCTACCCGACCCAGGAAGAGGCGGTCACCGATCTGCTCAACGGCCGGCTCGACGCCGTCATCTCCGACAAGTTCGTGCTGGTCGACTGGATGAAGAAGGCGAGCGACGGCTGCTGCAAGCTGGTGGGCGACGTCAGGGGCACCGAGACCGAGGCCGGCATCGCCGTGCGCCTGGAGGACACCGCCCTGCGCGACCGCCTCAACGCGGCAATCGACGCCATTGTTGCCGACGGCACCTACAGGAAGATCCAGTCGAAGTATTTCGATTTCGATATTTATTGAGGTTGAAGCTGCCAATCTCTCCCCTCGTGGGGGAGATCACGCTCTAACCTCACAGCGCCTTCACCGCCACCTTCACTGGCTTCTCGATCTCGAGCGGGTTGCGCAGCGGCAGGCCGAAATCCTTGGCCTCGATCTCGAACGTGTCGCCTTCTTCGGTCCTGACGCCGTCTGCGAACGAGAGTGTGGCGGTGCCGAACATGTGCACATGCACGTCGCCCGGCTGGCGGAAGGCCGAATATTTGAAGTGGTGATGCTCGAGATTGGCGATGGTGTGCGACATGTTCGCCTCGCCGGACAGGAACGGCTTTTCCCAAAGCACTTTGCCGTCGCGCCAGATTCGTGAAGAGCCCCTGATGTCGGCGGGCAGCTCGCCGATCAGGATTTCCGGTCCGAACGAGGCGTTGCGCAGCTTGGAATGGGCGAGGAACAGATAGTTCACGCGCTCTGTCACATGGTCGGAAAACTCGTTGGACAGCGTGAAGCCGACTCGGAACGGCGCGCCGTCGTCGCCGATCACGTATATGCCGGCGATCTCCGGCTCCTCGCCGGCGTCCTGCGCGAAGGCCGGCGACATCAGCGCGGCACCCGGCGCCACCGCCATGGTGCCGTTGCCCTTGTAGAACCATTCCGGCTGCACGCCGATCTGGCCCTTTGCCGGCTTGCCGCCCTCCAGCCCCATGCGGAACATCTTCATGGAATCGGTGAGTTGCTCCTCGCCGTCGCTGAGCTTCTTGTGCATGGAATCGCGCGTCGCGGCGGAGCCGAGATGTGTGAGCCCGGTGCCGGTAAGATGGAGATGCGCGGGGTCGGGATGGTTGATTGGCGATACCAGGCGTCCCTTCTTGTAGACAGCGTCGAGGTCTACCGTTTCGCCATAGCCCTTGCGCTCGATCAGCGCCTCGAGCCCGGTCCCGGTGCGGGCTGCCTCCATCGCCAGCGAATAGACGCTGCGCGCGCCGTTGATGATCCGGGTCTTGCCGCCGCTGCGGGCAACGACGCGGATCGTCTCGGCGTCATCGAGGATCTGGGAAATCAGCATGATGAACCCTCTCTCTTTTGCCTTGGCCCGGCTGCCGATTGGCAAGCCCTGACCGGCGCGGCCCGGAACCGATCCGCGCCACGGTTGAAACTCTTCGTCCGGATTGCACTCGCGAGCCTGGTCCTTCCAGGACTTCTTCGCGCCGACGGGTTGCCGGCAGCTTCGCGATCTAGAACCCGTATGCCTCCTTAGTCCTTGCCTCCGGCCTCTACGCCTTGTTCTTGTTGTAGACGTCGAAGATGACGGCACCGAGCAGCACCAGGCCTTTGACCACCTGCTGCCAGTCGACATTGACGCCCATGATCGACATGCCGTTGTTCATCACGCCCATGATGAAGCCGCCGACCACGGCGCCGATGACCTGTCCGACGCCGCCCATCGCCGAGGCGCCGCCGATGAAGACGGCGGCGATCACGTCGAGTTCGCTGCCCAGACCTGCGGCCGGGACGGCCTGGCCGAGGCGAGCGGCGATGATCAGGCCGCCGAGCGCCGACAGCACGCCCATGTTGATGAAGACGAGCAGCGTCAGCCTTTCGGTGTTGATGCCCGACAGCTGCGCCGCCTTGGCGTTACCGCCCATCGCATAGATGCGGCGGCCGATGGTCATGCGCTTGGTGACGAAGACGAACAGCGAGATCAGCACGCCCATCACCAGAAGCACCACCGGCAGGCCCCTGTAGCTGGCGAACTGGAAGACCAGGAACAGCGCCAGCGCGCTGCCGACCAGCGTCTTGACGACGAACAGCGGGAAGGGCTCGGCCTCATAGCCATGCCGTTCGCGCTTACGCCGTGTTCTGAAGCCGAAATAGGCATAGGCGAGCACCGCGACCAGACCGAGCACGATCGTCGTCATGTGCAGCGTAAGGCCGCTGCCGACGATGGTCTTGCCGGCGGCATTCACCGTCGGCGGAATGAGCGTCAGCGGGCCGATGACGTCGGGGATGAAGCCGGAGCTCAACGCCTTGAAGCTGTCGGGAAGCGGGCCGACCGAGGAGCCGCCGCCAAGCAGTGCCTGGCAGATGCCGCGGAAGATCAGCATGCCCGCCAGCGTCACGATGAAGCTCGGTATTCGGTGATAGGCGATCCAATAGCCTTGCGCCGCGCCGATAAGCGCACCGACGATCAGGCAAACGATCGAGACCACCAGTGGATTGCTGAATATACCGAGCGGCCAGATGACCATCATCATTGCGGCAAGCGCGCCGATGAAGCCGGCGACCGATCCCACGCTGAGGTCGATATAGCCGGCGACGATCACCAGCAGCATGCCAAGCGCCATCACGATGATGAACGAGTTCTGCTGCACCAGGTTGCTGAGGTTGACCGGTTTGAACAGCGTGCCGGACGTCGTGTACTGGAAGAACAGCATGATGACGATCAGCGCGATGATCAGTCCGTATTCGCGCAGGTTCGTCGTCAGCGCCGAAACGGCGACACGCGGACCATGCTTGACGTCTTCGGCGACGCCGCTCTGCGGCGCGGGAGCGCTTTCTGTGCTCATGAGGCTTTTTTTCCTTCTCCCCGAACGATGGCGCGCATGATCTTTTCCTGGCTGGCGTCGCTTGCCGCCATTTCGCCGACGATACGCCCTTCGTTCATGACATAGATGCGGTCGGTGATGCCGAGCAATTCCGGCATTTCCGACGAGATGACGACGATTGCCTTTCCCTCTGCGGCGAGGCGGGCGATGATCGTGTAGATTTCGTACTTGGCGCCGACGTCAATGCCGCGCGTCGGTTCGTCGAGGATCAGCACTTCCGGGTCGGCGAACAGCCATTTCGACAACACCACCTTCTGCTGGTTGCCGCCCGAAAGATTGCCGGTCAGCTGATAGACGCTGGATGCGCGGATGTTGGTCTTCTTGCGATAGTCGTTGGCGACGCTCATCTCGCGCATGTCGTCGATGACGCCGCGGCTGGAGACGCCTCCCAAATTGGCCAGCGTCACGTTGTGCTTGATGTGGTCGATAAGGTTGAGGCCAAAGGTCTTGCGGTCCTCGGTGACATAGGCGATCCGGTTCTCCACCGCCTTGCTCACCGTCGAAAGATCGAGAGGCTTACCCCTGAGCAGGACCTCGCCGCTGATATGCCGGCCATAGGAACGGCCGAACAGGCTCATCGCGAATTCGGTGCGGCCGGCGCCCATCAGCCCGGCAATGCCGACCACCTCGCCCTTGCGCACATTGAGGTTGACGTTCTTGATCACCTGCCGCTCGGCGTGGATCGGATGGTACACCGACCAGTTCTTCACTTCGAAAATAACCTCGCCGATCTGCGGCTCGCGCGGCGGGTAGCGGTCGTCGAGCGAGCGGCCGACCATCGAAGTGATGATCCGGTCCTCGCTGATGTCCTTCCTGGGCAGGGTCTCGATGGTGCGCCCGTCGCGGATCACCGTAACCTTGTCGGCGACGCGGTTCACCTCGTTGAGCTTGTGCGAGATCAGGATCGAGGTCATGCCCTGGCGCTTGAACTCGAGCAGAAGATCGAGCAGCGCCTGGCTGTCCTTTTCGCTGAGCGAGGCGGTCGGCTCGTCAAGGATCAGCAGCTTCACTTCCTTGCTGAGCGCCTTGGCGATCTCGACCAGTTGCTGCTTGCCGACGCCGATATTGGTGATCAGCGTCTTGGGATCTTCCTTCAAGCCGACTTTGTCGAGCAGGGCCTTGGTGCGCTTCTCGTTGGCGTTCCAGTCGATGACGCCGTAGCTGGCGTGCTCGTTGCCGAGGAAGATGTTTTCCGCGATCGACAGCATCGGCACCAGGGCAAGTTCCTGGTGGATGATGACGATGCCGATATGCTCGCTATCATGAATACCCTTGAAGTGGCATTCCTGGCCGCGAAAGACGATCTCGCCTTCATAGGTACCGGTCGGGTAGACGCCCGACAGCACCTTCATCAGGGTCGATTTGCCGGCGCCGTTCTCGCCGACGATGGCGTGGATCTCTCCTTCCTCGACGCTGAGGTTCACGTTCGACAGCGCCTTCACGCCGGGGAACGTCTTGGTGATGTCGCGCATCTCCAAAATCGTCGAGCTCATCAGGAATTCCGCTCCCTGGCGCAGGCCTTCCGTTTCCGGAAAACGTTATGCGCGAAATCAACATACTGCAGTCTGGCTCGCGCCGCGATGGCGCATGGCGCTGCAGAAGCCGGCAAAAACAATATCGGGGTCGCTTCTGAACGAAAAGGGGCCCTGCGTCACGCAGGACCCCTCCCTTAAAGGCTGGATTACTTCAGCTCTTCGGCCTTGATGTAGCCGGAGTCGACGACCAGCGCCTTGTAGTTCGACTTGTCGACCTCGTGCGGCGTCAAGAGGATCGAGGGAACGACCTTGACGTCGTTGTTGTAGGTCTTGGTGTCGAGGCCGTCGGGCTTGCCGCCGGAGAGCACCTTGTCGACCAGCTGCACGGTGGCCTTGGCCAGCTCGCGGGTGTCCTTGAACACGGTCGAATACTGCTCGCCCGAAATGATCAGCTTGACCGAGGCGGTCTCGGCGTCCTGACCGGTCACGATCGGCCAGGGCTGAGCATCCGTGCCGTAGCCGACAGCGCGCAGCGAGGCGGTGATGCCGCGCGACAGGCCGTCATAGGGCGAAAGAACGCCATCGACGCGGCTGCCGTCCGAGTAGTTGGCCGAGAGCAGGTTGTCCATGCGGGCCTGGGCGGTGGCGGCGAGCCAGCGCAGCGTGCCGACCTTGTCCATGCCCATCTGGCCGGACTTGATCTTGATCGAGCCGTCGTCGATCAGCGGCTGCAGGACCGACATCGCGCCGTTGTAGAAGAAGAAGGCGTTGTTGTCGTCGGGCGAGCCGCCGAACAGCTCGACGTTCCACGGCTTGGTGTTCGGGAAGCGCTCCTTGAGGCCCTTGACCAGGGAATTCGCCTGGATCACCCCGACGCCGAAATTGTCGAAGGTGGTGTAGTAGTCGACATTCGGGGTCTTCTTGATCAGCCGGTCATAGGCGATGGTGACGACGCCTGCGTCATTGGCCTTCTGCAGCGCATCGGCCATGGTGGTGCCGTCGATCGAAGCGATGATCAGCGCTTTCGGGCCTTTCGTGATCTCGTTTTCCAGCTGGCTGAGCTGGTTCGGGATGTCGTCCTGCGCGTATTGCAGGTCGACCGTGTAGCCCAGCGCTTCGAGCTGGGACTTGACGGCGTCGCCGTCGTTGATCCAGCGCTGCGAGGTCTTGGTCGGCATCAGCACGCCGACGAGACCCTTGTCGGCGGCGTGCGCCGAATAGGTCGTGGCGGCAATGCCAAGGGCCGCGACGGCGGCCAGCGTCTTGATGATCTTCACATTTACTCTCCCTGGTTGATGGACGCGACACCTCGGGGCTTCGCGGGCCGCGCAGTCGAACAGGAGCGCAGTCGCGCCTCTGTCGGCTTTATCGATCTCCGGTATCCTCCCAATCGGCCCCGCGACGCAGTTTCAATCGATACGATTTTGCTCGTTGCCGATCGCTGCGTCTCGGAACGCGCGAAGGGTGTGTCCCTTTGACATAACTGTCAAATGCGATCTTTGCTGGTTGCTATACCGAAACTGGTATGATTTAGCGTAGAGCAGAGAACTGCCGGAGAGGCTGGGAAATCATGGCGGCGCTGCGCGATCCTGATGCGATTTCAGGGAGTTACGAGAAGCTTCCGGGGGACGGCGAAACGCTCCTGCGCAGCGGCCTGAGCCTGCGCCATATGCGAATGATCGCCGCGCTCGACGATCACGGACGGGTGAGCGCCGCCGCCCAGGTGATGAATATTTCCCAGCCGGCGGCCTCGCGCATGATCGCCGAGATGGAGGCGGTGCTCGACGTGAAATTGTGCGAGCGGCTGCCGCGCGGCGTGACGCTGACCCCTTACGGTCAGGCGCTCGCCAGGCGCGCCCGCTCGATCCTGCTCGAAATGCGCGAAGCCGACCGCGAGATTTCGGAACTCAAGGCAGGCAAGGGCGGCTCGGTGTTTCTCGGCGCCGTGACTGCGCCGGCGATCGAACTGGCGGTGCCGGCGATTCGCGAGATCCGCCGCATCTATCCGCGCATCGAGATCACCATGCAGGTCGAGACCTCGAACGTGCTCGCTCGCGAGCTGATCGCCTCCCGCCACGACTTCATCATCGCCCGCATCCCCGATGACCTCAATCCGCGGCTGTTCGAATCGCGCGTCATCGGCATCGAGAAGGCCTGCCTGATCGTGCGCCGCGGCCATCCGCTTGCCGGCGGCGGGATGGTCGGCCTGGAGGAGACGGCTGCCTATGATTGGGTCTTCCAGTCCGGCGGCTCGCCCCTGCGCCAGGCGATGGAAAGCAATTTCTTGAACCGCAACATCCCGCTTCCCGACCGCATCCTCAACACCTCGTCGCTGCTCTTGACGCTGGTAATGGTGGCGCAATCTGACGCCATCGCCCCCGTTTCGGTGCAGGTGGCCAAGTTCATCCAGAGCGGCGACGGGCTGTCCGGAGCGATCGATGTCGTTCAGACCGAGTTCGACATCGAGGTCCGGCCCTACAGCCTGATCACGGTCAGGAACCGGGCGCTCTCGCCCGCCGCCAAGATGCTGCACGACTTCATCCTGCGCGAAGTGGGGTAATGGAACGAGAATGCTACCTGTGCGTTCAAACAGATCGGCAGTTCGCTGGAGCCCGTTTGGGTGAGGGAACCACCTGCCGATGCTGAACTATCGGGAGGTCTTTGATGGAACGTCGCTTGTTTCTAACTGGAATGCTTGGCGTTGCGGGGGCAGCGGCAATTGCAACCCTGGCTGGCCCCAGTAGGGCGGTTGCCGGAATTCCAAGCGGCAACGGAATTCTCGATGAACTCGATAAGCCCGATACCGCCGTCTTCGAGGATGGAGACGAACGTGCTGAAGTGGAGCAGGTTTACCATCGTCATTGGCATCACGGCCGTCGCCGCCGCAGACGGCGCCGCGTTTGGAGACGTGTTTGCCGCCGCTACTGGCGTCGTGGCCGCTGGCGTCGCCGCTGCTGGCGCGAACGTGTTTGGATTGGCTTTTGGCTTTAGGGGTCCATAGCGGTTCAGCTTTGGATAAGAGCCGCTCACCCGCAGTAAAGAACTGTTTTTACGGAATTCCGGACCGAGACGTGGTCCCGGATTGCTCAACCGGTCCAGAGCCGGCCGCCGCAACGTGGCTGGCTTCTTTTTCGCCATAGATCGCGCGGCGATCCTCTTCTAGGGCCCAAGCCCCTCGCCTTTCGAGCGGCTCTTTCGTTTGCGCGCTTTCGCCGAACGAGGTGGCTCCCTTCGGAGTGCGGTCAAAAAGTACGTTGATTTTCCAGTCCCCCTGCTGTTGAGAGGATGCGGGCAGTTGGGCGATCTGGATGTTCGATGTTTTCAAAGCTGCCTGTTGTTAACCATCGCAATGTTAGCCTTGGTCTCGCCGGATGAGCGAGGTCACCAATATGCACGCCGATCTGCCGCGCGCGCGGGTTAAGCGGAGGCTGATAGCCAAGGCGCTAGCGTTCCTCGCCGCCGCCCTGACAACGCTGCCCGCAGATGCCGAAACGGTGCAGGAAAATCCCGGCGGTCAGATCGTGATCTTCGCTTTGCACGTCGCCGAGCTGCGCGCCGCGAACGAGCCTGTGGAATTTGACGGTGCCTGCGACAGCGCCTGCACGCTCTATCTGTCTTTGCCCGCCGAGCAGCTTTGCATCACGCCGCGTGCATCCTTCGGCTTCCATCTGCCTTACGGCGTCGGCGCCCATGAGAACGCAATCGCCGCCGGGTACCTGATCTCGCAATATCCCGACTGGGTTCGCCTGTGGATCGAGGAACGCGGCGGCCTGTCGCGCACCATCGTGCGGATGGAAGCCGCCGAGGCCGCAAAGCATCTTCCCCTCTGCGGCGTGCTGGCCTGACCGGCAAGCGGCAACGATCGCATTCGCCATCGGCCGCCTGAGGACGCTCTGCCGGATCGCTGCGACCGCGCGGCACTGTAGCGAGGGATGGAGCGGGTAGCGGGAATCGAACCCGCGCGTTCAGCTTGGGAAGCTGACAGGCTACCATTACATCATACCCGCGCAACAGCCTCGTTACCATGATGGCCCCGCATCTAGCAATCGGCGATGCATTGAAAGCCGAGAGCCATCCACCGGCGCTTTGACGCCGCGCCACAACATGGTAATGGCTCAGGGGTTAAGGGTGGGGACCCAGCTTGGAAATCAATGTTCGGAAGAGGAAGCGAGCCTCTCGCTCCGGAAAAGCCTTTGCTGTGGAAGATCTCGGATTCCTGCTGAGGCTTCCTGTTTTTGTATTCGTATCTCTTTTCGTGCCTGAGAAGAGATGGCGCAGTGTCTGCCTTTGGCTGGAGCGGCTGAAACGGGCGCCTGAGTCTCGGCGCGACGTTGGTGACCAACCGGATCTTGCCGCCTTTGGCATAGCCGGCCGCGAGGACCGGCTCCGGGTCGACGCGATGCGCAGCGAACACAACATCCAGATCGTCCGCGAGTGGCTCGTCGGCTGGCGACCCGAGATCGAACTCCTCGGCGCCGAGCATCTCGATGCGGCGCGCGAACAGGGCCGTGGCGCCGTCCTGTGGATTGCGCATTTCGCCTTCAATGCGCTTGCGGCGAAGATGGTTTTCGCCAAAGCCGGCTTCGATGTCTTCCATGTCAGCAGGCCCGAGCACGGTTTCTCGAAATCGCGCTTCGGCATCCGGTTCCTCAACCCGATTAGAACCGGCGTCGAGCTCAGACATGCCGCGGGCCGTATCGTGATCGACCGCGCGAATCCCGCCGCCAGCATGAACGAGGCCAGGCGGTTGCTTCGCCAGGGCAAGTTTGCGTCCATCACCGCTGGCGCCTGGGAGGGTGAGTTGCTCGTGCGTGCGCGAATCGGCCAGTCGGCCATTGAATTTGCGGGCGGCGCGCCCCGGTTGGCCAGGATCGCCGGCGCTCCCCTGCTGCCGGTCTTCGTCGTTCGTGACGACAGCACAGGCAAGATACGGGTGACTGTGGAAAATCCGATCGATCTTGATCGCAGCCAGGACAAGGCCGAACTGATCCAGAGCGCCGCGCAAGACTTCGCCGATCGGCACCTGGCCTATCTGAAGGCCAGTCCCCACCAGTGGCGCGACTGGGGCAAGTTGAAGGCTCACCAAGGCACCTTGATCGAGACGGAAGCCGGATGCCTCTCTTCAGCATTCTGATCACCGACGACGGCAGCGAGCACCTTTCCGGGCTCGTTGCCGAAAACATCCACTCGCTCACGGCTGCTCATCCGGGCGAAGAGCACCGCCTGTTCCGGGAAGCGGCGTTGGCGGAGTTCATTTCGACGCATTTCGGAGCAGAGGTGCTTTCGGCTTTCAGGACGCTGCGACCTTATTCATACAAGGCGGACCTCGCCAAATATTGCCTTCTCCATGAGCAAGGCGGCCTTTATGCCGATCTCTCCTATTTCTTCCTGCGCGGAGTGCCGCGCGCCGATGGAAAATTGTCGATCTTTCGCGATTTCCTCAGCTCGACCCCTTGGGACACCAGCATCGGCGTTGTTGCCGCGCCGCCTCGCCACAAGGCGCTCGCCAAGGCGATCGAGCTTGTCTGCGCCAATGTGAAACGGGAATATTACGGGCCGACTGCGCTCTGCCCCACAGGCCCGACCTTGTTCGGCAAGGCCGTCGCGCTGACCTGCGAACCGGAAGACCTCATCGTCGGCGAAGCCCTCAGGTCGGTGCCGTCTGCCGCGCCTCTTCAGGCGTCCGCGGATTTCGGCCATTGCCTCAGCCATGATGGCGAGCCGGTCGCGATCAAGCGCAAGCGGGGCGGCAAGCCGATATCGCACCTCGGTATCGGCGGCGGCAACCGCTACAACAGGCTGTGGCGCTCCAGGGAAGTCTACCGCGACCGGCCGCTTTGGGCCCGCATCTTCCGATGGCGGATCTGACCGTGCGAGCCGCGTGTGCCGGCCGGATCGGGCTATCAGGGCTGCCAGCACGATGGCTTCGCGCGCGGCCTTCGGCTTGATGCCGGGTATCCGAGTGCGTATTTCTGAGGTCGCCCCCCGAATCGGGCAGCTCGAACCGGAGAACGGCCTTGTCCACACTGACACGCTTTCTCGGCGATACGCCACTCAGGGTGCTTGTGAAGCTGCTGGTGGTTTCCTTTCTCGTCGGCCTCGTCATGCACGCTTTCGGCTGGTCGCCGATGGACGTGCTCTACGGCATCCGCCAGTTCTTCATCGACCTGTGGAACCTCGGCTTCCATACTCTCGACCGCTTCCTGGGCTATATCCTGCTCGGCGCCGCGATCGTCGTGCCCGCCTTTATCCTGCTCAGGATTGCGAGCTACAGGAAGTAGCCTGGCGAGCGTCAGCATACGCGGCCGCGACCTCGAACAGAATGGCGTGGCGCGCGGCAAGCGCCGGCACGTCGCTCGAATAGCCGCCGCCGATGACGCCGCATAGCGGGATGCCGGCCTTGCGGAAATAGCTGATGACCAGCTCCTCGCGGCTGCGCAGGCCGTTGTCGGTCAATGTCAGCCGGCCAAGCCGGTCCTTGGCATGGACATCCACGCCGGCATTGTAGAACACGATGTCCCAGCGCCGCCTTGCGCAAAGCTCTGGAAGAATGGCGCCGAGCCGGTCGAGATAGGCAGCGTCGCCGGTGCCGTCCGGCAGCGCGATATCGACATCGGAGGCGATCTTGCGCGCCGGATAATTGCGTTCGCCATGCATGGAAAAGGTGAAGGCGCGCGGCTCATCCTTCAAAATGTCCGCCGTGCCGTCGCCCTGATGCACGTCGAGATCGACGACCAGGATGTTTTCGACGGCGCCCTCCGCAAGCAGGACCAGGGAAGCCACGGCCACGTCGTTGAAGGTGCAGAAGCCCGCGCCTTGGGCACGCCTGGCATGGTGGCTACCGCCGGCGGCGTTGCAGGCTATGCCGTGTTTCAGCGCCAGCCGCGCCGCCAGCACCGTGCCTGCCGTTGCTAGCTGCGCTCTCAATGACACGCGCTGGCTGACCGGGAAGCCGATCTCGCGCTCGATCTTTTCAGGCACCTCGCAAGCGAGCACCTCGTCGACATAGCCGGCCTCGTGCGCGAGCTTGAGCCACGCCGCCGGCGCCCGTTCCGGCATCGAAAGCGCTCCCGCTGCTGCCAGCCCGCGGCTGTGCAAAGCCTCCATCAGCAACGGATATTTGCTCATCGGAAAGCGGTGATTGACGGCAAAGCCGGCGTCGTAGTCGGGATGGTGGACGATCTGCAAAGGCATGATGGGGCGGCCTGCGCCAGAGCTGGAATTCGGTTGGCCGTCACCCGATGGCGATTGCGCGGCAGCGGCAAACTGGGGCACATCGGCCGTTCTAGCAAGCCGCAATGAGCAAGGCAGCAATCCTTGGACAAGGGTGCGACCCACATCAACGCCGGGACCTTCATCGTCACCAACCGGTCGGTGCTGGCGATCGCTGTGCCGATGACCCTTGCCTATCTGACGACGCCGCTGCTCGGCATCGTCGACACCGCGGTGATCGGGCAGTTCGGCGATGCGGCTCTTCTCGGCGGACTGGCGGCAGGCGCGCTGGTCTTCGACGTCGTCTTCACCACCTTCAACTTCCTGCGCTCCGGCACCACCGGCCTCGTCGCTCAGGCTTTCGGACGCGGCGATCCGCTGGAGGAGCAGGCGGTGCTCTGGCGGGCCGTGCTGATCGCGGTCGTCGCCGGCGTGGTGCTTGCAGCACTTGCGCCGCTGTTTGCGATAGGCGGCCAGTGGTTCATGGGCGCCGAGCCGCGTGTCAGCGCGGCGATGTCGGTCTATATCCGCATCAGGCTCATTGCCGCGCCCTTCTCGCTCATCAACTACGCCATTTTGGGCTACGTTCTGGGGCGTGGCGAGGGCGGGATAGGGCTGATGTTGCAGGCCGTGCTCAACGGCATCAACATCCTGCTCTGCTTCCTGCTCGGCCTCGAGCTCGGCTGGGGCGTGGCGGGCGGTTGCCTGGGCGACCGTCACCGGCGAGTTCCTGGCCATGCTGCTCGGCCTTGCCATCGTGCTGAGGCGGTTCCGCAAGCTGGAGCGGCCGTCGCGCCGGCGCATCCTCGACCTGCCGGCTTATCGGCGCATGCTGTCGCTCAACCGCGATATCATGATCCGTTCCTTCTCGCTGCTTGCCGCCTTCGCGCTGTTCACCAGGCAGGGCGCGCAGTTTGGCACCGTGACGCTCGCCGCCAATGCCGTGCTGATGAACTTCTTCCTCGTCGCCGGCTATTTCCTGGACGGCTTTGCCACCGCAGCCGAGCAATTGGCAGGCCGCGCCATCGGCGCGCATGCGGCCGCTCCTTTCCGGCAAGCCGTCCGGCTGACGCTGATCTGGGGCGTTGGCCTGGCGGCGGTCGCCAGTCTTATCCTGCTGACGGCCGGCGCACAGCTGGTGGCGATGGTGACAACCGCTCCGGAGGTCCGCGCGGTCGCCGACATTTATCTGCCCTGGGCCGCCTTCACCGCGCTGAGCGGCGTGCTCGCCTTCCAGATGGACGGCGTCTTCATCGGCGCCACCTGGTCGCGCGACATGCGCAACATGATGCTCCTGTCCTTCCTGGCCTTCGCCGCGGCGCTGATCACGCTGGCGCCCGCCTTCGGCAACAACGGCCTATGGGCCGCGCTGCACGTCTTTTTGCTGGTGCGGGGTTTCAGCCTGCTTGCGGTGCTGAGGCTCAGGATGCGCACGGCGTTCAGCTGATCGGCTTTGAAGCCCAGCGCTCGCAAGCCGAGTCGCGCAAATCCTGGATCGAGCCAAGCCGCTCGCGCTCCACAAACCGCGCCATGCCGGCAACGATGCGGCCGGGCAGCGCCGGGCCGGCATAGATCATGCCGGTATAGAGCTGGACGAGATCGGCGCCGGCGCGGATCTTCTCCAGCGCGGTTTCCGCCGAGTCGACGCCGCCGACCCCGACGATCGTCACTTGTGGGCCGAGCAGCTTGCGCATCCGGGCGAGTACCGCCGTCGAGCGCTCGAAAAGCGGCTTGCCTGACAGCCCGCCGACTTCGCCGGCCAGACTTGCGCTGCGCAGCCCGACCCGGGCAAGCGTCGTGTTGGAGACGACAACCCCGTCGATCTTTTTCTCAATGACTTCGGCGGCGATGTCTTCCAGTTCCGCTTCAACGAGGTCCGGCGCGATCTTGAGGAAGATGGGCGGCTGAACCGACGCAGCCGCGCGCGCCGCCACCACGCGCGACAGGAGTTCGCCCAGTTGCTCGCGCGCCTGCATGTTGCGCAGGCCCGGCGTGTTGGGCGAGGAGATGTTGACCGTCAGATAACTGGCATGGGCCGCGAAGCGGGCGACGCCGCGCTCATAGTCGGCAATGCGGTCGGCGCTGTCCTTGTTGGCGCCGATGTTGACGCCGACAATACCCGGCCGCCCTTTGCGCGCGGCAACCCGTCTTTCGGCGGCCGCATGCCCTTCATTGTTGAAGCCCAGCCTATTGATCACCGCTTCGTCGGCGGTCAGCCGGAAGATGCGCGGCCTCGGATTGCCGGGTTGCGGCAGCGGCGTGATGGTGCCGACCTCGGCGAAGCCGAAGCCGAGTTTGAGCAGCGCGTCCGGCACTTCGGCGTTCTTGTCATAGCCGGCCGCCATGCCGAGAGGGTTCGGAAAATCGAGCCCGCAGACGCTGACCTCGAGCCGCGCGTCGCGCGGGGGAGGCGAGGCGGCCGGCAGGCCGCAGCGCAAGGCCGCGATCGACAGGCCATGCGCCGTTTCCGGGTCGAACGAGAAAAGCAGCTTTTGGCCGATCCGGTCGAGCACGCTCATTCGTCCTCCAGCGGAGGGAATTCGTGGCCGTCGGCGCCGAGCGGCAACGGCTTCACCCAGAGAACGGCGTCGAGGGCGAGCGCGGCGTAGAGATGCGGGAACAGGGCGCCGCCGCGCGACACCTCGTATTTCAGCGCGTCGCCCAGCTTTGCCGCGTCGACAGCGATGAGAAGCAGGTCCGCCTGGCCGGCGAAATGCTTGGCCGCCGTCTCGCGCACTTGAGTTGCGGTGGAAAAGTGGATGAAGCCGTCGGCGATGTCGATCGGCGCCCCGGTGAAGCGGCCGTTCCGTTCCGCTTCGCGCCACATGGCTTCAGGCGCGATCTTGTAGATAAACTGAGACATTGGCGCGCTATAGTCCGAACGATCCATGGGGGAAAGGGTGCTTGCGAACTCTTCCCCATTTCAGGCGCAAACCTGTGATATTGTTCGCACAACGGCTCATGGAGGATAACATGCGTCTGCAGCACATTCTAATCCCGGCGGCGCTTTGCTCGCTGGTCGCCGCATCGGCCTATTCCGAGGAGACGGACCGCTATCGGCTCGAAAAGTCCGCCAACGGCTATGTCCGCATGGACACCCAGACCGGCGCCATGTCGATCTGCGAGGAGCGCTCCGGTCAGCTCGTCTGCAAGTTGGCCGCCGACGAGCGCTCCGCCTTCCAGGACGAGATCGACCGGCTGCAGAGCACGGTGAAGGCACTCGACGAGCGCGTCGCGAAGCTCGAGAACTCGCTCTCGGCCCGGCTGGAGTCCCAACTGCCGAGCGAGGAGGATTTCAACAAGACGATGAGCTACATGGAGCGCTTCTTCCGCAGCTTCATGGATATCGTCAAGGACATCGACAGGCAGGAAGGCGACGGTGGCACGAAGCCCAGCCCGCAAAAGACCTGAGCTCCCGGGAAAAAGCCTGCGCGCGCGGCCTTTGCTGCTTGAAAACGCGCCGCGCCGCCGCATAATCGTTCCGATCCCCTAAGAAAGCACACAATCAGCAATGGGATCCGGGGAGGAGTATTTGCCGTCGGGCCACACTTTCGTCATTGCCGACGACCATCCGCTGTTTCGCGGCGCACTAAAGGAAGCGCTCGCCGGCATAGGCGACGTCGCCGCCATCCATGAGGCCGGCGATTTCGAAAGCGCCAAGGCGCTGGTCGTCGCCAATGAAGACATCGACATGGTGCTGCTCGATCTGTCGATGCCGGGCGCCAGCGGCCTGTCCGGACTGATCTCGCTGCGCGGCATCCATGCCTCGGTGCCGCTGGTGGTGGTGTCGGCTCATGACGATCCAGCCACCATCCGCCGCGCGCTCGATCTCGGCGCGTCCGGCTTCATCTCCAAATCGGCAAGCATGGAGGAGATACGCAGCGCCGTCCTGACCGTGCTTGCCGGCGATATCGCAGCACCCGCCGGCATCGAGCTCGGCGTCGAGCGCGACCCGGAGATTTCCGATCTGATCAAGCGCCTGCAGGCGCTGACGCCGCAGCAGACGAGGGTGCTCGGCATGTTGGCCGAAGGCCTGCTCAACAAGCAGATCGCCTATGAGCTCGGCGTCTCCGAAGCCACCATCAAGGCGCATGTCTCGGCCATATTGCAGAAGCTCGGTGTCGACAGCCGCACCCAGGCGGTCATCCAGCTTTCCAAGATCGGCGGCGACCCGCTGCAGCCGGTGAGCTGATCACTCCGCCGCCGGCGCCAGCGCCCTGACCCTTGCCATCATCGAGCGCAGCACGGCAGGCTTCAGCGGCTTGTTGATCACAGGCACATCGAGCTGACCAGCAGCAGTGCGCACCGCGCTCGAGCGGTCTGCGGTGACCAGCACGCAGGGCAGGTCCTGGCCGTAGGCGGCGCGCAGCCTGGCGATGGCGTCGAGCCCGGTGCCGCCGTCGAGATGATAGTCGGCGAGCACCACATCCGGCCTTGCCGCACCCGGGTGCATCAGATCCTGCGATCCCGAAGCGGTCTCGACGCTGCAGCCCCAGCCTTCGAGCAGCAGGCGCATGCCGTCGAGGATGCGCGCGTCATTGTCGATGCACAGCACATTGAGCCCGGCAAGAGAGGATGGCGCGCGCGCGGGGGCCTTTCCCGTCTCGCGCGGCGGCGCCGCGATCGCGGCGACCGGCAGGATGACGGAAAAACGCGTGCCCTTGCCGGGGTTGGAGAAGATGCGGATTTCGAGCCTGAGAACCCTGGCGATGCGGTCGACGATGGAAAGGCCAAGGCCAAGGCCTTCGGCTTCGCGCGCGCCCTCGTCCAACCGGGTGAATTCGTGGAAGACGGTGTTGAGCTTGTCGGCGGCAATGCCGATGCCGGTGTCGATCACCTGGATCTCGGCCAGCTCGCCGCGCCTTCTCACGCCGACCAGTATGCGGCCTTCGCGCGTGTATTTGATCGCATTGGAAACGAGGTTCTGGATCAGCCGGCGAAGCAAATTGCGGTCGGTCATCACGCCGAGCGACGACGGCATGATTTTCAGGCCGAGCTTCTTTTCGGCGGCGAGCGGGCGAAAATCGTTGCCGATCTGGCCAAGCAGCCCGCCGAGGCTGAAGGCGGTGTCCTCGGGCTTCAACGCGCCGGCGTCGAGCCGCGATATGTCGAGCACCGCGCCGAGGATGGTCTCGACCGATTCCAGTGAGGATTCGATGTTGGTCGCGGCCCTGCCGGCCGGCCCCTTGCCGGCCTTTTCGATCAGCGAGGAGCAATAGAGCCTGGCGGCGTTGAGCGGCTGCAGGATGTCGTGGCCCGCGGAGGCGAGGAAGCGCGTCTTGCTGAGATTGGCCTCCTCGGCAAGCATCTGCGCCTGCGCCAGCTCCTCGTTGACGCGGGTGAGCTCGGCGGTGCGGCTCCTGACCCGCTGCTCCAGCGATTCATTGGCCCGCTTCAGCGCCAGGTCCTGCTCGACGCGGCCGGAAATGTCGGCATAGGTGGCGACGATGCCGCCGTCGGGCATCGGGTTGGAACGCAGCTCCAGGATGCGGCCGCTGGTCCTGAGCTCCATCTGCCAAGGACCGACGAAGCTGGTCAGCCGGTTGAGCATCGTCACCCGCTGGTCGGCGGCGATATCGCCGCGCTCGGCCAGATGCCGCAGGATCTGGTCGAGCGAGACGCCCACTTGGCCCATCTCGTCGGGCAGATCGAACAGCGCCCGGTATTGCCGGTTCCAGCAGATCAGCCGCAAATCCCGGTCGAAGACGGTGATGCCCTGCTCCATCTGGTCGAGTGCGATCTGCAGCAGGTCGCGGTTGTGCTGCAGCGCCTCGGTGGCGTCGTCGAGCAGCCGGAAGGCATCCTTGGAGTCGCGGTCGTTGCGGCGGAACAGCAGCGACAGGATCAGCCGAGCAGACGACGAGCCGACGGCGCTCGCCAGCAACTGCTCCGAGAAACGGATGACGTCCATGCTGGCCTGTTCCTTGCCGTGCAGGGAGACGTTCGCGTTCTTCTCGAAGGACTGGAAGGAGCGCTCGGTGCGCTCGACCCCGAGATAGCGGGAAATCGTGTCCTTGAGGTCGTTGACCGTGACGGCGGTGCGGAAGCGGCGCAGGCTTGGCATCGGCCCCGCCTCGCGCGGCACGAAGATCGCCGCCTGGATGCGCTCCAGCGGCACCGATGCGCGGGACAGCGAACCCATCACGAAGAACAGCGTGTTGACTGACAGGCTCCACAGCACGCCATGGTTCAGCGGCTCGCCGACGGTGCCGAACAGCGCCTGGGGTCTCAGCGCCTCGAAGCCGAACAGTCCATGGACGACAAAGTCGGAGCCGGGACCGACAAGCGAAGGGAGCAGCAGCGTGTAACCCCAGACCGCGATGCCGGCGACCATGCCGAGCGCGGCGCCCCGGCCATTGGCGCGGCGCCAGATCAGCCCGCCGATCAGGGCGGGCGCGAATTGCGCGATCGCTGCGAAGGACATCAGCCCGATCGAGGACAGCCGCGCGCTGTTGGTGCTCTCGCGGTAATAGAGGAAGGCGATGAACAGCATGATGAAAATCGACGCTCGCCGAACGTTCAGGATCAGCGTCGACCAGTCTTCGTTCTCCGAAGAAGTGGTCTTGAGCAATCGACGCACGAACAGCGGGATGACGAGATCGTTGGAAATCATGATCGACAGCGCCACGCTCTCGACGATGACCATGGCGGTGGCCGCCGACAGGCCGCCGATGAAGGCGATCATCGCCAGCACGTCGTGGCCGCTGAAAAGCGGCAGCGACAGGACGTAGAGGTCGCTGCTGGTCCTTGCGCCGACCAGCGACAGCCCGGCAAAGGCGATCGGCAGGACGAAGAGGTTGATCGCCACGAGATAGAGCGGAAACACCCAGGTCGCGGTGCGCAGCTCGGCCTCGCTGCGATTCTCGACGATGGTGACGTAGAATTGGCGCGGCAGCATCAGGATGGCGAAGCCGCTCAAGGTCGTCAGCACAAGCCAGGTGACCAAGGACGTGTTGTAGCCCATCGCCTGGCGCACCTCGGCATTCGCCCCGAGCGTCGCCAGCATGTCGCCGGGGCCGCCGAAGATGAGAAACGTGACCATAAGGCCTATGGCGAGGAAGGCGGCGAGCTTGACCACCGTCTCGACCGCGACTGCCAGCACCAGCCCGTCCTGGTGCTCGGTGGCGTCGGCGTGGCGGGTGCCGAACAGGACCGCAAACAGCGCCAGCAGCATCGCCACCACCAGCGAGATGTCGCTTACAAAAGGATCAAAGGAAGGCGGCGATCCCGTATAGTGCTCGATCATCAGGCTGACCGAGCCGGAGATCGCCTTGAGCTGCAGCGCGATATAGGGCACGGCGCCGACCGTGGCGATCAGGGTCGCGATCGCCGCGACGGCAAAACTCTTGCCGTAGCGGGCGCCGAGAAAGTCCGCAATCGAGGTGATCTTTTCGCTCTTTGCCAGCCGGACGATGCGGTTGAGCAGCGGGAAGCCGAACACGAAGACCAGCACCGGGCCGGTGTAGATGCCGAGGAATTCGAGACCCCGCTCGGAGGAGAGCCCGACCGAGCCGAAGAAGGTCCAGGAGGTGCAGTAGATGGCGAGGCTGAGCGCATAGATGGAGGGCCGTGCGCGGCCGAGCCCGGCTGCCACGGAGCGCCGGTCGCCGACGCTGGCGATCGCAAAAAGCAGCGTCACATAGGCGATCGCGATGATGACGACGAACCAGCCTTGCACGGTTCGAACTTCCTTCCTGACCGGCTGCTCGTCCGGTTATCAAACGCAACCACAGCTTTGACGCCAAGTCCACCCGCGGCTTTCGGCGCATAGGTGCGCGGTGACCTCGGAAGCGCGAACCGGTTAGGCACAAACCGACGGTTCCGCCCTTTTTCCGGTTTTGCAACTGGGGGTTTTTGTTATTGTGGCTTCGGGGTCGGCGCCGGAGAGCCGGGGCGGCAGCGCGGCCCGTAATGACAAGGAGGGTCGGATGCTGAAAGAATTCCAGGAATTCATCTCCAAGGGCAATGTGATGGATTTGGCCGTCGCCGTCATCATCGGCGCCGCCTTCTCCAAAATCGTCGATTCGCTGGTCAATGACATCATCATGCCGATCATCGGCGCGATTTTCGGCGGGCTTGACTTCAACAATTACTTCTTTGGGCTGTCCTCCAATGTGCACTCGGCCACGCTGGCCGAAGCCAAGAAAGAGGGAGCCGTTTTCGCCTATGGCAGCTTCATCACCGTCGTGCTGAATTTTCTGATCCTCGCCTTCATCATCTTCCTGATGGTCAAGGCGGTGAACAATCTGCGCAGGCGGCTGGAGCGAGAGAAGCCCGCCCCTGCCGCGGCGCCGCCGCCGGCGGATGTCCAGCTTCTGACCGAAATCCGCGACCTGCTCGCCAGGAAATAACGCATCCAACGTTCTTTGCTGGACCAAAACCCCGGCCGCTTGCGGCTGGGGTTTTCTGTTCGGTCATCTGGTAAGAGCGCAGCAAAACGAGCACGGATTTTGTCCATGACCCTGATTGAGACCTTGCGCGCCGAAGCCCGTGCTGCCCCCGAAAGCGGCATTGTCGCCGTCGTCAATCACGGCCGCTTGCGCGAAGGCCTGATCCCGCTCTGGGCCGGAGAGGGCGACCTGCCGACGCCTTCCTTCATCAGCGATGCCGCCGCAGGCGGCCTCGCCAATGGCGAGACCTTCTACACCTGGCAGAAAGGCATTCCCGAGCTCAGGCAGGCGCTCGCCCGCTACTATGCCAGGTATTTCGGCCAGCGCTTCGCCGAGGAAGAATTCATCGTTACCGGCTCGGGCATGCATGCCATTCAACTGGCCATCGACGCGATCGCCGGCAGCGGCGACGAGGTCGTCTATCTCTCGCCGGCGTGGCCGAATTTCGCTGCCGCCGCCGGTGTCGCCGGCGCTGTTCCCGTGCCGGTCACGCTCGACCAGTCCGGGAATGGCTGGTCCTGCGATGTCGACAAGATCGCAGCCGCCATCACGCCGCGTACCAAGGCGCTGTTCATCAATACCCCCTCGAACCCGACCGGCTGGACAGCCGACAAGGAAACGCTTCAAGCGATCCTCGATCTGGCCCGCACGAAGAAGCTTTGGATCATCGCCGACGAGATCTATGCGCTGTTCCACTATGGCCACGGCCGCGCGCCGTCTTTCCTCGATATCGCAACGGCGGAAGACCGCATCCTGTTCGTCAACAGCTTCTCCAAGAACTGGGCGATGACCGGCTGGCGAGTCGGCTGGATCAAGACGCATCCGGCGCTGCAGCAGGTGTTCGAGAACCTGATCCAGTATTCGACCTCGGGCGTCGCCCAGTTCATGCAGCGCGGCGCGGTTGCGGCCCTCGACAAGGGTGACGGCTTTATCGTCGAGCAGGTGGAGCGGGCACGTGCGGCGCGCGATCTGGTCTGCGACATCCTGGGTGCCACCGGCAAGGCGCGCTTCACCGTGCCGCAAGGTGCGTTCTACCTGTTCTTCACCGTCGACGGCATCACCGATTCCCGCGCCGCCGCCTTCGACATCGTCGACAACGCCAATGTCGGGCTGGCGCCCGGCACGGCCTTCGGCCCCGGCGGGGAGGCCTTCCTCAGGCTATGCTTCCACCGCCGCCTCGATCAGCTCGAGGAAGCGGCAAATCGCCTGGCGAAATGGATGAAGACGGTGTGAGACGGGCGGCTTCAGCCGCCTGACTTCGGCACCAGGAGTGGAATAACCCGGTCGCTCTTGGCGACGGCCGGACGGCCGGAGGCGGCATAGGGGATGCCGAGCGCATCCCAGGTCTCGACCAGCGCGTCCTGCAGTTCGGCGATCAGCGCGTCCGAATGGAACGGGGTGGGCGTGATGCGCAGCCGTTCGGTGCCGCGCGGCACCGTCGGATAATTGATCGGCTGGATGTAGATGCCGTGGACGCCAAGCAGGCGGTCGCTCGCCATCTTGCAAAGCTCGGGATCGCCGACCAGCACCGGCACGATATGGGTGGCCGATTCCATCACCGGCAGCCCGGCCGCGGCAAGCACCTGCTTGGCCCGCGCTGCCTGGCGCTGCTGGGCGTCGCGCTCGGCCTGCGAGCGCTTCAAATGCCTGATCGAGGTGGTGGCGGCCGCCGCGATCGCGGGCGGCAGCGCGGTGGTGAAGATGAAGCCCGGCGCATAGGAGCGCACCGCGTCGATCACAGCGCTTGTGCCGGTGATGTAGCCGCCCAGCGTGCCGAAGGCCTTGGCCAGCGTCCCCTCGATGATGTCGATGCGGTCGGCAAGACCCTCGCGCTCGGTGATACCGCCGCCGCGCGCACCGTACATGCCGACAGCATGAACCTCGTCGATATAGGTCATGGCGTTGTAGCGCTCGGCGAGCTCGACGATCTGCTTGATCGGCGCGATGTCGCCGTCCATCGAATAGACGCTTTCGAAGACAATCAGCTTGGCGCGCTCGCGTCCTGCCGCCTGCAGCAGGCTTTCCAGATGCGCAACGTCGTTGTGGCGGAAGATCTTCTTCTCGGCCCCGGAACGCCGCACGCCTTCGATCATCGAGGCATGGTTCAACTCGTCCGAGATGATCAGGCAGTTGGGCAAGAGCCTGGCGATGGTCGAGATCGAGGCTTCGTTGGAAACGAAACCGGAGGTGAAGACCAGCGCCGCCTCCTTGTCGTGCAGGTCGGCGAGCTCATGCTCGAGCTCGACCAGCGGGTTGGACGTGCCGGAAATGTTGCGGGTGCCGCCGGCGCCCGAGCCCATCCGGCCCGCCGCGTTCTGGAAGGCGGCGATGACGTCCGGATTCTGGCCCATGCCGAGATAGTCGTTGGAGCACCAGACGGTGATTTCCTGGGCGCGACCGTTGGAGCGCCAGATGGCGCGTGGAAACTTGCCCACGATGCGCTCGAGGTCGGCGAAAACGCGGTAGCGCCGCTCGGCATGGAGCTGGTCGATCGCGTCTTCGAAGAACCGCTGGTAGTTCATGTCGGCTTCCCAATTTTGCGCCGGATCATAGTCACGGGCCTATGTTACGTCCACCGCGCCGCACCGGTCAAAATGCCACGCCCCGCGCCTGTTCCTAACGATGCCGGATCATGGCCTATTCCCGGGGATGTGAACCAGCTTTGTTTCGGTACGATGCCTCGGGCAGGCGGAACTGTTACAGACTTAACACTAAAATGGGAGGCTAATGGGCTTACGGCGGGGTTTCCAGCACGGCGGCTGTTGAGACAGTTTCCGATAAATCTTGATCAGCGAGGAAGCGATGACGGTTTTGGTGACGGGCGGTGCCGGCTATATCGGCAGCCACATGGTCTGGGAGCTTTTGGACGCTGGCGAAAGCGTCGTCGTGCTCGACAGGCTTTCCACCGGCTTCGAATGGGCGGTGGCGCCGGAGGCGAAGCTCGTCGTCGGCGACGTCGCCGATCGCGATCTGGTCGGCCGGATCATCCGGGAAAACAAGGTCGACGCCATCATCCATTTCGCCGGCTCGATCGTGGTGCCGGAATCGGTCGCCGATCCGCTCGGCTATTACGAGAACAACACCTGCAAGACACGCGCGCTGATCGAAACCGCCGTGCGCGAGGGCGTGCCACATTTCATCTTCTCGTCCACCGCAGCCGTCTATGGCGGCGCCGGGCTGGAGCCGGTGCGTGAGGACGCGCGGCTGGCGCCGGAATCCCCTTACGGCCTCTCCAAGCTGATGAGCGAGTGGATGCTGCGGGATGCCGCGATTGCGCACGACATCCGCTATACGGCGCTGCGCTATTTCAATGTCGCCGGCGCCGATCCCAAGGGCCGCACCGGACAGTCGACGCCCGGCGCCACGCATCTGATCAAGGTCGCCTGCGAGACGGCGCTCGGCAAGCGGCCATTCATGCAGGTCTTCGGCAAGGACTATCCGACACCGGACGGCACCTGCATCCGCGACTACATCCATGTGAGCGATCTGGCGGCGGCGCACCGGTTGGCACTGCAGCGGCTGCGCGATGGCGGGGAGAGCCTCGTCGCCAATTGCGGCTACAGCCACGGCTATTCGGTGCTGGAAGTGATCGACAGCGTGCGCCGCGCCTTCGGGCATGATTTCGACGTTCGCATGGGTGAGCGACGGCCGGGCGACGCCGCCGCCGTGGTCGCCAATTCCGATCTTGCCCGCAAGGAGTTCGGCTGGACGCCGCAGCGCGACGATCTCGACCAGATCGTCAAGGACGCGCTGGCCTGGGAACGCATCCTGACGACCAAGAACTCCGTTCGAAACTAAGCAGTTCAGGAAAGTGAGTGGCGGTTGGGTTCGGCGACTTCGCCGTAGCCTTCATCCGGAATTGCGTAAATGACACTGACTTGTTGGGCCAAGGGCTCGTCCGGCGCTTTTAGACGCGGTATTGAGGCTCATGCGGCGGTGCGCCGAAGGCGCACTATTGGAATGAGCCTTGAGGGACGGCATGAAGGTCTTGGTGCTCGGCGCCGGCGTGGTTGGCACGGCGGCCGCCTACTATCTGGCTAAAGACGGTCATGAAGTGACGGTGATCGAGCGCCATGAGGCAGCGGCGCGCGGCACCAGCCAGTCGAACGCCGGCCTGGTCTCGCCGGGCGACGCCACCGCCTGGGCCTCGCCGGCGGCGCTGAAGACCTTTTTGCGCGCGCTCTGGAACCATGACCTCGGCATCAAGGTCCGGCTGCGCCTCGATCCGTATTTCTATGCCTGGAGCCTGCGCTTCCTGCGCGAATGCACCATAGCGCGCCTGCGCGCCAACACCGACGTCAAGCTGAGGCTCGCGCTCTATTCGCGCGACTGCATCAATGCGCTCTCGGAGGCGACCGGCATCCACTACGACGAACGCAAGAAAGGCATCCTCTACTTCTTCCGCTCGCAGAAAAGCTTCGACACCGGCACCGACAATTACCGCTATCTCGGCGAGCACGGCCTACCGATCGAGATCGTCGGCCGCGACCGCCTAGCCGAGCTAGAGCCGGGCCTTGCCGGCGTGAAGGACAAGATCGCCGGCGGCATCTATTCGCCGATCGACCAGACCGGCGATTCCAAGCAATTCGTCGACAAGCTCGCCGCCTATGCGGCCGAGAAGCTTGGCGTCAGGTTCCTGTTCGGCACGACAATCGAGGGTCTCGACATCGAGGGCGACCGGGTGCGAGCCGTGATGACCTCGGCCGGACCGGTTGCGGGCGACGCCGTCGTCATCTCGATGGGACCCGAAAGCGGCCTGTTCGGCCGCCGCTACGGCATCGACCTGCCGGTCTACCCGGTGAAGGGCTACACCGTGACCGTCCCGCTCGAGGACGAGAGCAGGGGTCCGACCATGGGCGGCGCCGACGAGGACCGGCTGATCGGCTATTCGAGGCTGGGCAACCGGCTGCGAATGTCCTCGACGGCGGAATTCATAGGCTTCGATCGCAGCTTCAAGCCGCGTGATTTCAGAACCATCCTGGAAACCGGCAAGGACCTGTTCCCGGGCGCCTTCGACGAGAAGAAGGCGCTGCTTTGGGCAGGCCTGAGGCCGATGATGCCGAGTTCCGTGCCCATCTTCGGTCAGGCGAAATACCGCAACCTCTATCTCGACACCGGCCACGGCCATCTCGGCTGGACCATGGCTTGCGGCTCGGGAAAATTCCTGTCCGACCTCGTCGCCGGCCGCAAGCCCGAGATCGATCCGCAAGGGTTGCTTTACGCGACAGCGGGCTGAGACGTTCGGTCCGCAAGTTGCCACCGGCCTATGTCGGCGCTGGTCGGCGTGACCTGTCAAGTTGTGGCAAATACCATGGCGGGGATCACGTCCCGACGACCCGCTGCCACGCTCGCGCGTAATCATGCCAAGCCGGATCTGCGGGTAGCTCGGTCCGCTCGCCTTTGCTGATGACCGTAGCGCCGTCTGACGCCAGCAGTGCCGCGCCGATGCTCGTTCCTGTCGACGTCTCCGACGCAATGACAGCCCGTCCCGTTGCCGCCGCCAGCATGCGGATGAAAAGCGGGTTCCGCGCAAAGGGCCCTTCGACCGTCGTCCGCCCGTCGCCGCCAATCAACTCCAGGCAGGTCGCGGTCATCAGCGCCAGATAGAACGAGATGGCGGCGAAGCGCTGGCCGGGGGGCAAGCCCTCGGCGTTGACCCATTGCGCGGCATGGTGCGGGAATGGCCCAGACCCCTGTTGGGTTGAAGGCAGCAGCAAGGCCTGGCGTGCCAGCACGGCGGCAACATCGGCCTCGGTCCAGTCCTGCGCCTGGCCCTCGGTCAGCAGCGAAAACTCGCGTCCACCCATGAAGCGCGCCGACGGCACGGGATGGCCCTGCGCATTGACATTGACCAGCGTGTCGCGCGCCGCATCGAGCTCGACCTTCTTGCCGCCGACCGCCATCGAGACCACCCATGTGCCGGTCGAGACGACGGAGAAGGGCGGCCGATCGGACAACAGATGCGGCAGAAGCGAGGCGTTGGAGTCGTGCAGGCCGCAGAACACGGGAGTCGCGGGGTCGAGCCCTGTCAGTCGGGCAATCGCCGGCAGGATCGATCCGAGCCTGTCCTTCGCCCGACGCACGGGCGCCATCAGCGGACGCCAGCCCATCCTGTCGACCAGCGAGGAATAGTCGGACGTCCAGGGGTTCCACAGATCGGTGTGGCAGCCCAGCGATGTCACTTCGTTGGCGGCGACGCCAGTCAGCCGCAGCGCCCAATATTGCGGATACATGAGGATCGCGGCGGACTTGGCGAATTCCACTGGAAAGCGCTTTTGCTGCCAGAAGAATTGCGCGCCGAGATTAAGGCCGATGGGCAACCGCGGCGTGCCTGTTTCGGCGAAGGGAGCGCGTACGGCGTCGTAGTCGGCCGCAAGCTGGTCGGGGCCGTCGAACTCATAGTCGAGCACCGGCAGCACCAGTTCGCCGGCGGCGTCGACCAGCGCCCCGGTCGCGCCATGCGTGGTGATCGAGATCGCATCGATCCGCCGCTCGCGGTTGATATCGGCGAGGCTGTTCAGGATGAACGTCCACAGCGCCTCGACATCGTGATGGGGGTAGGGCGCCTGCCAAACGGGCGCGTTCGCGGTGCGGCGCAGCGCGATCTCGCTCGGCGTCGTGAGCTCGACCAGCGCCACCTTGGCGTTGGTCTTGCCGATATCGATGACGGCGACGTGGCGGATCATGCCATATGGAACATGGTTTCCAGCGGCACCGCCACCGGCTCATTGTCGGGTTTGGTTTCCATGAGGTCGGCCATATGCGCCCACCAGCGCTGCATCACAGGATGTTTCGGCAGGTCGGCCATGCCGTGATCGTCGCGTCGCCACAGCACGCCGAAGAGGATGCTGGTCTCCTCGTCGAGATAGATCGAATAGTCGGAGACGCCGGCATCTCTCAGCAGCTCCGCCAGCTCAGGCCAGATCTCGTCATGGCGGCGCTTGTACTCGGCCTTCATGCCGGGATTGAGCTTCATCTTGAAGGCGTGTTTCTCCATCAGGCGAAACGTCCTTCGCGCAGCCGCCGCCAGACGATCGGCAGCGCAATGACGATGATCAGCAGCAGGCCGATGAAGATCGACATGACGATGCCGGGCACGTTGAGCAGGCCGAGGCCGAAGGTCACCAGCCCCATGATGAAGGCGGCAAGAACCACGCCGAGGATGCTGCCGGCGCCGCCGAGGATCGACACACCTCCCAGCACCACCATGGTGATGGCCTCCAGCTCATAGCCCTGCGCAATCGACGGCCTTGTCGAGCCGAGCCGTGACGTGATCAGCACCGAGGCGATGCCCGACATCAGCCCGGTGAGGCAAAACAGGATGAATTTGATGCGGTCGACGCGCACACCGGAGAACTGGCAGGCGACCGGATTGTTGCCAATGGCAAAGACGCGGCGGCCGAAGCTCGTGCGATGCAGCACGAACCAGTAGACCAGCGCCGCGAAAAGGAACAACGCCAGCTCGAACGAGAAGACCCACCAGACATAACCCTGGCCGAAGAAGGCGAAACTCTCCGGATATCCCTTATAGGCCTGGTCGCCGAGGATGATGAAGGCGATGCCGCGAAACAGGCTCATCGTGCCGATGGTGACGACGATGGAAGGCAGGCCGAGCCTGGTGACGAGCAATCCGTTGAAGGCGCCGCAGCCGAGCCCCACGGCGATGCCGATCGCGACCAGCACCGGCGTGCCGGCGCCCGCCTGCGCCGCCATGCCCATCATCGTCGAAGCGAGCGCGACAATCGCGGCAACCGACAGGTCGATCTCGCCCGAGATGATCAGCAGCGCCATTGCAAGCGCAATCAGGCCCTTTTCGGTGAAGTTGAAGGTCAGATCCGAGAGCGACCACGGGTCGAGGAAATAGGGCGAGGCGAAGCTGTTCACCGCGAAGATGAGGATCGCGATGACTACGAGCAGTGCCTCCCAGGAAAAGATCGCCGAAGAAAGCGGCTTGTCGAGCCGGTCGGGGATATGGCGCGGGGCAGGGGTGTCGGTCATGCCGCTTCCGCCTTTCTGAGGATGATGCGACCCTGCCGGCGCTCGCCGCGCGCGTTGAGCACCACGGCCAGGATGATGGCGCTGCCCGAGATCGCCATCTGCCAGAAGGGCGAGATGTTGATGACCGGCAGCGCGTTGGAGATGATGCCGAGGAAGAGCGCGCCGAGCACCGCGCCGCCGACCGAGCCAATGCCGCCGGCGATCGAGATGCCGCCGATGACGCAGGCGGCGATGATGTTGAGCTCGTAGCCGTTGGCGACTTCGACCGAGGCGATCACGTAGCGCGAGATCCATAAGTACCCGGCTAGCCCGCCGATCATGCCGGAAATGCAAAAGACGATGAACTTGGTGCGGCCGACATCGATGCCGGCATAGACCGAGGCGGTCGGGTTGACGCCGATGGCATAGATCGAGCGGCCGATCTGCGTGCGCGTCATCGCCAGAAAGAACAGCGCAATGACGAGAAGCGCGATCCACGACAGGACCGGCAGGCCGAGGAAGGCGGCGCGCTGGAAGTTGATGAAGTCGGGGCTCATCTGGTCGGCATTGACCCAGGCGCCGCCGGAGACGACGAAGGTGGCGCCGCGATAGATGGTGAGCGTGCCGAGCGTGACCACGATGGACGGGATATTCAGCCGCCACACCAGGAAGCCGTTGATGGCGCCGAGCAGGAGGCCGACAAGCAGTGCGATGACGATCAGCACCGGGATCGGGATCGCCGGATGGGCGGCGTTGAGCATGGCCACTACCATGCCGGTGAAGCAGAGGTTGGACGCCATCGACAGATCGATCGAGCGCGTCAGGATCACCACCATCTGGCCGAGCGCCAGGATCATCAGGATCGAGGTGTCGTTGAACACCTGGCGCAGATTGGCCGGATCGGCAAAACCGGGGAAGCGGGTCGAGATCAGCCCGATCAGCAGGACGATGCCGGCGAGCAGCCAGATCTCGCGATATTTGAGAAAATTCTTCATGCCGCGATCCCCGCTGCGGTCCTGACCAGCGTCTCGGCGTCGAGGCCTTTGTTGTCGTAGGTGGCCGCGATACGGCCTTCACGCATGACCACGACCCGGTCGGACATGCCGAGGATTTCCGGCAGTTCCGAGGAGACCATGATCACCGATAGCCCCTGCGCCACGAGCTCGGCCATGAAGCCGTGCACAGCGGCTTTGGAGCCGATGTCGATGCCCTTGGTCGGCTCGTCGAGGATGATGACCTTCGGCGTCGTCGCCAGCCATTTGGCGATGACCACCTTCTGCTGGTTGCCGCCGGAAAGCGTGCCGACATCCTGGCTGAGCGACGAGGCGCGCAGGTCCAGCCGCTCGGTGTAGGAGCGGGCAAGTGAGAATTCTTCCGCCAGCTTGAGCACACCGGATTTCGAGGTGCGCGCAAGCGAAGGCAGCGATACGTTCTGAAAGATCGGCAGGCCGATGACGACACCCTGCTTGCCGCGCTCTTCCGGCACATAGACGATGCCGGCCTCGATCGAATCCGCCGCCGATTTCGGCGCGATTGAGTTGCCGTCCAGCGAGATCGTGCCGCGGCTTGTGCGCGTAATGCCGGCGATCGCCTGCATCACCTCGCTGCGGCCGGCACCGACGAGGCCATAGAAGCCGAGGATTTCGCCCTTGCGCAATTCGAAGCCGATATCGTCGAACTCGGTCGGGTGCGACAGGCCGGAGACCGACAGCACCGGCGCGCCGATCTTCGGCTCGCGCTGCGGAAAGATGTGGTCGACGTTGCGGCCGACCATCATACGCACGATCTCGTTCTGGCCGGTGTCCTTGAGCAGGCCTTCGCCTACCATCTCGCCGTCGCGGAAGACGGTGTAGCGGTCGGCGATGCGGTAGATCTCGTCGAACTTGTGGCTGATGAAGAGCACCGCCTTGCCTTCGCTCTTCAGGAATTCGATCAAGAGGAAAAGCTCCTCGATCTCCTTCATCGAAAGTGCGGCGGTCGGCTCGTCCATGATGACGATGCGCGCGTCGATGGACATGGCGCGTGCCACAGCCACCAGATGCTTGTTGGCGATGCCAAGGTCCTTTAGCCGAGCATCGGCGTCGATCTGGCCGGCGCGCATCGTCTCCAGCACCTCGCGCGCATTTTTGCGCATGGTGCGCCAGTCGATCGTGCCGAAGCGGGTGCGCGGCGCATGACCGAGGAAGATGTTTTCGGCGACCGAAAGGTCGTCGAACAGCACCGTCTCCTGATGGATGGCGGTGATGCCGTGGCCGAACGCGGCATGGGCGCTGGGCAGCGCCGTGGCCTGGCCGTCGATGCTGATCTCGCCGGCATCGGGCTGGTAGATGCCGGTCATGATCTTGACCAGCGTCGACTTGCCGGCGCCATTCTCGCCGATCAGCGCCGTCACCTGTCCGGGATAGAGCGACAGGCTGACATTGTGCAGCGCCCGCACGCCCGGAAAACTCTTGGAGATGCCTGAGAGCGTCAGGCGCGGGGCCACTTTGCCCTCCCCCTCGCGGGGAGGCTCGCGAACAACGTGAGCGGGGTGGGGGTTGTCTAGCATATCAAGTTAAGGTCCTGGTGCATGGAGGTGTCGTCACCCCCGCCCCGTCTCGCCGGTTTTGCTTCGCGACACCGCCTCGCCGACCCTCCCCACAAGGGGGGAGGGTGCAGGCTCCTCAGATCAATAGATCTTTGAGAACTTCTCGATGTTGGTCTTGTCGAACTGGAAGGGCGGAGCCATCGCAGCCGAGTTGGTGTCGTCGAGCGTCACCTTGCCGACGCGGCCGATCGACAGCGTGGCGCCGGGCTTGGCCTCTTCTTTCTTCACCGCCAGGTCATGCGCAAGATAGATCGCCGAGTAGCCGAGGTCGATCGGGTTCCACAGCGCGACCGCCTGGCTGGCGCCGTTGTCGATGAACTTCTTGAACTCCGACGGCAGCGCGAGGCCGGTGACGTTGACCTTGCCGATCAGGTTCTCGTCGGTGACGACCTGCGCGGCGGCAACGACGCCGACGGTGGTCGGCGCGATGATCGCCTTGAGGTTCGGATAGGATTTCAACAGGCCCTTGGCTTCGTCGGTGCTCTTGGCGGAGTCGTCGTCGCCATAGACGGTGGCGACCAGCTTGATCTTCGGGAACTTCTCCGGCAGCACCTTCTTGGCCGCTTCGATCCAGGCATTCTGGTTGGTCGCGGTCGAGGATGCCGAGAGGATGGCGACATCGCCGCCTTCCGGCAGGTAGTCGGCGGCGAGCTTGATTATGGTCTCGCCGATCAAATTGGTGTCGGACGGGTTGAGGTGGAGCTGGCGGCCCTCCTTGGCGACGCCGGAGTCCCACGAGATCACGGTGATGCCGCGATCCATCGCCTTCTTCAGCACCGGCACCAGCGCATCGGCGTCATTGGCCGAGACGGCGATGGCATTGACCTTCTGCGCGATCAGCGAGTTGATCACCTCGATCTGTGCCTCCGCCGTCGCCTTGGTCGGACCGGTGTAGATGACGTCGACGTCGCCCAGTTCCTTGGCCGCTTCCTCGGCGCCCTTGTTGGCGGCGTCGAAGAAGCCGTTGCCGAGCGACTTCACGACCAGCGCTATCTTGACGTTCTCGGCATAGGCGCCATTCACGAACATGGCGGCGGAAAAGGCCGCCGTGACCAGCAGTTTCTTCAAAAAGCTCATCGAATATCCTCCCTTGAGCGTTGCATTCCATCGCCGCCGCGGGCGCGAGCTGTCCTCAGGCCTGCAGCGAAGATTCCTCCTTGTCGCTTGACTGTTTGCGGGCGACGATCAGCGCCACGCCCGCGGTTTCCAGCATCTTGGCTTCGCGGTCGTCGAGACCGTCGTCTGTGATCACGGTCGTGATGCGCGACAGCCCGCACAGGATCAGGCTGGAGCGCATGCGGAATTTCGAGGAATCGACCAGCACCACCAGCTCGTCGGCCTGGTCGATCAGTTTTTGCTCCGCCTGGATCAGCAGCGGGTCGCCTTCCATCAGGCCGAGCGGGCCCAACCCTTGAGCGCCCATGAACATGCGCCGCGCATAGAAATTGCGCGTCACGTCATTGTCGAAGGGCGACAGGATGATGTTCTGCTCGCGATAGATCGTGCCGCCCGACATCATCACCGTGTTCTTCGAGTGCTTGAGCAGATGCTCGGCGATCGGGAACGAGTTGGTGAAGATCGGCATGCGGCGGCCGGTCAGGAAATGCACCATCTGGAAGGTCGTGGTGCCGCCATTGATGATGATTGGCTCGCCGTCCTTGCAAAGGCTCACCGCTTCCCGCGCGATCGCCCGCTTCTGCGCGGCGTTCAGCGTTTCGTTGACCGAGAAGGGCCGGCCGGCAAGGCCGATGACTTGCGGCGGTGAGATCGCCTCGGCGCCGCCGCGCACCCGGCGCAGGCGCTTTTGCACATGCAGCGCCGCGATATCGCGCCGGATCGTCGCCTCGGAGGAGTCCGTCAGGTCGACCATTTCCTGCACCGTCACCACAGGCTTTTCCTGGACGGCGGACAGAATAATCCTGTGGCGCTCTTTTTCGTGCATGGTTCCTCCCTGCCTGGCTATCAGGCACCAGAAAACGCGCAGTGTCAATCATTTCCGATCACATATTTTCATTGTGCAGTGCAATATGATCGATCTTGATCGTTTATGATTGACAAGAGGTCCTGTTGCGTAGACATTTCAACCAAATTGGACTGCGCATTTTTTAGCGTCCCAAGGGAGGATACCTATGCTCGACAAGCGCTCTGGCTCGCGCCTCGCCAATCTGTGGGACGACGCAAAGGCTGAAGGGATGAGCGGTCCCGAGCTTCTGGTCTATCGCTCGAACACGCTGGGTTCAGACAAGCGCGTCACCAATTATGGCGGCGGCAACACCTCGTCCAAGGTGTGGCAGAAAGACCCGCTGACCGGTGAGGACGTCGAGGTGCTGTGGGTCAAGGGCTCGGGCGGCGACAGCGCTTCGATCAAGCTCGACGGGTTTGCGACCCTCTACATGGACAAGCTGCGCGCGCTGAAGAGCCTCTATCGCGGCGTCGACCACGAGGATGAGATGGTGGGCTATCTGCCCCACTGCACCTTCAACCTCAATCCGCGCGCGGCCTCCATCGACACGCCGCTGCATGCCTTTGTGCCGAAGGCTTGCGTCGACCACATGCATCCCGATGCCATTATCGCGATTGCCGCGGCGAAGGACTCCAGAGCGATCACGAAAGAGGTGTTTGGCGAGGCCATCGGCTGGCTGCCCTGGAAGCGGCCGGGCTTCGAGCTTGGGCTTTGGCTGGAGAAATTCTGCCGTGAGAACCCCGACGCCAAGGGCGTGGTTCTCGAAAGCCACGGCCTGTTCACCTGGGGCGACACGCCGAAGGAATGCTACGAAACGACGACTTCGGTGATCAACCAGGCGATCGACTGGTTCGAGCGCAAATCCGAGGGCAAGGCGATCTTCGGCGGCGAGATGGTGAAGGCGCTCGAGGCGCCGGCACGGCGTGCCATTGCCGCGAAACTCATGCCGAGAATCCGCGGCCTGATCTCGGAAAAGAGCCATAAGCTCGGCCATTTCGACGACCAGCCGGCAGTGCTCGAATTCGTCAATTCGAAAGACCTGCGCCCGCTGGCGGCCCTGGGCACGTCCTGCCCGGACCATTTCCTGCGCACCAAGATCCGGCCATTGGTGATCGAGTTCGATCCGGCAAGGCCGGATGTCGATGCCGTCATCGCGCGCCTCGCCGACGACATTGCAGCGTATCGCGTCGGTTACCAGGCCTACTACGACAGCTGCAAACATCCGGACTCGCCCGCCATCCGCGATCCGAACGCGGTCGTCTATCTGATGCCGGGCGTCGGCATGTTCACTTTCGCCGGCGACAAGGCGACGGCGCGCATCTCCGGCGAGTTCTACGTCAACGCCATCAACGTCATGCGCGGCGCCTCGACGGTCTCGTCCTATGTCGGCCTGCCGGCACAGGAGGCCTTCGACATCGAATACTGGCAGTTGGAAGAAGCCAAGCTCCAGCGCCTGCCGAAGCCGAAGGCGCTGGCGGGACAGATCGCGCTGGTCACCGGCGGTGCCGGCGGCATCGGCCGCGCCACGGCCAACCGGCTGCTCCGCGAAGGCGCCTGCGTCGTGCTGGCCGATATCGATGAGACCGCGCTTGCCGGCGCTCACGAAGAGCTGTCGAAAGCCTACGGCAAAGACTTCGTCCGTCCGGTGCGGATCGACGTGACCTCGGAAGATCAGGTCACGTCGGGCTTTGCCGAAACTTCGGTCGAGTTCGGCGGCATCGACATTCTGGTTTCCAATGCCGGCCTGGCCTCCTCGGCGCCGATCGAGGAAACGACGCTGGCGTTGTGGAACAAGAATATGGACATCCTGTCGACCGGCTATTTCCTCGTTTCGCGCGAGGCTTTCCGGCTGTTCCGCGCGCAGAAGATCGGCGGCAATGTCGTCTTCGTCGCCTCCAAGAACGGCCTTGCCGCTTCGCCCAACGCCGCCGCTTACTGCACGGCCAAGGCGGCCGAGATCCATCTCGCGCGCTGTCTCGCGCTTGAGGGTGCGGAGGCGCAGATCAGGGTCAACGTCGTCAATCCGGACGCCGTGCTGCGCGGCTCCAAGATCTGGACCGGCGAATGGAAGGAACAGCGCGCCGCCGCCTACAAGATGTCGACCGACGATCTCGAGGAGCATTACCGGTCGCGTTCGATGCTGAAACGCTCGGTATTTCCGGAAGATATCGCCGAAGCGATCTACTTCTTCGCTTCCGACATGTCGGCCAAGTCGACCGGCAACATCGTCAATGTCGACGCCGGCAACGCGCAGAGCTTTACGCGGTAAATTGTCAGAGCCAGCGCTGCCCCTCACCCTTACCCTCTCCCCATAAGAACGGGGAGAGGGGGCGCCAGCGCTGGAGCGCGTCCCTTCTCCCCGTCACTATACGGGGAGAAGGTGCCAGTAGGCGGATGAGGGGCAGCGCCGACGAATTGGGAGGAAAAAAATGCCCGAACAGATCATCTCAGCCGACCTCGTCGCCAACCACAACTCAGCTCGCCAACCCGCCCTCGAGCGTGACTACGCCTCCCTCGGCGAGCGCCTCGACCGGCGCGGCATCGCTATCGATGCGATCCGCGACACGGTCGAAAAATTCGGCGTCGCGATCCCGTCCTGGGGCGTCGGCACCGGCGGCACGCGTTTTGCCCGTTTTCCCGGCGCCGGGGAGCCGCGCGACATCTTCGACAAGATCGAGGATTGCGCCGTCATCAGCCAGCTGACGCAAGCGACGCCTACCGTCTCGCTGCATATCCCGTGGGACAAGGCCGATCCGAACCGGCTGAAGCAGGCGGCGGCGCGTTTCGGGCTCGGGTTCGATGCGATGAACTCCAACACGTTTTCCGACGCGAAGGACCAGAAGCTCTCCTACAAATTCGGCTCGCTGTCGCACGCCGATGCCGGCACGCGCCGCCAGGCGGTCGAGCACAATCTCGAATGCATCGAGATCGGCAGGACGCTTGGGTCGAAGGCGCTGACGGTTTGGATCGGCGACGGCTCGAACTTCCCCGGCCAGGTCAGTTTCGCCAAGGCCTTCGAGCGCTATCTCGACGCCATGCGGCAAATCTACGCCGGCCTGCCGGACGACTGGCGGCTGTTTACCGAGCACAAGATGTACGAGCCGGCCTTCTATTCGACCGTCGTGCAGGACTGGGGCACGAACTACATCATCGCCAAGGAGCTCGGCGACAAGGCCTTCTGCCTCGTCGACCTCGGCCACCACGCGCCCAACGTCAACATCGAGATGATCGTGTCGCGGCTGATTCATTTCGGCAAGCTCGGCGGCTTCCACTTCAACGATTCCAAATATGGCGACGACGATCTCGACGCCGGTTCGATCGATCCTTACCGGCTGTTTTTGGTCTTCAACGAGCTGGTCGATGCAGAGCTTTCGGGTGCCAAGGGCTTCCATCCCGCGCATATGCTCGACCAGAGCCATAACGTCACCGATCCGATCGAAAGCCTGATGCTGTCCGCGGTCGAGGTGCAGCGCGCCTATGCGCAGGCGCTGCTGGTCGACCGCAAGGCGCTGGACGGTTTTCAGGAAGCGAACGACGCGCTGATGGCGACGCAGACGCTGAAGACCGCCTACCGCACCGATGTCGAGCCGATCCTCGCCATGGCGCGGCTGAGAACCGGCGGCGCCATTGATCCAGTCGCCGCCTATCGCGAGGCCGGCTACCGGGCGAAGGTCGCGGCGGAGCGGCCGGGCGTCGCCGGCGGTGGCGGCGGGATTGTCTGACACCCTCATCCGGCCGCTTCGCGGCCGCCTTTCTCCCAAGGCAGAAGAGGTTGGCGTCGGCGCTGACGAGCTCCTTCCCCAGCGGGAAGAGGTCGGACTGCCCCGAATTGCCCTTCGCAATTCGGGGGGCAGGTGAGGGGCTCTGCCCAATGCTACTCCAATTGTTATTGGACTAACGCGCTCCAACGGTCTTTCCTGGGTGTCCCCCCGCCTTGGAGACCCACCATGCATCTCACCCGCCGGACGCTGATCGCCGTCAGCTTTGCGCTCACTGTTGCCTTCACACCATCGACCGCCGTTTTTGCGGCTGCGCCGGCTCCCGCCAAGGGCGAGCACGGCATGGTTGTGACCGCCCAGCATCTCGCCACCGAAGTCGGCGTCGACGTGCTGAAGAAGGGTGGCAACGCCGTCGATGCGGCGGTCGCCGTCGGCTATGCGCTGGCCGTCGTCTATCCGAATGCCGGCAATATCGGTGGCGGCGGTTTCATGACCATCCGCTTGAAGGACGGCCATTCGACCTTCATCGATTTTCGCGAGCGCGCGCCGCTGGCGGCGACCAAGACGATGTATCTCGACAAGGACGGCAAGCCGATCAAAGGTGCCAGCCTCGACGGCTATCTCGCCGTCGGCGTGCCTGGTTCGGTGGCCGGCTTCGAGATGGCACGCGAGAAATACGGGACCTTGTCCAGACAGGACCTGATGGCCCCGGCGATCGCCTATGCCAAGGACGGCTTCGTGCTCAACCAGGGCGACGCGGCCTCCTTCGCCGGCAGCGCCGACCGGCTGGCCAAGGATCCGGCAGCGGCCGCTATTTTTCTGAAAAAAGACGGCAAGCCCTATGGTATCGGCGAGAAGCTAGTTCAGCCGGACCTTGCGGCCTCGCTCTCGGCGATCTCCGAGAAAGGGTCCGATGCCTTCTACAAGGGGCCGATTGCCGACGCGATCGTCAAGGCGAGCGGCGCCAAGGGCGGCATCCTCGCCAAAGGCGATTTCGAGCAATACGCGGTGCGCGAGCTGAAGCCGGTGACCTGTTCCTATCGCGGCTACGAGATCATCTCCTCGCCGCCGCCGAGTTCGGGCGGCGTCATCATCTGCGAAATCCTCAATGTGCTCGAAGGATATCCGCTGTCCTATCTCGGAGCCGGCTCGGCCGAGACCGTCCACGTCATGGTCGAGGCCATGCGTCATGCCTATGTCGACCGCAATTCGGCGCTCGGCGATCCGGATTTCGTCGACAATCCGGTCTCGAAACTGCTCGACAAGGGCTATGCCAAGGACATCCGCGACAAGATCGATCCGTTCCGCGCCGGTGTCTCGAAGGACTTGATGCCCAAGGGCTTCGGCGAGTCGAAGGAAACCACCCATTATTCTATCATCGACAGGGACGGCAACGCGGTAGCCGTCACCTATACGCTCAATGGTTCCTTTGGCGCCGGCGTCGTCGCCGACGGCACCGGGATCCTGCTCAACAACGAAATGGACGATTTCACCCAGAAGCCCGGCGTGCCCAACCTCTACGGACTGGTCCAAGGCGAGGCCAACGCGATCCAGCCGAAGAAGACGCCGCTGTCCTCGATGAGCCCGACCGTCGTTGTGAAGGACGGCAAGCCGTTCATGGTCATCGGCAGCCCGGGTGGCTCGCGCATCATCACCATCACGCTGGAGGCAATCGTCAACGTCATCGACCACGGCATGAACATTCAGGAGGCGATCGACGCTCCGCGCATCCACCATCAATGGCTGCCCGACACCGTCTATGTCGAGCCTTTCGGGCTTTCTCCCGACACTGAAAGGCTGCTTGCCGGCATGGGCTATCATCTCGATCTCAGCGACCAGACCTGGGGCCAGGCGGCCGGCATCCTGGTCGGCGGCAAGAGCCTGGCGGAGATCGAGAAAGGCGGCGGCGCCCGCTACAACGGAGCCATCGACAGCCGCGCCGCTTCCGGCGACGCGCTGGGCTACTGACTACACGACAAGGGTGATGGTTGAGGCAATCAGCAGCACCGCGGCAATGCCGACGAACAGCGCATAAATGCGCGGCCGGTCAATCAGCAGCGCGTTGCCCGAAATCCAGGCCGAAGTGGCGCCGCCCAACGCAAACAGGAAGCCGTTGCGGTGGCCGAAGGTCATCGACGCGGCCATCAGGCCGCCGATGATCAGCGCGCCGAACACGATGATGACGGCAACGGCATATTTCTCGAAATCATTGCCGCTGCCCATCGCCGGTCCCATGGCGTTGAGATTCGGCAGATCGTCGGGATCAAAGGGGCTGGCCGAGCCGTATTCGTCTTGACCGAGGGATTCGCGCATCATTCGTTCTCCGCTGAGCGGCAACAAACCATCAACGCTTGCCAAGTGCAACCGGCAAGGCCACCGCCATCATGCGTTCGCCAACCGGCTGGTGCCAACGTGCCACGGTTTTCTGGATAGCCTCAACGCCGGGGGCTTCGATCGGGTTCCACAAGCTTGATCTCTCTGGAAAAATCGCTGCGCACGATGCCGTGCCGCTGCAGCTTGTCGTAGAAGGTCTTGCGCGGAATGCCGAGCGCCTCGATCGTACGCCGGACATCGCCGCCATTGCGGCCAAGTGTCTCGCGGATGATCTCGGCCTCGTAGCGCTCCAGCCGTTCCGGCAAGGGCATCGAGACGTCCAAATCTGTCGGCTGAGCGGCGGGGCTGCTGCCGATCTCTTCCAGACCGAGCACGAAGCGCTCGGCAAAATGGGCGAGCTCGCGGACATTGCCGGGCCAGTCGTGTTCGCGCAGATGGCGCTGGACGGCGGCCGGCGCCGCGGGCACCTGGCGATGAAAGCGGGCAGCGGCGCGCTCGGCGAAATACCCGAACAGCAACGGCACGTCGTCCCGGCGCTCGCGCAATGGCGGGATCGAAAGCGTCACCACATTCAGCCGATAATAGAGGTCTTCGCGGAAATTGCCGCGCTGGCCGGGATCGCCGAGATCGATCTTGGCGGCGGCAACGACGCGCAGGTCGACCGGCCGGATTTCGTTGGTGCCGAGTGGCGTCACCTCGCGCATTTCGAGCACGCGCAGCATCTGCACCTGAGTGGAGGGCGGCATGCTTTCGATCTCATCGAGGAACAGCGTGCCGCCGCTCGAATGCTCGATGCGGCCGACGCGCTTCTTCTGCGCGCCCGTGAAGGCACCGGCCTCATGGCCAAACAATTCGCTTTCGATCACCGTCTCCGGCAACGTGCCGCAATTGAGCGCGACGAAATTGCCCTTGGCGCGGCGGCTCCAGCGATGCAGCAGGCTCGCCACCACCTCCTTGCCCGAGCCTGTCTCGCCGGTCACGAGCACATCGACATCGGTGTCGGCGATCTGTCTCAGCGTGCGGCGCAGCCGCTCCATAGCCGGTGTCTGGCCGATCAGCGGAAGGCCTTCCTGCGCCTGCTCGGCCGCTTCGCGCAAGGCGCGGTTCTCCATAACAAGACGGCGCTTTTCCGCGGCGCGCCATACACTTTGCGCCAGCCGGTCGGCCGCGAAGGGCTTGGTGATGAAGTCATAGGCGCCGTCCTTGATCGCCTTTACCGCCATGGCGATATCGCCGTGCCCGGTGACGAGGATGACGGGGATATCCGGGTCAAGGTCGACCACGAGGTCGAAAAGCTGCAGGCCGTCCATTTCGGGCATGCGGATGTCTGACACCAAGACGCCGGCAAAGCCGGCATCGAGGCCGGCGAGTGCCTCGCTTGCCGAGGAAAAGGCAGACACGGCAAAACCGGCAAGTTCGAGCGTCTGCTTCGTCGCCTTGAGCAGGTCACTATCGTCATCGATCAGGACGACCGGATTGCCGTCTGTCATCTCGGGCCAGCCTTCGAGAGATGGATGGTGAAGCGGGTGCCGGTCCCGCTGCTTGTCACCTCGATACGCCCGCCATAGTCGGCGACGATGTCCTTCGAGATGACGAGCCCGAGCCCCAAGCCCTTTTCCTTCGAGGTATTGAAAGGCGTGAACAGCGATTTCAGGATCGCCGGCGGAATCCCCGGTCCGTTATCGGACACGATCAGCGCGACGCCGTCGGCGGTTTCCGCGGCGGACACTTCGACCCGAGCACCGTCACGCCCCTCGAGCGCTTCCAACGCGTTCTGGAACAGGTTGATCAGCACCTGCTCCAACCGCAGCCGGTTCCCCATCACTTTCAGCGTCGCCGGCGGCAGCGTGATCGCCAGCGCGTCCAATCGGCCGGCAAAGCGGCTCCTGAGCAGCACCACTGCGCCTTCGATGACGCTGCGCAACTCGACCGGCTCGGCGGCGGTGCGACCCTTGCGGGCGAAAGCTTTCAGCTCCTCGGTGATGGAGCCGATGCGTTCGGTCAGCGCTGCGATGGCGCCGAGATTTTCCTCCGCCGGCGCCGTCTGCTTGCGTTCCAGGAAAACGCGCGCATTGTCGGCATAGGCGCGGATGGTCGCCACCGGCTGGTTGATCTCATGCGCGACGCCCGCGGCAACCTGGCCGAGCGTCGCCAGGCGGTTGGCCTGCACCAGCTCCTGCTGCATGACCTGCAGCTTGGCTTCGGTGCTGCGGTGGTCGGCGATCTCGGCCTGCAGCCGGTCGCGCGCGAGGCTGAGGTCCTGCGTGCGCTCGACGACGCGCCGTTCGAGTTCGGCGCGCGCCGCCTGCTCGGCAGCGATCCGCATCTGCGCGGACTGCCGGCGCCACAACAGATAAGCGGCCAAAGCGAGCAGCGGGACAAGGACGCCGAGGGCCAACAAACGCATTTCGCGCTGCGCCGCCGCGATCGGCGCTTCCGCCGGCACGAGATAGTCGAGGCGCCATGGCGTCGACGGCACGGCGGTGGATAGCCGCAGATACTCCGCGTCGCTGCCGCCGGGCGTGATGGCGTGCACCAGTGCGACATCGAGGCTCAGCGGTTGCGGTCTCGTGATGGGCAACGGCACCAGCGGAGCCTCGCCGAACTGCTGGCTGGCGCGGATGTCGGCCGCGACTGGAGCGGCCAGCGGCGCCGTCGTCATGAAGCGCCAGGAGGGCACGCTGGTGATCAGCACCACCCCATGCTCGTCGCTGACATAGGCCGGGCGGTTCGCCTCGTGCCAGTCGGCTTCGAGCTGGTCGAACTCCATCTTGACCACGACGACGCCGAGCGGGGCCGCCGCACTCCCGACACGGCGCGAAATGTAGAGGCCCGGGCGCTTGCTGACATTGCCGAGCGCGAAATACTCGGCCGTGCCGGATTGCATGGCGCCCGAGAAATAGGCGCGAAAACCGTAGTCATTGCCGACAAAGCTAACCGGCTCGCGCCAGTTGCTGGAAGCGATGGCCAGCCCGTCCGGGCCGGTGACGTAAAGCACCGAGGCCTTGGTGCCCGAAACCAGCCCTTCGAGCTTGCGGTTCAGCACGTCGATCGAGGCGGGGCTGCGCTCAGCGAGCGCGTCATGCACCTGCTGGTCTTCGGACAGAAGCAGCGGCAGCGCGCGCGGGTTTTCGAGCACCGCACGCAGCAGCGCCACCTTGAGATTGGCGTCGGTCCGCCCTTGCGCCGACAGCGCCTCGATCTCGGTCGAGCGTCCGTAGAGGCCGGCGCCATAGAGCGCTGCAAAGACGATGAGAAGCGCCACCGCCGCAAACAGCAGCCAGGCGCGCCGCGCCCGCCCGGCGAGCAGTTCGGGCGTCGAAGCGAGGGCAGCGGCGGGGCGTTGCAGCATCGCCCATTTGTGCATGATTTCGCACAAAGCACAATTCGAGCTATGCGGATCGCCGCACTGCGCTGTCGAATGGCAAAGCGCGTTGCGTCAGAAAACAAACAAAATCAATGCTCGACGCCTCAAGGCGCAATCTGGCACGGCCGTTGCAAATGCATCCGCAGCAGCCGCGAGGCTGTGAAGGTCAACTGCCCCGGGAGGTCGAGCTTCTCGATCGGGGCCGAACGGAGGACATCATGCAGACGGCAATCGCTGCCGCGGAACCGCGCGGCAAAGTTCCCTTTTATCGGCATCTTTACGTGCAGGTCCTGGCGGCGATCGCCGCCGGCATCCTGCTCGGCCATTTCTATCCCGACATCGGCGCCTCGTTGAAGCCGCTCGGCGATGCCTTCATCAAGCTGGTCAAGATGGTGATCGCGCCAGTGATCTTCCTCACCGTCGCGACCGGCATCGCCGGCGTCTCCGACCTGCATAAGGTCGGCCGGGTCGCCGGCAAGGCGATGATTTATTTCCTCGTCTTCTCGACACTGGCGCTCATCGTTGGCCTGATCGTGTCAAATGTCGTCCAGCCCGGCGCCGGCATGCACATCAATCCGGCGACGCTCGACGCCTCGAAGGTCTCGACCTTCACCGAGAAGGCCCATGATACGACGATCGTCGGCTTCCTGCTGAACATCATCCCCGACACCATCACCGGCGCCTTCGCCCAAGGCGACATCCTGCAGGTGCTGTTCTTCTCGGTGCTGTTCGGCGTCGCTCTCGCTTTGGTCGGCGAGCGCGCTCGTCCGGTGGTCGACTTCCTGCAGGCGCTGACGGCGCCGATCTTCCGTCTTGTTGCCATCCTGATGAAGGCTGCGCCCATCGGCGCCTTCGGCGCCATGGCCTTCACCGTCGGCAAATACGGCATCGGTGCGATCGCCAATCTCGCCTTCCTGATCGGCACCTTTTACCTGACGTCGCTGCTCTTCGTGCTGATCGTGCTGGGCGCGGTGGCATGGTACAACGGCTTCTCCATCCTCGCGCTGATCCGCTACATCAAGGAAGAGCTGCTCCTGGTGCTCGGCACCTCATCGTCGGAGGCAGCACTTCCCGGCCTGATGGCCAAGATGGAGCGCGCCGGCTGCAATCGCTCGGTGGTCGGTCTTGTCATCCCGACCGGCTATTCTTTCAACCTCGACGGCACCAACATCTACATGACGCTGGCAGCGCTGTTCATCGCCCAGGCGACCGACACGCCGCTCACCTTCGGCGACCAGATCCTGCTGCTGCTCGTTGCGATGCTGAGCTCCAAGGGAGCCGCCGGCATCACCGGCGCGGGCTTCATCACCTTGGCGGCCACGCTTTCGGTCGTGCCTTCGGTGCCGGTTGCCGGCATGGCGCTGATCCTCGGCGTCGACCGCTTCATGTCGGAATGCCGCGCGCTCACCAACTTCGTCGGCAATGCCGTCGCGACCATCGTGGTGGCGCGCTGGGAAGGCGAGCTCGACCAGAAGCAGTTCGCCGCCGCCATGGCCGGCCAGATGCCGGAGGAGGCAGACCTCGCGCTCTCAGGCGGCCTGCAGCCGGCCTGAGCGATCGAAACAATTCCCGGAAAATTGCCTCGGTGACTTCACCGTAGCCTTCGATCCGGAGTTGCACAGACAAAGAGCGTCCACCCAAGCCGAAACAGGCCGTGGCTCCGCCGCGGCCTGTTCTTTTTGTCGGACGCCGCATAGGGTGGCGCGGGCCGGCATTCTTGCCGGTGCATCCAAGCGTGAGGGCCGGCGGATGAGCAGCGCGTTTCCCGAGGTCTACCTTGTCCGCCATGGCGAGACGGAATGGAGCGCATCGGGAAAGCATACCGGCCGCACCGACATTCCGTTGACCGCGAAAGGCGAACAGGCCGCACGCGGCGTCGCCGACCGCCTCAAGGACCAGGCCTTCCAGGCGGTCTGGTCGAGCCCGTCGCAGCGCGCCTTCGACACCTGCCGGCTGGCCGGCTTCGGCGAGCGCGCGCTCAAGAAGGCCGATCTGCAGGAATGGGACTACGGCGCCTATGAAGGCGTGACAACGAAGGAAATCCTTGCCGGACGCCCCGGTTGGCAATTGTTTCGCGACGGCTGCCCGGGCGGCGAGACGGCAACCGATGTCGGCGCCAGGGCCAATGCGATCGTGGCCGAAATCCGGACGGCGGCCGGCAATGTGCTCATCTTCTCGAGCTCGCATTTCCTGCGCGTGCTTGCGGCGCGCTGGATCAGCCTGCCGCCGGAAGGCGGCGAACATTTCGTCCTCGATACCGCGAGCCTCAGCATCCTCGGCTACGAGCACGACCTGACCGAACCGGTCATCCGCCGCTGGAACCAAAAGTAGTTCCGGCCCCTGTTAAGCGGCAAGCATCGCCAGCTCCACGGCCGTTAAATGCCGCGCCTTGCCCTTCGCGAGATCACCCAACTGCAGCCTCCCGATCGCCACCCGCACCAGCCTGAGCACCTCGATGTCGAAGGCGCCGAGCATGCGGCGGATCTGGCGGTTGCGGCCTTCGTCGAGCACGATCTCCAGCCAGGCCGTGCGCCCGCCGCTGCGCAAGAGCGCGATCGAGCTCGCCGTCAGCAATTCCCCGTCGACGACAGCGCCTTGGCGGAACCGCTCGAGCATCTTCTCGTCGGGCGCGGAAGCAATCTGCACATGATAGGTCTTGGCGACATGCGAGGCAGGATCGAGCAAGCCGTTCGCCCAGCGCGTGTCGTTGGTCATCAACAGCAGACCTTCGCTCGCTTTGTCGAGACGGCCGACCGGCGACACGAAGGGCAGGTCAAGATCAGCAAGGCAGTCATAGACCGTGCCGCGCCCGTCGGGGTCGTCGCGCGTGGTGACCAGCCCGCGCGGCTTGTTGAGCATCAGATACACTTTTCGTTCCGCGGCGACCTGTGCGCCATCGACTGCGATGCGGTCGCGATCCGGATCGACGCGCAGCGACGGATCGCGCGCCACCTTGCCGGCAACGCGCACGCGTCCTTCGGCGATCATCAGTTCGGCCTGCTTGCGCGAGCAGAATCCTAGCTTCGACAGCGCTCGGTTGAGGCTGACTTTTCCAGCGATCGGTCGTCGCGGGAATTCGGGAAGCTGTCGTAGGGGCTTGCGTGTCATCGGCCGACAGATGCCATGCCGGGCAACGCCGGCGCAACCTGGCCGCCGTGCTTGCACTTCTCGCATTGCCTTTCGCTCGCAGATCGGCCGCACCTTGATCCCGCGCCAGATCCCGGCCGGCCTGGTCGCCACGCTCGCTGGCGGTCCCGTGCTGATGTGACTGCTCCGGTGACGAGAAGCGGTGCAGCCAGCGTTTCGGGTGGTGACGAGTACCTGACTTTGCTGAACCGGCAGCGTCGTCGACCGCAATCAAATCACGGTTCCGGCGGAGCGCTCAACCGCCGGTAAGGGACGCCGTCGAAGGTTGCCGTCACGAAGCTCTTCACCGACATCTTGCGCTTATGGCCGTCGCTGCAGGCATAGACCGGCCAGCCGGCCTCGCTGCATTCGCTGGCCGCGCAGAGGCGGGCAAGGCAGTTGCCGACAGTCAGCCGGAAGCCGCCTTTGCCGGCGAAGCCCTGCAGCAGGCTGCCATCGGCCGAGCGCCATGTCCGCTGGCGAAATTCCGGCCGCAGGGCCAAAGGTTCGAGAGGGGCGGCGAGATTGGCGGTGCCGGTACGCGCCATGAGCTGAAGACGGTACCGGGCCATCCCGGTCGTATATGCGGTTACGAGGTCGGACTCACCCGAATACGCGGACGCCAGATCGGAGCGGTCGAAGAGAGGAGCCGCTCGCTCGCCTGCTTCTGTTGGCCTCGCAAGGGCAACAAGGGCGACAAGGGCCAAACAAGCTCGCACCATTTTGATTTCCAGCAGCCATGCATCTCCGGCCTGCCAGCGCCCCCGGCTGCCTTCCACACCATCCCGCCAATTGCTGCGCGGTGCAAGCCGCTGCGCCAATAACCCGTGTCACCCATTGGGCGCCGGCGGCAGTTCGAACAGGGTGGCGCCATTCTCCTGTCCCCGCTCGACATAGCCGATGAGCCGAAACCATTTTGCGACGTCCGGTCCATCGAGCCAGCTGCGCGAGTGCACGGGCAGGTTGCCGGCGAGCGCCTGGATGTGGCGGATGTGACGCCTGCAGAAGCGAACGGTTGCCGCTCTGAAGAAGTCCTCCTGCGCGGCAAACAGCGTGTCGGCCGCGTCGCCATGCTCATGCCAGGCGATAAAGGCGACGGCCTGCGCGCCCTCGACCAGCGCATGGGCCCGGCCTTCCTTCAGGTTCATCATCAGATTGTCGTAGGCGGCCTTGCTGTCCTTGCCGGCCGCCAGGTACTCGTCCGACATTCGCTTGGACAGGCCGCGGAAAACATCCTCGAGATCTCCGACCGTCGCTGCGCGTGCTCTCATTTATCCTCCTGACAGCCCGGCGGGAGTTTGGCCCATGGGAGGAGGATCACCAAGCAAATGAAATCCGCCATGCGCCTGACACGCGCAAATGCATTTCACTTGGCTTAGATGGCCGGTTGCCGCGCTCCCTGCGAGGCGCAGCCTCGATTCCTCAATGGACACAGGTGTCCATTCAAGCTAAGTTCGCCCCGCGCGAAGGTGGACGACTTTGTCGAACCGCGGCAGAACGGGATGGGTTATGGACTTTCGAGGACGGGGCGAGTTGATTGCGCCGGTTCGGTACTGCGCCGCCGATATGGCGTCTCAAGGTTTCTTGGCCCGTTGCACTATCGCTCACGTGATGCGGGCCTGAGCGCATGACAAGGCACTATTCAGCGCTTTCGCTATTCAAGGAAGGCGTCGCCGGCCAGACGGGCTGGGAGAAGGCCTGGCGCTCGCCGGAGCCCAAACCGCGTTACGACGCCGTCATCGTCGGCGGTGGCGGCCACGGCCTCGCCACGGCTTACTATCTCGCAAAGAACCACGGCGTCACCAATGTGGCGGTGCTCGAGAAAGGCTGGATCGGCGGCGGCAACACCGGCCGCAACACAACCGTCGTCCGCTCAAATTACTTCTACCCTGAAAGCGCGGCGATCTACGGATTGGCGCATAGTCTCTACAAAAGGCTATCGAAGGATCTGAACTACAATGTGATGTTTTCCGCGCGCGGCATTCTCACCCTCGCGCATAGCGAAGCGGGAATGGAAACCGCTGCCCGGTCCGTCAACGCCATCCAGGTCAACGGCATCGATTGCGAATTGTTCTCGGTCGAGGACGTCCGCCGGGTGGTGCCGATCTACAATTTCGGCCCGGATGCCCGCTACCCCGTCTATGGCGGCACCTGGCAGCCGAGCGGCGGCACGGCCCGTCATGACGCTGTCGCCTGGGGCTATGCGCGCGCCGCCAGCCGTCTCGGCGTCGACATCATTCAGAACTGCGAGATCAGCGACTTTATCATTGAGAACGGGCGCTGCCGTGGGGTCGTCACGTCGCGCGGCGCAACCCGGGCCGAGCGTACGGGGATGGCGGTGGCCGGCCACTCCTCGGTGCTGGCGGCGAAGGCGGGATTCCGGCTGCCGGTCAATTCCTATGCACTGCAGGCCTGCGTGTCCGAGCCGGTCAAGCCGATCATCGACACGGTGGTGATCTCGCCGGATACGGGCGTCTATGTCAGCCAATCGGACAAGGGCGAACTGGTGATCGGCGGCGCGCTCGACCGCATCCCGTCCTATGGCCAGCGCGGCAACTTGCCGGTGCTGGAAGGCGTGATCGCAGGCATGCTCGAAATGTTCCCGATCTTCGGCCAGCTGAAGATGATGCGGCAATGGGCAGGCATCGTCGACGTCGTCCCCGATTCCTCGCCCATCATCGGCGCATCGCCACTGCCCGGGCTTTTCCTCAATTGCGGCTGGGGCACGGGCGGCTTCAAGGCGATTCCCGCCGGCGGCACGCTGCTTGCCCATTTGCTTGCCACCGGCAGGCACCACGACATCAGCCGGCCTTTCGATCTCGACCGCTTCGCCCGCGGCCGGCTGATCGACGAGGCTGCCGGCTCCGGCATTGCCCATTGAAGGTGTAGAAAAGATGCAGCTCTTTCCCTGTCCGTTCTGCGGGCCGCGCGAAGAAAGCGAGTTTCACTATGGCGGCGAGGCCGGCAATTTGCGGCCCGACGGCGGGGACGTGACGGCCGAGCGCTGGGCCGGCTATCTCCATATGCGCAACAACCCGAAGGGGCCGACTCGCGAGATCTGGATGCACCTGACCTGCGGCGAGTGCTTTGCGATGAGCCGCGACAGCGTCAATCACAAGGTGTCGGGTTCCTCCGTGCTCGGCGACGCGGAGCATGGCGCATGAGCGCTTCGCGTCTTGCCAATGGCGGCTGCGACATCGATCGGGCCCGCCCGCTGAGCTTCACTTTCGACGGCACGCGCGTCGACGGCTTTGCCGGCGACACGATCGCGTCTGCCTTGCTGGCGAGCGGCCGGGCGATCGTCGGCCGCAGCTTCAAATATCATCGGCCGCGTGGCATCTGGGGATCCGGCGTGGAGGAGCCCAACGCGCTGATCGATGTCGAAAGCGCCGGCGGCCGCGCGCCGAATGCGCGGGCAACGACCGTGCCGGCGCGGGACGGCCTCACGGTCAAGAGCGTCAACGCGTCGCCGACGGCGCTGGCCGACCGCAACGCGATGCTGGACCGCCTTGCCCGTTTCCTGCCCGCCGCATTCTACTACAAGACCTTCATGTGGCCGGACTGGCACCTGTTCGAGCCGCGCATCCGCGCCATGGCCGGGCTCGGCGTCGTCGACCGCAATTGGAAGCCGCGTCACGTCTCGGACCATCTCAATCACCATTGCGACGTCCTGGTGGTCGGCGCCGGACCGGCCGGCCTCGCCGCGGCTGCCGGCGCGGCGGCAGCCGGGCACTCGGTCGTGCTGGTCGACGAGCGGACGCATCCCGGCGGGTCGCTGCGCCACCGTGCAGGCGCAGTCGACGGTGTCAAGGGTGCGGCATGGATCGATGCGACGGTGGCCCGGCTGAAGAGCAGTGGGCATCTCGTGCTCAGCGATACGACCGCCTTCGGCCTATATGATCACAATCTGGTCGCGCTCAACCAGCTTCACCGCGACGGCCGACCCGACACGCTGTGGCGCGTGCGCCCGCGCCGCATCGTGCTGGCGACGGGCGCGATCGAGCGGCCGGTCCCGTTCGCCAACAACGACCTTCCGGGCATACTCTCCGCTGACGCGGCGTTGAGCTACCTGCGCAGGCATGGCGTCCTTGTCGGCCGGCAGATCGTGGTCGCAACCAACAATGACAGCGCCTACGAGCCGGCCTCGGCGCTGGCTGCGGCCGGCGCTTCGGTGACGGTGGTTGATTGCCGGCGTGAGGGTGGCGTACAGGCGAAGAGCGGTATTCGGGCCCTCGCCGGACGCGCCATTGCAGCGGCGCGCGGCCGCAACGCCGTTCAGAGTGTTCTGCTCGACGACGGTACCGCCCTTGCGGCCGATTGCCTGCTCGTCTCGGGCGGCTGGACACCCACCGTGCATCTGTTCTCGCAGGCAAAAGGCAAGCTCGCCTGGAGCGATCAACTGTCGGCTTTCATTCCCGCAGAAGCGATCGAGGCGATCGGCGTAGCCGGCGCCGTCGCCGGCACGGTCTCGCTTTCCGAGACCTTGGCCAGCGGCCTGGCGGCCCTCGGCGGGTTCGGCTCGGCGCCGCCGGCACCTCGCAGCACTGGCGAGGAAAGAACGCTTGGCGTCGTCAGCCTGTGGCCGAAGCCCAAAGCCAAGGGCCGCGTCTGGATCGACTACCAGAGCGACGTCACCGCCAAGGACGTCGAACTGGCGGCGCGGGAGAATTTTGTCTCCGTCGAGCACCTGAAGCGCTATACGACCCTTGGCATGGCGACCGACCAGGGCAAGACGTCGAACCTGAACGGTCTGGCGCTGCTGGCCGCGGCTACCGGCCGCGCCATCTCGGATGTCGGCATCACCACCTACCGGCCGCCTTTCACGCCTGTGCCGTTCGCCAGCCTGGCGGGAGCGCGTCGGGGCAGCATGCACGCCCCGGTCCGTCGCCTACCGCTGGAGGCAAACCATCGCGCAGCAGGCGGAGTGTTCCAGGAATATGGCGGCTGGCTGAGGCCGGCCTATTACGGAAGCGGCGAAGCCGGAGCCACGATCCAGGAGGATGCGCGGCGCGCCCGGCAGTCCGTTGCGCTCTTCGACGGCTCGGCGCTCGGCAAGATCGAGGTGATCGGTCCACGCGCGGCCGAATTCGTCGACTTCATCTATTACAACACCATGTCGACCCTCAAACCCGGCCATTGCCGCTACGGTTTCATGCTGTCGGAAAATGGCGTCGTCTTCGATGACGGCGTCCTGGTTCGTCTCGACGAGCACCGCTTCATCGTCTCCTGCTCGTCGTCGCATGTCGCCGCTGTCCACGCGCGTCTCGAGGAATGGCGGCAGGATCGTTTCGGCCGCGATGCGGTCTATATCCACAACGCCACCGCGCAATACGCCACCTTGACCATTTCGGGTCCGAAAGCGCGCGGGCTGATAGAGGCGCTCGATCTGGGTGCTGCGCTGGACGATGCCAGCCTGCCGCACATGGCGGTTACCGCCGGCCGCTTTGCCGGCGACGAGGTGCGCATTGCCCGGGTCTCCTTCACCGGCGACCGAAGCTACGAGATCTCCATCCGCGCCGACCGGGCCGAGGCGCTCTGGGCAAGAATGCAGCAGGAAGGCCGCGCGTTCGACGCCGTGCTGCTCGGGCTTGAATCCCTGATGATCCTGCGCGCCGAGAAGGGCTTCATCGTCATCGGCAAGGACACCGACGGCAACGTCATGCCGCACGACCTCGGCGTCGCGGGACCGCGGACCAAGCGTACAGGTGAGTTCGTCGGCCGGCGCTCGCTTTTCACCGAAGCGGCGAGCCGAACCGATCGCAATCAGCTTGTCGGCCTGGCTGTCGGCGAAGGCGAGGCGCCGCTGGCGACCGGCGCGCATGGTGTGGAGAAAAGCGGCGACCGGCTCCGGAGCATCGGCTTCGTCACCTCCAGCTATCAAAGCGCGACCCTGGGCCGCCCCGTCGCCCTGGCGCTCATCGAACGGGGTGCCGCACGGCATGGCCAAACGATCGACGTTCAGCACCTCGGCGTCCTGCGCCAGGCCACCATCGTCGCGCCCTGCGCCTTCGATCCGGAAGGGAGCCGCCTGCATGCGTAACCTTGCCGAAAAATGGCCCCCAGCGCCCGACTGGACCACCGCGGTCCTGAACACGGACGGGATCAGCGTGCGCACATTGGACGGGCTGAAGCAGCTTCTGGTCAGCGGCGACCTGACGGCTTGGGCGCAGGCTTCGGGTCTCGCGGGGGAAGGTGTCGGTGCCGGCGCGGTTGCCAATGGCGACAAATACATGGTGCGCATCGCGCGCGATCGCATTCTCGCCGTAAGCGAACGGCCATTGCCCGTCGCGGCCGGCTGGCACGCGGCCGGTTTCGCGGTCACGGTCATGGATGCCGGGCTGCATGTATTCGAGATGAAAGGGCCGGGATTGGCCGGTCTGGTCGCCAGGGGCACGGCGCTCGATCCGAGGCAGGCAAGTCCCTCGGCTTCGATCCTTTTTGCCGGCGCCGGCGTTCTCTTCTACCGGTTCGGCAACCCCGATCGGGCGCGGGTGCACGTCGACCGGGGCCTTGCCCCGTATCTTTGGGAGTGGCTCGAACAGGTGCAAGTATTCTAGCGGGGGCGGTTTCAGGTCTATCTAGCCGGCATTCAAACCTGGCCAGCCCGAGATGCTTTCGGATTCCAGTGCAGAGGCAGTCGTGCGACGGTCCGGTCTGATCGGCAACACCAAGGTGACGCGCGAGGACTGGATGAAGCTCGCGCTGGAGACGCTGATCTCCGAAGGCGTGGAGGCGGTGCGCGTCCTCGCGCTCGGGCAGAAGCTGAACGTCTCCCGTTCCAGTTTCTACTGGTATTTCAAGAGCCGTCAGGACCTGCTCGATCAGCTTCTCGACTATTGGCGCAACAACAACACCCGTTTCATCCTCGAGCAGGCCGGCCGGCCCGCCGCGTCGATAACTGAGGCCGTGCTCAATGTCTTCGAGTGCTGGCTGGATGAGAGGCTGTTCAATCCGCGCTTGGATTTCGCGGTGCGTGCCTGGTCGCGCCACTCCGCCAAGGTCCATCGTATCGTGAACGAGGAAGACGATGCGCGGGTCGATGCCATCCGGGCGATGTTTTTGCGGCACGGTTACGCAGACACCGAAGCCTTCGTGCGGGCGCGCGTGCTGTACTTCACGCAGATCGGTTATTACTCGCTCGAGATCGTCGAGCCGGTGAGCAACCGTCTGTCTCTGACGCCGGCCTACCTGTTCACGCACACCGGCAAGCAACCTCGTCAAGGCGAGGTGGAGGCCTTCGCCGAAAAGGTACGGGTGCGAACCGGCAGTTGACCACGGCCGACTGCTCAGCGGTCCGCAGCGCCGTCACCTTCGTTTGTCAAACACCTCAGCGCTGCGAGATCGGAAATCGTCTTCCTGATGACCGCTTCCACTTTCGACCGTTCCTCGCCGCCGATCGGCAGGCGCGGCTTTCGAACGTGTTCCGGAGCGCTGTACACCAGATGCTCGGCGAATTTGATGTACTGCACCAGCTTGACGTCCGTATCGAGATGAAATGCCGGCGTCATCAGCCGGTAGAGCGGAAGCGCTGCCGCATAATCGCCGCCGCGGGCGGCGTTGAACAGCGATACGCACTCGGCCGGCCATGCATTGGTCATGCCCGACACCCAGCCGACAACACCGAGCGTCAGGCTTTCAAGGATAAGATCGTCGACGCCGCAAAAGATGTCGAAACGGTCGCCGAAGGCGTTGAACAGGTCGGTTACCCTGCGGATATCGCCGGTCTCTTCCTTGATGGCGACGATGCCGGAAACATCGACCAGCGCCTTCAGCGTCTCGACGTCGACGTCGACCCTGTAGGCGAGCGGATTGTTGTAGATCATCACCGGCAGATCGCTGGCCTCGGCCACGGTCTTATACCATGCCACGGTCTCATGGCGGTCGGTGCGATAGGCGAGACTGGGGAAGGTCATCAGCCCCTCGGCTCCGAGCTTCTGGTAGTTGCGAGCCGCCGCGGCCGCGTCGTCGGTGGACAATTCCGCAAGACCGGAGAGCAGCGGCACCCGTCCCGCCACGACTTCCCTGGCTGCTGCAACCACGGCATCGCGCTCGGCCTGTGTCAGCGTGGCATTCTCGCCAAGCATGGGCAGGACGATTACGCCCGACACGCCGTTCTGAACAAGCCGCTCGATGCTGGCTTGCGTGGCTTTCAGGTCGACTGCGCCGGAAGCCTGCATCTTGGTCGTCACTGCTGGAAACACGCCGCTCCAGGTCATGGAATGCTCCTTGGTTGGGGTGTGGCCGGCGGAGGCGTCATAGAAGGGACGCATGCCGTATCGCCGGTCGGCACCAGCTTCCCATTTCTAACGCCACATGTTGACCTGCCAAGCCGCAAATGCGTCTTCGCCATAGCCCAGCGGTTTGTCGCGAAAAAACCGCCGCCGACCGTCAGCGGCCTATTGCAGCGGATGCCGATGCGATCGGCGCCAGCAGCAGCATGCCAAGAGCCGGGCGCATAAGACGGCTGCTTCGGGTAACGGCGCCTAACCGGTCGCCAAGGCGCGCGCCGCTCTGGTCAGGCCGTCACGTAAATGCTCCCGGCCTCGACGGTGACTGGGAACGTCCGCGCGCGAACGGACGGGTTGACCAGGGCCGCACCCGTCTGGATGTCGAACTCCCACCCATGCCAGGCGCAGCGAACGATTTCGTTCTCGCGGTGGTAGATGAATTCGGGTCCCTCGACGGGAGCGGTCGTTCCGCATTGCGGCCCTTCGCAAAGCGGAGCGCCTCGGTGAGGACAAACATTCAGCAGCGCATGGAAACTATCGCCGATCCGGAACACGCCGATCGACAGGCTGCGCACCTTGGCGATGAATGGCGTCCCGACCTGGATCTCGTCGGCGCGACAAATATACGTCTTCTCGGCCATTTGGGTCCTCGTCACGCTGCCGCGGCGGCTTGCGGGCGGGGGATCCGCTTGTAGACGTCCAGCGCATTCTGGCCGAGCACCTTGCCGCGCCATTCCGGCGGGATGTGCAGCGTGTTGACGTCATCGTAATCCCAATGCGGGTAGTCGGACGCAAACAGCAGCGTGTTCTCCCCGTCCATCGCCTCCAGGATCGCCCAGAGGTGTTTGGCGTTCGACGGTTGCTCCAATGGTTGCGTGGAGAAGCGTATGTTGCGTCGACAATATTCCGACGGCAGCATCTTCAGCCATGGCGTCTCCTTGCGCAGGGCTTTGTAGTCGGCGTCAAGTCGCCAGAGCACCGACGGCACCCAGGCGATGCCGCACTCGATGACGACAAAGTAAAGATCCGGCCATTTTTCGAACACACCATGCGCGATCATGCTCGCGACATGCGACATGGCCGACATGTGCAGGATCGCATGGGTCTCCCAGAAGAAAGTCGTGGGCGCGGGCGCGACGGCATTCCAGTTGATGCCGCCATGCCCGCCAAGATGTATGGCGAACGGCAAGCCGACCTCGGCACAGGCCTCGAAGATCGGGTGATAGAACGGATCGCCATACGGCCGCACCGAGCCTTGGGAGGCCAGAACTTGCGCCATCCGGGGATGCGCGCCGAGCCGCCGGATCTCCGCCGCCGCAAGGCGTGGGTCCTGCGGCGCGATGACGATGGAGCCCATCAAGCGGCTGTCTTTCGGCAGCCATTCATTGATCTGATAGTCGTTATAGGCGCTTACCAGCGCGCTGGCGTAATAGGGATTTGCCAGCGTCGAAGCCTCGATCGGCTCGTCGCCAGTCAGGATTGCCACTCCGATATTGTATTTATCGAGGTGCTTCTCCTTCATGATCAGGTAATTGTCCGCCTCGACCTTCGGCCGCACGTCCTTCCGGGAGAAATCCTGCGGATGAAACCAGGGGCGATGGCCGTGCGGAAAGGCGCCGACGGGGCCGGTCTTCTCGCCTTCGATGAACATGTCTTTCCAGACGCCGGACAGGTAGGGCTCCAGCACCGTCGCGCTGGACCAGTAATTGTGGCAATCGCAATCGACTATGAACACTTGTCCCTCTTGATGATGCGGGCGCCGCTGAACGCCTCTGGATTCCTGCATCGAACTTCCGCCTTGTCAGTGTTTGGATCAAGCGTATGATCGGGCCGATACGATCGTAAAAATCGATTGGCTGGCCCATGCAGCTGGAACAGGTCGAGACCTTTCTGGACATCATCGAATCGCGGAACTTCAACCGGTCGGCGGAGCGCCTCGGACTGACGCAATCGACGGTCAGCACCCGTATCAAAAATCTAGAAACCGCCGTTGGATCCGAGCTCTTCCACCGCGGCCGCGCCGGTGCCGAGCCGACGGCGGCAGGGCGGCGGTTTGAGGCCTATGCGCGGTCGATGCTGTCGACCTGGTCCCAGGCGCGTCACGATGTGCGCGCCTTCAACAGGTTCGAGGGCAGCCTACGGGTCGCTGCCCAGGTCGGGATGACCCGCTCGATCCTGCCTGGTTGGCTGGAAATGCTGCTGCAAGTCTTGCCCCGGTCCTCGATCCACGTCGAATCCGATTATTCGCCGCAGATGATATCGGATCTAAGCCTGGGAAACCTCGATATTGCCGTTGTTTATGCTCCGCGCTACCTGCCCGAGATCACATATGACCAGCTCATGGTCGAGGAATATGTGATGGTCTCGACCACGGCGCGCAGGCTTTGCGATGTAAGCCCCGACAGTTACATCCGGCCGGGTTACACGGTGGTGCTCGAGAAGGCTCATGCCGAGGCGCTGCCAAACCTGACTGCGTGCCGGCTTTCGATGGGCTCCGAGACGCTTGCGGACAATATGCTGCGGCGGGCCGGCGGCACATGCTACATGCGCGCCGACGATGCGCGACGCTTCGCCGCCGAGCGCCCCTCCCACATCGTGGAAGAAGCTCCAACTCTGCATCAGCCCGTCTACACGGCGGTCCTCGCCCGACGCCGACATGAGCCGATCATTAAGAAGGGCGTCCGCGCGCTTCACCTTGCCGTCATGTCGCTGGAGAGTTGATCGATACAATCGATCGTAAACGGCTGAAGCGCCTCCTGTATCGAATGCAGGCCTGCTGGCAAGTGCTGATCGCATGGCGGCACACCGCCTAAGCGATCTTTATCGCCCTGCAGATTTCTTCGACCAGCATTGCGGCCGAGACCGAGCCGGGGTCCGCATTGCCGAGCGAGCGCTCGCCGAGACGCGCGGCGCGACCGACGGTTGCGATCATGTCGCGCGTCGCTTCCGCGCCCCGGCGGGCAGCGGCGGCTATGGCATCGGCGTTGCGGCCATTGACTGCCGCGTCGGCGGTCGGCCCCCAGGCGTCGAGCATTGTCCTCTGGCCGGGTTCCGCCTTGCCACGCTGGGCGATGCCGTCGCGCATCGCCGCAATGATGGTACGCAACTCGCCGGTCGGCATCGATGCGCGCGGACCCGCGGCCTTGACCGCGCAAAAGCGCGGTTGCGTAGAGCGGTCCGGAGGAGGCGCCGACTGCGTTGAGAAAGCCTTTGGCCGCGATATTGAATATATCCCGCAGCGTGCCTTCGGCGGCTTGCGCCGCTTCGGCCGCGGCTTTCATGCCTTGTTCCATGGCGACGCCGTGGTCGGCGTCCCCGATCACTCCGTCGAGCGCGCAGAGCCTGTCGCGTTCCGTCGCCATCCGCTCGGAGAAAGTGCCGAAAAGGGCTTTCAAATCCCCGGACGTGAAGTCCATCTCGCTCAGCTCCGGAACATGGCGCAGTCGCACGGATGGTCGATCATGCGTTGCAATTCGTCATCGAGATGCATGACGGTGATCGAGGCGCCGGCCATGTCGCGGTTGTGACGACGTGGCACTGGATGGCGGCGAGCCAGTCGCGGGGATGACCCAGCCCGGCTTCAGACCGGAAACAGGAAGGCCGTAGCGGGATCGAAGAAAATCTGCCGTCCCGAAGCGGCATCGGTGCCGCCCGGTTCGGCTGTATCCGAAGTTGGCCTGACGTCGATCTCGTCGCCCGACCCGGTGCGCGCCACGACGCGTCGGCGATCGCCGAAGAAGGCGGTGTCGACGATCTCGACGGCAAGCGATGCATTCCCCTCCATGGGGGTCAGGCGGAACGCTTCCGGCCGCACCATCAGTCTGGCCTTTTGGCCGCGGCCGAGCGCCTGTGTGGCTTTCACGCCCTTGACGATCGAGCCATCGGCCAACCGCACCAAGGCAACGCCGTTCTCTGTTTCGAGGTGCTCCGCCGGCAGGAAGTTGGAATTGCCGATGAAGCCAGCGACGAACTCGCTCGCTGGTCTGAGATAAAGGTCCTCGCCGGTGCCGATCTGCTCGATGCGGCCTTCCTTGAACAAGGCGATGCGGTCGGAAAGGTGCAGCGCCTCTTCCTGGTCGTGCGTGACATAGAGGATGGTGACGCCGGTCTCGCGGTGGATGCGGCGGATCTCGGCCTGGATTTCCTGGCGCAGTTTCTTGTCGAGGGCCGAGAGCGGCTCGTCCATCAACAGGATCGGGGGATCGTAGGCGAGCGCGCGGGCAAGCGCCACGCGCTGCTGCTGGCCGCCGGACAGCGCGCCGGGATAGCGCTCAGCGAATTTTTCCAGGCGCACCAGCGCCAGCATATCGGCGACCTTGCGCTTCACTTCGGCATCCGGCCGGCGGCGCACCCGCAGCGGAAAGGCTACGTTCTCGGCGACGCTCAGATGCGGGAACAGCGTGTAGCGCTGGAACACCATGCCGATGTTGCGCTTGTGCGACGGCACCGAAAGCAGCGACTTGTCTTCCAAAAGCACGTCGCCCGACGTCGGATCCTGGAAACCGGCGATCGCATAGAGCGTCGTCGACTTGCCGGAGCCTGACGGCCCGAGAAAGGTCAGGAATTCGCCCTTCGGCACATCGATGGTGACGTCGTGGACGGCGACGAAGGCGCCGAACGCCTTTCTCACCGCGCGGATGGACAGGAATGGCTGGGTCATCTGGACAGTCTTCTGCGAAGGAGTGCGGTGACGATCATCAGGGCGAGAGTGAGGCCGACGAGCAGGCTGGAGGCGGCGGCGACGACCGGGCTCAGATCGGCACGCAGGCTGCCCCAGATCTTCACCGGCAAGGTCTGCAGGGTCGGGCTCGCCATGAAGATCGCCACCACCACCTCGTCCCATGAGGCGAGGAAGGAAAAGATCGCCGCCGAGAAGATGCCGATGCGGATCGAGGGCAGGGTGATCCTGAGCCTTGCCTGCAGCGGACTGGCGCCGCACACGATCGCCGCGTCCTCGATGGATTTGTCGAAACCTTCGAGCGCGGTGGCGATCGGAATGATGGCGAAGGGCAGCGCCAGGATCGTGTGGGCGATGACGAAACCGATCGTCGTGCCGGCGAGCCCGATGCGCAGGAAAAAGGCGTAGATGGCGATGGCGAAAACCACCACCGGCAGCACCATCGGCGTCAGCAGCAGGCCGCGCAGGAGCTGCCGGCCGCGAAACTCGCCCCTGACCAGGCTAAAGGAGGCGAGCAGGCCGATCAGAACCGCGAGGATGGCGGCCATCGCGGCGATCTTCGCGCTGGTCAAAGCGGCGTCGACCCAGGCCGGGTCGGCGAGCAGTTCCTGATACCATTTCAGCGTCCAGCCGGGTGGCGGAAAGGCCAGCCAGCGCGACGAGCCGAACGACAACAGGACGATGAAGACCACCGGTAACAGAAGGAAAGCCGCGATGAGCGCAGTGAAGCCGGCGAGCGCCGCACGCAGCCATCCGAGCCGGTCGTAGTCGAGCAGCATCTTAGAGCCCTCCGGCGAGGCGCCTGGCGCCGACCATACGCAATTGGATCGCGTAGAGCACCATGGTGACGGCGAGCAGCACGAAGGCCGCAGCACCTCCGAGCCCCCAGTTGAGCAGCGACTGCACCGTCTGGGCGATCATTTCGGCGAGCATCATGTTCGATGTGCCGCCGAGTAGCGCGGGCGTCACGAAATAGCCGAGCGACATGACGAAGACCATCAGCCCGCCGGCGGCGATGCCGGGCAGCGACAGCGGTAGCAGGATGCGGCGGAATGCCTGCGACGGGCTTGCGCCGCAAAGGGCGGCGGCGCGCAGCGTCATCGGATCGATGGCGCGCAGCGTGCCGACCAGCGGCAGGATCATGAAGGGCAGCATGATGTAGACCATGCCGATGGTGACGCCGGTCAAATTATTGATGAGCGGCAGCGGCTCCTGGATGACGCCGAGCCCCATCAGCGCCCGGTTGATCACACCGGTGCGCTGCAAAAGCACCATCCAGGCATAGGTGCGGGTGAGGAGATTCGTCCACATCGACAGGATGATGATGCCGAAGACGACCGAACCGAGCGCCGGCGGCATGATCGCCAGCACCCAGGCGACCGGAAACGCGACGAGGATGGTCACGACGGTGACGACGGCCGCGACCAGGAAGGTGTTGAGAAACACCCGCACATAAGTGCCGCTGCCGAACAGCGCGGCATAGTTCTGCAGGCCGAGCTCGGGATCGGTGACGCTGCGCAGCAAGAGCGCGACCACCGGCACGACAAAGAACAGGCCGACCAGCACCAAGGCCGGCAGGGCGCCGCCGCTGCCGGCCGGCAGGCCGGCAACCGAGCCGCGGCTGAGGGAGTGTGCTTGCATCGATCGGTTCCCGTCGTCCCGAAGGGGGCGCGGCTTGCCGCGCCTCCGGCTTGCTGTGGCGCTACTTGGTCTGCCAGGCGTACCAGCGCGTGGCGATCTCGTCGCGGTGCTCGGCCCAGTAGTTCATGTCGAGATTGATCTGACCCTCGACGTGCGCGTCGGGCAGCCCTTTCACCACGTCGGCGGGCATTTCCGCCTTGGCCTTGGTGTTGATCGGCGCGTAGCCGCTTGCCTCGGCGAATTTCGCCTGGCCGGTCGGGCTGGTCGCGGCGGCGAGGAATTTCATCGCGCTGTCCTTGTTCTTGGCGCCCTTCGGCACGACGAGAACGTCAGCGGCGGTGAGGTTCTGGTTCCAGGAGACGCCGACATCGGCGCCGTCCTTCTCGAGCGCGAAGACACGGCCGTTCCAGAGCTGCCCGAAGGCAGCCTCGCCCGAAGCGATGAGCTGCTGCGACTCCGCGCCGCCGCCCCACCAGACGATATCCGACTTGATCGTGTCGAGCTTCTTGAAAGCGCGCTCGAGATCGAGCGGATAGAGCTTGTCCGCCGGCACGCCGTCGGCGAGCAGCGCGATCTCGATCACGCCCGGCGCCGACCATTTGTAGAAGGTCCGTTTGCCGGGAAACTTCTTGGTGTCGAACATGTCGGCCCAGCTTGTCGGCTCACCCGAAACGGCGCCCTTGTTCCAGGCCAGCACGAAGGAATAGTAGAAGCTGCCGACGGCGTGCTCGTTGCTGAAGCGCGGGTCGAGATCGGCCTTCGGCACGGCGGCGAAGTCGATCGGCTCGAGCAGCCCGTCCTTGGCGGCCTTGATGGCGAAATCCATTTCCACGTCGACCACGTCCCAGGTCACGTTCTTGGCGTCGACCATGGCCTTCAGCTTGCCGTAGTCGGTCGGGCCGTCCTGCAGCACCTTGATGCCGGAGCTCGCCGCGAACGGCTCGGCCCAGGACTTGGTCTGCGCTTCCTGCGTGGTGCCGCCCCAGCTGGTGAATACCATTTCGTCGGCCTTGGCGGCGGTTGCCGATAGCAGTCCGGCGAGCACGCCGGCTAAGATCAGTCTCATGTCATTCTCCTCTGATTTCTCTGTTCCGTTTCTTGTTCTTGTCGCTGCACCCTCGGCATGCGTTCTCAGCGCATGACGAAGGGATCGGGAATCGGCTCGTCCGAGGTCTTGATCCAGACCGATTTCGAGCGCGTGTAGTCGCGGATGGCGTCGAGCCCGCCTTCGCGGCCAAGACCCGACAACCCGTAGCCGCCGAAGGGAACGAGCGGCGACACGGCGCGATAGGTGTTGACCCAGACGACGCCGGCACGGATGTCGCGCGCCATGCGGTGCGCCTTGCCGAGATTCGAGGTGAAGACGCCGGAGGCGAGACCGAAGGGCGTGTCGTTGGCTAGAGCCAATGCCTCGGCCTCGGTGTCGAAGGCGAGCACGCTCAACACCGGCCCGAACAATTCCTCGCGCACGCAGGGCAGGTTGCTATCACCGGCATCGATGATCGTCGGCGCATAGTAGAAGCCGGCGCCGGCGTCGGGGCGCCTGCCGCCGGTGACCAGCGTGCCCCCGGCGGCGAGGCTTTCGGCCACGATGGTCTCGATCCGGTCGCGCTGGCGCAGGGTCGCGAGCGGCCCCATCTCGGTGGCCGGATCCTGAGGATCGCCGATGCGGATCGCTTCGGCCTTGCGCTTCAACCGACCAAGGAATTCTTGTCTTACGGTACGCTCGATCAGCAGGCGCGAACCGGCGACGCAGCTCTGTCCGGTCGCCGCAAAGATGCCGGCGACGACCGCATTGGCGGCGCTGTCGAGGTCGGCGTCGGCGAAGACGACGACCGGGCTCTTGCCGCCGAGCTCGAGCGTCGTGTGCGCGAGGTTTTCCGCCGTGTTCCCGACGATGGCGCGCGCCGTGGCCGGGCCGCCGGTGAAAGCGACGCGCGAGACCAGCGGATGACAGGTCAGGCGCCGTCCGCACTCCTGGCCGAAGCCCGTGAGGATATTGACGGTGCCGGCCGGAAAGCCTGCTTCGCTGACCAACTCGGCGAAGGCGAGCAACGGTGCCGGGCCGTCCTCTGAGGCCTTGAGCACCACCGTGCAGCCCGCGGCAAGCGCCGGGCCGAGCTTGACCGCCGAGAGGAAGAGCTGCGAGTTCCACGGCACCACCGCGGCGACCACGCCGATCGGCTCGCGGCGGATGGTGACGTCGAGATCGGCCTTGTCGATCGGCACATGCGCGCCTTCGTGCTTGTCGGCGAGTCCGCCATAGTAGCGGTAATAGTCGCCGACATAGGCGATCTGGGCGCGCGTCTCGCGGATGATCTTGCCGGTGTCGCGCGTCTCCAGCTCGGCCAGGCGGCCCGCATTGGCGGCCACGAGGTCGCCGAGCCTGACCAGCAGCTTGCCTCGCGCGGTTGCTGTCATCGATGCCCAAGGGCCGGTGCGCAGCGCACGATGCGCGGCCTCGACGGCGCGGTCGACATCGGCTTCGCTTGCAGCCGGCATCTTCGCCCATGGCGCACCGGTCGACGGATCGACGCTGTCGAAGCTGGCCGACGGCTCGTCGAAGCGGCCGTCGATGAAGTTCCTGAATGCGGCGTCGGTCATGGCCTTGCCCGTTCGTTCGCGATCAGATGAAGGCCGGCATCACCCGGTCGATGAACAATTGCAGCGATTTCTTCTTGCGCTCGTGCGAAAGGCCGCTGTCGATCCAGATCGAGTACTGGTCGAAGCCTAGCGTCTCATAGGCTTTCAGCCGCGCGACCACCTCGTGCGCCTCGCCGATCACCAGGTTCTGGCGCATCTTGTCCGGCGCGTATTGCGGCATGGCCGCGATCTCTTCGGCGCTCAGCGGTTCCAAAATGCCCTGGTGCACCGGCTTCTTGTTCTGGAACCAGGCGCCGAACTGGCAGTAGAAGTTCGACAGATCCTGGCTCAGCCGATCGGCATCGGCGGCGTCCTCGGCGACGAACGTGTGCATCAAGAGCATGATTTCCGGACGCGGGATTTCAGGATGCGCGGCGCAGGCGTCGTTAAACCGCTGCATGAGGCTTGCAACCTCATCGTCGCCGGACGCCAGTGGCGTCACTTGGACCTTGCATCCGTTGGCGACAGCGAAGTCGTGCGAGTTCGGATCGCGCGCCGCCACCCAGATCGGCGGGTAGGGCTTTTGCAGGGGTTTGGGAGAGGAGGTGGTTGGCGGGAACTGCCAGAATTCGCCGGAGTGCTCGTAGTCGCCGTCCCAGAGACCTCGGATCGCCGGAATGATCTCGCGCATGCGCTGCCCGGCGCCCCAGGCATCGAGCCCGGGGAAGACGCGCTGATATTCGTAGCTGTAGGCGCCCCGGGCGATGCCGATGTCGAGCCGGCCGCCGGCAATCACGTCGGTCATCGCCGCCTCGCCGGCAAGCTTGATCGGGTGCCAGAAGGGCGCGATGATGGTTCCGGTGCCTAGGCGGATGCGGCTGGTCTTGGCCGCAAGATAGGCGATGTTGATGAATGGATTGGGCGAGATGGTGAACTCCATCCCGTGATGCTCGCCGATCCAGGCGGTCTCGAAGCCCGCCTGTTCCGCCAGCAGGACCAGCTCACCCAACTCGCGCAACAACTCCGAATGCGGCTTGGCGAGATCCGAGCGTTCCATATGCACGAAGAGCGAGAACTTCATCCCTGGTCACCTGTATTGAGGGCGGCGGTCCTGGCGAGCGGCCTTACCTCGCCTTCGACCTCGTTGCCGACATAGACGCCGAATGCGTCTTCAGTGCATTCGCGCACATAGCGGGTGAGCATCGAGCGGATGGCCGGATCGGCGATCTTCAAGCCGTCGATCGCGTCGATGTCGATCAGCCGGATGCCGCGATCGCTGGAAGCCGGCACGTCGAAGGTACCGCGATAGTAAACATGGGTGCGCGAGGGATTGCCCGCGTCGTCCCATACGGCGAAGAGGAAGCCGAGCTGGGCCTCGATGGCCTTTGCGGCCAGAAGCCCGTTGAGGCTCTTGCCGTCGCTTGCCGAGCCCAGCCCCCGGCCGCGCGGCAGTTCGAGGAAGCCGTCTGGCGTTTCGAGGAACAGGATACGGCCGCCGTTTTCGAGGATGGCGCCGACATCGGTGCCGGGCTGGGCGGCGGCCAGCGCCTCCTGACTGAGCCCGGGCGTGATGTAGGCGCCGCGGCAATAGCCGAGAGGCTGCGAGGTATTGTGCTGGAAGTCGCGGACGCGGCCGATCAGGATCGAATGGTCGCCCGCCTCGACCAACCGCTCCATATCGCAGTCGAAGGTTGCGACCGAGCCGTCGAGAACCGGACTGCCGGTCTTCCCCGGGCGCCAGTCGACCGACGCGAATTTATCCGCTGCCTTCGAGGCGAAGATGCCGGAGGCCGCTTTCTGGGTCTCGTTCAAAATGTTGATGGCGAAGCTCTTCGATGTCGCGAACACCGGATGACCGAGCGCCTTGTGGGCGATGCAGACCAGCACCAGCGGCGGATCAAGCGACACCGATGTGAACGAGTTGGCGGTGAACCCGCGCGGCTCGCCTTCCGCGCCGATCGTGGTGACGATGGTGACGCCTGTTAGGAAGGAGCCGAGCGCACGCCGGAACTCGCCGCTGTCGAAGCTGGCGTCCGCTGCTGCTCCTTGCTCCAGGCTTTCACCTTCGTTCAGGAACTCGGCGATGCATCGTGAGGTGAGATCCGGTGCCGCCACCGCCATCATGTGCCTTTGGCCGGCGAGAACGGTGCAGCGGCCATGCGGCGCGAGCCTGGCCATGGCGGCCGACATTGCCGGCGAGGAGTTCTTGTCCTCGGAGCCGGTGATGAACAGGGCCGGCATGGCCAGGGTCTGCAGGCGCTCGGCGTGGTCGCGGTCGGCACGGGCGAACAGGCGATAAGTGCGGGCGTAGCCTTCGGGATCGACCTCGCTCAACGCTGCCGCCGCCTTCTCGGCCGCCGCCGTGAGCTCGGCCGGAACCGGATCGCCGAACCAGCGGGCGATGGTCTGGGCGACCCCCGCCGCATCGCCGTGGCCGGTGAGCGCCGCCGCGCGCTCGAGCACGGCTTGGGCCAGATCAGGCGGACGACGGAACACGGCGTTGAGCGACACGACACGGCGGATGCGCTCCGGCGCTAGCAGCGCGAGTTCCTGCGCGACCAAAGCCCCCATCGAGTGACCGACGACGGACGCCTTGTCGAGGCCGAGATGATCGAGCAGCCGGATCGCCTGCGCGGCATAGTCGGCGAGTTCCGGCTCCTGCGGCGGCAGCGGCGAGCGGCCGTGGCCAAGCATGTCGATGGCGATCAGGTCGAAGCGGTCAGCCATCCGCTGGATCTGCGGCTGCCAGATCGTCGCGTTCATGCCGACGCCGTGGATGAACAGCACCGGCGCGCCCGATCCGGCGCGGATAAAGCCGGTTCCGTCGGGCGCGGCTGCCCGGGTCCATCCAGGTGCGACGGCGTCAGCCATGCAGGTCGCCCACTTCCTTGAGGTCCTGATAGCGGTCGCCGATGCGATGGTGAGGACGGCCGCCGATCGAAGCACCGAGCGCCACGACCAACTCGTCCGGCGCCGGTGCGTCGCCGATCTGGAAATGCACGGTCAAATAGTGCGAGCGGCGGCCCTCGTCATTCTTGTCCATCAGCGGAATCATGATCGGTGTGTTCGGTCCACCACGCAGATTGGTGAAGGCGAGATAGGTCTTGGCGGCGACGGCGCGGCGATAGTGATTGCCGAAATGCAGTGTGTGGATCAGCGCCGAGGCATGCTCGATCTCGCCCGACGTGCCGCAGATCGCGGCCTTGCCGTAGCCCTCGATCGCCTCGGCCGAGCCGGCGGCGGCAACGATCTCGCGGGTCAGGGTTTCTCCAAGCACCGGCGCAAAGGCGCGGATCTCGGGCGAAAGATCCTCGATGAAGCCGCGACCCGCCCAGGGGTTCGTCAGCACGGCGGCGACCCCGATCAGACGCAGCGGCTTGGATGCTGCCTTGCCGCCTTCGATCAGCGTGTTCTCGCTGTAAGTGACGATCTTGCGAATGGCCGGCTGCATGGAAACCTCTGTCAGGTGGCGCTCGAGAGACGCCTGTCGTCTTATGGTATACCATAGTATGGAGCACCAAATACCTTGTCAACCTGCCATGGAATCTGTTTTCGTGGCGGCCAAGGGAGCAGAGACATGCAGGACGACACGCTTCGCATCGATCGCAGCGCCAAAACCTTGAGAACATTGGCCCTTGAGCGCATGCGCGAGGCCATAATGGATTTTCATTTCCAGCCCGGCGAAAGGCTGGTCGAGCGGCCGCTTTGCGACCAGCTCGGCGTCAGCCGATCGGTTGTGCGCGAGGTCCTGCGGCAGCTGGAGGCTGAAGGCCTTGTGCAGATGATCCCCGGGCATGGTCCGGCTGTGGCCAAACCGGATATCGGCCGCACCGACGAGATCTATGAGCTCAGGGCTTTGCTCGAGGGCATCGCGGCGCGCGCCTGCGCGCAATCGGCCACCAATGGCCAACTGGCCGTACTGGAGCACGCCCTCGGCGAGCTCTTCGAGGCCTGGGCCTCGGGCAAGCCGCCGGCAGTGATGCGCGCGACGACGAAGTTCTACGAAGCGCTTTTCGAGGCTGCGGACAAGCGTGTCGCCTGGGAGATCGTCAGCGGGTTGAATGTGCGCATCAACCAGCTGCGTTCGATGACGATCGCCTCGGCAAACCGTCGCGAGCCGGCGATCGCCGAGATGAACGCGATTATGGATGCGATCCGGGCGCGTAAGCCGCAGGAGGCGGAAGCCGCGGCACGGCGCCACGTCGAATCCGCCTGGAAGATCGCCCGGGACAAACTCCGCCTTGACCCTCTCTAAAGCGTGTCGCGCTGGAACGGATTCAGGCGACGCGCTTTCGCCCAAATCCCGCCATGCCGAATTCCGGTTTATCCTATTGGGGACCACCTACGAGAAGACGGTCAGGCGAGCTCCGCCACAGCTCCTATCCGACGGTAAATGAAGGGTTCGCCCGCCGCATTGTCTGCCGCGGGGCGCTGCGTTTCGTCGGTGAGCATGCCCACCCGGGCATGGATCGGCGATTTGATGCAGACCGGATCCGTTGCAGCGGCATCGCCGGCAATCGCCATCGCTTGACATCTGCAGCCGCCCCAATCGATCTCGCGCCGCTCGCAGCTTCGGCACGGCTCCAGCATCCATTCGGTACCGCGAAAGGCATTGAATGCCGGTGAATCGGTCCAGATCTCGGCCAGCGAGCGCTCTCCGAAACGCTCGAAGCGGAGCGCAGGAATGGTCTGCGCGGCATGGCATGGCAGCACCGTGCCGTCGGGCGTCACCATGAAGGCGTCGCGCGCCCAGCCGCCCATGCACGGCTTGGGATAGACGGCGAAATGATCCGGCGGGACGAAATCGATGTTGATGACGCCGGCAAGCCGTGCTTGCGCCGCCGCGACGATCTCCGCCTGCCGTTCGACCGCGGCGCGTTCGGGCATCAGGGTATTGCGATTGGCCAGCGCCCAGCCGGCATACTGCACATTGGCGATCTCGAGCCGCTCGGCGTCCAGCGAAAGAGCCAGGTCGATGAATTCCGGCACTTCCTCGATGTTGTGGCGATGGATCGGCGCATTGATGGTGAGCGGCAGCCCGGCCGCGCGGGCGCGGCGTGCCGTCTCCAGCTTCTTTTCGTGGCTGCCGCTGTGGTTGCCGATACGGTCGGTCGTCGCCGGGCGGGCGCCCTGGAAGCTCAGCTGCAGGTGGTCGAGCCCGGCTTCGGCAAAGACCTCGATGCGGCCCTCGGCAATGTTGATGCCGGCGGTGATGAGATTGCTGTAGACGCCGCGCGTCGAAAGCCCGGCGATCAATTGCTCGAGATCGCGGCGCAGCGTCGGCTCGCCGCCCGACAGATGCACCTGCAGAACGCCGAGATCGGCGGCCTGCGAGAAAAGATCGAGCCAGGTCTGGGTGTCGAGCTCACGATCGGCCTTGAGCAATTCGAGCGGATTGGAGCAATAAGGGCACTGCAGCGGGCAGCGATGCGTCAGTTCCGCCAGCATGCCGATCGGAGGCAGAAGCGGCTCGCTCATAGCTTCACCAACAGCTTGTCCGACCATTCCTGCAGGAAGGCGATGACATCGGCCGCTACGGCCTCCTGTTCAGCATCGTAATCGGCCGCAAGACCAGCGATGATGTAGCCGACCGCGGACCGCCCGTCGCAGCGGCGCAATATGTCGAGACTGATATCGTTCGGCCAGAATACCTTTTCCGGCGAAAGCACGGCGAAGGCCTGTCGCACGGGGTCGTACTGAATACGCACGTGCCTCGGCAGCGATGGCATTGATTGCAAGGAGACGATGGCTCTCTCGCGCAGCGCCATCATCGGGTTGCCTCCGGCTGGAAGGCGCCCGGAGGGACGTTTCCCGGCGCGCCATAGGCATGTTGAAGTGCATCGAGCATCGCCCACAATATATCGCATTTGAACACCAGCGCATCGATCGCCCGCTGCTGGCGCTCGGCCGTGTCGGCGTGGCTCAGCACATAGGCGAGGGCGAAGTCGGCGTCGCGCGATGCCTGTTCCGGCCGCCGGCTGAAATAGGCCAGCGTGTCGTCGGTGATGTAGTCGTATTTGGCCAGCATCGCCGGCACTCGCTCGCCGATGATGATCGGCGAGAACATCTCGGTCAGCGACGATGCCACCGCCTCGAGCAGCGTGCGGTTCGTGCAGAAGGAAAGGTAGGCGCCGACGGCGAAGCGGGTCGCCGGCAGCGCCAGCCTTTCGCTCTTGACGGCTTCGGCATCGAGCCCGAGCGAGGTCGCCAGATGCAGCCAGCGCGCGATGCCGCCGCTCCAGCCGTCCTCGCCGTCGTGATCCTCGATGCGTTTGCGCCAGGCGGCGCGAAACGCCGGATCCTCGGCATGCGCCAGGATCATGGCGTCCTTGCGCGGAATGACGGCCTGGTAGCAGTAGCGGTTCAATGCCCAGGCCTGCATTTCGGCCTTCGTCAGCACGCCACTGGTCATCCTGTGATGAAAGGGATGGCGGTTGTGATAACGCTCGGCGCCGACCTGCCGCAGCACCGCCTCGAGCTCGCTCTTGGACAGACCATGTCGCGCCGCGTCGTGGAAGTCGCTCAAAGTTCGATCTCCATTCCGTCGCTCCCGATTTCCCAGCCAGCCGCTCTGACCGCCGCGTGTTCGGCGGAACTCTCGTCGAGAACAGGATTGGTATTGTTGATGTGGATGAAGACGCGGCGGCCGGTCCTCACATCGGCCAAGGCGGCGATCGAACCCGCTTCTCCAGACATTGCGATGTGCCCCATGCGCGCACCGGTCTTCTGGCCGACGCCGGCGATGATCATCTCGTCGTCTGTATAGACAGTGCCGTCGAACAGAAGGCAGGCGGCGTCCGCCAGACGCGTGCGCAGGGCGGCATCGATGCCCGCGCAGCCGGGAATGTAGAAGACAGCGGCGCGACTTCCAGCCCCGCTGATACGCACGCCGATCGTGGCGCCCGTGTCGGAGCTGAAATCGGCGCTTGGATCGCCTCTTTGCTCGAGATAGAGCGCGATCTTGCCGGGCACGGGAAAGGCGTCGACGACCACGCCGGTCTGCTGGCCGTCCGCGTTGCAGATCGCCACTTGCTCCGTTGGCGCCAGAAGGCGGCGCGGCACGATCGCCGGATCGAGAACGTTGAAGATCGAATTCGCCGCCAGCGTCGCCAGCACCTGTGCCGTTGCATAGATTGCGAAGGGCTGCCGCTCCCGCAGGCTGAGCAGGCCGGCGACATGGTCGACGTCGCCATTCGTCAGCACGACCGCGCGGATGGGCGTCGAGCGCAGCGGCGCATCGGCCGCGGGCTGCAGTTCGGGCGTTTGCGCAATCTGCCGGCCAATGTCGGGCGACGCGTTGAACAGAACCCAGCCTGTCCCGTCAGCCGATACGGCAATGGACGACTGGGTCCGCGAATGCACGCCGGCCATGCCGTTCCGAGCCGAGCGGCTCAGGCGATAGTTGCAGTTCCATTGCGGAAAGCCGCCTCCCGCCGCCGATCCTATGATCTTCACGCGCATGGCGATGCCTGCTCTGCGGCCCATTTGACCGACGCCAAATTCTCGGTGCCAAACGGCTTCGCGCCCGCGCTTCCCGCGGCAGCCCCCGTCTCGACGACCTCAAGCGGCAAGGGGATGCATGCCCCCGCAGCCAGGGACACGCAGCTCTGCGGCCTGCTTCCTGGGAGGCGTTTCAGCAGGCAGATACCGCGAAATCTCGAAGCCCGCGGCAACCTGGCACATCGTCGGTTTCTTCCAGCTCTTCTTGTTCATTGCATTCTCCTCTTTAGCCAGCCCGAAGGGACCGGTCATCCATCACCTCACAAACGGACAAATGAAACGCTGGGTTCTCAAACAGCCAAAACCCAGGAACAAAACACAACTGCCTAGCTCAGGGATGAGTTCCTTAGCTTCGTGTCTCTCCCGTTCGATCAAGCTCACCCCGGCGACCAGTTGCGGCACCTTGCGCTGCATGCAGGGCCCAGTCCGGATCGGTGTTCGCGGCCGTGGCGCCGGCGTGGGGCATGAGCATGACAGCCGCAACCAGGCTGCGAACCAGGCGCATCCGTTCCATCAACCGTTTCCTCCCGCGCCTTGTTTGCGGGTTATCAGTCCGCGCGAAGGGTCATAAGCGATGATGGCCCCCCCGAGAAACAGCAGCGTGCAGCCGGCGACGACGCCCAGCGACACCCAATCGATCTGCCCGTAGAAGGCGAAGCGGATCAACTCGACGGCATAGGTAAAGGGGTTGGCGAGGCAGAGCTTGTAAAGCAGCGGGCTCGCTTCCTGGATGCGCCACAAAGGATAGAGCGCCGGCGACGCGAAATAGCCGGGAAAGATCACGAAGTTCATGATGCCGGCGAAGTTCTCGAGCTGCTTGATCATCCAGGACAGGAGCATGCCGAGCGCGCAAAGCATCATCCCCGACAGGAACAGGGCCGGCAGCACGAATAGGTAACCGAGCGGCGGCGCCTTGACGCCCCAGAACCAGGCAACGATCAGAAAGGCATAAACCTGCGCGATCGACACGGAGACGCCGGCGAGCATCTTCGACACCAGCAGATACCAGCGGGGAAATGGGCTGACCAGCAGGATGCGCATATTGCCCATCTCACGGTCGTAGACCATCGACAGCGAAGACTGCATGCCCGAGAACAGCAGGATCATGCCGCACAAGCCCGGCGTGATGTAGACCTCGTAGAGCACGTAGGTCTTGTAGGGCGGGATGATCGAGACACCGAGCACCTGCCGGAACCCGGCGGCAAAAATGAACAGCCAGACGAGCGGTCGCACCAGCGACGAGATGAAGCGCTCGCGCTGGTGCAGGAAGCGCAGCCCTTCCCGCACGACGACGCCTTTGAGGCAGATGAGGTAGTGACGAAAGCCGAACGCGTCGGACTTCACCGGGGTGACGGCGGCGACCTTTTCCGGCATTGCGGGAGTGCTCATGGCGAGATCTCCGCCTGGCCGGCTGCTTCGCCGCGGCTGAGTTTGGAAAAGGCGTCGCGGATCGACGCGGCACCACTCGCTTTGACCACTTCGGCCACTTTGCCCTTGGCGACCAGGTCACCTTGCCGCAGCACGACGACATGGTCGCCATCTTCAACCTCGTCGATCAGGTGGGTGGCCCAAAGCACGCCGATGCCCTCGGTTTCGACCAGCTTGCGGATGGTGGCGAGAATGCCCGCGCGCGATTGGATGTCGAGACCCACCGTCGCCTCGTCGAGCAGCAGCAGGGACGGGCTATGGAGCAGCGCCCGGGCGGGCCGCGAGCCTTGTCATGCTGACGGCCTTGCATGTCGACCGTCTCGATCAGCGCTGCAATGCGCTGCCGGGCTTCGTGCCGTCCGATGCCGTGCAGCGAGGCGTGATAGGAGAGGTTCTGGTATACGCTCAGGTCGAGGTCGAGCGTGCGTGCCTGGAACACAATGCCGACCCGCCTGAGCGCCTCGCCGGACGCACGGCGGACATCATGGCCGAAGATGCGGATCGATCCCTGGCGCGTGTCGTAGAGGTGGCTGATCAGCGAGAACAGGGTCGTCTTGCCGGCGCCGTTGAGACCGAGAAGGCCGGTGAAAGTCGCCGGCGCTATCGAGAACGAGACGTCGTTGAGCGCCCGCGTCGGGCCATAGGAATGGCTGACGCCGGCGACATCGAGTGCCGCCGCTCCGGTCCCCGTTTTCGCCGTCCTCGCATGCTGCATGGATGCTCCTTCAGATGCTATCTAGCGCGCTCGACGTCTTTGGCCCGGCTTCATGGCCTTAATCTTTAGCCTGCTTTTCTATTTGGGCGATATGACCACGCCCCACGGCTGCTGCCCCACGGTGACCGACTGAACCGGCTCCTCGGTCGCCGTATCGATGAAAGTGATGTCGTTGGAATTGCCGTTCGTTGTGATCAGTGTCTTCTGATCCGGGGTGAAGTCCAGATGCCAGACGCGCTGTCCGACGAGGATGTAGTTTTCCACCTCGTAGGTTTCGGTGTTGATCACTGCGACATGGTTCGCCGGGCCGAGCGCGATATAGGCCTTCTTCCCGTCGGCGCTGATGGCGATGCCGACCGGCTGGATGGTTTCGGCTCGCAGTCCGGGAATCGCGAACTTGATCCTCTTCACGACCTGGCGCTTGGCGTTGTCGATGACGCTGACGGTGCCGCCGATCTCGGCACTGACCCAGGCCTGCGAGCCGTCGGGCTTGAACGCGGCGAAGCGCGGGCGCGTGTCGACCAGCACGTTGTCGGTTACCTCATGGCTCTCGGTGTCGATGAAATGCGCCATGCTGGTGGTCTCCGAGGTGTTGACCAGGGTCTTGCCGTCGGGGCTGACGGCCATGCCTTCGGGTTCCACGCCGACCGGGATCTCGGACGTGACTTGCTTGCTGTCGAGGTCGATCGCGGTGACCAGATTGTCGTTTTCGTTGGCGACGTAGAGCGCCTTGCCGTCGGGCGAAAGCACGAACAATTCGGGATCGTCGCCGGAGGGCAGCGTGCCGACGACCTGCAGCGTCGTGGTATCGATGATTTGGATCGTATTGTCGTCGCTGGCGCACAAATAGATGAACTTGCCGTCGTGCGAGATGGTGATGCCGCGCGGTCTCTGGCCGACGTCGACGGTCTTGACCACCTGCATGGTCGCCGTATCGACGACGGTCATCGTATTGTCCTTCTCGTTTGAGACATAGGCCGTGTAGGCCGATGCCGGGCCGGCCATGACGCCGGTTGCGAGAATGGCGAGTACGCAAGCTCGGCTCTGCACGAATTCCTCCCGATCGGCGCTACCTGAGAACGCATTTCGTTTCCGGCTGATCGATGCCGAGGGTGTCGAGTTCGGAGACTTCGTGGAGATAGCCCTCCTGGGGAGATGTCGAGACGACCGATTTGGCATCGCCAAGCAGGATCGGCTGGCGAAGCTGGAGGTTCCATTTGCGGAAGGTCAGCTTCTGTCCCTTGAACGCGGCGACCGAGAAGTCGTCCGAGCGGATGTAATCGCTGATCTTTTTCGGATCGTCACCATTGGTGCGCGTGGTGGCTTCGCCGACGGCCCGCACGGCCGTCCAGGCCGACATGTCCTTGGACATCATTCGCCGGCCTGCCGTCTTCAGGAAGCGATTTTGCATTTGAATGCCGCCCCACTGTTCACTCGCGGGATGCCATGACGATGCCACAAGACCGGCCGTGCCTGCGACGAGCCGCGGCGTCCAGCTGCGGTAGGGCACGTAGGTCCCGAACACCTCGCTTTCATCGGCCACAAGCAGCACGTCATGCTCCGGCAGGTCCTGCGTGAATACCGAAATCTGTTGCTGTATCTGCGTGGCTCCGGTGTCAGTGCGGCGCGCCGTCCCGGTATCCTTGAATTCCTTCTCCGCGACGATCTGCCCGCCGAAGCGGGCTGCCGCGCGGCGCAACGCGTCGGCATAAAGGCGGTCCTCGTCATGCGAGCCGTAGAGCAGCACCCAGTTCGGCCATTTCTTCACCATCAGATACTGCGCCAGAGCGTCGGCGAGCATGCTTCGCGTCGGCGCGATGTGGAAGACGTTTATGCGGCAGTCCTCCTCGCGCAGTCTGTCGTCGGTGGCGCCCACGTTGAAGATCAGCACGCCCTTGTCGCGGGCGATGTCGGCGATCGACAGCAGCTGCTTGGCCGAGAGGTCCGCGATCACATAGCGGTCGCCTTTGGCATTCAACGCGTTGAATGCCTGAACCGCGTCGGCCTCCGGTTTTATCTCGGTGACGTCGAGGCTGAATTTCTGATTGATGAACCTGCCCGTGGTGTTGTTGTCGCCGATGGCGACATTGGCGCCCGCGACACCTTCGTCACGCGGCGGCTCGTCCAGCAGGGAAAGCGTCAGGCGCGGCGCGTAGGCCCGTAAATAGCCTATCTTGATTTCGGTTGTCTTCTCGTCCGGCTTGATCGCTCCGGCCGGCTGCACGGTCGGTTGCTGGGCGAACGCACGCGGAGCAGCAGCGGTCATCGACAGAAAGCACAAAAGGGCCGCCAAGGTGCCCGACACCGCGCTTGTCATCGACAAATCACCGTTCTTGCGCCTAAGTCCGATCGTTTGCCGGACCAGCGCGAAGTCAAGGTGTCCCAAGGCGAACTTAGAGAGCCGGCGGGATTTATCAACCTCGTGAGCAGGACGTCTCCGGCTCTGCCGGCAACTGCGCAGTAAGTTCCGAACGATGCTGGCCGCGCGACGGTCCGAAGCGGCCCGGACGTATCTCAGGGAAGAGTTGCTTCGGCGAACCATTTGTCTTTCGTCGCCCCCCGCACCCCCACCGGTTCACGCAGGTTGCGCTCGGACCACGGCGCTCCTGAAGCAAAACTTGCGATTTGACGCCCTCAGCTTGACCTTGCGGCGAGGCCTGTCCTCTGATTCCCTGATCTTGGCGGGACCATCTGATTCGTTTGCTAGTTGCTCTGGCGCAGCCACTGCGTCCCGTAGAGAGATCACAATGACCGCCAAGCCGGAAATCCTGGAGATGAGACCTAAGATAACCGTTGTGGGGGTCGGTGGCGCTGGCGGAAACGCCGTCAACAACATGATCGCTGAAGGCCTGCAGGGGGTCGAGTTCGTCGTCGCCAATACCGACGCCCAGGCGCTCACCATGTCGAAGTCGCCGCGGCTGATCCAGTTGGGTGCGCATGTGACCGAAGGCTTGGGCGCCGGATCTCTCCCCCACGTCGGCAGCGCGGCCGCCGAGGAATCCATCGACGAGATCATGGATCATCTTGCGGGAACGCACATGTGTTTCATCACGGCGGGCATGGGCGGCGGCACCGGGACTGGCGCCGCGCCCGTCATTGCGCGTGCGGCGCGCGATGCCGGCATTTTGACGGTGGCCGTCGTTACCAAGCCTTTCACGTTCGAGGGCAAGCGCAGGTCCCAGGCCGCCGAAGAGGGCATAGAACGCCTTCGCGAAAGCGCCGACACCGTGATCGTCATCCCCAACCAGAACCTTTTCAGGGTCGCCGACGCCAGGACGACGTTTGCCGATGCCTTCGCTATGGCGGACCGTGTTCTCTACGCCGGTGTCGGCTGCATCACGGATCTCATCGTGAAGGAAGGCCTGATCAATCTCGATTTTGCCGACGTGAAGTCGGTGATGCGGGACATGGGCCGGGCGATGATGGGAACCGGTGAGGCCTCGGGGGAGGGCCGCGCAAGGACGGCGGCCGAGGCAGCAATCGCCAACCCGCTGCTCGATGAGGCTTCCATGACGGGCGCCAGAGGCCTGCTGGTATCGATCTGCGGCGGCACGGACATGACGCTCTTCGAGGTCGACGAAGCCGCGACACGGATACGGGAAGAGGTCGACGCCGACGCCGACATTATCGTCGGCGCCATCTTCGACCAGGCATTGGCCGGAAAGTTTCGGGTGTCGGTCGTCGCAACGGGTCTGCGGAAGAGCGAAGACATGCCGCAGCTTCAGCAGAGGATCGCCTGAAGCCGGCCTTCCTGGTTGGCGAGATCCCGCCGGCGAATCTCTACTCGTCGCTATGACTTGACTTGGTTGGCTTTCGGTGGCCTGCCCAGGCCCCTACGGCCGGGATGGTGGCGAGCGGATCCTAGCTAGGGTTTTCAGTCGAGCGAAGCTGGAGCAGATCAGCTGGCCATTCTTTAATAACGGGCCATTCTCTCGGCGATGAGGCCCGGGCGGGCTGCGATTTTTGCTCCGGCGCCGGTGAACATTTTTCCCCTGAGACAGTTTGGAGTGCCTTGGGGAATACCGGAAAGCCACTTGGACAATACGGGATTAACGGGAAGCACGACCAGTGACGCGGAGGGCGTATTCGCTGTCCGGTCCGCGGGTCTGCAGTGGATCACGGTGAGCGGCTCGTATTTCGCCACTGAGGACGGCGAGCCGTGGATGCCGATCGGGCAGAATGACGCGATAAGCTGGCCCGAGCTAAATGGACTGTTCCGGCGCAAGGACATAGCCGGCGTGGAGGCTCACCTCCGCTGGCTTAAGCAAAGCGGCGTCACCTGCCTCAGGCTGATGCTGGAATATGCTCAGGTCCGCCACCGCTACTTCGAGCGGCCGCTCGGTCGCTTCGTTCCTGCTATCGTGCGGCTGTGGGACGATCTTTTTCGTCTCTGTGAAAAGCACGGTTTGAGAATACTGCTCACCCCGTTCGATACATTTTGGCAGTGGCGGCACTGGCGTCATCACCCCTATAATCAGAGGAACGGCGGCGTGCTGGATCAGCCCTCGCGCTTTCTGGTCTGCACGGCCACGCGCCGCGCCATCAAGGCAAGGCTGGAATTCGCGGTGCGCAGATGGGGCGGCAGCGGCGCGCTCTTCGCTTGGGACCTCTGGAATGAGATCCATCCCGAGCAGGCCGAAGGCAGCGCCGACGATTTCGGCGACTTCATCCACGATCTCGGTGCTTTCGTTCGCCGGCTGGAGATTTCGCTCTACGGCCGCTCCCACCCGCAAACGGTTTCGCTCTTCGGACCGGAGCTTCGCTGGCGGGCGCACATGCCGCTCCGCGAACCTATCTTCCGGCATCCGGATCTCGACTTCGCCTCCCTCCACATCTACGAGGAGGGCACGATCGATCATCCCCGCGACACAGTGGCCCCGGCGCTCGGCCTGGGGCGGATCGTCGGCGAGGCCCTGGCCGAAACTCGCGATGGCCGGCCGTTCCTCGACAGCGAACATGGCCCGATCCATACCTTCAAGGACAAGAAGATCACGCTGCCGGAGCCGTTCGACGACGAATATTTCCGCCATATGCAATGGGCGCACCTGGCTGCCGGCGGTGCCGGTGGCGGCATGCGCTGGCCGAACCGCACGCCGCATGTGCTCACACCCGGCATGCGGCGGGCGCAGCGCTCGCTGGCGGGTTTCCTGCCGCTGATCGACTGGAGTCGGTTCCGACGTGTCCATCTCTGCGGCCGGGTGCGGGTTTCCCGCCCCGATGTCGCGGCGGTAGCCTGCGGCGACGATGCCCAGGCGGTGGCCTGGCTGGTGCACCGCGAAACGATCGGGCCCAACGGCATGCTGCAGGCCGACGTGCAAACCGAGCCCGTCATGATCGTCCTGCCTGGGCTGGCTCCGGGTAGCTACCGCATAGTCGGCTGGGATACTGCGGCCGGCACGCAAGCGGCGGAATGGCGGGCGCAAGCGGACGGTAGGTTGACGCTGGAGGTGCCACCGTTCGCGACCGATGTCGCGCTCGCGATCCGCCGATGCTGAGAGGGACCGAAGCCAGCCCGTCCGTCTCTGCTTTGCCTTGCTCGATGGCAGCTCCGAGACCTTGCCGAGACCGACCGGGAGTATCGGCGGTCTTCTAGATTTTCGCGGCTGAGCGGGGAACACTTCATCCACCTTCGGGTTCGGAAGTTATGCGTCATGCGCCGCCCGCGGCAGCCCGCTCAGCTTCGGCAATGAACGAGGACCCGATTATTCCACTCGCGAAAGCGATCCGAGAGCGCAATGCGGTGCTCTTTGTCGGAGCTGGTGTTTCGATGAGCGTGGGGCTGCCTTCCTGGGAGAAGCTGATTGAGCGCATGGCGAGCGAACTCGGCCTGGATGGCGCGAGACCGCGTGATCGCTTCCAAACCCTGGCCGAGTATTACCGGATCAAGCATGGCAGCATCGGGCCGTTGCGCAGTTGGATGGACAGGCACTGGACCGTGACGAGGGAGAAGATTCGGGAGTCCGAACTGCATCGTCTGATCGTCGCGCTGGATTTTCCGGTGATCTACACCACCAACTATGACCGGAACCTCGAAGTCGCCTTTGAGATACACGGCCGCGCATACGTGAAGGTGGCCAATGCTAGGGATGTCTCGAAGGCTCGCCGGGACGTCGCTTGCATCGTGAAATTCCACGGCGACTTCGATGACGATTCCTCGCTGGTCCTTACGGAAACCGACTATCTCGATCGGTTATCCTTCGATTCGCCGCTCGATGTGCGGTTTCGTTCCGATGCGCTGGGCAGCACGGTTCTGTTCGTCGGCTATAGTCTCTCGGACCTGAACATCCGGCTGCTGTTGCATCGGCTTTGGCAGACATGGAACCGTTCGGGCTACGAGGCGGATCGGCCGCCGTCATACATTTTCATGGCGAGCCGAGACCCCGTCGAAGAAGCCGTGCTGGGGCGTTGGGGTATCTCCGTGCTCACAGGCGACAACGACGATCCGGAAGTCGGTCTCGTGAGTTTCCTCAGTCGGCTGGCCGAGGTTGTGAACGATCAGGAGATCACGCTGGGCTGAACGCCGTTCAGCACGCGGCAAGAACGAAGAATTTGCCCAACCCAAAGAGGGTTTCGGCCGTTGGTCGACCGTGCCGGCCAATGCAAGGAGTAAGAATGTGCCGCAAGCCGTTAGCCCAAACGTGAATCCGGCTGCCAGCGCGGTCACATTCGACAGTTTTTTCATGGGCGGTTTCGAATGCTCCTCGCACCGGCGAAAGGATGGCGTGCGTCTCGATCTCGTGCGGGCGACTGGCCATGATTCTCACGCAGAACGCGACTATCGCGGCTGCGCGAACCTTGGGCTCAGAACTGTTCGTGACGGGTTACGCTGGCACCTGATCGAGAAGGCGCCGGGCGTGTACGATTGGTCGAGTTGGGCGCCGATGATTGAAGCGGCAAATCTCGCCGGCGTTCAGGTCATCTGGGATGTCTTTCACTACGGAACCCCCGATTATCTTGACCAGGGCGGGACGGAGCTGATCGAGCGCTATGCCGATTTCGCAGCGGAAGCTGTCCGGTTGCATCGGGCCGTCAGCGGGAAGCCTGCGCTCGTCTGCCCGATCAACGAGATATCGTTCTTCGCCTGGGCAGTCGAAGTGGGCTATTTTCCGCCGGCCGGCCCAAGGCGAAGGGGTTGGTTCAAACGCCACCTTGTCAAGGCTGCCGTGCAAGGCATACGAGCCATGCGCCAAGCGGATCCAGAATGCCGGTTCATCTGGGCCGAGCCGCTAATTCACATCGCGCCGCGCGATCGAAGCCGCGCGGAGATACGGGCGGCTGAAAAAGTCCGTCAAGGACAGTTCGAAGCGTACGACATGCTGATGGGGCGCGTCGAGCCGCAGCTTGGCGGCAGCGAAGATCTCATCGATGTCATCGGTCTGAATTTTTACCCGCACAATCAGTGGTACCTGCACGGGCCAACAATCCCGATGGGGCATCACGAATACCGGGCTCTGTCGGAAATGCTCGTCGAGGTCGCCCAACGCTACCGACAGCCGATGTACATTGCAGAGACCGGTGCGGAAGGATCGGGAGGCCCGGCATGGCTTCACTATGTGTGCGACGAGGTGCGGGACGCCGTGAGCCAAGGCGCGCCGGTGGAGGGAATCTGCCTTTATCCGATTACGGCTTACCCGGGATGGGACAATTCACGCCACGCCGAAGTTGGCCTTTTCTCCGTCATCCATGCGGATGGATCGCGCCGCACCCGTCAGCCCATGGCCGATGAACTGGCGAGGCAGCAGAGGGTGTTTGGCCAGCGTTCTCGACCCACGCAGCCTTTGCCGGAGTAGCAAGCGGCTTTAGCCCGGCACAGCCATTGCCGGCTGCAAGGCGCCTCCAATTGGGACCGTCTTCTGAATGCGGGCGAAAGTAGTCAGAGCCTGACCCACGACCTGGTCCATATTGTAATAGCGGTATGTCGCAAGGCGGCCGACAAACCAGACATCCGGGCGACTGGCGGACAAGGCTTCATATTGCTTGTAGAGCGCTTCGTTTTCCGGCCTGGGCACCGGGTAATACGGATCGCCAATGTCGGTCGGGTATTCATAGGTGAGGCTTGTCCGGGCGTTCTTCTGGCCGGTCAGATGCTTGTACTCGGTGATCCGGGTGAAGTCCTCCGTTTGCGGATAGTTGACCACAGCGACCGGCTGGAACTGTTCGCATTCGACGGTCACGTGCTCGAAACGCAGTGAGCGATACGGCAGACGGCCAAGTCTCCAGTCGAAGAATTCGTCGACAGGGCCGGTGTAGATCAGCTTGCGGAACGGAATCCGGTCCCGGACCTCACGATAATCCGTCTGCAGCATGATCTTGATATTGGGATGGTTGAGCATGCGCTCGAACATGCGCGTGTACCCGTTCGCGGGCATGTGCTGGAAGCTGTCGCCGAAGTAGCGGTCGTCGCGGTTGGTCCTGGTCGGAACCCGGGCGGTTACCGATTTGCTAAGCTGGGAGGGGTCTACGCCCCATTGCTTCCTGGTGTAGCCGCGGAAGAATTTCTCATAGAGTTCCCGCCCGACAGTGCTGACCACGACGTCCTCGGCCGTGTGGACTTCCTCGATGGTCTCGCGGCGAGACGCGAAGAAGTCTTCCAGTTCCACCGGATCCAAATCGAGACCATAGAGGCGGTTGATCGTATCGAGATTGATGGGGATCGGGAGAAGCATTCCGTCGACCGCCGCCAGCACACGATGTTCATACGGCCGCCATGTCGTGAAGTGTGACAGATAATCCACGATGGACCGCGCATTTGTATGGAATATGTGCGGCCCGTAGCGGTGGATGAGGATGCCTGCTTCGTCGTAGCAGTCATAGGCGTTACCCCCGATGTGATTGCGGCGATCGATGAGGAGAACGCTTTCTCCCCGCTGCGAGGCAATCCGTTCGGCGAGAACGCTGCCGGCGAAGCCGGCGCCGACGATCAGCCAGTCGAACATGGTCAGGCGCTCCTGCGGAACGGGACGACCTTTTTCCGAGCACTGGCGTTCCTGATATGAGCGGCCATGCCATTCCATGTGCGCTTCCAGGACATGTCCCGGAGATAGGCATCGACCTGCTGAAGCCGCGCCTCGCGCGATTGGGTAAGGACGGATCGCAGCTTGATGTCGACGTCCTCGGCGTCCACTATGTCGACGAGCCCGGCTGCGCCGTAGGTTCGCACAACATCGACAATTGCTGTTGAAACCACTGGCAGGCCAGCGGCGAGGAACTCCGGCGTTTTTGTCGGGCTGATGAAGCGTGTGGCCTCGTTGAGCGCGAACGGCATCCAGCCGGCGTCCCAGTGGCGCAGATAATCTGGAAGATCGGCATAGGCTTTCCCGCCGAGCCAATGCAGATTGCCCGCTGTCGGCAGGCTGCTCGGGTCGATCTTGACCACCGGACCGAGCATGACGAAATGCACGTCCGGCATGGCCTTGGAGGCCTGGGCCACGAGATCGATGTCGAGGCGCTCGTCGATGACGCCGAAGAAGCCCACCCGTGGATGAGGAATGCCGAATTGATCGGCCGGGTCCTTGCCGGGTGTCCTTGCCTTGTGGAAGTGGCTGACGTCGATGCTGCTCGGAAACGGATAGATGGCACGGTGCTGGCAGCGCTTCGCTTCAAAGAGGCTCAAGCCGCCGGTGAAGACCACGTCGGCACGCCCGAAGAGGGCTCGCTCCATCATGGCCAACTCGGTTGGCGCATTCTTGAACGCCGAAAGTTCGTCCATGCAGTCATAGACGCAGACATCGCAATTGATGTGCGCGCTGAAGCGTAGGGCCATGGGCGTGTAGTACCAGGCGGTCAGGTTAGTGTGCGGCGTCGAAGCGATGATCCGGTCGAGATATTTGCGCTGCACGGCATCAGCTCTGGCCGGGCTTGTGCCAATTGGAAGCAGAGGAGTCGCGACCCGAATTGCCGGCGCCACCTCTGAGAAACGCATCGAAGGATGCGAGCGCTCCTCGAAAACAGGTTCCTCGAAATAGATAATCTCATGTTCCTTCGCGGCCAAGGTAAGAATATGCTGTGGACGCTGATAAACAAAATTCCATCGTAAATGAGAGAGACATACCAGTAAGTCTTGCGTCTTGGTGGTTCTTCTGCGAGTTGGTATTCTTATTGCCGAGTCCATACAAATTTCCCTAGTGGCAGCCGAAATTATATTGCGATTAACATTTGTTAATCGCAGGCAGCGCGAGACGAGATCCACCTTTCCGTCTAACTTTCCGTCGAATAACTTGTTCCAGTCGCGAACCGTTAAAGCGGCGAAGGATCATGCCGCGGTGCTGCTGCCCCTTTGGGAGGTGGAGCCAAGATTCGCACGCAGGTTCTTGGGGACGGTCACTCGGTGGCCGTATTTCGGTAGCATGGGCAGCTAAGCTGTTCGACGGCTCCAACGATTCGCCTGGACCGGAGCCAAACGAGCCTCAAACGGCCGGCAATTGCTGGGGCAGGTGATGAAGATCGAGTTCGAGACGAATGTGTTCCCGCTCTTCCATCCGCAGGCGGTGGACGATCTTAAGGATCCATGCCCCGTCTTTGACGGCAGGCTTTGGCACGTCTTCGGCTCGAGCGGCACGGTAACAACCGAGAGCTGGAAGATACTTCACGCAACCGCGCCGGAGCTGCATGGTCCCTGGACGGAGCACGAGCCCATCGAGCTTCCTGTCACAGGATCGGGCGTTGCCGCGCCCGGTGTTGTCTACGAGCTCGGCGTCTTCCACATGTTCATCCAGACCGAGTTCATGAAGTCCGGCGGCCGCTGTGAGCACGCGGTGTCGAATGATGGCTTCAACTGGGTGGTGCTCAACCCGGCAATCCTGTCGATCCCTGGCACGGACGAAGATGGGATCTATGATCCGCATCCGGCGATCATCGGCGGCAAGCGCTACATCGTCTATTCCGGCATGCCGAAATTCAGTCGTGTGCCGCAACCCGATGTCTACCTGGCGCGCAGCCAGTCGGACTCGTGGTTCGGACCTTGGAAGCGGCTGGGCAAGATCCTCGACCATAGTGAGATCCCACACCACAATACGCGCGATGATCCCGACTACGAGTGGGGGATCGAAGGCGCCCAACTGGTCGAGCTCCCCGATGGCCGCGTGCTTCTGAACGCCACGTGCTTCCTTCCGCGGGGAGCGCGAGGCAGCCGACAACGCGTGTTTTTCGCCATCGCCGCCGAGGTTACCGGACCCTACGTTTCGATCGGTCCGGTTCTTGATCCAGGCGGGCCAGGAGAAAACGGTCACTCGACCGTCATGATCGAGGGCGAACAGCTCACGCTTTTTTATCAGAGCCGTGTCGCGGCGACGAACCATCGCTGGCGATATGGCCTCGCCAGATGCGATATCAGTGTCCTGTCGAAGGTTGCGTGACAGTCCGGGTTCCGACGCGGCGGGGTTCAATTATTTCAAAGCATAGAGATAGGCCGCGATATCACGCGCCTGCTGCTCGGTGATCCTCGTCGATGGCATGGCGGTGTGCGGATTAATCTCTCTGGCGCCGCGTATCCAGCGGATCAGGTTCTCCGGATTGTTCGCCAGCACGCCGCCGATAATGACCCGGCCGGCGAGGCTGGCGTCGAGGCGCGGGCCGACCTGACCTTGCGCGCCCGGCACGCCAGGGATCGTATGGCAGCCGGAGCAGCCGTTCGCGGTCATGATCGGAATGGCGCGCGCGCCCACGCCGCCGGTTCCCGCGTCCGACTCGTGCCGGACACGATCACGCCGGTCGGCCCATAAGGCCACGGCGGCGACGGCTACGGCAACTACGATCATGGCGGCGAGGGCGCCGGCGATCAGTCTAGCCAGATCGGAGCGCATGCGTCGCCTCCCTGGTTTCGCTCTTGCTTATCCAGAGGCCGGCGAGCAGCAAAGCGGCTCCGCCATAGATCAGGCCAGCCGGAACCCACATCACCAGACCCGCAAGCTGCTGGTCCTCGATCGGGCTTAAACCCCACAGCGCTGCGCCACCGGCATTTTCCGGATACCATAGTTTGGGCGACAGCAGCAGCAGCACGCCGAGCAGGCCGGTGTGCATCGAGGTGAAGAAGAGATGCATGACAGCGCTGCCATAGGCCTGCTGCCGACCGGAACGGGGCAGAAGCGCCCACCAGAACAGCAAGGCAGTGCCGAGGAAGCTCGCATGCTGGGTATAGTGCAGCACGCCCCGCTGCAGGGCTGCCTCGAACAGGAACGGGATGTGCCAGATCCAGATGGCGATCGCGTGGATGATTGTTGCGTTGAGAGGGCGGCTGGCGAAGGCCCAGACCGCCTGCAGCATCTTGCCATGCGTGAGCCTTCCCGTTCTCTGCCGAAACGCGACCGGTAATGCCCATACCAGTGCCGCGCCGGGGCGGGCTGCAACCAGCAGCGGAGCCGCCAGCGCCATCAGCAGCTCGTGCTCGATCATGTGAGCGGCAAAGACCCGCTCGCCGAGCGCATGGATCGGGCTGACCAGCGCTCCCGTCAGCACGCACCACCCTGCGGCGAACAGCAAGGTTTGTCGTATCCGCTCTGGTCGGCCTCGGCTGCTGCGGCGCCACAGCCGGTTGGCGCCGGTCGCATAGACCAGCGCGAGCGCGGCCAGCGGAAGCGCGATGGGAAGGGCAAGCGTCCACCCGGTCTCGGGCGCGCCGGCGCCGTAGCAGATCGAGGTCGAGAAGAACGCCTCGAAACTCATCGCAGGCACTCGTCGAGGATGAGCGCGGCGCTGGCCTGCATGACGATGACGAGGGCAAACAGCAAAGCCGAAAGCATGCCGAGATCGGCGATGAATCGCTCGGTGCTGCGTGTACGCTCCGGTTTGAAGGCGGCGCCGCCTTGCCGCTTCGCCTGCCACGACAGGACGCCGCCGAGGAGCGAAAACACCATGAGCACCAGTGCGACGGGAAGCACCACCGGGACCTGGCGATTACATTGCCAGGGCACCAGCGCGTAATTCAGCTGCGTAGAGATGGCCCAGGCCAGAGGCCCCGACACAAGACCACCCCAGGACGTTCCCAAACGCAGCGCGCGCATCAGCCTAGCCTCGGGACCCAGTAGATGAGCAGATAGATCGGGATCCAGGTCAAGACCACGAAATCCCAGTAGAAGACGTTGTCGCCGACGTCGCCGAAACGCCGGCCGCTATAGGCGTGGCGCGTGAACATCAGCACTGTCAGAACGATCGTGTCGCCGACATCGGTGATCAGATGGATGGTATGCAGCCCGAGCAGCACCCACAGCATCGAGCCATAAGCGTTGGTGTCCCAATAGATGTTCAGGGCCGGAAACTCGAACCAGCGCACGATGAGCGGTGCGCTGCCGAGCAGCGACATCACCACCATGCCGATCCGCACCGGCCCGATCGCGCATTGCTTGGCGTAGCGGTTGAGGATGTGGTTCGGCACCAGGCTGACGACAAGAAGCAGGGTCACGATTGTTCCGGGCCAATGTTTGGGCTCGGGGGCGCTCAGACGCCAGTTGGGCCACAAGGTCGCCAGATACAGATAAGCGCCGGCCGCCAGCGCAAAGCCCATTCCTTCCAACGCCATGAAACCGAGCGTACCCCACCAGGTCGGGCTGCGCGGACCAAGCCCGAAGCTTGGCAGGCCCGACAGATCGGCGGCGGGACGCTGCTTCATTCCTCGTCCTCCGGCGTATCTTTCGGCCAGAACCAGCCGATCAGGGTGATCGCGATCGGCGCCGCGCCCCAGACGATCGCCCACGGCGTGAAGATCGAATACAGAAAGGTGCCGCCGACAGCGATCGCAGCGAACAAGGGCCAGATCGACGGCGTCGCCGATTTCTCGCGGATATCGGGATGCGCTTCCGCCACCGTCGAGATGAGGAGCTCGCGCACATCGACGCGAAGGCCGGTGGCGACGGGAAGGGCCTCGCGTTCGGCCCAGAGCGGCTCGACATTCGTGACGATTGGAATGCGCGCGAAATTATAGCTTGGAGGCGGCGAAGACGTGGCCCATTCCAGCGTGCCGGCATCCCAGGGATTGTCGCCGGCCGGCGCGCCTTTCAAGGCGCCATGCACGAGGTTGAAGGTGAACAGCACGAAGCTCAGGAAGAAGAGCACCGCGCCGCCGGTGATGAACAGGTTGATGTTCCCCCAGCCAAGCTCGGCCGGATAGGTATAGACCCTGCGCGGCATGCCCCACAGGCCGACAAGGTGCATCGGGAAGAAGGCCGCGTTGAAGCCGATGAAGGCCAGCCAGAAATGCCAGCGTCCGAGGCGCTCGCTCATCATGCGGCCGGTGATCTTGGGGAACCAGAAATAGGCGGCACCCAGCAGTGGGAAAACCGAGCCGCCGATCAGCACATAGTGGAAATGCGCGACGACGAAATAGGTGTCGTGCACCTGCAGGTCGAGCGGCACCGAGGCCAGCATCACACCGGTGAGACCGCCGATGACGAAGATGAAGAAGAAACCGAAGACGAAGAGCAACGGCGTGCGGATCACCGGTCTGCCGTCCCACAAGGTCGCCAGCCAGCAAAAGATCTGCACGCCGTTGGGAATGGCGATCAACATGCTGGATGCCGTGAAGAAGCTTGCACCGAGCTTCGGCAATCCCGTCGCGAACATGTGGTGGACCCAGAGACCGAACGACAGAAAGCCGACCGCGATCAACGACAGGACCAGCCCGAGATAGCCGAACGCCGGCCTTCGAGCGAAAGCGGGAATGATCGCGGAGACGATGCCTGTCGCCGGCAGGAAGATGATGTAGACCTCGGGGTGACCGAAGAACCAGAACAGGTGCTGGAACAGCAGGGCGTCGCCGCCCTCCGCTGGATTGAAAATATGCGTTCCGACCAGCCGGTCGAGGATCAGGAAGGTCGAGGTGATCATGACCGCCGGCATGGCGAAGACGACGACGAATGAGGTCACCAGCAACGCCCAGACATAGAGCGGGATCTTGTCCAGCGACATGCCTGCCGCACGCTGCTTCAATACGGTGACAATGGTCGCGACGGCGACCGCCAGCGATGAGACCTCGGTATAGGTGATCATCTGCGCCCACACGTCGGCGCGCTTGCCGGGACTGAATTCGGGACCTGACAGCGGCACATAGGCGAACCAGCCGACATCCGGCGCCATTGCAAGGGCGAAGGACACCCAGGCGAAGAGACCTCCCGAGACATAAATCCAGTAACTGAACGCGTTCAGGCGCGGAAAGGCGATGTTGCGGCTGCCGACCATCAGCGGCACCAGATAGATGCCGGTCGCCTGCACGATGGGCACGGCAAACAGGAACATCATGGTGACGCCATGCATGGTGAACAGCTGGTTGTAGAGGTCCGGCCCGATCAGGCCGCGTTGCGGTCCCGAAAGCTGGATGCGCATGGCGACGGCGCTCAGCCCGCCCAGGCACAGAAACCCGAATGCCGTGATCAGATAGCGCCTTGCGACGACCTTGTGATCAACGCTGGACAACGCGCCGATGATGCCGGGCGGCGTCCGCCATGTGCGCGCGAGCCAGCGGTGAAGGCTGGCATCGTCCATGCCGGTGTCGCGCGGCCCATCACGTTCGGGGGCAACGTCGCCCTTGGCAGTCGCCTCACGTTCCGGCGGCAGGTCGCGTTCGCTGGCCAGGTCCGCGCTGCTCATTTCAGGCCCTCGAGATAGGCGACGATCGCGTTGAGCTCGTCGCCATTGAGCTCGACCACCGGCATGTGGGAGCCGGGCTTGATGCCTTGCGGATCGGCTATCCAGGCGGCGAGATTGCCGCGGCTCATCCTCAAGGTTCCCGCGGCAAGTGTTTGCCGGCTGGCAATATGGGTGAGATCCGGAGCGACCGTTCCGCCCGCGGGCGTGCCGCCGATCTTGTGGCACATCACGCAGGGACGCTTGAGAAACAAGTCCGCGCCCGCCTTCGCCTCGTCGCCCGTCGGGGCCGCGGCCGGCTGCAGCTGGTCGTTCCACCAGGCGTCGAACTTTGCCCGCGGCTCGGCGATGATAAAGGTGCCCATGTTCGCATGCTGCGCGCCGCAGAACTCGGCGCACTGGCCGCGATAGGTTCCGGGCTTGTCCGCCTTGATATCCAGCACGTTCATGTGACCGGGGATGAGGTCTAGCTTGCCGGCCAGACTTGGGATCCAGAAGGAATGGATCACATCGGTCGAGGTCAGAAGAAGCCGCACCGGCTCGCCGGCGGGGATGTGGATTTCGTTCGCCGTCGTCAGGATGCGGCTCGGCGTGGCATCCTCATAGCGCACCTCCCACCACCACTGGTGCCCGGTCACCCGAATGGTGAGCGCAGCGTCCGAGCCGATTGCCGCAAGCGTCCTGTTGGCCAAGAAGCTGAGCAGGGTCAGCCCGACCAGCGTCGCTGCGGTCAGCCCGACAGCGATGACCACAACGCGCAATTTGCGATGGTCGGCGCTGGCGTCGAGCATCAGCGGCTCGGTGCGCCTGGGTGGCCGCATCAACAGCGGTGCGGCGAGAGCGATCATCACCAGCACCCACACTACCGAGCAAAGCCCTATGAAGAACCAGATCAGCCATGCCAACTCGCTCGCCGCGGGGCCTTTCGGGTCGAGCGCCGATTGCCAGCCCGCGCATCCCTGGAGAGAAAGGACGCTTGCCGCGGCAAACGCCATCGAGGCGAGGCCTTTCACGGCGACTTCCCCAGCGTGGCGGCATCCGGCATGCGGTTTTCCGACGGATGGGGCATCATGTCGTCATTTCGCTGTGGCGCAGCGGAAGAGGGCGCGTTGCCGCTTAGCGAACGCACGAAGGCCGCCAGTTCCCAGATCTGATCGTCGGGGATCTTGTTGCGGAAGCTCGGCATCCCGTTCGGACGTCCGTCGCGGATGGTGGCGTGAATGCTTTCCATCGAGCTGCCATAGATCCATTTCTGGTCCATCAGCGCCGGGCCCATGCCGCCGCCGCCATTGGCGTGGCATCCCGAACAGTTGAACCAGCCGAACAGGCGCTTGCCCTCGCTGAGATGAAAGGCGTTCGCCTCGAAGCTCGCCGCCTTGTTGTTGCTGGCGGAGGGCCTTTGGCCGCCAGGTTCCAGCGTAGTCACGGGCGTCGGTTGCCCGCCGGAGCCGAGCGAAGATTGCGGGCGCGTGTCCCGCTCCTCGCGCTGGCATGCCGCCAAGGCGAGCGTCACGGACAGCAGCGTCGCGAGACCCAGCCTCATCGCACCGGGCTCCCGGCGATGTCGAGAAGCGGAACGCCATATTGCGTCAGAACCGCGTCGATCTCGGCCTTGTGCCTGGCGAGCGCGCTATTCACATCGCCGCGCAGTCGCTCGTCCTCGCGCCGAACGCCCATCGAGATGTCGTACATCAGTGGCAGTTGCGGTCCATCGATGCGAGGTGTGACCGGCGTGATCCGGAGCGGCACCTTTTGCTTCGTAGCGAAGTAACCGGCGAGCGGGCCCCAGACCACGGCGACGTCGACCTCGCCGCTCGCGACAGCTTCCACAATGCGCGCCGCGGGGTTGGGAGCGGAATAGTCGCCGTAGACCGGGTAGCCGACGAGATGTCCGACAATGCCGCGACGGCCGAGCGCCTGGACCGGCGGCGAATTGGCGCCGTCATCGCCGATGAGCTGAACGCCGATGCGCATGTCGCGCAGCCGTGGATCGTTAAAGGACGTTACGTCCGGTCCATCCTGTCGTGCGACAAAGACGTAGGAGGATCTGTAGTAGGGCGAGGTGGTGCGTAGCATTTCGACATTTGCCGGCGTTCCGAGCACCAGATCGCAAAGCCCCGCTTTCAGCGTGTTGCGAACGAAGCCGCGGCGCTGCGCCCACCAGGTGTAGGTAAGCTTCGCGCCAAGGTCGGCCGCAACGATCTCGGCGATCTTGTTCTCGAAGCCTTCGCCGCTGGCGTCGGAGAACGGCATGTTGTTGGGATCGGCGCAGGCGCGCAGTTCCCGCGCATCCGCCGCGCCGGCCAGAACCAGCCAGACCAACGCGACGAGACCGGCCACGAGGGCCCGCGGGGCGGATCTTTTCGCCAGTGCCGTCGGTTTGAATGCATCAAGGCAGTCGGAACACATAGAGCGTGCCTCCCGCCGTTGTCGTGTTTTTCAAGTCCTTCATCGCGTTGACGAAACCGAGCGCAGCAGTGGCATCGCGCGGGTCGAGATCGCCCGAGACGATGGCGCCGGCCCAGCCGCCGACGCCGGACAGGATCGCGACATATTGGTGTCCGTCGGGGCCGCGATAAGTCACCGGCTGGCCGATGATGCCGGAGGAGGTCTTGAACTGCCAAAGCAGTTCGCCGGTCTTCGCGCTGACGGCCTTGAACCAGCCTTCCATGGTTCCGTAGAAGACGATATCGCCGGCGGTTACGACCGCGCCGCTCCATACCGGGAAGTTTTCCTTGAGACTCCAGGCGGGTCTCTCCGCGGCGATATCCCAGGCGGTGAAGGCGCCGCGATTGCCGCCGGGCCCCGGGATCATGCGCACGTTCATTCCGACATAGGGCGTGCCGGCGATGTAGTTCACCTCGACGCCTTGTTCGTCCATGCACAGATTGTTGTGCGGGATGTAGAGCAGGCCCGTCTTCGGCGAGAAGGCGGAAGGCTGCCAGTCCTTGAGCCCCGAGGCGGTCGGGCAGATGTCGCGGACGACCTTGCCGGTCCCGGTCTTCTTGTCCGGGTTTGCCATCAGCCTGCCCGTCTTGAGATCCACACCCTTGCTGGAGTTGACGGGGCCATAGGGTTTTGCGGACAGGACCTCGCCGGTGGTGCGATCAAGGACGTAGAGATAGCCGTTGCGCTCCGGCCGGACCAGCACCTTGCGCGGCTTGCCCTGCCAGTTCATGTCGAGCAGGATCTGCTCATTGATGCCGTCATAGTCGTGCAGATCGTGCGGCGTCCACTGATAGAACCATTTGGCCGCTCCGGTATCGGGATCGCGGGCAAAAATGCCCGATGTCCATTTGTTGTCGCCGGGGCGCAGGTCAGGGTTCCAGGGGCCTGGATTGCCGGTGCCGTGGAAGATCAGATTGAGATCGGGATCATAGGAGATCCAGCCCCACATATTGCCGCCGCCGATCTTCCAGGCCTCCGGCGGCCAGGTCGTCACACCGAGGTCCCTGCCCTTGTCCATGTCGTAATGCGGCTTGAAATCCGGGCCGATCAGCACCTCCTTGTCGGGACCCGTGCTGTAAGCCGTCCAGACGACATGGCCATCGCCGGCGTCGAGCGCCTTGACCCAGCCGCGTACGCCCATCTCGCCGCCCGAATTGCCGACGAGCACTTTGCCCTTCACCACCAGCGGCGCCATGGTGAGGGTCTCGCCGACATTGATGTTGCCGATATGGGTGTTCCAGATCGGCTGGCCGGAGTTCGCATCGAGCGCGATCGTGTGGCCGTCCAGCGTGTTGAAGAAGATGCGCCCGTCGGTGAAGGCGGCGCCGCGATTGACGACGTCGCAGCACGCCACCCCTTGTGCCGCGGGCTCGGGATTGGGTTCGTATTTCCACTTGATCGGTGCGCCAGGTTTGGAGAGGTCGAGCGCGTAGACGATGTTGGGAAAGGGCGTCACGATATACATCGTGCTGCCGACCACCAGCGGTGCCGCTTCCTGGCCCTTGTTCACGCCGGTCGAGAAGGTGAAGGCGACCTGCAGGTTCTTGACGTTGCCTGCATTGATTTCCGCGAGCTCGCTATAGCGGGTCGAGGCGTAGTTCTTGGCTGGCATCGTCCATTGGCCGTCGTCGGGCGGGGCGGCGGAGGCCGGCGGCGAGATCGCAGGCGTCGAGGGCGACTCCGAGGCGGCCATCAGAACTGGGAGACAGGCCAGCATCATCGCCCCAACAATGCTTAATCCCGCATATTGCCGCGCAGCCCGGGTGAGGCGAGCGCGTCCGGACTGCGCACACCTCGCCGTCAGCTGTCGCGCTGCCTTCATTTCGGGACCGAGCCTCCGACGCTGGCGCCCAGTTCGGCGGCTATGTCGGCCTCGCGCCCGGCGCAAAGCGGATGACCCCAGCCGGATGCGCTTTTGCCGCCTGGGTCGAGGTCATAGATGATGGCGTCCTTGCGGTTGGGATTGACGCCTGCCGGAACCTTGTCGAGGCCGAGCGCTGCGCGGACGCGCCAGGCGACGTTGTGGTCGGCGCAGGAGGAATCGCCGCTGACCCCGAGGCCGCCGACGATCGCCTTGCCGTCGTACAGGGCCAGGCCTCCGCCGAACACCACCACGCCTCCGATCGGTTTGCCGATCAGCGGATCATTGGGGCTGCCGAATGTCTTGGCGTCGCCGGCGTAAGCCGCCGCCTGATTGACGGGGTTGGTGGCCTGCAGGCCGAACAGCGGCCCGCCTGGTTGCACCCCGGCATAAAGATTGGCGGTCGACAGGGCCATATTCGCCAGGCTGAGCCCGTTGGCCGTGTTGGCCTTCTCGGCCGCGACCAGCCGGCTGCCGGGCCATTGCGCGTCCACGGTAGGGCCGCTGAAGGCGACGGCGCAGACCGTACCGTCACGGGCAACGATCGCGGCCCATTCATTGCTCTCGAAGCCGCCATTTGCCGGCCCGCCACTCGCCTTGACATTGGCCTTCAAGGCCGACAGCAGTTTGTCGTGATCGGTCGGGCAGGGCGCTTGCGCCCAAGCGGGATTGTGTGGCAGCACCGCGATGGCCAAGAGCAGGAGGCCAAGAGCGGCCGACGGACACTGGCGGAAATGCATGGCGCTTCGGAACACCTTGTTCAACGCGGACAACAAGGGAAAACAGAAATCTGGCGGCAGAAACTCCGGTCTCGCCGTTCTGCAAGCTGATCCTGCTCTTGCTGCGCGAAACCGAACGGACAACGAGCCCCTTTGTTCCTGCTGCCCAGAAAGGGACTGCAAGAATTGCGTGTGGCAGGTGCATCCATATCGAAGTCCGGCCCAACAGCACCAAGGACCTGGCGGTGCCATCACCGCTCCTGGGAGGCGGCCAGCGTTCCTCGATTGCTGCAGCCGTCAACAGCAGGAGGTACGCGGCTGCTTGGTCTTGCGACATGTGCAGTAGAGGAACCAGCTGTGCCGCCCTGCGTTGGACGGGCAATGGAGCAGCTTCGTTCAGATTTCGCGCCGATCGCACAGCCCGGTTACTGGCTGGCCCTGCTGCTTTTGTTGCTTCCCTATGGGATCGGCGTGTTCTTCCTCATCAGGACGTGCCACTGCCTGTGACTTGATCCGCTGCCTCGGCGGCGTCGAGCTCGAGGCAAGGCGCGCTCGCGCAAATCCCGGTCTGGATCGCCCAGCTGACGAACACTTTCCTGGCCGCGGCGACCGGCCCGCGGCCATCATATGCCGCGCAGCAAGCGTCGCTGGCCAAACCGTGCAGGCGGCACCGCTTCTCGAACGGCCACTCCTCCAGGAATTCGATGGCGTCCATCGCGCAACGGATTTTCCTCACGCCAAATGGCACGTCATCAACAAGGACAGGTTCAGCGAACACATCAGTGCTCATCGCGCCTGGTTCTGCCGCGCCGTGGTCGTGACCATAGTTGTCGCTTTGCCGAGAAATCAAAGCACGCCCAACGGGCTCCCCGAAGACATTTGGGCCCATGACCTTCCTCCGCTTGATGCGCCAATCGCCGGCAGGCCAAACAGATGCTCAGCAAGGTGTTGGGCATGTGCCGGCGGCGCTGAGGTGAAATATTGGAAGCGCGATTTTCGGCGTCAAGAGCCGCCCCGTGGCGGCCGACCCTGGCTCACCTGGGGTGGGTTGGCAACTCCGCCGATCTGGGTGACGGGCGGCCGAAGAGACAAGCAGCGGCTGGTGTTTGCGTTCGGCTCCATGGGCTGACTAGAGCTGCGCGTGGAGCGTGCTGGCCAGCCAATCGGTGAACTTTTCGCGCATGGGACGCGATCTCCATTCGGCAAGGCTGATCTGCCTCGAGCGCTTCAGATCTTCGTTGAACAAGTCGATCTGCGTTCGTGCGAATTCCTTGCCATAGACGTTGAGCGTGGCCTCATCGTTCAAACGCAAAGACCGCTGGTCCAGGTTGGTGGAACCGAAGCTCGCCCAGACGTCGTCCACGATCAGCAGTTTGGGGTGATACATCGTGGGCTGAAACTCGTAGATCCGCACCCCGGCCTCGAGCAATTTGCCCCAGAAATAGCGCGAAGCTTTGCGGACGATCGGAACATCCGTCAGGGAATTGGGAACGATCACATCGACGGCGACGCCTCTTTTTCTGGCGTCCAATATCTGCTGCAGGGCGATGTCGTCCGGGAGGAAATAGGCCATGCCGATGCGCAGGTGGTCTTTGGCCGCGGCTATGGCGGCCAGCATCATCAGCTCCATGTTTTCGGAGCCGTTCGGCTGCGAAGAAAGGATCAGCTGGGCACGGAGCGCACCCGCGGCTTCGGGCGGCAGGTAGAAGTTCTCGCCCTGCAACGTCTCGCCCACTGTTTCCAGCCAGTTCTCGGCGAAGGCCGCCTGGAACCCGGGCACAGCAGGCCCTTCGATCTGGTAGTGCGTGTCGCGCCACTCATTGGGGTTGCGCGCATCTCCCAGCCAGTTGTCCGCGATGCCGACCCCGCCTGTGAAGGCGACCCGCCCGTCCACAATGAGCAGCTTGCGATGCGTCCGGTTGTTGACGCGGTCGAGCGTGTACCAGTGGATCGGCCGATAGCGCTCGAACCGAACGCCAGCACTCGTCATGATTTGGATCAGCTTCTCATCGAAGGGAAGACTGCCAAGCCAATCGACGAGCACGCGCACTTCGACACCCTCTCGGGCTTTCGCAGCCAAAGACGTGGCGAACTCGTAGCCGACCGAGCCCGACCAATAGATGTAGGTTTCCATGTTGATGGTCTTTCGGGCCGAACGGATCGCTTGCAGCATGGCGGGAAAAATCTCGTCGCCGTTGACGAGGGTCTGCACGGCGTTCGCCTCGAACATCTGCCCCTGCGAATAGCTGCTCATGCTCCTTGCGAATTGCGGATCTGCCGCATCGAAACGGTGCGGCACGATGGTGCGGATGACACGGGTCTCGGGGATCAAGTTGATCGCGAGCAGCGTGACCAGACTGGCGACAAGCGCGACGGCCAAATACTTGAGGCTGCTGAGCAGCCTCCGCCGGTTCCGACCAAATCTCACCTTTCACGCGCCCGCTGGAGGCGCCAGGGTGGCCGCCCCATACCAATTCAGACTTTGCCGATCGAAAACGACACACAGTGCTGCGTAGGCCAGCAGCACCAGGAATGCGGCGGGACGGGACGCAAAAGTGCCGATTGAGGTGAGGAAACTCGTTATCGGGTGATTTGCCATGCTCAAGAACTGTTGATCCTGACGCAGGTTCCAGCCTTGAGCCGGGAGTCTGAAGTGCAAGCCTGAAGCTATAACAACTTTCGACCAACGCCTGCATCCTTCGCAGGCAATCGGCGTTGAAGAAGGATCCTAGAGGGCGGGTTTAGACATGGACACGAAGCCAACTGACGCTGACACGGTTTCCGCTCAGGAACCGGATATCATCGTGAACAAGACCGCACATTTCGTCGGGGAATGGATCGACGAGCACAAGGCGGAAGCCGCAGCTGCAATCCCGGCCGAAATCGCCGCCGAGAAGCTCGCCGAACAATGCATCGCCGATGCCGAAGGCCTGGGAATACTGGCTGAGGATATCGGCGACGAAGTCGGCGATCTCAAGCAATACATCGCGGAAACAGTGCTCGGAGACGAAACTTCCAGCAACGGCAAGATTGAGAGCCCGCCCGATCCGCTCCCGGCGGCGCCGAATGGAGAAACCAATGCCGAAGTTCCGTTTTGAGTTCATCGAAAGTACGGCGCAGCCGGCCATCCAGGTCGACATGGAAAATTTGGATGCCGCCAAGGCCGAGGCGAAACGCGCGGCTAAGGAGGCGATGCTCGATGGGATTGTCGAAGGCGTCGACCCGACATCGTGGGTTACGAGAATCTACGACGAAGCGGGGTATCTGGTCGCCACGATCGGATTCCAGGACCTTGTGGCCGCGCCCCAAGCTGTCGGACAAGCCCACGAACAGACCGATGAGCCCGGCGTGATACGCTCGGGCTGATGCCGCTCCTGGGCAGGCCATCGGAACCTCAGTCGAGCTTTCCAGGCCAGGTCAGCTCGATCCACGCCGGGGCATGATCGCTTGGCCTTTCCAAAGCTCTTACCGCAGCATCGACGCCCGCCCCTCGCAGCCGGTTTGAAAGTGCCGGACTGATCAGGAGATGGTCCATTCGCAGGCCGGAGCTCCGGTCATAACCGCCCCGGTAGGAGAAGTTCCAGTAGGTGTAGACCCCCTTCTCGGGATGGATCTGCCGAACCGCATCCATCCAGCCCATCTTCAGCAAATCGGCGTAAGCGTCACGACTCTGCGGGAAAAACACTGCATCGCCCAACCAGCGCGCCGGCACCACCGCATCAATCGGGGTTGGCACCACGTTGTAATCGCCGCACAGGACCGTTTCCTCTTTAAGCAGGGTCTGGGAATAGCTGATCAAACGCTGGAACCACGCGAGCTTGTAATCGAATTTAGGTCCAGGCGCGGGATTGCCGTTCGGCAGATAGATGCAGCCGATCACCAGCCCATCCACCTCGGCCTCGATGTAGCGGCTGTGCGTATCGTCCGGGTCGCCTGGCAGTCCGCGCCTGCGCTCCTGCGGCTGTTTCCCACGGGCCAGAATCGCTACGCCGTTGTAAGATTTCGGCCCATGCCAGACGGCGCAGTAACCAGCCTGCCGGATCGCCTCGGCAGGGAACTTCTCATCGGATGTCTTGAGCTCCTGCAGGCAGACGATGTCATAGCCGGTTTCGCCAAGCCATTTCAGGAGGACCGGCAATCGCCCATTGACGCCATTTACGTTGAAAGTAGCGATCCTGGTCATCCGGTTATCTTGGCCGATGATCTCTCCGGGCAGTCACCCCGATACTTGGTTTGGAATACTAGCTGTCTTTCTTGTAGGATTTGGCGGCCTCATCGATCTTGCGCCAATCGTTTCCGTGACGCCGCACCAGCTCCCGCGCCTGGGCCGGCGAGATGTTTTGCGTTTCCACGATATGGTTCACTTCCGTTTCTTCGCCTTTCAGCGGGCGCGAACGTGGCCTTCTGGGCCGGCTCGCCGCTGTTTCATCTGCATCACGTCGTCTCGCCATGGGCTGACCTCTCCTGATCCGGATTAACCGTCGAATGCCGGGAAGGTTTCCGCTCGCGGTTCCTCGAGCAGTTCGGCTTGTCTCGGCTGTGTGGCTTGAACCCAAGGAACTTGCGCGGCGTTCCTTGCGAGCAGAGCTAGCGAGCGCAATCCGATGGAAAAATCCGAAGCCCATTTTGAACCGCAGAAGCCTCGTGGTGCCGAAGCGCGCTTCCCGTACGATCGAGCGGCAGTTGAGCGGTTCCAGCTTGCGTTTCCGCGCGCGAGGTGGAGCGACGAGCTCAGGAGCTGGTTCGTGCCCGGAAAAACGGCGGCGCGGCGGATCGAGCGCTGGCTGGCACAGGAGACAGCGGCTCGCGCAGCCCATGACGACAGTAAGGGGCGGGATGCCTTCGCCTTCGATCCACTGTCGAGCCACTATCTGGAAGTCGCGGACGACCTGCGCATTCGCACGCCTTATTCGAAGACCGTGCTGGAGGAACTGCGAGCGGTTCCATGGGCGAGTTGGGACGACGAACTGCGGGTCTGGCGGGTGCCTTTTCGCGCTTATGAGGAGCTGCGGCGCCGTTGGCCAAGCATCGAAAGAGCCGCCCAGCGCGCCGAGCCGGAGGAGAGGAAACGCCGGCGGGAGGCTGGTAAACACTCCGATGAGCACAAGGCCGCCAGGCTGCGCCATGCCGAACGCAGGCGCCGGCGCTATCCGGTTCCAGCCGAAGACCTGCCTCCGCTCGGTCGCGCCGTGGCGACGGTGCAATATGACGTTGTTGTCTTCACCGGGATTTCAGGCGAGCTCGCCGACCCCTCTGAGCTGGCGCCGTTCTACCCACAGTCGATGGAGACCGGCTTCGGCGCCGTTTGGGCGAGGTGGCGGCCGCCGACCTTGGCTGAACTGATCAAGACATGGCCGGCGCGGCGTCCTGCCGGATCAGCGGAACGATCGAGAGGGTGGTGGCGGCCGACGCTTGGCGAACTCAGAATCGCTCGCCGAAAGGCGAAAAGCCTGGAGCGGAGAAAACGTTCGCGAAGTGCCGATTGATATTCTTGGGTCTTTGATGGCTGTCACATGACAAGCGAGACGGGCCGCCGCCAAGGCTCGCGTACCCGACGTTCAGGTGGAATGTCACAGGCCGAAAAGGAATTTCGGGTGCGATTTCAGCCCCGCGGGACCGGCATCCCCGCAGCCAAGCACGCGAGCTCATCGACTTGATCAGCATCGACGCAGCTTCGCTTCTTCGGCAGGCGCGCCTTCTCAAGAAGACGTAACCGCTCAGGCGCGATTTTCATCACGGCCTCATTTGTTAGCGCGCGACTTGCCGGAGAGGCGTATCACCCCTTTGTCGTTCGTACCGAGTAGTGAGGCAAGCGGACGCTTGAAAGCGGTATCGTGCTTTCGCCCCTGGCTAGGAGGCACGCATGTCCCTGCATGGTGTTTTGGATTCCACCCAACTTGAAATCCTCTCAAAAGCTGTCCATCGCTATTGTTCAAGGCATGGACTTGAGAGCGAGGAAGACCGCCAGTTGGTCGCCATGAGGGCCATGAGCCTTTTCGGCCAGGGCACAACTGACCTTGACCGGCTGTCCGCGAGACTGGAAAAGCTCGAAGAACCTGGGCACGGCTAAACCGGCTGGCAAGCGTGCAGCCGTAACAGCTCCAGCGCAGCGCTCCTAATCCCGCCAAATTGCGCCATCGCTAGCAAAAAGATCGCCAACACCAGCTGCTTGCTGCAGCGTAGAAGCTTCGGCGAAAGCGAATGCGGGGAGAAGAGGGTGATGGTGCCCAGAGGCGGATTCGAACCACCGACACGCGGATTTTCAGTCCGCTGCTCTACCAACTGAGCTATCTGGGCCTGCGCCGGCTGACGGGCTCGTCCGCCGGGTTTCACGGAAGCGCCGGGTGGCGCCCCCCTCGAAAGCGCGTGGGTTATAGCACGGGAATTCGCCCTGTCCAGCGCTTAGGTGTTGATAAAGAAAAATCGCCGGGAAACGGCGTATTGCTACCGGCCTTCACTGCTCGTCTGTGGACGAAGGGCCTTGCTTGGGGCCTCCGTCTTCTTCCTCTTCGTCGTCGCGGCCGGGAATGACGTAGGCGCCTTTCAGCCAGCGATTGAGGTCGATGTCCTTGCAGCGTGTCGAGCAAAACGGATAGTGCTCCCGCACCGAAGGCTTGCCGCATTCGGGGCAGGGGCGCTTCGGCCTCAGCGGCGTGACCTTTTCGTCCGGGGTCATGGCCGCGCGACGTGCCAGTTCTTGTGCGGCTTGAAGCCCTCGCCGGACAGCAGTGCGATACTTTCGTAGAGCGGCAGGCCGACCACATTGGTGTAGGAGCCGACCAGCTTGACGACGAAGGAGCCGGCGAGGCCCTGCACGGCATAGCCGCCGGCCTTGCCGCGCCATTCCCCTGACGCGACATAGGCGTCGATCTCCTCGCGCGGCAGTCGCTTGAAGCGCACCCTGGTCTCCACCAGCCGCTGCCTGAGCTTGCCGCCCGGTGTGATCAGGCAGATGCCGGAATAGACCCGGTGCGAGCGGCCGGAAAGCAGGCCGAGGCAGTTCACCGCGTCGTCGATCGTCTCGGCCTTGGGCAGGATGCGCCGTCCCACAGCCACCACCGTGTCGGCGGCCAGGATGAAGGCCGGCGCATAGTCTTCCTCGCTTTTCAGCGAGGCGAACGCCTTCTCGGCCTTGTCCTTGGAAAGGCGCTTCGCCAGCGAGCGCGGATGCTCGGCGCGCAGCGGCGTCTCGTCGACATTGGCGGGCAGCACCCGGGCCGGTTCGATGCCGGCCTGCTGCAACAGCTCGATGCGACGCGGCGAACCCGAGGCAAGCACGAGCTTCTGCAGAATGCTCATCGCGGTTCGCGCCGAATTGTTACTTGAAGCGGTAGGTGATGCGGCCCTTGGTCAGGTCGTAAGGCGTCATTTCGACCAGGACCTTGTCGCCGGTCAGCACGCGGATGCGGTTCTTGCGCATGCGGCCGGCCGTGTGGGCGATGATTTCGTGCTCGTTTTCGAGCTTCACCCGGAACATCGCATTGGGCAGCAGTTCCGTGACCACGCCCGGAAATTCGAGGACTTCTTCCTTCGGCATTCGATACCTTTGCTTGGATGGCGGTTCCGGGGCCTAGAGCATGATGCCGCAAAGTGTGAAGCGGTTTTCGGACGACATCATGCTCTACTCTTGATCTGGAGCCGGACGATTTCAGGTCGAACAGACCTGAACTCGTCCGACTCCAGCCGGAATTTGCGGCGGAACCTATATGATAATCGCCCGCTTGTGAACATGCTTAATCCGTCGCGTTTTTTGCTTCCGGAAGCAAGAAACGCCGGCTTATGCGCGTCTTCAGCCGCTCTCGCACATCGCAATAGGCGGCCATGATATGCTCGCGCGTGCCACCGGTGTCGGTCGGGTCCGGCATCGGCCAGTACTCGACCTCGACGGCGAGCGAGCGGGTAAGCTCGAGCGCGGCGTGATGCGCTTCCGGCGCCAGCGTAACGATCAGGTCGAAATAATCGTCTTCCAGCTCGTCCAGCGTCCTCGGCTGCCGCTCGCCGAGCGTGAGACCCTCGTCGGCAAGCACGGCATCGACGAAGGGGTCGCGCTCGCCGCTGCGCACGCCGGCCGAGGCGACGAAAGTGGTGGCGGGCAGCATCCGCCGCGCCAGTTGCTCGGCCATCGGCGAGCGCACGGCATTCATGCCGCACACAAAAAGAATCGAATGCGGCAGCGCGGCCAGGACTACCCCCGCCAGTGCAGCACGCAGACGAGCGTGAACAACCGGCGCGCCGTGTCGAAGTCGATCTCGATCTTGCCGGCGAGCCGGTCCATCAGTGTTTGCGAGCCCTCATTGTGCAGGCCGCGGCGGCCCATGTCGATTGCCTCGATATGGCTGGGCGTGGAGGAGCGGATCGCCTCATAATAGCTTTCGCAGATCAGATAGTAATCCTTGACGATGCGCCTAAGCGGCGTCAGCGACAGGATGTGGGTAACCACATCGGCGCCATTCTGGCGGCTGACGGCGAACACCAGGCGCGACTCGGCCAGCGACAGCTTCAGCCTGTATGGGCCGGCGCCATCGTCGTTGACCGGCCGGAAACTGTTTTCCTCGATCAGGTCGAAGATCGCCACTGCCCGCTCATGCTCGACATCGGGCGTCGAACGCCCGATCGATTCGTCGAGCTCGACGTCGATCAGCCTGTCGCGGTTTTGGTGGTGGCCGGACATCGCTACATGTTCAGCCTGATCGCCACCGATCGTGCGTGGGCGTCGAGCCCTTCCGCCTTGGCGAGCGCGATCGCCGCCGGCGCCAGCGCCTTGAGCTGCTCCGGGCCGAGCTTCAGGATCGAGGTGCGCTTGACGAAATCGAGCACGGACAAACCAGACGAGAAGCGCGCCGAGCGCGCGGTCGGCAGCACGTGGTTGGAGCCGCCGACATAATCGCCGATGACTTCCGGCGTGTGGCGGCCGAGGAAGACGGCACCGGCATTGCGCATCCCAGCGAGGAAGTTCTCGGCGTCGTCGAAGGCGAGCTCGACATGCTCGGCCGCGATGCGGTCGACCAGCGGCAGCGAAGCCTCGATCGTCGGCACCAGGATCACGGCGCCGAAATCGCGCCAGCTCGCCGCGGCCGTCGCGGCGCGCGGCAGGCTCTTCAACTGGCGCTCGACCGCCTGCTCCACCGCCGTGCCGAATGCGGCATTGTCGGTGATCAGGATCGACTGCGCCGACGCGTCGTGCTCGGCTTGCGCCAGCAGATCGGCGGCGATCCAGTCCGGATCGTTGTCCGCATCTGCCACGACCAGCACTTCCGACGGCCCGGCGATCATGTCGATGCCGACGCTGCCGAACACCTGGCGCTTGGCTGCCGCGACATAGGCATTGCCCGGCCCGACGATCTTGGCGACCGGCCGGATCGTCTCGGTGCCATAGGCGAGCGCGGCGACGGCTTGCGCGCCGCCGACGCGGTAGATCTCGGAAACGCCGGCAAGGTCGGCCGCGACCAGAACCAGCGGATTGATGACGCCGCCAGAGGCCGGCACCACGATCACGATGCGCTCGACACCGGCGACTTTGGCCGGCACGGCATTCATCAGCACCGAGCTCGGATAGCTCGCTGTGCCGCCGGGCACATAGAGCCCCACGGCTTCGATCGCGCTCCAGCGCGAGCCGAGCTCGACGCCGGCCCCGTCCGTGTAGCGGTCGTCCTTCGGCTTCTGCCGCTCGTGATGGGAGCGGATGCGGTCGCGTGCGAATTCGAGCGCCGCGACTGTGGCTGGATCGGCCGCAGCGTATGCCTTTTCGATGTGGGCCCTGGAGACGGCGATGCCGAGCCTGCTGAGATCGGCCTTGTCGAATTTCAGCGTGTAGTCGATGAGCGCCTTGTCGCCTTCGGCGCGCACGCGCGCGACGATGTCGCGCACCACGGCTTCGACGTCGGCCGACACCTCGCGCTTGGTGGTGAGGAATGCCGAAAAACGCAGCTCGAAATCGGCGTCGGTTTGGCTAAGCGTGATGGCCATCGTCGGTGCTCAGGTCCTGTGAACCGGGCGCGAGGTGGCTTCCCAGGAGCCGCCGACATCGGCGAGCCGCGCCTCGATGCACTCGACGTCGAGCATGATCGTGCCGCCTCCGGAAAAAACCAGCTCGATGATGCCGGCCGGCTTGCTGAATGCGACGAAGCTGACCGCCAGCAGCGACAGTATCTCCGCCGGCTTGTCGCGGGCGATGCCGCTGGTCTTGGCGCCCAGCACGCGGTCGAAATGCAGCACGCTCTGGCGCCGTTCATTGTGCTGGCGGAAGAAGCCGGACCTCGCCTCCCAGACGAAGCGGTTCATGGTCAGCACGAAACGTTTGGCCGCCGGCAGGTATTCGAGGTCGGAGACCTTCATCACGGCGTCCTGGACGTGGGCCGAGATGATGCTCAGATCCTGGTCGTCGAGCGCGATGAGCTTGAGGGCCATGCGGAATGCAAACCTGAAGGTTGATTAGTCAATCTTCTGTTATGCGGTCTTTCCGCTCTGCGCAACCGAGGCGCTTTGTCAGCCCGAAATCCGCTCGATCACCGCGCCGCAGCCGGAAAGCTTCTCCTCCAGGCGCTCGAAACCGCGGTCGAGGTGGTAGACCCGGTTGACGGTGGTTTCGCCTTCGGCGGCAAGGCCTGCGATGACCAGCGACACCGAGGCGCGCAGGTCGGTCGCCATGACCGGCGCGCCCTTCAGCTTGGCGACGCCGTCGACGATCGCCGTCTGGCCGGACAGCGTAATGTGGGCGCCGAGGCGGGCAAGCTCCTGCACATGCATGAAGCGGTTCTCGAAGATCGTCTCGGTGATGCGCGACTTGCCCTTCGCCATCGTCATCAGGCCCATGAACTGCGCCTGCAGGTCGGTCGGGAAGGCGGGGAAGGGCGCGGTCGTCACATCCACCGGTGCGATGCAGGTGCCGTTGCGCTTGACGCGGATGCCGGCATTGGTCGGCGTGATCTCGGCGCCGGTCTCGGCAATGACGTCGAGCGCGCTCTGCAACAGGTCGGGGCGCGCGCCTTCCAGCACCACGTCGCCGCCGGTCATCGCCACCGCCATGGCATAGGTTCCGGTCTCGATGCGATCGGGAATGACGCGCACGCGCGCCCCCGACAGCGCCTCGACGCCCTCGATGGTGATGGTGGAGGTGCCGGCGCCGTGGATCTTGGCGCCCATGGCGATCAGGCATTCGGCGAGATTGACGATTTCCGGCTCGCGGGCGGCGTTTTCGAGTACCGTCTCGCCCTTGGCGAGCGAAGCCGCCATCATCAGCACATGGGTGGCGCCGACCGACACTTTCGGGAACACGTAGCGGTTGCCGTGGAGACGACCGTTCTTGGTTTTGGCGACGACATAGCCGTTGTCGACGTCGAGCTCGGCGTCCAGCGCCTGCAGGCCTTCGAGGAAGAGGTCGACCGGGCGCGTGCCGATGGCGCAGCCGCCCGGCAGCGACACCTTGGCCTCACCCATGCGGGCAAGCAGCGGGCCGATAACCCAGAAGGAGGCGCGCATCTTGGACACCAGCTCGTAGGGCGCGGTGGTGTCGACGATGTTGCGGGCGGAGAAATTGATGGTGCGCGAATAGCCCTCCTGCTGCTTCTCGCGCCGGCCGTTGACGGAATAGTCGACGCCGTGATTGCCGAGGATGCGGATCAGTTGCTCGACATCGGCCAGATGCGGCACGTTTTCGAGCGTCAGCGTGTCGTCGGTGAGCAGCGAGGCGATCATCAGCGGCAGCGCCGCGTTCTTGGCGCCCGAAATCGGAATGCTTCCGGCAAGCTTATTGCCGCCGACAATTCTGATGCGATCCATGAAAGAACGTCCCCTCGGCCCGGACGGGCCGGTTTCAATCGGTTGAGTATATCCGGCTCTAGACTATCGGCCGGTGCGGTTCAAGAAATAGGATTTCCCCATCTGTGGACCGAGTGTGATCGGCCAGTGTGGCTGATTTCGGTTAGTCCTTGTGCATTTTTCCAGCAGTCGGCAATCCTTCCGGCCGATCATCAGGATTGCCATCCCGCCGCGAACGGGCCTGCGCCTTGCGCTTCTGCAGGTTGGCACGCAGCGCCTCGGCCAGCCGGTCCTTGCGCTCGCCATCGCGTTTTTTCGGCGGATTTGCCTTGTCGTTCATCGCCGGTCCTCGCCGGCGGATAGCCGGCTGTGGTTCAGGCATAGTTAACATTGTGGCGCCGCCATGTCATCGAAGCCTGCTCGCAAGCGGCTTCCACAGCCGCGGCATTCGACACATGCCGCGGGAAAACCGCGCAGCGATTTCGCACGAAGGCATGCGTCGTTTTAAGGTTTTCTTGGCCTTGCGCTTGCCGGTTCGTTATGGCAGAAGCGCCGCCATCGCAGGCTGCGGTAGCTCAGTGGTAGAGCACTCCCTTGGTAAGGGAGAGGTCGAGAGTTCAATCCTCTCTCGCAGCACCAGCCCGCTTTCGGGGCACCTCCTCTCCCTTGGTCGAGCTCTCATTCCTGCCGATGGTTCGAGGAAGCCAGTTGTCACAGGTGGGTCTACCGCCGTCCTTCCCAGGCCCTATGACAGGCGCAGACGTGCGGAATACATCTTGACCTTCTCAAATGTCAGCTCGTTGAAGGAGGAGACCGGTATTGCCCCTATGCCTGCCGATCATGCGCCACCTGAAATCGCCTGACCTGTTCGGCGCGATCGACCGTGTGCCGGCGCTTGGCACGCCGGTTGGCGGGAGCACGTTCGAGGTCTTCAATCCATCGACGGGCGAATTGCTGGCGGAACTTCCCGACATGGGGATTGCGGAGACGCGCGCCGCGATCGACAAGGCCTATGCCGCACAGGCCGAATGGGCGGGGCTGACCGCCCGGGAGCGCAGCGAATTGCTGTGGCAGTGGCATCAACTGATCGTCACCCACACCGACGATCTCGCGGCGATCCTCACCGCGGAGATGGGCAAGCCGCTCGCCGAAGCCAGATCGGAAGTCTCGCATGCGGCGGCGTATCTGCAATGGTATGCCGAGGAGGCCAATCGCATCTATGGCGAGACGATCTCGGCACCGTCGACGGACCGCCGCATGCTGGTTATCAAGCAGCCGATCGGCGTCGTCGGCACGATCACACCATGGAACTTTCCCGCATCGATGGTGGCGCGCAAGATCTCACCGGCGCTGGCGGCGGGCTGCGCCATTGTGCTTAAGCCTGCCGAACAGACGCCGCTTGTCGCAGGCGCCATGTTCGCGCTCGCCGCCGAGGCCGGCTTTCCCGATGGTGTCGTGAATCTCATCTATGCCTCGGAGGGTGCCGCGGTGGGGCGCGAGCTCTGCCACAATCCCAAAGTGCGCAAGATCAGTTTTACCGGCTCGACCGAGGTCGGACGCCTGCTCATGCGCCAGTGCTCGGACCAGATCAAGAAGGTCAGTCTCGAGCTGGGCGGCAATGCGCCTTTCATCGTCTTCGACGACGCCGACATCGATGCCGCCGTGGACGGGGCGGTCCAGGCGAAGTTCCGCAATGCCGGCCAGACTTGCGTTTCGGCGAACCGACTTTACGTCCAGTCGGACGTTCACGATGAGTTCGTCGACAAATTCGTCCGGCGGGTCGGCGAGCTTCAGGTCGGTGACGGTTTCGATCCCGGCGTCGCCATCGGCCCGCTGATCGACAGGCGGGCGCTCGCCAAGATCGAATCCCACATCGCCGATGCCGTGGCAAAGGGCGGCGCGATCCGGTGCGGCGGAGGCCGGATTGCCAGGGACGGCACGTTTTTCCAGCCGACGGTCCTTACCGACGTCTCCAGCGCGATGACGGTGGCGCAGGAGGAGACATTCGGGCCGTTGGCCCCCGTCATCCGTTTCGAGGATGCCGATCAGGTCGTGCGTGAGGCCAACGACACGATCTATGGCCTCGCCGCCTATTTCTATGCGTCCAACCTGAAGCGCGTCTGGCGTGTGGCGGAGGCTCTGGAATACGGCATGGTCGGCATCAACACCGGGCGCATGTCGTCGGAAGCGGCACCCTTCGGTGGCGTCAAGCAGTCCGGCATCGGGCGGGAGGGGTCCCGCCACGGCCTCGAGAATTATCTTGAGATGAAATACCTCTGCATGGGCGGCATCTGAGACGCAGAGATTTGAACCGCAGCTCGCGCCAGGTTGTCGGCGGTTTGGCTGCTGGTTGCGCCGCTCAGTTGTTGAAATGGGACAGGTGAAAGCCGGTCTCGTCCTGCAACTCGGACAACCCTTCCTCGGCCGAGCGGAACATGTCTTCGAAAGCCAATTCATGCTCGAAGACGACGCCGCCGACGCGGATGGCGAGCACGTCCTTGTCGCCTTTCGGCGCGAAATAGATCTGGCCGACCGCTTCCCGGACGCGCTTGCCGACCTCTTTGGCGTCCTCCTCGGTCGCGCCCGCGAGGAAAATACCGAACATCGCCGTTCCGATGCGGCCGATCAGATCCTCCTTGCGCACCGAGGACCTGATGGCGGTGGCGATCAGCCGCAAGGCTTCGTCGCCCCATTCGAGGCCGAAGCGCAAATTGATCGCCGAAAGATGCTCCGGATGGATGACGAGAAAAGCGCCGGAGCGCGGCCCGGCCGGTCTGGCGGCTCGCCTGTCGACCATCGACGTGAACACGGCCCCGTTGAGGCAGCCGGTCAGATGGTCGTAGGTGCCGGATCTGGTGAGCTCCTGCCGGTAACGGCGGATCTCGACCTCTCTCCAGCCGAGTAAGGCAAAAAGCGGCAGACCGATGATAATGGGCAGAAGGGCGGCCGTGATGACGCTGCGGCCGAACGGCGTCAACGCGTCGCTGAGCAGCAGCAGATAGTTGAGGCCGAGCGACAGGCCGACGCAGCCGGCGGTGCCCAGCAGGGTCAGCCAGACGACATGCTTCCAGGGCTCTGCCGGCGCGGTCTCGGTTTTCATACTCACTGGCCAATCTCCTGTTGGACGCATTGGCATAAAGGCGGTGTGTTACGATTTCCGTTTCAGCGTGGCCTACAATTTGAAGGAAATCAGTGTCTTTCTCCCTGGATGGCGCCGGCGGCTGCGGCCCGGTTCTCGCTTCGATCTGATTCGTCGCTGAAACGGGTCAGCGTTTGGTAGGATCGCCGAGCTGCTTTAGCCATTCCGTTTTTACGCAATGGCGCAGGCAAGGCCGTTGCGCGCCTTTCCGGGTATGTCCTATTGCGGCGGGCCGAAGACGCCCATCTCGGCAGCCCTGGCGACGGATTCGGCTTTGCCGTAGATGCCCGAGGGGGACGCCATCGCCCAGCCATTGGCAACCAGCCAGGCGCCGACATCCTGTTTGCCGAGCATGCACGGCGCGGCGATGGCAAAACGGTCGGCATCGGGCGGCAGGACGCATTTGAGCGCCCGGCCGCGCAGCCAGGCATTGAAGGCGGCGCGGGCGCGCTGCCCGCAGGGCCAGATGACATCGCCGAACGCGCAGGTTTTGGCGGGATCGACCTCGATGGTCCCGCTGACGATCACCCTGCGCCCCATGGACTCGAAGATCGCCGACGAGGTGGCGACCGGGCGATAGAGCAGCGTCTCACGCCAGTCCTGCGGCATCGGCGTCTTCGGCGGCACGGCGAGGCCGAGCTCGCCGAGCGGAGGGCGGGGCTCGATGCGCTCGATCCCCGCCACGTCGAGCGGCGGCGGCGCGATGAGGTGCTCGGCTATCCTGCGCGCCGGCTGGCCTGGCCGCGTGTCATGGACGGCGATGCGAGAGGCAGGTCGGGCTTCGCTCGCGACCTGGGCGGGCGGGGAGGGCAGGTCCGGCGGCAAACAGTGCCTCGACGCGGCAACCAGCAGCGCGCCGGCGACCAGCCCGAGGCTGCCGAGCGTCGTGGCAAGCCGGCCGGTCGATTTCGCCTTGCCCAAAGCGCGCCTCGTCGTTTCACCGGATCATACATTAGGCGCCGATGACATCGCTTGAAAAGCAAGGCTTTGCGTTAAGTCTCGCGCAACCAATGCGGCCTACAATCGAGCATCGGATGTCGAGGGGGATGACATGACGCGCAAGCCGATACTGCTCTTTGCCTTCCCGGCTCTCATGCTGTTCCTGCTGGCGGCGGAACGGACGGCGACGTTTCTGCTCGGAAGCTATTCGGCCAGCCCGACCATGTGGCGCATCTGGCTCGAGCTGCGCCCCTTCTCGACGATGTTCTGGCAGCAGGTGGACTTCTATCTCGGCGGCTCGATGGCCGTCGATGCCGCCGTCATCGTCGTTGCGTCAGGCGTCTGCTGGATGGCTTGCCAGGCCAAGAGATCCGCCGGCTTCTTCCTCGCCAACCATGCCGCGCTGATGTTCGCCGGTCTGATGATAGCGGCCGGCAGCCATTCGGAAACGGCGAGCACGATCGCCAACTTCACGGCGCCGCGCGGCTTTCAATTCTCGCTGGCGATCGACTTCAGCTTGAAAAACTGCATGGTGCTGTGCCTTGGCCTTGCGGCCTGCGCCTATTGCCATGTCGCCTTCCTGCGCGAGGCGAGGCTGCGCGCCGAAGCCCGCGCCGTCCGCATCCTGGCGCTGCAGCGTGATCTGTAGACCCCGCTGATCGGAATGCCTTCCGCTATCGCCCTATGCCGCGTCAGTTGATCTTCTTGTAGTAGACTTTACCGTCGGCCTGCTGGATGCGCTGATAGGACGGATTGGGTCCGGGCGGCGCGGCCTTGCCCTTGAATCCCGGCGCGCCGACGGAGGGGTTTTCACCTGCCGACGCCTCGGCCACGGTCGTGTTGGCGAAACTGGGCTCTGGCGCCCGCGGCATCTCGGCATCGGCGGCGACGGGCTGGCCCTGCTCAAGCCGGGCGAGATTGCCGTTTATCTGGCCGAAACTCGCCTGCAGCTGCCGGTCCAGCGTCTCGAACCGGCTCTGGAAGCCGTTGTTGACGGTATCGATGCGCGCGCCGATCCGCTGCTCGAACTGGCCGAGCTGGTCCAGCCGCGCCTCCAATGCCCGAAGGTCGTTGACGCCGCGATAGAGATAGAAGGCGGCGGTGACGTTGATGGCGGTGACGAGGACCGCGCCGGCCGCGACCACGCCGATGGTTCTCGCCCGGCTCGGCCTGCCCGGCGCCGATTCCTGTTCGCTGAGTTCGATTGCCGGAATATCCGCCTCGCTGATCATCGTCATTCCACCACCACCTTTGCGCCCACCGCGACGCGCTTGAAGAGATCTATCACATCCGTGTTCGTCAGCCGAAAACATCCGGACGTGCCGTCGAAGCCGACACCTTTGGGATCGTTGGTGCCATGGATCCGATAGAGTGTGTCGCGCCCGTCGCGCGACAGATAGAGCGCCCTGGCGCCGAGCGGATTGTAGGGGCCGGCGGGCACCATCGCTGGTAGCTCCGGCTGGCGGACCCGCATTTCTTTGGGCGGGCGCCATTCCGGCCATTCGGTCTTGGCGGCGACCTTGACGGTGCCGGTCCAGCCGAAGCCGTCGCGGCCGACGCTGATCTGGTAGCGCAGCGCCTGGCTCTTGTTCGTGACCAGATAGAGCGCCTTCTCGCTTTTGCGGATGATGATCGTTCCCGGTTGCTCGCCGGTCTGGAAGGCGACCGTCTTGCGCAGGCTGGGACCCATGGCGGGAAGCGGCGGCAGTCCCGATCCGGCATCCGCGAAATCGCAAGGCACCGCCAGGGCGATGCCGATCAGGCAGGCGCCGGCAAGGCGAGTCGCTATCCGCCGCATTTGCCTTGTCGCAAATCCTGATGGAAAACCGCTGCGCGGATCTCCTGGAATTGCTCTAGCGCTGGGCATTGTCCAGCCGCTCCTTGAACATGCGCTTCAGGTCCTTGTTGAAGCGGGCCCGCCCGTCCACCTCGGAGGGCAGGATGGCGCGATTCAGCGCATCGGCCAGCAGCGCGTTGTCGAGCACCAGCGACTTGATGTGCGGCGCCTTGAAGATCTTCTCCAGCTCGCTGCGCGAGAAGTGGTTGCCGAACCATTTGCGCTTGTGCTTGTTCGCGACCAGCGTGATCGAGACGCCGTTGCCGCGCAATTCGCGGATCTTCTTGTAGAGCCGCTTGCCCTGCCTGAGCGAGGCGACGTTGAGCTCGAAGACGATGAAGATCTCGTCGCTGGTGCGCAGCACCGACTCGTGCCACGGCGTCTCGATGTTGGGCAGGTCGATGACGATGTCGTCGAAGCGGTAGGCGACGAGGTCGAGCAGCCGGAAGACGAAATCGGCGCCGCGCGGCTCGAACGGCAATTGCGGCCGCTCGAAGGAATAGAGCGTGAGGCCGGACGGCCGCGACAGCTTGATGACGTCCATCAGCTCGACATCGAGCCGCTCCGGCTGGCCGATGATGCCGGCAAGGTCGAACTGATTGAACTGGTTGAGATAGGCGCCGCAATTGGCGCTCTGGAAGTCGAGGTCGACAAGGCAGGTCGAGGCCGCCCGCTCGGCAGATTTCGAGGCGAGGTGCTCGGCCGCCGAGATGGCCAGCGTGGTCGCGCCGGCGCCGCCGCTGGCGGCAATGAAGGTGACGATCCGGCTCTTTGTGCCCTGGTTGCCGGTGTCGTGGAAGGTGACGGCGTTGAGCAGCTCCTTGGGGTCGAGCGGCTTGTGCAGCCAGTCCGACGCATTCATGCGCACCAGCACCCGCGTCTGCTCCGACGTCAGCTCGCCTGAGACCGCGATCAGCGGCACCGAAGCCCAGGCCGAGCGCGCCTCGACCAGCGCATTGTTGCCGAGCAGCTCGCCATCGCCGAGATCGAGGATGATGATGCCCGGCCGCGCATCGACCGGAGGCCCCTTGAGGAACTCGACCGCCTCCGAAACCCTGACGTCGTAGATCGCCAGCGCGTCGAGCCGGGTGGTCACGTCGTGCCTGAAATTCGCATCGGACGAAAACAGCGCGACCTGCTTGCGTTTCGTCGGCAGCACTCTGGTGTCGATGGCGTTCATGGCGACGTACTCTTCAAATCTTCGCCTGTTACCGTGCTCAGCATGGAGGGCATGGTCATGTCTCCGAGACCGAACAGTCCACCCAGAAAGAAGAATTGGTAGGTCATGTTCTGCAGGCTGACGGTGATGGTTGGCACCGGCCCGCCAAGACGTGTCTGGTAGCCAAGGCCGGTGGCTGCATAGGTAATGACGATATTGTCGCGTCGCAGGCCGGGAAAGAAGTGGCACATGCCGGGCCGCATCGTAAGTCGCTGGGCTGCGGTGATTTTTGGACAGATGTCGTTGTTGGTAACAGCCGTGTCTCCCCGGAAGATGCGGCTGAAATTGGTAGCGTCGAACGTGCCGCCATTGCTGCAAGCTCCGGTGGTTCCGCTGTATTTGCAAACGAAAGGTCCATACGCGCCGGCTACAATCGGCGCGCCGGGCGTCGCTATCGGCGCGGCAGCCGCTAGATTGGTTACGACCGGGTCGGAGATGGATGCGAGCCGCCCGCCGATCTGGACGGCCTTGGTCGCCGAATTCCATTGATAGAGCGCGTAGCCGAAATCGACGAAGCCCAGCGTCAACGCAAAGAGCAGTGTCGAAACGATGGCCATTTCGACCATCGCCGTACCGTCTTCCGTTTTTGCAAATCGCCTGATCATCGTCAGAACCGGATCAACCGCTCCTCGTGGAAGCCGTTAAGCGTGATCGGACCGATGCCGAGCAACGACAGCATCCCGATGCCGCTATATGGAAAGGCGCCCGTCGCTCTGACGATGCAGACCTGCGCGGTGGTGGAGCGGTATTCGGTAACACCGGAGACCACCGCGTCATGGCAGGAACCGCTCGCGGCGATGGTCACCGTCGCATTGTTGGATGTGCCCCCCGCTTTCTGCCAGCCTTTGACGCGCGGGCTGCCTGTGCCTCCCACATTGCCGAATACCGCAATGTTGGCCGCGATATTGGCGCAGTTGATCGCCGCGAGGCCGTTGTCGGTGTACATCTGGCTGTTGCAGCGGGCCGCAAAACGCGCGCCATCCGTGAGCCCGGCCTCCATCAACAGCTTGTCGTGGATCAGATTGCCGAACTCGAACACGCCCGCCGACAGGGGCACCATCAGAGGTAGTATCAGCGCCGTCTCGACAAGCGCGGTGCCGCGATGGTCGCGTCGAAATCTGAATAGGTGACGGAACAGGGTTCTGGTCATTGCCATCACCGGTAAAGCTGGGCTTCGTCGCGCAGGTAGTTGTCGAGCGTACCGCTACCACCCTTCCCGGTGATGTCGACCAGTTCGACGAAAATGTCCTTCCCGTCCCTGATCGGTTCTGTAATGAAGAAACTGGCGAATCTTCTAACCGGAATGCCCGTCAAGCGGCCGCTGAAGTTCATGCCTGAAGCCTTGAGAGCGTTGCAGTCCAAGATTGCGCCGTAAAGCAACCGGCGGTCAGGGGTCGAGATCGGCGTGCCAGCCCCAGCAGGCGGAGTACCTTTTTCGCCGCTGACTGCCGCGTCGCCGACAATGTTGTCGGAGGTGTTGCCGTCGCCATTGGGATCGAGCTCGTATTTGTAGGTCTCATAGCGAGTGGGAAGATCGGCGCCCGTGCCGGAAAGAGCATCTGGCAGGTTGCCTGCACCATGGCCGGAATCACGGAGCGGATGGTTCGCTTTCCAATATCGGGAAAGGTTCCAGTCGCCGCCGCCCATGCGGCCACCCATCATAGTGCAACTGCCAGAGATCTGGCACGAGTCGCGCTCAAGCCCGACGCCCTTTGTGGGGTCCGTTTCGTATTCGACTTTGTTGCTCTTGACGTACTGGTCCCAGTTCTTAGCGCCCTTGCGGACATTGACCGCAGGACCGTCCGAGTAGTTGGACGAATTGATCCCGAATCGCGAGTTGATGCCATTCTCTACCGGTCCGGCATTCTGTCCCGGCTCGGTGTCGACGCCATCGCGCGAATAGCAATTCTGCGGCTTGGAGTCGGCGAGCATCTTTTCAAGCTGATTGGCGCCGTTGCCGAACGGCGAAGCCAGGAAAGCGAAGTTGCCGGGAAAATAATACCCGTCACCGCGCAGCTTGATTTGGCGACGACGGTATTGCCTGGTTTGCGCTGCCTGCTCCAGCGTGACGCCGCCCGTGATGGTTGTGTCCTCATACGGGTTGCACATGAACACCGGCGTGTACTCGCAAACGCCTGATGTGAACCCGGCAGTCGCCACCGCCCCGATTGTCCACGAATTGTCGGTGCCGCCTGGCAGGAACGATATCGGGAATAGTGTGTCGAAGCCCGTGGGCGTCACTTTGACCTGTATGTATCTGGTTTCATCTTCGCCCACGGCAGGCGTGGGATCTGCAAGATAAGTAGCCTGGTTGGCAGTCGTTATCTGGGTACCGTCCGCAGGGGGGATTGCCTTGAGGAAACACCACGAAATGTTTCCGGCGCTGTTGCATCGTGCCGTGCCGCCCGGTTGCCCGGAGGTCAAAGTGAATCGACCTGAAGTTGAGAAATTACTCTCATTGTCGACCAGCGTCGCCATAGCGCGCTCGGCCCGCCCCCATGAACCCGGAAAACCATCAAGTTCTGCAGCCCCAGCCAACGAAAAGGCGTCGGCAGCTTTTTGGAGGTCGTTTTGCAAATTGTTGGCCCGGCTCAAGTCGATCACCAGCAGCGAAAAGCCAATGATCGCCGGCAACATGATGGCCACTAGAACGAGGGCAATACCCCTTTGGTCGTGCCAGAACGCGCGAATGGTTCGCAACATGGCGTTTACTCTCAGCTCCCTGGCGCCAGAAACCCTCGTTCGCCTGGCGCCTATAAAACCGCATCCTTCTGTTCAATTCCCCGTGTTGGTTCCAGTACCCACGTTGACCGTGGCGTTGCCTCCGGATGACGCGGCGGGCGGGAATCTGTACTTGTTGATCACAGCGACGGAACGTACGCCATCGCCTTCAATCTTGGTGTTGTTTGAAGCCGGGTTGTAGGGGTCGACCGTCTGCAGCAGTTGGTTGGCATTCTGCGAGTCACCAGATGCCAACGTCATCGTGTCGTAATTGTTCAAATAGTCGGCAGCACATCCCGCAAGCAGGGTGGAGCTGAGAAGGACGATCAGGAGCTTATTTCTTGACATAGACCAGCTTGTCCTTCGATTTCACATCCAGCATGTGGCCGTAAGGGCCGGTGACGCCGTCGCCCAGCTCATATTTCCGGATCATATCCTTGCTGACTTCGAGTTGCCCCAGCAGGAAAAGTTCCGGGTCGTTGGCCGGCCTTGTCTTGTCGAAGGGCGTGGCCAACTGCTCGCCTGGCTTCACCGGCCGCACGAGATGCGGCGTGACGATGACGACCAGCTCGGTTTCTTCCTTCTGTGTGCTCGAATTCTTGAACAGCGCGCCGATGATCGGCACCTGGCCGAGCCACGGCACCTGTTCCTGCAACCTCGTGTTCTTGCTGGAGAGTAGACCGCCCACGGCGAAGCTCTGGCCGTCGCGTAGATTGACTGTGGTTGCCAGCTTGCGGTTGGTGAAGATCGGATCGCCGGCCGGCGTGAAGCCGGTCAGGTCGCTCACTTCCGGGGCAAGCTTCATATGGATCTTGCCGTCGTCGAGCACGACCGGCGTGAAGTTGAGATTGACGCCGAACTGCTTGAACTGGATCTCGATCTCGCCCTGGCTGTTGACGCTGCGGATCGGCACCTCGCCGCCAGCGTTGAAGCTCGCGATTTCGCCTGAGACCGTCGTAAGGTTCGGTTCGGCCAGCAGTCGCACCAAGCCCTTCGACTCCAGCGCTTCGATATACATGTCGACTTTAATATTGCTGTCGATCACGCGCGTGAGCAGGGCCCCGAATGGACTGGAGTTGGAAAGAAGCCCGCTGAGCAAAGTGCCTGACCCGAGCACTGCACCGTCTTCATCCACCGCGGCGATGCCGGTTCCGACCTTTGTCGTGCCGCTCCTGTTCGTGCTCTTGAACGACACGCCGAGATCGCGGCCGGCATTGCGCTTGGCCTCCAAAATGCGCACCGAGAGATTGACCTGTTCGCTATCGTCGATGGTCACGGCGTTGATGATGGCGTCGGGGCCGTATTGCTGTGTGACTTCCACGATGGACGCCAGCGTCGCGGCGTCCTTGACGTGGCCGCTCAGCCGAACCTTGCCGTTGATCGAGCCGATTTCAATGCGTGCTCTCGGCGCTACCTGGCGGATGGCGGCCGCCATGTCGCTGACATCCTGGCCGACCTCGATCTGGATGGCGCCCAGCGAGCGCTTGTCCTCGGAAAACAGATTGACCGTGGTAGTGCCGACGCTCTTGCCGATGATGTAGAGCGTCTTGTCGGTCATCGGCTGGGCATCGGCGATCTTTTCGTCGCCGACGACGATATCGCCAAGCGTGGCATTGACCCGGATGGTGGCGGTTTGAGAAACGGGCACGAACACGCGGTGCAGCGATGGGCTCGATACATCGATGAAGCGGTCGGCGGCATGAACCGCAGGGCTCAACGGCAACACAATACAGGACCAGGCCAGAGCGGCGGCGGCCAATGATCCCCGAAAAATTCGCATCTAGATCGTCCCCCTTGCGGGCACACCCGGACTCCCCTATCCGAATGCGCCGTGCGCTATCTCTGTCGTGGCACGTCGTATGTCTCGAGCTTTACGCCGCGAAACACTCCGATTGTAGCGCGGGCTGGCGGCTCCGGCTGCACATATTTGACCACTTCCTTTACAACTTCTTTTACTTGTGGTGCGGAAGCCACAGCAGGAGCCGGCTTGAGCTTGCTCAACTCGTCGACTCTGCTGCCTACCCGCTCGACGGCCTGCGCCAGTCCGGCGAGCTTGTCATCAGCGCGCTTGCGCTCTTCGGCGGCTGCCGCCTCTGCCGCCGCCTGCTTGGCGAGTTCAGCCTGCCTTTTGGCGACATCGTCCGGCGTGTCGCCGGTCAGGTCCGAAAGTGTGATACGCGCGGTCTCTTCCCCCTTGCTGGCTGCCGCTTGGCGCAGCGCCAGTGACAACTGACCTGCGCCGGCCGCCAAGGTAAGCTTTTGCGCATCCTTGGTGCTGACTTCCAACGTCACCGACTTCACCACCGTGGGGCTGTCCTTGCTCTCGTCCGCCACCTGGTCGACGGCCAGCACCTTCATGCTCTGCAACAGTACATCAACAAAACTCTGGTCTGCACCGTCGGGATTGCGCAGGGTGCGTGTCAACAACACGTCGACCCGGTCACCGGGGAACACGAATCCGGCGACGCCGAGCACGTCATTCACGCGGATGGAAACGGCTTTCATGCCCTCGCCGAGCACCGCGGAGAGCGTGGCGCGTTGGCCGGGACCGGTGATCTTTGTCGCGAGGATAGGCTCATTGGCGCCGATCGCCTGCAATGCCTGCTTCGGGTCGCCCGTCAGGAGTTCCTTGCTTGTCTTGAAGGCGCCAGCCGGTATCGCACCCGCCGGCCAAGCAATTTCATGTAGCTTCTCTGCCGTCAGCGTGTCACCGAACTTCAGCGCCACCGCTGCCACAACGACCGTGTCGCGTTGCACACCGTTCGCTTGCGCCAGCGCATTACGCTGATTGGCCAGCCAGATGTTGGCAAGCACCACCGCCAGGACGCCGAACACGCCAGCGAGGACGATCATGATGATTGTATTCGCGCGCATAACCCAAGCCCCAAACCCCAAGGGCGGGAATTCGCCCGCCGCGATTGGATTCAGGCCCGGATCGGATAGATCCGGGCCTGAAGAATTTTATTAGCCGCCAGCGCCGCTGGAGCAAGAGCCGATGCCGCTGGCGTTCAAATCGGTGCAGAGATCGGTAAAGCGACCGTTCACCCACAGCCCGATGCCGACGATGATAAGAATCGCGGCGCCGGCGATGATGCCGACCAGAATGGAATATTCGACCATAGCAGCGCCGTTTTCTTCGTCGCGGAACTGCCGGGCCATCGTCATGAGCTTCTTCATGCCAATTTCTCCCTTTGGAGGTTTCAACCCGACGAGACGAGCCTAAGGATGAACCCCATACCCAAGCATCCCCCGTCGAATTCAATCCTTGTCCCGCAAAAAAGCCGAGTCAAACGGATTAACAGTCCCTTAACCTTTCAATACTGGATTTTTGATTCCCTCATTTTTTACAAATGCTTGATTCGCTTTGATTTTCAAGCCGTCTTAACCATTCATTCACAATTCGGCCATGCCCATGCCTTCCAGGCTACAACATTAGTTATATAACATATCCCTTTATATTAAGGGGGTTAGAGGGTGCATTGACGCGGATATCGGCAAAGGTCCTAGGACTTTGGTCGGTAGGGAGATGCACTGCAAAATAAAACGATTTCTCATAGCTCGATTTCTTAACTATGTCACAAGTAATACGTCCAGTGTGTCTTAGAGGCCGCTTGTGCCTCTCGTGGTTAACGCTTAGTTTCGACAGGGGGAACAGCAGGGGGGCAGCGGCATGTTGGGTCGCTTCATCAAAGGTCAGAATGAACCGAAAGCGGTGCAGCCGGCGCCGGCCGCAGCAATGAATGGAGCGGCGAGCGCTCCGGCGACAGAAGCGGACCAGAATGACGATTTCCTGACGCTCAAGGTCGAACTGCATCGACACCTCATCGACCGCTTCAACCTGACCGCCCTCGAAAACGCTTCTAAGGACGAGATCCTGAACGAGATACGGCCGATCGTGCGCGAGTTCGTGCGCGGCCGCAATGTCCCGCTCAACGCGCGCGAGCTGGATCAGTTGACCAGCGACACTGCCGACGAGATGCTTGGGCTTGGGCCGATCGAGCCGCTGCTCAAGGATGACTCGATCGCCGATATCCTGATCAACACCCACAATCGCGTTTTCATCGAACGCCGCGGCGTGCTGGAGGAAACCTCGATCCGTTTCCGCGACGAGGCGCACCTGCTGCGCGTCATTAACAAGATTGTCTCTGCCATAGGCAGGCGCGTCGATGAATCCGCGCCCATGGTCGATGCGCGGCTGAACGACGGCTCGCGCGTCAATATCGCGGTGCGGCCGATCTCAGTTGATGGGCCGCTTGTCTCGATCCGCAAATTCTCCAAGCACCCCTATTCGCTTGAACGTCTGATCGCCTTCAATTCGATCCGTCCTCCAATGGTCGACATGCTCCGGATCGCCGTGCAAGCGCGAAAATCAATCCTGGTTTCCGGCGGCACCGGCAGCGGCAAGACGACATTGCTCAACGCGTTGTCGAGCTATATCCCGGCCAAAGAGCGCCTTGTTACCATCGAGGACGCGGCGGAGCTGCAATTGCAGCAGCCGCATGTCGGCCGGCTGGAAACGCGTCCGCCCAATGTCGAAGGCAAGGGCGAGGTTCGCCAGCGCGAGCTGGTCAAGAATGCGCTGCGCATGCGCCCGGATCGCATCATCGTCGGCGAAGTGCGCGGGGAGGAAGCCTTCGACATGCTTCAGGCCATGAACACCGGCCATGAAGGGTCGATGACGACTATCCACGCCAACACCCCGCGCGACGCGATCTCGCGGCTCGAACAGATGGTCGGCATGGCAGGCATGCCGATGACGCATGAATCCATCCGGGCGCAGATCGCTTCGGCTCTCGACATCATCGTGCAGACCCAGCGTCTTTCCGACGGCGGCAGGCGGGTCATATCCATATCAGAAATTACCGGGATGGAAGGCAATGTCGTCCAACTTCAGGAGATTTATCACTTCATCCGCCGCGACGTAACGGCAGAGGGACAAATTGTCGGCGAGTTTCGCGCCACAGGTGTCCGCCCGCGATTTGCAACGGAAGCGGCGACACTAGGTTACCATTTCGGCAAGGACGCCTTCAACCCACAGGTTCCGCTCTGATGCCGACAGGTCAGACGCTCCTTTACTTCATCTATGTCCTCGCGGCTGCGTCGGTGATCCTTGCAGCAGAGTCGTTCTATTTGTCTTATGCGTCCCGTCGCGTCCGAACCGGCGTCATAAACCGGCGTCTCTCGCGTTTGGCGGAAGAAGCGCCGGCAGAGAAGACTTTGCAAGGTCTGCTGCGCGAACGCGGGTTGACGGAGTCAGGTGATTTTCTCTTTGGCATGATCGCCTTGAACCGGCTCTACACGCAGTCAGGCATCACCGGGAATCCGCTGGCTTTTGCCGCGATGTTTCTGCTGGCGGGATTGGTTCTCGCGCTGCTTTTGCCGTTGCTTCTTGGTTTTTCGGCTTTGGCGGGGCTCATCGCTTTTTTGCTGATAGGCTTCGCGTTGCCGCTTCTGGTACTTCGGCGCGCACGCAACAAGCGTGTTCTGAAATTCGCCGCCCAACTCCCTGATGCTCTCGACATGATCGTCCGTTCGCTCCGGGCAGGGCACCCGACCACTGTGGCAATCGCCCTTGTGGCCCGCGAAATGCCTGACCCGCTCGGCACTGAGTTCGGCATCGTCTCCGACGAAATCACTTTCGGCCTCAGCCTTGAGCAAGCGGTACGAAAGCTTTCGCAGCGAGTTGGGTTCGAAGGGCTTCACTTACTCTCGGTATCGTTGTCCATTCAAGCCAAGACCGGCGGCAACCTGACGGAAATCCTGGCCAATCTCTCGTCCGTGCTGCGCGAGCGACAGAAACTGCGTTTGAAGATCCGTGCATTGTCGGCCGAGGGCAGGATGTCGGCATGGATCATTTCGCTTTTTCCGATCGTTATGCTGGCCCTCCTGATGGTTATCGCGCCAAGCTACTACGGGGCAGTATGGAACAGTCCCCTCCTCATGCCGGCGTTTGTGATCTTCGGAATCTGGGCGTTGATTGGAGACTTTATCATGTACCGAATGGTTAATTTCGATTTCTGATGGAGGCGAGAGATTAACCTGTTCTCGAATTTACAGGATCTGAGCTTCCTGGTTTCTCTCGCTGTTTTCCTGGCAGCGATAGCGCTGTTCCTCTTCGGCGCGCTGATTTTCCTGCCTGCCTTGCAGACGCGGAAACTGGTCGCGCAAAATCTTTTGACAGAAGGGATTGCGAACCGGCGGTCGTTGGTCGGGCAGGAACAACTCGCCAAGATCGCCGCGCAGCGGCCGGTCGACGCGTACTTCCGATCAGTCGAGAAAGAGCGAGGCGAGCCTAACGCCCTTGAAGCGAAACTCTTTCGCGCCGGATTCTACCAAGCGAGCGCTCCGCTATTCTATACACTGACCCGGATTGGCTCTGTCGCCATAGGCTTTCTGGGAGTGTACACCGGCTTGCTCGCCGTGGTCCCGTCCCAAATTCCGGGGATTTTTGTTTTCGCCGCCGCCGCCCTGTTTGGCCTCGCTTGTTTGGTTATTCCGAGCATCGCGCTGGATCGTTTCGAGAATGCTAAGAAAGAGACCTACCGTCGCGGCTTTCCTGATTTCATGGATATGATGATCACTTGTGCCGATGCCGGCATGAGTCTAGAGGCTGCCGTGGAGCGCGTGAGCCAGGAATTGGCAGGCACACACAAATGGCTGGGGATACAGCTTTCCATCATGAATCTGCAGTTGCGCGCCGGCAAGCCGTTGCGCGAGGCCCTTCGGGATCTTTCAGAGCGGCTCGGCCTCGACGAGGCAAGGGCACTTTCGACATTGTTCCGCCAATCGGAGGAGCTCGGCACCAGTCTCACCGATGCTTTGAGAGTTTATAGCGATGAGATGCGCAGCAAGAGAATTCTCAGGGCGGAAGAACGAGGCAATGCGCTGCCGGTCAAGATGATGATACCGCTCGGCGTCTGCGTGTTTCCTGTGGTTTTGATGATTGTCCTGTTGCCGATCATCATTCGCATGAAGGGCATTTTCTTCTAAGCCGTCATGTGCTTAGGTTCTGAACTGAGTCGGGGACTCGTGGGACACACAATGACAAAGCGCCTCGCAGTCGCGACCAGCCTGCTGCTTATCTTCCTTGCAGGTTGCCAGACAAAAGACATCGGAGACGGCGTGGTTCGCACCAACGAGCCGGCGAAGGGCGACTATACCGCCTTCGGCGATGCCTTCGACGGGCTGAAGACCGTCAGCGACGTTGATTACTACGCTTCGGACCAGGCGGTCACCGAGGCCAAGACCCAGTTTCGTTCGGAAAATTACGGCAATGCCGGTGCCTTGTTCTACAAGGCGACGCGGCTGGCGCCCAATGACGGTGTCGCCTGGCTGGGCCTTGCCGCTTCCTGCGACCGCATTCGTCGTTTCGATCTTTCCGACATGGCCTATAGGCGGGCCTACAAGCTGCTCGGCGCGACCCCTGAATACTACAACAACGTCGGCTATTCCTATCTGCTGCGCGGCAAGCTGCAGGACGCGCGGGCGAATTTCCTCAAGGCCTATGAACTCGCCCCCAACGATCCGACCGTGGCCAACAATCTGAAGCTTCTGTCGTCCAGCGTGCGGAACATCGAGCGTTCATGAGCCTCTTGCTTGCCGCGTCGCTGCTGCTCAAGGCTTTAGCCATTCCACTGCTTGCTAGGGTCGCCTGGGTCGATTTTTCGACCCAGAAAATCGCCAACCGTGACGTTCTGCTGCTGCTTTGCCTCGGGCTGGGAGCGTTGCAGCTCCTAGCCGTCCAGGCGGGCTCGTGGTGGGACATGGGCCTGAGCGCCATTGCCGGCCTTGTCCTGTTCATCGCGCTCTTTCCGTTCTGGGTTCTGCGCAAGGTCGGTGCCGGCGATGTGAAGCTGATGGCGGTCACACCGTTTCTGATTGGAGGAAGCGGTCTCGTCGTCTTTTCGGTGTTTCTGCTGGGTTTCGCACTCGCTACAGCGGTCCTGGTAAAAAATCCTTTTCTTTTGCCGGCCGGGATGTTCCGCCATTATGTGCAGCACCTGGATCGCAAAGGCGTCGTGCCTTTCGGCGTGCCAATCTCGGCAGCTGCGATCTGCACGATCGCGTTTCAGATCTATGCCAATGTGGCACTGGCCAGTAGCTCCGGGGTTCTAGGGCAGCTTAACTAGCCAGCGCTTTCAAAACCCCGCGGTCTGTTTCTCCACCAGCTTCAGTCTACCCTTTTCCACCTTGAAAAACGGCATCGATCTTTGGCTCGAGCCGTCGGCGCGGAAGCGGAACAGGCCGGTCGAGCCGCGGAAGCCGCTGGCGTTCTCCAGCACCTGTTTGGAGAAACCGTTCGGGCCGACCGAGCTTGCTATGCCGGCCGACAGCGCCACCATATCATAGGCGTAGGCGACGTTGACGTCGGGCTGATAGTTGTAGGTCGCCTTGAAACGGTCGGCGATCGGTCCGGTCTCGCTCTGGTCGAGCGTCGCGATATAGGCGCCCTCATAGAGCGGATCGATCGGGCGCTCGAGCCAGCGCTCGGTGCCGATCAGGCTCACGGCCTTGCCCGGAATACCCTTCGCTTTAAGCGCCGCCAGCACGGCAACAGGGCTGCCGTCACCGCTGGCGACGACGACCGCGTCGGGCGCCTCGACCAGCGAGCCCATGTCCGACACCACCTTGGCGGCGTCCGACGCCGAATAGGGAAGCGTCACGGCAAGCGTCGCGCCATAGATGCTGAGCGCGTTGGCGACCCGCGCCTCGACGGCGCCGGCGTTCGCGCCCGCCGGCACCAGGAGCACGAATTTCTTGGCGCCTTTGCCGGCAATCGCTGCCGCGCCCGCCGCCGCGCTGTCGGCTTCGCTGAGCCGCACCGAATAGACGCCCGGGCCGCCGGCGAAATTGTCGGCCAGCGCCAGCACCGGCGGCCGCTGCGTGCCGGAGAGCTTGGCAAGGTGCTGGGCCGCCGCAAGCTCGGCCGGCCCGATGACGATTTTCACGCCGCCCGAAGTGATCGCCTTCACCGCCAGGTCCTTGGCATAGCCGCTGTCGCCGCGCGTGTCCTCGATCGTCAGCGTCACCAGCTTGTCGCCGAGATCGGCCATTGCCAGCCGCGCGGCATCATACATCTTCCTGCCGTCCTCGCCGGCGCTGCCGGGGGCGGAGAGCGGCAAAAGCATGGCGATCTTGGTCGAGCCCGTGCCGAGCGTCAGATTGGCCTTGGGGGCGGTTGCTGCGGAACTGGCGGTCAGCTGCGCGGGCGCGGCGGTGGTGGCTCCGGCCTGGCTTGCCGGAACGGCTATCGCGGCGGGATCCAGCACCTCCGATGCGCCGTTCTTCGACTGGCAGCCGGAGATCGCCGCGACAACGGCAAAGGCGAGCGCCGCAGCAATTCCAGGAAAAGTGCGCAGCGGTTTCCCGTCCGCGATTGCGCAAAAACGCATAGCCGGACCAGTTCGGCGTTTCCCGGAAACGATGAACCGCTCCAACGCTCGCGAAAACCCGCGTCGGAAACGCCGCGCCACGCCGGCATGCGTGGCGACCCACGCCGGTCGCACGCAAGCGTCGGCCTCGGCGCAGACTGTCTTGGCCATCATCGCAGCTGGTCGGCGCGCCCGTCAGCTCAGTGCATGTATTCGACCATGCGGTCGTGGAAGCATTCGCATTTGTTGAGGTAGTCCTCGTCCTTGTAGTTCGTCTTGAGGTAGCCATAGGCCTTGCCGCAGGCGACCTTGGCTTCCGATGCCCAGACGAAGGCCGGACGCGACGAGTTGATCCATTCCGGACTGTTGGCGACGGCAACCGATTCGTCCATCAGCTTCACCACCCTGTCCTTGAGCTCGACGATATTGTCGGTCAGCACCAGGTCCGAGGTGCCGACGGTGCGGCAGTAATTCACCGCCGGCTCGCCGATGATATCTGCGGCAAAGCCGGTCGACCCGGCGAGCAGCACTGCGACGGCCGAAGCCAGCAGTCTTACGGAATGTTTCATGTAAGCCCCTCTCCAAATTGCAAATTCACGGTTCGCTAACGCATAGCATAGCAGCACGGCCGCGCATAAGCACTAAATCGTGGCCGTGTGCTGTTGATGGTTCGAGTCATCATAGAGGATGTTGATCGTTCCGGCCGCAGGCGCGTTCTGAAGAACGGCGACGTCGACGAAGTTGGTGGGATTGCCCGAGCCGCTGGCGTCCACGCTCACCGTATTGGTTTCGCTGTTATAGTGGACGTAGTTGTTGATATTGCCGGCAGGCGCGGTGTCGAACAGGGCGCTGAGGTCGATCTTGTCGCCCTCCGAGCCGTGGTAGTCGGTGATCAGATCCTTGATGTCCAGGCTGTCCAGCTTGAACGTATCGGCGCCCGAAGTGCCGGCCATGGTCGACGCAGCTCCGGAAGCGGCGCTATCGAAATTGCCGAATCCGATATCGGCGACCGCGCCCGTCTCGCCATTGGCGGTCGTGAAAGTTGCTTCGCCATAGGTCAGGACCGAGCCGTCGGCCGACACCGAATGCTGGTTGTTGCTTTCCAGTCCGATCTCGACGATGCCCAAAGCGGCAAGGCTCTTGAACTCACCTGGGTCCGACACGCCATTGCCGTTGGCATCCTGCCAGACACCAAATTGCGCGAAGTCGTGGTCGGCGGCGGTCAGCTTGCCGTCATGATTCGTGTCGTAGACCTGCTCGAGCGCGGCAAGGTCGGTCGCAGCACCCGCGGCGTGCTGGGTGAAGACGATTTCCGAACCGTTGTTCACCTTGCCGTCGCCGTTGAGGTCGATCGCCAGGATACCGTCATGCGAATCTACCCAGGCGGTCTTCGAGGCGACACCATCGCCGTTGTAGTCGAACGAAACGGTGGAGTGCGTGAGATCGGTGGTCTGGATCCCGTCGTGATTGAGGTCGAGCACCACCGGGGTGGCGACGGCGAAAGGCGTCAAGCCGTCTTTGACGTGAACAGTGAAATTCGCCGTTCCAGTCTGGTCGCCGTCACCGTCCGTAAGCTGCAGCGTCACCGGAATCGTGTGGTCGACCGTGGTCGATGTCACACCGACGTCCGTGAGGTTGAGCTTGGTCTTGCCCGAAGACTCGTATGCGTCGACCCAGGCGATCTGCAGGCCTGCAGGCGAATTGATGGTCAGCGACGTCGCACCGGTCGTTGGAATGAAGGAAGCGGTGCTTCCGTCGGTGTAGTGGGCGACGAATTCGACCTTGTTGCTGGCGCTCACCGCGTCGAACGAAAATTTGGCATAGCTGACATTCGCCATGGTGATGGCCGGGGGCGTATAGCCGCCAGCGCCGTCGTAGTCGTTCGGCGCACCGAAATCGAAGCGCATGAACTCGCCCGCGTCGAAGTTGTTGTTGCCAAGTCCCCAACCGGCGGTCGAGCCGTTGACATTGGACGTCTGCGCGAGCGACGGATTGCCGCCTGCCAGCCAGGCAGCCTCGTGAGCTCCAGTGAAGATGCCGCCGGCATCCGTGGGTGCCCATCCGGTCACCATCACGATGTTCTGGCCGCCGGCCGTCACGACGATGGAATTGCTGGGGCCGGAGCCAAAGGCGCCGTTTGAGGCGACAGAGACATTGCTTGTCGACCCGTCAAGCTTGGCCAGCAGATCGAAGGTGTATTGCCCCGAGGTGCCGGCCGCGGTGTTCACCGTGACCGTGAAGACCGCCGTGTCGCCGGCGTCATGGCTTCCGTTGTTGTTGTTGTCGGCGTAGGCCGTCAGCACGTTGCCGACCTGCTCTGTGACAAGATTGTGCCCATTGGAGGTCAATCCGGTTGTATTGACCGTGATCGTCATGGCCGCGCCGGCGCCGTCAGCACCGGGAACGAAATTGATGGCCCCGACGGCGGGCGTCTGCGCGGGGTCGTTGCTGGCCTGCTGGCTCTGCACGCTGTTCAGCGTCGGCACGTCGTCGACGATGTTGACGCAGAGCGTGCCGGTGGCGTTCTGGCCGTCCTGGTCGGTGAGCGAGACGGTCATGTTCTCGAACAGGCTGTTGGTGCCCTGGCCGGCGGCATGCGTCTCGTTGTCGTTGAGCGTGTAGGTGTAGCTGACGACGCCGGTTGCGGCATTGTAGCCGGTGACGTTGAGCGTGTTGCCGAGCGCCGTGGTGAAGGAGCCGGCGCTGAAGACGCCGTTGGTGATGAAGGCGTGGCCGTCGATGCTGAGCGTGGCGATGCCGTCGGGCGAGGCGATGGTGAAGGTGCCGCCCTGGGTGGTGCTCTCCTTGGAGGTGTCGGAGCCGGCCGATTCACCGGCGCCGCGGCTGGCGAGCAGGTCGTCCTCGTTGACCGTCACGTCGCCGCCATTGGCTGCCGGCGTCAGGTCGGTGATGGTCGGCGGCGTGTTGCCGATCGAGATCGTCAGCGTGGTGTGCGAGGTGTCGCCGTCGCCGTCCTTGATGGTGTAGGTGAAGACGTCGTCATGGCCGCCGGCGGTGCCGGCGTCGCGGACATAGGTGTAGGAGCCGTCGGCATTGAGCGTCAGCTTGCCGTAGGTGCCCTGGATGACGGAGCCGACGGTGGCGGCGCTGTCGAGATCGGCATTGGTGTTGCCGGCCGCGACGCCGACCACGGTTGCGCCGTCGGCGCCCTTGGTGTCGGCGCCGGCCGCATTGCCGTCGCTGCCCGCGCCGGTCATGACGTTGCCGCCGATCGAGGCGAACGAGCCCGCAGGCACGGCATCGGTGTCGGCGACCGCGGTCGGCACGTCGTCGACGATGTTGACGGAGAGCGTGCCGGTGGCGTTCTGGCCGTCCTGGTCGGTGAGCGAGACGGTCATGTTCTCGAACAGGCTGTTGGTGCCC